>JAJFLA010000047.1 GCA_021772935.1 Gammaproteobacteria bacterium
TCAAATCACACACAGCATTCGCTGTGTGTGATATGACTCCGACCCCTGTTTTTTAATGGCGCTGACAATGATCCACGATTACTTGTGCAACACAGGTCGTGAGTTTGCGTGCAAATGGAATATGTAAAAACTCATTCGGACCGTGAGCGTTCGACCCTGGTCCAAGCACACCTGTGATCATAAATTGTGCTTCTGGGAAAAAATCACCCAGCATCGCCATGAACGGAATAGTCCCGCCTTCTCCCATGTACATTACGCGACGGCCGTAACTGTTTTGTGAGGCTTTTTCCAATGACGCATGCAACCAGGGTGCGATTTCCGGTGCATTCCAACCGCTTGCTGCCTGGTCGGCCTCGAAGCTGACTTTTGCATTCGACGGTGGTGTGGCTTCAAGCGTCTCTTTCAGGGCCAGGGTTGCCTGCTCGCCATCTACGGTTGCCGGTAAGCGTATAGAAAGTTTCATTGCCGTATACGGGCGCAAGACATTACCGGCTGAATCCAACTCGGGTATACCACCGATGCCGGTATACGACAGGGCCGGGCGCCAGGTGCGGTTAAGGATGCGTTCCACGTTGTTTTCGGCCATGGGCTCTACGCCTTCGGCGAATGGATAGGCCTGCCAGATACTGTCACCGAGAGCGTCGGCCATGGCCTGGGTCTGTTGTAAACGTTGCTCGGGAATCGACGCGTACAAGTATTCTGGCAAAAGCTTACCGGTATTCTCGTCCTCAAGCCGACTCATCAGTTGCCGTAAGACACGGAAGCTGGAGGGTACAACACCGGATGCATAGCCGGAATGCACGCCTTCATTCAGAACATCGGCACGCAAAGTACCTGCAACCATGCCGCGCAGCGAAACGGTCAGCCATAATTGTTCATAATTGCCGGCACCGGAATCAAGACAGATCACCAGTGAGGGTTCACCGATGCGATCTTTGAGGTGGTCGATATAAAATGGTAAATCGTAGCTGCCGGATTCTTCGCAGGCTTCAATGATGACCACGATGCGCGCATGTGGCAGGTTCTGTCGTTGCACCGCCATAATCGCGGCCAGTGAACTAAACGCTGCATATCCATCATCAGCACCGCCACGACCATAAAGTTTTCCGTCCTTGATGACGGGTATCCATGGTCCGAGGCCTTCGTTCCAGCCAGTCATCTCCGGTTGTTTGTCCAGATGGCCATACATCAGAATTGTGTCATCAGAAAGGGCTTCGCCTTGAGGTGGGATTTCCATGAATATCAGTGGAGTACGCCCTTCGAGCCGGACAATTTCCAGGCTCATACCCTTGACATTCTGGGCCCTGGACCAGTTGAAAACCTGTTGAACTGCATCTTCCATGTAACCGTGCTCGGCCCAGTCAGCATCAAAGTGCGGTGATTTATTCGGGATTTTAATATATTCGATCAGTTCGGGAACGATGGAATCCATCCATATTTCATCTATAAAACTCTGCGCAATTTTTTGATCCATCAATTTGACCCTGTCCTGATTAAATATAATTCTCTAATTATTACATGCAAGCACTCGTCGATGAATAGCTAATCGAGAAATAGGCGATTAAACGCTGGCAGTGGTATGCTTGCCGTGTTTTTTGCTACGGCTAAAGTCCGTGGCTACCCAAATTCAATCACTCAAACCAGATTTGGAGCTTCAAACGTGACCAATCAAACAAATGGTGCTAACAGCCTACAAGCGGGATTACCTGCAGGCGATTTTATGGGCCACCCCAAGGCCTTGTGGCAGTTATCCAATATCGAAATGTGGGAACGGTTTGCCTATTACGGCATGCGAGCGGTACTGGCTGTTTATGTGGCTACTACATTTTTCAGTCACATGGGCGCCGGGGCCAACGCTGAGGCCAGCCTTGTGTATGGTGGCTATACCGCGCTGGTATATGCGACGGGTATTGCAGGGGGTTACATTGCTGATCGAGTATTGGGTTATCAACGCTCCATCTTACTGGGTGCGATCATCATGGCAGCAGGCCTGTTTGTGCTGTTGATAGAGGATCTGAATTGGTTCCTGGTCGGTTTGTCGTTGATTGTTGCAGGTAACGGTCTGTTCAAGCCCAATATTTCCACCATGATTGGAAAGTTATATACACCCGAGGATATAAGACGCGATTCTGGTTTCACCATTTTTTATATGGGTATCAACCTTGGTGCCTTAATCGCACCCCTCATTACCGCTGCCTGGATCGGTGCGACATGGGGTTTGAAATGGGGGTTTTTTGCAGCCGGTATCGGTATGATCCTGTCAACATTGTTTCTGGAGGTTGCGAAGAAATCCCTGGGCCATATCGGACTGCCAGAGACTGATAAAGAAGGTTGGGGCCGCTTTTTTGCCGTCGGGGCCGGAGCCTTTGGTCTGGCCGGTGTGGTCTATTTCCTGCTTTCAGAGAGCACCTTGCTCGGTTATCTGCTGGGTGCCATCATGCTTGGCCTGATCGTGTATTTTGTGTCGGCAGGTATCCTATCCAAGAATAAGGTACAACTACACCGCTACATTGCCATGATCATTCTGTTTATTGCCAATGCCTGTTTCTGGGCACTGTTTGAGCAGGCTGGCAGTTCATTAAATTTCTTTGCGCGTGAGTTTGTCACACCGATGTACGGGAGTATGACTAGCTGGCAAAATGGTGGGTTTGGTATTTTTCAGTCACTGAACCCCTTATACATTCTGTTGTTGGCACCGATATTTGCGACCTTGTGGCCCAAGTTGGACAAGAGGGGCATCAACCCATCTATCCCGCGTAAGTTTGCGCTGGGTCTGATCCAGGTTGCGGCGGGCTTCTACATACTGGTTTTCGCTATCGCCAATATGCAAAATGCCGCCGGTTTGGTGCCATGGATATTCCTCGCATTGTGTTATTTCCTGCACACCTCCGGTGAATTGTGTTTGTCACCAATCGGTCTCAGCATGGTCACGAAACTGGCTGCAGAGAAAGAAGTAGGTCTGGCCATGGGTGGCTGGTTCCTATCCATTGCAATGGCGCAATACGTGGCTGGGCTGATAGCCGCCATCGCATCCGGTGGCACCGCTGTCCACGGCGTTGCTACGGCTGCAACCATTGACCAGTATTCAGGTGTGTACATGCAGCTATTTTGGATTGGCCTGGCCTTCGGCATTGTTTACCTGGTGCTCGCACCGGTGATCAACAAGCTGATGCATGGTGTGAAATAGACCTGTTTGAAACATTGATTAAGGCCCCGGGGACCTCCGGGGCTTTTTTTAAGACCAGGTCTTGCGATCATTCTCTCCCAACTGTTTTTCCAGATGTCAGCTGCTAACATAGCGGCCTCCTTTCTCCGGGATTCCAACATGACCAATTTTCCTATTCGTACCTTGTTGTCGCTGATTTTTTTCACTGTGCTTTCCTTGACGGCCTGTAATAAAGCTGAAGAGCCGATCTTTGTTGAAAAGCCGCAGGAGGAACAGGTACAAACCGAGACCTGGGAAGCGTTTGTAACACGACAAATTGAGGCACACATCGTTGCGCATCCGCAGTGGGCCGTTGTTCAGGGTCGACATGAATATGATGGTCAGTTGCCTGATTGGAGTCGGGCTGGAATAGAAAAAGAAATTGCACGTTTACACCAGGTGCGTGAGCAGGCTCTTGCCTATACCGATGAGGCGATGAGTGCAGAGCAAGTGTACCAGCGTGAATATTTTGTATCACGAGTTGACCAGGACCTTTTCTGGATGGAAAAGGTTCAGCTGCCTTTCCGCAGTCCGCAGTTTTACTTTGGTTGGATGGGTGATTCGCTGGACCCCAGTGCCTATATCGCACTCGATTACGCCTCGATCGAGGAACGCATGGCTGCATTTACCCGTTATTTGAACAATGTTCCAAAAGCAGTCGCACAAATTCGGGAAAATCTTGCTATGCCGATGCCACGTACCTGGCTGCAGTTGGGTATTGACGGCTTCGGTGGCTATGCCGCGTATTTTCGCGATGAAGTGCCCGCTGTATGGGCTGCGGTTGAAGACGAAAGTATTCAGCAGGCATTTACCAATGCCAACGCAGGGGCCATTGAAGCCATGCAAGAAATGGCTGATTGGTTAAAGTCCAATATGTCGAGCGCCACTGACGACTTTGCCTTGGGTCCGGATCTGTTCAAAGAAATGTTATGGGATACCGAGCGGGTTGATATTTCATTGCAAGAGCTTGAGGCTATTGGTCGTGCGGACATGGCGCGTAATCTGCAAAGCTTGAATGAAGCCTGCGCAGAATATGCGCCGGAGACCAGCCTCCAGGCGTGTTTTGCGAAGATGTCCAGCAACAAGCCAAAGCATGGCTCGGTTGAAAGTGCACGGGATCAGCTTGAAGAAATACGTGAATTCATCGTACAGAAAGATCTGGTTAGTATCCCCGGTGAGGAAAAGGCGAAAGTGAATGAATCGCCACCCTACGCCCGCTCCAATTTTGCCTATATTAATATTCCGGGCGCATGGGAAAAGAACCAACCGTCGATTTATTATATTTCCCCACCTAACCCGACCTGGCCCGAAGATGTTCAGGCAGATTATATTGCTGGTGAAGCAGATCTTTTGTTTACTTCGGTGCATGAGGTCTGGCCCGGTCATTTTCTGAATTTCCTGCACGCTAACCGTGCGTCATTTTTCTATGGTCGCGTTTTTGTCGGGTATGCTTATGCCGAGGGTTGGGCACACTACACCGAAGAAATGATGATCGAAGCTGGTTTGCGCGATGGTGACCCCGAGACCCGCATTGGTCAGATCAGCAATGCTTTGCTGCGTGACGCACGTTTCCTTTCAACCATTGGCTTACACACCAAAGGCTGGTCGGTTGAAGATTCAAAGCGATTTTTTATCGAGGAAGGCTACCAAAGTGAAGGCACGGCCATTCAGCAGGCAGCGCGCGGCACCTATGACCCAGCCTATTTAAATTACACCATGGGCAAGCTGATGATCAAACGTTTACGGGATGACTGGACGGCGACACGCGGTGGTAGAAAAGCCTGGCGTGAGTTCCATGATTCTTTCTTGAGTTTTGGTGGCCCGCCGATTCCACTGGTGCGTCAGCAAATGATGGGTGAGGTCCAACCGGTGGCATTATTCCCGGCGAACTAACAATATGGGCAATGACACCCATAGGTCGACATTGGCTGATTAAGAAGGGGAAGAAATGCTGCAGCGCCTGAAAGGTTCCCAAACATTCTGGGCTATTCTACTGGTGCTGTCTGTACTGTTTTTTGTGTTCGCGTTTTTGGCACCGCTATATACCGATGCCAACAATCAGTCTGGATTGGCTCAGACCTTGCGCGTGTGGGTTGATGGGTCGGTGTTGCAGCCGCTTTTTCAGGCGTTTGGAAGTTTTGCAGCCAACTCTACAATCATGGACGTATTGCTTTCGCTGACGGCGGCAGCGATACCGTTTGCGGCTATATATCTTTTCAAAATGCCAAATATGCGCCGTATCGCGATCGCGTCACTGACCTACGGCTATTACCAGAATTTTCTGCGGCGACTCGTCAATCACTGCTATGTCAACCACGACCACTACCGGGTATTGATCATCATTCCATCATATGAGTTGATCGAGGAGCCCGACGAATACATCAGAAATTTCAAGCGCATGCTGGAGCGTAAGGGTTTTGTGCTGACTACAACTAATTCTGACAATAAGTTTGCACGCAATGCATTCCTGGTAGAGCGCAAACTGTCCCCTGAGCCCTTGCCCTTATACCTTGATGTGCCAACAACCATGCGCTCATTGACCAAAGTGCTTGAGTTGGAGGTCAATTCATCCATGGGACAGCTACAAAACATCAAGTGGGCGCGTGCGCGCTTTCGGCAGTTGACCACTTATTTTATTGATGAAGTTCGCGCACAACTCACCGAAGAAGCCGCATGTAATGTTCGCTTTGTGTTCAGTGAAAACAAGGCCGAGTTTGAGACCATGTTGACGGCCGAGGTGGACGCGCTGGAAGCGGAACTACGAGCTGCTTCGAGTGCCTAGAAAAGTAATGAATGGCCTTGCTGTGTTTACGCTGGGACCAATCGCCGTACCATCCATGTTCCACAGCTGCCATGGCCAGTATTGCCCATTGGCTGATCGAGGTATTTAAATCCGTGTTTGCCGTACAGACGGCGGGCTTGTTGCATATCGTCCATGGTTTCCAGGTAACAATGCTTAAATCCGGCGTTGCTGGCTTCTTCAAGGCATCGTTTCAATAGCTGTGTACCCACACCCATGCCGCGCAGCTCGGATCTGAAATACATTTTACGCAATTCACAAATATCACGGTCAGCCCCCGTCAATGGCGCAAATCCACCACAGCCTAAAACCTGATCATCGAGTTCGACAACATAGAAAGACGAACCTTTTACGGCATAAGCACCGTACATGTCATCAATTTCAGAGTCATTGATGGAGTATCCACACCCAACCGCTTTAAATTCTGTCATCACCAGGCGGATAATCTCGGCCACCACAGCATTGTCTTCTCTCTCAATTGCCCGAATCTGTAAACCTGCCCTGTCTGAGTTTTGGTTCATTGGCTTACCTTTTTGAAGACGTTTAAACTACTTTGATACCAGCTGCATCAAACACACTATATCAATTAATATGTAACGATAAACCGGAGACTTGTTATGGAACTCAGATCCTACGTTTTTGTTGTGGCTGTGTTGGTAAGCAGCAGCCTGTTTGCAAGTGTTAGCGAAGAAAAAACATTTTCCTACACACTCAACGATGGTGGCCGGTTCAGCATTTCCAATGTAAATGGTTCAATTACCGTTACCGGTGGTAGTGGTAACAATGTTGAAATTGTTGCGACCAAAAAAGCGGATAACCAAAAAGATTTGGATAAAATTGAAATTGAAATTTCACACTCCGCCAGTGAAATTGTCATTGAAACAGAAATTGGGGAATCAAATGGCTGGTTCTCTTATGGCAATAATAGCGGTGAAGTCAGGTATGAAATTATCGTGCCGGCGGACACCCAACTTGATTCTGTTGAAACAGTGAATGGTGATGTCACTATCAGTGGGGTATCCGGTGAAGTAGTGGCTGAATCAGTAAACGGCGACCTCGACATCAGTGATCTTGCAGGTGATGTCAGGCTCTCTACTGTCAATGGCAGTGTCAATGCAGACTTTTTCAAGTGTGACGGCCAACAAAGTGTAAAAGCAGAGACAGTGAATGGACGTGTAACGATTACATTGCCAGAAAATGCGGATGTGGAAGTGAGTGCAGACACTTTGAACGGTAGTATCAATGGGCGTGATTTCGGATTGGAAACGGACGAAGGTTTTGTGGGTAGTGACTTGAATGGGAAAATTGGTAATGGTAGTGCCAGGTTAAACATTGACACGGTCAACGGCTCGATCAAAATTCGACAACACTAGTGCCACGACACTAGCCCATAATCAGGTACCCGAAACCCAGAACCCGGCAGAGTTTTTCTGCCGGGTTTTATTTTGACCGGAGGTGACGCAGACACTGGTGATCTGATGGCTTGCATGATCGTCAGGATTATGGACAATACCGGTATATGTCTACATTTGAACGCTATCTGACCATCTGGGTTGCGCTTTGTATCATTGCGGGCGTGACGCTGGGGCACTTCCTGCCAGCTGTGTTCCAGACTATCGGCGGGGCAGAGGTCGCCCGGGTCAACATTCCGGTCGCCATACTGATTTGGTTAATGATCATCCCGATGCTGGTGAAGATTGATTTTGCCGCACTTGGCCGGGTTCGTGAGCATTGGCGCGGTATTGGTGTGACGCTTTTTATTAACTGGGCAGTTAAGCCTTTTTCAATGGCAGCTCTGGGCCTGTTTTTTATTGGCTATCTGTTTCGTGCCTACTTGCCCGCTGAGCAGATAGATAGCTATATAGCCGGCCTCATTATCCTGGCTGCAGCACCGTGTACTGCCATGGTGTTCGTCTGGAGCAATCTGTCTAACGGCGAACCGCATTTCACGCTGAGCCAGGTGGCGTTGAATGACATAATCATGGTGTTTGCTTTTGCTCCGATAGTTGGTTTGTTGCTTGGCTTGTCAGCGATTATCGTGCCATGGGATACGCTCGTGCTTTCGGTCGGGCTTTATATTGTTGTGCCGGTGATTATTGCCCAGGTTTTGCGGAACAGGATACTGCGAGCCGGTGGGCAGCAGGCCCTGCAGAAGTTATTGGGTACTTTACAGCCAATGTCACTGCTTGCGTTGTTAACAACACTCGTGCTTCTGTTCGGCTTTCAGGGTGAGCAGATAATCGCCCAACCGGTTGTGATCGCTATCCTGGCTGTGCCCATTCTGATCCAGGTCTACTTTAATTCGGGACTTGCTTACCTGTTGAATCGCAAGGTCGGCTCGGCCCATTGTGTGGCCGCTCCTTCTGCGTTGATAGGCGCAAGTAATTTTTTCGAGTTGGCGGTTGCGGTGGCCATCAGTTTGTTTGGTATTGATTCCGGTGCGGCACTCGCAACGGTGGTTGGTGTTTTAGTTGAGGTGCCAGTGATGCTTTCGGTGGTCCGGATCGTCAATAAAAGCAAACACTGGTATGAGCGTTCAGCCAATGTGCAACGTCATAATCGGATTCGCTCCGGACCAGATTAATCATATTCACGGTATGCAGGCTGTAGCTTGTTAAATGGCTATTGTTCAGGCTGTAAATTAACTGGAGTGGTTATGTACCGGGGTGATTGAAATTCAATCTGTAATGCGGGTATACTGATATATCAGTAATATATTAATATAACTAAAGTGAAAATATAAATGAATACAGTAAGATGGCAAGGTGTGTTTCCAGCATTAACAACAAAATTCAAAGCCGACTTCAGCTTGGATCTGGCTGCGATGGCCGAACACCTGGAGTTTCAGTTGGAAGCAGGTGTGCATGGCCTGATTATTCTTGGTTCGCTTGGTGAAAACTCCACCCTGGATATGGACGAAAAACTGCAGTTAACCGAATTTTTTGTCAAACAGGTCAATGGCCGGGTCCCGTTGTTGGCCTGTGTTGCCGAATCCGATACCCGCCAGGCTTGTCATTTCGTACGTCGGTCTCAGCAGATGGGTGTTGATGGTTTCATGTTGTTACCGCCGATGCGTTACCCAAGCGACCAACAGGAAACCCTGGCTTATCTGGAACACGTTGCAGCGGCAACTGATCTGCCGATTATGTTATACAACAATCCGGTGGCTTATGGCACTGACCTGAGTCCTGCAGACTTCGAAACACTTGCACTTAACCCGAAGTTTATTGCCATCAAGGAATCGTCAGCTGATACTCGCCGTATTCCTGAAATCCGGAGAAGAACCGGTAACCGATATGCCATTTTTTGTGGCGTGGACGACCTTGCTTTCGAGTGCTTTTCTCTGGGCGCGACAGGTTGGGTGGCAGGTTTGGTCGTCGCCTTTCCGCGAGAAACAGTGCGTTTGTATGAGTTGATGAATGCGCAGCGATGGGCTGAGGCCAGGCTGCTTTATGAGTGGTTCCTACCCTTGCTGCATCTGGATATCGGTCCAAAGTTTGTTCAACAGATAAAACTGGTGGAGGAAATGACCGGCGTTGGTTCTGCACGGGTCCGATCACCACGGTTGTCTTTAACAGAAGCCGAAGTGCGTTTTGTCAGGCAAACCGTGGACTATGCATTGGCCAGACGACCGATGCTATGAGCGCGGTTGTCCAACATTCATCCGACAATGATAGCCTGGCTGAAAAAGCCTATCGTTTGCTTGAAGAGCAACTGGTCACACTCAAGCTTGCACCCGGTCAGGTGGTGGCTGAAAAAGACCTGATGGACAAAGCCGGCATTGGTCGAACGCCAGTACGAGAGGCGATACAAAGATTGGCAACGCATGGGCTGTTGCAGGTGTTACCGCGTAAAGGTTTACTGGTCACACCGTTGCGTCGCACTGATCTGAGCCAGATAATTGAAGCCCGCCGGGTGTTGGAGCGATTGATGGTTATCAAGGCGGCCGAGCGGGCAACACCCAATCAGCGACAAGCCTTGCGTTTATTGAGCTCACAACTGGCAGTCGCGGGCAATAAGCTCGAGCTGTTTTTACGTCTGGATCAACAACTGGATGTGTTGCTGGCCGCTGCGTGTCATAACCAGTTTCTGGTGAAGGCGTTACTTGCTATGCACAGTCAATGTCGACGTCTGTGGTATCTGCACCGTTTTCGCCTGGATCTCCCCCGTTCTGCACAACTTCATGCAGGCTTGGCCCACGCCGTAGCAGACGGGGAAGGGGCTGGCGCGATCAGGGCTTTGGATGAGATCATTGCGATTCTGGAAAACCTGGTAAACGGACTGGATGTGTTGAGCTGAAATGAACAAGCACTGTGTAGTGATTGGAGCCGGCATAATTGGCGTGAGCTGTGCTTGGCACCTGCAACGCAGGGGCCTGCGGGTCACTTTGCTTGATCACGAGTTGCCGGGACAAGCCTGCAGCTCTGGCAATGCATCCTGTTTATCGGCTTCCAGTGTAATTCCGTTTTCTTATCCTGGTTTGATCAAAAAAGTGCCTGGTTGGATGCTGGACCCACTGGGCCCAATGTCTATCCGCCCGAAAGATTTCCCCGCATTGATCCCGTGGTTCTGGAAATTCTGGCGAGCCAGTAATATGCAGAAAGTAGAAGCTATTGCCGCAGCGCAGGCGCAGCTGATGCATTCGGTTTTTGCTGATTATGATGAAATTCTAAACGCTACCAATGCAGCACATTTAAGGTATGCGCATGGCGCAATACATGTCTACGATACAGAAAAAGAGTACCGGCAAGGGCAATGGCAGGCTGACTTGCGGAGCCGCCTGGGTTTTGAAGAGCACAGGCTTAGCCCGATGGAATTAAAATCCATGGTACCGTGCCTGAAATTGGAAAACGGTGTAGCAATGATGATGCCGGATTGGCATCACCTTGCAGACCCTGCCAAGGTAACAGCACATATTGCACAGCATTGTTTTGATCATGGTGGGGACTGGGTTCAGGATCGTGTCAGCCATGTCAACGCGGATGATTCTGGCGTCAACGTGCAGACTCAAAGTGGTCGCCGGATTGAAGCGGACCAACTCGTGATTGCCGCCGGTGCCTGGTCCAATACCCTTGCCGGGCAGTTGGATTACAAAGTTCCCATGATTGCCAAACGTGGTTATAGCAGCACCATCAGCGATCCTGGTATTGAGCTGCCGTATCCTGTGATGTCCCTGAGCCGCGTATTTGTCATGACACCCATGGGGACGGATCTGAGAGTAGCTGGTACGGCAGAATTTGCCGCGTTGGATGCAGCACCTGATTACAGACGCTCCAAGGTCTTGCTTAAACAAGCCAGCCATTATCTTGATGGCCTTAAAACCGAAGGCGTGACCGAATGGATGGGACAGCGTCCAATGATGTCAGATTCAAAGCCCATCATTTCGGTTTCGCCACGACATTCCAATGTGTTTTACGCGTTTGGGCACGGTCACTACGGTTTGACTCAGGGCCCGACCACCGGACGTCTTATTGCCGATATGGTCATTGGCACGGAAGCGCCGATAGACCTTGCTGAATTTCGTTTTGACCGGTTTGCCAGCTAATGAAAAAACCATCAGTATCAACCTTCCACTGCATTGACGCGCATACCTGTGGCAACCCGGTACGCGTCATCATCAAAGGTGCGCCGTATCTGGAAGGCAAAACCATGCTGGACCGGCGCGAACACTTTTTAAGTGAGTTTGACTGGATCCGTACCGCTTTGATGTTTGAACCTCGTGGACACGCCATGATGTCCGGCAGCATGTTGTATCCCAGTACCCGTGATGATTGTGATGTTGGCGTTCTTTACATTGAAACATCCGGCTGCCTGGCAATGTGCGGCCATGGCACTATCGGTACCGTGACCATTGCCATTGAGAAAGGCCTGGTGAAGCCGCGTATTGCAGGTGAACTGCATCTTGAAACCCCTGCAGGCAGGGTCGTGGCTAGTTATACCCAGCTCAATGGACGGGTAAAGTCAGTCAAGTTGATCAACGTTCCTTCTTATCTGCATGCGCAGGATTTGAGTGTGGACTGTCCAGAGTTGGGTGGGGAACTTAAGGTGGATGTTGGTTATGGTGGCGCGTTCTATGCCATTGTTGAGCCACAGATCCAATACCGCGACCTGGAAGACCTGTCAGCCAGCGATATTGTACGTATTAGCCCATTATTACGTGAACGTCTGAATGCAAAATATAAATTTATACACCCCGAAGACCCACGTATCTGTTCACTGACACACCTGGAATGGACCGGTAAGGCTAAACAAGCCGACTCAGATGCCCGCAATGCCGTTTTTTATGGTGACCAGGCCATTGATCGCTCACCTTGTGGTACTGGCACCTCTGCACGTATGGCGCAGTTGGTAGCACGTGGCAAGCTGGTGAAGGGTGACCGTTTTGTACACGAGAGTTATATTGGCAGCCAGTTTACCGGTCGGGTTGAAGACATTACACGGGTGGGCGATTATCCTGCCATCATTCCATCGATCGAAGGTTGGGCCCGGATTTACGGGGAAAACATCATCACCGTTGATCCGGAAGATGACCCTTACTGGCAAGGTTTTGTCGTTTCTTGAATTTAAATAGAAAGGCTTCCGTCATGAAAAAATTTGTTTCTTTGCTGCTTGTGTTCCTGTCCTGCAATGCATACACGGCTGATGATGGCGAAAAGTTTCGTGTTTTGTATGAAAAGGAGTGGGCTTTTCGCCTCAATGAATTCCCATCTCTGGCACGTGAAAATGGTGGTAAAGACAATGCCCACCTGATCACGCACGTCAGTGAAAAAGACCAGCTCAGACGGTACCGATTTTGGAAACAGATCAAACTTGAACTTGCCGAGATATCTTGCGAAAACCTGAAGCGTGAAGACTGTATCAATTACCGTATGTTCGCCCGGCAGATACACCAGTTTCTGGCAGATTATGAAACCCGGGCTTACCTGATTCCTTTCAACAGTGACTGGGGGTTTTACCTGTCATGGAATCGCTGGGGTGAGGGAACTGATTTTGATTCCGTTGATGACTACCGCAATTACCTGTCTCGGTTGCAGGCGTTGCCAACCGTCATGGATGAATATATAGCACTGATGCGTGAGGGGCTGCGCACGGGCATGACCCAGCCACGCGTTATTCTTGCCGGACGTGAGGTGCCAATCAGAAAGCAACTGGTAGAAAACCCAGAACGAAGTGCCTTTTTTAAACCGTTTTTAAAGCTTGACGAGAACCTTGGTGCCGAAGTCAAACAGGAACTGACTACAGAAGCACAAAAAGTGGTTATGGAGGCTGTAGTACCCGCCTATCAACGATTGCTGGATTTTTTTCTGGATGAATATTTCTCCTCAGCACGAACCACACTGGCTGCGACCAGCCTGCCAAACGGCGAGCGATTTTATCAGGAACAAATTTATCTCTATGCCACTGTAGACATGACGGCTGATGAGATTCATCAGCTTGGCCTGTCTGAGGTTGCCCGTATACGCGCAGAGATGGAAACTATCATCAGGGCCCTGAAATTTGAGGGTGAATTGGCAGACTTCATCCAGTTTTTACGTACTGATCCACAGTTCTATGCAAAAACACCGCACCAACTATTGGCCGAAGCTTCTTACATCTCGAAGAAAATTGATGGTCGTTTGCCACAACTCTTCGGCAAATTACCACGCCAGCCCTATGGCGTTGCACCGGTGCCGGAGAGCATCGCACCCTTTTACACCGCCGGTCGCTACGTAGGTTCACCACACTCGGCTCACCGGGGTGGTTATTATTGGGTCAACACCTATGCACTTGAAAGTCGCCCTTTGTACACACTGCCATCACTGACTTTGCACGAAGCCGTTCCGGGTCACCACTTGCAGGGCGCGCTGGCCATGGAGCAAGGTGATCAACCGGACTTCAGACGTAATGATTATATCTCGGCCTATGGTGAAGGCTGGGCCCTGTATGCGGAAAAGCTGGGTGTTGAAATGGATATTTATGAGACGCCTTACCAGGACTTCGGCCGATTAACTTACGAAATGTGGCGGGCTTGCCGTCTGGTTATTGATACCGGTATCCATGCCAAGGGTTGGAGTCGAAAACAGGCGCAGGATTATCTTGCTGACAATACCGCTTTGTCGATTCATGAAATAACGACTGAAGTAGATCGCTATATCTCCTGGCCGGCCCAGGCATTAAGCTACAAACTGGGTGAATACACGATTTGGCAATTACGCCGTGAGGCCGAAAGTCAATTGGGTGCGGGTTTTGATCTGCGCAAGTTTCATGATTTTATCCTGGCGTTGGGTTCGGTACCATTGGACGTGCTTAAAGATGAAGTTAAACGCTGGGTCAGCGAACAAGGAGAATCATAATGAAACGGTCTGTACCATTTATAGGTTACACCACACTACTGGTCATGCTACTGCTGTCAGCCTCAAGCGTATTTGCGCAAGCCGAAGTGTATTTTATTTCGCCGCAAGACGGTGACAAGGTGAGTGGAGAATTTAATGTTCGTTTTGGCTTACGTGGCATGGGTGTAGCACCGGCGGGTGTTGAAGCGGCCAATACCGGTCATCATCACCTGCTGATCGATACGGATACACTTCCTGCGATGGATGCCCCACTGCCAAAATCCGAAAAGCTACGTCATTTTGGAGGTGGGCAAACAGAAGTGACACTGAAGCTGGCGCCTGGCAAACACACCCTGCAATTGTTGTTGGGTGATTATTCACACATCCCTCACAAACCCCCTGTGGTGTCAGAGAAAATAACGATCACTGTTAGCAACTGAACCCTTTTTGTTTTTCCTCAGGTGACTAGTGGGTCTCCTTTGTATACATCAAAATTGGTGTGACCTATGCGATAGGCCTGGAAGCCGATCGCAGCCAGTGATTGACAATACAGGCTCAGGAACACAGGCAGCAGATGACGTATTTCAAATGCAGAAAGGGCAACCGATAGCGCGACAAAGACGGTTGCGGCAATGCTGGTAAACACCATGATTTTAGTGGTTGTCTCTATTGATCTTATTCGATCAGCGTAGGCCTGGTGGGGGTTTAGTTTTTTCCCATACATTTGCCACAGAACCATGCTTGCGAAAAACAGATTCATGATCGTAATGCCAAGGATATTCCAGTATCCACCGAACCAGGGAAACTCAAATTGTTTGATATAGAGGATGAGCAATACAAAGGCAACATAAGTGATAACGGTAATGCCAAAAAGTGTTGGTGAAATAAAATCAAAAAGGCGGCGTGGATGAAGTTCTGCTGTGCGGGTGGTGCGGGAATTAACGGTTCTCATCAGCCTAAACTCTTTGAGCGATGATATATCCAACAGGATTACAGGGAACATCTGAGCAAAAAAATAGCCCATAACAATAGCATTGTCCACATCCCCGTCGTGTGGGTTAATGAATAGTGCTGCGAATATCAATAAGCCAGCCGAGAGCATGAATAAGTTCCAATTCCGGTAAGTGCGTATTGATCTTTGGTAGTGCTCGACCGGTCTTGGGTAGAGCTTTGGGTGCGTTGATGGTGTATATGTTTCAAACACATACTTCATCTGGTCGTGTACTCTTTTAGGAAGATAGAAAGAAACAAGTAAAATCTGGCCCAAAAATACCAAGTGGAATGTAATGTGTTCTGGCATGTCTGTCTCCTTAGCTGTTGCGCTTGTTCATTAGGTTGCCGAATGCAATTCGGATTTCAGAGTCGGTAACGCCCGACTCTTTGAACGAGTTAATGGTTTCATCTAATTTTGTTATCACCCACGCGTTCAAATCTACAGTGCTGTTAGCCTCGGCATCTGGGTGAATAAAAGTACCCCGATATCCTTTGGTTTGAATGACACAATCACGCTCTAATAAACGGTAAGCTTTCGCTACCGTTTTGTTGTTAAGTTCCAGGTCGTTTGCAAGTTGTCGAATCGAAGGCAAATTATCCCCAGGACCCATTTTTTTACTAATCACGGCCTTTTTTATCTGTCCAACCAACTGCGCGAACAGGGGCATCGCATCGTCAATGTCGATAATTATTTCCATAGATTTGTTACAACCATATGTACCACCTGACATAAGGGTACAAGTGGGCCGGGATGAATGCAAGTTAAATTTTTAAGAGGGATCAGAACCTGTTTTGATCAGTTATTGGTAAAAAACAAAAGACTCAACAAAAAGGAGTTTGCCCCTTTGGTTACTTTAACGGATCAGGCTCGCGAAACCCGCGCAGCAAAGCAGCCGGGTCTGGCATTGTGGAGGTGCATATAGACAACCTTTGGGTTCTCAAACGTTGCCGGGATTGCTGTATTCAAATATGAGCCATCAACAACATCTGCATCGATCAGATGGTGCTTATTATCAAAGGCTCTGATTGAAATAAGTCTGGTTTGTATTGCTTCGGGAACCACGCCGACTTCCGGAAACGCCTGCTCGGCATGCTCTCGAACGAAGATGGCATGTGTGGCCTGGTAAGGTGATTCAGCTGGTTGATGTGTAAAATTAGTCAGAATAACCGTTTCACCAATCTCAGCATCAGCAAGACTGACGCGACACGGGTGAGTGTGTTTGGTGTCCACGATTAGTCTGCTGGCGCGCGTTTGTTTCAGTTCCTCGTTGGTCAGGGCAAAAAGAGGTTTAAACGGGTCAGGGGATAAGGCATGAATTTGAAAGGTCATGTATGGTTCCAAAGCATTAGTGAATGCTTAGCCTACATAGGTGGACAGGCTGATAGCCACCCGTTTCTTGCGGTCTAAAGGGGTCAGATTCGAATGGCACTTACTTAAGGCGCAATATAATTGATGAATCAATCACTTAGCAAAACGCCAAACAATTCCAACTTTTTGATTTTATTGAATTCAACTTGTTGACTACCCACTAGTAAGTAATAATTACTGCATGAACCGATA
>JAJFLA010000048.1 GCA_021772935.1 Gammaproteobacteria bacterium
TAGCTAGCTATGGCCTACAGGGACGTAGGTCAGGGGCGTGAGCAGGATGCGGAAGCTTTACGTGCGATTCGCGCCTCGCCTAAAAGCGCCTACTGTTGGTGAAGCTAAACATTTTGGACGCAAGATACGATCTCATGAATAGATTAGAGGTTCCTTAGGTTAACATGCGTGCTTGTAACTGAACTCTGTTGCCATAGGTTATTTGTCCGGCTCATGTCTGAAACCCGCTTGATCACATCTGTTGCTGAAATTGAACTGCGTCGTTACCCGGTACGCAAACAGGAGCTTCTGCGTGCCTGGGATGCCGCCGATGAATACCTGTTGCATAAGCTGTCACAGCAGAACCTGCCTCAACAACAAACCTTGATAGTGAATGACAGCTTTGGTGCCTTGGCCGTTGCCTTGCACCAACTGTCACCGGTTGTTTGGTCGGATTCGTGGTTGGCACACCAGGCCTTGCGCGAAAACCTGCGACGCAATGCTTGTGATCCCGAAAGTGTGAGGATTCTGCCGAGTACGCATACCCCTGATGAATCACCAGCTTTGGTGTTGTTAAAGGTGCCGAAATCCCTGGCTTTCTTCGAAGACCAGTTGATCCGATTGAAACCCTTGTTAACGCAGCACAGCCGGGTTTTGGTCGGTGGTATGGTGAAAACGATGCCGTCCTCGCTGTGGAAAATGCTGGAGAGAATCATTGGCCCCACCGAAACAAGCCTGGCGCAGAAAAAAGCACGCCTGATCGAAGTGAGCGTAGACCCTAAGCTGCCCTTACCTGAAAACCCTTATCCTAAACGTTGGAGTCTCGAAGGCACGGCGTTCGAGATTATTAATCAATCCAACGTGTTTTCACGCGAGCACCTGGATATCGGTACACGCTTGCTGTTGCAGCATCTTCCACAGACTGAAGGACGGCGGGAGATCATCGATCTTGGTTGTGGCAATGGTGTGCTCGGTTTGATGGCTGCACAGCAGAATCCTGAAGCCAAATTGTATTTCGTCGATGAATCCTACATGGCAATTGCTTCCACGCGTGCAAATACCCAGCAACTTGATGCCAGCTTGCAGTGTGCTGAATTTCACCTCGGTAACGGCTTGGCAGAATTTGATAAAGATGCAGCGGGCCTGATTCTGTGCAATCCTCCATTTCACCAATCGCACGCGATAGGGGCCTCGGTGGCATTGTCGATGTTTGAACAATCTGCACGCGTCTTATGTGATGGCGGCGAGCTGTGGGTGGTGGGCAACCGTCATCTGGATTATCACTTCAAGCTCAGGCGTTGGTTCAACTCGGTGGATGTGGTGGCCTCAAATAAGAAGTTTGTGATTTTGAGAGCGATACTATGATCAATATTGTGCACTGTTGATCACGCCAATGCACACAGGAGTGACAATGAGTTTGCCTTACAAAATCACGAAGAAACCTAAATCAAAAACAGGTTCGACGTCATGAGCTACCGAAATAATCCTGTGTGGCGGCAAATAACACTCTTGTATTAAAGGTTCTTTACCATTTTGATAACTACGTTGTCTGCACCATTCGCGGCGACATGGGTTTCACGATTCACTTCGACATATCCTCGTGCAAGATAAAGTGGCTCACCTGGTATGGTTGCCATTCGGGCCGGATACATTTTGGCCCCTTTTCCTTGTTTCTCGATAAAGTGTTCTTTTGGCGGGACAGCAGACACCTTACCGTAGCCCGGAATGCCCTAAGATGTGGATTCTGGTGCAATTATGGTGGCTGAAATGATTAACAGACGAGACTTCATCCGGTTAGGGGCCGTGGGAGGTTTTGGTTTAATCATCGGAATTCCGCTGCCCGGTCGCGCGACTGAGTCTGAATCGTCCTTGCACCCGCTGATACGCATCGGCATAGACGGCCGTATCACTTTGTTCGCTCAGAACCCCGAAATGGGCCAGGGTATCAAAACCGCGCTGCCGATGATCATCGCTGAGGAACTCAATGTCGCCTGGGATTCTGTGGTTGTCAAGCAGGCCGACTGGGATCCAAGATTAGAAAATCAGTTCTCGGGCGGCAGCCTGAGTATTCGCCTGAACTACAACACCATGCGCCAGGCGGGCGCCACGGCGAGAGTCATGTTGCTTGCGGCAGCGGCACTGCAACTTGGCCAGGAGGTCAGTACGTTGACCACTGAGAATGGCTTCGTCATCGGTGCATCGGGCACGGCACGGCTGAGCTATGGCGAACTCGCTCAGCAAGCGGCGACCATGCCAGTTCCCGACGAACCCGCATTAAAAGATACCTCCAAATTCCGTTTGATCGGTAAATCCGTCTCTGATGTCGACATGCAGGCCATCATCCGGGGGCAGCAGGTCTATAGTCTCGACTTTAAACTGCCAGATATGCTGTATGCCGCTGTCGTGCGCTGTCCACATGCCGATGGCCAGCCCGAGTCATTCGATGACAAGGAGGCAAGAACGGTACCTGGTGTTATCGGTTTCCATCTGATACGAAATATCGATCATGGTGGTCGCATCCTTTTGCCGAACTGCCCCAACTTTGTATCCGGTGTCGCCGTTCTAGCAAGCAATACCTACGCCGCTTTCAAAGCTGCCCGCAAATTGAATGTGAAATGGCAGTTACCCGAGACACGCGATGATTCCAATGTCCTGATGCGACAATTTGAGCAGGCACTGGAGGGCGAACTCGAGGTCGTACGAAGCGACGGTGACATCATCACTCCAGGCGTGGTGCACAGCATCGATGCAACTTATAAGCTGCCCTTCGTCGCACACGTTCCGATGGAACCCATGAATTGCACGGCGCATGTCAAGGGGAATAGTGCCGAAGTATGGGTGCCGACACAAAATCCACCCATGGCCGCCGAGGCCACTGCAAAAGTCCTGGGTATCGAGCAGGAAAACGTGACGATTCACGTGATGCGCTCCGGCGGTGCGTTTGGCCGTCGTTATTACGCCGATTTCATCACTGACACCGTGCTGTTGTCACAACACTTCAAACGTCCTGTGAAAGTCGTCTGGACCCGCAAAGACGATATTCATTACGACTATTTCCGACCGTCCAGTGCCCAGCGTGTACGCGCCGCCACCGATGCTGAGGGCAAACTCAGCCACTGGCAGCAGCAAGTGGCAAGCCACCCGCGCGAAACCTACCTCGAACGTGATGGTTCAGTCGCCGAAATCGCCAACTACGAATTTCCGGCCGGCCTGGTTCCGAACCTTCTATTCCAGTATGCCGATGTACCTGCGCGTGTTCCAATCGGACAATGGCGCGCCACCGAGCACTCGAGCAACGTCTTCGTCGTATCGAGTGCGATCGACGAACTCGCCCATGCGGCAGCTATGGATCCGGTGCAATTCTGGCTGACACTGGTTGGCAAACAGCAGTTCGTGCAAGTGCGGGAAGATTTCCGCTTCGATGCCTCACGACTTAGGAAAGTCATTGAAACCGTGGCGGCCAGATCCGGATGGGGCACTGTCCTGCCAAAAGGCAAGGGGCGTGGCATTGCAGCAAGCTACAATCAGGGTGCCTGGGTTGCCGAGGTTGCCGAGGTCACGGTTGGAAAAGATTCGCTCAGGATCGACAGGATCACGTGCGCTATCGACTGCGGCCGTATCATAAATCCGCAAGGAGCCTTGAACCAGGTGGAAGGTGGCATTGTCGAAGGACTGAGCGTGGCACTCCACGGCAAGATATCCGTCAAGGATGGAATGGTGGAGCAAAGTAACTTTCATAACTATCCCTTCAGCCGTATCGACGAGATCCCGGTTATCGATGTTCATTTCATCAACAGCGACGATGCACCTCGCGGTCTGGGTGAAGGTCCGCTGCCGCCTGTTGCGCCGGCAATCTGCAACGCTGTTTTTGCGGCGACGGGGAAGCGAATCCGGTCACTACCGATTCAATACAAAGCCGGGGTTTGATATGACATACCGCGTCCAAACACTTTTTTTTACACTGGTGCTGATGGCCATGATGAGCAATATCGCTGCTGATCAGGACATGGCGGGTGATCCGGTCGCAATTGCTGACGCGAGGGCCATGGTGGAGAACATGGGTGGCATTGCCATCTGGGCACAGCTCGAAAGCGTTCATTTCGTACACGAGTGGGACATCGTCAACCGCGTTGATCGTTACCTGGAAAACGAAATCCTGGACCTCACGGGACCGCGCTCCTGGGTCAGCATGAAAAGCGAGATCTACGATCGTACCCGCGCGTACAGCCCGGAGCATGGCTACTGGAGCGTCACCAACGGTGAGTTTTCCCGTGGCAGCGAAGAGTCTCTGGCGAATGCTATGGAACGTGCACCGTACAGCATTTATCGCCTCGCGCGCTCGATCGCCAACAATGACAGCTCACTGCTGGTTCACTTCGGCCAAATCGATGGCATAAAAGGTCCTCCGGCGCTTGAGTTTCGTGACAGCAATAACGTGCCGCACGGTTGGATACTGCTCAACGCGCGCAAGGAACCCGTGATCTGGGCAACCACACAATATGTGTATGTATTCGGTCCCCTGGCTCGCTTTGGCAACCTCAGAGTACCGAATTGGGCCACCACCAGCAAAGGCCTGGTACGGTATGAAATGGTTTCCCTAACGGGCAGTGCAAAGCGCCCGGCCTCGAAACTGTTTGCTCCACCGGAAGGGCATGAAAATTGAGAGTATAGGCAACATTAAAGCTATATTGCCAGAAATCTGCATATCTTGAACCTCACTTTAGATCAACTTTTTGCATGGCTCGTGCCGTTGCGCCAGGGTGTAGTTAACTCATCGTGTGCAGACCACCTGTGTCATGGGTCCACAAAAGGACTGTTCGCATATTCGTCTGTCATTGAGTGGCATTGTTGGCGGTTTGTTGCCAACAACCGTGTAGTCCACCGCGCGGAAATAACCACGGGTTTTACAATAGGCGTCCGCCGTGGCCTGGCCACACGGACCACCCCATTTAAGACAGTTATCCATAGGAACCCCGTCGACCATGGGATCATCGAAGGTGACTCCATTGCCTGATGAGTCACCATGATCTGGTTCAAAGCCTTCGTCGCTCGCAGAGCCGGAACAGGTGCCCGTCCAATCTTTATTCGGGGTCCCGTCACAGTAGTTCCACTTGCCGTTAAAACGTGGTCCACGCGCTTCAAGAGTAGCTACAATACGACCCCAATAGTAGCTGCCGTCTTTGGCGGTCGAGCACTTCTCGTTCGAATCGGTCTCCACCCAGTAGCCATCGATAATGGATCCACGTAGCGTGCCAAGCACGCGACCCCGATCTGTACCATAGCGGGCGAGAATCCCACTGGTCGAGCCGCTAAAGGTCATCGACCCCTCGCTGGTACTGCAGTTCGATGGGATAGTGCTCGCTTTTTTTCTCGATGAATGGGTGCTAGGACTCCTGGCGTATTTTGGGTCATAGGATCCTACCCCGGCACTTTTGGCTATTCTCGCGACTGCTGGACATAACCCTTCGTACACGGGCGGTGGGCTGTTCGGCTGCAGTTTTTGCAAAGCCAGAGCATCCCACAGTCCAGGTTCTCCAAAGGAACAGGCGATTTTATGTGGTTCCGAATGCGCAACCCCATCCAGCGCGATCCGCAGGCCCAGATTGGCCGCTGATCGTATCTGATTGTTTGCGTCGCTCTGACGAGCATCGGCACGGAAGCCCGTTCGTCTGTTGGGAGCGGTCACAGTGGATACAATCGTCGCAAAACCACAATAGTAGCCAACGGTTAGAAAAAGTGAGTCGCAGGTTGGTTTTTTCTGAAATGAATCCGGTTTTGAACCGGAGTAAGTCTCACCCAGGCCCTCACCATAAGAGTGAAAAATGCCGTTGATCATTCTCTCCATGTGTTTGGGGTTGGCAGGTCTGGGTATGGTTGGTTGAACGGCGATTCTACTGGTCAGTCCCACCAGGATTCCATTGCGGCTACGAACCGTAGCGAATGGTTCCTGAAAGAGATTCTCCGCCGCTATCATTTCTGCAGTGGCGTTGGCCATATTGATTGCGATAGCCTCAACCTGAGTAGCAGGTATACCGTCCCGGAGAATTTCGCCAAATACGCTTTCCCGTGCTGCCGCCTGGCCAAGATTGATCCCCGCGTTCACAATATGAAATTGTGCCTCATTGGCAATCGCGTCCTGCAAAAGCAGGGTATTGAAGCACAACGAACTGCCTGCCATAACGATCGCCTTGGAAACCCACATTACTTTACCGTTCATGGTTTCTCCTCGAATTTCATTTTGCGTACGTGTATTTAACCTCACCTTCCAAGCTTTAGTATAAACCGACCGGACCCCCTTTTCCCGGAAGTCCACGTACGCGCCGGTTATCCAATCTCCCACAAACCTCGAGAGGTTATCCGCTTGGAAAAAAGCCAAGACATCCACGTCTCATCAGAGCCAGACAGCATAGGAAATGATATCTGGCGGGAATCGGTGGCGCTTATGAGTATTCATCTACCGATTCTGTCAATTTCGACCAGTTAACTTGTCGATACCCCCTTGGTAATTACGGTTTTTATTGACAGACATAAATGCCCGCCTTGTGTGACCTCAAATAACACTCTTTTATTAAAGGTTCTTTACCATTTTGATAACTACGTTGTCTGCGCCATTCGCAGCGACATGGGTTTCACGATTCACTTCGACATATCCTCGTGCAAGATAAAGTGGCTCACCTGGTATGGTAGAGCCTAGCTCAATCTTTTTAAACCCGGCACTACGGGCGGCGGCCTCGCCAAGATCAAGCAACAAGGTTCCAATACCTTGACGTGTCCAATCAGGATGGGTGTACATCGCGCGAATACGTGCTGCATCTACTGACGGATCACTCAAACTATCATCTCGGCCTTGTGTGTGATCGCCGCCATAAAGCGTTTTACGTTTACCCCAACCGCCACAACCAATCATGATGGTCTGACCGCCACGTTGTGATTCAATTACAAAATAAGTTTGATCCTCGATCAATGTCCGATCAACCCCCATGGTTTCCTGAGCGGCTTCAATCTGAACGGCAGACAAGAAGGCCTTCATGTTTTCCGCAATTGAAGTCTGCATTAACGCAACGATAGCGGGAATGTCTGTTAGCTCAGCAATGCGATGGCTTTTTTTGAGTGTCATCTTTTATATCTCACGTTTTAATGAGCAAATCGGTATTTTACAAAACTATATTGCACTATCTTATTTTTAAGGTATAGAACCAGCTTTGAACAAGCCGCACACTCCATTTGCCTCACTTGGCTCGTTGATCCTGTTCGGTCTGCCTCTGTTCTTGGCCCCTTTATCACGCCTTTGTTGATTTTGGTTTTGACAAAGCACAAGCTTATTGAAAATTGCTGCTCATTGGGGAATCAAACTGTGCGTGCCGTAGTTTACGAAGCATTCCGACAACCGCTTTCTATTCAACAAGTAGCTGATCCAATACCGGACGATGAAGGGGTTGTGTTGCAAGTGATGGCTGCAGGGCTTTGCCGTAGTGACTGGCATGGCTGGATGGGACACGACCCTGATATTGTGTTGCCACATGTGCCAGGACATGAACTGGCAGGCATTGTCGTGGCAATTGGAAAAAATGTTAAGCATTGGCAGGGTGGTGAGCGCGTGACAGTACCTTTTGTCGGCGGTTGTGGGGATTGTCCGCAATGTGTTTCAGGTAATCATCAGGTTTGTGATGCTCAGTTTCAAGCTGGATTCACACACTGGGGGTGCTTTGCGGAGTATGTTGGTATACAGCGTGCAGATATAAACCTGGTACGTCTGCCCGGTTCCATGTCTTTCGAAACCGCATCCAGCCTGGGTTGTCGGTTTGTCACATCCTTTCGCGCTGTTGTTGATCAGGGAGCGGTGCGCGCTGGGCAATGGGTGGCGGTACATGGTTGTGGTGGCGTGGGGCTTTCGGCCATTATGATTGCCAACGCATTGGGGGCGAATGTGATTGCAATTGATATCGGTGCACATCAACTGGCCATGGCACGTAAATTGGGTGCAGTCGCCACAATTGATGTGACCAAAACAGACAATGTAGTGCATGCAGTCAAGGAGATCACCGGTGGTGGCGCTCATGTTTCTATTGATGCCTTTGGCAGTCAGCAAACCTGTTTCAATTCGATTGACAATTTGCGCAAACGTGGCAGACATGTCCAGGTGGGATTAATGACCGGGGAAGACCAACACCCTGTAATTCCAATGGGTCGCGTACTGGCAGATGAGCTGGAAATCGTCGGTAGCCATGGGATGCAGGCGTTTCGGTATTCAGAGATGATGGGGATGATTGGAGAAGGGAAATTAGAACCCGAAAAGCTGGTAGGGGAAAAGATCAGTTTGGAAGATTCACTGGCTGCCC
This sequence comes from Gammaproteobacteria bacterium, assembly GCA_021772935.1. Lineage (GTDB taxonomy): Bacteria > Pseudomonadota > Gammaproteobacteria > Xanthomonadales > SZUA-36 > SZUA-36. Next base: position 8,319 of record JAJFLA010000048.1, read on the forward strand.
TTGTAAGAATGGATCAATTCAACAATGTCGGCGTGATGGTGATAAACAAGTTTGACTAACGGTCGCTTCCGCCTGCATGCAAAGCGCCAAGATAGGCTGATCCGATATAAGGCGCTGTAAGGTAGGCAATCGTCATCAATAGAGTCGACATTGACGCTATAGGCAACGATCCCGCTTTCGATAGTTCTAGCTTCATTTTAACCATCACTCTGGCCAACAGTTGGTTTGGAAAAGTTGATTGAATTCACTGGGTTTGTTGAAAGTTTTATTTTGAACGAATTCAGTTGCGGATAGGGAGCTAATGTTTAACAAGAGAAACACCATACAGATCATCTGTTGTCGGGGTTCTGATTTCTGCGATTGCATGACAAACTTCTAAACCACCAGAACTGGCCTGAGTGAAAACTATATTAAGACCAATTCTGCTAATTTGAAAGTGAAAAAAGGTGAGAGGATCAGAGTAAGCTTCAATAAAATGAAACCGTAGTAAAGTAGTTTTTGAACCAGAACACAATTTCGGGCAAATTTATGAATTCAATAAAAGAAACCGTCGGATATGCAGCTATTCTTTTTATTTCTATCGCCGGGATCGTCGGTATGTTGATGATGGATCCCATTGCACAAGATCCGGGGTATCATCAATTTTCTGATGGGCGAACGTTCTTCGGTGTTCCAAATTTCTGGAACGTGATATCCAATTTACCGTTTCTGATCGTAGGAACGATGGGGTTGCTCGGCGTGTATCGTTCAGGTCAGATCAAATATATTGTTGGTCTTAAACCTGCTTACGTCCTTTTTTTTGCAGGTGTCACACTGGTCAACTTTGGCTCTGGTTACTACCATTTGTGGCCGGGAAACGAAACACTGGTTTGGGATCGTTTACCGATGACCTTTGCATTTATGGCTCTGTTCGCCGTGATTATTGGTGAATTTGCTTCGTTGAAAATCAGCAAGTTGGTTCTCTGGCCCTTGGTTGTTTTTGGTGTGTTTTCGGTGTTTTACTGGCACTTCACAGAAGCCGCCGGTCATGGGGATTTGCGGCTTTATGCACTGGTCCAGTTTCTTCCCATGTTGCTCATCCCACTATTTCTTTTGTTATTTAAATCCCGGTTTACCAATACCGGTGGTTACTGGTTATTGTTGTTGGCATACCTGTTGGCGAAGGTCCTCGAGTATTTTGATGAAGCTGTGTTCAATTCTCTGGGCATTATAAGTGGGCACTCGCTTAAACATATCGTGGCGGCACTGGGTGTGTTTTTTCTTCTGCGGGCTTATAAAAATGGGGAGTGAGTTTGCGAATAGCTGACACGAATAGCAGACAGAGCTTTTTGGCTTTCAATGAGAGTCGAAACAAGCTAAAGAAAATAGTGCCTGAAGTCGTTTACTGCACCTATGAAAAAAACTATAAGGTTTCCTCTATTGTGTCATGCTAGATTAGTTGCTTTCTTTGTGCTTGTTTCAGCAACGATTGCTAAAAAGCAGCTTCATTTTTTGTAAGCCAGTAATCTGATTAGGTAATAGAACTCATGATTGAAGCAACTGCCCAACATTATGTCTGGAAGGACATTCCACGTGAGAAATTGAACAGCACCATCAGCCGTCGCCTGATAACTGGCGAAAACATGATGATCTCTCATATCTACCTCGACAAAGGTGGTGTTGTACCGAAACACAGCCATCATAATGAACAAATAACTTATGTGCTGGAAGGTGCCCTGAAATTCCTTATGGGTGAAGACCAGAAAACAGAAATCATCGTAAGCGCTGGCGAAGTGTTAACCATTCCACCCGATTTGCCGCACAGTGCGATTGCGCTGGAAGACACATTTGATGTTGATGTGTTTAACCCGCCTCGTCAGGATTGGTTGGATGGCAGTGATACCTATCTGAGAGAAGGGTGAAGCCAGTGAGAGGTATTTAATATGGATCTGAAAATTCAGGGTAAGTCCGCCATTATATGTGCCTCCAGCAAAGGGCTCGGCAAAGCTTGTGCATTGGCATTGGCCGCCGAAGGCGTGAATGTCCTGATCTGTGGACGCAACCAGGAAGCACTGGACGAGGCGGTTGTCGACATTGCTAGTGCTGCTGAAGGTGAGGTGCAATCAGTCGTCGCCGATGTGACCACGGAGGCCGGTCGCGATGCGCTATTCGCTGTTTGTTCAAAGCCGGATATCCTGATCAATAATGCCGGTGGACCACCACCCGGCGATTTTAGAAATTGGGGGCAACAGGAGTGGTTCGAGGCGATCAACGCCAATATGTTCAGCGCGATCGATATGATCCGTCGCAGCCTTGACGGCATGAAAGCACGGCGATTTGGCCGCATTGTAAATATCACCAGCGTAGCCGTAAAAATGCCTGTGACCACTCTGGGCCTTTCCAATGGTGCTCGTGCCGGTTTGACTGGTTTTATTTCCGGTATTGCCCGCGAACCCGCGCAATACAACGTCACCATTAATAACCTGCTACCCGGATACATTGCTACCGAGCGCATGTGGTCGGTACTCGAAGCCAGCGCCCGGGCTGCTGGACAGGAGCCAGAGACCTTCAATGAAACCATGTTCGGCTCAATTGGCGCAAAGCGGCCCGGTGACCCGGATGAATTTGGTGCGGTTTGTGCCTTCTTGTGCAGTCAGCAGGCTGCCTACATCACCGCACAGAACATTTTGATGGATGGAGGTTTATTTCCCGGTACGCTGTAATTACTATACTAAATGGGCAGCCTGTTTCGTGATGAGCGACACTTCAATGTAACGATAATGTGACTTGCTAGGTCATTCGTTAAAATGGAAATACTCAAAGTCAGGTAAGGCGAGTGCTCAAAGCATGAGGCAAGGTGTTTCTTGCCTCATCTTGCCTCATCTTGCCTCAGCGATACGCGTGCTGCCTTTAAATAAAGCCCAACTGAACCAAAAAATCTTATTGTAATGGGGAACTGCCTGCAAAGATTGACCGGTATATGCACCATCTTTAGAAACGCCTGTAATTCCCCAGTGACTGCCGGATTGGGTATCAACGGCAAACGTATCGGCAGAGGAGCCATCGCCCGATTTCTGCTCGAAATCCAGAATCGTGCCATCAATATTTCTCAAATAGACGGCGCCGATGTCACGTTTGCCATCATAAATGACCACTATTGGCTCACCACCGACCGTGTCATTGTGAACCGGGTGATCCTTCAGGAACGAAGTAGCGTACGCGCAGGTTTCACCATTCAATTCCACCCCGTATACAAATGACATGGCTGGTAAGCGAGCATCCAGTTTACCCTGAATGCGGTGCCACGGCTTGGTGCGGGCTGCCAGCTTGTGGATAGGGATCATCATGCCCAGCATTAGACCCACCATTTTGTCACGTAAGGCCTGGGCTGGTGCGTAATATAACTTGGTATCTGGGTACAGTTCTTTCCATTCTCCCCAGGTTGCTATTATGGTTGGCAGAAAATCAAGCTGCTCACCCTTATCGGGGCCATGGATAACTTCACCTTCCAATTGCTGAATGATGTTTCCTGTGTTGGCATCACGATAAATAATATTGTTGTTATAAGCTGTAATACAGCTCAAATCCATTTCTTTATCTTTGATCTCATTCTTGAAAGCCATCGAGCTGTTACAAAGAATGCAGTAGGAAACAGTGACCGGAACACCACCCACCTTATCGGAACAAAAATGCGGTCTGGCAATGCTGTCGCGGGAATACGCGCGTGCTTCTCCACCATGCGCGAGACCGATAACAACATCATCATCTTTGATCAATTTGTCAGCCGCATCAGTTGAGAGCACTTCGGGGTTTGATGGCGGGCTCATAACGTAAGGAACGTAACCGCTCCAAAACATGAATGCCATCATGCCAATACTGATCAGTGCTGTTGTTAACCAGCTGCCATCGGCAGCCCCGGTTGCAGCTCTATAGAGCAGAAACGCAAAAGCAGTCGTGGTAATCACCCATAAGATACGACGATTTAGATATATTTTGAGCTGGGTGTCACGGCTGAAGTTTACGATATCTATCGTCATTGGGGAAAATGGCAGGAAAATAATGAGTATTGAACTCATCGCCACTGCGTATAAAATGACGTCCAGGTATTGGGTAAGCATTTTTTCGACCTCCAAAACTATCGACTAACAATGTCCCGGTAAATGGTTTTGAAAAACCATTTACCGGGACGGAAACAACGCTGGGTAACCTTCAAAGGGCCGCCTGGACGTCTATTTTATTAACCAGGTGAGTCCCATTCCGGCCGTCAACAACGAACCATTTGCGTGGAACGGTCCGAGTTCGGCGCCGCCATCAAAGGCATAGGAAGTATTCAGGTCCAAGCGAATATTGGTGCCAGGAATGTCATAACCGAGCCCAAGGGAGAAACTTTGCTGCCAATGACCATCGGCAATGGTTGCTTGTGCCAATTGTAAGAACGTGGGGGTTACCGGCAGACTGGGTGGCTGGTTCGGATCCGCAAAGCCAGGATTTTTGACAAAGGAGATGTTACCGAAGGAATTACCCAGGTCTTCCGCGTTCTTGGCTATCTTAGAGTTGTAGCTGTAGCCGGCGCGCAGGTATGCGTTACCGATCTTGTGTTGACCACCGAGCGAATAGATGTACTGGTCTTTCCAGAAGGACGAGTAGCCTGCCGCGGAATCCCAGTTCTTGTAACGAAAGTCCAGCTCAATGAGTGTGTTCTCGGACCAGGCTTTGCTGGTAGCGATACCCAACTGTACTTCCTGTGGTTGCTCCAGTTTAAAATCTGAAAATACATCCGGGGCAGTTTCAATAGCGCCGGAGTAAGTAATACTGACCGGGGACTTGTAGGATGCACCAATAATCGCAGGACCAGCATCGTAAGTCATACCAAGGCTGCCGCCGATACCTAACTCATGAACCGTAGAACCACTTTCTGTCAGACCTACCTGCAGGCTTGCAATGGCAAATGTAAAGGTTGCGCCAACGCTCAGTTTGTCTGACACCTGGTAACCAACACTCATATTGGTTCCAAATAGACCAAGGTCAGCGATAAGATTTGGCAGGTTGGCAGTGTTACGCCATTCCGAGCCCAGGCCTGATACACCGGTGAGGCCAAAACCTGCTACCAGTTTGTCCGATAACCTTTGAATGACCACCGCGTGTGGCGCAACAGCGGTGGTAAATGATGAATCATCTTCAAATGGACCTGTTAATGCTGCTTGCGGGTTAAATGTACCCGCAGATGCAGTGCCACCAAAAAGGTCGGTTGGCTCACCTTTGGCATCCAGATCAGGAGAGGCATAGGTTGCACCTATGGTAAACGCGTTTTTACCTTCCAACTGCGTTAACGTAGCTGGATTGGCAAATAGCATGGCGACTGGGTCCTGGGGACGGGCGATGCCCACGCCCTCCATGCCACCAGCTGCCGGGGTCAGGGTCAAATCAAACTCAGAACCGTGAGGACCCGCCTGAACGGCGCTGGAAAGTAAACTCAAAGATAAAACTGACAAGGTATAAATAGCGATAGGTCTAAGAAGTATATTCTTCATTTGATGTGTCTCCCAATGATGCCGAAAAATAGAGCCAAAAAACCGGTAAACTTCATGCAACCACGGCGCTCTGGTTTGATGTGTGTTCACGTCAGGAACATAACTAATTAAGGATGTATTTTGATATTCAAACTAAACTTCAATTTCTCATTTACTTTGGTAATGGCACGCCGTATTCGGGGAAAAATTCATAATACTGTACCAACAGGTTCGTTGCGTTAGCCATAAAATGTATGAAAAAACAACTAGATACATGAACTATCCCTGCGCGCTCTCGCCTTATCATACAACAATTTCCGTTTAAGGTATGATCTTTTATAGTCTTTAGCCATCTTTAATGATCTATAATAAGCAATATTGATGAATATTTCAGCTGATAGTATGCTGGATATCGGTACAACTAAGCTCAAACCATGGTGGTGGACCTAATGCCCAAAATTGAAAGTGAGTTTTTGAACGTCAGGCAGGCAGCACAGTTTTTGAATGTCAGCGAAATCTCCATTCGCCGCTGGACCGATGCCGGCAAGTTGTCTTGTTTGCGTATTGGAGGCCGCCGCGAACGGCGTTTCAAGAAACGGGATTTGACCGACTTTTTAGAAATTCAATCGAGTTCGAGGGATGTTTTGCAAGACACTCCGCGAGCTAGCACTGACAATAATGCTTCCGGCATTCTGCTGGAAGGCATGGCTATCAGATACGGCAGCCACCTGTGCACTCTTTATGAAACCGACATTGGACGCGTCAAGCTCTCAGTGCCTTTCCTGGCAGATGGTTTACGGGCTGGCGACAAATGCTTTCTGGTCGCCTCTGCTGCAGCACAAAAGCATATTATTGGTGACCTGATGGAGATTTATTCGGACACTGGTTCAGCCATTAGGGACGCTCGTCTGGTGGTTACCGACGGGGTCTTGACTGGCAACGATTTATACGAATACTTTGAGCAGGCCTTTCTCGCATGGGGTCGTCATGGTGGACAGCATATCCGGGTGCTCGGAGACATGGCCTGGGCGGTCGAAAAAGGCTTGAGCATGGATGATTTGATGGAATTTGAAATGCGTTACAATCATACACTGGCAAAAAAATTCGCGCTTGTGAGCTTGTGCCAATATGACGCGCGCAAGTTTTCAGGGACCACCATTGTTGGCGCACTCAAAAATCACGAAGACACATTTCAGTTTCCGCTATCGAGGTTTGTAGGGTTTTGAGTATCTGCTAACGCATAAACTTTTCCAAACTCCACGGATAAGTCTGTTTTCTACAGCCCACGGTGCTCAATAAGCATGACATCCAATTATTCTTCCAGTGCTTTGATTTGCAGGCTGACAGCGGGTGGGCTGAGAAATAACTCATCCATCAGGTGGGTCATTTTGTCCACTCGAGCTACTGAGTAAATATTTGGCTTAGATTAAAAAATAGTGATTTATACTGCCGGTAAATAATAATTACCGATCAATATAAAGACAATTTAAGAAAATGTTTGAGTTGCAAAAAGGTTTTTGGTTTACACAGAAATGTTGCTTGTGACAAGACTCTCAGGGGGCTGAATGCCGCTGAGATGGTTGGAGTCGTCCATCTCATGAGCTGTCATCAAAGCTTGATTCCAACTCAGACCAAAATCACACCCGGCGCACAGTATGAATTTGCACGACGGTTGTGATATTGGCTGATAACAGTCGGTCTTTTTGCCAATTTACGGCAAACTCCTTTTACAATCGCTTTGATTGCAGGCAATTCACCATCAGGAATTTGCTATACCTGAGCAGCTACTAACTAAAAACACCGGGAGTAACTTCTGTGCCTTTCGCCAGGGAAGTTTTACGGGTCATCGGGATGGGTTGGCCGGCTACACGCATTGCTCCGATCTGCATAATCGTTGCGCTAACTGGATTTGAATGTGGGCGTTCACTGATGGTGTCAAACCATTGCTTGATCCTGGGGTACATTTGCCATTCCGCATCACCGATAATTTCTCCGGCAACGTGGGAAACCAATTCGTGATAGGCCAGCAAATCCGGAAAGCTGATTTCATCACCACAAAGATATTTGCTTTTGCTCAGCCATGTGTCCAGATATGTCAACGAATCATCCAGCGTATATCGGCCTTTTGCGATTTCCTTGGAGTAATCCTGTTTACCCCAGATACACTCTGCAAAGCGGGTATAAAAGAATGCGCCGGCGCCACGACGAAGGAATGAAGCGTGCCAGTGGCAGTATTGTTGAATTGTCGCTCTTTGTTGCGCAGTTGCTCCGAACCAGTTGGAGGGTGCATCAAACTTTTCGTCGAGGTAGAAGGCTATGGCTGGGCTTTCCCATACAACGAAGTCGCCGTCAACAAGGATAGGCACCTGTCCTGTCGGGTTATATGCGTCTTTGAAGTCCTGTTGTTCATTAACACCAGTGATTAAATCAACAATCTCCTCTTCAAACGGAATTTCACATTCAAGCAAAAATTGCTGTACAGCCCGACACGGTTGAGATGTGGGGTGATGTAGAAAACGTATTGTATTACTCATAAGGGCACGCTCCATTTTTTGATTAGGTTAAATTTTTTATACTCATCAATTGACACCAGTCTGCCAGCTCAATACCGATATACTGGGGTGGTTAAAATGTTTTCAATAAAATCAAAATCTCGTATCTGGTTTTCGGTTCAAGCCCGATTTAAACAACGCTGAACCTATTTTTATTCCGTAGAAATCAAGCTATAAGCTGTTAACAAACACTGACCATGACGACGATCATGATCACATTAGTGATAAGCAATGTACAACAAAGATCAATTAAAATCATCAAAATAGTGTTTTGATTATTTTTTTAGGTAGCAATATTGTTACCGGGTTTCAGGATTTGGTGAGCAATTAACGAGATGAATACCGTTTAGACATCAACGAACCTGTTGAGAAAAATGGCCCGTCATCTAAGTAATTAGCAGGCACCAGCCAAGCGCAATGGTTGTCCATAATCCCCACACTATTTGTTGACGAAAGCGGCGACAATTCCAGTCAGGATTAACGCAACTGTGCTCGCGTTACGCCTTGTCATGCGTTCACTAATTGTTTTGCGTTCTGGTATTCGGTTATCTTGTCCTGATAATCTCATCACACGGTCAGGATCAAGACATGTTGATTGTTCATCATTTGGAAAACTCGCGTTCGCACCGAATCCTCTGGTTGCTCGAAGAACTTGGCGTTGATTATGACATCAAACACTACCAACGCGACAAGACCACCAGCCTGGCACCACCCGAGCTACTGGCGGTGCATCCATTGGGCAAGTCGCCGGTGATTAGTGATGGTGATGTGACGGTTGCCGAATCTGGATTGATCGTCGAATACCTCATCGAAAAATATGGTAATGGCCGTTTGATGCCTGCTGCTGGAACGCCAGCGCATCTGCAGTTCCGTTATTGGTTGCATTACGCAGAAGGCACTTTTATGCCGTTAATGATTGTTGCCCTGGTCCTGAATCGTATTGAAACTGCGCCGGTGCCATTTTTTTTAAAACCGATTACCAAGCAAATTGCTGCAAAAGCGATGGCGGGCTACGCGGGTCCAAACATCAGGCTCAATCTGAATTACCTGGAAGCAACGTTGCAGCAGTCGCGTTGGTTTTGTGGTGACGAGATGACCGGTGCGGACATCCTGATGAGCTTCCCCATTGAAGCGGCAGCAACAAACACCGATTTGTCACAAGACCACCCGGCGCTGAACGTATTTCAACAACGTATTCGAGCCTTGCCAGCTTATATACGTGCGATCGAAAAGGGTGGTCCTTACGCCTATTAGCGGCCGTGAAATTTAAGGGGGTCTCTGAACAAATCTAAAACCTCTGTGCGAGACCTTAAGCGTAAAGTTGCAAGACGCATTGCGTGGTTAATGGCCGTAGTCCTTGGTAAACAGTTCTTTATTAAGCAAATGGGTGCAAGCAGTGATCTGGGTACCTTTAGCTGTAACTGTATTCGGCTCTTTATTCTTCAATCAAATGATCAAGACCACCGATGATGGCTGCGACTTGCGCATTTATGCAGTTTTCATCGCTTACTTTTGGGCTATCCGGGTAGACCTCGGTGGTGGTGACGTACTTGCTATTGCTAACTCCCATACATAATCCCAGTGCCTTGGCTGCATAGTTAATAACGCCCCATTGCTGAAGTGTTTCACCGATTATTCTTCCATCACTATCTGGCGGTGCGATATGCGTGACTTTCTCTACAGACTTGATCATGGCCGTTTGAAAACCAGCCACCGGTTTATCGGTATCACCGACCAGGTAAAAGCCGTCTGGAATATTCCAATTGTCATGCGTGAGCGCATCCCGGGCAGCCAGGGCCGGTCTGAATTCGGTGTTGTCAGTATCCGTGGTTTCATGTAAATCAAAATGTGCCAAAAACTCTATCGAAGATAAATTTAAATACTGCATCAGTACGGCAGCTTCTTCTGATGGACTATTGATGCTGAATGAGCGGTTTGGATCGATAGCACCTGGGTTCCAGCGGTTGATGGTTTCATAACCCCATGGGCTCACGCATGGCGCAACCACAATATTGAATCGCTCGGCATAATGCCGGGCTTTGGTTTGAAGAAAGCGAATCGCTCCCTGAACACCACTGGTTTCATAACCATGGACTCCGCCGGTAATTAACACGTTTGCCTTGTTATGATTCCAATTATCTGATTTAACGACATAAAGCGGGTATTGCCCAGGTGAGTAAGACAGTGTGCCATATTGCTCAACATTAAAACTCTCTTTTAGAGGCTCGAGTTTTGCAACAACTTCTTGTGAATATGAACGTTTGATTTGTTGCGCAGCGAGCCATGTCGCCTTTTCGTCTTCACCCCATTTTTTGCCTGGATTACCTATTGGGTAGGTTTGTGATTTATTCATTTTTTTCCTCAGTTAGTAAAAATCAGGGTCAGACTCAAATGCACCTGGCGTGGTGTGATTTTGTGATGGTCGTTTGTTGTATTTGAATCTGACCCCTGCTGGGGTGAGAACAATATTGGGGTCAGACTCAAATGCACCTGGCGTGGTGTGATTTCGTGACTGGTATTTGTTGCATTTGAATCTGACCCCTGGTGGGGTGTGACCCCTGTGACCCTTACTCTGGATCTGCTTGGTTGGCCTTTAGGATATCATCAATTTTTCGCGGTTTCAGGTCTGGCAATTTTTGTTCCAGCAGGTCACGACGGCGAATTTCGCTGTCGACATGTTTTATCCATTGAATAGATGCGCGTTGACTGCGCTCGTCCCTTCCGGCGACCAGAAATGCTTTTCTGGCAAGTTCAAGTTTCTTCTGGTTTAGCAATGCCATGCCGAGCATGAGGTTGGCCACATCTTCACGCTTGAGGTCGCCCATGCTTATGCCCTTTTTGGCCGCTTCCACGGCTTCGGTCCATCGTTCAAGGTTGATGTAAGACTGGGCCAGTCGAATGTAGAGCGCACCATCGTTACTGGCCTCGGCTGTACGGCGTAGGGGTGGTATCGCTTTCTTGTCCTCTCTGGCCTGATACCAGGCCTGGGATAACAAACTCAGATTGCGGGCATCGGCTTTGACATTGCCGGCTGCAATTTCTTTTTCCAGCATGATTGCGGCTTTATAGGGAAGGTCGTGCAGCAAATACAGGTTGGCAAGGTTAATGGCGTATTTTTGACCATCAATATAACCTTTCTCATATAAGGCTTCAGTCAGTGCCATTTGCTTGGCAGTTTCACCCAGTTCACTGTAAACAGCGGCCAGCGTCAGTACATAAGTGTCTTTTGGATAATGCTGAATTAACTCTTCAAGTACGAGTAACATATTGGGAAAATCTTTTAACTCCCAATAACACACACGCAACAGCAACAACCAGTTTTCCCGTGGTGGTTTGCCTTGCTCTTTGAGCATTTCAATGGCCTTTTTGATCGGCTCCCTGGCTGCATCGAAATCCCCCAGTCTGAAATAGGCCATACCCAACAAATGGTAAACATCGGAGGCAGGTTCAGGCACGATGGCGATCAGGCGTTTGACTGTGTCGAGGGCCTGTTCAAAATTTTCAACAATTGAGTACAACTGTGCCAGCGTCTTAAGCGCACTCTGTTGTAATGCATCGGGAAGTTCAGGTTGTTGCAACACTCGCTGATAGGACTTGATTGAATCTTCGTAGCGTTCCTGCAGGTAATAATCGTAAGCGGATATATTCCATATCTGTGCCGATTCATATGGGCTTAATTTCTTTTTGCGCTGCTGTAGTTCCGTTATTCTTTGTTGTGCCGTTGTATGGTCTTCGGCTTCAATCAACTCCTGGATTTCGGTTAGCGCTTCATATACCGGTATGCTCATGGCCGGTGTACGAGTGGTTTTACGTTGTTTGGGTTCCTCTGCGCCAAGGTTACAAACCAGCAACACCGACAACAAAGCCGTAAAACCGCGAGTTAAGACGGTGCCGTGGGTGAAATTAAGCGGGGCAGGGCACACCAGAAAGCCCTTATTCGGTGATTTTGTAAGTGAATATGTTACGTACGCCAGTAACTTCTACTGCTTCACCATTTATAAACCTGGGCTTGTATTTGAATTTCAACGCAGCCTTGATGGATGCGGAGAAGAACAGACTGGAGGAACATTGCTCTTTAATGATTGCGGGATTGCTGGTTGTGCCCAGTTGGGTCACGGTATATTCAACCACGCAAGAACCTTCGATACCACGGCTCAAAGCCCGGTTTGGATAGATGGGTGCGACTTTTACGATGGGCAGATAATCGCCTTCTGTATTCGAGGGGAAATCATCGGGCCCAAAATTCGTGTCAACCGGTACCGGAGCGATTGTTATTTCCATGGTGTGAGAGTTTATGGTGTCCAACTCGTTGATTGGCGGTTGCGGTGGTTGTTGCTCTGGTTTTGGTAGGGGGTCGGGTTTTGGTGGTCTGACAGGTTCCTCTTCATCACGCTCTACCCGGACGAACTCAAGCAAGGTGGTCACACTATCATCATTCAGTTCACGATCAGCTGTTGCAATCAGGTATTGCATGATCCAGAAAAGACCAGCGGTGACGACGACGGCTATGATCAGGCCGATGAGTGGACGTGTGATTATTCCCGAATGACTCATTGTTAAAGTGTCGGCAATCGTTGCTGTCATGATGCTGGCTCCTGTTTACCTGGTATGGTCTGGTTTGGATTGAGGCAACTGCACGGCTTGCTTTGAAGGCTTTAGCCGCCTTTGAGCGCAACCTAAAGCTGCGCCAAGGCTTGTCCGGCTAAAGGAGGTTCCCAGACCTCCTGTACCAATTCGTTAAGTGTCGAGAGGGTATGCTCATAGGTGGTTTCCGGGAAAAACTCTATCGACATTTCCAGAGAACGAGCAGCACCTGCCAGGTCCCCCAGCTTCCATTTGAGAGCTGTTTGTGACAGCAGCCAGTTTTCCTGCGGTACCTTGCCATCAGCTTGTGTCTGTTTAATTGCAAAGTTGATGTAACGAAGGCCCTGATCCCATTGCTGCAACCTGACGAAAGCACGACTGCGAAGCGCCCAACTTTCTGCTGAAGGACTAACCAGACTGGCGTCTACCGACTGTACGAGCGCCTTTATCGTTTCGACGTAATTTTCTTGTGCGAATTGAATCTCAGCTATGCTGTTGAGTGCCTGGGACTGGTTTTCAGGCACTTCATCGGTTAATGAAACGACCTTTTTGTACAATGTGAGTGAATGATCGTATTCGCCCAACTTGTAGTAGCCCAGGGCTAATAAACTATTCAGTTGCGCCAACTCGTTGTCACTGAGTGGTCGTTGCGGGAAAGCCGTTTCGAGGCGTTCCAGCTTTGCCAGCATGGCGCTCAGCGCATGGTCGTCAAAAGTGTTGGTTTCCAGCCCCTTAATTGCTTCGGTCATGGGTTGTCGCAGTTCTTCCCGGATTTCGAGATCAGGCTCGAGATCTAACACACCAAGGACACCATAGGTAACACTTGTACCGACAGAAACAAGCAACAGAAAAGCACCAAGCAAGCGTCCAAGAATATGTTGCTTATAGTATCTCAGCATGTAGGTTCTTTGTTTGATTTGGCCAAATGAGGGTGAATAACTCACTTGTGCGTATGGAAAGGGTGTGTGCGCTGATAACAGCAAGGTCTCACCATACACACGCCGGATAGACTGTTTCTTGGTCGCCAACACTTTCTCATCACAAGACAATTCCTGGTCGAGTTGCAAATACCGTTCTGCGATATAAACAAGCGGGTTGAACCAAAACAGACAGCGATAAATTCGGGCAAATAGCAAAGCAATCAGATCGTGACGGCGCAAATGCTGGTACTCATGCTCTAACATCAACACTTGTTGCTGAGCGCTGTAACGGTGAAAGAAATCGACCGGCAACAACAGAACGGGTCGAATCAGGCCTGCAACCGCAGGTCCCCGGTTTGATGACACCAATCGAATTGTAGCCGAGGGCTTGTTAGCCAGACCGGCACAGCGCGTTCGCACAAGCGCTTCCTGTTGGCCGTTCAAGGCCCAGCTTGAGCGACGCATTTTCGCTGAATACCGGAAACTACGTATTGAGAAATATAATAAGGATAATAACGCCCCAAGCAGCCAGGTAATCAACAGTAATTCCAGCGTTGTATATCGACTATTGCTGGAAACTTGGGCTGGTATGGTTTCGATTGGCTTGTCAACAAAACCAAACACTTCGCTTGCTGTTTCAATCACGCTATTGACCACCGGCACTTCGATACCTGGAACATCGAGTATGCGCTGTACCGGTTGGGTTGGAATTGCCATTGCTAACAAGCCCAACAATGGCACCAGCCAGAGATAATAGGCCCAACGTGCACCCAGCCACCTGGCAACACCGATACGAATAAACAATACAAACACCATCCAGATACTGGACAGGGCCACGGCCAGCAGACCCAATTCAAGCATGCTTTCAGTCGTCATCAGAAAGCTCCTTCAACAGGCCTTGAAGTTCGGCAAGTTGTTTGGAATCAAGTGAACGGCTCTCTGCAAAGCTGGCGATAAGCGGGGCAATATTGCCGTCAAACAGACGATCAACAAAATGCGATGTGGTCACCCGCATGTACGTCGCTTCATCCACCAGCGGACTAAAGTAGTTGATACCATCCTGTTTTTTCTGCACCAGCAATGCCGATTTTTTTTCCAATCGGCTCAGCAGTGTGTTGACTGTTTTGCGGTGCCATTGTTTTTCGGAGTGAAGCTTTTGAGTGATCTCGCGTGCATTGAGTGGACTTTCTCTCCACAGCAATTGCATCAAGGTAAGCTCTGCATTTGTTATGGTGAATTCCAAGTTTGTCTCCTGATGCACCGTTCAAGACCTGGTGACTACAATTATAGTCTAGTAGATCACAACTGTAGTCACCGTGTCAAATGAAATGGTTTTGCTGGTGGATGGGAAGTGCTGGCACCAGATACTACCGACCCCATAAGGGGGTGCAATATACTGGCCCAGCTCAGTACGAGATCGTTATTACTTGGTTTCCCGTTCGGGCACAGCTTTGCTGGTCAGGTAACCGGCGTGACTAATCCCAAGCAAGGCAACCATACTTTCACTGACTGCCGGAAAGTCATGAAAACCATTCTCACCCAGGGCGCCGATTGCGCTGGCGAGCATGGTGCCGTATACAAGTGCCACAATCAGCGTGAAAAACGTCATCTGGATCTTGCTCATATCCAAACGACCAGCACGGCTGACCTCATCCGCTTCGAATATATCCGCCCAGCGCGCTTCTTTGGGAAAGGCATTGGCCAGTAGACGTCCTGAGGTATCCAATATCGATGCATTGCGCCCCTGGTCTGCCAGTTTATTCATTGCCCGAGCTTCTTCTTCTGGACCGGCGTCCTCACTTTTTTTTCGACTATCGATTAAAGGTGAACCAACCAGCGAAACGGTACTGATACCCATCAACATCCATAGCGATGATGGCACCGTGATAGCAAGAGGACCCGGGTCTGTTATGGAAAGGTTGATAAATGCACCTGTCAGAAAGGTGGCTAAAACGAGAATGGTCCATGTGATGAGCTGGATGCGTGAGAGACTCAGCCGATTACGCTCATTAATCAGCGCACCTCGCCATAATCCGGTGACCAGGTGGCCGGCAACAGCGATAAAAACAACCAGTAACAGTACGACACCTAACCAAATGGTACTGGTGTTTGAAAGATCAGTTTTTATCATCGATGGCACGGCAATAAGCAGGACAAGAATACCCGCGATAGTGAGACCATGAAAAAATGATGGTTTGTGTGTCTTCATTTCGCTCTCCTATTCAGTAGAATTGGACTTTTCTAAAGGTTTTATATGCCTGTATCGTTTTGCTCCCAAAAAAATAATATGCTTCACTTAATGCACGGCTAATTTCACTTAATCGGACTGTCCTGAATATCCTTTCAGTCAGCATTTGTGAAAAAACTGATTACAATCCAGACGGAAACGTTACAATTTTTGCCAGCACTTCAAGTATCTTGCTGGCTGACCCCAGGACTTTCTCGACCCGTTCTAGCTTTTTGCGTGCCAGGATCAGCTCGGCACGGCCTTCAACAAGACTGGTTTCATTTTCTTTCAGTTTTTCGCTAATAGAGGCCAGCTTTTCGTTACCAAGAGCCAGCAGTGCTTGCTCAATATCCATTCGGATCAGTGCAGCTTCGCGTCGAACTTCAGGTGGTTTCTTGCCGACTGCCCGTAACCACTTCGCGCGCGACATGTCACGTCGGGTGCCACGTAAGGTAGTCAATGTATTTTCTCTGATAATGGCTGGACCGCTCATGGTTTAACCTCCTGAACTCATTTGCTCATTTGCTCTGAACTGCCGTGCGATGTCCAGCATCTGCTCAACATCCTGAATAAGAAGCCCCAGGCTGCTTGCATCATCACGTTTTTCAACCAAGGTGATCCAGCTAGCATGCAAGTTGTTGGCCGCTTTACTGATATTGTCCAGTGATTGCAGTTTGATGGTTTGCTTGAAGGCCAAAACACGTTTGTCACTCCAGGAAGATGAGACTTTTGTTGCTGAAACAAACTCTTCGAATATGGGGTTGAGTTGAGCGACTTGAACAATCAGTTGGGCGTCATCTTTCATTTGATCTACCAGCGCATTGGTCGCTGCCTTTTGTAAAGCCAACTCACGTTCAATCGCTTCACCGCGTGCCTTGAGCTCAGCATTCAAGGAAGCGTTCTGGTAAGCACCCACCACCAGGTTTACCACCGGTCCAATCAGATCACTGATTCTCACACCGGCGATGTTGGATTCGGCGATCCCAGGCCTTAGCTCGGCCATGTTCGTGACCAGGTTTTGTGTTGCTTCAGTGATGCCACTGGCATGATCAGCGGTGGTCAAGGCTCTAAGGGCGATAAAATAGGAGCGCAGCATCAATGCGTGTGTATTCAAGTTGCGCAGAAGGCTTAATCTCTGTTCAAGCAGTTCGTCGGATGCGGATAAGCGATCTGATCTTTCATCTTCACTAAGAACTGCTCTGGACAAGAGTAGTTGTGTCGAATTGGCTTCCACCGTTAAGGCAAAGGATTCATCAAGCACGGCAGGAATTGCGTCAATATAGGTGATTCCAGCAGTGGCAAAACTCGCGCCATTTGAAATATTGGATTGAATACTGGCGCAGGCGCTGAGTAATAAAATGGCCAGAAATGGACCTGTGCGAGCTGCCAGGATTGCGGTTTTGTGCATGTTGCTGACTCCTTCTACGTGTTTGTGTGCCTGCCTCAGATTAACTTTTTGCGAGCACCATCAAGCAAACCCACATAATCTTCTGCGGCATGGTCTTTTACTGTTTCAAGACTGATGTTCTTGAATTGATCTGGACTGAAAACCAGCGCGTCAAATTTCTTCAACCAGGAGGAAGGGTTCTTATGTAATCGAGCAAATGAATCGAAATACCAGGTCTCTCCAGCATGCTCATAACCCATGGCTTCTGGTGGCATACGAGGCACGATATCGCGATTATTGATGGTACGATATAACTGCCCGTGGAATTGCTGGTTTAGCCACATCGACATCGCTTCATTGCCGACGGCAGGTTGACCGATGGTGTAAATACCACCCATTGAAGGCGATGCCACATGATTGCGAATCGCACTATTGATGTGCTCATCGATCTCGTCTGTCTGCTCATGGGTTTCTCGTTGTGTCCGCAATGTGCTCAGGTGTTCATGACTTGTTCGCTTTTCCGAAGTCCACTGCAGTTGGAACCTGGCGGCGGCCAAAACGGCTAATGCACCACCCAGGCTGTGCCCTGTGAACCAGATTGTTCTTGGCCGGTCACTGAGTTTACGTTGCTCTGTGACGAGTAATGGCCACACATCATCGAGTGCATCCAAAAATCCCTTGTGGATATGTGCCTGTGGAATAGCATCGATCCAACCGATTGAAGTCAATTTGAACTGGGCATCGGTGATGAAATCAGCAGGAGCTTTCGGCTCTGTGCCACGGAAACTGACAATAATAATTTCGTCGTTGGCAGCGATAAAACACTGCGTGTTGTTTTCATCCAGAAAGTTGAAGTGAAATAGTCCCCGTGCTTTGCACTGTGATTCAACGGTGGCGGCATCCAGGTACGCCAGCTGTGCGGCGGACGCCAGCCAATAGGCATTGTCCGGCTCAAACGAGGTACCGAAGGGTTTGAATCCCGGCATCCCGGTTACATATTGGTCCGGTAGCATTCCAGCCACGGTGCGGGTGCCTGCAGGTGCGGCATTTGGTGCATTTTCCGTTTTTGAGGGTCCGGTGCCAGGTATCGCACCCTGACCGGTTTCAGGGTTCATGGATGAGCGTAAGTTGACCAACTTATTTAAAATGTCGAACCAGAAGGGTGCACCCATTGAAATGGCAAACGCAGTTAATACCCAACCCAACAGACTATATATCCACCAGTTGAAACTCCTTGATTCATCCGTCCACCCAAGCAGAGGTGTCATTTTGAATACATCGGATTTGAGTGCGGGAATCTGGCACAGGATATTGTCCTTATTAACATCCAGAGTGCAGTCAACCGCGCCTTCTTTGGTTTTCTGTGATGCAAGTTGTACCAGTTCAGCTCTTATTTCGGAGTCACTTGAAAGCTTGGATACTATGGTGATGGTGTTGGCGTTGACTGCAATGGCAATAGCCAACCCAGAAAAAAAGATTCGTGGTGCCAAGCGTTTTTTGAACCAGCCAATTGAGCGGTCTGTTGACTCCTTGTACCAGTCTTCAACATGCTTGATGAATTGATCGGTCTGGCCGTTGGAACGATGCCAGAATCTTTGCAGGATTTCAGCAATATGCTCACCAACCTGTTGTGTACTGAGTGACCCCGCTTGCAAGACTGCAGCTTTATCCTCGTGTTTATCTAAGGCCTTTATGATGTTTTCGGGTAGAAGTCTATATTCCACCAATGAAGGCGCAAGTTGAAAGCGGTCAATGGTGTCATCCAGAACAAATGACAGAAAAGCTTTGGCAAACCTTTCCTTTTCAATGTGGGAGGGCCAGCGTCTCTTGCCTTTTACCTCGGGACTTAGTCCGAGTACCGGAGATGAAACGATAACAACCAGCCAGTGAAAGGCCTTTTTGATGATGTGCGGCTTGATGTCAGATTTTGGAAGATTACTATGCAGCAGGTTCATCTCTGCATTGGCATAAAGCTCATTGGCCAAATCAACTCTGCCAAAAAATAAATTACTGACGACTCGATGCAGGTTTTCACCACGTAGGCCGGTACGATGGGTGATCAATCCGGTCCATGCAGAACAAATTAAACTTAAGGTCAGAAAGACCAGTACCAGACCGATACCTGCTTCAAGAATTCCGACAATTTCCATATTAACCCCCACGCGATAATGTGATTACATCTGTGCAGGAGTGTTTCTGTGTCCGTGATTCCAGAACGGATCCGAACCCCCGCCCAAATACAATTTAAACGCAGTAATCGTTAGGTGCTTTCGATTATTGCTGTTCGTTCATTCTTTGCGACACTGGGACCGTTTGAGATTTTATGGTCTTTTTCTTTTTATTTCTTATTCTTTTCAAGAATAATTTAGCACAAAAAACGTTTTAAATGTATGCGCTTAGTGTAAATTATTTGATAAACAAGGCTAATGCCTACCACCAATTATGACACTCGAAATATGTAGAGCACTCCTTATTACCTTTTGTGGTGCAAATAATTTGACGACAAAACAAAAAGGGCTCGATACAATTTAACAAGCAGTGGACGGGTTGAATGAGCTGAGGGGGCATGACTGAGTGCAGACGATATATATCACTCAGTTTCAATCAATTAATGGGCGTTAATTATGCTAAGCAGACAGGATAATGGTCACAGGGTTTAAGTCACCGGATAAGCTCAGGGCAAATGATGTTGCCTTAATTGGCTTAATGTCCGATGGTAACTCGAGTTTTTTAGCTGGAGCAGCTACAGCGCCAGTAACCATTCGTCAGGCACTCCACAGCGGGTCCAGTAACCTTGGCTCCGAGTTGGGCGTCGATCTGGATCACAACCCCCGTTTTGTTGATACCGGTGACAGGCAGATTGCCAACGTGACGGAAAGCTTTTTGACGATAGAGACGCATATCAATGAAATCCTCGCGCGTGGTGCTTTGCCGCTGGTGCTGGGAGGGGATCATGCGATTACTTACCCTGTCATGCGCGCCATGTGTAAGGCAAATGGTCCACTTAGTATTCTGCACTTTGATGCCCATCCAGACTTATATGATGACTACGACGGCAACCCATTTTCCCACGCCAGTCCCTTTGCGCGAATTATGGAACAGGGTTTAGCTCGTCGTCTGGTGCAGGTGGGTATCCGCACCCTTAATCAGCACCAGCGTGAACAGGTTACACGCTTCGGTGTTGAGGTTCATGAGATGAAAACACTTGACCTTGCTTCAATTGGCAGAGATTTTGATGGCCCTGTTTATATCAGCTTTGATATGGACGCCCTGGATCCTGCCTGTGCACCCGGTGTCTCCCACCATGAGCCCGGGGGGCTATCAGTGAGAGAGGTGTTGGATGTCATCCAGCGCTTGTCCTGCCGCATTGTTGGTGCAGATATCGTCGAGTACAACCCAAGGCGTGATATCAATGATATGACTGCGATGGTGGCAGCAAAACTGGTCAAGGAAATCGCAGGCAAAATGCTGCAAAGCAATGCTTGATGAGCAGCTCCTTTCCCGAAAAATATATTCGGTGACGACCCAGGATATGCTATTCAGGCAGAATCAGCCTTTTTCACCTTGATATAGGCATCAATAACATCTTCCAAAACCTGCATGGGCACGGCGCCATTTTTCAAAACCGCATCGTGAAATTCCCGGATATCATAGTCTTCGCCCAGTTGTTCCCGGGCACGCTGGCGGAGGTCGAGTATGGTCAGCATTCCAATTTTGTACGATAACGCTTGTCCGGGAAGTACATAGTAGCGTTTGATCTGACGTTCGATATCGGCGGGCGCCATGGGTGTGTTGGCAGTCATGTACTCAATGCTTTTTTCGAGCGGCCATTGCTTTGCGTGCATACCGGTGTCTACTACCAATCGTACTGCTCTTTTCATTTCCTCCGCCAGGCGACCGAAATTACGCATTGGCATACCTTCATACAACCCGGCCTCGTAGGCCAGACGTTCGGAGTAGAGTGCCCAGCCTTCTGAGTAAGCGCTGTAACCACCAAACATGCGGAATTTGGGTATGCCTTGCAACTCCTGCTGAATCGCGATCTGGAAATGATGGCCCGGTGCGCCTTCGTGGTAGGCGAGGGAATTCATGATGTGTTTTTGCACCGCGTTCATGTTTTTTTGATTGATGTAATAAATTCCCGGTCGTGAGCCATCGGGAGACGGTCGGTTATAAAACGCCGTCGACGCGCCATCTTCACGCCACGGTTCGACCCGTCGGACCTCCAGTGGTGCCTTTGGCAGTACATTGAAATAATCATCGGCAATGTCGTATATGCCCTCGATCAGAGCGGTTGCTTCACGTATATATTCTTCGCGGCCTGCCGTGGTGTTTTCGTAGTAGTTCTCAGGGTTATTTCTCACATACTCAAAGAACGCCTTAAGGTCACCTGCAAAACCGACCTCAGCCATGATCTGTTGCATTTCGGCGCGGATACGATTGACTTCCGCGAGTCCCAGTTGGTGGATTTCATCAACCGGTCGTACCACGGTTGTCCAGTTCTGAATACGATTGGCATAAAATGCTTTGCCTTCGGGCAAATTCCATATGCCATGGTTGTTATCGGCAATCGCCTGCAAGCGCTGAAGCTCGACAATAAGCATCTGGTAACCCTGACGAAACGGGCCACTGAGTGCATTGGCCGCATCATTTAACAAAATTGCACTCTCTTCCGAATCCAGTTCAAGCAGTGCCAACTTGTTGCGGAAATCTGCCAGCAATATGCCATCTTCAGCAGCTTCTTCAAATGGTGCACCCTTCAACATGTTTTGTGCGGCTGGCATCACCTTTGGGTACACCATCATGGGTGGAATTACACCAATTGATTCACCCTGACGTAATTGTTCCACAATCTGTTGTAAAACGGTCTTGATACCAGCCAGTCTGGATATGTAATTTTCGGCGTCCTGGCTGGTTTCGATTTTATGTATGTTTTGCAGAAAGGTAGGCAGGTTGGACGAAATATCATCCATCTGTGAGATCGCATAATTATGGTGCCGCCACTTAAAATTACGTAAGGATCGTTGTTGGTCATATTCAAAGATGCGGTAACTCATCTTTGATGTATCACTCAGCGCGGCGTAGTCAAATTCCCCATGCAGACGTTCCAGGTCTGCTGCAGTCTGTTGATTCTGTGTTTGAGCGTACTCGTCTGAATAATCATCCCAACGACCATAGTCTTCGGTCTTGCGACCCAGGTACGCCTGAAACTCCGGACTTTGACTGACGTCGCGTTCAAAAATTTCATCAAAAAATGCAGCCAGACGTTGATCTTCCTGATCCGGACTAACCGTTGTGACGGGCAGGTTAGAGTGCGCATCAGAGGTTTCGGTACTGCGCTCACAGGCACATAGAAACAAGGCAAGTAGCAACAGGATCAATGACTTGAAAAGATTAACAGGTTTCATTCTTGGTTTGTCCATTTAACAAAGCGGGTTGAGGACGACAAGCATAGACGACAAAAGGGGCTGAGAGCCATCAACGGGTAGCCCCATTTCCTTATAATTTAGCCCGGAAACGTGCGTCGGAAATCTTGCCCAGACGGCTTTCGCGCCAGATCATCAGGATATTCGAGCAGATAACAACAGCGGCACCTGCAATTACGGTAGGCAGTGGCCATTCGTTCCAGATCATCCAGCCAAACAACGTCGCCCAGACGATACCGCTGTAGTTAAATACCGTAACAATGGAGGCCCGGGCGTTGCGAAAAGCGATGGAAAGAAACCATTGGGCAGCAGCCCCGGATAAACCAACACCGATCAATAGCGGGATCTCGGCCATCGTGGGCCTGACCGCTATGAATGGTAGTGGTAATGCGGTAAGAAAAGTGCCGATGATAAAAAAGTAGAAGCTTATCGTCTCGGGGCTTTCGTAGCGGCTGAGATAGCGCAATATGATCTGCAGCGTCGCATGCATGAGTGAAGCACACAGTGCGACCATAATGCCCAATGTGTACGCCTCGCCAGAAGGGTGCGACATGATGACGACGCCGATGAAACCTATGGCGACGGCGGCCCACCGGTAGGGTCCTACGGACTCTTTCAGGAAAATCACAGCGAGAACCGGGATGAACAATGACGAAGTAAATAGCAAAACGGTCGTATCAGCCATTGGCATTAGGGAGAATGCGGCGAAGGTGGTAATAAGGCTGATCGTACCGAGGACAGCCCGAATTCCAACTAAAGCGGGTTTGCTACGGAGTACGAGAATTTCACGTCGGCCGAATGCGAATACCATAATAAGAAATGGCATGCTTGCGATCAGATTACGATAGAAAGCGATTTCTATGACCGAGTGGTTCTCACTGAGTAATTTGGCAAACATGCTCATTACTGTGAACATGAAAAACGCACCCGTTGCGGCGCTCATGCCCAGTACGACACGCTCTTGATGAGCGGGTGTTGCTTCTTCTTTCGACATCTTTGACTGTTCGCTGATCTTTAGTTTGAGAGGATCACTGGGACCCTGGATCAGACAATTTTATCAATAAAGTGACGGCAGGGTAGTTCAGTGTTTCGAGCAGGTAATTTGAGGAAAATGTATCCGGCCCTCTTTAACGCAGGGCTTCCCGCGCCAGCTTTATAAACATATAGAAGCTAACAAATGGTAACGCAATGATGTAAGCCAGGGCGATGAAAGGTGCGGCAAGAAAGAGGCCCACATTCTTTGCAAAGAGCCCTGTTGATGTGAATTTTCTGGTTGCCATTGGGTGTGTCTTTGCAAAAGCCTCATAAGCCAATTTCGCAAACTGGTAGAGGCCGATGAACGGCAGCGCAATGATATAGCCCAATGCAATAAAAGGTGCTGCGATGAACATTCCGGTGGTCTTAACCGGAACGCGAGCTTCCTTACTTTTCAGAGCAGTAATGACTTCATAACCTTTGTCAAAGAGGGCTCTCTCGAAATTGTGCCCAAAAACTGCTTCATTGTTCATGACCAGGACTTGTAGTTTAGTGTTCATGATTTGCTCCTTGCTCTTGTTTAACTCCTTTCAATTATATAAATGCAAACTACGTGCCAGCAAATTCGCCAGTGCAAAAAAAGGCATGTAAAGATATTAAAATCAATTAGATAGAGTTATAGAGTGGGCTGGAAAGTGTTTTTAACAGACGTGAATTTGAACTCTGAAGTATATGATTTATATACTAAAAATACTTCAAAACAATATATTATTCATTGAATTCATAGACATAGACCTTGGGTGGTATGTATATATTTTATGTGCGGTCTTATCCGTGCGACCCTATCACTGGGTCAGAAACAATTTAAGGGTTTACGTCTAGCCGACCATTTAATTGCTTGAGCCATGTTTGCGGTGTCATGTATACAGATCCCAATTTGCCCTCAATCCTATTGCTCTATCGCAAATGAAACATTTACGGTTACCTTGTAGGTGTTTTCTCCTATGGCGACAGGTACTGCCTTAGCTGAACGGAGCATGGTCATCTCTGCTCTTGCCATGGGCATGGGACGTGGACTGAATGATTGCTCGGAAACCTCCAATAATTTACCGGTCTTCACACCTGCGGCTTTGGCCAGAGTTTTGGCCTTGCTGATGGCATCTTTCATGGCCTTGATACGGGCTTGAGTGATCGCGGCAGATGGGTCCTCATTACTTAATACGAAACTTCCACCTTCGTTGACCCCGAGTCTGACTGATTTATCCAGAATACGGCCAAGTGCACTGATGTCCCGCACCCGCACGGTCAGACCGTTGCGTACGGTGTAAGCGATGATTCGTGGTGTTTCGCTGCTCGTAGATGATTTGGGGGATGGACGGCTATATTTGGGTTGAATTGAAAAACCTGAGGTTTGAAGATCGCGCGGTTCTATACCTTCTGCTTTCATTGCGGTGAGCACGTCGTGCATGGCGGACGAGCTGGCCTCCAATGCATCATGTGCGGTCTCTGCCTCCCGCCTTACCGTTAATGCAAGGACAGCCATGTCCGGCACAAGATCAACGCTACCTTGTCCCGTAACCAGAATACGAGGATATGGGCCCTGCTCATCAGACCAGGCGACAGCGCTTGTGATCAATAGGTAAAGAGTGATGACAAGCAAGACTAACTGTTTGATGTTCAATAGTTTGCTCATAACGATACCTTCATTGGTTTTACTACTTGATCAACATACAACATAAATAACAAAAATGTCGATAGACTCATTACTTTTCTTTCACCGCGTAAAAAATGGCCTTATTCAGAGGCTCCCTGGTCCATATGTGCACATACAGCCTGATTATTTGTGGCCGCGAAGAGCCAAAATTAACTGATCCAGATCAACTTGTTTTTCATTGAAAGGGTTCAGAATTACTGTGGGTGAGTGTCAAATACCTTCCTGAGCTATTGGCGATAAAGGAGAGATCGGGTATGTTTACTCAACAAAGACTGACCTTGTTAACACTTTTAGTACTCTTTTTTCAGCTGTTTTTCACACAAAACATACTAGCCGCAGACCCCTTCGGTGTTATTGCTACGCCTGTCGAGGGTTCCACCGTGCGTGGCACCATCCCGGTGACCGGTTGGGTAGTGGATGATGTAGAGGTTGCAAGCGTCAAGATTTATCGTGTTGATGGCGTCAACCTGGTCTATGTCGGCGATGCCGCCCTGGTAGAAGGCGCACGACCGGATGTGGCCGCCGCTTATCCTCATTATCCCAATGTACAAAAGGCCGGTTGGTCATTTTCACTACCGACTCATTTTTTTCCGGATGGTGGTAACAGTTCCTATACCCTTCATGTCGTCGCTACCGATAACCAAGGCAACCAAGTCACCTTGGGTACGCGCACCATCCTTTGCGACAACAATAATGGTGTGAAGCCTTTTGGCACGCTTGATACGCCACTGGAGGGCGCTGCCGTTTCAGGTGCCGCGTACATCAACTGGGGTTGGGCGCTGACACCTCAAACCAACAGTATTGCGACCGACGGCTCCACCATTTCGGTTTTTATCGATGGAGTTAATGTGGGTCACCCCGTCTATAATATTTACAGAGCCGATCTTGCCACCCTGTTACCTGGTTATGCCAACAGCAATGGTGCAGCAGGATATTTTATTTTTGATACCACCGCCTATGCTGATGGTGTTCATACCATCCAATGGGTTGTGACTGATAGCGGTACAAACTCTGATGGCATCGGGTCTCGGTATTTTGTAATACAAAACGGGGCCGCAATTATGGCCGCCACAGTTACCACCACAGCCATTACCGGCACCGGTGACACCACGGCTGGCAGCGGAGGAAATATCACCAGTGATGGTGGTGCTGCGATTACTGAACGCGGTGTATGTTGGAGTACTTCTGACAATCCACTTACCTTGCACAGCAAGACCAGCAACGGTACGGGTAGTGGGATATTTAACAGTGCACTCACCGGCCTGACACCTGGCACTACCTATCATGTACGGGCTTATGCCGTTAACAGTAAAGGAACGGCGTACGGTAATGATGTTTCTTACAGCGCTACATTAATGAATGCAATTCCGGCCCTCAACAAATGGGCCGGACTAATGATGGTAATACTGCTCTTGACCGCCTCTTTCTGGAAAATAAAACGAAAACAGCAATAAATGACTATAAAAGGGCTGGATATATTTCCGCTGTTCTTAGCAAAAGCACGGTTTTGGCCTGATCAAATGTATCCAGTCTTTTATTCTAATGGCCTTGCAAAGTCATTCCGGTAGCAGCACGCTATACCTGTCCGAAATTAAACTTGAGATTGAAGGTCCAGACCTCGCTTCAGATTCTTGAATAACAAATTAACTTTCACGTTTTGGTGACTCCATGAGAATTGATAATGATGTAAAGCTGGATTTCAGCGATGTACTTATTCGTCCGAAACGAAGCACCCTGACGAGTCGGAAACATGTGGATCTCGAGCGTACTTTCACTTTCATGCACAGTGGTCGGTCCTGGACCGGTATACCTATAGTTGCGGCCAATATGGATACTACCGGGACTTTTGAGATGGCCCGCGCGTTGGCCAAACACAAGATGATTACTGCTTTACACAAGCATTATTCATTAGAAGAATTGAGCACGTTCTTCAAAGATTTCTCCAATCCCGATTACGTGGCATATTCATTAGGGATTCGTGATGAGGATTTTGAGAAACTTAAAGCCGTACTTGATGCCGGACTGGGTGAGTACTTCAATTTTCTTGTTCTCGATGTACCCAATGCCTACCTTGAGCGATTTATTCTGAAAGTTAAAGAACTGCGTGCCTTGTGCCCGAAGCATACGATCATCGCAGGAAATTGCGTCACCAATGAAATTACCGAGGAGATACTCTTGCGCGGTGCTGACATCGTCAAAGTCGGTATTGGCAGTGGCAGTGCATGTACGACCCGCAGGATGACCGGGGTAGGGTATCCCCAATTGAGTGCAGTTATAGAATGTTCTGATGCGGCGCACGGGATTAGCGATCATGGCACCGGTGTGGGTCTGGTCATGTCAGATGGCGGTGCAGTTTACCCATGTGATGCCGCCAAGGCTTTCTGCGGTGGTGCTGATTTTCTGATGAGTGGACAATTCTTCTCCGGCTTCGATCAATCCGGTGGTGATCTCGTCGAAATAGGTGGTGAATCATTCAAACAGTATTACGGCATGAGTTCATCGGCGGCGATGAAAGAACATTATGGCGGTGTAGCCAAACACCGTGCCAGCGAAGGTCGTGAAGTGTTGCTGCCTTATAAGGGCAATGTGCATGATTTCGTTGATGAGTTATTCGGTTCCTTACGCAGCACGGCGACCTACATAGGCGCCCTGAAACTCAAAGAGTTTTCAAAACGAACCACGTTCCTGCTGGTCAATAATCAGTTGAACCGCTCACTCGAAAAATATGAATAGGGTTTCGGCTGAACTCATGTTTTGGGTCAAGCTCTGTCAACGAGATGACGAATGCGTGCACGTAAAGTCAAACAGTGTGATTACGGGAGAAATGAGATATGTATGAATTATCGATGGAACTTACGATGCTGCTGTGGGCGTCAGTCTTGTATGTTTTACAGGTTATGGTAGCGGCACTTGCGGCCGACATCCAAAATGGACTGGCATGGGGCCTTGGCAATCGTGACAATATCCCCGAAGTATCGGGCTGGGGTGGTCGTGCACAACGTGCACATGTGAATATGGCTGAAAATTTATTGCCATTTGCTTGTTTGGTGCTGATTGCCTACAGCATGGATAGAACGGGTGGCTTAAGTGCACTGGGCGCCCAGATCTTTCTGCTCAGTCGTCTGGCCCACGCATTTTTTTATATCGCCGGTGTTAAAGTTTTACGTTCCCTGGTTTACTTTGGCGGCATAGCCGGTATGGTCCTGATTATTGTGCAGCTTTTTTAAGCCGGCTCAGCTGTCGGTCACTCGTTTTGACCATCTTCGGTGGACAACTCGAAAGTTAGCACGTTGGCTCTTTCCAGGACCTCTGCGGGAGTTAATCCGCCTGGGCTGTCATGTGTCTACGGCGTTAACCTGTTTGGTTGTGCCAGTGTAATCCCGCAGCTATTTGTTGCAGAATAATAACTAAAGACACCGTTCAGGTTGCGATAATGAGGTTTGTAGGAAGGGGATTAAATGTGGCTGCCTTCTCTTTTTTCCACTTGTAAAGATTCGACAAAGTAATGCAGCATACACATATACTTTTCATTGGGGCGTATGGGGATAACCTGATCACAACGCCCGCCATGCGATCCAGGCAAAAAACACCAGCACCCCTATCAGTGCGGCCACGGTGGGTAGTTGGTTGCGGAAGGATTTGCCCACCCAGCTTGAACGACCGTTTAGTAGCAGCAGCGCCAGTGCCAGGATAGGAAAAAACCAAGCCCCAACCACGGCGTAAAATTTCTGAATTTCACCGAAACCTCGGAACAGGCCGGCCATCGGCAACAGCGCCATGGCGGCAAGATAACCCCGGTAGGCCGGTGACCGGGTATCCACTCTCGTTTCTCCGCTTGTAGTCTCTCGCTCTGGCCCGCGTAACAGCCCCCAAAGGTCAGCGAACAGGTAGGGTACGGCCTGCCAGACACCGAGCAGGCTGCTGAACACGGCGCCCGCGGCGCCCACCAGAAAAATCCACCGGCCAGCCGGTCCCAGGCTTTCCACGAGCCGTTCCGATAGCGTGACGAGCAATGAGGCACCGCGTCCATCGATCTCGATGGTGCTGCCGATGATAACCATGGCGATACCGAACAGGGCAGTGACAGCGTAGGCTACCGCCAGGTCGATGCGGCAGGTACGCAGATCGTCCTTGCCTGTGCGCCCGGCCTCGCGAATCCAGTAACCGTAGCAAAGCACGGTCACCGTACCGCCGATGCCGCCCATAAGGGCGACCGTCCAGGACAGGCCGCTACCTTCCGGGTTCGGGATCGAAGGCACGAACAAACCGTGAAGCACCTCTTCAGTACCGGGCCATACAATAGCTGCCGTCGCCACGACCGTGACGAACATGAGGCCGATACAAACCTGCATGATGCTGCTGAAAAGGAAATAACCACCTTTCAGAACCAGCACGACCCCGATGAGGCTGGATAGAATGCCGAATGCAATCTTGCCATCCTGGGCATCCTCGAATACCGGTATTAATGCGTGGAGTGTCACGCCGCAGGCGCTCATCAGCGCTGAAGCAACAAAAAAAGTCCAGAACACCAGGTAAGCGAGGAAAAACCATCCGCTTAGGCGTCCAAAATGCCGTACAACACCTTCGAGCAGCGTGCTTCCAGTTGCCAGTTGCCAGCGTGCGAGTCCTTCGTTGGCAACAAATTTCAGAAAGGCCCCGGCGAGGGCTGCCCATAGCACTGCAGTGCCGAGGTGGCTGCCGGCAAAACTGGCCGTGGCGAGGTCACCGGCGCCGATGCCGGTCGCCGCAACCAACAAACCGGGTCCGATGACGGAGATGGTGCGTTTCATCTGTCTGTTTGCTCCTCGCCCGGTTGTTAATTGTGAATCATTTTTAATAGCGGGTTTCCTCAAACTCAAATGCGGCCACGGTAAATTTGGTGGGTATCCCGGAAAACTGAAGTGTTTTGAGGTGTTTAGTTAGGAATTGGCTGGGTTCAGATAACTCAAGACAGGCCGAGGCCCGACTGAAACCAATGCTCGACATTGTGTTACGTCCTTGCAGGACAAAGCCATTTTTAGATTGTAATGTTGAGCTAGTTATGGCGTGTCGCCGCGCAATGAGTGAAAGGACTCAGCGTTTTGTTTAGACAGAAGTGAGTTTTCAACAAACAAATAGCCATTCTTCTCCATGCCGTTCTTGAGTGCCAATCTCGCCAAGTGATTGTATCGTTTCTTCACAGAGACAGTAAACGACCGCTGCTTAGAGTTTGCAGGACCGATGTATTCTACAAACCCCCTCATGTGCAGGGTGGCGGAGGCGGGAAAGAACACTACTGTCACCACACGCCGAATCGTATATCTTGCTATATCAAACTCCGAGGGTTTGCGGGCTCCGTAGTGCAGGTCAATCTCGTCAAGAACACGGGATATCTCATTCACAGACAGATTGGAATCTGTACGCTGAGTTACGGTGATGGGCTCAGGGTCTCGCGTCTGATAGTGCCACGGTGACGCAAAAGGGTTGAGGATGAAGAACAGAATGTTCCCAAAAATATAGACTTGTGCTATGCGGACTAGAATCGCGCGTCTTCGCCTTTTTTTCTTTTTCGTCAAATCGCTCATAACGGTAATAATGTTCATAAACGGTACTGTCAACACCTCCCGTCGGACGGCTGAGTAACCATCAGCGCAGATAAAACAGGCATCAGTCAGCCCGGGCAAGACAATACCGGATTACTGGTGCCTTTTCGATACGCGGCGTAAACCTCCATTGATGATCAACTGGCGCGGGTCACTTATTTACACAGTGATATTTGGGTTCAGTGTATAGGTGCCGGTAATACTTGCCTGGTCGAGAATATGTGCTTGGATCGCTTTGAGCACCTCGGCACCTCCAAATTCCCCATCTAAAGGGCACAAGTCTATATCGAGTGCATACAAAGTGAACACATAACGGTGCACGATACTATCGTTCCAGGGCGGGCAGGGGCCGTCGTAACCGTAATACTTGCCTTGCATATCCCGGTCGCCAGCAAACCAGTCGGTATAATTGTTCAGGCCCTGACGTGTACCATCCGGGCCATGAGCGGTATTTTTGCCACGCGCGGTTACACCGTTTGAAAATTCAGCTTCATTAATACCTGTCATCGTGGCAGGCAGATCAACCAGCACCCAGTGAAAGAAGTCAACACGTGGCAAGTCCGCGGGAACTTCACGGCCTTCCTGGTTGACATCGTCGGCTTTGCTGGGTACGTCAGGATCATGACAGATAAGGACCAGGGATTGGCAGCCAGCGGGAACACCAGTCCATTCAAAAGCGGGGTTTCGGTTGTCAGACAGAGTCACGTGATTTAAAGGATCGGGTGCTCCGAATGCATTAGCCGCCGGGATGGGCTGATTATTTTCAAAACTCCGACTGGTCAGCTTCATGTGCTTGCTCCTTGGTTTTAGCTACAGTTGTCAGCATGGGTTTAGTTTGACTATCGTTCCTTAATGGTAAACTCTCCCAGCTTCCAAGCTTGAAATACCCACCATTGGGAATGGTGGTGATCATATATATTATAATCATTCCGATGTTTGCAACACAAAACCGGAACCCGGTCATGACACCCCGAAGGCAGGTCTTGTTTTCAGGGTGAGCACGTGTTTCGTGTTCAATGCCATTCACCTGTTGTGTCATTTTCAATCTTTGTGTAACAAAAAACAGTTAATGCCGTCATTGTTTTGTTGTGGTGGCCAAAATAGTAAAGGAGAAAAGTTTGTCGTCTTACAAATTTCTGTCACTGCTGGCCACGGTTACGCTACTGAGCACGCCGGTTGAAATTATTGCTGGTACTGAATCAGATTCAAAACCTGTAACCCCCACCACAATCGATCCTTTTTGGAATAACGCGACGGTCTATTTTATGTTGACTGATCGCTTCAACAATGGTGATCATGCCAACGATCTCGCATTTTCCCGTCAACGTGATGGTGCAGTGTTGAGGGATTTTATGGGTGGCGATTTGAAGGGCATCACCGAAAAAATTGAAGAAGGTTATTTCTCTGCGCTCGGTGTGAATGTCATTTGGATGACACCATTCATTGAACAGATTCGAGGTTTTATTGATGACGAATGGGGCAAGACATATGCCTATCATGGCTATTGGCCCAGAGACTGGACACGTGTAGACCCCAACTTTGGCACAGCTGCAGATCTAAAGGCTCTGGTGGACACCGCTCATCGCCACGGTATTCGACTTCTGATGGATGTCATTATCAATCACACCGGCCCGGTGACAGCGCTGGATGCTCAATGGCCAGATGATTGGGTCCGTACTGGACCCACTTGCCTGTGGAATAGTTTTGAACTCAATGTTAGCTGCACGCTGAACGACAATCTACCGGATGTACTGACTGAAAAAGACACCGCTGTGTCACTACCACCATTTCTGCTAGAGAAATGGGCCAAAGAAGGCCGTGTTGAACAGGAACAACAGGAATTGGATGCCTTTTTTGCGCGTACCGGTTATGCCCGTACACCAAGATACTATATCGTAAAATGGCTGACTGACTGGGTTCGCGACTACGGCTTCGACGGCTTTCGCGTCGATACTGCCAAGCATGTGGAAGCAGAGGTATGGCAGGAGTTGAAGCAAGAAAGCCAGTTAGCATTGAGTGAGTGGAAACAAAATCAAGCAGAACAAAAACTGGATGACAAAGACTTCTTTATGGTTGGTGAAGTAATGCACTTTGGTATCGATGGCTTTGGAGATACGGTTAAAGGTGGTCGTGCTTACGATTATGGTGACAAGCAGGTAGATTTTTTTGACTACGGTTTTGAAAGCCTGATCAATATGGGTTTTGCCGCGCATGCGCATCAGTCCATGGAAGATTTATTCAGTAGCTACTCCCGGTCTTTGAATGGTGGTCCGCTCGAAGGTCATGGTGTTCTCAATTACATCGCATCCCACGATGACGGGGCCCCGTTTGATCCGACACGCGAGCGGACTTTCGAGGCTGCTACCAAGCTAATGTTGGCACCTGGCGCTGCACAGATTTACTACGGCGACGAAATCGGCCGTATTTTGCAGGTAAAAAAGGCCACCGGTGATGCCGTGCTGCGCTCATTTATCGATTGGGATACCTTGAATGATCCACGCACTCAAAAGTTATTACAGCACTGGCAAAAGCTGGGTATTTTCCGGCAACAGCATCCAGCGGTCGGTGCAGGTGTTCATCAGCAGCTCAAGGCTGTGCCGTACATCTTTAAACGCACACTGGATCGCAAAGGCCATTCCGATAAGGTACTGGTTGCCGATGGCCTGTCGAAAGGCGTCAAGTCATTGCCAGTATTTGATGTTTTTTCAGATGGTACAGTTTTGAAAGACTACTACTCAGGACAATCTGTAACCGTCAAAGATGGGGCTGTGGAAGTAAACTCTGCATACTCGATGATATTGCTGGGTGAGTCTCTCTGATTAAATACGGAACCTGCCCCTTAGTCGGGTCACGCTGCCTGATACAAGCCAAAATTTAAATCTTACAAAAGAGGTGTAATGCTCATGAAACGAGTTTTCATTGTGTTCGTTGTCAGTTTTGTTGTGCTGTTGGGCTTCATTGCTTTGGCGCCGAGACAAGAAAACCGGGCTTCGCAGGATATGAACCTGCCAAGTTATATTGAAACCCTGATGGAGGATGCGTCCATTCCCGGACTGGCCATTGCTGTAATCGCTGATGGCAAAATTCGTCACCTGCAGGGTTATGGCTACGCTAATATTGAAAGCGGTCATCGCATGACAGCAGATACGCCTGCCAATATTGCCTCTATCAGTAAACCGATCATGGGAATGGCGATCATGAGTCTGGTTGCAGACGGGCTTTTGAATCTGGATGCGGATGTCAGCGACTATCTTCCATTCCCATTAAACAACCCACACACCAACGGTGCTGCAATCAGTCTGCGAAATCTGGCGACGCATACATCCGGGCTGGCCGATTACTATGACGAGGATAGTTATACCGAAGGTGCTGATGCTGTGGTCTCGCTGGAAGATCACCTGCGGCGGCTGTTATTACCCGGCGGCGATCTTTATGAAGGTGCTGCTTATTTTTCCGAAAACCCACCCGGTAGTTCGCGTCTCTACAGTAATCTGGGGGCAGGTGTTGCTGGTCTGGCGACAGAATATGCAGTGGGCAGGAGTCTGGAACAGATATCACGTCAGCGTATCTTTGCTCCACTCGGTATGGATCAAACCTCCTGGCGGATCGATTATTACCCATCCGATGTGCTGGCAACACGTTATGAAGTGCAGCAATGCATCTGGCTGGTAGGGATTTGTGCAACGGCCAATGAACCTGTTTTACATTACCTGATCAGCCGGGTTTTTAACCCGGGTAAAAGTCTTCGCAGTTACCATACTTACCCTCATTTTGGTAATCCGCAATATCCCGACGGCGGGGTCAATGCTTCGGTGCGTGATCTTGCAAGTATGGCATTGATGCTTCTTAATCAGGGGGAGTATGAGGGCAAACGTATACTCGACGAGGCGAGCTTTGCAGAAATGATGCGGCTTCAATTGCCGCCGGAATTATCAAGCCGACAACGCTTTTTCTGGCGGGACCGGGAAACCTTGGGCTTTACCGGGCACAGTGGTTCTGATCTGGGTGTATTTTCTTCCTTCATGTTTAATCCGGAAAATAAATCAGCCGTCATCATCATCATGAACCGGTCCCCAGTTGGTTCCACCATGGCCGCGATTTCGGCACTCAGTTCACGCTTATTGCAGGAATATGTTGAACGGTGAGTGGGCTTGGCGTTGGAAAGGCGGATTTTCTGTTGCGGGTGGCAAAGTTGTCCGCAGTGGGGTGAGCAATGGGGTCGGAATGGGGTCAGATTCAAATGCAACACACATCATCCGAAAGTCATGCGGTGTCAAGTGCATTTGAGTCCGACCCCGGTTCGATCGTAAGCGGTTAATAAACGACAGTATTGCTCAACCGGCCTTGATCTGATCTATATTCCCCGGCAGCAATGCTTCGATAGCTTCAACCGTCTCCGCCTTCGGCAGTTCAGTAAAGACACGACGCAGATAAGCATAAGGTTCC
>JAJFLA010000049.1 GCA_021772935.1 Gammaproteobacteria bacterium
TAATGGGTTAATCAACGCACACGATGCGGTGCAGACCGTGACAGATTCTGGTGTCGGTTGTAGCCCTTCTCTTGATTTGCATGATCAGACCATTACCGGCAGCCAGTACTTCAGAGCCTGTGATGAGATCACCGCTGGTACAGAATTCACCGTTGCCGCTGGTGCAGCGTTATTGCTGGAAGCGGGCAGTACTGGTCATATCATTTTGGAACCTGGCTTCGTTGTGGGTCTGGGTGCTACATTTGTCGCTACAATTCCAGGCGATTTTTAAAGTGAGTATGGCTAAAACAACATGGGAGATAAAGCAATGACTAATAAGAGCTTGATTAACTGGATAGTGACTGGTGTTACCCTGGTTTTTTCAATAAGTGTTAGTGCTCAGCTACAAGTAGTTGCCTCAGGGAACATTGGGATGGGTACAGCCAGCCCAACTGAAAGTCTGCACGTGCAGCGCAGCGATGGTAGCGCCCGAATACTAGTCGAAGAGTTGCACGCAACCCCACAAGATCGCCAATTGTTTAAGATAAAAAGTATTGGCAATACAAAGTTCAGTGTTGAAAATACAGGTGCAGGAGTCGACTGGGCATTTGCTAACCCCGGTACGGGTTTCCGCTTATCTCGCCAGGGTTCCGGGGTCGTGGAAATGGAAATCTTCAACAATGGCAATATGCTTCTTGCAGGGGCCTTGACACAAAATTCAGATATTAATGCGAAGACTGCAATTGCTGGTGTTGATACCGGAGAGATTCTGAACCTTGTGACCCGTTTACCAATGAACAAGTGGGAATACAAGGATGCCCGTGGCGAGGCGCATATTGGACCGATGGCACAGGATTTTTATGCTGCTTTTGGCCTGGGCGCTACGGATACGGGGATATCGAGCATTGATACCGCAGGTGTGGCACTGGCAGCGATACAGGCGCTAGCTGAAAAAAATGAGTTACTTGAGCTGAAGAATCAATCCCTGCTGGTATCTATGCAACAACTGCAAAGTGGAAACAAGGAACTCCAACGTGAGAACAAGGCGTTGTTGAATAGTCAAGCTCAATTGCTAAACAACCAGCAACAGCTGTCTGCAGCTTATACTGACCTCAAAGTCATGGTCATTGACTTGCAAGTGCAGGCTTATTCAAAGGGTTTGTTAACCAATCTGGATTAGTTTTCTGGAACAGTGTTGCACTGACGGCAGTACTGTCAGATATTTTTGTGGACATGAGACGAGCACCTCGTCTCGTCTCCACAAGTTATTCCCTCCGACGTATCAAACCACTTTACGTATTGCCTCCAACATAAGTTGTGAGCGCTATTTTGGCACAAATTAGGACTGACGGAGATCGGCTCGGTTGCCGATAATTTGCGTTACAAATTAGCCATCGAACCATGATTGAACCTAAGTATACAAGTATGCTATTTTAAAAAAACAACGATGATGTGTGCATAGAAATAACACACCAACGTCAGGAATTTTATTAAGAGTTTGTAATAACAGGTTATTTATCATACCTGTCAATGGTTGTGATCTTTGCTGTGTAAATTGTTTTGAACTGATGAAGGTTTTAATTATGAACCGTGTAATGTCTTTACTGTTTTCCATGGTGATTGCCATGAGTGCTAATGCAAAAGGTCTTGAGGGTAACGCTACGATTGAGGCAACCACCTATGCTGATGGTGTTTTGTTTCAAGTCGATAAAAGTGAGACTAATTTGCAGCTAAATATTTCAGGCCCAACTCAAGCCTACTCGCAGAGATACTCTGACGGCGATTCCATTTTTCTGGGTATACAGCAGGCCGATGGTCAGGTGTGGGCCGACGGCTTGTACAAGTATGAAGTTTGGCCCGTACCCGCAGTTTCGATTTCTCGGGAAGAGAGTTCAAAAATGCCGGACCGGAATAGCTTGGTGCATAAGTCCAGACCACCTGTTTTTGCCTTGAGTGGCAACTTCCGAATCAGTAATGGCATGGTGGTTGACCCTGACCTTGGAGAGTCTGACAGTCTGGTATCAGTGGAGGCTTTACAATGAAAAGTATTCTTACAACAGCAATTGGTGTGTTCCTATTAATTCTGTCGTTGAGCGCAGAGGCAGTATTTTTTCACACTACTAACGGCTCTATAGATGGTAGTTTATGTATTGGTTTCGATTGTATTGAAACCGAGTCCTTTGGGTTTGATACCCTCAAGATAAAAGAGAACAACCTTAGAATTCTATTCGATGACACGAGCAATTCGGCTTCTTTCCCCCAAAATGACTGGCGGATTCTGATAAATGATTCTACCAATGGTGGTGCGGCCTATTTTGCGGTCGAAGATAGCACTGCAGCCAGAGTCCCTTTCAAAATAGAGGCTGGGGCTATTGCTAATGCACTTTATGTTGATTCCCAAGGTGACATAGGGATTGGAACATCGACGCCTGTCGTTGAGTTACATGCGGTCGATGGAAATACTCCGACGCTGAGGCTGGAACAAAACGGTAGTTCCGGCTTTACGCCACAAACCTGGGATATTGCCGGTAACGAGACCAATTTCTTTATTCGTGATGTCACTAATGGTTCTACATTGCCATTTAGAATAAGACCCAATGCACCGACCGATTCACTCGAAATTTTAGCAAATGGTGATGTTGGAATGGGAATAGTGAGCACAACATCACAGGCATCGTTACATGTACGACGTACAGATGGTACTGCGAAAGTTTTCGTGGAAGAGACGAACGCGGCTCTTGTGGACCGTGTATTATTTAAATTGAGCAGTGTCAGCAACCCAAAATTTAGTGTCGAAAACACAGGTGCAGGAGTCGACTGGGCATTTGCCAACCCCGGTACCGGTTTCCGTTTATCCCGCCAGGGTTCCGGTGTGGTGGAAATGGAAGTTTTCAACAATGGCAATATGCTTCTTGCAGGGGCCTTGACACAAAATTCTGATATTAATGCGAAGACTGCAATTACTGGTGTTGATACCAGTGAAATTCTGAATCTTGTGACCCGTTTGCCAATGAATAAGTGGGAATACAAGGATGCCCGTGGCGAGGCGCATATTGGACCGATGGCACAGGATTTTTATGCTGCCTTTGGCCTGGGCGCTACGGATACGGGGATATCGAGTATTGATACCGCAGGCGTGGCACTAGCCGCCATACAAGCGTTGGCTGAGAAGAGTGATTTGCTTGAGACAAAAAACCTCTCGTTGCAAGCTTCTATCGTACAACTTCAACGTGAAAACCAGACTTTGTTAAGTAACCAACAAAAGCAGGCAACTGCTTATACTAACCTGAAGGCCATGGTTTTGGACTTGCAGATGCAGAGTCAATCAAAGAGCTTGTTGACCAGCCTTGATTAGCTTGTTGAACAAAATGTGATAGCGATAATTTGATCGTAGGGAATATACTTATTCCCTACGATCA
The DNA here is from genome assembly GCA_021772935.1 of Gammaproteobacteria bacterium. Taxonomy (GTDB): domain Bacteria; phylum Pseudomonadota; class Gammaproteobacteria; order Xanthomonadales; family SZUA-36; genus SZUA-36. The sequence continues at coordinate 3,399 of JAJFLA010000049.1, forward strand.
TGTTCTTTGATCCTGTCTGGCTTCCGCTGCCAATCTCGATCCCACGTGCCTTTCTGATAATATCTCTGATTACACAGACTGATGTACATCCAGGGATCAAAAATCTATGAAAAAATTGATACTTCTGATCATTGTTGTCAGTTTTAATTTATCCGCCGAGTGTCAAAGTTCCAAACCCGGCGTCCTGGATATGATCCTCGCTGATATTGAAGGTTTGGAAGGTGATAAAGACCCCAAGTGTTACGCCAGCGCCTCCAGACTAGAAGACTTCATGTATGGTACGCCACTTTCTGATCAGGCTCGGTATCAGAAAAACAAACTGCAGAAACGCCTGGCAAATATTGTCTGGAGAAACTCGGATGGTGGTTCGAATAATATAAGCACAGATAACATCAACAATGCGTTCGCCGAAATAATTTCATTTGCAAGTCAAGGGGATGGTTCTCATGTGCTCACTTTTCCTAATCAAGCCCAAATAAGCATCAGGCCAACCGACATCAGGCAGTACGGCAACGTGGCGTATTCACTGCGGGCGATTCTTGCGGTGCAGCAGGACTCCATGCTGAACTCCAGCGAAGAACCTTTACCGCCGCTCTCCTCAGAAGCACTTGAAATGCTTAAACAAAAACTTGATTTGGCCACGCTGGCATTACTGCAGGAAGCAGATGTATATGCAAGGGCACATGACGAATATGAAATCACATTACAAAACATCAACCGCGCCTGGCTGGCTTTGTTTAAAGTAGCGAACAAAGAGACCATTGATTCCGAGAAACCCATTGTTGCTTTCAGTCAATCCAAGCCACCGTTGTTGGTGAAAATTATCCAACAAAAAGTATCCTCCTACGCACAGTACAATCAGGTTTCTAACCAACTGTTTGTACGCAATATGCAAGTCTATTTTGCGCGCCTTAGCTGGCCCATTGATAAGCTACAAGCGGAGACTTTCAGGCGAGGTTTTATTGATGCACTGGTCGGATATGCGATCGAGATGTACACAGGTGCTGTGAAGATAGCAGCAGCCAACAATAAAACGGTGATTCAGGAAGAGCATGTGGCTCGCTTCATTGAGCACTTCACGCCATTCAAGGTCAATGAATACGAAGACATTGTTTATTTCCCGAATCTCCCAAGCGGTAAACTAAGTATAGAGTCATATGACCTGGATGCATTCAGGGACAGTGGTGTGCACTGGGTATATCTTGGTTATGCGCTGGATAATCCTGAAATAACCCAATTCCTGGATGTAGACCCGTTTGCAGCCGAATTACTGGCCGAGAATGTCGCTCAGTTTGGTGTGTTATTGTTGCGAGAAGCGGGCTTGGCAGGTGTGGAAACCGGACAGGAAAGGCTTTCTGTTGATTTGCTCACGGTCGCAGTACAACGAATTCAGAAAAAGATCAATACAACACTTTCAGGTACGTCCGGTTCAGAGGTCAAACAGGAAGCATTGCACTCGGCAGAACCCTCTGACAGGGCACAGTTAAAACCCTTTACAACCTGGTTCAGGGATATAACGGCCAGTACCGGCATTAATGCCATGCACCGTTCTTCAGACTGGTTAAGCCGGTTGTTGCGCAGTTATCTTCAGCGTGATGATGATACTGGCATCATTACTATCCCCCCCGCTTTTGGTGGCGCAGGTGTCGCCGCAGGAGACATTAACAATGATGGCTTCCAGGATATTCTGTTGCTCAGCGGCCTGGGCAACAAGCTGTATATTAATGACACCAGGGGAAAGTTTGACGATGTGACCTCAAAGGCAGGTCTCGCCTACCTGCGACCCGTTGACAATCGCCCCGGTGAACCTCGGCAACCCTTGATTGCTGACCTCGATAATGATGGCTGGCAGGATATCGTCATTACCTATGTGGATGACAAGCATCGAGTGTATAAAAACAAGGGTGATGGCACTTTTACAGATATGACTGATAAGGCTGGCTTGGGTGGTCCGGGGCTGGTGGGTGGTCCGGCCACGGTGTTTGATTATGACAATGATGGTTTATTGGATATTTATATTGCCTATTTTGGTGATTATATCCATGGGGTTTTGCCGACCTTAAGCCGGGTTAATGGTAATGGCTTACCCAATAAACTGTTTAGAAATATGGGCGGCTTTCGCTTTGAAGAAACCCAGGCTGGTGTCGAGGACGCGGGTTGGGGTCAGGCAGTAGCTCATACCGATTTTAATATCGATAACTTGCAGGATTTGATTGTCGGTAATGATTTTGGTTCGAATGTTTACTACCAGAATATGGGTAACGGAAGATTTGCCGATGTGACTGAGGAGTTGGGGGTAGACAAGCCTTCTTATACGATGAATATTGGCCTCGCAGATTTGAATGCCGATCAGGTTCCAGATATTTATATCTCCAATATCGTGACCATGAATAAAGATGAAAAATACGTTCTGCCCAATGAAGATACACAGATGAAGTTCAATCTTGAAAAGCTGGCAAAATTACGTGTAGTGGAAGCAAATGATTTATTCATCTCATCACGTTCGATTGATGACAAGGTGACCTATACACTCAACCGACAACTCGTTGGGCGGGGTTACAATTCCACCGGGTGGTCGTGGGGAGCCAGTTTCTTTGATGCGGATAAAGATGGGGATGATGATCTGTACGTATTAAATGGTATGAATGAATTTAACCTGTACAGCAGTAAAAATTCATACGCGGAACCCGGCCAAATAGCGCAAGAAAACAAGTATCTGCCCGTAGATACAAAAGAGAGTAATGTGTTTTTTGTCAATGCTGATGGCAAGCTGAACAATGTCTCAGAGCAAAGTGGGTTGAGCTTGCTTGGTAACTCGCGTAGTGCCGCCTATCTTGACTACGATAATGATGGTGATCTGGATATTGTTCTCAATAATTACCACCAACAGGCCCATTTTTATCAAAATGTGGCCGAGCGATTACCGAACAACTGGATGAAACTGCGGTTGAGGGGCGACCCGTCCCGGCGGGTCAACCGTGACGCCATCGGCGCCAAAGTCATTATCAGTTTGCCTAACGGTGAAAAAATATGGCGAGAGATTCATGGCAGTGGCGCGTATTTGACGGTTCACCCAAAAACCGTCCATGTGGGCTTGGGTGATCTGGACAGGGCCGATGTGGAAATCACCTGGCCAAACGGCGAACGTCAAAACATCAAGAATCTTGCTGCCAATACGACCCACTTGATTGAAATGAGTGATGCGCCCAGTAATTAAGCCAAAGCTTCTGTTGACGGTTGTGTTACTTGTGTTGTTGACAACACCGGCGAATGCCAGCCCGATTCTGCTGCCCGGAAGTACCCAAGCAATCGAGCGTAATTGGGATCAAAGATGGCGGCAAGGTTCTCAGCTTGTGCCTCAATATATCAATCGCCTGGTGCTGGCTGATTCTGCCTATCTTAAACAACACGCGGATAACCCAATCGACTGGTATCCGTGGGCTGAGGTAGCTTTCGAACGTGCACTCAAGGAAAACAAGCTGATTTTTCTATCCATCGGGTACGCCAGTTGCCACTGGTGTCATGTGATGGAAACTGAAAGTTTTTCTGATACAGAAGTGGCAGTTGCGCTCAATCAGGCGTTTGTTTCAATCAAGGTCGACCGGGAGCAACAGCCAGATATTGATGCGTATTACAACTTGGCTGTTGAGACCATTAAGGGCGAGAGTGGTTGGCCGATCACGATGGTGTTATTGCCTGATCGCAAGCCGGTACTTGCGGCAAATTACCTCAGTAAAACGCAACTGCTTACTGTTACTGCACGCCTCAACCGGCTTTGGCAAGACCAGCCTGAGGTGTTGAAGCAGAATGCCGATCTGTTGGCTGGGGAAATCGAACAGCGTTTGACCATCCGCAACAGCGGTGATAGCGCTTCCAAAAAACAATGGCTTGAGCAAGCCAGACAAAAGCTGTTGTCCAGCATAGACCCATTGCATGGTGGTTTTGGAGTGCGCAATAAGTTTCCGAGCGAGTTGAAATTACAGTTTTTACTCAACCGATATAAATTTGAGCAAACAGCTGAATTAAAACAAACTTTAATTGATCAACTTAACGCTGTAATGAATAGCGGAATGAGTGATGTCATTTTTGGCGGTGTTTTCCGATATACCACTGACAGGCAGATGACGCGGCCACATTTCGAAAAGATGCTTTATAACCAGGCATTGATTGTGAGTTTGTATACCGATGCGGCAGTCTGGCTTGAGAAGCCTGTATACCGCGAATACGCTGACTCAATCATCGATTTTGTAAAAAAATATATGCGTCTCCCCGGTGGGACTTATGCGGCTGCTATTGATGCCGATCATGATGGTCGGGAAGGAGGTTTTTACCTGTGGGCGGAAAATGTCATGAATAATTTGCCATCGGCTATCAAGACCGTTGCCTATGCTGACAAGCTGTACTACTTATATGGGTCATTGCCTATGACAGGGCAGGGTTCATGGCAATCAAATATGCAGCAAAAGCGTATGCAATTACCCGGCACTACAAGCCCCAGGGTCATTGATAACCAAATCACGGCATGGAATGCACTGTGGCTTCTAGCCCTGTTGCAGGCGCAGGATTTGGATGCGGCCATTGATCTCGCAGATATTATTTGGACAACGTCATGGTCAAAAGGGCAGCTGTTTCGGCTTGGTAACCAGCCAGGTTTTCTGGATGATTACAGTTATTTTTCCAATGCACTTTGGCAGCTTTACTTAAAAACTGAAGACTTCAAATGGAAGCGCAGGGCGCGGCTACTTGACAGCACGATTCTTAAGCTTTTCTATAAGGATGGTAGCCTTTCATATCGTAGTCGTGATGACCTGGATCAATATCCAATTGATCTGCATCAGGATAGTGAGCTACCAAGCCCGCTTGCGACGACCTTGAAATCATTTGCAAACCACCAGACTGAGCTGGGGTTTATCAAAGCCTATGAAAAACTGAAAGCGGGGAGCAATGCTGCTGTTGACAACCAGCCTGAATATTATTTAGCCCTGCTGCAGTTGGAGGACAAGGCTTATGCAGTTTCTGAAACTATTATCGCAAAAGGTAACGGTATGGTGTCATTGCGTTCAACGACTGTGGCTGGGCATTGGCAAGTCATTGTTAATCTTGATGATAATTGGCACATCAATGCCTCCAAGGTCACTGATAAACGTCTTATCGCTACTCGGGTGGAGGGAGTGGGTGACTTGAAGGTAAATTACCCTGCTGGCATCCCATTGATTGCTGATTTTTCTAAAGAAACGTTGAATGTTTATAGTGGGCGTGTGGTTATCGACATCACCGTAGCCATAGGGCAGCAACCATCTTCGTTGCAGATACTGCTTCAAGCGTGTAGTAAACACGTGTGCCTGCTGCCCGAAAAGGTACTGTTGCTCGGGTTACCATAGGGCTGATCAGTTTGATCATCGGGAGCCATTGTTTGGAGCGACGAATTTACTCGATGTGAAACCAGCACCGTCAGAGCCGACAAACCCGTACTTCCAATGGCGAATTCGCTTACAAAAAAGCGCACCTAGCGATGTCACCGTCAGGTGCGTCAAGTTGTGGCACTGTTCTGAATATGTTATTTTTGACAGTGAGCGGGGCGCTCATATTAAAGCCATCATTTATGTCTATTGATTATCTATTGGACCAAATGATGTCGATAGAAAATATATGATGTTCTTAAACTTGTAAAAAAACGTGGGCTAAAATCATGAATCGCATGCTTATTTTTATGACAATTCTACTGGTTGCCAGCACTGCTTATGCAAAAGGGATTGGCAATGACACCACAATCCAGGTGTTTACACACCCTGATGGAGTTTTGTTCGAGGTCAAAGGCAGTGATGTCGACTTACAACTCAATGTCTCCGGACCTGGAAATACGGTATTTACACAAAGACATGCTTATGCCAACTCGGTATTTCTGGACATTAAAAAGGCTGATGGTAAAGCACTGACAGATGGTCTGTATAAATATGAGGCAAGACCGATTCCAGCAGTGACCATGTCTCGGCAGGAAAGCTCCGGAATGCAGGATCGGAACGTATTACACGGCAAGACAGATGCAAAAATGTCACCTGTCAGCGGTACCTTCCGCATCGTCAACGGCAGTGTGGTTGACCCAGACCTTGATGAGTTTGGTGACGGGTCGGCGCTGCTTTCAACGGAGACGGCGAAATGAACAAATTAATTAAAGTAGTGGGTGGTGGCTTACTTCTGTTTGCGGCAACAGGTATGCAGGCAGATCAAGTTATTCTGGATGACCTGATTGTCGATGGCAGTACATGTGTTGGGCTTGACTGTGTAAATGGCGAGTCTTTTGGATTCGACACGATCAGGCTCAAGGAGAACAATCTTCGCATCAAGGCTCAAGACACAAGCAGCACAGCTTCATTCCCGACAAGAGACTGGCAAATTACTTTTAATGATAGTTCCAATGGTGGCTTAAACAAGTTCTCTATTGATGATATTGACGGTGGTCGGACCCCGTTTACTATAGAAGGAAATGCACCAAGCCATAGCCTTTACGTCGATGACGGCGGTCGGGTTGGCTTTGGTACAAACACACCGGTGGTTGATCTTCATGTGAAATCAGGAAACACACCTACATTGAGGTTGGAACAGGATGGTTCATCCGGTTTTACCCCGCAAACCTGGGATGTGGCTGGTAATGAGGCGAATTTCTTTATTCGCGATGCTACAAATGGTAGTACGCTGCCGTTCAGGATATTTCCTGGAGCCCCGTCTAACGCGATAAATATTGAAGCGACAACGGGTGATGTTGGGATTGGTATAACCAGCCCAGAGGTAAATCTTCATGTGGTAGAGACAACCGTAGCGACAAACACCTTGCTTAGGTTAACGAACCCTGGAGAGGTTAAGTTTCAGTTGGAAGATAATGTTGCGGGCGTCACTTGGGGACTTGTCAATGCCGTTACTGGGTTTAGAGTGTCTCGACAATCTTCCGGTGTTGTAGAAATGGAAGTTCTCAACAATGGCAATATGACCATTTCAGGTCTTTTAACGCAGAATTCTGATGTCAATGTTAAAACCTCGATTAGAGACATTGATGATCTTCAAATTCTTGATCGTATAGAGACGCTGCCAATTCAGGAATGGCAATATAAAGATGCCTTGGGTGAACGCCATATCGGTCCAATGGCACAGGACTTTTATGCCGCATTTGAGTTGGGTGCAACCGAGACCGGGATTTCTACGATCGATACAGCAGGTGTTGCTTTAGTTGCAATCAAGGCGTTGATTAAGAAAAACAGATCACTCGAAGTAACCATAAAACAACTTCAGGCTGACAACCAGGAAATGGTAGCCATGCAAGAAGCACAATATGAGAAACTGAAGGCCATGGTGATCGACTTACAGATTAATGCCAACGCAAATAGTATGCTTACAAGCCTGCAATAAGGCAATTGTCAACTATTAAGAAAAGGGGGCCGGTATTGGCCTCCTTTTTTTTGCACGCAATGTTGAACGATTGTTTTTCAAAGTTGGGTTTGACTCAACTCACTATCAAGGCAGTCTTTTATGGCTACAATATTTCTGTGATTCAAAGCAAAAAACTTGTAATGGGTAATCAAACTTGATTTCGTTAGAGTACAGTTTTCTTTTTGTTCATATACCTAAAACAGGTGGGAATTCAATCCAGAACATATTAAAAGACTATTCTGAGGATAAAATTGTTTGTCTGGCACCACATCAAGATGGTATTGAGCGTTTTGAAGTCAGGTCGGATAAATTCAACATAGAAAAACATTCGACATTATCGGAATATCACCTTCAACTGGGAACAGACGTCCTAAAAGGGTTGTTTAAATTCACCTGTGTCAGAAACCCCTGGGAGCGAATGATTTCTTTCTATTTTTCACCTCACCGTGGGCGGGTGACCTGGAGCAAGAAAAGCTTTATCCGCTTAGTCAATAGAGTACAACCCGTTACAGATTTCATTTCGATGAAAAATGGTAAAGAGGCGAGGCCAGCATGTTTTGAGGATATTGATTATTATTTGCGTTATGAACGTTTGAATCAGGATTTTGAAAAAGCTTGTCAGATGATAGGGATTCCAATGACCACGCTTCCGTTGCGTAACGTGTCTAAACATAAAAACTATCCAGCCTATTATGATGATGAGCTGGTTGATCTGGTCAGAAAGCGATTTGATGAAGAGATCAGTTTTTTCAACTATAAATTTAGTGAGTAATTTTATGATTTGTTCGCTTTGGCTATCAAAAATAGAGTGAGAGTTAAAACACTATATTCATTAATGTGATGTACATCGGAATTCTGTTTTTTTTATTCATTGGATTCTTTAATTTGGGCAAACATGATATTTTTGCTATGATCAGTGTCGAGGCGTTAAGCATGCCAGTAGTGGAAGATAAGAACTGGATAAAATGCTATTGCGTATGCCCGCCATAAAACATTATTAATTAAAGGTTTTAGCCGGGGCCAAAAAAATGATCAACAATTCTTTTGTACGTCGTTTCCGTGCGTGTTTCTCAGTGGCAATACTTGTTTTTGTAATGTTACCTACCCATGTGCAGGCCCAAAACTCAGTATTTTCAAAGGTTTTCGTGCCGGACGTGATTGGCCCGGACAGTGTCAGCATGCTGGTCTTTACGATTGATAACACTTTAGGTGGTGTATCACTAAATGGTTTGGCATTTACCGATTCCCTGCCCTCAGGAATGACACTGGCTGCCCCGGCATTCGTCTCCAACACCTGTTTTGGTACCGTCACAGCAACGAATGGTGGCTCCAGCATCAGCTTGGCTGATGGCATGGTCGGCACCGGCGAAAGCTGTGGGATCATTGTTAATGTTACGGCCTCTGGAGGTGTAGAAAACATCACATACACCAATACGACCTCGGTCTTGACGTGGACTGGAGCCGAAGGCAACGCTGCTACCGATGATTTAACTGTTGCTGTAGATCGACCAGGCTTCAGCAAGAGCTTCGCACCGTCGAGCGTTGAGATAGGCGGTCGTAGCACGTTGACCTTCACCATTGATAATTCACATAGTGGTTCGGACGCCGTAACATTATCCTTCACAGATGTCTTACCTGCTGGAATGGTAGTGGCGGGTCCGGCCAATGCTTCCACTGATTGTGACACCTCAGTGCTACCAGCGACGCTTATCGCGGTCCCTGGTACTGCCACCATCTCCCTTTCGTCTTTTGGAACCAGCGGCTTTCCCGCACTTGGTGCGGGAAGCAGTTGCAGTGTCACTGTTGACGTGATCGGTGCTGCGGTCGGCTCCCTCGGCAATGTATCGGGCGAACTGTTAGCTGGAACAGGTTTTGCTAACCTGTCAAGTGGCAAGGCAGCAGCCATACTCGAGGTTACCGAAATCACAAGCCTGCTCGGCTTGAGCAAGAATTTTACCGATGACCCGGTGGCGCCAGGCGGTACTGTAAACCTCGAGTTTACGGTTACCAATAAGAGCCGAGCTGATTCAGCGACCGGTATTGCTTTTGATGATGATCTTGACGCGACACTCACCGGTCTCACAGCTACCCTGCCACCGACCCCCAATCCACCTTGCGGGGCCGGGTCCAGCCTGTCCTTCGCCTGGGCGTTTTAAGCCTGACTGGTGGTACTTTACCGCCTGAGGGTTCGTGTACCTTTAGCGTCGCTTTGACTGTTCCTGTTGGTAGCACTCCCGGCACTTATCCGAATACGGCTGGTCCGGTCACTGGTGTTGTTGGTGGTGCAGACGAGATTGGCAATAGTGCTGGCGATCTACTTTTTGTCGTCAGCTTCCCGGTTTTGAGCAAGACATTTACCGACGACCCCGTGGGTGCTGGCAACCCCGTGACCCTCGAGTTCACGATCACCAATCCCGAAAGTACATCGACGATGAGCGGCATCGAGTTTGTCGATGAATTAACAGATGGTGGTGGCGCTACGGGTGGTTTTCTACCGTTTCCTGTATCTGTAAGCTTGCCGCCCAGCCCCAATCCGCCTTGTGGTGTTAGCTCGTCACTTGATCTCGTCAGCTTGGGTACCGAACGTCAGGGGCTTTCTTTGACCGGTGGCAGCTTAGCAGCCGCTGGTTCTTGCACGTTTTCGGTGACGATAAACATACCCACCGGCCAACCTTCGGGCACTTACACCAATACCACTGGAGCGATCAGTGCTGTACTTGACGATGCGGCCGGAGCCCCGACGGTGACAGGCCCGCCCGCCAGTGGTGACCTGGTTGTTGTGGCGGCACCCAACCTGACCAAGGAATTCACCGATGATCCTATAGTGCCGGGTGGAACAGCGACCCTCGTCTTCACGCTGACCCACGACGAGTTTGCACCTGCTGATGCCACTGGCATCAGTTTTAGCGATGATCTGACGGCATTATCGCCCGGAATACCAGGTTTGATTGCGGCATCCGTGGACACCAACACCTGCGCTGGCTCCACAGTCGATATTTCAACACCAACCCTGATTAGCTTCTCTGCTGGCACTTTGATGGCCGGTGAAAGCTGTTCCATTACTATTAGCCTGAGTGTACCGGTTGGCGCGACCTCGGGATTCCACACCAACGAGACTTCTGCAGTTACAGCCACTGTCGGTGGTGTTGCAGTGACGGGTAATATGGCCAAGGATAACCTTCTGGTCACTGGGCTGCTGTTTTCGAAGGAATTTACCGATGATCCAGTGATCGCTGGCGACACGGTGAGTTTGACCTTCACGCTCGACAACACCAGCGGGGCAGTCGATGTCACCAGTATCAGCTTTGCCGACGATCTGAACGCGGCACTGACAGGCCTGGCAGAGACTGGTATGGTGAGCGATACCTGCAACGGCTCACTGAGTGGTACCACCTTCTTAAGCTATTCCGGCGGTAGCGTTTTGGCTGGAGCCTCTTGCAGTATTGATCTGACTTTGACCGTGCCGTCCAGCTCCGCAGACGGGACTTACACGAACGTCACCAGCTCACTATCCAACAGTCTTGGCACCTTACCCCCTGCGGTGGATAATCTGGTCATTCGGTCCAATCTTCTGACTCTAAGCAAGGCGTTCATCGATGATCCGGTCAGCCCCGGTGACACAGTTACCTTGCAGTTTACGCTTACCAATCTGAGTGCGACCGATACGGTGACCTCCATTGCTTTTGTTGATGATCTTGACAGTGTACTGAGCGGGTTAAAGGCGACAAGCGCGAGCGGCAACACCTGTAATGGTATGTCTGCTTTTTCTTTTCCCACAGGCTTATTCGAATACGACGGCGGTGTGCTTCTGCCGGGCGAGAGTTGCGTGGTTACTTTGCTGGTTGCTGTACCTTCTGCTCCACCAGCCGGTAATGTTTTTCTGAATACCACGACGGGAGTCACTGGCCGTGTCGGCGTCGGCGATGGGGGGCTTGATGTTTTCGGCGACCCAGCGAGCGATAATCTCAGGTTGAAGTTGATTAATTTCAGTAAGTCATTCGATGGCCCGACCACGGCTACTGGCACAGCGGTACTCACCTTCACCATAGAGAACCTGGACACGGCCAATGCAGCGATCGGTCTTGTCTTCTCGGACGATCTTGATGCTGTTTTATCGGGTCTCGAGGCTACTGGCCTACCAGCAACACCCTGTGGTGCTGGATCGTCGCTCACAGGTACGTCATTCCTCACCCTGACCGGGGCCAGCCTCGCGGCCAACGGTGCTGCAGGAGACAGTTGCACGTTTGATGTTACCGTTACTGTGCCTGCTTCAGCCTCGGCCGGTACTTTTGTCAACACCACCAGCAACCTCTTTCAGACAGGGTTCACGGTGGCTGACCCGGCCGTTGCTAACCTCACGGTTGAGCCGGCACCAGCTTTTGCCAAGAGCTTTGCGCCTGATTTAGTTGGTGTTGGACTGGTCAGCACCCTGACCTTCACCATCGACAATACCGCCTCGGCCCTGGCGGCGAGTAGCCTGGAGTTCACCGACAATTTGCCGGCTGCAATCACTGTTGCCACCCCCGCCAACACGACCAATACCTGTGGTGGTAGCTTGACAGCGAGCCCGGCGACCAGTGTCATTACACTGACAGGTGGTATCGTGTCGGCCGGGGCTAGCTGTACACTCAGTGTCGACGTTAGTAGCTCAATTGCCGGAGTACACGTTAATACCAGCGACGACCTAACGTCGTCTTCAGGTAACAGCGGTACAGCCAGTGATACCCTGACAGTTAACCCACCGCCGACATTCACCAAGAGTTTCGTGCCGGATGAAATCTTCACAGGGGCTACCAGTACCTTAACCTTCACGATTGATAACACCGGCAGCACGAGCGAAGCGACCATCCTCGCTTTCACCGACAATCTGCCGGTAGCGGTTACCGTTGCGACCCCAGCCAATGACACCAGTACCTGTGGTGGTGGTTTGGTCGCGACTTCGGGGTCCAGTGTCATTATGCTGACTAATGGTACCGTGTCCGCCGCATCCAGTTGTACGATCGGCGTCGATGTCACCAGTGAAATTGCCGGTGTGTATGACAACATCACCGATCCACTGACCTCGTCCTTGGGTGACAGCGGTACAGCCAGCGACACCCTGACCGTGTTCTCTAAGTTTCAGCCGGTTCCAGTATTGGATAAGTTCGGCCTTCTGTTACTCATTTTGGCAATGATTGGAATCCTGGTTTGGCGACAAACCAGGATTGTCAAAAGCCGGATGAGTAAGCGAACAGTTTAAACCTGGATTTTTTCCAGGAAACCCTGAACCAGTTAGTATAATCATGGGCTGCTGGTTTGGGGTGGCGGGATTCCGGATTTCCTCATCAGGTATGTATCAACGCATACACCACTGATCTCATGGTTCTGAAATATTTATAAGACGCTGAATTCCTAGCAAGCCATAGATTGATTACCTGTGGGCTGTCTGTTTGACTATTGTTACATGGCTGGCACGACTTCTTTGTCTGTTAACGGTTATTTAAATGATTACAGCATGTTATATGGTTACTCAGGCGTAGTGTGGGTAATCAGGCTGGAACATGTGTTCCTGAATATCAGCCATGATGTCTGCGGGTTCTTCGCGTTCAGCGAGACCTTGTGACCAGGCGATTTTTGCCACTTCAAAGGCAATCAGTGCTGATACTTCTCTGATTCTGGAAAGTGGTGGGTAAACGCTTCCGCTCAACAGATCTGATTTGCTGACCTGATTTGCCAACGAATGTGCCGCTGCGAGAAACATTTCGTTGGTCACCCTTTTGCTGCGGCTTACGATAATGCCAAGGCCCACACCCGGAAAGATATACACGTTGTTACCCTGTCCGGGCACATGGGTTTGGTTTCCAAGCTTCACGACGTCAAAAGGGCTGCCGCTGGCAAAGATCGCTCGGCCGTTGCTCCAGCCATAGGCTTGCTCAGCGGTGCACTCCGCTTTTGATGTTGGGTTTGACAAGGCAAAAATGATCGGTCGTTCGTTGATTTTGGCCATGGCTTCAATAACTTCTTTTGGAAAGCTTCCGGGTTGGCCTGAAAGACCCAGTATCGCTGTTGGTTTCAATATATTCACTGCTTCCAGGAAGTTATCGATGGGTGGCTGTTTCCTGGCATATGGTTGCTTATGGGGTGCAATATTCTTGCGGTCCGCGACGAGTAATCCTTGCGTATCGAAAAACCAGCAACATTTACGGGCTTGCTCGACAGAGACTCCTTCTTCTACCAATGCAGCGACAAATGAATCTGCGGTGCCGATTCCTGCCTCACCAGCGCCGAGAAATAACAAACGTTGCTCGGACAGTTTGCCACCACTGATGCGTAACGCGCCTATGATGCCTGACAAGGCTACCGCCCCTGTACCCTGGATATCGTCATTGAAGCAATTTGTCTTGTCACGGTATTTTTTTAACAGGCGGAAGGCGTTGGTATTCCCGAAATCCTCAAACTGAATTAACACACCGGGAAAAACTTCCTCTGCGGCCTCGATAAACTCATCCACCAGTTCGTCGTATGCTGCTCCACGTGAGCGGCGTTGTTCCAGCCCGTTGTAAAGAGGATCGTTCAGCAATGATTCGTTGTTGGTGCCGACATCCAGCATGACCGGTAGGCATTGTGTTGGGTGGATGCCCGCACAAGCTGTGTAAAGCGAGAGTTTGCCAATTGGGATGCCCATCCCGTCGGCACCCAGGTCACCGAGTCCAAGGATCCTCTCACCATCGGTCACTACAATGATGCGGGCATTCTTGTGTGGCCAGTTCTGCAAAATCTCCCTGATATGACCACGATCATGTGAGCAGACATAAAAACCCCTTGGCTTGCGAAATATGTGTTGGAATTCCTGGCATGCCATACCCACCGTCGGGGTGTAAATCAATGGCATCATTTCTTCGAGGTTGTTCATTACCACACGGTAGAAGAGCACCTCGTTTCGGTCCTGTAACGCTATCAGGTAGAGATAACGGTCAAGGTCGGTTGCTTTGTTGCGGATGTTACCGAGAACACGCAATTCTTGTTCTGCGGGTGAATGAACACGAGGTGGTAACAGGCCGCGTAGATTCAAGACCTCTCGATCAGCTTCTGTAAACGCGGTGCCTTTGTTGCGAATGGGATCGTGGAGAATTTTAACGCCGTAGTGCAGCGCAGACGCTTCATTGTCACTCATGATGGTTTCCTTGGTGTTTGCAAGCATTGGGTTGCTCATAAATCAAATCTGGTTACCTAAGGAATGGGGCCGATTCTTCCTCTATGGTGAAAGTGAATAATACCATCAAAAGCACTTTTCACGGTTGAAAACCGGGTGACAAATAGCGATTTAATCTGCATTAGTCGGTGGGGTGAAACACATCTGGAAAACAGGTTGTCTGATGCCGAAAATGGTAAAATACACAATCCTTGAAACAATGTTTGTGTGTTAGTCGTTTTTCGTAAAAACAACGATATATGTATCGTTCCATGGCTTATAAGCAAAGAAGGGCTTTATGAATTTTATCCGGCTTTTACCCGTTTTCATCAGCTTCTTGCTACTGTCCGCGCACTTTGTTCGTGCCACTCAGCCGGTCCTGGTGTTGGCCCCGCTTTTCCTGCTCCTGTTGTTGCTATTGAGAAAGCCCTGGGTGCCGTGGGTGATGCAAATCGCCTTGTTGCTCGGCGCTGTTGAATGGTTATACAGCTTGATTTTGATCGTACAGATGCGGATTGAATTCGGTATGCCGTGGATACGACTGGCCCTTATCCTCGGCTCCGTAGCCGTGTTTACGGCATTGTCCAGTCTGGTGTTCATGAACAGGTCGCTGAGAAAAAGGTATTCAGAGATGAAGAACAAAAACCCGGAATGAAGGGTATTATGCCGAATGTCTATTAGTGTGAGATAAACGTTTTCATGTACAACTTACTAATCATTTTTTTTATGCTGGCTATCGTGGTTTCATTCCTGTGCTCCTTATTGGAAGCCGTGTTGCTGAGTATCACACCATCGTTTGCGCAGCTTAAATTGCAGCAGGGTGGTCGGGTAGGGCAACAACTTGGCTCCTTCAAGTCAAATATTGATCGGCCGTTGGCGGCGATATTAACGCTCAATACCGTGGCTCATACGGTAGGTGCAATTGGTGTCGGTGAGCAATCTGCAAGGATATGGGCAGAGGCCAATCCGATGATCACCGGTGTTGTTGTGCCTGTGGTCATGATCCTGGGCATTTTGATTCTGTCTGAAATCATCCCCAAGACACTGGGGGCTAATCACTGGCAAAAACTGGTGCCTTTTACCGTTGAGGTTTTGGGCGTCATCATTTTCCTGCTCTATCCACTGGTTTGGCTCAGTCAGATCATTACGCGAAAACTGAAAAAGGACAAATCACAAAGTGTGTTCTCTCGGCCCGAATTTCTTGCCATGGCCGAGATAGGGGTCACGGAGGGTGCGGTTGAACAACAGAGTTCTGAAATTATCGCAAATTTACTGCGTTTGGAAACACTGCGTGTAAAAGACATTATGACACCGCGCACGGTGGTGAGGCTGGCTCCTGAGAATCAGACCATCCTGGAATTCTATAAGGGTGCCGGAGATTTACCATTTTCACGAATACCTCTATTTGAAGGCGATGTGAAGGAGCATATTTCCGGGTATTTCCTCAAATCCGAATTGATGGAGAAGCTCGTACAGAGCCAAGGTGAATTATGCCTTAACTCGATCAAACGCGACATTATTGTGGTACACGAGTCTTTTCCGATCTCAGCTGTTTTCGATCGCTTTCTCGAAAAGCGTGAGCATATAGCACTGGTAGTTGATGAATTCGGTGGTATGGCTGGCATCGTTACTATGGAGGATGTACTGGAAACCCTGCTGGGTATGGAAATCATCGATGAATCAGACAATACGGTTGACATGCAGGCACTGGCACGCAAGAGCTGGCAGGCACGTGCCCGGCGCATGGGTTTGATTGAGGACATACAGGAAGTCTCTGAAAAAGATTAAGGGAATTGCTGGTGCGATCACCGGTGTTATGGGTGTACTTTAGTTATTGCGGTTTGTTGACAGGCCCACCGTATTCGGTAGCTGTGACCTGGATTACTCGGAAGTACCCATTTGCTGTCGCGCAAATTTGCAAGGAAAAGTGTCAGTTTTCCGGTAGAATCAGGTTTACAAATTCCGTTCCTCTAATTGACAGGAGATATTATTAATATGCTGATAAAAAAACCAATTGTCGTCGTGACAGTCGGCTTCTTGATGCTAATGGCGGGAAATATTGAAGCCACGGGTCGTGTTGAGAAAGGCGCGGACCTCACCTTTGACTGTATCGAGTGCCATGGCATGGATGGTAAAGGTAATTTTGAAACCCCCAGTATTGCCGGTCTGGATGAGGCCTATATTCTTAAACAACTCAGGGCCTTCAATAGTGGAAAGAAAGAATCAATGGACGATATGATGCACACCTACACGGAAGACCGGACTGATCAGGACTTACAAGATCTGGCAGCATATTGGGCCTCGCGGGAAAAGTGATCAAGTTTCTGTTTTGCTAAAAAAAAGCGCTGCTCAGATAGAGCAGCGCTTTTTCCTTCCCTGGTAACCGGATCAGAATTACATCGATCCAGCGTCCTTATTTACCAATTAACACTAACAGTTTTACGGTGTTGGGCACACGATACCCGGAATTGTCAGGTCTCTGTTGAGGTCATATTCGAGAACAGCAAAGTTCATCATGCCGACTTCAGGTGTCAATAACATGTGACCTGCACCACAGGACCCAAATGTAAATAGTCCGGTTCCCCATACGGTTCTTACAACATTACCGGCTTCGAAGTCACCGCCCCACGCACCACCTTCAGGGATTGTCATCGTCAGTTCAACTGAGTTGCCAGTCACTACTCCACTACCGATCAACCAAACCTGGTTGCCCAAACTGTCGTAGGTGTAGAACGAAACAGTCAGGACGGTTTCGCCAAGGGCGTTGACCGAGACTTCGATCAGGAAACCTTCACCACTACGAGTGGCGCCACCCCACCAGTGTCCGCTGAGGCCTGGGTTCATGGCAAATCCAAGACTACCGAGTTCTTGCAGATACAACATTACGTCAGCAACATTTTGTGAACTGGGTGAGCCCATTACGCCTCGGCTCATGATAGTGCCAGGAATACCCCAACGTACCTTATGGGAGAACTCACTGAATTTTCCGTCACCACCAAGATAGGCAAGTATTCCACCCGATGGTGCTCCGCCATTGCCGCCTACATGATCAGTTGCCGGGTCACCATGGCAACCTGCGCAGCTGGTGTTGTAAAAAGTTTCACCTGCCGCTGCATCTGCTGTAGCGACCATGGTGTATAAAACAGGGCTCTGGTTGGGGTTTATATTTGAGAAATATGTTTCTGATGCACCATCTGCAAAATTGAGAAAAGCCACCAGGTTATCGATTTGAGTCTGTGTCAAGCTACCACCTGAAAAATCAGGGTGTTGGTTGCCCAGCGTGTAGCCGTTTCTGTGCGCTGCTTTGTTTGCTGCTGAATGCACAGCATCCAGAGCAACCCAACTGGCTTGACCATCGGTATAGGACCTGCCAGTACCAGTGTGTGTAATCATATCTGCAGTCACCGTTCCTGAGATGACCCTGGATGTGGTATCTCCGTCACCTGCACCTGCATTAGGCCGTGAGTTCTTGCGCGAACGTCTGGCATAACCGCCATCCGTAGCCTTGCGTTCCCAGCCATGACATGCCTTACAGCGAATGTAATCTTTGCTGTCTACGCCCACTGGAAGAGCACCAGTACCACCGGCATCGGTCTTGGTCCAGTTATCCCAGGCCAGCGCGCCTTGTTCTACTGCGGCACTTTGGGCCACTGCCGCGCTTGAGAGTAACAGGGGTAGGGCGATGGTCGATATGGATAGAATGAATTTTAGTGACTTTTTGTGCATTACAACCTCCTCGTTGTATTTAATTTGACTTGTGTGTGATTTTAATAATATCACAGCGGAAAGTATAGGCTGCTGGGGCAGCGCTACCATGACCCAAGTCATATTGAGTATCGGCTCTAATTGATGTAGATCATGTTGGTTTTCGGTCATAGCTTTCTGTTGCCCGCTTCCCCCCCAAACTAGTGAGTCGGATTCTCTTGATTTAAATCAAGTGGGCCACATGAAGCATTCGCTATGCTCTTAGGCAAATGATTAATAATTTACCTAAACACATTTTCCGATTGCTTCTCTTGTTAAGTCTTTTCCTACTCTTGGCCCTGGTTGCCAAAATCTGGTTAACCGACCCATCTTTTTACAGATACGGTCACTACAGGGCTGATGCGATACCTGAACTTGCTGCCGGAACGCCGGTATACAAAGGCTCGGCATATTGCGTGGGATGTCACGATAAGAGGGCCGCAGACTGGTCAAGCGGCGCTCATGTTGTGGTTCAATGTGAAGTGTGTCATGGCCCCGACCGTGGATGCCCCGAAAACGGAAAGGCAATGATACCGGTCGATACGATCAGGCTTTGCACGACCTGTCACCTGGCGCTGCCCGCACGACCGGCAAGGCAACCGCAGATCGTATTGGGAGAACATCCATTCTCTGATGAGGAAACACCCGAGTGTTTCACTTGCCATGATCCCCACTCACCGTCAAACGAAGAGCTTCTTGCAAAAGCCGGACCGACAGTTTTGGAGCCTCTCACCAAGCTGCCGGTCGCAGCATCCAAATGTGCGAAATGCCATGGTAAACGAGGTCAGGGCCGTAATAAAACCCCAGCCCTCGCCGGTATGGAAGCTGCTGTTTTTATTGAACAGATGAATAATTTCAAATCCGGCGTCAGCGAAAGTAAAAAGATGGCCAAATATGCCAAACGATTAAGTGACGAGGAAATTGAGGAACTTGCCGGTTATTACGAGGGCTTACCGGTAAGCCCCTCTGAAGAGCCCCTCGAGTAGCGCAAGCTGGCCGCGGCAGTGCCGAAAAGGAGAGAGAAAGTGAATAACGATAAGAAAAAAACACAGCGACGCGAGTTTTTGTGTACGACTGGAAAAGCTCTCGCTGGTTTGGGTGTGATTGCCGGTGGAGGCCAGTTGCTTGCCAAGGACACCCAGCAAGAATCGGAAGCATTGGCCGCAGAGGCATCGTTCCCGACAGCAGATTACGACTGGACCAAGCACCGTTGGGCCTATGGCATTGATGCCACCAAGTGTATCGGGTGCTTGCGCTGTGTTGAGGCCTGTAAAGCAGAGAATGACGTGGTCGGCGATGCCAACCACTTCCGTACCTGGGTTGAGCGTTACGTCTACCTGGAAGGGGAAGACAAGGCCATCGTTGATAGTCACGCCGATCCGCTGAACATCGCAGCGTCGGGCTCCGAAGCGGAGTATCGCTTCGACAACAGGTATAAAGATGCCAAGGTCGCGAAGGCCTTTTTCATACCTAAAATGTGCAACCACTGTGCCCACCCTGCCTGTGTTCAGGTGTGCCCGGTGGGTGCGACATTCCGGACAGAGGATGGGGTCGTGTTGATCGATCACGACTATTGCATCGGTTGTCGTTACTGTGTTCAGGCCTGCCCCTATGGCGCGCGTTTTTTCAGGGAGGAAGAAGGGGTTTCTGACAAGTGCACATGGTGTTATCACCGTATCACGAAGGGATTGATGCCGGCTTGCGTTGATGTCTGTCCGACCAGTGCCCGCGTTTTCGGGGACCTGAATGATTCATCCAGCCCGGTTAGTGAATTCATTCGCAACAACCCGGTTCAAGTCCTCAAGCCGGAGAGTGGCAATGCACCCATGTGCTTCTATGTCGGTCTCGACAAGGATGTGTCATGACTGAAATAGCCCCTTTCACAGGTTATGTTTACCCCAATGAGACGGTTATTCCATGGGGTGTGCTGATTGTGATCTATCCTTACCTGACCGGTCTGGTGGCTGGTGCTTTCACGGTGTCCAGTTTTTACCATGTGTTCGGTATGCAGCAATTCAAACCCGTTGCCCGGCTCGCCCTGTTGACCTCATTGAGCGTGATGCTTTTTGTGCCAACACCTTTGTTGCTCCATCTGGGGCATGCGGAACGATCCTACTATTCCATGATTACGCCGCATCTGACATCAGCATTTGCAATGTTTGGTTTTTTTGCTGCTTTTTACACGATATTGCTGATACTCGAGGTCTGGTTTGTATTTCGGTCGGATAACGTAAAACGTGCTCAAAACTCGACCGGCCTGGCGCGGACTTTTTATCGTGCAATCACGCTTTGGTCTGATGACATATCACCCCGGGCCCGCGTTATTGACAGCAAGTGGCTGCTGACCCTCGCCATTGTTGGTATTCCCTCTGCCCATGGATTGCACGGCTATATTGGTTTTGTTTATGGTTCGCTGAAAGCCCGTCAATGGTGGGAGTCGGATCTGATGCCAATCATCTTCCTGTTCTCGGCCATCGTCTCGGGTATAGCCTTGCTGATAGTACTGTACGTTGTGACGTCAAAATTGCGTCGTGTCCGGATCGATCATGCCTGCATGAGAGGTTTGACCTACGCGCTATGGGGATTCCTGATGTTCACGGTGATTCTTGAAGGATTGGAATTCGCAAATCTTGTGTACAAGGGCAAAGAAGGCGTTGATATGATCATGGAGTATGTTCAGGGCCCTTTATTCTGGCGATACTTTGTGCTGCAATTTGGTCTTGGCGCACTGTTGCCTGTTGTGCTGATGGGAAGCATGATCGCAGTCAATATACGTGGCAGGATTTTTGTCATTGGTTCTACAATCAGTGCCTTGTTGGTGCTGATGAATGTACTGTTAATGCGTTGGAACGTCGTCATTGGTGGCCAGGAGATATCTAAGACAGGCAAGGGTTTGCTGACTTACCCCATGTCTTTACTTGGGCATGAAAGTCTGGTGTCTGCAACCATTTTGTTAATCGCACCGTTCCTTTTGCTGTGGCTGCTTATACGCCTGTTTCCACCATGGGTCGATCGCTCCGGGAGTTAATGATACCGGACTCAAACCGAGGAGATTTCGTCATGAGAACACCCAGGGTATTGATTGTTTCAGCCGTTCTTTTATTGCTGTCTCGGCCAGGCTTCACCGCGGAAGTAACCTTGCCGGCACCCGTGCTCGAATGGTCGTTTTATATATTGCTCATATTCGCAGTCTGTGTTGGCATTGGCATCTTCCTTTTCATGAAAGGGAAAACCTGGCCAGGCGACAGTCTGGGTAGTCTGCTCGATGAACAACACCCAGTGATTCATTCAGTTCGCCCCGATGCCTCAGTCGTACAGTGTGTGAACCAGATGAATGAACATAGGATTGGCGCAATACTGGTGATAGAAGATGGAGTATTGTTGGGTATTTTCACTGAGCGTGACGCCATCACCCGTGTGCTGGGTGGAGGGCTTGATCCGGCCAGTACTGATGTGTCCGATGTGATGACCAAACAACCGGTTTGTGTGTCAACCTCAACCTCCCTGGAAGAGGCGATGAGCATCGTTACGTATCAGCACATTCGACATCTTCCAGTGGTTGAAGATGGTACTGTGTTGGGACTGGTGTCCAGCGGTGATTTGACACACCGTTTGCTAGAAAACTAGTGCGTCTCACCAGGATTGTACAAATGTGGCCCTGACACAAATTATTCAAACGGGGTGAATACACAACGATATTGATGGCGCTGACCCATTCAGTGTCAATTGAATCATCGTTATCGGAATTTACATGATCGAAATCAATGCGCCTTATGGTATTCTGGCAATAATTGCCAGATACGTTAATTGTGAGAGAAAGAGTCAATGAAAAAAGCCATGCCATTGCCATTGGTGATTATCGCAACCCTGCTTGGATTGGCATCAACCCTGGTGCAGAGCGCGCCACTGACACAAGCAATTCAGCATCAGGAACGGGCCGCCTTGTTTCCGTCAGCGGACATGATCAACCAGGGTCGAGACGTTGCTGAAACCATTTGTTCAAGCTGCCATGGCATGGATGGCATCAGTGATGCTGAGGGTAAACCTCACCTGGCGGGACAGCGTGCGGTTTATCTCTACCGCGCACAAAAGGCTTATCATGAAGACTCACGTGTTGAAGAGATCAATCAACACACTGGCTTCCTGAATGACAATGCACTGCTTTCTGTTGCAGCCTACTATTCCAGCTTGACACCCGCTTTTAAAATTGAAGACCCGAGCGTGGCTGAAAACGTTGATCCGCCTGAAGAAGATCCTTTTTTGAGCCTCAGGGCTTCAATGAGGAAGTGCATCAGGTGTCACGATGAAACAGGCAACGCTGAAGGTTCGGGTATGCCCAATCTGACCGCACAGAACCCTGAATATTTCGTGACTTCCATGCTCGCTTATGTTGACGGTAGTCGTAGCCATAAGATGATGAAAAAATTGGTTGGAAGGCTCGATGAGGCATCCATTCGGGACATGGGTGTTTTTTATGCAGTGCAGGAGCCACTACGGTCGAAAACCCAGGGTGAAGGTGATTTCAATGTAGGGCGGCGACTCGCCGAAAACTGCGCGTCCTGTCATGGTGAAGACGGTAATGCAAAAAAAGCTAAAATGCCGACCCTGGCTGGCCAGGATGCAAAATATTTCATCAAGGCAATGAAGCACTACAAGGATGGTACCCGACAGCATAAAAAAATGTTTGATGCTGTCGAACGGCTCAGTGAGCAGGAGATGATCGACCTGGCGACCTATTATGCAACCCAGGAGCCACACCAAAGAGATGTGCGCACACCGCTAAAAAGTACCGAGTGGATTGCGCGTTGTGAGCGTTGTCATGGTATCGATGGCAACAGCAACGACCCCCGTTTTCCAATGCTGGCTGGGCAGAACCTGGGTTATTTGACGAAGTCGCTCACAGCCTACGCAGAGGGGGGGCGTGACAACACAACAATGCATGCAATGGCCACCCCGCTGAGCTCGGCAGATATCGATCGTATTGGGGCCTACTTTGCATCGCAGCAGCCAAAAGCCGTAGTCTATATACAGTTGCCATGTGCTGACGACGAGTCACAATAGCGCAACACCAGGTAATATTAACAAACATATTTTAGTGGAACCGACTTTGGCTCCATATCTTTAAGAGGAGAAGCAAGAAATGTTAACCAAAAAACTGATAATCGCGATGATGTTTTTCTTGATGCTAGTTGCTGGCAGTGTACAGGCTGGTGGCGATGTAGCACGTGGCCAGGAACTGGCAGTTGATTGTGCGGATTGCCATGGCGATGATGGCCTGGGTGATGAGGATATACCTGCAATAGCCGGGATGGATGCGGCCGATCAAATTAAACAACTGATGGCCTTCAAATCTGGTGAGAGACCAGACGAAGAAGAAAATATGGTGGACTCCGTTGAGGACCTCAGTGAGCAGGATATGGCTGACCTCGCGGCATACTTTGCAACGCTACCATGCCCGGAAAAGTAATACTGAAAGGGTAACTTCTAACTATAGCGCTTGGTAGCACCAGTATAGACTGTTAATCAAGCATTAATGCGGGCCGGGTAGGTCAATGTACCCGGCTGCAGGGAAAAACAATATGACTGATCGTCGCCTTCATCGCCTTTATCGGCATTTTCAGGAACTGCCTATGAGTATGCGCTTCCTGTTCACAGGAACCCTGCTGGCGATCGGTATGGGTTATATGTTCGCCCTGGTCTATGTTTATGCTTCCGATGCTGGTCGGGACGGCAACCCCGCTTTAACGGTGGAAGATATTCAGATGTCCTACCGTGGCTCATCCGAAGGAACCAGGCTGGAATCCGCGCTGCGGGGCCCGATGTCGGCCATGCTTTCCGTAGATGAGCGTATCTTAATTGAGGGCTGGATCAGTGGTGGTGCCGTAAAGGATGAGTATGAAACGCTGATCCAGCCCATCGTCGCGCAAAATTGCCTTGACTGCCATGACGGTGGCAATCCACACCTCGATAACCTGGATGGCTTTGACAACATTCAGTCAGTTGTCGAACAGGACACTGGTACAGACCTTTTCACGCTGGTTCGTGTGTCACATATTCACCTGTTTGGTGTGACCTTTATATTTTTTATCATGGGCTTTATTTTCAGCCATGCTTATGTGCGCCCCCTTTGGCTCAAAAGCCTGGTTGTGTTTACACCGTTCATATGTATCGCAGCTGACGTAAGCTCCTGGTATTTCACCAAACTTTTCGCTCCTTTTGCATGGGTCGTGATGATTGCAGGCGGTGTGATGGCATTATGCTTCGCCTGCATGTGGCTGGTCTCTATGTACCAGATGTGGTTTTACACGCCACCTGAGTTCATTAGCGAAAGAGATGCGGGTTTATTGGATTAAGCAAGCCTTTCTGTAACCCCGGGGCTCCGCCCGGGGTTAAGTTTTTGTTGATACATAGGGAAACAGAAATCGGTATAAGCCCGGTATCACAGATTCAGCAAACTAACACACCGATTGGATGAGTCACCACGTATCGATGGTTGTAGCAGAGCGTTCTTACTTGGAAAAGGTAGCCTCTTCAAGCAACGCTTTATAGCTGTAGCCCGAACCCAGGTTCACATCGGTATGAACTACGCCATTGACCGTTACCAGATCACCTACTTCCATAAGCTCTGAACTGGTGGCGATCAACTGATTGTCTGGTGCCGTACCAGTACCGTCTTGCAGTGTGATCCAATTTTTACCGACAATGTTCAGGCTGATTTTCATGACCTGGGCACGTAGCGAGATTTTCTGGTCTTTCAGTTGCTCATATCCGGTCATTACTTCAGCGATAGTCTTGCCTCCATCCAGCGGGGTGATTTCACCAGCTTTAGGTGCGACTGCAGCCGCACTTTTTGCGACCACGAGTTGATCGCTGCCCGCCGCACCAGCATGCATGCTGGTTTCAGCTTGGGTAACAACTTCAAGCTTCATCACAAAAAGGATGGTTTCAAAGGTTCGCTTGAGCGTACGACTATGGAAATTGTTCATCGTGCTGCCACCGCTGTAGCTTATCTTGTCGCCAACGGAAACCGCGGTGGCTGGCGCGGCCAGCCAGACGTTGTTTTCTTCAAGCAGCACATAGACATAACCGCCTGAACTCAAAGTTTCTGCGACGGTCCCGCTACCGGTATTTTCGTTGTTGGCGACAGATGCCAGTGCGTAAAACAAAAGCGCGCTGGCAATCAGTAATGTTTTCAGGTTGGTCATCAGGTACTCCATTGAATAATTGAATTGCTTCTATCTCTGCTAGCAAATCGAGCAGGGCAAGAAGGGTTTGTCGTAATTAAATAACACGGCGCTCATATACTGATAAGACAAACTCGATCATATCGACTGCTCTGACAGAATGGAATTACAAAGTTCCCTTATCTCATCCACTAATAGTGATTTAATTGATATACATCAAGCAGTGCAATAAAGGGATGTAAAAAAGAGACCACCTTAATCAGGTGGCCCCTTTTTCTGTAGCAGATCCTTTGTCAGCAACCTGTTATATATCAAACCTACTTCTTTCAGACACCGGCCTTACGGTGCAGTGTTGACAAATGTTGGACATTGGATACCTGAGACAAGGAGATCACGAGTCAATGGATAACCAAATGTCGTAAAGCCCTCAGCCACCATTGCCGCATTAGGTGTAAATGTGGCATTGCCACTTGTGCAATTTGGGATGGCAAATTCTGCTGTACCCCAAGGTGTGCGTGTTACAGAAGCTGGATCGAAATTTGCACCCCACATTGCACCCGTAGTGGTTGTTACGTTGACAGTGATAGTGGTGCCCGTTCCCACTGGCCCTTCTGCGATCAGCCATACCTGGTTACCAAGACTGTCATAGGTATAGAACGATGCAATCATGACCAACTGACCGTTTGAGTACGCAAATTCCATGAGGAAACCCTCGCCGTCGCGGGTTTCACCACCCCACCAGTGACCACTAAGACCCGGGTTGAAGCCTATATAGTGTAGTTGCTCTTTGCTGGTATCATCGCCATGGAAGTTTTTGGCAAATTTAGCCAGTTCATTCATGTCTGCAGTCTGATGACAGCGTTTGCAGGCAAAGTCCATGGTCACTGCTGCTTTACCGTTTGCATCCAGTTGTACGAACTTGCCATCTTCTGTAAACATATTCGCTTCAGGGTCTGTATCTATGTAGAAAATATGAGTTTGTAAATCAGCTTTAAATGGACCTGTTGGCTGCGCATTTTTGGTCGCATAAGGCATATGGCAATCTTTGCATTCAACACCCTGCGTCGCCATTGGTGTGCTGGCAAAAGATGCCGCTTTGTCAGCGTGGCAGACATCACATTCTTTAACGATTGAAAATTCACCCCGTTTATGTGGGTCGTGGCAGGTGGTGCATTTTAAGTTTGAGTGTGGGCCGGCCAGAAATTCATTGTACTGTTCGTGATGCTTGATCCAGCCACCACTGGCAGGAATGGAGTTGACTTCGCTTCCAGGTGGCGAGGTGCGGAAGTGACAGCCCCCACAAAACTCCGCTGAATCGTCAATTTTCATCTCAAATCCATTACCGTGGCACTGCTCACAATGAACACCACCAGCATCAAAGGTGCCATGTATGCCGGGTAATCCATCCTGGTTATCGGACAAATCATTGTCAGTATCGTGGTCTTCGTCTGCAACCCAGTTGGTGGTGTGACAGGACCCGCAGTTATAGGGTTTCACTTCACTGGGGTGATAATCCGACCATGTTCCTGTCAGGTAATTGTATTGGTTAACCCCTGGCACATTATTGCCATTTTCATCTTTCGTGGTTGTTATGATGTAACCATCGGTACCCATATATCGTGATTTCCACTTGTAACCACCGATTACATAAGAAATGTCATCCCAGGTGGATCCTTTGGGCAGTGGTATGGGCCGGTTCCGTGCTTGTTCACTCCGCATGAGTTTGTAGGGGTGACCGGAAGCCTTCCAGTCATTGTAGTTGTCTTCGTGACAGTCCTGGCAAAACTCGGAGCCTTCAAAACTCGCGGCGAACACTATACCAGGCAAAAAGAAAAAGGAAATACCTAAGAACAGACTCGCAAGGCCGATCATTCGCCCGTTATACCATCGAAAATATCCTCTCTTGTTCATTTCTCACTCCTCTTAGAATATGGGGGACTCCCATTTGCATAGTCCTCCTGTTTGTTTTCAAAGTAGTTGACCTAGGTCAATTTATCGGGTGTTTTGTAATGATTGCGGCGATTCGTAAGACGTTGACCTTAGTCAATGCCCAAATACATCGATCGGGTGCAAATTAGTGGCCTGGTTAAACATCATTCTGTTGATCTGGGTCAATTCCCAGGTTTGAAAGACGTGTATTTTCTGACTTGTGATAAACCCAAAGTGAACAAAAGGAGTCATTGATATGTTAACCAGAAATTTGATCTTTACAGTTTTGTGTTTTCTGTTGTTGGCAACCGGTAACCTACAGGCGGGTGGTGATTCTGCCAGGGGTCTTGAGTTATCGGAAAGTTGTGTTGATTGTCATGGTGATGATGGAAAAGGTGACGAAGACACCGTTGGAATTGCTGGTCTCGACGCGGCGAAACACTTTGACTTACTCAAAGGTTATAAATCCGGTGAGATCGTTGATGAAGACGAAATGATGTTTGATTATGTAGAAGAGCTCAGTGAGCAGGATATGGCTGATTTAGCGGCTTATTACGCAACCTTGGACGGTGGTTGAACTGCCGTAGATTTTTTTACCAGAACTTTCGACATTGAATGTACGGTCCGGCAGATCTGCCGGACCGTAATAACAAGGCCTAGTTAGACTGACTGGCGTAGTAGGTAGCCAGAGTTTCAATCATTTCATCACTATAACGTACACTCATCTTATGCATCATGGAGTTATCACGTCCTTCTCGCCGATACTCCTTCATCGCCTTGACGAGGTAATCATGGCTTTGGCCGTTCAACGAAGGCACGTTCAATTTTCTCTTACCCGAGGCAGGTCTGTGGCAACGGTTGCACTTGACCGCCAATTGTTGCGCTGAGCTTTGTTGCTCATATGCGGCTTCGGCTTTTTGCACTGAATAGAAAGCTGCAATATGTTCTATTTCCTCGTCACTGATACGTGCGACCATGTCTTCGTGTGAGCGTTCGTGGCTGCGATAGGCCTGGATGGATGCAACCAGATAGTCGGGCTCCTGAGCCGCCAGACTGGGTACCAGTGGGTCGTTGCTAACACCCCGTGCTCCGTGACACTCACCGCAACCAGCGGTCAACGGTTCACCGGCCTGTGGATCACCGAATGATGGTGCCGGACGCACACTTGGTGTTTGGGAGGCAAAGTACATCGCCATTTTTTCAATATCAACCTGCTCAAGACCTGACAGCATCTCTTCCTTTTCTTTATGACCGCGGTTACCATTTTTGTATTCCTGCATGGATACAATAAGGTAAATGGGTTGTTGTCCAGCGAGGTTGGGGGTTCCCTGGGTGGTGCTGATGCCGTGTTCACCGTGGCACTCCTCACAAACAGCAGCGAATGTTGCACCTTCGTTGTAGGTGGTTGTGGTGGCCGTTTCAAGGCGAGGCTTCAACGGTGGTTGACTGGCGTAGTAGCCTGCAATATTGAGGATGTCTGCCTCACTCATTTCAGATGTCATATCCTGTAAGGCTGCATGATGTCGTTGACCATCGCGGTAGGCGTGCATTGCCTTGCTCAGGTATTCAACGGGCTGCGCTGCCAGGTTGGGGATTTCACTTGTGTCACCGCGTCCATCCAACCCATGACAGCCAGAACAATCCGCTTCCGCAATAGCTTTGCCAGCGTCAAGATCAATCGTGACCTCAGCGGGTTCAGGCTCCTTGGCACAAGCGGCAAGCAGGGTAATTGCTACAACGCCATACAGGGTATTTTTCATAAAGACCTCAATTACGGAATAGTCCGTTGGCTGTTCCCGAAAATATGCATTGCAAACTGTCCATAATGCTATCAACAATTATACAAGCATTGCTCTGTTCAATTCATATGCTCCAGGCTTATATTCCTAAAAACCCGAGCAGAACCAGTGTCAAAAGGCTCAGACCGATGACGATTAACACAGTGCCCAGTATTTTCGATCCACGAGCCATTGGCTGCGATGGAGCATCCACCAGGTATTTGTCAATTTCACCGCTTTCAACCAGGCGATCATATTCACGCCGATGCTCATGTCGGTAATGTTCTAACGGGACACTGCCGGTGAACATGGTCGTATCCAGTGGGAACTTGTCCGGTCGGAAATGATTGTTAAAGAAGTGCACGGTAAACAGGAATACCACAGCCAGGATTGCCTCTTCACCATGAACAATAGCGGCAACATTAAATACCCAGCCAGGTAGTACCGAGGCGGTCACCGCTGGGTACCACATCATCATACCGCTGACGCCAATAATCGTCATACCCCAGAACGGAGCCCAGTAATCGAATTTTTCCCAATAACTAAAGTGATCAAGTACCGGGCGCCGTGCCAACCCGAAGAACCAGCGGAACATCGCTATGGCATCCTTAAGATCATCCCAGTTGGGGATTAAGGAATTGGGTCCGAACCACTGGAATGTCCTCCAGGTCCGACCAATATGGAAGGCGAAGTAAATAAGGTGAATAAAAAATACACTTATGAACCCGATTGCGCCAATTCGGTGGAGGATGCCTGCTGATACTGGGCCACCCAGTAACTTCATCATGAGCGGCGCCCAGGCACTACCAGAGAACAGTACTGTGAGTCCCGTCAGGGCTAATAACATGATAGAAAGTGCACCGACCAGGTGTGCTAACCGCCACCAGCGCGTGAAGCGTTTGAAGTGTGTTTTACCCTTGGGCAGATCGTCCATCATGATATGTGGCCGATCCTTGCCATGCTTGCGGTCTTGATATTCACGGTAGAACCACAGTGCCGAGTGCAGCCAGAAGAATGCAAAAGTACCCAGCAGCAGACCGATCATACCTTTGGATGCCAGCCACATCTCGGGATAATTATCGAAGTCGTCTGTCGTACCATGCGGTTGGAAAGTGACATAGCCTTCGGTCGCGTCCTCGTGGCAAGACTGGCAAGTCTGCAGTCGGTTGCCGTTATGGACCATCGAGGCATCGTCATCGGTCCGTTTGATGCCGTGGGAGCCGTGGCAATCGTAGCATTTGGCTGTTTCCCCGTAACCTAACCGCGTAACCTTGCCATGATAGGTTTCGGTGTAGGATTCCAGGTTTTCTTCGTGGCAGTTACCGCAGTTTCTCGTTATGGCGACTCTGCTGGAACCATTGTGAGGTTTTTTAATACTGTGCGTTGTGTGGCAGTCGACGCACACAGCTGCGTTGGCGTTGCCGTTGCTGATTTCCAAGCCATGTACCGAAGTCTTGTAGGTATCCAGGACATCGCTATGACACTGACCACAGGTTTCGGGAATTTGCAGCCGCCCATTGGCGCCGACATGACTGTCAATCGGCGCAATGTAATGTGCATCATGACAGTTGTAGCAGGTGGCATTTGTCCTTGATTGGTCTGCAATACTGGGTCTGGCGTGGATGGAGCCCATGTAGCTGTCAATCTGTTCAACCACGACACCCAGACGGGCGTTTTCATCGGTGGTGCCCGCCTGTTGTGCTTCATCCCAAAGTTCGGTGTGGCACTGTACACAGCCGACCTTTCGATCGAGCCCTTTTTTGTGAGGTATCTTGATGATGTCTTTATGGCAGTTCACGCAATCCTGGCCGCCATGTACGCTTTGGCTGAATTTTTCTGCGGTGACGTGCAATTGACGTTGTTCGCCATTGGCTGCTTTGCGGGAATAGTTTTCTTTGCCATGACATTTAAGACATTTTTCATTGCGCAGTTTTGGGTTTTCCGGTTCGGCAAATGCCATGCTGCTCAGCGGGATCTGCATGATGACTATCAACATGAGCGTTAGCAGCGTCTTTGCAGGGGAGATCAAGCCGAATTTGGAATTCAACACCGGGGGTACTTTATTAAAACGCGCCATTAGAGTCAGATCCTTGTTATTTGTCAGCACACAAGCCTTGCTTCAGTCAATTAACAATAGTGTTGCAAGACCAATGAGCCAAGTTCAAGCAGTATCATCAACAGGGCACAATATAGGACTGCTTGACCAGGCCAATAATGACCTAGATCATCATTGCTGCATATTGGTTTCGGGGTGTTTCTAAAGAAATGTATAGAAAATATGTACTTACTATTTAATGACTTATCATATTGATAAATAAAGAAAAAATATCCTTTATCAACATATATAGTATATATTATATGTACCTCAAGACCGAAACAGAAGTTTGCAAAACCCTCTTGTAAACCACAGTCATTATTGCAAGCAACTGATTTTAAAATGATTATTCGATAGTTACCTCTTCTGCCTTGCTGCTGGCACATAATTTGCATCTCACTATAGTGAAACAACAAAACGAGGTGGTCACATGAATGATAAAGCCAATATCCTCATCGTAGACGATGAAGAGGTGGTTCGCCTCAGTCATTTAAGGAGTCTCGAAGGCACCGAATGCAACGCCTGCACAGCCGAGGATGGCAGGCAAGCGTTACAGGTCATGGAGCAACACCCTTTTGATGTCGTTTTACTTGATCTGAGTATGCCGGGATTGGATGGTATGGATGTTCTCAAAACCATCAAGCAGCGTTGGCCTGACAGCCAGGTTGTTGTTATTACCGGCTACCCGAGCATTGAGTCCGCCAAGCAGGCGGTCAGGTTGGGTGCATTCAACTACCTGACCAAGCCGGTGGGCCCAAACGATGTCATCAAGGCAGCCAATGACGCAATGAATCAAAAACGCTGGTCATTACGTAGTGAAAGGGGTGAGCAGCAAAAGACTGATATTTCTGCGCATCAGCGCGCTAAAAAACGAGTTACCCATTGATCGGGAGAAGGAGAAAATTATGAATACTAAATTACAAGTACTGGTCATTGACGATGATGCAGTTGTTGGTCGCAGTTTCGACCGGGTCCTCTCCGACAAAGGCTATCAAGTCAGCACTGCGCTGAGTGGTGAGGAAGCAATGGAAACCATTAGGGAAACGGACTTTGATGTTGTTTTCACCGACATTAAGATGCCGGGAATGGATGGTCTTGAGGTTGCTGAGCGTATCAAGGCTCGTTGCCCCTGGACACCGGTGGTTGTGATCACGGGTTACGGCACGCCAGATAATGAGGCTCAGGCATCGGTTCTGGGTGTAAGTGGTTTTGTACACAAACCCCTGACACCGGAGATCATTGAAAGCGTCACGCTGAAAGCCGTGAAAGAAGCGGAGGTGATCCTGGAAGCCGCGGAGCCATGTGAAACACAGGAGGTGATTGCCAAAACTGTTAGCAAAGCAGGTGTACATAGCAAAGCAGGTCTCATAGCAAAAAATGTTGGTCTGTTCTTCGCCGCACCCTTTGTGGCCCTTGCCTATGTCATTGCGTTACCATTTGTCGGCTTCTACATGTTCGCAAAGCTGGGTCGCGAGGCCTATGTGAAAAAGCATCTGTCCAAGTGACAGTTATGAGTGTCAGACGTAACCGGGGTTTACAACAAGCCCCGGTTAGAAGTCAAAACGGCCCATAAGAGGAGATCTACCGTGATGGTCCGGAGTTTAATTGGCGGTTCACCAGTCAATATACCAGTTGTAGTGTCTGCGCTGGTTTTCTGCATGCTTTTTAGCACTATTTTGTACCCATCGCCAGTAGCCGAGATAAGTGCTGAGCCCGTCACTACGCAAGATAGCCCGGCGGACATCCCCGTGGATGTTGGCGCAGACCATTTGGCAATCCTCAAGAAAAACACCAAGTGCTTGAAGTGCCATAAAAAGAAGAAGTTCAAGCAGCTTGAAAGTGGTGAGCAATTGTCTCTGCAAGTTAGCCGGGAGGACTTTATCGGTTCAGCACATGGCGAAATCGGTTGTACCAGCTGTCATGAAGCCATTGGAAACAGAAAGCACCCATCTAAAAAAACCAATATCACTATCAACAGCCAACGGGATTATTCTGTGGAAATGAGTCAGAGTTGCCGTCTTTGCCACAACGAAAATTATACTCAGTATCAAAGCAGCATACATGCCTCAATGGTCGCGCAAGGTAGCACCGAAGCACCTGTGTGTGCAGATTGCCATAGCGCTCACGCGGTTGAAACGATGGCGGATTACAAACCGGAAACGGGCCTTCCCTGTAAGAACTGTCACGAGAATCTCTATAATGCCTATGCCGAGAGCGTGCACGGAGAGGCCAGGTCAAACGGAAATGTTATCCGTGATACTCATATTCAGGCGCCGATCTGTGCGGATTGTCATCAGGCCCATGAAGTAAACCCGTTGGCAATTGGCGACACCTTGCGATCTACATGTATTGGCTGCCATGAGAATGTCATTTTGTTGCATAACCAATGGCTGCCCAATGCAGGTACACATCTTGATATCGTTTCCTGCGCGGTCTGCCATGCCCCGTTTGCCAAACACAAATTCGATCTTCATCTGTATGACAACATCTCCCAGCTTCCGGTCAGTCTGCAAGAGGGTGATGAGGCAATTCAGCAACAATTGCGAGTGATGGAAGAGGCGGGCGGCAGTGTAGTAGATACGCTGAAAACCTGGAGAGCAAAACAAGGTGATGACGAGCAAGGCCAGAACTCGGATATCTCTATTCGCGGTCGCATGGAAGTGATGTCCGGCATCGCAGCACATCAGATTGCCAGTAAAGGTTTTGCGCTCAGAACCTGTGATAGCTGCCACCAGGATGATCCCAGAAAAAACCAGAATGTCACGCTTTCAGTTACCAAGGCGGATGGAAGAAGAGAGAGCTTTGAGGCCAATAGGGATGTTTTGAAATCTGTTACTGCGGTCAATTCCATCAGCGATTTCTATGCGCTTGGTGGCAATCCGAACAAGCTGCTGGATATGCTGTTGTTGGTTTCATTGGCGATTGGGATTGCCATTCCAATCGGCCATTTCACAATCGGTGAAATGATCAAAGAAAATATAGAAAGAGGAGAGCAGTGATGTCTACGATTCCTCCAACACAGGCACAGCAAAATGCCTGGAAAAAATCGCCTGATAGCGAGTTATACATTAATCCTCTGCCGGTACGAATCTGGCATTGGTTGAATGCTGTGGGTTTTGTAGCGTTGATCCTGACCGGCATCCAGATCAGGTATGCGAATATGTTTAATGTGTTGAGTTTCGAAACGGCTATCAAAACACATAACTGGGTCGCTTTCACCGTTATCGCCAACTACTTTGTCTGGCTGGGGTTTTATCTTTTCTCAGACAGGATTACGGTTTATCACCCTGAACTCAATCCGCGCAAGTTTTTTGACAAGGCTTTCAAGCAATTCATGTATTACAGTTACGGTATCTTCAAAGGTGAGCCAAGCCCGCACAAGGTCCTTGCCTACGACAAGTTCAATCCGATGCAAAGCATCACCTATCAAATCGTGATGTTGCTGGTTGTACCTGTCCAGTTCATCACGGGCATCATGATGTGGGATATCAAACGCTTTGAAGGCCCGATTGCGATGTTGGGTGGAATACACACTGTCGATACGGTCCATGTGTTGATATTCATCTTCTTTGTATCATTTACGCTGGTCCATGCCTACATGGGAGCGCTCGGCCATACACCCTCAGCACACTTCAAAGAAATGTTCACCGGTTACGAAGAAGCAGAGGAAAAATCAGACCAGTAACGACTTATAAAAGGGGTGGCTAGGAGGTTCCGGACTCCTCTTCGGGACCTCCCTTTTTATCCGCCACCGCGTGATGAAATTGAATGACGTGATTATTAAAATGCTCTACAGACTAAAGCCATTGGAAGCGCTTGATTTTCTGTGGAAAAGAGGTGGTGTTCCTTAACTTGAACTATGGGCCGAAGTCTGGGCGGGGTCCGGTTTCAGGCTTAAGTTTTAAAGACATCTGTATAATCTGATGTGTCAGTTTAAGCCTATATTTTTACCGCTTTTTACATGATCTAAATCAATGCAATTGCTAACATAATTTGCTTTACTCTCCATAGGTTCATGCGCCTGGAGTCTTATGTATTCCATGAAGGCTAAAGTAACTTTATCATCCAGTTTTCCGGATAAAAACCCTACTCAATATCGTTCGCCTGCTTTTGGTATTCAGGCGCGTGGAAACTTGTTTGAAGTAACTACAAGTGGTTTTTTTGTGAGAAGAAGTATGAGTGCTCAGCAGATATTGTCCAGTACCTTTAGTTTGGCCTGTGCGGGGGATCAGAGCGGGGCCATTGGCGTATGGAACAAAGCGACGGGTCGGGTTTTTTGGGCCAGCGGTGGTACGCGCAGCTGTTTTTGTCATTTCAGAGGATCAATAAGATGATTGTCGCCTTAATTGTTGTTACCACAATCGTTGTGTTTGTTGTGGTCGATATTGTGCTCCGTCTGCTCCTGAAAAGGATGAGTGAAGCACGAATGAAAAAAGAAAGAGAACAGGCTCTGAATATCGGGCTGAAACTCGATGTGAGCGAAGAAGCACAAACGTTGACGCGGGTGGAACTAGACAATCCCAAAGCTCGAATTCTGGCTGTGGATGATGAAAAGATAATTTTAGACAGTCTTCGCAAAATCCTCGTCTTCGCTGGCTATAGCATCGACACGGTAGAAAAGGGTGCTGAAGCTTTGGGCCTCATTCGTAAGAATGATTATGATTTTGTTTTCACCGATTTAAAAATGCCTGATATGGATGGGGTTGAAGTAACGAAAGCCGTTAAACACTTGCGCCCCGATATCGACGTCATCGTCATTACCGGTTATGCGTCGATAGAAACCGCGGTGGAAACTGTAAAATTTGGAGCGACGGATTATGTGCAAAAGCCATTCACTGAAGATGAATTACTTGAATTTGTTAAAACTGCATTGATAAAGCGGCAGGATAACCTGGAAAAGCAAATGCGTCACAAAATCCGCTTGATCAAACCGGGTACCAGTGAATCAAAATCCAAATTTGAATTGAATGTTCCGGCAGGGGTATTCGTATCGAAGCAACATGCATGGGCCAAAATCGAATTGAATGGTACCGTTCGGGTCGGGCCAGATGATCTTATAAGAAAGATCTTTGAGGAAATTGATCATGTTGGGCTGCCGGAAACAGGGCAAACAATCGGAGAAGGGGAAACACTATTTTCGATAAATTATGCTGATTTCAGTTTGAAAATACCCTCTCCGCTCAGTGGAAAAGTCACTTCTGTTAATACAGAACATGCTGAACATCCTGAATGGTTAGCGATCAAACCGTTTGAGCTGAGTTGGATGTGCGGAATTGAACCATCAAATCTTTCAAGAGAGTTGCCAAACCTCAGAATCGGGCGTGATTCGGTCGATTGGTATCAAAAGGAAATAGATAGATTCCATGAGCTTTCAAACAAGTTTCCAGAGAGCACCAGGCAATATAAATCAAGTGAAGCAGGAGAGGGCGAAGAAAACGGAAATGCAGATTATTTAAAACTTCTGGCTGAATTTTCAGAACCGTTTCTGCAAGTTGAGGATTCAGATTAACCCCGGGATTTTTCCTTATTGAAAATTGAGTGGGACATTTATGTTTAAATTTTATGTTTCGTTGGGATGGTTGTTCTTTCTCACTTTTTCGCTTTTATGTTATTCGCAGGATGCGTTTACCCGCCATGAAATCGTCGGTGCTCCTAAATGCAAGGCCTGTCACAAGGCCAAGACCGGGGACCAGTGGAAGATCTGGGCTGAATCTGCTCACTCCAGGGCTTTCGAGACCCTGGCGTCTGAGACAGCCAGAAAAATTGCTTCTGATCAAGGACTCGGTGATCCGCAACAGGAAAATGCCTGTTTGAAGTGCCACGCCACCAAGGCATTTTTGGGTGACAAAGCGGTTGTCAGCGAAAAGGGGAAATACGTAGATAGCGAGGGCATTGGCTGTGAAGCATGTCATGGTCCTGGTTCCGACTACAAAGCCAAGAAAATCATGCTGGACCCGGTAGCTGCCAGGGCAGGCGGCCTGCTGATGATCAAGACGGCAGATGCCTGTGCCCAGTGCCATAGCGAGCAGAGCCCCACCTTCAAGGGTTTTGACTTCGAGAGCCGTTGGGCTGAAATTTCTCACCCGGTCCCGAAGGAGAAAGAAGTTCAAACCGACTCATCGGTAGTCATGGTTGAGATGCCGGATGAAATTTCCTTTACATCAGAGGTAGGGACGGTGCTTTTTCCTCACAATTTACATGTTAAAGCGCTTGAAATAGAGTGCGCTCAATGCCACCACCAGATCCATGCCATGGAGCTGGATACTCCGCATCCGGACTACCTCACCTCATCCTGGATAAATTGCCAGACTTGCCATGATACGAATTCAGAAACCAGCAAAAAATATTATAAGTGCTCGGATTGTCACCATTCCGAGCCGGACAATATTGCGGATGAAACGCTCAGCTCCAAAGTTGTTATGCATAAAAGCTGTTGGAAATGTCATGAGACAGGTAGCGGTATTAAGGCAAGTGAAGGCTGCAGCGACTGT
This sequence comes from Gammaproteobacteria bacterium, assembly GCA_021772935.1. Lineage (GTDB taxonomy): Bacteria > Pseudomonadota > Gammaproteobacteria > Xanthomonadales > SZUA-36 > SZUA-36. The sequence goes on from JAJFLA010000049.1 coordinate 41,213, forward strand.
CATGTGAAGGAAGAGAAATAGCTGAGGTTTTGATTGGAAATTGTGAAACCCTGACAGGCTACCAACCCTGTCAGTTTAAGGAGCCATAATGGATAGACGAGGTTTTCTAAAAACGTCAATTGTCGTCGGTGGTTGCGCTTTTGCGAGCAACAAACTTAACGCTCAGGAGACACGTGACTCAGAGGAGTTTGTGGGCGTTTTGGTGGATACAACCCGCTGTATTGGCTGCAGGGCATGCGAGGTTGCATGTGGTGAGGAACATGATTTGCTGGTTCCGGACGTGATTAATGACGGGGCGCTTGAAAAGCATAGAAAGACGAGTGACAAGCAATGGATGGTCGTTAACAAGCACGCGACAGAAAAGGGTGATGTATTTGTCAAAACACAGTGTATGCACTGCTATCAGGCTGCTTGTACCGCGGCCTGCCCAACGGCGGCAATGAACAAAACAAAGAATGGGCCTGTCATCTGGAATGGCAGTAAATGTATCGGGTGCCGGTATTGCATGATCTCCTGTCCCTTCGAAATGCCAAAATTTGAATACCACGAATGGAACCCGAAACTACAGAAATGCACGATGTGCTATGAACGCCTCGAAGAAGGACAGAAACCGGCTTGTGTCAATGCATGTCCGACAGACACACTCATGTTTGGCACACGGTTAAAAAACCTGGAAATTGCCAGGCATCGTATTTACAGTCACCCGGATCAATATGTGCACCATATTTACGGTGAGCACGAAGTTGGTGGAACCGGATATATTTATTTGTCGGCTGTATCATTTGACCAAATAGGGTTCAGGACCGATCTTGGCACAACACCCTATCCGGAATATACAAAAGAATTCCTCTACGGCGTCCCCATGGTTCTTTTCGGCGTCCCGGCCTTTTTGTTAGGGCTCAATGCCCTCGCAGGTGGCAGCGAACAAGGTATTGACGGCGAGATTGAGTCTGATACTGGTAAAGGGGGGGCAAGTGATGAATAAGGGCATCGTTGTAATCGGGTCGTTTGGCCAATTTTTTAGATTTTTAATCCAGGAGATGAAACCACGCGGACCATGGCTCACCACATTTAATGTTATCTCAATTCCGGTTATTTTGACCGGATTGGTTATTTTGTATTTCCGCTTCGTCTACGGTCTCGGTTCCGTGACAAATCTCACGCAGGAAACTCCCTGGGGTTTGTGGAAGGGTTTCAACGTGGTAGTTGGTGTTGCGCTCGCGGGTGGTGCCTACGTCATTACGTTCGTGGTTTATGTCATGCGCATGGAAAAGTATCATTCCATTGTGCGTGCCACTGTTTTGAGCGGACTGCTTGCCTACACTTTTTATGCTGGCACCCTTTTGCTTGAACTCGGGCGGCCTTGGTTTGCCCTAAATCCCTACATTGGTAATTCGTTTGGGTTCAGTTCAGTTCTGTTTCTGATTTGCTGGCATTTCCTGCTTTATATGGTGGCAGAGTTTATTGAGTTCTCTCCCGCTATCGCGGAATGGTTGCATTGGGAAAAAGCGCGCAAGATTCTCAAAAGCCTTACCCTCGGTACGGTCATTTTGGGGATAACGCTTTCGATACTGCACCAATCAGGCCTTGGAGCATTGTTTCTGATGGCCAAGTCCAAGATTCATCCATTGTGGTATTCGGAGTTTATTCCGATTTTGTTTTTTGTTTCCAGTATTTACGCGGGGCTGGCGATGATTATTGTCGAGGGAACCCTAAGCCGTCGGGTTTTCAAGCACCTTTTCACCCCCGATCACCGACACTCTTTCAACGACATCATCTTTGGACTGAGCAAAGGTGCGGCCATTACCATGTTTGTCTACTATTTTTTGAAAGCATTGTTGTTCATCCATGACAAACAATGGACCATGATCAACGACGGTTGGGGCTACTGGTATCTCCTGGAAGTGCTTGGTTTCGTTTTAGTGCCGGGTTTTATGTTTGCCTTTGGCTTCAGGAACAGAAGTTTGAATATCATCAAAACTGCCTCTGTCTTGGCCCTGATCGGCATTGTACTCAATCGACTCAATATTTCCGTTATCGCGTTCAATTGGTATGTGGTTCCACACTACTTTCCAACCTGGCAGGAATTCGTAGTCGCATTAACGGTGATATTTGCTGAAATCTGGGTATTGCGCTGGTTTGTTACCCGCATGCCGGTGTTTACTTCAGGTCATGGAACACAAAGGGCTGGAAATTGAAATGGATTCATTCACTTACGTAAATATTTTTGAAACGAAAGGTCTCGAGTACCTACTTTTGCTGAGTTTTTGGGCGCTGTTTTACTTTTTGATCCGGTACCTGTCGCCGCCGACGAAAGACAAACACAAGGATTCACATTGACAAACACCTTGGCGAAGGATACCGGCGTGGAGTGTGAAGGAGTGACAAGAGCACAGGTTGTTTCCAAGGGGTATTAACAGGAATCAGACGGAAAAATGACAATGAATCCACAATGGGTGATCTGTGCTCGGTAGGAAAATAGGCTTTAAACTGACCTTTGGAGTGGTACTGACGGTCCTTTTGGCGATCGGAATTTTTGCCTTCTTCAATATACAGTCCGAAAGCAAGAGCTTGCTTACCGAGGTGGAGCGGCATGCGAATCAGTTAAGCGAGGCCGTTAAGTCAGATACCGAGTACGACATGCTTCACAACGATCGAGAGCGGATTCATGAGAGTATTCGACGCATCGGCAAACAGGAGAGCATAGACCGTATCCGCGTATTCAATAAGTCGGGAGAGATCATCTATTCCTCGGACTCGACCGAGATCGGAAAGATGGTCGACAAAAAAGCGGAGAGCTGTTATCGCTGCCATTTGGCAGGGAAACCCTTGGATCGCTTGGAGAAACAGGAGCGTACGCGTGTCTTTCGCCCCTATCAGGACTCATCGCGGTTGCTGGGCATCATAAACCCAATCTACAATTCGCGATCATGTTGGACGGCGGCTTGTCACGCCCATCCCCAAACACAGACCGTGCTCGGGGTGCTGGACGTCACTATACCCCTCATAGAGGTTGATCGGAACATCCGTCGCAGTCAGGTGGCGATAGTCATTTTCGCCGTCAGTGCCATCCTCATTCTCAGCCTTATCGTCGGCTTCATGGTCCGGTGGTGGATTGACCGCCCGGTCAAAGAGCTTCTCACGGCGATGACACATGTAGCGGGCGGTAATCTTGCGCACCGAGTCGAAGTGAACAGAGACGACGAACTGGGGATGTTGGCAAGGTCATTCAACAATATGACCGAATCGCTGGCCCAGGCGCGGTTGCAGCTGTTCCAGTCAGACAAGCTTGCTTCGCTGGGGAGGTTGGCCGCTGGCGTGGCACACGAGATCAACAATCCGCTAACGGCCGTACTTACCTACAGCAGCTATTTGCTAAAGAGATCGCAAGGACAAGCCGAGACCTGTGATGACCTGCAAGTCATCGTCTCCGAAACCATCCGTTGCCGCGAGATCGTCAAGAGTCTTTTGGATTTTGCCCGACAGACCGTGCCAAAGAAGCGTAAGGCTGACGTCAATGAGATCATCGGTCGCGCAGCACTTGTGATCGAGAATCAACTGGCTCTGGGACGGGTGAGGCTGGTCATGGACCTGGACGCCACCCTTCCCAAGGTGACGGTGGACGCCAACCAAATCCAACAGGTTTTCATTAACTTAATGGTTAATGCGTCGGATGCCATCGGGGAAAACAACGGATCCATAGAAATCACAAGCAAAGCGATAAGCCTTCATCCCAAAGGAGTTCTGCAGATCAAGCGTGCTCTATGTCGAAAGCGGCATGATCTCGTCGACCGAAGGGTCCAGATCGACTCCAAACCCGCTATCAGCATGCGCTTTCGTAAAAAGAAGCATAGCGGAATCATCCACCTCAACCCCATGTACGGCTCGGACGAGCACCGCCTGAACGACATGCCCGCCCTCGAGGAAGACGTCGAGCTCCTATGCCCGGATTGCTCCACTTCGCTCATAGCCGAGGGTGAGCTCTGTCCAAAGTGCAGCTCTCCGATCTATGCCTTCGAAGTCCCCCTGAAAGGACTCGTTCAGGGTTGTTTGCACAATGGATGCGGCTGGCACCGTTGGGAACAGGTCGACTCCGGCTGGAACGATGAATTCGTGGAGGTCCGGGTAGCGGACGATGGTTGCGGTATTCCGAAGTCCCAGGTCCCAAAACTTTTCGAGCCATTCGCAACCACCAAAGGCCAAAAGGGAACAGGTCTGGGCTTGGCCGTTACCTGGGGGATCGTGGACAATCACAACGGAACCATCACAGTTGAAAGCGAGGTTGGTGTTGGCACAAGCTTTATCATCCGGATTCCGGTGGGATCATGAGCCTGGCACAGGATATCCTGGTCATCGACGATGAACCAATGGTTACTCAGGCCGTGGTCAAGGTTTGCCGCGCGGAGGGGATGACGGTCACCGCAGTAGATAGCGCTTGCAGGGCCCTTCGATGTTTGCAGGAGAACAAGTTTCGCCTGGTGCTCTGTGACATCATGATGCACGAACTGGACGGTTTCCAATTCATCGAAGAGCTCGTCCGCAGAGGCATCCAGACGCCGGTAGTTATGATGACCGGGTACTCCACTGTGGAAATAGCGGTCAAAAGTCTTTCGGCGACAGGTGTTGTAGACTATATTTCAAAACCGTTCACTGCCGATGAATTGCTCACGGTTATCCTGCGTAGCCTTCGTTGCAGCATGCTTCTGGATGAGGCTGAGTCGGTCTGTCTGCCATCTAACGGCTCCATGAGCTACGTTCCTTGCCCTGCCGATTATTACAGGTTCGGGTATGTTAGCTGGGTTTTGATGGAGGACGAGGGGACCGCCAGGATCGGTGTCAGCGACCTATTCCTAAGGGCAGCGGAGGGTATAAGGGGATTCGAGCTGTCAGTGCCAGGGGAAGAACTTGTGCAAGGAACTCCCTGCGCGGTCGCGATTTCTATGGACGGATCGGCGCATGGCATCATGTGCCCGATGGGTGGAAAAATCCTTGAGGCTAATGTAGATGCGCAATCGACCCCATCGGTGGTCGAGAAGGATCCTTATTTCAGAGGTTGGTTGTATCGGATTTTGCCGCCAAATCCAGAAAGCGATTTACGCTGGTTGAGTTTATGAAGTCTCGGGCTCCCCATTAGAGGTCGCGCGACGAATCCGAATGTCGTATTTTTTCATTAGCGCCTGAAAATTACTCCGTTGCATGCCGGTTTGTGCGGCGCTTGCGGTTACGCTCCAGCCATTCCTCTTCAGTGCACCTAAAATGAAAAGTTTTTCAACATTTTCTACTGATTTCTGACGTGCAATCTTTTTGATATGTTTAAGTTCCTCGCTGGTCCGTGGCACATCCAGGCCAACCAGCGGTTGCATATCGAGGATATTGATCAGATGACCCTGACGGATGATGTCATCACTTGCGAGGATAACAGCGCGGTGTACGACGTTTTCAAGTTCCCTTACATTTCCCGGCCAGTCGTGGTTCATCAGCAGGTTCATGGCACCGGCAGAAAACTCCCTGACTTCACGCTCTATTTCTTTGCTGAATTGATTGAGGAAATGAAAAGCCAACGCCGGTATATCGTCGCGGCGTTCGCGTAATGGTGGTATCTCGATCGGAAAAATATTGATGCGATAGTACAGGTCATCACGGAAGTCCTCGTCAGCAACCATGGCTTCCAGATCTTTGTTGGTAGCTGTGATCAACCGGATATTGACCTTCCGGGTCTGTGTATCGCCTACTGCCTTGAATTCTCTCTCTTCGATGAAGCGCAGCAGTTTTGCCTGGGTGGAGAGGGAAATATTACCGATTTCGTCCAGGAACAGGGTTCCGCCGTTGGCAGATTCCAATAATCCCATCTTGTTGGATACAGCACCAGTAAATGAACCTTTTACATGGCCAAACAATTCGCTCTCGAGCAAATTTTCGCTTAAGGATGCACAATCGACCGTCACGAAGGGTCGGTCCTTGCGCAGACTGTTGTAATGTATAGCGCGTGCAATCAGTTCCTTGCCGGTGCCACTTTCACCCCTGAGCATGACAGTGCTGTTGGTGGGTGCGCAACGGGCGACCAGTCGGTAAACAGTCTGCATCGGCGGGCTGGAGCCGATGATGTTTTCAAAGCTGTAACGGGCACTGACTTCATTTTTCAGGTTAACGTTTTCCTGCAGCAACTGCCTGCGCTCGAAAGCCCGCGCAACGACCAATTTGAGTTCCTCGGGGTCAAAGGGTTTCGGCAGGTAATCGAATGCGCCGAGTTTCATGGCTTTTACAGCGGTTTCAATTTGATTTAAACCGGTGATCATGATCACATCAATGTCCGGATGCGTTTCTTTGACCCGTTGTAGCACCTCAATACCATTCATTTTAGGCATCTTGATATCAAGGATGAGCATGTCGTAATCGTTCTCACCAATCTTTACAAGTGCTTCAACGCCGTTGCACGCGGTATCGACGTTGAATTCGTTGCCACAGAGAATGCGCAAACAACTCTGGACGACGATATCCTCGTCATCAGCAATCAGTATCCGTCTTTTCATACGGTACTCCTTTGATCAACTGCATGGTTTGCACCTGTGGGTAGATAGATACGAAATTCAGTCCCTGTACCCACGATACTATCCACCTCGATTGTACCGCCGTGTGCTTCGACCGTACCGTGGCTGACTGATAAACCCAGCCCGGTGCCTTTGCCAACCCCTTTGGTTGTAAAGAAGGGGTCAAAAATTCGTTGTAAATCTTCTGCAGAAATACCACAACCAGTATCGGTGATCGTAATTTCAGCCATGCTTGTTGGTGCGGTGCCTGATTCTGTAGCCGCTTGTGCAGAATGAAAGCGGGTTTTGATGGTAATGTTGCCCGCAGTTTCGATGGCGTGTTGTGCATTGACCAGCATATTCATAACGACCTGTTTGATCAGGTTTTCATCGAGCCAGATCGCCGGTAGCTGCTCATCAAGGTCTGTAGTGATATCGACGTTGTCTAGCTGAGCTGGCTGTTCAATTAGCTGTGTAACTTCCTGAATCAGTTTGTTGAGGTTACAAAAAGTTTTTTCTGGTGTTTTTTCCCGTGAAAAATCAAGCAGCCTGCGGATGATGGTCGCGCACCTTTTGGTCTCGCGGATAACCAGGTCGAGATCTTCAGCATCACGACTGCCGTCGGCCAGATTTTTCCTGACGAGGTAGGAAAAGGTAAGCACGCCGGTCAGAGGGTTGTTGAGTTCGTGGGCGATACCGGCAGCGAGTAACCCTACCGAGGCCAGCTTCTCACTTCGCGCAGTTTCGGCCTGAGCTTCGTGGAGTTCGTGTGTTGCCTCGTCCACTTTTTGTTCAAGTGTCCGCCCCCAGTCTTCCAGATCAACGTGTGATTTACGCAGTGCCCCGGTCATGCTGTTGAAAGAAGCTGCCAGTTGTCCAAACTCGTCTTTACTGCGAACCGGAATCTTCATTTCCAGATCTCCCGCGGCAAGTCTGGCGGCGCCGTGCTCCAGATCACGAAGTGGCAGATAAACCATGTTGTGTACCAGGTAGCTTACGAGCATACCTGCCAGCACGATAAACCCAAGTGACAAGCTGATGATGGTGTAAGTATTGGACCGCAGGGTTTGCTCTATTGTGCTCAGCGGATAAACAATATCCAGTACACCGAGCACAGATTGATCCTCTGCATGCTTGTGGCAACCGCCGTTTGCACAGGTGGGCTCGTTTCGAATCACGGCGGTGCTGCCTAGCATCCACCTGCCGTCTGTGCCGGTAAAAAACCGCGGCCTGCCTACCATCGGACTTTCCTGTTGGCTCTTTTCAGTCAGATGGCAGGCGATACATGCTTCAGCTTCCTGGTCAACCTGTGTGCCAATTTCCTCTTTTTGGGAAGAGTGAATGATGGTGCCATTCTTGCTCAGGATTCTAACTTTTTCGATGTCTCGCTGGGCACCTACGTCTTCGATAATTTTATTGACGTAGGAAGGTTTGTTTTGAAGCATTGCGAAGCGGGTACTCTTGATGAGCATTTCGGATAACTGGCCGCTGTGCCTGACGGCTTGCTGCAGTAACTCCTCACGGTTATTGCGCACAACCATCAATGTGAATACAAAAACGGCAATCGTCAATGCGATCATGAGATAAAACCCGACTTTGAATTTCAGACTGTTAGTCATTTTTACCTACGCATTTTCACCATCAAGTGGTTGAGGAATCAGTGATAGTGCTGTTTTCCAGGCATTGACAACACAGTCATTCAGACTGACGCCTTTGAAAGCATTACCTGTTAGTACAAGTCCCGGATGCCGTTGTAAGTGTGCTTCGATTGTTTCAAGCCTGGTGGCATGCCCGACGACGTATTGTGGAATGGCTCTTTCGTGCCGGAAAATTCGAATGAAATCCGGTTCTGGGTTGATACCGAGGATAGCCTTCAGATCGGACCTGACCCGGTCGATTAACTGTTCATCTGGCAACAAAGCCAGTTCGGGTGTTCTGGCTCCTCCCACCATGGAGCGTAACAGTATGGAATCTTCAGCTGACCGACCTGGAAACACATTGGAATCAACGATCGTACCGAGTACCGCACGCTGCTCTTTTGATGGAACCAGGAAACCAAACCCATCCAGCACCTGGCCCACACGTTGTTGACGATAGCCAAAGCAGCACACAGACAGTGCAGGGTAGGGTATTTCACCGAGCAAGCTGGCCAGTGCCGGATCCAATGCCTGTAGCATCCTGGCCTGGGCATGGGCCGGCGCGGCCAGGATCAGGACCTGGCTTTCCTCTTCAACACCATTGTCCAGTTGCAATAAATAGCGGTTACCACTGCGGCTGATACCTTTTACTGGTGTGGCGAGGCGGATCCGCGATCCCAGTTGTTTAGCGAGGGCATTAGTCAATGCGCTCATGCCATTGTCAAAGGATGTCAGTCGGCCACCCGGACCGGGACCATGCGTGTTGTTCTTCCCTTCCCGTTTTGCCTTTATCTGTAACTTGATCAAGCCAAGTATCAGGCTGCCATATTCTGCTTCAACTTCATGTATCCGTGGAAAACAACTTTTGAGACTTAACTGGCTGGCATCGCCGGCGAACACGCCGGATGCCATCGGGTCTATCAACCGTTCAAAAGCTTCCTTTCCGAGTCGTCGAGTACCAAATTGGGCCAGTGTCTCGTCAGGATTGTCGGTGCCACCGGCCATGGTCTCGTAAATAACTCGCAACCGGCCACGTACACTCAGCAATCGTGACTTCAGAAATTCCGGTGGTTTTTCAGGCAACTTATGTAGCTCACCACGGCTGTAGACATAGCGTTTTTGAGCCGACGCATCGGCGGGTAGTGGTGATATACCGATTGCTTTACATAACTCGAGAGTTTTGGGGATTTTATCCAGAAAACCGTTGACCCCACCTTCACAAAGGTAACCGTCAGCACTGGTTTCAGTCCATACCTTGCCACCGACACGTTTATCGGCTTCAAAAATCGTAATTTCAGCATCGGGGTTTCTGGTCAGGATTGCGTGTGCGGTTGCTAGCCCGGAAATCCCTGCGCCGACTATACTTATCTTCAAAAGACCCTCCATTGTGAGGAATATGCCATTATTCGAAACAGGATATGGAATTTAACCTTTTTTCGATGTCTTTGGTCTAAAAATGTCAGTTATGTTGACATATGTCATGAGTAGAATGTCGGCGGAGGGTTAGTTTTGTATCGCGATTAAGCAAATGTTATTCCAGGTTCAGGTTTGTGATCTAAACAGAGAGAATATTTATGATGAATTTAAAAAAAATTACCGAAAAATTAATCGTATTAATCCTGTTTACGCTGGTAGTGGCCGCATGCAGTAATGAAACCCTGGTCAGTTTTTCCCAGGATGTAAAACCGATTCTTGACCAGAATTGTATCAGGTGTCATCAATCGGGCGGTGTCGGTCAGACCGCTAGCGGCTTAAGTATGGAAACGTATGCTGACCTGATGAAGGGAACAAGAAACGGCCCGATGATTATCGCGGGAGATGTTGAAGGCAGCAATTTGCTGGTCCTGATGGAAGGTCGTGCTGATCCATCCATCAGTATGCCGCATGATCAGCAGAAACCGATCGCCAAAGAAGACATTCAGACCATCCGTTTGTGGATTGATCAAGGCGCGAAAAACAACTAGTGCTGCTTCAACATGATAATTAGGGATGCAGTTGGCTTGTCAGTGTTCATGTTGAAGGAGCACTAGGAAACCATACACAATTAGCTGTCGATTTATGACATTATAGTGTTACAAAATTCGCGGCTAGTAACAGTGCAAGATGGCTGGTAAATTCTGCGGGAAAAATTAACGCTATCGCCCAGAAGCGACATTGATCAAGGAGTGGGTAAGGTCATGATAAAAACACCGGGATGCTGGAATTGTTTGGGCAGCGTAATCACACTGCTTATGTTGCTTTGTTGTTTCACCCAGGCTGTCGGTGATGAAACGATTGAACCCGCAGCCGAATATTCTAAAGGTGCCAAGCAATGTATGACTTGTCACAAGGAAGGCAAAGAAAGGCAGGCGCACGAAATATTCATGACCCCGATGGGAATCAGCAACGCACCGGATTCACCCTTTGCCGAAGGCGCTCACGATTGTGAAACCTGTCACGGCCCAAGCAAAACCCACCGAAAAAAGCAAAAAGACGGTTCGCGCCTGTCCCCTGCGGTTACCTTCGATGCTAAAACCCCGGCAGAAACCCAGAATGAGGTCTGTATGGCTTGTCACAATGATGAGCACACAATGCATTGGCCAGGTAGTATGCACGAGCAGGAAGAAGTGGCATGCGCCAGTTGTCACAAGGTACATGCTCCACGGGATCCGGTACTCGATAAACTGACCCAGCAGGAAGTGTGTTTTTCATGTCATGCTCGCATCCGTTCGGAAACTTTCAGAAACAGTAGTCACCCGCTTCGTTTTGGAGAAATGAGCTGCAGTGACTGTCACAATCCTCACAATGGCAATAACGATTTTCTACTGATAAGTTCCACGGTCAATGATACCTGTTATACCTGTCATGCTGAGAAACGCGGCCCCTTTTTGTGGGAGCACGCACCAGTAACGGAAGACTGTACCTTGTGCCACAACCCGCACGGTAGCAACCATGCAGCCTTACTGAAACAACGCCCACCATTATTGTGTCAGCAATGCCACTCGCCCGGTGGGCACCCGACTACGGCTTTTACCAGCGAAGTTGCGGAAAACAGTTTCCAGCAGAGGTTTTTACTTGCACGTTCATGCGTTAACTGTCATTCACAGGTTCATGGTTCTAACCATCCTTCCGGCGTAACGATTACCCGGTAGTGGTGGGTGAACAAGAGGTGTCAGAAACAATGAAAAAATTCACTAAAAGGTTTGCCAGCAAGCATTTGGTGTTTGTACCGGTGTTGTTACTCAGCGTATCAATACCAATGGCTGAAGCAGCCGAGACCGCCGCCAGCAAGTCCGCATGCAAACAGTGTATTAAATATACTGGCTGGCGTGGTGAGCTGGATTTTGGTTTGGGTTATCTCAGTGACGATTCCCTGCGGTTCGGTGATTATCGGGGTTTGGAAGAGGAAGGGTTCAATCTTGCGCTTGATGGTGACGTTCACTTCAGAAATCTGGATGGCCGGTATTTTGACTTGTATGCACGTAATTTGGGGGATGATAACCGCCAACTCGAAATGCGTGGTGGCAACCAGGGCAGTTATCAGTTTCGATTTGCATGGAGAGAAATACCAAAATACCGGGGTTTTGGCACACAAACACCATTTCTCGGCGTTGGCAGTGACCATCTGACCCTACCTGCAGACTGGGTACATGCATCGACTACTGGTGGGATGAGCGCATTGCAGAGCAGCCTGAAAGCCGCCCATTTGAAGACACAACGCGAGACTCTGGATGCGGGGGTAACATTGAATTTTGCCCGCAACTGGACATATAAAGCTGACTTTCAACATCAGGAAAAAAAGGGTACCCGTACACTTGGAGCAGGTCTTTTCTTTAATAACGCCACCATCTTACCGGCGCCGGTCGATTTCACCACTAACCAGTTTGATATGGGTTTGTCCTGGGCAGGTAAACGTGCACAAGTCCAGTTCGGTTTCATCGGCTCCTATTTTGACAATGGCAATGATTCACTGACCTGGCAGAACCCCTTTTCTTCAAGCCCGCTACAGCAGACATTCAGAGCAGCACTCGAGCCCGATAACGAGTTTTACCAGTTCAATTTATCAGGTGCTTTTGCCATTACATCCTGGATGCGATTGTCTGGGCAAGCGGCACTCGGTGAGTTGAGCCAGGATGAACCATTCCTGCCCATAACCATTAATCCATCCTACAGTGATCTGCCACTACCGCGTTCCTCTTTGGATGGCAAACTGGATACCAGCACATTTAATCTTTCCGGCAAGCTTACCGCTCGTCTGAACAACCGGATCAGTTTTACTGCTCGTGGCAAGCTGGACGAGAGGGATAACAAGACACCTGTCGATTTTTACACCCAGGTACCCACCGATCTGTTCCCTGTCGGTGGTCGCTTCAACCGGCCTTACAGCTATGAGCGGGAGCAGTATTCCGCAGAACTGCGTTTGAGGGCACACCGTATCCTGAGGTTTAGTGGTGGTGGTCGGCAGGAAAACCTGGACCGCACGCTGCAGGCAGTGGCACGTACAGAGGAAACAACCTGGTGGGGTGAAGTCAAATTCAGTCCGTTGATCAGCTCACAATTGCGCTTCAAGCTCGAGTCCTCTAAACGTGATATCTCAGATTACATCCCACCGGATGATGGTGGCCCGATTGATCACCCACTGCTGCGTAAATTCCATCTGGCCGATCGCGATCAGGAACGGGTACAGGTTGAGCTTGATTTGATGCCTGCCGGAGGACTTGGTCTTAACTTTAGCTATTTCGAGGCCAGTGCTGATTATGATGAGTCGGCGATTGGTTTGCGGGCAAGTGATGAACAGAGCTACTCGGTCAATTTAAGTTATGCCATTGGTAAAAAAATCACTTTATATGCCTTTATGACCCGTGATGAAATTGATGCTGACATCGTCAATGCCACGGCCGTCAATGCTGTTCCCTGGAATGCAGTGACCCGCGACCGGATCACAACGGGTGGGTTTGGGTTGACTGCTCATACCAGTGAAAAAACCAGCATTGGGTTTGATTTTGTGACGTCCAGTTCAAAAGGCGATATCTCGGTACAAACGAGTCTTCAGGAAGATCCATTTAATCCATTGAGGACCGACCTGCGAAACGCAAAATTGCATTTTGATTATGAGGTCAACGAACACTGGGCTTATAAGCTGTATGCCGAATATGAGAAATATAGTAGCCAGGACTGGACCATTGATGGATTGGGTGTTGATGGCATCAGTTCGGTGCTGACAATGGGAGAACAAAGCCCAGAGTACAATGCCTGGTATTTGCGCATGCAGGCCAGCTACCGGTTCTGAAACTCTAAAGTTTGATTGACATGGGTCAACCATCATGGGTGCCCGATACACTAAATTAAGCCAATATAAAACCTTCAAAGAGCAAAAAACATGGAACACATTAAGGCAGATGTCGTGATCGTAGGCGCGGGCGGCGCTGGTCTTCGTGCCGCGATTGCGATTGCGGAAACCCATCCAGAGCTCGAAGTCGCTCTGATCTCCAAGGTCTACCCGATGCGCAGCCATACCTGTGCAGCTGAAGGTGGAGCGGCCGGGGTCAAACGAGCCGACGATTCACTCGAGATGCATTTCAACGATACCGTTAGTGGTGGTGACTGGTTATGCGACCAGGACGTGGTCGAATACTTTGTTGAACAGGCCCCACGCGAGCTGGTTCAACTCGAGCACTGGGGATGTCCCTGGAGCCGTGACGACGATGGTTCCGTCGCGGTACGCCCATTTGGTGGCATGAAAAAAGAACGTACCTGGTACGCGGCTGACAAGAGTGGATTCCATATCCTGCACACATTGTTCCAGACATCGTTACAGTTTCCTTCCATTAAACGTTATGACGAATTCTTTGCGCTTGATTTGTTACATGAAGATGGCCGTGCCCGAGGTGTGGTCGCCTTGGAAATGCGCAGCGGACGATTTTTTCACTTCAGTGCAAATTCCGTGATTATGGCCACCGGTGGCGCCGGTAAAATATTCCCGTTCACCACCAACGGAGCGATCAAAACTGGTGACGGCATGGCCATGGCCTACCGGGCCGGAGTGCCACTGAAAGATATGGAGTTTGTTCAATACCATCCGACCGGTTTGCCGGGTACGGGCATTCTGCTTACCGAAGGGTGTCGCGGTGAGGGCGGTGTGCTGGTTAACAAGGATGGTTACCGCTATCTGCAGGATTATGACATGGGTCCGGAAACACCTTTGGGTGCACCGGTGTTCAAGTCAATGGAACTTGGACCTCGAGACCGGCTTAGCCAGGCATTTTGGCATGAACAAAAAAAGGGAAATACGGTTGAGACGGCATGGGGTGACTGCGTATTAATGGATATGCGTCATCTTGGTGAGCAAAAAATCCTCGAACGCCTGCCGTTGGTACACGAACTGGCCCTTTCCTATGTTGGTGTGGATATGGTCAAGGATCCCGTTCCGGTGCGGCCCGTGGTGCATTACATGATGGGTGGTATTGCCAGTAATATAGATGGCGGGACCCCGATGCCGGGTCTGTACGCCATTGGAGAAACTGCCTGTGGCAGCCTCAATGGTGCTAATCGACTTGGCTCCAACTCCCTGACTGAACTGTTGGTATTTGGCAAACGCGCGGCCGCTGCTGCGGCGGTTTTTGCGGTACAACAAGACGGTCCGGATAATGATTCAGCCATGACTTTGCAAGCCGAAGCGGTAGTGGCGCGTATCCGTGGTTTGTTGCAACAAAACGAAGGTGTTGAATCGATAGCAGGCATACGTCGTGAAATGGCGAGCTCGCTGGAGGCGGGTGCTGGCATCTACCGTGATGAGGAAGGTACGGAAGCCACCTGTAAAAAGCTTGCAGAGTTGCAGCAGCGCTCTTCAGGTATTGAGGTTAACGACAAGAGCAATGTATTCAACACGGACCTGCAGGGTTTGCTCGAATTGCAGAACATGCTGGATGTTGCGGAGTGTGTTGCTGAAGCCTCCAACGCTCGCAAGGAGTCCAGGGGTGCTCATCAAAGGATGGACTATACCGAGCGTGACGACGAGACCTACTTGAAACACTCACTTGCCTACCGTCAAGTGGGCGATCGCCCACGGATTGATTGGCTGGACGTAACGATCACGCGTTCCCAACCAGGTGTGCGTGACTATTCAGGGGATAAAAAGTGATGAACATCCGGCAGATCGAATTGGAAGTCATGCGCTATGACCCCGAAAAGGATGAAGCCCCCTGGTTTCAGCAATATAGTGTTCCATGCCAGGAAGACTGGGCCATCCTCGACGCACTTAATTACGTCAAGGACGAGCTTGACACCACACTGGCCTATCGCTGGTCCTGTCATATGATGGTGTGTGGTAGTTGTGGCATGATGATAAATGGGGAGCCCAGCCTGACCTGTAAGACGTTTGTTCGCGACCTGCCTGACAAGGTACGGGTTGAGCCGCTGGAAAACTTTCCGATTGAGCGTGATCTTGTGGTGGTGCTCGATGATGTGATGCAAAAACTGCATCAAGTACAGCCTTACATTGTCCGTAAGGACGCGCCGCCCCAGGAAGACAAGGAGTTTACGCAATCACGCGGCGCGTTGATGAAGTTCAAGCAACTCACCATGTGTATCAACTGTATGTGCTGTTATGCTGCTTGCCCACAATACGGACTCGATAAAAACTTTATTGGCCCGGCGGCACTGGCGTTGGCGCATCGTTATAACCTGGATTCCCGGGACCAGGGTAAATCTGACCGTCTGGATATCCTGGCGGATCACGATGGTGTCTGGGAGTGTTCTTTTGTAGGAGCCTGTTCCGAGGTTTGTCCTAAACACGTCGATCCTGCTGCGGCTATCCAGCAGATGAAAATCGATGGTGCAATGGAGTTTTGGAAACAGAAACTGGGAATGCCGGGAGATAAGTCATGAGCCGCCGACCCTACATCAGGCCGATGTCCCAAACCACCTGGTACATGCGTAACGGGCGCTACAAAGTTTATATGCTGCGCGAAATGACCAGTTTTCTGGTTGGTTTTTATACTTTTCTGACGATTTATGCACTAGCTACATTGGCATCAAATTCGCCACAGGTCTGGAATAGCTTTTTAAGCTCTCAACAGAGCACTGGAATGATCGCCTTACATGGGTTTGCATTACTGTATTTTTTGTTCTATCAGACCTTTCCATGGTTCAAATTGGCGCCCAAGGCCATGCCGGTACAAGTGGGTGAGAAAACACTGCCTGGCATTTATATCGTCATCGGTCACTATATCGTATGGGCTGTGCTCAGCGCGTTCATTTTTTGGTTGGCAGGAGTAATTTAATGGCAATTGCAAAAAAAGCGATAGTTTGGGGTTTGTTTGCAGCGGGCGGAACGCTTACAGCATTCGTTTTCCCGGCCCTGATCGCCCTGTTTCTACTGATCGCCACGGGAAATGTCCCGGAAGGTATGCAGTTTGAACAAATCCATGTTTTTGTGACAAGTTGGCTTGGCAAAGTATGCCTGTTCATCGTACTCTTTCTTTCATTATGGCATGCAGCACATCGTCTACGAGTTGTGGCACACGATTTTGGTATCAGAAAAGATACATTGGTTGCCAGCACCGTCTATACTTTGGCAGCTATTGGTACTGTGCTGTCTGCTTATTATTTGTGGATGATCAAGGCCTGATAATACGGCCAGACTACTGCGTTCCGGACCCAATTTAGACCTACAGAAGGAATAATCAACGGTCAGGCAAATCTTACTGGTGGTAAAAGAACAATATGAATGACGATTTGAGAGGACTGGCAGAGAACTACCACTATGAGGCTGGTGATCACTCGGAGGGCGCGATAGAGAGCGTCATACCGATGCCACCTGCTATCCCCGATTATTTACAGGATACCTACTGGTGGGCTTATCTTCACCCGAGATCTTTCTGGTTCTTTGAACGGGAGTGGGTCGTCAACTTGATCCTGTGGGGAAATATGAAGAGGCTCACGGAAGCCGTACTGAGTGGAATGGAACTTCAACCGCATAGCAGCGTGCTGCAGGTTGCTTGTGTCTATGGGGATTTTTCAAACCGATTGGCATTTCACCTGGAACAAACACGATCCCGACTCAGTGTATTGGATGTTGCACCGATCCAGCTTCGCAATGTAGAGAAAAAACTGGACGGACAGAATAATGTTGCTGTTCATCATCAGGATTCCACTAACATGTCATTCCCCAATGACAGTTTTGAAGAAACCGTGGTGTTTTTTCTGCTGCATGAGCAACCTGAAAAGGCACGTCGCAAGACGATTGCAGAAACAATTCGTGTAACCCGACCAGGTGGCAGGGTGATTTTTGTCGATTACCATGGGCCACGGCGTTTCAATCCAATGCGCTACATTATGAAACCTATCCTGAGCATGCTGGAACCTTTTGCGTTGGACCTATGGCGTGAAGAATTGCCCACTTTTATGCCTCCGGAAATCAAACCGGAACAGGTCTCTTCCAATTTTTATTTTGGTGGTCTTTACCAGAAAGTGGTATTGGATCTCTGATACTGACCGGAAACTCACAGTTTCAGCCATATGCATCCTGCGGATAACCCACTCGTTTCACACCCGCAAAAAAAGGGACCATTGAAAATTTTCTGGTCCAAAGTACGAAAAGCGACAAGGCCCTTGATCGAAAGTGCTCTTGCCTTATTGCCTATCGTACTGGTGATCGCATTTTTCCAACTGATCGTACTCCACCAACCCATTCCGAGGATGGGGCAGATGTTGTGGGGTGTTTTGTTGGTACTTGTAGGGCTTGCCTTGTTTATGCGCGGATTACAGATGGCCCTGTTTCCCATCGGCGAGGAAATGGCTTACAACTTCGTGCGCAAGGGTAATTTATGGTGGTTGTTGCTGTTCGCATTTACGCTTGGTTTTGGTACCACGGTGGCCGAGCCTGCCCTGATCGCCATTTCGGAAGAGGCTGCACGGATTGCGGCGTCCGGACAGGTTATTGGCAGCTCTGCTGAAGCACAAAACAGCTACGCCATCGGCCTGCGTCTGACCGTGGCACTTGCCGTAGGGGTTGCTCTTGTTATTGGCGTATTCAGAATATTAAAGGGTTGGCCGGTGCAGTACCTGATCATCGGTGGTTATTTTGCGGTGGTGATCATGACTTTTTTTGCACCACCTGAAATTATTGGCATAGCCTATGATTCCGGCGGTGTGACGACTTCCACGGTGACTGTCCCGCTGGTTGCAGCACTGGGGATCGGTCTTGCCCATACCATTCACGGCCGTGATCCGTTAATCGATGGTTTTGGTCTGATCGCCTTTGCTTCATTAACACCCATGATCTTCGTCATGGCCTACGGGATGTTGTATTGATGGATGGCCTCGGCAGTTTTGGATATACCCTGCTGACCATGCTGCGTGATGTTTTACCCATTGCTGTAATTTTATTTGGTTTTCAGCTTCTGGTACTGCGTCGTCCCATCAAATACCCTGCTCGGGTTGCCACGGGCATGATCTTTGTTCTGCTGGGCCTCACTTTGTTCCTTGAAGGTCTGGAAATAGCATTATTTCCTGTCGGTCGTTTAATGGCACAACAACTAACAGCGCCGGAGTTTATCTATGATTCAGAGGCCGGTGCACTAGGGCCTGTGCAGTGGCTGGATTATCTTTGGGTCTATGTTTTTGCTGCAGCAATTGGTTTTGCGACAACCGTTGCTGAACCTGCATTGCTGGCAGTGGCGATTAAGGCCAACCAGGTTTCAGGTGGCACAATTACAGTCAGGGCGCTACGTTTTGCGGTGGCAATTGGCGTGGCTGTGGGCGTGGCGCTCGGTGTGTTTCGCATTGTCACCGGCACGGCGCTGCACTGGTACATCATCGGCGGCTATATTGTGGTCATCATCCAGACTGCATTTGCACCTAAACCCATCATTCCGTTGGCGTATGACTCTGGTGGAGTGACCACTTCAACTGTGACTGTCCCGCTAGTAGCAGCACTGGGCCTTGGCCTGGCCGAAACAATTCCTGGCCGGAGTCCGGTTCTTGACGGTTTTGGCCTGATCGCTTTTGCCAGTCTGTTTCCAATTATTGCAGTTTTGGCTTATGCACAACTGGTCGAATGGAAAGCACAGCGTTTGAAACGCCGTAATCAACAGGAATAAAATTACTAAAAGTAGAGGTATCAAAATGCATTTTAAACTAATCATCATAATGGCCGAGGACAGGCGTACCCAAAGTATTCTGGACGCTGCCCGCAAAGCTGGCACAACCGGATGTACCGTGCTCAATCAAGCGCGCGGTGAGGGCGTCAGGCCTACAAAGACATTTCTTGGTCTCAGTATCGACAGTCAGGTTGATGTCATCCTGATGCTGGCTGAGGAACACATGAGTAGAGAAATAATGGAAAAGGTAGCCATTGCCGGTGAGTTTGATGAAACGCCAGGAACTGGTATAGCTTTCCAAATAGATGTTGAAGACGCGATTGGTGTTCGTCATCAGATTGCAGCACTAACCGGAGCCGTGGAGGACAGATTGTGAAACTGCTGGAAAAAATAATTCGTGTACGCGATGTCATGAAATCCGACATCGATGTGGTCGATGGTATGTTAACCGTAACCGAGGCTTTAAAATCGATGAAATTCCCGGACACGCGTACCCTGATCGTGGACAAACGGAACGAAGATGACGAGTACGGTGTAGTTATGTTTCGAGACATGGCAAAGAAAGTACTCGCCCGTGATCACTCACCCAACCGTGTGAATATCTATGAAATCATGTCAAAGCCTGTGGTGTCTGTTCACCCAGATATGGATATACGTTATTGCACACGCTTATTTGACCGTTTCGGCCTGTCACGCGCACCAGTGTTAGAGAACTGCAAGATTATTGGTCTGGTGAGCTACACCGATATCGTATTAAAGGGTCTGATTTTGGAAATGGATTAAAAACAAGTGGCTTAATCGGGGTCGGAGTCAAGTGTCAGGCTCCAACTTGAGATAGATCAAGTTAAAGTTAATTTGTGTTGCTTTTGGGTTCCTATACCTGTCTTTACATTATAAAATACTAATATTCAATAGACCTGCCTATAAAACGAGTTGGGAATTGAAATGAAGACACGTAAGCGCAACTGGTTACCTGGCTTTCTGACGATACTTTTATTGATCGGAATTCCGCTATGGTTGTTCACTGGGGCTGACGAACCCAATCTGGACACACCCTGGGAAAGTATGCTGAAGCGCCCGGCCCATGTGGATCACAAGGGTCTTTACTCCACCATGGGAGACCTCACGACGGGCCAGGAAGTGACGGCCGCGTGTCTCAGCTGTCATGAAGATGCCGGAGACCAGGTTCTGCATACAGCGCACTGGCGCTGGGAATCCGACCCGGTTGAAATTGAAGGTCGCGAGGGGCTTTTTTCCACTGGCAAAAAAAACACGATTAACAACTTTTGTATCGGTATCCAGGGGAACTGGGCGTCATGCACAGCTTGCCATGCCGGCTATGGTTGGGATGACGCAGAGTTTGATTTCGAGGACCAGGGCAATATTGATTGCCTGGTTTGCCACGATAACTCTGGTACCTATCGCAAGGGTCCTGCTGGACTACCGCTGGAAGGTGTAGACCTGTTGGCCGCCGCGAAAAGTGTTGCTATGCCAACGCGGGAAAATTGCGGTGGTTGCCACTTCCGTGGTGGCGGCGGTAATGCGGTTAAACATGGCGACCTGGACGAAAGCTTGTATTTCCCCACGGTCGACATTGATGTCCACATGGGGCGTTACAACTTTCAGTGTGTGGATTGCCATCAAACTAAGGATCATGTTATCGGTGGCCGTTCTATCAGCGTAAGTGTAGACAACAAGAATCAAATTGCCTGTACCGATTGTCACAACCCAAAACTGCATTCAGATGAGCGTATTAATTCGCACACGGACACACTTGCCTGCCAGACCTGTCACATTCCGGAAGTGGCAGTCAAGCAAGCGACCAAGACACACTGGGATTGGTCAGCAGCCGGTGATGACTCCAAAGAAGAAGATGCACATCACTATATGAAGATCAAAGGCAGTTTCGTTTATGAGAAGAACCTGAGACCCGAATACCGCTGGTACAACGGCTTGACGGAACGTTACCTGGTGGGTGACAAGATCAAT
The DNA here is from genome assembly GCA_021772935.1 of Gammaproteobacteria bacterium. Classification (GTDB taxonomy): domain Bacteria; phylum Pseudomonadota; class Gammaproteobacteria; order Xanthomonadales; family SZUA-36; genus SZUA-36. The sequence goes on from JAJFLA010000049.1 coordinate 62,447, forward strand.
AACAACGGCAGCACTTTGATGAACCCTCCCAAGGGGGATATCCGTGACGCTGGTGCCCGAATTTGGCCGTTCAAGATTCACCGGGCCAAACAGCCATATGATGTTGATAACGGGCATTTGATGATACCGGTCACTTCTGGACAAGGGGGTTATTGGAAAAAATTTGACTGGGACCAGGCACTTCGTCTCGGTTCTGAAATTACCGGGCTTGACTACAGCGGCAATTACGATTTCGCAGCGACAGAAATGTTCTGGCCACAGACACATATGGTGGCAACCAAGGACAGGGCGCTGCAGTGTCAGGCTTGTCACGCTGAGAATGGCAGAATGGATTGGCAGGCGCTGGGATATGACGGCGACCCCATCAAACAAGGCAGTCAGACGCGTAGAAGGGTTGCAGATGAGCAAACAGGTGCAGATCATGAATAATCAGCGCAGACACCTGACCGCTTTTTTCTTGAATGGGCTCCTGATGACAGTATTCAGCACCTTATCAGTAGCTAACGGGCTGCACCCGGATGTAGCGATCATGGATGCACAAGGTAATCCTGTCGTTGAAAGTGGTTTGCCCATGTCAACGATGACCAGTTGTGGTGGGGATTGTCACGAGACGACATACATCATGTCCAACAGCGATCATGCGGATGCCGGTGCGAGCCAGTTGGGTCATGGTGAAAACACACATGGATGGCAACAGGGGCCCGGTTATTTTGGTGGCTGGGATCCAGTGGCTTACGATACCGATGGTCTGTCAGCATCCGCTGGTATGGACATAAAGGCCTGGTTGAAACGCTATGGGCCAAGACATGTCGGTGGCGGCCCTGTTGCAGGTCTTGTCGAAATGGATTGTCTGCTCTGCCATACCGATATAGATCATTCAGCGCGTGAAGCTGCACTTCGATCCGGTGATTTTGCCTGGGCAAACTCAGCTTCACTCGCCTCGCTGGGGATTCTCGTTCAGGAACAGGGTCAGTGGTTATGGGATCGTTCGAAATTCCAGGCTGGCGGTGTGCTTGACGATGGTTTGCTCGATATTCGCAAACCCCGCGATGAAAACTGTGCACAGTGCCATGGTCTGGCTGAGAACAATCTTGAGGAACCACTGACGATATCAGCGGATCAATACTCGCGCCACAATACGGATCGCACAGGGCAAATCATTTCACCGCAGAAGCTACTTAATAGTGGCTTGAATATCTCCGGAAAAGAGAGTTTGAACTATCCGTTTGATGTCCACACCGACCGCGTAGTTGGCTGTGTGAATTGTCACTATTCCCTCAATAATCCGGTGTATTTCAGGCAACGCGAAAAAAGCCGCCCATTACACCTTGATTTTGATCCGCGTCGCATGAGCAGTGCGGATTACCTGGTTCGCCCTTTACACCAATTCGCCAAGGGCCAGTCCACCTTGGGGTTGGCGGCAAGCAACACAGAAAACAGTCTGCGACGTTGTGAATCTTGTCACAATGCTGAAAAGGTACATGAGTGGCTACCCTTCAAGCAGCAACATTTCACCTCGCTGGCTTGTGAGTCCTGCCACATACCCCGGTTATTTGGTCCGGGCCTGCAAGCAGTGGACTGGACCCTGCTTGATAGTGAAGCGCAGCCGTTGAGGCACTACCGTAATGTGAAGGGCGACCCGGTGGCTGTCGACAGTCTTATCGAAGGTTTCAGACCACTGATTTTACCCAGGGTAAACGCTGCCGGTGAATTCAGGTTGGCACCCTTTAACCTGGTGACGACCTGGTACTGGACTGCTGGTGACCCGGCCACGCCCGTATCCAGATCGCAGCTTGAAAAAGCACTATTTACGGGCGCCGTTTATCATCCGGATCTTGTTGCTGAATTGGATGATAACAATGATGGCCAATTGAGCGGAGAGGAACTGCGCCTGGATGACGTGACTCGTGCCAATGTGGTCAGAAACCGTCTTGAAGCAATCGGACTGACCGGTCTGCAGATAAAAAGCGATGTTACACCGTTTTCTATTAGCCATAATGTAGTCAATGGTCAAAGAGCTACCAGAGATTGTTCTTATTGTCATGACCGTGATTCCATACTGGCAGCACCTTTTTTACTTTCAGACTACTTGCCAGGCGGCCTGCTGCCACAAATTGTTTCTTATACAAACGTCAAGTTTTCTGGTGAAGTGAAAGTTGACCCGGCAGGCAGCGCAAGTTTCGTTCCCGATAGCTACAGCGCAGGGTTTGAAATCATCGGCCTGCACGCACAGCGCTGGGCAGACCTGCTGGGTTTGCTGATGTTTATGGGCGTGACACTGGGTGTTGCTGGCCACCTAACAGCTCGTTATGTTTCAGCCAGTCGTCGGGCGCCTGTCGAACGGCAATATGAGCGTGTCCACATGTATGATGCTTATGAGCGCCTATGGCATTGGTTGCAGGCCAGCGCCATCATGATATTGCTGTTCACTGGATTGGTCATACACAAGCCGCATTTCTTCGGTATGTTTAGCTTTCCTTACATGGTGAGCGTGCATAACGTGCTTGGCTTTGTTCTGCTGATCAATGCTGCCCTGGCTTTGTTTTATAACCTCGCCAGTGGTGAGATACGTCAGTACCTACCCGAGCCTAAAGGGTTTGTCGCTCGCTCCATGGCCCAGGCCATGTACTACAGTCAGGGCATTTTTGCCGGCAAACCCCATCCGCTGCAAAAAACCAAGGACAACAAGCTTAACCCGTTGCAACAGGTTATCTATCTGGCGATCTTGAATATTCTGCTGCCAGCCCAGGTGATCACCGGTGTCTTGATCTGGGGCTTGCAACGTTGGCCTGTTCTTGCCGCAGAGTTGGGCGGGTTGCCGGGTTTGGCATTGGTGCACACGCTGCTTGCGTGGGTATTTGCGTCTTTCATCGTTATGCATATTTATTTGACGACGACCGGTCACTCCCCAACTGCGGGCATCAAGTCCATGATTGGCGGCTGGGATAATGTAGAGAAGCACACCGGCGGTTCGCTTTCGGAAGAGCCACAAGGAGAGTCAAGATGAGTCAACAATCAAGCGCCAGGCCCTATATGAATCCTTACCTGGCTGGCACGGTGTTGGGGCTTGTGCTGTTCCTGGCATTTTTTATTACGGGCTCCGGTCTGGGCGCATCAGGCGGTCTGAACCGCTTGCTTGTTTATGTACAAAACCTGATCAACCCGGAGCACGTTGACCAGGTGGCCTATTTGTTGAAAATGGCCGGTGGTAATGCCAACCCCCTGGATAGCTGGATCGTGTTCCTGACCGTAGGAACGGTTTTTGGTGGGCTGATTTCCGGTTTAATGGGCAGACGGGTCAAATTCGAAACCAACAAGGGGCCTCAAATTAGTAATGGTACCCGTTGGTTTATGGCCTTTATCGGTGGAGCCTTGATGGGTTACGGTGCCCGCCTGGCCAGGGGTTGTACTTCGGGTCAGGGCCTGTCAGGTGGCGCAGGACTGTCGGTTGGCAGTTGGGCCTTCATGTTTGCGGTATTCGCGGGTGCTTATGCGCTGGCTTACTTCTTCCGTAAGTTCTGGAATTAAGGAGGCGCATCATGGCAACTTTTCCTCTTCCCCTCGCTGATTTATTGGGCCACTGGAGTTCTTACGTAGTTTACGCGCTGATTGGTATTGCCTTTGGCATGACACTTGAAAGTGCTGGTTTTGGTAACTCAAAACTGCTGGCCGCACAATTTTACTTTAAAGATATGCGGGTTTTCAAAGTGATGTTTACGGCAATTATTGTCGCAATGACCCTGATATTCCTGTCCTCTGCGCTGGGTATATTGGACTACAACCTGATCTGGGTTCCACCCACTTACCTATGGCCCGGTATCGTCGGTGGTCTGGTTATGGGTGTCGGCTTTATCATCGGTGGGTTTTGTCCTGGTACTTCGCTGGTAGGTCTGGCCACCGGTAAGCTTGATGCCATTATGTTTGTCTTTGGCGTTTTGTTTGGTATTTACCTGTTTGGTGAAAGCGTCAGTGCTTACGCCGTATTCTTCGATAGCTCCTACATGGGTCGATTTACATTACCGGAACTGTTTAATGCCAGTTACGGCACCGTGGTATTCATCATTGTAGTCGCCGCACTTGCGCTTTTTGTGGTATCGGAAAAGGTTGAAGCCAAGGTCAATAACAGACCGCAACAGAAGTTGCCAGCCTGGAGTAAACCGGCAGCAGGCGCGTTGATTGTATTGGCAATTGTTGCCCTTGTGATTGGTCAGCCCAGCAACGAGGATCGCTGGCAGGCGATAGCAGGTGAAAGCCAGGCCAAACTGGATCAGCGCGAAGTGCAAATTGCGCCTGCTGAGTTGTTGAAGTACATGAATGATTCAAAAATCAAGATCATGCCACTGGATGTCCGTGAGGAGCGCTACTTCAATCAATTTCACCTGCGGGGCGCGCTGAATGTACCACTACGCAGTGTTCAGGAAAAAGCTGAGGAACTGCAGTTTGAACTCGCCAATACCGTTTTTGTCACGATGAGTAATGATGAAGTCGGGGCCACAGAGGCCTGGAAAATTCTGAAGGCTGAGAGTCTGCCAAATATTTACGTTCTTGAAGGCGGGATCAATGCCTGGTTGGAAACCTATGCGGCGGACAGTTTCGCTGAGCAGGATCGGATTTCCGGGCGGCAACCTGATCAGTTGGCTTACAAGTTCAAGGCAGCGACCGGTTCCCGCCACCCGGCGGCAGAACCCAACCCGAACTTTCTGGACTTAAAGTTTGAGCCCAAGGTGATTCTGGAATTAAAACGTGCGCCTGTCAGCGGTGGCTGTGGCTGAAGCTTTGACTCCGACCCCATTTCCTCCCTTTACTCCAGCCCTATTTCTTGCGAATCCATTTCTTCCAGCTGGGCTTGTGTATCCAGATCAAAGGCGGCATTTTTGACCAGTACTGGAGTGAGTTGATCAGAATAGGTTTTAAGCAAACTGCGTGCGCCCTGGTCGCCCTTCAGCTGCGATAATTGACTGAAATACTTTGATGGGAAAATCACCGGTGGCATGTAATGTCCCTCAGCTTGTGCGACCACGATACGCTGCGGGTCAGATCGCCATGTTTCTGCCAACCTATGTAGGTCTTTTGCCCGTATGCGCCATTGATCGCAGAGAAGAATCAGCAGGCCGGTTGATTTCGGGTTGACCCCGGCGGCACCCAGCGCGATGGAGCCACCCATGCCTGTGGCCCAGTGAGGGTTATGTAGGTAACGAACTGAGGCTTGTTGAACCGCATCCATTACAGCCTTTGAGTCGGCACCCGTGACCACGATAATTTCTCTGGGCTGGATTGATTGTGCGCTGACCACTGCATTTTGGAGCAGTGATTTTCCCTTGTACTTCACCAGTTGTTTAGCTTGTCCCAGGCGCTCACTGGCACCTGCAGCGGGAATCAGGACACTAAGTTCGGCACGCTTCATACATCCGCTCTCAGCCACCTGATTGGGTTAGCATGCTGCCATCACGCCGATTTAAAAAGGCATGGATTTCAGCGATGATCGCCAGGGCAATGGACTCGGGCATCTCAGCACCGATATCCAGACCAGCCGGTCCGTGCACGTGGACACCTTTTGCGCCTATCTCGTCAAGCAGGCGATCTCGTCGTGCACGCGGACCTAACAACCCGATATATGAAACGGTAGCTTCAACGACCTGTGACAGGTATGAGCGATCATGCCCAAGATGGTGGGTCATCAGCACCGCTGCATCGATGTGATCCAATTGAATATGTTTGCTAAGTTCATCCGGTTGCAGCACCCGGATTTCACAGCTGTTTGGAAACCGGTCTGTACGGGCGAATCCAGGTCGGTGGTCGACGATGGTGCAGCGCCAACCCATTTCAACCGCCAGCCGGGCAACGGGCAGGGCATCATGGCCTGCGCCGCAGATCAGGATTGCGGGTGGTGGCATGATGGGGATTAGCAACAGGTCTATATTGCCTTGGCTGGTATCGATGGTGTCCTGCCAATAACGTCGGGACATATCATGTCCTTCGGAAAACAATGATCCTTCAGGTGAGTGCATACTACTCATCAAGCTCAGATCACCGTTGCTGAATTCAGCACCACAATGCAGGGCGTAGTTACCGGCTGAATAGTTGGGGTCACCGCTTGCTGTGATGAGGCTTAACAGACCGTTTTTATTAGCCTTCCAGGCTTGATCCAGTGTTTCGAAAAAGCCGAATCCCGTGTTGCCTTCCAGCCGCTGCAACATCAGGTGAATGACACCATCACAGCCCAGACCAAGCCCCCAGGCAAAGTCATCACCCTGGCTCATGTCATAACAGACGTTGCGGGTCTTTCCATCCGCAAATACCTCTTTGGCATGCGAGGCAAGGTCGGCTTCAAGACAGCCACCTGAGATGAGGCCATGATAGCTACTGTCATGGGTGATTAACATCATGGCGCCGGGTTTGCGGTATGTAGAGCCTGCCGTGGCAATGACCGTACCCAATACCAGCGCATCATCGGTTTGATGTGTGCGATAAAACTCCAATAATGCCGTTAGCCCCAGATGCATGGTTTCAGCCTACCAACATGTGTGGCTGAATTCTACTGGCATTCAGGCTGTCATTTTTTTCCGTAGCTGATCCTTAACAGGCAGCCTGCGAATACGGATTCCCGTTGCATTGAAAATAGCATTGGTCAGGGCTGGCGCCGCTGATGGAATACCGATTTCTCCGACCCCCGTCGGGGTATCGTCATAATTCATAACGTGGGCTTCAAACCGAGCCGGAACCCGGGAGATTTTCAGCAAAGGATAGTCATTAAAGTTATTTTGCATGACCTGGCCGTCACGCAATGTTATTTCGAGACCAAGCGCGGTACTGATGCCGTCTATGGTTGAGCCTTGTAGTTGGGCTTCAACGGCATTCGGGTTGACCGCAAAACCACAATCAATGGCCGCTACGATGCGTTCTATACTCAACTCACCGGCGGGGGTTACAGACACTTCGATGGCATGGGCGGCATAGCCGCCGAAGGTGAAGTGCGCGGCAATACCAACGCCACGGCCTTTTTCCCTTGCTGCAGCATAATCAATTCGTTTGGCGACAAACTTTAACAGCCTTGAAAGACGGCCTGGTGTCATCACGGGGCCACCGTGACCACTGTATGCCTGTTGCTCAACCCGGCCAAGCAGGTTCAGTCTCAAGGCCAGTGGGTCCTGACCAGTTTCATGGGCAATTTCATCGAGGAAGCTCTGGATCACAAAGGCGTTGGCCGTGTGTGCTGGTGCCCGCCATGAGCCTCGTGGCATTCCAATGTCGTTATGAAAATACTCGAGTCGGTAGTTCTCCACCATCGCCTGTGGAAAATCATCAGGGTACAGTTCAGCCTGCCACAAGTCTTCGGTCTTTACTCCGGCACGACGGTAATGTTTACTGGCGCTTGCAAGTCTTTGACTCCACGCCACAGGTAAATCATTTTTATCCAGCCCGGCCACTAACTCATGGGTCCCACCAGGGCGATAGAAATCATTTTTGATATCGTCTTCACGGGTCCATTGCAACTTGATGGGCCAACCGGTTTTTTGAGAAATGATACAAGCCTCGGCGACGTAATCATTGCTTAACCTACGTCCGAAGCCACCACCGACGCGGGACATTTCTACCTTGATATGTTCCCGTTCCAGACCAGTGACCGCAGCAGCAGCACGTGAGGCCCCGCTGGGCATCTGTGTTGGAGCAATAACATGGGCTTTGTTTTTTTGCACCCAGGCATAACAATTCTGGGGTTCCAGTGGTGCATGCGATACAAATGGAATTTCATAATGGTGACGGATCACCCGGGCGGCGGTTTTCAATGTGGCCGGAAAATCCCCTTGATCATGCACAATTTGCCCTTGACCAGACATCATTTTGTGGTTCTGTTGCCAGAATTTTTCACTACTATCTTTGTGATTGGGGCTTCCCTTCCATTCCACCTTTAGTGCTTCACGGCCTTTTAAGGCCGCCCAGGTGGATGTTGCGACGACGGCAACGCCATGGGCGAGTATGACGTAAGGGGCACCAACTGCCGGACCTTCGATGGAAAAAACATCCAGCACGCCTTTAACGGTTCTGGTTACCGTATCGTCAAAGCTTGCCACGCTGCCGTTGATTACCGGTGATCGGGAAATTACGGCATAACGCATATCCGGTGTTCGGGTGTCGATACCGTATTGCGACTTACCGGTGATGATATCGATGACTTCCTTATTGTGTTGCGGTTTGCCAACGATGCGGTAGTCAGCCATGGCCTTGAGTGTGGGCGCCTCAGGCGTGGGCAGTGCGGAAGCCAGCTTGACCAGTTCGCCATAACTGGCTTGTTTGCCAGCTGACGCGCATATCACCTGGCCGGGTGCGGTGCTGCACTGCTGCAAAGGCACATTCCACAGCTGTGCGGCAGCTTGCATTAGCATCAGGCGAGCCGTTGCCCCAATTTCGCGCATGAAGGTCCAGTTGTCGGTCAACCCGGTGCTACCACCCACACCCTGACCACCGTATTTCCAGGTATAGCCATCCATTGTTTTGAGCAGACCCAAAGGCATGGATTCAATCCTCACCTTAAGCCATTCAACGTCCAGTTCTTCCGCTACCAGCATGGGTAGGGTAGTACGTAAGCCCTGGCCAATTTCGGGCTGGTTATTGCCAATGATGACATCACCATTTTCAAGGATGTTGATGAAAAACCCGAGACGGGATGATCCGGTGTTGCTGCTTTGTGGTCCGGCTGGACTGATGATCGGCACGCCCAACAAAAAGCTACCCGAAATTGTGGCGCCGGCGATCAATAGTTTACGACGGGACCGATCCACCTCAGGCTCTGCGGTTGTGTGTTGGTTCTTGCTCATCCTATTTCGCCTGCGCTGACAATCGGGCCGCACGATGGATGGCCTTGCGAATTCGGACATAAGTGCCACAGCGGCAAAGATTGGTCAGGTTTTTATTGATATCCTCATCACTGGGTTTGGGATGGCGTTGCAGGAATTCTACCGTGGCCATGATTTGCCCGGCCTGACAATAGCCGCACTGCGGTACGTCCTCGTCTAGCCAGGCTTGTTGTACCGGATGTAGTTGCTCATCAGGGGGTGTCAGTCCCTCAATAGTGACAATTGATTTTCCTTCCGCGCTCGAAACCGGCATGACACAACTGCGCCTCGCCTTACCGTTGACATGCACGGTGCAGGCTCCGCATTGACCAATACCGCAGCCAAATTTTGTGCCGGTGAGTTGAAAATGGTCTCTGAGCACCCACAGCAAGGGCGTGTCTGGTGCATCATTAAACTGAACGGCTTGTTTGTTTACCCGGAAAGAAATCATTCTGATGTTCCTGTGCAAATGAGCTTCATGCCTGCCTGCCCGGCATGATTTTTATATCCTAACAAGTTTTTAGCTAGAAAAAATTGCTGCTGCTCTCGGTATGTCCAAGCTTTAGCTCACTTCATCTCATGTCGGGTTTTCAGACCGTTTTGTTGTGTAGTGTTTTTGAGGCGCTACGGATCTACATGCCAGCCCAGTCGGGCGAAATTGGTTTTGGATAGTATTTCGGTCGGGACATCCGCGAGGGTAATAGTGCCTTCGCAGGCGATTTTTCCATCTGGCAGGATAATCTCACCCCTGGCCTTTCCGAGTCTGCCGCGCAAACGAATAATCCGGCCCCTGATTTTGAGGGCTGTCTCGATTGGAACGGGGTGGCGATAGAGAACCTGTAACCTGACCGACACCATGAAATGATGATGATCACCAATCATCGCAACTCGTCCGATAACCTCATCAAGTATAGACGCTAGTATGCCGCCATGGACGATGCCGGGATAGCTTTGGTAGCGTGCAGCTACGGTGTAATCACTGCAAACTTCATCCTCGCCGTTATCATAAAACTGCATGTATAGTCCGGCGGGATTTTCTCTGCCGCAGACAAAGCACAGGTCTGAGTTGGGTTGTTTGATCATGACAGTATCAGCCCTACCAGCCGCCGCCACCGCCGCCACCACCACCGCCGCCGGAGAAGCCCCCGCCACCGGAACCGGATGAGGACCCAGGTGGGGAAGAGGCAGAGGAAATAGAGGTGGAAAAACTGCTACTGAAATTATTGCCGAGGTGGTGCAGCCCGCCAAGCCCATGGTGACTACCAATATACCAGGCCGGGTGGTAACCACCTTTCGTGGCTACTTCCTCGGGAAAACTGCGGCCAAATCGATCACACCAGTTGTTTTCTACGCCGAGCGCAAAAGCATAGGGCAAAAATGTTTCAAACACCTCGGGTGTCAGTTGTGGTGACTTCATCCGGTCCAGGCGGTCTTGCTCGGCGGTATCGAGGTACATCTTAAAGCCCTCGATTTCATCCATTACACGTCTGCCAGCGGGTGTCGGTGCGCGCATCAGGAACAGGAATACAAGGTGTAAAATTATTGTGAGTATGACAAAGACACCCCAAATCACCGGGCCACCGGCAAGACCTGCTGCAATGATGGCTGCGATGATGGTCATAACGATGGCCGGCAAGGCATAAATGGAGTTGAGATTGAAAACCCGACCAAGGTGTTCATTCTTTAGAGCCTTTAGCAAGTCACTGTGTGCTTTTGCAAAAACTGCGTGATTTTCCTGTTCAAGCACAACTTCCATTTTGCCACCTTTGAACAGGGCATCAAGCACGGCTTGTTCACCTTTGCTTGCATTTCCGGCTGCGGGCGTTGTTTTAGGACGCAATGTGTAGTTGTCATCATCCTCATGTATTTCCAGATATCCTTTGACACCCAGATTAACCACCGCGGAGGAAAAGGCCTGTTTGTCAAAGGACATTTTACGTATGTAATTGCAAGCTGCGGGCGTCAAGCCTTTAGGTGGTTTAAAACGAGGAATAATGACGCCCTTTTGAGGATCACGTCCAATGTTGTTCCAGGCCCACAGGTACCAGCCCAGTGGCATGATCAATCCCAGTAGAAGGACAAATGCTGCACCGTTATCATTCAAAAAATACTTCAGACGCTCATAGTTTGTGGGTTCATGGGCGATACCTTTAGGAAACGAAACGGCCACAGTCAAGCCTTCGTGTGGCAGCAATCCTCGACTGGTTTGAAATTCAATTTTTCGTTCGCCGGTGATTTGAAAGCTGGCATCCTTGCCAGCCTTGCCCGCGTAGCCGGTATAATAATCTGGCCCCAGGCTCTCTGCCGCGACCGCCTCAGGTAGTTCGATTCGCGCGCTGGCACGGTCGATTGGGAACATCCAGCCATTGCCGGTGACGTTCCAGTACAATTCATCGTAATCGTCAAAAAAGCCCAATTGCCGGGTGGTGTGGTAGCGCAGTTGGTATTCGTGCACACCCTGACGGAGCATACGGGATGAGCTTCCCATGTAAATTCGGACACCATTGAAGCGGTCTTCGCTGTGGTAGGCCTCGCGACTGTTGTCACGCTGCACGTCCAGCACTGTCAAGGCCACCCGATAACGGTTACCGTGCCGGTCTTGGTAAGTGGTCGGGAAATCCCGGTAAATGCCACGACGAATATTGTTTCCTTCGGCACGGACTTTGATGGTCTCAGTGACTATCAGACTGCCGTCGGCATGAATCAAAATATCTGAGTGGTAGTCGAGAATCCGTTCATCTGCAGTGGCAATTCCACTCAACAACAAGATCGTGCTGGCTAACAGGCCTCTCAATTCAGAGATCGACATCAGGTGCGCTCCGTTGGCTGGCCAGTTCGATTTCAAAGAACTCAGCCAATGAAAAATTGAACATGTTCGCAACCATATTGGCGGGGAAGCTTTCAACCAGATTGTTATTGTCCCGCACAGCACCGTTGTAATAGCGCCGCGCGTATTGGAGCTGGTCTTCGATTTCCACCAGGCTGCTATGTAACTGCTGGAAGCCTTCGCTGGCTTTGAGGTCCGGATAATCCTCAGCCAATGCAAACAGACGTCCCAATGATCTGGATAATGCTGTTTCCTGTTTGGCTCGGGCATCAACACCTTGTAATTCCGCCCCTGGCTGGGCACCACTTCGGATTTGTGCAACCCCTTCCAGTACTGCTGATTCGTGTGCTGCGTAGCCCTTCACCGTTTGCACCAGGTTGGGGACCAGCTCAAAGCGTTTTTGCAACTGTACATCGATACCTGCCCAGGCTTCGCTGACCAGGTTGCGGTTGCGCACCAGGCGGTTATATACCCAGATGCTTGCCACCATCAGCAGTAAAACGAGTGTGATTAGAATGCCTGTGATATCCATCCCTGAGAACTCCGGTCAATCAGTTCGTTACACTGCGTTAGTGTCCCGGTATTTGTTTCACGCTATCAAAGCCTGACGAAAGTACGTGTAAACAAGTATAGGAAATCAAGTCATCATTGCAATCAGTTAATTCTTATTGAGCAAGTCGGTAGCAATTTTTATTTTTTAAGGTATTTCATTCCGAAATAGCACAGGCACTGATGAAGAAGGTCAACAGCAGTGATACCCTGTCGCATTATGGATACTCCAACCAGGTTTGCGCTCAGCATTCAATGATGGTCCAGGGGAAATACCGGGCAGGACACAGTGATTGGTAAAAAAAATAAAATAGCCACGGTGGTGAAAGCCTCCAACAATGGAGAAAGGGAGCAGACGCTGTTGTTTGTCGATTACAGCGTGCCCCAATATGATTTGTATGCCGGGTCCCGGACAAACTTCATGTATCTTGAAATGCTCGTGGGAATGGGGTTGGTGGTGAAATTCATAGCCGCAGATTTCGAGCGAGTGGAACCCTATTCAAGTGAGCTCAACCAGCTTGGTATCGAGACCCTTGACGGTGCCTGGTATCGCGACAACTGGGAAAACTGGTTGCAGGAAAATGGTCAGGGAATCGACTATGTGTTTTTTAATAAACCTGATCCCACAAACATTTTTTTATCTACCGTCAAGCGTTGTACAAATGCCGCGATTATCTACCAGTGCCATGATTTGAATTTCCTCAGGTTAAGACGCAAAGCTAGTGTAGAAAACGACAAAACTGTACTTGCTGAAGCGAAGCTGTACGAAGAGAAAGAAAATTTCATATTCGCTAACAGTGATGTTCTTTTGACCTTCAGTGATGTCGAAGCGACGGTTATCAAGAAAAAGTTTCCAAACAAGAAGGTCTTTACTGTACCGCTGTTTTTCTACCAGGACGTCTGTGAGCCAAAGCGGGACTTCGGTCAGCGACATGGTTTGCTTTACATTGGCGCCTGTGCCCATAGCCCCAACCGCGATGCAGTTTCCTGGTTTTGTAAGGAAATATTTCCACTGATCCAGCAAAAAGTTCCTGATATCGCCCTCAATGTGGTTGGTGCTGACCCGCCAAAGGACATTTTATCGCTGCACTCAGAAAGTGTCAGAATTCTTGGCAGGGTGAGTGAGGATGAACTGAAGAGCCTGTACCAGAATGTCAGAATGATGGTGGTGCCGCTGCGGTTCGGTGCTGGGGTCAAGGGAAAGATCATCGAAGCACTGTACAACGGGATTCCGATCGTCTCAACGGCGATAGGTCTGGAGGGAATCAAGGGGATAGATCAACTGGCCGCGCCACAGGATAGTCCTGCAGACTTTGCGGCAGAGCTCGTTGCTCTGTATACGGCCGAGGAAAAATTGGCGCAGCTTAGCCAACAGGGATCCAGGTTTGTCGCTGACCATTTTACTTCGCAAAAAACTGCAGAGTTGATGCGTGAAATATTGTCTACCAGCAAAGACGAGGCAAGCTTGCGGCTTGCACAAGCGCTTGGGCAGGCGACACGGCAAGAGCCTCCCCGGCTCATCGCTTTTTATTTGCCGCAGTACCACCCTATTCCGGAGAACGATGAGTGGTGGGGGCAGGGGTTTACTGAATGGCACAACGTGTCTAAGACAAAGCCTCTATTTACCGGACACTATCAACCGCACGTTCCAGCAGATCTGGGTTTCTACGATCTGCGCCAGGAACAGACACGGATAGACCAGGCTAAACTTGCTCAAAAATACGGGATTGAGGGCTTTTGTTATTACCACTACTGGTTTAATGGACGAAGGTTGTTGGAGCGACCACTGGAGGATCTGCTCAAGTCTGGAAAACCGGACTTCCCTTTCTGTCTATGTTGGGCCAATGAAAATTGGACACGGCGCTGGGATGGTGAAGATCAGCAGGTGTTAATGAGGCAGGAATACAGCGAACAGGATGACCGTTCTCACATCCAATCGCTGTTACCGGTCTTTAAAGACGAGAGATATATTCGAGTCAATGGAAAACCATTTATTTTAATTTATCGCACTGAAAACCTCCCAGAACCTGCTCGTACAGCAGAGATTTGGCGTGAAGAGGCACGCAAAGCCGGGATTGGAGAACTTTATCTGTGCCGGGTCGAGAGTGTCGGTATGTGTGATCCGAAGGCTATCAATTTTGATGCTGCCCTGGAGTTTGCTCCTGACTGGCAGAACAAGGGACCCCGGCTTCAGGCTGATTCGGAATTACTTGGTGATACTGAAGATAATCTTTCGCAAGTTTGCGCTGACAATTACGTTCATTCATATCCGGCAATGGCTGAGACGATGATGGCCAAACAAATACCCGCCTATACGTGGTTCCGGTGCGTGATCCCATCCTGGGACAACTGGGCACGGCGTCAACAGGGTGCGAGCATTTTTCTTGGGTCAACGCCGGAGAAATACAAAGCCTGGCTTGCTCAGGCGGTGGCCAATACCAATGGCCGCTTACTTGGGGAAGAGCGTATAGTCTTCGTTAACGCTTGGAACGAATGGGCCGAAGGGAATCATCTTGAACCCGACGAAAAATTCGGTCACGCCTACCTCGAGGCAACCAAACAGGGTCTGGAACAAGGTCAGCTTGCGACCGATTCACGTCGAGTGGGTGCTTCAGACGTAGTCAGAATAGCCCAGTTGATGAGTCAGTTGGTCAGCCACAAGTACCAGCTTAACGAACTGGAACAACAGATGAAGGACCTGTTGAATTCAACCAGTTGGCGCGTAACTGCCCCATTGCGGTGGATGATGTATCGCTTGCGTGATTTGAAAAAGTTTTTTTCCAGGTAAGCTCAAAGGATCCGCTTGTGTGCCCCGTTGTTGTTTACCTCAGTCGAGAATGATATGCAGGCCTGGTATGTTTATATCATCGAAGCCAGCGACGGTCGTTTATATACGGGCGTGACGACCGATGTGGCGCGGCGTTTTAAGGAACACTGTGGTTCTGACAAGGGCGCACGTTTTTTTCGGGGTAGATATCCATTGGAAGTGGTCTATACAGAGAGCCACCCTGATCGCAGCAGCGCCCAGCAGCGTGAGGCGGCTATCAAGAAACTTACAAGGGAACGAAAGTTGGAACTGATAGGGTAGATCGTAAAAAACCACCAAGGCGCCCGTGTTGAGAAGTGACACTCCATGTCTCGCAGCAAGACGGATATTTAGCTGGTTCAACTGCGCCAAGGCTGTGCCAAGAGTAAACCATAATAATTTAAAGTACAAGTACTTATATGATTAAAGTAAAGTTGTACTATAGGTAATATATAGCTGTTTGGAAAAACTGTTATGTCCGCATTAGCCCTGTCAGGGTATGCACGAAAATTTAATCGCGTTTAGCATCGCGTGGCTTCAGCTTAGTGTCTGGGTTCAATGCATAATAATTTGTTGCATTGTGGTTTAAATCAATTTATTCTCTGCACTAACGTATTAACACACTATTACATTAGTACAAATATGAAACAACATAATCAACAGCAAAAGAAAGCACTAAAAGCAGCGGCGGAATCGTTGTACCAGGCTTTTTTGACCTTGGAAAATCCAGTTGAAGTACGTCAGTTTCTACTGGATTTGTGTACTCCCTCTGAAGTAGAAGCCATTGTTGACCGTTGGTGGACAGCATCTTTACTTAAGGAAGAACGAAGTTATCGGGAAATCAGCGAAATCACCGGGGTCAGCGTAACCACGATTGGTCGCGTGGCCCGGTTTCTGACAATGGGTGAAGGTGGCTATCGTTTGGCGATGCGTCGCGAAAAGGCAGGAAAAACATGAATAGAATAAGAATAGCAATTCAGAAATCAGGGCGGCTCTCAGAGCGTTCATTGGCATTGTTGCAAAGTTGTGGCCTGCGTTTTGCCCGTAGCAAAGACAAGCTGTATTGGTATGGGCAGGATTTTCCTGTTGATCTGTTGCTCGTGCGTGATGACGACATACCGCGCATATTACTTGACGGTGTTTGTGATCTTGGCATCGTCGGACAAAACATTGCCCTGGAAGTGGTGCGGGAATGCGATGGAACAGGGCTTGAGGAACTCCGTGGCCTTGGTTTTGGCCGTTGTCGGCTTTCCATTGCTGTGCCTGAACAAACGCAGATAAGCAGTATTGCAGATCTGGATGGTTGTCGCATCGCCACCAGCTATCCGGCCCTGACCAGCAGCTTGCTTGAAAAACGTGGTGTCAGTGCGCAGATGGTCAAGCTCTCCGGTTCGGTTGAGATTGCACCTGGATTGGGTACGGCCGATGCGATATCAGATCTCGTATCGACTGGCACAACCCTGCGTGCCAATCACCTGGTTGAACTGGAGGTTCTGTTTGAAAGTACGGCCGCGCTTTATGGGCAGAAAGTCAGTTTGCCGGATGAAAAACAGGCCTTGCTCAATCGCCTGCTGGCACGTCTGGATGGTGTTTTACAAGCCGCTGAAAGTAAGTACGTCATGCTGCACGCGCCCCGTGATGCAGTGGAAGAGATAACCCGTTTGTTGCCAGGTGCTGAAAATCCAAGCTTAATGAACCTTGAAGGTGATCCGACTCGTGTGGCACTGCACGCTGTGTGCCGGGAAGCGTTGTTCTGGGAACACCTCGAAGCCCTCAAGGGAGCTGGGGCATCGGCAATTCTGGTATTGCCCGTTGAAAAAATGCTGGGCTAGTTGGAGCCAGGAAATGAAAATTGATATCCCACAACTGACCGACTGGTCTATGACAAGCGAGGTGGAGCGTGAGACCGTTCTACAGCGCCCCGCGCTTGTGGACCCTGATCTTGTAGAGGCGGTTACCGATATTATCTCCCAGGTGCGTAAAAATGGGGATGAGGCTCTATACCAGCTAAGTAAAACATATGACGCAGTGGTGCTGGCACAGCTTGAAGTCGGTGCTGATGAATGGGCGACGGCTGAAGCGTCTGTCGAAACCGAATTACTGCAGGCCATGGATGACGCTATTGCACGCATAGACGCTTTCCATCAAGCAAGTAAGCCTAAGCCCGTGAGCATGGAGACAGCGCCCGGCTTGCGTTGTGAAGCACGCTACCTACCCATATCCCCGGTGGGTTTGTATGTCCCCGGTGGCACTGCACCTTTGATCTCAACGGTTCTTATGTTGGCGCTACCGGCCCGCATTGCCGGATGTGAAACAACCATTCTATGTACGCCGCCAGACAGGGACGGCCGTGTGCCACCTGCAATTCTCGTTGCAGCTGCGCGCTGTGGCATCACGCGGGTGTTCAAGGCAGGTGGTGCGCAGGCCATTGCTGCCATGGGTATGGGTACGGAAAGTATCCCGGCCTGTGCCAAGTTATTCGGACCTGGGAATGCCTGGGTTACCGAAGCCAAGCAACAAATTTCAGTTTTGCCTGGTGGGGCTGCACGCGACATGCCAGCAGGGCCATCAGAAGTGCTGGTCATTGCTGACCGCCACGCTGACGCTATTGCCGTTTGCTGGGATTTGCTGTCCCAGGCCGAGCATGGCCCGGATTCACAGGCTATCGTTATCAGTGATGACTTGGAGTTCTTGCATGAGGTTGGTCGAATGCTACCGGCCATGGCCGCGGAATTGCCCCGAAGTGCTATTCTCGCTCAATCTTTGCAATACCTCAGGCGGATACGGGTGAGTTCAATCGCTGAAGCGCTTGAAATCAGCAACTGTTACGCACCTGAGCACCTGATATTAAATTGTCAGGATGCAGATCAAGTGGCTGACAGCGTCACCACTGCCGGCTCGGTGTTTATCGGCCCCTGCACACCGGAATCGCTGGGGGATTATTGCTCTGGCACCAATCACGTTCTGCCAACCTACGGTTATGCACGTGCCTATGGTGGTCTTTCCGTTAATGATTTTATGCGACGTATGACCTTGCAACGTGCCAACAACTGTGGGCTTCGTGCTGTTGGGCCGTGTGCTATTACACTGGCCCAGGCAGAAGGTTTGCATGCCCACCGCATGGCAGTGGAATACCGCCTTAATAATGAAAGTGAATCCCAGTGATGGACATTAATAGCATCGCTCGACCAGAAATTGTTGCCATGAAACCATATCAATCGGCACGTAATAGCGCGGCTGCCGATGGAATCCTGTTAAACGCCAATGAAGCACCGTTCTCGCTTGTTGATGACCCCGACTGGCAACGTCTGTGTCTGAATCGCTACCCATCCCCCCAACCGGTTTTGCTTAGGTCCCGGCTTGCAGAAATATACGCTGTCGATGAATCTAATCTGTTGCTTACTCGCGGCAGTGATGAAGGCATCGACTTGCTCACACGGGTTTTTTGCCGCCCTTACAAAGATGCCATTATTGAATGTACACCTTGTTTTGGGATGTATCGCATTGCTGCAACCATTCAAGCAGCGCAAGTGATTGATGTTCCCAGGCAGGCCAAAAATGGTTTTCAAATTGATTTTTTAAAACTGCAAAGGGCGATAGAAGCACAGCCATATGTACGATTGGTTTTTCTCACTTCACCTAATAACCCCAGTGGCGACCTGATCAGTCGTGTTCAGTTGGAAGCGGTGTTAAAGGTCTGTGAAGGTAAGGCATTGGTCGTCATGGATGAAGCCTATATTGAGTTTTGCACAGCCACTTCTGCCAGCGAACTGATCAATCAATGGCCACAACTGGTCGTATTACGTACCTTATCCAAAGCCTGGGCAGCCGCTGGTGTGCGTTGTGGTGCAGTGATTGCAGATGCTGCGGTCATCGAGCTGTTACAACGTGTGATCGCACCATACCCGTTGGCTGCCACGACCGTTGATGCCGCACTGCTAGCCATCTCCGGGGATGCGATAAGTCGGCAACAGCAATTTATGGAGATGGTCAGACAAGGCAAGACAGCCATGGTCGAGTTCCTGTCGAAACAAGAGTGGGTGCGGGAAATCTGGCAGGGTGAGGCCAATTTCATCTTGCTGCGGGTTGCTGACGCAGTCGATGTGGTGAATTGGTGTGCCGATAACGGGATTCAGATTCGTGATTTCAGTTCTCAGCCGCAGCTTGAGGGCTGTGTTCGACTGACGATCGGTAGTACAGATGAATTGCATGCACTGAGATTAGCATTGCAGGCTTATGGAGAGCGGGCATGAACAAGCTTAAACGCCGGATCTTATTTCTGGACCGTGACGGAACTTTGATTGTCGAACCAGAGGATTTTCAGATCGACAGCCTGGAGAAACTGGAACTGGTCGACGCTGTGATTCCGGCCTTGTTGAAACTGAAAGCCGCCGGTTACGAATTTGTGATCGTAAGTAACCAGGATGGACTCGGTACCGCTTCCAACCCGGTGGAAAAATTCCAGCCCCCACACGATAAGATGTTGTCGCTATTTGCTTCTCAAGGCATAGACTTTGTGGCAGAACATATTGATCCGCATTTTGAAAGTGATGGTTCCCAAAACCGTAAACCGGGTATTGGCATGGTGCTGGCTTATCTGAAATCAGGCGAATTGAATCTTGCCGATTGCTGGGTTATCGGAGATCGTGAGACCGACATGCAACTTGCAAAGAATATGGGTATTGGTGGCATTCTTTGCGGATCTGGTGGACAGGACTGGCAAAGCATAACCCATCAGCTGTGCAATCGTCCAAGACAAGCCTCGGTACAACGGGATACCAACGAGACTCAAATCAGAGTGACAGTGGATCTGGATGCCAGTGGTGGCAATGAAATCAACACCGGAATTGGTTTTTTTGATCACATGCTGGATCAGATCGCGGCCCATGGCGGGTTTAGCTTGAAATTGAACTGCAAAGGCGATCTCGAAATCGATGAGCACCATACCGTGGAAGATTGCGCATTGGCACTGGGTCAGGCACTGGACCAGGCATTGGGTGAGCGCCGGGGTATTGGCCGCTATGGTTTTGTTTTACCCATGGATGAATCGCTGGCCGAGGTCGCAATAGATCTTTCTGGCCGCCCGGCATTTGAATTTCTGGCCGATTTTCCTCGTGACATAGTGGGTGGTTTGTCGACTGAAATGGTGCGCCACTTTTTTGCATCGTTAAGCCAATCTCTACGTTGCGCTATGCACCTGAAAGTCAGTGGTGAGAATACCCACCACATGGTTGAAGGTCTGTTCAAAGCTGTTGGCAGGGCTTTACGACCAGCATTGGCCAGACAAGGCACAGATTTACCCAGCACCAAGGGTGTACTTACATGACGCTGGCCATCATCGACAGTGGTGGGGCCAACATCAGTTCTGTCATTCACGCGCTTAAAAGGTTGGGTGCCGATCCAGTATTCACAGCGGATGCGGATACCATACGTTCTGCAACGCACGTCATACTACCGGGTGTGGGCGCAGCCGCGGCGGCCATGTCCCATTTACGCACAACAGGTTTGCTCGACTGTATCCGGGAATTGCGCCAGCCGGTGCTGGGCATTTGCCTGGGTATGCAATTGTTATTTGAAAAGTCGGACGAAACCGATGCTGATTCAGAAGCGGTTCAGTGTTTGGGTATCATTCCTGGAAGCCTGCAGAAGCTACAAGCTTCACCGGCCGTACGGGTGCCTCACATGGGTTGGAATAGCACCACGATGATGAATCATGATCCATTACTCACGGGTTTGCCTGAACAGCCATGGTTTTATTTTATTCACAGTTTTTGTGCACCCATCGGGGTCAATACGGTCGCGACCTGTCAACACGGTGATGCATTTGCCGCGATTGTGCGTAAAGAAAATTTCTGTGGTGTGCAGTTCCACCCTGAACGTTCAGCAAGAAGCGGAGCCAGGCTGCTGGCAAACTTTTTGGAACTGCAATGAAACTGATTCCAGCCATTGACCTGTTAGACGGGCGTTGTGTGCGTCTGTTACATGGGGATTTCAAACAGGTCACGCGTTATTTAACAAATCCTGGAACGTTGGCAAACCACTATGCAGATGCAGGTGCTGAATGGTTGCATGTCGTAGATCTGGCAGCTTCCAGAGATGGCGTCGACGCTGACACGTCAGCATTGTTTGAGCTTCTTGGCCAGGCCCCACAGCGTGTGCAAACGGGTGGTGGCGTACGCAATGGCAAGGACATCACAGCAAGGTTAAACGCCGGTGCAACGCGGGTCGTAATTGGTAGCTTGAGTGTTACTGCCAGCCAGAGATTTGTTATCTGGCTGGAACAATTCGGCGCTGAGCAACTGGTTGCTGCACTGGATGTCCGTATTGATGACAAGGGCGTGCCCTGGCCGCGGGTGCATGGCTGGACCGATCAGGCTGACAGGGACATGTGGCAGGTACTTGACGAACTGGCAAACGGTGGGTTGGTACATCTCCTGTGTACTGACATCAGCAGGGATGGGGCGTTAAGTGGACCCAACCTTGATTTGTACAGTGAAATCACAAAAAGGTATCCAAACTTGCAATTACAAGCTTCCGGCGGTGTTAGCAGTCTCCAGGATCTGCAACAGCTCAAACCCACAGGTGCGGCGGGCGTCATCACGGGAAAAGCATTGCTGGAAAAACGATTTAGCATTGTCGAGGCGCTGGATGTTTTACGATGACGATGTCCGTCTCAAATCTTGCCCGTCGTATCATCCCCTGTCTTGATGTCCGTGATGGGCAGGTCGTCAAGGGTGTGCAGTTTCGTAATCATCGTGTAATGGGTGGCATTGTTGAACTGGCTACACGCTACAGCGCGGAGGGTGCTGATGAACTGGTGTTTTATGACATCACCGCCAGTCCTGAAGGAAGGTGTGTCGACAATGAGTGGGTTTCACGTGTGAATGAGGTCATAGATATCCCGTTTTGTGTTGCCGGCGGTATCCGCTCTGTAGAAGACGCGCGCAAGGTACTTCGACGTGGCGCTGATAAGATTTCTATCAACACCCCAGCGGTGCAACGCCCGCAGTTGATCTCTGAGCTTGTATCCGCTTTTGGCAGCCAGTGTGTCGTGGTTGGTGTTGACTCGGTACTTCATGACGGCGTGTGGGCGACACGGCAAATGACCGGTATCCCGGATCAAATGCAACAAACCGGCCGCACTACACTGGATTGGATGAGCGAAGTAGTTGAACGTGGTGCTGGCGAAATCGTACTTAATTGCATGGCCAGTGATGGCACCCGGCAGGGGTTCGATATCCAACAACTCAAAGCTGCGAGAAAAAAGGTTTCCATACCACTGATTGCTTCTGGCGGTGCAGGTAGCGTCAGTCATTTTGTCGAAGTGTTCAAGCAGGCAGACGTAGATGGGGCCTTGGCAGCCACTGTTTTTCATAATAACAAGGTGCCGATACCCCTATTGAAACAAATGTTATCGGCGGCCGGTATAGGAGTGAGATTATGAATATCGATCAATTGGCATGGGAAAAGATGGGTCAGCTAATTCCCGCCATCGTGCAGGACTCTCTTGATGGCCGCGTACTCATGCAGGGTTTCATGAACAAGCCTGCGCTTGAGGCCACGATTGAAATGGGCAAGGTAACATTTTGGAGTCGGAGCCGAGAGCAACTCTGGACCAAGGGTGAGACATCCGGTCATACGCTTAAGCTGGTTGATATCAATATGGACTGTGACCGGGATTGCTTGTTGGTGCGCGCACGTCCGCAAGGTCCTACCTGCCACCTCGGTACCAATACCTGTTTTGACGGCGAGGGCAAGGTACTACCGGAACTTGCTTTTCTGGCTGAATTGGAGCGTGTAATCGTGACACGGGATGTCAATCGCCCAGCGGATAGTTACACCACCAGGCTGTTGGAGTCAGGCATCAAACGTATCGCCCAAAAAGTGGGTGAGGAAGGTGTGGAGACGGCGCTTGCGGCAGTCGCAGGTGATGATGAGGAACTACTCAATGAGTCTGCCGATCTGGTCTACCATCTGCTGGTGTTGTTACGTAGCCGAAAATTGGATCTGGGATCGCTGCTTGCCGTGCTGCAAGCAAGACATGGGGGCTGAAACCAGATGGTGCAAGAATCTAACGCAACATCCGACAGCTTCGTTTCTGAACCCAAAAATTTATGCTAAGCCCAGCTCCTGGTGAAGTGAGTCAGGTATGAAGCGGGCAAGACTCCATCATCTTCAGGAGACCGTGGCTTGGGACTGCTGCTTGTTTCTGCGTGGCACCGCGTGCACAAAGCAGCCGTAGCGTTTGATCTCCTCCAGACGACAACTCCAGTAGAGTTGGCCTTCGTGAACCGTCATGTCGGGACAGCCGTCGCACATGTTTACGCGACCATCTGCCATCATGTCGGCCGGTTGAATGATGGTAAATGTCTGCAAGTGCAACGCGTTCCGTATCGATTTGAGGTCGCCCCACAAGGAACGAAGATAGCGTTTGCCAATAGCCCTCACGCTGGGGTCGAGCAGAGAAAATATCGCAGTTGTCGACCTGCCACTTGCAGTGAGTTTGGGTGTGGAATAACTCAACCAGGTACCCCTGAACAGGTGATGCACATGCTGTACGTATTCCATGAATTTTGGACCCACATAACCGAAACCACGCAACTTATTGGCGATACGGGCAGCGATAAGCCATTTGGTCGTATCCGGGTCGACGGTACCACTTAGGTAGGCACTCGGCGCAAAGGCAGGATCGACCTCGCGGATTTTGGCAACGATGTCTTTGGCGTGTAAGAGGCTGTTACCACCCCAGGCGCTGTCGTCATAGTTTGATTCGATGGAGACCTTGTCGCCATTTGCGTAATAATCGAAATCCCCTCCCAGCGAAGGACTGCGAAAGAGAATAAACACCACTGTATGTACGATGTCCGGGTGTTTTTGTGCCCATAGGACAGTGTCCTTGACTTGTTCCAGCGTGTCGATACCCACAGTTTGATTGAACGAGCACAACATGCCACCTTCCGCCGCCACCATCCTGGCAAACTTTGTGCGCAATTCGTTGTGGCCTTTTTCTGTGTCCGATTTCGAATCCGTCCTGGTCTGCGTTGTGTCAATGTGAAAGGTGAATCCGGCGGCTCCGGCTTGCTTGAGTTTTGCAAGTAAGCGGGGACCAAGGGCCAGCCCATTGGTATTTATAACTGGTTTCCATCCACCCTCACGCACCATGCGCACAATTTCTACGATTTCTGGATGGACCAGGGGATCACCGCCAGCCAGGCTCATGCAATCGCTTTTACGATGCTGTTTAAACACCTTTAGCTCTTCTGCAATTTTCTCGAGTGACTTGTGATTATCCTGATGTGGACGGTAACAACCTTCGCAGGTCAGATTGCAGGCATCTGTTACCTCCAGCCAGGAAATGCCATTGTCGGTTAGCGACCAGGGCAATCGATAGTATTCTCTTGGTGTGAGCTCTCTCACCGCTATATCAGCGATAGTAGTTTCGTGTCCTGGCCCAGCCTGTTCTTTTTCGTTTGCTAGATTCATGCTAATCAACATTTTACGTGCAATAGAAGGTTGTTCATTATCCACAAAAAAAACTAAACCTCATTGACATGGATCATTCATCAGCCTCATGTTTACCTTTGTCACAGGTAAACACCTGCTTCCCACTCAATACGCCAGGCCTGTTACAAACACTCCCTGGATACCAGCAATAGCATCAAATTACATGGCTTAAGCGTGGATTGTTCCGGGTGATTTTCCAGAGCTTTCTGATAGTTTTGACAGCTTTAATCCAACCCTGTGCGGGCTACACTGTATTTGTTAGTAAAGGGGGCAGGGCCGTTTTCCAAACCCCAAAATTTATCATAGACCCTGCATCCTGGTGAAGTGAGACAGATATGAAGCGGGCAAGACTCAATCATCGACCTCTAATTGCTGTTGCAGTGATAGCACTGGCCAGCAGTTTGGTGTCGTCATTGGCCATTTCCGCTGATCAAGACCAACAAGTGTCAAATGGCCAGATTCTTTTAACTGTTAACAGTTTTTTGCCTGACGAATTGATTACGCCACCCAGGTATACGCAACTGAAAATGGTTCGATGGTCGCATTTGATCGGTCAGGAAACATTTTTGGGCGTCGGGCAAGAGCCAATGATTTGCCACAATCAGGAAAGTTACGATCAGGTTGAGTCATGTCGTCTAAATAGGCATCAGCGCAAGGATTTATTTACGTCACGCAAACACCTCGCAAGTTTTTCCTTCCAGGCAAACCGACGCCTTGGCAATAACCGGGCTAATTATCTGGAGTTGGAATTCAGCCTAAGCCCGGAAGTACGTCTTCGTTACAACTTTGATTGAGCGCAAAATGTAACGTGTATTAGGGATTTTCTTTTCTACGTGACCCAACTCTGATGTCTTAGAATTTCCTGCGCATGAACAAATAATAGAAAACAGCCGAAGTAAAAGCACCAACAAACCAGGCATAGTTGTAGATTTCGACCAGAAATGCGGGTGCATTGTTGACTACGCCGATGGCAGTCAGAAAGCCCGCAATACTGGGTGCAATACCTAGTATCAGAGCCAGTAAAGCATATATATTCCAGCCATTTTGGTATTCATAGTCACCACCGCGCTGATAAAATGCATCGGTATTGAGATGGCAACGACGAACGAAAAAGTAATCGGCGATCAAAATGCCAGCGATTGGGCCCAACAGGGATGAGTAGCCGACCAGCCACACAAACAGATATGAGCCGGCGGATTCCAGCAGTTTCCAGGGCATGATGGCAATGCCGAGTCCGGCGGTGATGTAACCACCCATCTTGAAAGAAATCCGTTTTGGAGCAATGTTGCTAAAACCATTGGCCGGTGCCACCACGTTTGCCGCCAGGTTGGTCGTCAATGTGGCAAGCAAAAGGAATACCAGGCCGAGGATAGCGGCCGCACCACCCATTCGACCAGCGAGCGCCACCGGGTCCCAAATGGTCTCACCAAATACCACCGCTGTTGCTGATGTCACCGCAACACTGACGAAGGCCAGCAAAGCCATCGGTATGGGTAAGCCGATAGCCTGACCGAGAATCTGGTCCTTTTGGCTGCGGGCAAAGCGTGTGAAGTCAGGAATATTCAGTGACAGCGTGGACCAAAAGCCCACCATGGCAGTGAGGCCGGGCCAGAACACTTTCCAGAACTGTCCCTCGCGCTGACCCCCGGCCACGAACTCGGAGGGTTGATTCAACAATGCACCAAAACCACCGCCGTTCACATATGCCCATGCCAACAAGCCAAGTGCGGCCAGGATCAGGAATGGCGCAGCCAGTGTTTCAAGCCAGCGTATGGATTCGATGCCTTTAGCGATAAAGTAAACCTGGATAACCCAAAAAACCAGGAAGCAAACAACCTGAGCGGCATCAATACCAACAAAGGCTAATGGTTCGCCTATGAATGCCTGGCCGGAGATGGCGTTGAGTATTTGATAAATCGCGAAGCCGCCTACCCAGGTCTGAATACCGAACCAACCGCAAGCCACCAGCCCACGCAACAGACCGGGTAAACGAGCACCGATGGTTCCAAACGATGCCCGCAGAAGAACCGGAAAAGGTACACCGTATCGGGTACCGGCATGACCAATCAATACCATTGGTATCAGTACGATCAGATTGCCTAATAACACGGTTGACATCGCTTGCCAGCCGGACATGCCTTGTGCGATCAACCCGGATGCCAGCAGGTAAGCGGGAACGCAGACAGCCATTCCGACCCACAGAGCACTGATGTTCACCCAGGTCCAGTTTCGTTCTGATTCAGCTGTTGGTGCGAGATCTGGGTTCCACAGCTGCGCGTTGTCGTTGGGGCTATTGTTTGTCTTCATGATGGGTGACGCTATCGTATCTTGACCGTTGGGTCAAGATACAATAGTCTATTGTTGCCGATAATCAATACCACTTAATGAGGGAAACGCATATGACCCACTTTACACGATTGGGAGTAGTCCTGGTTGCTATTCTGTTTAGCACAGGTATCTGGGCACAGTCCACGGTACTTGAGGAAATAACTGTCACAGCCCAAAAACGCGAACAACTTGCCAAAGATGTTGGCATATCCATCACTACATTCAGTGCCAATCAAATGGACGCGCTTGGTTTTGAATCAAGCACCGATCTGATTGCTTACACACCGGGTGTTTCAATGGCTGGTGATATCGGTGGTCAGCGAGCGATTTTTAATATTCGCGGCGTGGTGCAAAATGATTATGCCGATCTGGCAGAGGCACCGGTCGCTGTTTATGTTGATGGTGGCTACCTTGCCAGCACCCAGGCACAAACATTTGGTCTTTATGACATTGACCGTGTAGAAATACTTAAGGGTCCACAGGGAACATTGTTTGGGCGTAACGCGACCGGCGGCTTGGTGAATACCGTAACAGCCCGACCCACTGAAGAGCTTGAAGGTTATTTTGAGCTTACCGGTGCCAGTTTTCAGCAGATTCGTCTGGAGGGTGCACTTAGCGGACCGTTATCAGAATCCGCAAGGGCACGGTTTTCATTCATGAGCAATCAACAGGATGAAATTTATAACAACATTTATAACGGCTCTGATGCCCAGGGCTTTGCTGGTACCCCGGGTGGTGGCGAAGATACCTACAACGACGACACCATCGCGGTACGCGCCCAGATTGATTTTGATATTGGTGACAAGGGCAACCTGTTAGTCATAGCAAACATTGCTGACACCACAAAAAGTGAGGGACCCTACCAGGTTACATCAACGACTGAGGTGCGTAATGCAAATGGGGAAGCTATTGATGTCATTCCGTCCTCCGATGATCCAATGAACTGTGACATCATCCAGGCCGGTGCGTGTATTGATGGAAACGGTGATGGAAGCGCTACCCGACCTGTTGTTGGTGGCAGTTTCTGGGGTGATGTTGATCCCGATGGTAGCGGTCCGAACGTCAACAAGGATTTCGCTTTTGATGATCAGAACCGGATTAAGTCAAAAGGTATTTTGATCGAGTTCAACTATGAAATCGAAGACATCCTTTTTACCTCGGTTACCGATTTCAAAAATTTCACCCGCGTCATCGGACTGGATTCAGATCAAACGGCACGTGCGGGCCTGATCTTTCAGTCTGACGGTGATACCGATCAAATCAGTCAGGAATTTCGCTTTAGCGGAAAGACGGATCGAATCAATTGGGTAGCAGGTGCTTATTATCTGAACATTGATATTGATTTCACCCAGGGGCTGGCCGAGTCTAAGGCAGGCGTAGTAGATGACTTTGCACTGCTTGGTCTGGAAGCCAATACCATCACTAACCTGGCCACTGAGTCCTATTCGATATTCGGGCAGATGGATTATGCGCTGAGTGACACCTGGACCCTGGTGGCCGGATTACGCGGGACCCAGGAGAATAAGGATTTCGAAGGTACGGTTGATTTCTTTCTGAATAATGATGACCGCAAGATTGAAACCGACACATTTTTGTTCAGCATCGATCAATTGACGGCTGATAACGACGAGTTTCTCTGGTCAGGTAAGGCTCAGTTGGAGTACAGCCCGGATGATGCCAGTCTGTATTATTTTGGTATCAACCGCGGAGTCAAGGCGGGTAGTTTTAATGCACCCCTGTTCGGTGGCCTCTCACCCTACGATGAGGAGGTTTTATACTCATTCGAGGCCGGTAGCAAGTTGACTTTGATGGAAGGACGAGCACGTCTGGATGTTTCAGCCTATTACTATGACTACAATGATTACCAGTCCTTCAGCTTCAGAAATAACAGCAGTGTAGTAACCAACGAAGATGCCACTTATAAAGGTATTGACATCGCGCTTTTTGCTAACCCGACTGACAGTCTGGATCTGCAGTTTGGTGTTTCCTACATTGATGCAAAGGTCAAAGGTCTGCAAATTGCATCCGATATTTTCGAGGACACAACACCACCTTTCACACCGGAATGGCAGTTCTCAGGCTTGGCCCGTTACAATTGGAATGCATTTGGCGGCAATCTCGCAGCACAGGTGAATGGTTCCTGGAAATCGGAATACTATTTCTCTGCAAAGAATTTCACCGCGCACCTTTATGACGACTCTTATACGTTTGATGCCCGGCTGACCTGGTCGGATGCTGATAATAGTTGGAACGTTGTCGGTTTCGTAGATAATTTTACCGATGAAATTCAGCCGCTGATCGGCTTTGATGTTTCCGGTTTCTATGGCACCAGCCAGATTTCGTATACAAGACCGAGAACTTATGGTGTGTTGTTACGACGCCATTTCTGAAACCATCAATCTCAATAGTTGATGTAGAGAAAAATATTTTTTGAAGATGAGGTAAATCATGGCTAAGTTGAAATGCGGTTTAATACAGATGGGACTCAAGGGTGATACCAGCATGGAGCCCAAACAGATCAGGGACCTGATGTTGGAAGCCCATCATCCAATGATTGAAGACGCGGCCGCCCAGGGTGTGCAGGTGTTGTGTTTCCAGGAAGTGTTTACACAGCCTTATTTTTGCCCAGGACAGGATCGCAAGTGGTATGCAGCCGCCGAGGCGATTCCTGCGGGTTATACCACGAGTCTGATGCAGGAATACGCAAAGAAGCACAACATGGTGATTGTGGTGCCCATTTATGAGGAAGCCATGCCAGGTGTTTACTACAACACCGCAGCGGTCATTGATGCGGACGGAACCTTTCTTGGTAAATACCGTAAAACGCATATCCCGCAAGTCGACCCAGGCTTTTATGAGAAGTTTTTCTTTAAACCTGGAAACCTCGGTTACCCCGTATTCGAAACCGCCTACTGCAAATTGGGTGTCTACATATGTTATGACAGGCATTTCCCGGAAGGTTGGCGTGCGTTGGCCCTGAATGGGGCAGAATACATCGTCAATCCGTCGGCGACTGTAGCGGGACTGAGCAAATACCTCTGGGAACTTGAGCAGCCTGCGTCGGCAGCCGCCAACGGTGTATTTATCGGCGCCATCAACCGGGTCGGTAAAGAGGAACCGTGGGCCAGCGAAATGGGTGAGTTCTATGGCTCCACTTATATCGTCAACCCACGTGGTGAAATTGAAGCCCAGGCCAGTTATGGCGATGACGAGTTGCTGGTACATGAGATCGATCTGGATATGATTCGCCAGGTGCGCGATACATGGCAGTTTTTCAGAGACAGGCGGCCAGAGTTGTACGGACCGTTGGTGGAGGGTTGATCCTGGTATGACTGACATGTTGCAAGCCGATATCAAGCCTGGCAGGCTCAGTGACGCTGAGATTGAAATCAATTTCAGCGATATGCATCCACCACTCAGGCGACCGGAAGCACTGGTCGAGGCAGATCGTTGTTATTTCTGTTTCGATGCGCCGTGTACCACAGCCTGTCCAACGGGTATCGATATCCCGGGCTTTATTCAGAAGATTCGCAGCAATAACCTCAAAGGATCGGCGTATACCATTTTGAGTGAAAACATCATGGGTGGCATGTGCTCGCGGGTGTGTCCCACAGAGGTGTTGTGCGAAGAAGTCTGTGTACGCAATACACTTGAAGATAAACCAGTCCGGATTGGTTTGTTACAACGTTATGCGACCCAAGCCACGGTTGAAGACAATCAACAATTGTTTCAACGTCAACAAGAAAGCGGCAAGTCCGTTGCGGTCGTCGGCGGAGGGCCAGCGTCACTGTCCTGCGCACACCGGCTGGCAAGCCTTGGGCACCGCGTAACCGTGCTTGACGCTGCGGACAAACTGGGTGGTTTGAATGAGTACGGTATCGCGGCGTATAAAGCGACCCAGGGTTTCGCGCAACGGGAAGTGAACTACATTTTGGGTATTGGTGGCATTGACGTGCGCAACGGGGTTGCTTTGGGAACTAATTTTTCACTTACTGAAGTGCGTGAAGAATATGATGCGGTATTCCTTGGTTTCGGTTTGGGTGGTGTCAACGAACTGGGGCTGGAAAACGACCAGGCTGAAGGTATCGTTGATGCAGTCGAATATATTTCGCAGTTGCGACAGGCCAGTCACAAATCAACACTGCCTGTGGGCCGTAAAGTGCTGGTTATTGGGGGTGGCATGACCGCGATCGACGTGGCGGTTCAGAGCAAGCGGCTGGGCGCCGAGCAGGTCATCATTGCCTACCGCAGAGGTCAGCAACAAATGGGTGCCAGTGAGCATGAGCAGGATTTCGCCCAGACATCGGGTGTCAGCATCCGGTATTGGCTGGCACCGAGTCGTGTGCTGCTGAACGAAGGCAGGGTCAGTGGTGTTTGCTTTGACTACACCCGGCTAGATGATAATGGCAAGCTTGAGCGCAGCGGTGACAGCTGTGAACTGGAAGCGGATATCGTCTTCAAAGCCATTGGTCAGAAAGTGCTATGGGGTGCCCTGGGTGACAGCGCAGAAGTTCTGGAGACCAAAGCGGGTCGAATCGAGGTGGACGAGCATCGAAAAACTTCGCTGGCGGATGTCTGGGCTGGTGGGGATTGCATATTTGGCGGTGAGGACTTGACGGTTTCTGCAGTGCAGGACGGTAAGTTGGCCGCGATGAACATGGATCGGTTTCTACGCCAAAGAAACGGTTCCGGGGAGTAGCAAATGGCAGATCTTACGAGTGAATTCCTTGGTATTAAGTCGCCAAATCCGTTCTGGCTGGCATCTGCGCCACCGACCGACAAGGCCTATAACGTCAATCGTGCTTTTGAAGCTGGCTGGGGTGGGGCTGTGTGGAAAACACTCGGCGAAGATCCACCTGTCGTAAACGTCAACGGGCCACGTTATGCGGTGAGTTACGGCAACGACCGGCGTGTGATCGGTTTTAACAATATTGAACTGATCACCGATCGCCCCCTGAGTGTCAATCTCGAAGAAATGCGCCAAATCAAAAGGGACTGGCCGGACCGGGCGCTTGTCGCTTCGGTCATGTTGCCGATGGAAGAAGCGGTATGGGCCAGGTTGGTACCTATGATCGAAGATACCGGTGTTGACGCGTTTGAGCTTAACTTCGGCTGCCCGCATGGTATGTCCGAGCGTGGCATGGGTGCTGCCGTGGGGCAAGTGCCCGAGTACATTCAAATGGCGGCCGAGTGGTGTAAGAAGTACGCCAGTATCCCGGTAATTGTCAAACTCACACCTAATGTGACCAGTATTCTGCCGCCAGCGCGCGCTGCCAAAGCGGCGGGTGCTGATGGTGTGTCGCTGATCAATACCATCAACTCCATTATGCGGGTTGATTATGACACCTTGTCGATGTACCCGAGTACTGATGGCATGGGTTCTCATGGTGGATATTGCGGGCCAGGGGCCAAACCCATTGCGCTACATATGATTGCTGAAATTGCACGTACAGCGGATACGGCGGATATCCCGATTTCGGGTATCGGTGGTATTACCGATTGGCGAGATGCGGTGGATCATCTCGCACTTGGTGCCCAAAATGTTCAGGTATGCACAGCCGCTATGGTCTACGGTTTTAAGATTATTGATGACCTTACTGACGGCTTGAGTAACTTTCTTGATGAAAAGGGTATGACCCGTGTTAGTGATCTGGTTGGCAAAGCCGTGCCGAGTGTGACCGACTGGCAATACCTGAATCTGAATTATATCGAAAAGGCAAGTATCGACCAGGACCTGTGTATTTCCTGTGGCCGCTGTCATGTGGTTTGCGAAGATGTTTCTCACCAGGCCATTACCCATACCGTCAATGGGAAGCGTCACTTTGAGGTGATTGATGAAGAGTGTGTAGGCTGCAATCTTTGTGTCAGCATTTGCCCGGTTGATGCTTGCATCACTATGAAACAGTTGAGCAGTGGAACCGACCCACGTACCGGACAAGCGATCGTCAGTGAAAAGGCCGACTGGACAACACACCCGAATAACCCTATGCGGGTGAGATGACACTGTCGACGCCCACACCAGTGCGCAAAATTGAGATCCGGGAGGCAAATGAGGCCCGGATTCTTGAAGCGGCAGAGAAGGTTTTTGCCCTGAATGGCTACAAAGGCGCAGCAACGGGTGATATTGCGCGTGAGGCGGGTTTACCCAAAGCCAATGTGCACTACTATTTCAAAACCAAGTCGGATCTTTACCGCGAGGTATTAACACATGTTCTGAATGACTGGATGTCAGCGGCATCAACTTTTGAGGCCCTGGATGACCCGGCAGAGGCGTTGCGTACGTACGTCAGTGCCAAAATGGAGTTCTCCCGTAAACGGCCCTACGGATCAAGAGTGTGGGCGCGTGAAATCATGAGCGGTGCGCCGGTACTGGATAATTTTCTAAGCACAACCTTGAAAACCTGGCTCAAACAACGGACACGCATTATCCGGCGTTGGATCCGTGAGGGGAAAATAAAGGCGGTTGATCCCCATGCTTTGCTGTATATGATCTGGGCAACCACTCAGCACTATGCCGATTTTGAGCAACAAATTATTATTCTCAACGGTGGTAAAGCCTTGAGTGACCGTAGCTATCGCCAGAAAACGGAACAGGTTGTTGAACTGATTCTCGGTAGCGTTGGACTCAATGGTAGCTAAGAAAATTCTGTTCCCGAGGTGCTCGCTGGAAAATACAGCATTCGTTACAACCCGGCTTAAGTACATAATGCTATTCACTCCACCGCAAAACTCCTCACTCCATAATCCGGCTTAGATAAGGCCTGCTCGACGCTGATGCGCTGACGCTCGTGTATTGTTAATGTGAGTGTGTCGCAGTCCGTCGCGGTGAATCAATCAGACTCACCAACGCATCGACATTTCTTTTGCAGACAGTGTTTGTATTGGATTGGTAATATGCATCGGCATAACTGGTGTAGCCTAGCCATTTACAGACGTCGTCAAAATCTGTCCCAAGACATTCATGCATCGCGGGGGTGTAGCTCTTTTGGTATTCAAACGCGATGCCGGCATAGTTAAACCTGCGTTTTAATTGTGCATTCTTTTCCATTTGATCTTCAACGCGCTTTATCGCGGCAAATTCGGAACTCACGAGCGCATGGTTAACCTGATTATCTTCAATCTCTAAATCCAGAAATTTGAGTACCCTGCTCAGAGTTTGCCTGGCATTATTTCTGTAATCTTCAAAACGAATGATCAGGTGATTAGATTCACTTAAATAATTTTTCCACAGTTGAAGGAAAAGA
The DNA here is from genome assembly GCA_021772935.1 of Gammaproteobacteria bacterium. Lineage (GTDB taxonomy): Bacteria > Pseudomonadota > Gammaproteobacteria > Xanthomonadales > SZUA-36 > SZUA-36. The sequence continues at coordinate 96,539 of JAJFLA010000049.1, forward strand.
AGCAGGTATTCACGAAAACTAAATGGGTGATGGAAATAACGGGAGTGAACAAAATTCTCAAAGGACAAACTAAATTTTGTCTCATTATGTGTTGTTCTGCGCCATTGGGAAAAAAGAGCATCTCGTGGATCACGTACAAAGAAAATCAAACGACGCTTTTTTTCATATGAAATTGGCCATTGATGACGAAAACAAGCTGCATACCCTGGGTTGAACTGATATTCGCGCAAGTACTGCAGGGCAGGTAGAGTTTGTTTCCATGGTTGTTGACTGTCTGTATATTGATAGTGAAATGGTGCCAGACGTTTCCATTCATTATCAGTTTCGATTTCCCAGGGGCGCCAAACTGGAATATTTAGTTCTAAAAAGCAGTTTGCCAACCAGGCGACGCCACAGGGCAACTCTGGGGAGACAACATCAAATGTGAAATGAGGATAATCTTCTACGCAATTCGACGGCACTTTTCCCATGATTTACATTACCCTTCTATCCGTAGAAAGTGAAAATTGCTTCACCAGACAACATTATGGAGCCTACAAGCTGAACCAAATGTGAACGTTTATGATGAATTTTCAAAACAGCATAAGCAAAAAGTAGAGGCATCCATCTGAATGGGTGTCGTTACTCCCTCCTTTTGTTTTAGAATAATGGATGTCCGTGCTATCACAGGAGTACAAAATGTCAGAGAACAATCAGCTAATTTACAGGTGGGTAAAATTTGGTATTGTCTGCGGCATTTTTGCTGATCTTTGTTATGGCTTGGCCATCGGACTTCCAATGCCGGAGCGTTTAACAAACATAATCTTTTTTGCGTTCGGGCCGTTATTGATGGCTGGTGCGCCAGGGACATACTTTTTTATCAAACAGCATCGCAACAGTATTACTCTTCAAGTAGGTACTTTGTTCATGATTGCAGCCGGTATGTCAGTTACAGTCATGGCGGTTGTTCAAAGAGCGGTGTTTTTGACCTTTTTCCCGATTAAGCCCGAAGCGACCAATGAAGTTGCGTATGAAGCCTGGAGAATGGGATTAGAGAGTGGCAACGCTATACAGCTTGGACTAGACATAGTCTGGGACATCTTCATCATGACGAGCATGGTGCTGCTGGCAATCTCGATGTACAGCCATCCCCGCCTGGGGAAAATCATTTCGATTTTTGGGATTACAATTGGTCTGCTTGGACTCTACTTCAATCTTGCTACTTTCCCCGCGCCGCCGGGCCAAGCGGGTTCTTTTGATATTGGTCCCTTTGTAGGTCTTTGGTTTCTGGTGGTTACGATTATGGTTATTGCCAATCTAAAGTGGTTGAGGCGTTCATTGGAGAATCAGTCGGCAAATCAGGGGTCCAATTGAATCGAAACACCTGGTTTATCGCTTTGATTTGCTCCATTCGTCGCGGGTTTCCGAACGAAAGAATCAAAAACAAAGACAACCAAAGAACGAAAAGAACGCAAACACCCAACGCTTTAAGGCGAAAGTAGGAAAGTAGAGACACCCATCTGAATGGGTGTCTTTACTCCCTCCTGACGAGCTGTAATTTGCAGCCCGCCAGCAATGTATTAAGGAAATTATTTGCAGACCTCTCCGCTGTAACGGATAAGCCCCTGAAGTTTTGCAAGATCGACAAGACCATAACTGTTAAATTGTCCCTTATAACCCTTGAGTACGCCGGATGTTGATGCTTCCTGAATATCGTAGGTTATTTCGATCATGTAGCGATCATTTTTACCTGCAACATTGCTAAGAATGGCAAGGTCTCTGGTGTGCATGAAGCCACCTTTTTCTGTCATGAAATAATGTTCCATATCCATTTCCAGGCCAGTGCTTGTTTTTCTTTGTGCAGTGATTTTGCCCGATGCAATTGCCGCACTGCCTGTGAGTGGTGCGACGATAGTAATGGTGCCGTCATCCTGTGGTACGAAATTAGGCATGCCGGTGCCACCGATTGGCATACAGCTTCCATCTGCCTGGGCGATTGACGGGGTTACACTGGAAATGGCTGTAGTGATGATGAGTGCTGTTATAAATTTTATTAACATGATTGGTTCCTCTACTTTTCGAATAATGTATTTATGAATATTGTGAATGATTGAAGTGAGATTCAGACAACCTTGGTGTTCATAGCCACCTGGGGTGTTGTGATGTGAATTAATGGCATGTTGTATTCCTCGTATTCATGGTTGTTTTGCTGACTCCATATAGGGTGTTGCTATGTTTGTATTGCCAGATGGCAATCTGATCTAACTGAGGTTATTATAATTATAACGACCGTTATAAAACTGTAATATAACGATCGTTATGTTGTCAAGATAAATATAGTGATCGTTATAATTCAGGAGAAAACTATGAGTGACATGCCGACTAAAAAGCAGCAAACCCACATGCGAGTGCTGGACGCAGCCGGCCAGGGCTTCAGGAGCCATGGTTATGCAGGCATCGGCGTAGACGGCATAGCGAAGGCGGCCGGGGTCACATCGGGTGCTTTTTATGCCCACCTGGGTTCCAAAGACAAGGCCTTCAGTGCGGTACTGGATGCCAGCCTTGATGAGGTGATTGAGGCCATACCCAAAATACAGAATGAATCAGGAGTGGAATGGGTTCAAGCCTTCGCGGATTATTATCTTGGACGGGCACACCGCGAAAATCTTGCCCGTGGTTGCGCGATGACAACGCTGTCTCCCGAGGTGGTGCGAGCAGCACCGGAGCTGCATGCTGCCTATGAAAGTAAAATGAAGAAAATCGCAAACCTTGTTGCTGATGGTTTAAAAGGAGGTTCACGAGATGATCGGCTTCCAAGGGCCTGGGCAATGCTGGGTGTTTTGATTGGCGGTCTTACCATGGCCAGGGCAGTGAAGACCGATAAGTTAGCTGAGGAAATTGCATCATCAATTTGTGCAGCGGCTACCAGCGTAGCAGAGGGTACGAGTCAGAAACCAGAAGCCTGAATCAATTCACCTAGATCACCTTGCTTCGTCATTGCGAGGTCTGACTCCGAGGCAGCTACGCCAGGGAGTTAAAAGGAGGGCGCTTCAGGTATTTACCAAAGCCCTCACCCACCAGTGCTTCACCGTTATCAACGGCGATTGTGCCACGCAGGATGGTCGTGCGGGTTTTGCCCTGAACTTCCCAGCCCTCATAGGCGTTGTAGTCCACATTCATGTGGTGGGTGTCGGCAGAAATGGTATGTTGGGTTTTAGGATCAAAAATGATGATATCGGCATCGGAGCCAACTGCGATAGTGCCTTTGCGCGGAAACAGGCCAAAAATTTTGGCGGCCCCGGTCGAAGACATTTCGACGAATTTATTCAGTCCGATACGACCCTTGGCAACACCTTCGCTATACAACAATTCAAAACGGTTCTCAATGCCAGGTGCACCATTTGGGATTTTTGAGAAATTGTCTTTGCCCATGGCTTTCTGGTCCATGCAAAACGGGCAGTGATCGGTGGCAACGTGATGTATCAGGTTCTGGTTAATACCAGCCCACAGGGCCTGCTGGTCTTTTTTCTTGCGCAGGGGTGGACTCATAACCACCTTGGCGCCTTCAAAACCATCTTTGAAATAGTAGGAGTCATCCAGTAACAGGTACTGGATACAGGTTTCGACGTGCACCTTTTGGTTGCGAAGGGTGGCTGTTTTTACTCTGGCGAGCGTTTCTTCACAAGTAGCGTGTACGATATAAAACGGGCAACCGGTTTCATTGGCGAGATCAATGGCACGGCCAGCGGCTTCTGCTTCGCAAATGGCCGGGCGGGATAGCACGTGGTACCTGGGTTCGGTGTTTCCCGCCTCGAGGTTTTTCTGGATATTGCTATCCACCATGTCGCCATTTTCGGTGTGTGCAGTCATGATACCGCCATGTACGACCAACTCTTGCATGAGTTCGTACATCTGGCGATCGTCGATCATCAACGCACCCTTGTAAGCCATAAATATCTTAAAGGAATTGATCCCGTGCTCATTAATAACAGCAGGAACTTCCTTGCGCGTATCATTGTTGAAGTCGGTTACGGCACAATGGAAGGCATAATCGCCAACCGCGTGGCCATCAGCCTTCTTATGCCATTCCTCGATTGCCGATTGTATCGATTTACCCTGGGTTTGGATGGCAAAATCAATGATGGTTGTGGTACCGCCGTGCAAACCGGCCAAGGTGCCGGTTTCGAAGGTATCACTGGCGTGTGTTCCCATGAATGGTAATTCCATATGTGTATGGGCATCGATTCCGCCTGGGAACAGATAGCAGCCGTCAGCATCGATTTCCCGGTCAGCGTTCACATCCAACTGAGCTCCAATCATCGATACAGTTTCGCCTTCGATAAAAACATCGGCCTGATAGTGATCGGTCGCAGTAACGACGGTACCGTTCCTGATTAATAAAGAACCCATGTGATTGCCTCTTGCGAAATGTAAATAGGAACGGAACATTTTATGGCTATTTAAGGGTAATATCTACCTGAGCAATTTGTGGGATCAGCCTGATGATGTGGACACTGAGCTAAATGGATAAATTTCTGCAAGCAGCACTTGATGAGGCCAGCAAGGGCTTGGAAGAGGGTGGAATACCTATCGGCTCAGTCATTGTTCACCAGGAACGGATAATCGGCAGAGGACACAACCGACGGGTCCAGCGGGACAGTACCGTATTACATGCTGAAATGGATGCTTTTGAAAATGCTGGCCGACAAAAGGCCAGTGTTTATCGGGATTGTGTGTTGTACACGACGCTGTCTCCATGTGTGATGTGCACTGGTGCCATCCTGCTTTACGGTATTCCACGGGTTGTCATCGGTGAAAACCACACTTTTATGGGCGAAGAAGCGCTGCTCAAGTCCCGCGGTGTGAAGATTGAGGTGATGCAGGATCAAACCTGCATAGAGATGATGCGAATATTCACCGATGAGCGACCACAGCTCTGGAATGAAGACATCGGTATTTAATGCGAGGCAGCGAACTTGTTCAGAGGCCCCCTGGTGTAGGGTCACATTATATAGGACACTACACTACTTACATGCGCCGATCCGCTTTCCTTCCCAGGTCATATCGAAAGCCATTTTCTGGCCATTGAAATCCGCCGCCATTGAACCACTTCCCTTGACCGAGCTGCCGTTGGAAGTGAATTCCCATTGTCCTTTCATCACCGATCCACCTTGAAAGGGGCAACTAATTGACCAACTGGCTGAATCGCCATCGATTTTCACGTCAGTAATGTCACAGGGGTTTTCTTCATCCATATTGAAGCTATCCGGGCTGAGCTCGGTTTCTTCAACACACTCTGTGATCGTAGTGGTTTGAGGCTGGGGCATCATGGTCATTTTCATGGTCGATGTCATTTCCCATTGTCCGGGATTAATTGGTACGCCTTCAGCATTGGCTGTGGCAGCAAACAACAAGGTGGAAAGACAGGTCAGAGCAATACGTAAGTTCATAATAGCTACCCTCATATCAGTCACAATTAAACAGTCTGAATTATAGAGAATCCAGCATGTTATTGTTATCTAAACAAGTAAATAAGCAAACGTGTGAAGATAAACAACTTTTTATTATGTTCTGATAATTCAGCGTTGACACCATGCGGTCAGGCCGGTAGTTTGCGAAGCTGGTCTGTCGAAAAATTTTAGGGAACCTCTGATCTGTTCATGAACTCATATCTCGCGTCCAAAATACCCAACTTCTTCGTGAAGCTGAACATTTTGAATCACAATCTAACTCACTCAGAATAAACCAGAGGCTCCTTAGCATGTCATCCGCCAAATATGATTTACATATTAGTAGCAATGCTGTCAGGCGTACCGCCACTGCCTGGCTGATACTGGGTTTGGCTTCCTTGGTTGGTGCGGGCTTGTTTTCCTTGCTATTGGTGTTGGCACGTACACCGGCAATTCAGGAGTGGCTTCCCTTCATTGATTTTTTCCGTGTGGCGCTGGTCGTGCATGTGGATCTTTCTGCGCTGATCTGGTTGTTGTCAATGGCCGGTGTTCTATGGGCGCTAAGTACTGATCGTGATTTACCTGCCTGGGACAGGGTTTCATTCTGGTTGGCAGCAGGTGGTACGGCAATGGTGGTGATTTCACCATTTGTTGGTGCCGGTGACCCCTTAATGAATAATTACGTGCCGGTTTTGCGTCATCCTGTTTTTTACACTGGCCTTGGCCTGTTCATGGTGGGTGTGTTGTCTCACCTGATGCGCTCGGCGGTGACTTTTAGTGGCCTTTCCACACATCTGGATGGCCCTTCCGCTCTACAGGTGGGCACCAAGCTGGCTGCGTTGACTGCAGCTATTGCCATCGGTGCCTTTATTACGTCACTGGTAAGCATGCCAGGGAATATCGAGGGGCAGGCTTATTTTGAGTTCCTGTTCTGGGGTAGTGGTCATGTCATCCAGTTTACGCATACCTTGCTGATGATGGTCGCGTGGGTGGTTTTAGCGAGCAACAGCGGCTGCCGGTTTAACTTGACACCGCGACTGACGCTAACGTTTTTTATACTCATGACACTACCGGTGATCACAGTGCCATTCCTGTACATCGCACATGACGTTATCTCACCCGGTCACCGGCTTGCATTTACTGAATTAATGAAATACGGCGGCTTGTCGAGTTTGCCATTGGGTCTGGCTGTTGTCGCCAGTCTTTGGAAGGCAGTCAAGCCACAAGGGGAAGCTCGTTATTTGCGTTCTGCATTGGTTTCCTCACTGGTGCTTTTCCTTGCAGGCGGGGTGTTGGGTTTTATGATCGCCGGGCTGGATATTGTCATTCCAGCACACTATCACGGTTCAACGGTTGGGGTGACGATAGCTTTTATGGGCTTGTGCTACTACCTGTTGCCACGCCTGGGGTTTGGTGAATTGTCGCCCCGCCTGGCTTTCTGGCAACCCATCATGTACAGCGGCGGGCAGCTTCTACACATTCTGGGTCTGGCCTGGACTGGTGGTTACGGTGTACAACGTAAGACCGCTGGCTTGGCGCAAGGTCTGGAGCACTTCAGTGAGATTGCCGGAATGGGCCTGATGGGCCTGGGTGGCTTGATCTCGGTAGTTGGTGGTTTATTATTTTTGGTGGTAGCCTACCAGTCGATACGCGGTCGAAAACTAGGAATATCCTGATGTCAGACTTAGTTCTTTTTACTTTAAATGCAATCGTGGTTTACTTGCTGGCAGACTGGTTGGTCAGGGTGATCGAGCGGCGTCGTGGCAGCATACTGAAACAGCGTCAGGTGGTATTTTTTATCATTTTCCTGGTGTTGGTGATGACAAGTTTCCAGATTCTTCGCGGTCTGGTTGGGCCAGGTTGAAAATAATTTGATATGCGGCGCTGTGGCCTAACCCAGTTCGCGGTGTAAACGCGCGTCGAAACTGGCGAAATGGCGGCCAAACCAGTCTGAAAGTTTATTCTCCAGCAGTTTTCTACCAATATCCGGGTTCTCGGAAAAACTAAACATCAGCTCGTGAATCTGATCCAGTAAGTCTTCGTGGTCGTCCTTGTGGTTTTCGTATTCAGCATAGCCCGCAGTGCGCATCAGACGTTCTTCCAATGCAAAGTGTGCAGAAATATAGGCATGGATATCGCCCAGTACTGCTTCTATGGTTACAGCAGTCGTTGGCTGACCAAGTAGTTCATATAGCTGATTGATTTGCTCGATCATTTGCTTGTGCTCATGATCCACAGACGCATTACCGACAGAAAATGCCTGTTTCCACTCAAGCAATGCCATATCTCCTCCTATTTGAAGACAAATGTTTTTTGCTGGTGATCAAACTCGACCACAAGATGTTGACCCTGAGCCAGGGTGACACTGGTCCTGTTGCTAAAGTCAAAACCTTCCGTGCGGCCAGAATCACTCATTCCGATAAACAATTCGTGGCTGCCAGCAGCTAGCTCGATACGATTGTAGACAGTGGATTCCCCGTCCTTCCAGAAACCACTTGGCAGCAGGGTTTGATCATACATAAGCACATTATCAGCACGGAACGAAACCTTTATCGGGTAACGCTCACGCGGGCAATCGGATGGCTTACGCATATTTGGTGGCAGTTCATTGAGTTCTTTTTGTGAGAGTCTGCGGCATTGTTTTACTCGCTGGCTCGCGTGTGAAAAGGTAAGAGAAATAATGGCGTTACCAGTTTCCAGTTGGCTAAAGGGGGGCCATAGCGTGAACACGCCTGCAGCAAAAGCAAACAAACTCCAGGCCAGTGCGACCCCAACAGGTCGTAGTAACACTTTGTGGCCTTTCGGCGCCACCGATGGTTCCTTCGCCGCAACGAGGGTGTTTCGGAATGCGGTTACGGCGGCGCCTGGATTCAGAAAGTCAGACCAGGGCTCTGTCCATAATAGCGCCAGTTTCTCAATATCCACTCGCTTGCGTAGTCGTGGGTCGCGTTCACGGTCTATACGTTGTTGGGTCCATTGAGTACCGAGACGATACTGGCAGTCGCCGTTGGCACAACCGGCTAACACCACGCCATCGGCAAGCTCACGACTGAGTATGTAATCTATAAATGATGGTGGTAGCTGTGCCATGCAGGTGAGTTTGATCACGGCGGTTGCAGCGTCATTGACGTCATATAGCTTAGTGCTACTGTCGCAGCCAAATATTAACAAGCGCTGCTTTCCTTTCAAACCCTGGGCTGCGTCAGTGACCAATTCACGAATCATGGCAACTGATTGATCTGGAAGATCTATCCCGGGTGACAGCACTGAACGGGTGCGGAATGGTGTTGCGGTGGGGCAGGAACCCACACAAATACCGCAACTCAGACATAAATTAGTCAGAACAATGGCTTCTGCGGCATATTTCTGTCCATCACTGCGTGGTGCCATCTCAAGAGCCCCGAAAGGGCAGTCTTCCACGCAACGTTCACAGCCGTTGCAATTTTCAAGGTCTATACGGGCGACTGCTGGTTTTCGCCCGGGGGGCAGCCATGGCGCGAGGCACAACAGCAGACTTATAGCGATCAGCAACAGCCAGACCGCACCGGCTGGCCATGTCTTCATCAATGGGTAAACCAGCAGGTAATACCAATCCAGAGCCAGACTTTCTGGTACTGCAGCTGGGTCTGCTTTGCCTTGGCTCAGCGCCGGATAAACCAGTGATAACAATAACATCGACAATAATGCCCCGGCCATAATTGTACGTGGTGGATTAATTATAGGTCGGGTGATTCGAAATACATGAAGCCAGATACCGAATACCAGAAATATTGGCAAGCCGATAATATGTGTAAAGGCCATCAGGGTGAAAAAGCGATTACTTAATGATTCTACGCTGAGGAAATTTCGTGCCATCGAATCGGTAAAAATTGGCAAAGCATCCAGCATTTCAGATGAAATCAGCGCGACATATAAGGCCAGTTGGTCCCACACCAGCCAATAACCGGTGATACCCAGTGGAATGATCAGCCAAAGCAATGGTACACCGGTCATCCAGCTGAACCAGCGTGCGCTGCGATAGCGATTGAAAACAAACTCTTTGAGCAAGTGAAGAACCAGGGTGACGATGGCTGCGTCGGACGCATAACGGTGCAAACTTCGCATCACGCCACCCAGGTACCATTGATCGTTGCTCAGGTACTCAACTGATTCGTAGGCACCGTCGACGCTGGTGTGAAAAAAAATGGTAATCCAGATACCACTGACCAGCACCAGCCAAAGAAAGAAAATTGTCAACGAACCCAGATGACGCAGAGGGTTTAGTGAATTGCCAAAGACTTCGTCCAGCCACTTGTGGGGCCATTTGAAAACAAGACGACCAGTTTTTTGAATCAGCCCCAGCATGATTCAGACGTCCTTTTTCCTTCGGCGTGCCCGGCGAATTTCTACCAATAAGTAGGTCATGACAGCAAAGATGACCAGTGCACCGATGGCGATCTGAATGAACAATGAATAGTCAAAACGGTAACGGCCAGTATTGGGGTCGTAAACGGTGCAGAATAGTCTAACCTTGTCGACAACAGCCGATAGAAAGCTATGTTCGGACTGTGGCCGATTTAACACCAGATCTTTCAGTGGTTCCATCAGCCAGGGCAATTCAAATGCGCCACCATACACCTGTTCGTAGATGACTCCGTGGCGGCCCACGATCGTCACCTGGGTGATATGGTCAAACCCGCGTGGCGTGGAAAAGTAAATAAAGCCAACGTTTTCCACCAGTTTTGCCATGTTTTCGGAGGTGCTGCTGAGAAAGCTCCAGTTTGGTTCGTCGATTCCTTGTTTGCGAGCGAAGTCGCGCATCCTCTCGGGTGTGTCGTTGGCCGTGTCAAAGCCGATGGTTACGACCTGAAAACTGGTGTCGCCAAGAGCTTCACGAGCTGCCTTAACGGAGATTTTCAGATGCTGCGTCAGGGCTGGGCATACATGGTGGCAGGATGTGAATATAAGGCTGATAAGCAAAGGTTGACCACTATAGTCACCCAGTTTGACTGAATTACCAAAGCTGTCTGTGAATTGCAGCCCGGCAAGCTGTCTACCTAAAGCAGCCTGTGATATATCGAGGGCCTGATCCTCGGTGTAGGAACCATCACTTAACTGAGCATATGCAGGTTGGCAGGTCATTGCTGTCAGCAGAATGGATATTCCAAATACTAGATTATGGAGACGACTCACTATGGTGATCACCTATGTTTTATGCAGTGAAATTCGGACGTCAAGTATACTCAATAAAAAACGCCGAGCATTGATGCCCGGCGTTTTTCGTGACCTGAGTCAGGTCTGCTACGTGCTATTCAAGACATTGGCCAAACAGAGGCCAGGTACTTCCAGTTGATCGCGTAGTAGACAACGAAAACCGCCAGGAAAAATATCGCCATGGCGAAAGTTCCCGGTGCTGCAAAGCCCCACTTGCCGGCAGCAGCGTGACCACCCTGTGGCGTTATTGTAGGCTCAGCTTTCATCAAGCGAGTGGTCTCGGTGCCATAGCTGGATTCTGATTCGACGCGTTTGCCGAAAAATACCGAAACAACAGTGATCAGAATAAAGATCCCGCCACCCAGGATGGCCGCACTACCACTGATACCAACCAGTCCCATCAAGGTGTAAGCACTAGCTGGATAGTCGAAGCCGATGGCAGCATCGGTAAATGCCATATCCCAATGACGACGCTCTACACCCAGGGTGCCTGCCCCCATCATCATCAGTGAAAATACCATCATGCCAATGCCAAAAATATATGGCTGCCATTTGGCCAGACCGGGTAAGAATACCTGACGCCTGAACAATACCGGGATCAGGAAGTAGGTCAGCGACATGAATGCCAGTGTGGTACCAATTACGACCGTGGCATGAAAATGCCCTGGAACATAGATGGTGTTATGGATGATGATGTTGATCTGTTCGGTACCCATCACAACACCGGAAATTCCACCGAGAAAACCGAATCCGATCAATGACAGGAACATGCCAGAGAATACAGGGTTACCCCAGGGTGCTTTGCGTAGCCATTCGAACATGCCTTTGGTATAGCCCTTTGCGCGTTGAGCGACCTCAATAGAACCGGGTACCGTCAGGCCATGGATCATACTGGCAAGTACCGCCAGGTACATGGCGTAGGACGTGTTGAATATCTTCCAGCTGGAACTGAGTCCTGGGTCCACCAACAGGTGATGTGCGGAAGCGAGTTGCAGGAAGGCAATATACAGTACAAATGCTGTGCGACTGACCTTTTCTGACAAGGGTTTGGCACCGAATACGATCGCAGCGATGGCATACCAGACTGACACATGCGCAGCGACGTTGATCTGTTGTGACGAGTGACCAAACGCCCACCAGATCAGACGATACAGGGCAGCATCAATGTGGCTGATCCAACCCATCGACCACATATAGGTCGGGATCAGGATTACAGCACCCATGGCAATGGTGAAAATCGCGATGATACAGGCTGTTAATGCACCAAAAGTTACCAGTGGTATCGAGCCTTCATAGGTTTTTTCTTCTTTGGCTATAACCAGGGTGCCAAGGAAAATGAAGCAACCGATCAAAGCACCCACTGCGAACAGGATCAAGCCAAGATAAAAATTAGGATTAGCTGGCATGGGCACATAGCTGGTCATCATGACGGTTGCCTGACCACCAAAAACCGCGAGGTTGTTGACTACAGCACCGGCAACCATCAAAAAGAAAGCAAGCCAGGCCAATCGAGGTGTTGCCAAACGGCATTTCAACAGTGTGGAGCTACAGAAATACAGCACAGCGATTTCAAAAAAGATGATCCAGAAGATCAGCATATTGATGCCATGGAAAGTCAGTAGCTGGTAAAACCGGTCAGCAGGAAGCAGGTGTACTGCGGGCCAGCGGGTCAAGGTAACAGCCAACGCGGACAATCCACCGATGAGTAGCATAACCACCGCGACCACCGCATTCATACGCATCAACGTTTCCGCTGGCTTGTGGAATTGAAGTCCCGATTCCGGGCAGGTTCTGAATGTTTCTGTTGTCATGATCCGCCCTCGGTGATGAAGATTTTACCTACCATGTTATGGTGACCTATGCCGCAAAACTCGTTGCAGATGATTGTCTGATCACCGCTGGTGTCCGGAGTAATGGTCAGTACCATTTCGTAACCCGGCAAGATTTGTAGATTGATGTTTTGTGGTTGCAGTGAAAAGCCATGCTGCCAGTCCATGGATGCAATATGCAGTCGGTAGGTCTGACCTTTTTCAAGCTCAAGGATCGGCCACCATTGCCACAGACGTCCAAGTAGATAGACATCGCTGCCGGGCGGTGGCTTGACGACCGGGATTTGTTGGTCAGTCTCGGTACGTACCGTGTATTGATCAACCATTGCCTGGGTCTTGGCCATGTAGGCCGCCGGGGTTGTTCTGTAAGCCTCATTTGAGAGGTTTTGTTTTCCGTAAATATGCCAGACGGGCATCATCACAAACATAATAAGGGACCATACGAGCGCGATAGCGATCCAGGTTCCTTCGACACGATCAAGTGGTTGTTTCCACCAGATTGTTTCTGCGGGTGGTTGAATAGAAGTCACATTTTCACCTATTGATAATTGTTAATTGGCCAGAGGAATAGTTACCAGCTCCATGATGCCCCAGACCACGTAAAAAACGGTTGGGAATACGACTCCGATGAACAATAATAAGAAAGGATTATCTATGATGCGTTGCATGACTGGAACACGTTCTGTTGGTTGCGTATCCGGTGTTTCCTGGCTCATTAATACTAACTCCCACATAATTGTTTATGTTTAAACTAAAAAGATGCTCTCAGCATAACATTAGCATGGTAATTTTTGCCAGTGAATGACGTAGGTCAATTACAATTGTCTTATTGTTGGTTTAGTCTTCGCCGGGAAGTCTGGAAACTTGGAAAGTTGAGAATATATGAAGTATAAAAAATTATTGGGGGCAAATTATCTAAGGTTATTGCCAGTGGTTGTGGCCTTAATTTTATTATATGGCTGTAATAAGGATAGTGGTCCCGGACCGGGAATCCATGATACAAAATACTTACTTATCGGTCCTGATGGACAGCCGGTTGAAGGCATGCCGGGTGAAAATGACTGTGTGCTCGACCAGTTTTTTGGCCTGGTATGGGAGATCAAATCCGACCAACCCGGTTTGCGGAACTGGCGACATACCTATAGTTGGTACAACCCGGACGAGTCCTTTGATGGCGAGCTGGATTATCGCGGCGTGAAAAATGGCGGTAGTTGTATTAGCGACGATTGTGATACGACGGCGTACGTGCAGGCGGTCAATGCGACTGGTTACTGCGGACACAGTGATTGGCGCATGCCGACACGTGATGAACTGGGTTCTATCAGTGACCCGCGCAAGATTGAAAACCCACCAACTGCCAATCTGGCTATTTTCCCTTACACCCAGGCTGAAGAATACTGGTCCAGCAATGATTATCAATTCCAATATGATACTGCCTGGCGTTGGAATTTTAAGTTCGGCCATGACCGGGTCGACTGGAAGGCCAGTCCGGCGCGGGTGCGTTTGGTCAGGGGCAAGGCAGCAATGTTGCCAAGGATCAAGGAGTAGGCAGAGGTGAAGGCGCTGGTTCGAATTTCATTGTTATTTGTCATCGTACTCGTGTCTTTGAGTGCTTACCTCCGTTTGGCCCATTCCGGTATTGGCTGTGCTGACTGGCCAGCTTGTTATGGCCGCATTGGTGAACCACAGGCTGTGACTCAACTGGTTTCCAGCGAGAATGCTTACCAGCGTATTTTAGCTGAAGCCAGTCAACCACTGGCTTGGGCTACGCCTTTGCACCGGTTCGTAGCCAGCGTTTTGGGTCTGTTGATTGTGTTTCTGGCGATGTTGTCAATCAAGCGCAATAAGCATTGGTTGATTTCGTTGGTGCTGTTAGGTCTTACCGTCTTTTTGGCACTACTCGGGCTGAAGTCAGGTGGTCTTCATAGCCCGGCCGTTGTGATGGGTAATCTCTGCGGCGGTTTTCTGATGTTGGGTCTTTTGGGCTGGATGTTGTTTAAGCAAAGCGATGGCAAAAGAGAAGATGAAACCAGCCCACCCAAAAGTATATTGCCTGGCAGGTTTGTTTCAGCAGCTGTTGTTCTTCTGATCGCGCAAATACTGATCGGTGGTTTGACCAGTGCTAATTTTGCCGCCACTTCGTGCCAGACCTTACCTGACTGTCACGGTCGCTGGTTGCCTGGTAAAGCGGTCTGGAAAGCTATGGATTTATCAATAAATCATCAAGTTACACCGGCGGGACAGGTCATTGGTGGCCAGGAACGGACTGACATCCACATAACACATCGCCTGCTCGGGTTTGTAACTACCTTGGCTTTGTTGCTTATCGGGCTAATGGCCTGGAGGGCTAATGGCAGACTTCGAGTTGCAGGCACGATGGTGTTTTTGCTCGTATTGATGGAGTTTTTGATCGGAATTGCTGCCGTTGCGTCAGATTTGCCCATCGGCTTGGCTGTAGCTCACAATTGGCTGGCGGCTTTGTTGCTACTGACCATGTTGAAAATTGTAGTTCTTAATCGCAAACCCCCAGCGGTCAGATAAACCACCATCAGGCTCTTCGTTGTTTAGCCGGCCGAGTTAAATAGCCGATAGCAGATACAAAATTAGAGACTTTGAATTCAAACAACCACAAGGGTGTTTTAAGCAAAAATTACATAGGTTAATTAGCATATGTACTAGGTGGTTCATTACTGATATGATGCGCCTCCTAATTTGGTCAAATTTACGTGGAGATTGTTATGAAGTCCGTTTTTTTTGCGGTGTGTGTCTTGCTGTTTGTTGTGCTGCATGCACCCACAGTGTTGGCAAATGAGGTACAGCAATACAGGGATGAAGCTGATAAGCATTATTTGGAGCGTGATTTCAAAAAAGCTTACAAAATTTATTACAAACTGGCAAAAGTAGGCGATCATTATTCTCAGGACCGGGTTTCACAGATATATGCTAATGGTGATGGAATAACAAGCAATCTGATAGAAGCCTACGCATGGTCGGTATTGGCCGCGGAAGGTGGCGAAGAAGTGATGTTGAATAATAGCCAGAAGCTTCTACAACTGACCGATGACAAAAATCAGGCACAAAACAGAGCCACAAAACTCAAGAAAAAATATGGCAAACAGGCTTTAAAAAAGAAAGAGGTAAAGCTGTCCAAAAAGGATGGTCTTAAAAGGTCTGGTCGATGCACCGGTTCACGTCTGGCATGTTCACGTGGCTAAACATGCCATTATGACGTTTGCCTCTTAAAAATTCAGGCTTAGCTTAGTCACTGGCAACTTCGATCCGGGTTACACGTTGGAAGCCTCGTGGTAATTTATGACCGCGTTTGGCTCTTTCGCCTCTGAAGTGTGCCAGGTCTTTTTTTCCGATTCTCATGTAGCGCTGGCCTGCCCAGACCAGGATTTCCTGGCCCTCAGCAATTACCACCATACCGATCATGTATTCTTCACCCGCCTTTAGACGTTTGGGCGGGATATTGATCAGTTTGTTGCCCTTACCTTTGGAAAGCGCTGGTAAATCAGTCAACGGGAAAGCCAGCAGATAACCATCCGATGTGACACACACAACCGTACCCACATCACCGGGCGCAATGATTGCGGGTGCGACCGGGCTTGAATCTCCCGGCAGCGAAAGCATGGCTTTGCCTGCTTTCATTTTGCTATGCAGATTGACCGTTTCGGTGACAAAGCCATAACCATATGAACTGGCCAGCACTAATTTTTGCTGACCTTCGCCGGTGATGGCATACAGGAATTGCCCACCGTCGGAAAGTGTGAACCGGCTTGTCAGTGGCTCACCAAGGCTACGTGCTGAGGGTAGTGTGTGTGCCGGTAGTGAGTAGGCTCTGCCGGATGAATCCAGGAACACAGCCTGTTGGTTACTACGACCCTTGGCCGAGTGCTGAAATTCGTCGCCGGCTTTGTAATTAATTGTTGTTGCATCGATTTCGTGACCCTTTGCGGCCCTGACCCAGCCGGACCTGGATAAGACAATGGTACAGGGCTCTGACGGAATCAGATCTTCCTCTTTCAAAGCTTGCGCTGCTTTGCGCTCGGTCAACTGTGAACGCCTGTCGTCACCATATTTTTCAGCATCAGCAAGCAATCCAGTTTTGACCAGCGTTTTCATGCGCTGTTTTGAGCCCAATGTGGTTTCCAGCTGTTGACGTTCTTCATCAAGCTCAGCTTGCTGACTACGGATTCTCATTTCCTCTAGTTTGGCGAGGTTGCGCAGCTTCAGTTCAAGGATGGCTTCCGCCTGGGTGCCGGTAATGTCGAAGTGGCTCATCAGCACCGGCTTTGGTTTGTCCTCCGTACGGATAATGTGGATAACTTCGTCGATATTCAGAAATGCAATCAGCAGGCCTTCAAGTATATGCAGGCGATCCACCACCTGGTCGAGACGAAACTCCAGTTTCCGTGTGACTGTCTCCAACCTGAACGTCAGCCATTGTTTCAACAGACTACGCAGATCCAGCACTTGTGGTTTACCACTGTTGCCAATGATGTTCATGTTGACTCGGTAGTTGCGCTCAAGATCGGTAGTCGCGAACAGGTGGTCTAATAATTGTTCAACATCCACGCGGTTTGAGCGTGGTACGATCACCAGTCGTGTTGGGTACTCGTGATTCGATTCGTCCCTCAGGTCTTCGACCATCGGTAGTTTTTTAGCCTGCATTTGCGCGGCGATTTGTTCAAGTACCTTGGCAGGAGAAACCTGATGCGGTAAGGCTGTGACCACAATATCGCCATTTTCTTTTTCCCAGATCGCACGCATCTTGACCGAGCCATGACCGGTCTCATACATTTTCAGCAGGTCTTCACGTGCTGTGATGATCTCGGCATCGGTCGGAAAGTCAGGGCCCGGAATGTGCTCACATAATTCAGTCACTGTTGACTTGGGTTCATCCAGTAAACGAATACAGGCGCTGACGACTTCCCGTAAGTTATGCGGTGGAATGTCGGTGGCCATACCCACGGCAATACCGGTAGTGCCATTGAGAAGAATATTTGGCAGACGCGCCGGCAACAATGCAGGCTCTTTCAGAGTGCCATCAAAATTGGGTGTCCATTCGACGGTTCCCATCCCCAGTTCAGCCAGCAGCGTCTTTGCATAGGGCGACATGCGGGATTCGGTATAACGCATGGCTGCAAACGATTTTGGATCATCGGGTGAACCAAAATTACCTTGTCCATCAATCAGTGGATAACGATAGGAAAATGGCTGCGCCATCAAAACCATGGCTTCGTAGCAGGCAGAATCACCATGTGGATGGAATTTACCCAGCACATCGCCCACCGTCCGGGCGGACTTTTTGTGTCTCGAGCTAGCACTTAAGCCCAGTTCGCTCATGGCGTAAATGATACGTCGTTGAACTGGTTTGAGGCCGTCGCCGATGTGCGGCAGGGCACGATCCAACACCACGTACATGGAATAATCCAAGTAGGCCTTTTCGGCGTACTTCCGCAGTGGAATCTGTTCGTGTTCGGAAAAGCTTTGTGTGATTTCGTTCATTGAATAATCCCTGGAGGATTCTTTCGACGGGCTATGAGTTGGGTGGTCACCCATACCAGGCCTTTATACGTGCTCAGGAGGTCGCGGACTCTACGCATTTGCCAGATCCCCTTTGTCTTCCAGCCATGATTTCCGGTCTGAAGCACGTTTTTTACCTAGTAACATGTCCATGGTTTTGGTGGTCTTTGTCTCGCTGTCGATCGTCAGTTGTATCAAGCGACGGGTATCGGGGTCGATAGTGCTCTCGCGTAACTGTAATGGGTTCATCTCACCGAGTCCCTTGAACCGGGTTTCCGAAATTTTGCCTTTCTTTTTCTCAGCAGCGATGACATCCAGGACAGCCTGTCGTTCTTCGGCATCCAGCGCGTAATGGGTTTCTTTACCGACATCGATACGGTACAGCGGCGGCATCGCAACAAAGATATGCCCTGTTTCAACCAGTGCATGAAAATGTTTCAGGAACAAAGCACATAGCAGTGTTGCAATGTGCAGACCATCCGAATCTGCATCCGCCAGGATAATGACCTTGCCGTAACGTAATTCTGAAATAATGTCGGAGCCGGGATCTACACCGATCGCGACTGAAATATCGTGGACTTCCTGGTTAGAAAGTACGGCGTCAGATTCGACCTCCCAAGTATTTAAGATCTTGCCACGTAATGGCAGAATAGCCTGGTATTCCCGGTTTCTGGCCTGCTTTGCTGAGCCACCAGCTGAGTCGCCTTCGACCAGAAACAATTCAGTCAGCGATAAATCCTGGGAGGTGCAATCGGACAGTTTGCCAGGTAGCGCCGGGCCGGACGTGACCTTCTTGCGCACCACCTGGCGGTTTTTCTTCATACGTTTTTGCGCATTACTTATCGCCAATGCCGCAATCATTTCACCATCGGCTACATTCTGGTTCAGCCACAAACTGAAAGAATCTTTCACGACACCTGAAACAAAGGTAGCACTGGCACGAGATGAAAGCCGTTCCTTGGTTTGGCCACTAAACTGTGGGTCGGACATTTTTACCGACAGGATGTAGGCAATGCGATCCCAAATGTCATCCGGGGCTAGTCGTACACCTCGTGGTAACAGGTTGTGCATTTCACAAAATTCACGTAGCGCATCGACCAGACCGGTACGCAGACCGTTGACATGTGTGCCACCTTGTGTGGTCGGGATCAGATTGACATAACTTTCCTGCAACTGACCCCCTTCTGGCAACCAGCACAGGGCCCAACTGACCTCTGAATCGGTGCCTTTCAAATCACCAATGAACGCTTGTTCAGGTAGTTGTGCGATGCCCAACAGTGCATTTTTTAGGTAATCTTCAAGCCCTTGGTTGAATTGCCACTCTTCTATTGCACCGCTTTTAGCGTCACATAGCGTGACGTGCAAGCCAGGGCACAGTACGGCTTTGGCACGTAACAGATGGCGTAACTGTTTATAGGCGATCTTTGCGCTGTCAAAGTACTTCGGGTCAGGCCAGAAACGGATACGTGTCCCGGTATTGCGCTGGCCTACGGAGCCAACCGCTTTTAACTCACTGGTTTTTTCACCATTTTGCAAACCCATGTGGTATTCATGGCCATCACGCTTGATCCAGATTTCAAAATCTGTAGAAAGGGCGTTGACTACCGAAACACCCACGCCATGCAAGCCGCCGGCGAACTGATAATTTTCGCTGTTGAACTTACCGCCAGCGTGCAAACGCGTGAGAATCAACTCAACACCAGGAATACCGTGTTCCGGGTGCAGGTCTACCGGCATGCCACGACCGTTGTCCGTGACCTCAACAGAGGCATCTTCGTGCAAGGTGACTTCGATGTCTTTGCAATAGCCAGCCAGGGCTTCGTCAACACTATTGTCGATGACTTCCTGAATAAGGTGGTTGGGTTGGCTTGTGTCGGTGTACATGCCCGGGCGGCGTTGTACGGGTTCTAGCCCGGTCAGGACTTCAATATCCCGGGCCTGGTACTGTTTGCTCATGTGGTTCCGCTTTTTGGTGAATTGATCGTACGCGAGCTGCGCACACAATGGGAGTTTTTTTCAGGGCAGGTGTTAACCGGCCCCCAAGTGTTTATCATCCTGAATTATGCGCTGAATTTCAATCTGATTTATGCCCAAAACTGAAACCGGCTGTCACGGTGATGGCTGAGTTGCCGAGAATCTGGAGTTCGGTGAGAAAACGTTTATGCTTCAAACCGAATGTAGGAACCAGTCCGGGTGCGACACCGAGATCATTCAGCGGGATCTTGTCTTTGAATCGCCCTTTGTAGCCATGCAGAAAACCACCGGTCAACTTGAAATAGGCCCAATCCTGGTGGAATAAAGGCCATGAACGACCGGTATACAGGTATTGGCTGGGTTGACCAAAAGAATTATCAAAATGGGCGAAGCCATATATCCATCCGGAAGTTGTCTCGAAAGCAATGTTAAGTAATTTTGAATGGTTGACGTGCTCAGGGTCCGGGTCCCAGTGTCTTGTGTATAGAGACGTCTGAAAACGCCATTCGGCGATTTCAAAAGCGGTTACATTTCCAGCCATTACCAACAACAGCAAGACTAGCGAGATAAGCCCAGGTAATTTCAAGGGCGTTACTTTGAGGCGTAGCGGATTGCTTGCGTAATTATTTTTTGGATTCATTTGAGTTTTACACAAAGGCGCGAATTAGCCAAACTTTTTAACACAAAATGGATTTTGCATAAAGAAGAACAATTCTTTGTCGCCACAGACACGGGCGGTCGGTATAATGATGTTCCAGAACTATTACAACCTTAAAGCAGGTTCTGGCATGACATCATTTATTTTCGTTACCGGCGGCGTGGTCTCCTCTCTGGGCAAGGGTTTGTCTGCAGCATCTCTGGCTGCAATTCTTGAAACACGTGGTATTAAAGTGACAATGGTCAAACTTGACCCTTATATCAATGTTGATCCGGGCACCATGAGTCCGTTTCAGCATGGTGAGGTCTACGTGACCGAGGACGGTGCTGAAACAGACCTTGATCTGGGCCACTACGAGCGCTTTATCAGCACTCGGATGAGCCAACAGAACAACTTCACTACCGGTCGTATTTATAATAACGTGATTGCCCGAGAGCGTCGTGGGGGTTATCTCGGTGGCACCGTTCAGGTGATTCCCCACATTACTGACGAAATCAAAAAGAACGTGGTGCAAGCCGCGCAAGGGTTTGATGTTGCCATGATAGAAATTGGTGGCACGGTGGGTGATATTGAGTCGCTACCGTTTCTTGAGGCAATCCGGCAACTGGGTGTTGAATACGGCAGACAGGCGATGTTCATGCACCTGACACTGGTGCCCTACCTGAAAGCCGCAAAAGAAATTAAAACCAAACCCACCCAGCATTCTGTCAAGGAATTACGCTCGATTGGTATTGTTGCTGATGTGATCCTGGCGCGTTGTGAACGTGAAATTTCCGAGGAACAACGGGCCAAGATAGCACTCTTCACCAATGTACCTAAAAATGCCGTAATCACCGCATTGGATGCACGTGAGAGCATTTATGAAATTCCGTTGTTGCTGCATGAACAGGGGTTGGACGATATTGTGGTTGAGCGTTTGGGTCTTAAAGCTGGCAAAGCAGATTTGTCACGATGGGGTGAAGTGGTAGACCGATTGAGCCATAGCAAACATGAAGTGACTGTCGCCATGGTTGGGAAGTATGTCGAGCATTCAGATGCTTATAAGTCTCTCACTGAGGCCCTGACACATGGCGGTCTGCGTCATCGTATCAAGGTCAACATTCTCAGACTGGAATCCGAATGGGTAGAAAAAGAGGGTGTTGAATGTCTCAAGGGTGCGGATGCGATCTTGGTACCGGGTGGCTTTGGTGAGCGTGGTTTTGAAGGCAAGGTGATGGCCATACGCCATGCGCGTGAAAACAATATTCCTTACCTGGGCATCTGCTTCGGTATGCAGGCGGCGGTAGTTGAGTACGCACGCAACGTGTGTGGGCTTGAGGATGCCAACAGTACTGAAATCAACCCGAATACCAGCGCGCCAGTGATCGGTTTGATTACTGAATGGCTGGATGCGACTGGTTCAATAGAAACACGGTCAGAAGAGTCAGATCTTGGTGGAACCATGCGTCTTGGTAGTCAACGTTGCCGCTTGCGGCCTGCTTCGTTGGCACGTAAATTATACGCCAATGACATTATCGCCGAACGTCATCGGCACCGGTATGAATTCAACAACCATTACCGCGACGTTTTGCAACAAAGTGGTATGTCTTTATCAGGCCATTCAATGGATGAGATGTTAGTCGAAATCGTAGAAATACCAGACCATCCGTGGTTCCTGGGCTGCCAGTTCCACCCTGAATTTACGTCATCACCACGTGATGGACACCCTCTGTTTACCGGTTTCATTGAGGCAGCGCTGAAATTTCAACAGGGTGAATTACCTGCAAAAGTAGCCAGCTTGTGAAATTGTGTGGCTTCGAAGCAGGTCTGGAGCAACCATTTTTCCTGATTGCTGGCCCCTGTGTTATTGAATCCGAACAGCTCGCGCTGGATACGGCTTTTCAATTAAAAGACATAACCACCCGTTTGGGCATCCCGTTTATTTATAAATCCTCATTCGACAAGGCCAACCGATCATCAATCGACAGTTATCGTGGCCCCGGGATGGAAGAGGGCCTGCGGATTTTACAAAAAGTCAAAGACCAAATTGGTGTGCCAATACTGACAGACGTGCATGAAGACACCGATATCCAGGCAGTGGCAGAGGTGGTGGATGTTTTGCAGACACCAGCATTTTTATGTCGCCAGACCAATTATATTACCCGGGTTGCAAGTGCTGGCTTACCGGTCAACATTAAAAAGGGGCAGTTTTTATCGCCCTGGGAAATGAAAAATGTGTCCGACAAGGCCAAAAATACTGGCAATGAGAGCATCATGGTCTGTGAGCGTGGCACATCATTTGGTTATAACAACCTGGTTTCAGATATGCGTTCACTGGCTGTCATGCGTGACACCGGTTGCCCTGTCGTATTCGATGGCACACATTCAGTACAGTTGCCGGGAGCGCAAGGGGCCTCGTCAGGTGGTCAGCGTGAATTTATTCCGGTGCTGGCACGCGCGGCAATCGCGACAGGTATTTCCGGTCTTTTCATGGAAACCCACCCGGACCCTGCCAAGGCGAAAAGCGATGGCCCCAATGCCTGGCCATTGGCTCATATGGAAGCCCTTTTAAAAACACTCAAGAATTTGGACGAGATCACCAAGACCGCACTCAGCAATATTTAGGCACGCCTAAGTTTCAAATAAGTTTGACCCAACAAGAGAACCTAATTTATGACCCGTATTAAATCCGTACACGCGCGCCAAATCCTCGATTCCAGGGGTAACCCCACACTTGAAGCAGAAGTGTTGCTCGAATCAGGTGCTTTCGGTCGGGCAGCAGTACCATCTGGTGCCTCAACCGGGGCACGTGAAGCGATTGAGCTGCGCGACCAGGATCCCACCAGGTATGGTGGAAAGGGTGTTTTGCAAGCCGTTGCGAATGTTAATGGTGAAATTGCCTCAAGCTTGCTGGGTCTGGATGCCTGCTCGCAGAAAGATGTAGACCAGTTGTTAATTCAAATTGATGGAAGTGAGAATAAAGCCAGACTGGGAGCCAATGCCCTGTTGGGTGTTTCGCTGGCAAATGCTCATGCCTTGGCCCACCACCATGATAAGCCTTTGTGGTCCTGGCTGAGTGGTGGTAGCGCGACAGAGCTACCTGTACCCATGATGAATATCGTCAATGGCGGTGCCCATGCTGATAACAGTGTTGATATTCAGGAGTTCATGATTTTACCTGTGGGTGTTGGTTCTTTTTCCGAGGCCTTGCGTTGTGGCACGGAGGTGTTCCATGCCCTCAAAGGTGTGTTGGGGCGGCGGGGCCTTTCAACTGCAGTGGGTGATGAGGGTGGTTTTGCACCAGATCTGCCATCCAACGAAGCGGCGATTGAAGCCATACTTGAAGCCATTGATCTGGCAGGCTATGTGGTGGGGAGCGACGTTTACTTGGGTCTCGATGCGGCTGCCTCCGAGTTTTACCGTGATGGCCGATATCATTTCGCATCAGAAAACCGGTCGTTTACATCCGCCGAGTTTGCCGAATACCTGGATGGTTGGTTGCAGCAGTATCCCATCATCAGTATAGAGGACGGATTAGCAGAAGATGACTGGGAGGGATGGGCCATTCACTCACAACTCTCGGCCGGAAGATGCCAATTGGTAGGTGATGATTTATTTGTTACCAATACGGATATTTTTTCCAAGGGCATTGAGCAGAACATCGCCAACGCGATCCTGATCAAGCTGAACCAGATTGGTACCTTGAGTGAAACCCTGGATGCGATCAATATGGCCGCTGATGCCGGTTACGCGGCTGTCGTTTCACATCGATCTGGCGAAACTGAAGACACGACCATTGCAGACCTGGCGGTTGCCAGTTCAGCCACCCAGATCAAAACCGGATCGGTGTGTCGTTCTGATCGGGTTGCCAAATACAACCAATTGTTACGTATAGAAGAGGCACTGGGCGATACTGCCCGTTATGCTGGTGTCAGTGCGTTTAAAAATCTGAGTCCATGAATAGAAAATGCGTGTAGTCACCCTGATACTGTTTATTTTATTGATATTGCTACAGTTTAAGTTGTGGTTGGGAGAGGGTGGCTTCGCCGAAGTGTCACGGCTTGAGACACGGGTTGAGGATCAACAGCAACAGAATGAGGAGCTATTGCAGCGAAATGCTGAGCTACAGGCTGAAGTGGAAGATTTGCGTGAGCGTCTGGATGCGGTGGAAGAACGAGCACGCAGCGAACTGGGGTTGATCAAACCAGCCGAGCAGTTTTATCAGGTAGTGCCGCCACCACCCGGTAATCATCAAACCAGCAGTGATGACGGAGAAGACAAGTGAGTACAGGCCATGTTCACGCCCTGATACCTGCCGCCGGCCGTGGTACACGTTATGGTGGCGCAGTGTTGAAACAATATCTGCCGGTTGCTGGTAAAGCCGTACTGGCGCATGCCATCAGGGCATTCCAGTTCCACCCCCTGATCACCGACATCACAGTTGTTTTGGCTGAAGATGATCAATGGTTTGAGTCGGCCCTTGGGTCATTGTCTGCTGCCGTACAGACGGTTACCGGTGGCACTACACGCGCGCAATCTGTACGAAACGGTTTACGCTCCATTGCAGAAAACCACCCTGGATCGAACTGGGTTCTTATTCATGATGCAGCACGACCGTGTCTGTCACCGGACAGTCTGGATAGGTTGCTGGAGCAAGGCTTGTCGTCTGCTGATGGCGCGATACTTGCGATGCCCGTTGGTGATACGCTAAAACGCGCAGGGGAAGCACAGGAGATTGTCGCTACGGTGGACAGAAGTGGTTTATGGGCAGCCCAAACACCCCAGCTATTCCGACTGGATGCACTCGCAGCGGCTATTGACTCTGCCCACGAGCAAGGTCGTGAATTGACTGATGAAGCATCGGCGATGGAGTTTGTCGGCGCGCGGCCAAAACTTGTGATGGGTTCTTCTGAGAATATCAAGGTTACGCATTCGAGTGACCTGGCAATCGTCGAAGCCTGGTTACAGCGCAGCGGCTGATCTCTCGGTATTTTGATAATGTCATGTGACTATGGTGAACTTGTCAGGTTTAATCTGAATAAAAGTAGGCATTGGAAATGAAAACGCGTATCGGACAGGGTATTGATGTGCATGCTTTTTGCGATGGTAATCAGCTGGTGCTGGGTGGTGTTCACATACCTTACGAAAAGGCCCTGGCAGCCCATTCGGATGGTGACGTTGCGTTGCATGCCCTATGCGACGCGATGCTGGGTGCCGCAGCGTTAGGGGATATTGGTCGACATTTCCCGCCTTCTGATCCGCGATGGGCGGGTGTGGACAGCCGCGAGTTACTCCGCAAGGTCAATGTGCTGCTAAAACAAGAAGGCTGGTCGGTAAGCAATGCAGATATTACCCTGGTTTGTGAGCAGCCCAAAATCACCCCCTTTGCCAAACAAATGCAGGCTAATATCGCCGTGGACCTTGGCCTGGATACGCAGGACATATCGATCAAAGCGACAACCACCGAAGGATTGGGTTTTTGTGGTCGCGGTGAGGGCATCACCGCGCTCGCCATCGTGCAGATAAAGAGCTGGTAAGTGTTTGAGATTCCAGAGTGGCCGTATTCCCTGGATGCGCCTGAGGCCAGCGGCGTCATTCGCAGTTACCCTGAAGATTTTATCGTTGAAGAAATTCCAAGAGTGGTTCCTGAAGGTGAAGGCGGCCATCTGTGGCTGTGGCTGGAAAAACGTTGTGCCAATACGGATTGGGTTGCAAGTGAATTAGCAAAAGCGGCCAGGTGTCCATTGCGTGACGTTGGCTATGCTGGTCTCAAGGACCGCCATGCAGTAACTCGTCAATGGTTCTCTGTTCCGTTGAGTGATGCAACCGCGGATGGTCTTGAAAAGCTGGAGATCGAAGATGTGCGAATCCTTGAAAGCCAGAAACATACACGGAAACTGAAGCGTGGCACACTCAATGGCAACCGATTTTGTCTCAAAATCCGTGACTTCAAAGGCGATGTTGCTCAAACAGTTCAGCGTCTACAGCAAATCCGTGTTACCGGCGTGCCAAATTATTTTGGACCGCAGCGCTTTGGCCACAACGGTCGCAACATAGAGCAGGGGTTCCACCTGTTGAAAAAGAGGGCCCGTCTCAAGCGCAATAAACGTGGGATTTACCTGTCTGCCATACGTAGTTTCCTGTTTAACCATGTATTGGCCGAACGGGTTCGTAGAGGCGATTGGAATGTCATGATTGATGGTGACCTGGCCATGCTGGATGGTACACAGTCGATTTTCCCCTGTGAAAAAGCCGATACAGATATTGAAGATCGTTGCAGACGCCTTGATATACATCCCAGTGGGCCAATGCCGGGTGAGGCTGGCACCCAGCCGGGTGGAGATGTGGCGGAAATGGAGCAGCGTGTGCTGCAGAACTGGCCAGAACTGACGGGCGTGTTGGTGTCACAGCGAGTGCAAGCCAGCCGAAGGTCTTTGCGCTTGTACCCAGCAGAGTTTGTCTGGGAGTTTGAAGGCAAGGAACTGGAATTGGCCTTTGTATTGCCGCCCGGTGCCTACGCCACCACGGTTTTAAGGGAAATCCTCCTCTTTAGCGAGGCTAAACGAATGTCAAAGCGGAAATGATATTAAATTGGGAAGCATAAGTCTTTATCAATTGAAAGGCACTGCAGGCAGTGTCATCAACCAGTCGTTCCCGTTCAGGGAGTCAATTGTGCTGGGATCATCTTCAAACTGTGATGTACAGCTCGATGAGGCGGGTGTCGCAGCGCGGCATGCTGAAATTCGCCTGATCGACGGTAAGTCATTGCTGTTGAAAGACCTGGGTTCTGAGGCCGGCACCTTGCGCAATGGTGAGCGGGTCGTGGAAACACTGCTGGCGTCTGGTGACGAAATCCGCATCGGCACCTGTCGCTGGATGTTACAGGCACCGGGTCTCCGGCCAGGGCGTGTCCTGACCGCTGATGTGCTTAGAAAGTCAACACGTCGCTGGCCGCGTGTATTGGTTTGGACCCTTTTGTTTACATCAGCCGCTGCTGTGGCTGTGCTCAAGTGGAAACCGGAGTGGTTGAATATCTTTTAATCGGTATCGTGTTGATGTGGAAAGTATCTTTGCTCTTGCTTTTATGCGTGGGAGTGTCGAAGTAACCCGTGAAAGCTATTCTGAATTAAGCAAACCAAGCATCACGCTGTGTTGCCATTCACCATAGACATACCAGCGGTCGCGGAACAGGCCTTCGCGCTGAAACCCCAGCTTTTCAAGAAGACCGAGGCTGGCAGCGTTTTCCATATCGACATCGGCTTCGATACGGTGCAATTTGAGGGTCTTGAATGCAAATTCAATGATGGCTTCAAGAGCCTGTTGCATCAGCCCTTGCCGCCAATAATTGTGATTCAGGATAAAGCCGATCTCTGCCCGGCGATTTTGCTGGCTGAATTGAAACAGGATACATTTCCCAATCATTGAGTCCTGACCATTGGGGATAAGTGACCAGCACATACTGTTGCCTTGCGCATCCGATTCGAGGTCTTCTTTTAATATGATAAGTGCATCATCTATGTTCGAGATCGGTTGGTTACTCCAGTATTTCATGCTTTGAGGGTCTGAAAGCATGGCGAACATTCCTTCTGCGTCTGCCAGAGTTGACGGACGTAAGTAGAGGTCATTGGTGTTTAGTTCACGCGGAATATTGCATAAATCCATGTTTAATCCTTTCTCAGCGTCCAGCAAGGTTGGCGTTGCTGATTGATCAATTTTTGTTGTAGTAACCAGCCCCGGGCTTCTTCAGCGTCGTGTTCAAACCAGGCCTGTGCCGAACCAAGTCTGAAGGTATATCCCCAGCGATCCATATCCTTGAACATGCGTTGTTGGCCAAGTTGTTCAATATGATCCGCCAGCAAGATCTGCAGGTAACAGACTGCATTTTCCTCATCATAATCACCACCGGCATTGGTATGCAGGCCGTCACGCCTGGTTTCATCCATACAAATATAATGACAGGCCTCATGCAGGATGGAATGTAAGGGTGTATCGGCCCTCACCAGCAATTCATTACCAATAAGGCCAGCTTCTTCATCGCCCCAGAAACTGCCGGGTATTTGCTGGCCGTTTGTGATGGTCTTAATTGACAATCCGTAGCTTGACAGCATATTGGCAATTGAGGTCAGTTCGACATCGGCCAGGCGTAATACGTCATTATTGTCGCCAGTCTTGTGCAGGGGTTGTAGAATTGTTTCGTTCATGGCGCTTTGTAATTAATGTGACTATTAGAACATAGGAATATGACCCGTCTGCGCTATTATGCGTATGCGGACTACTGCCGCAAGTTATTTAGTGGCTCATTAGAGGTTTCACAAGATTCAGCATGGACATACTCCAGGGTAAATACCGGCCGATTGAATTGCTCCGTTATGCGGGTTTGTTTTTGTGGTTTTGTGCCGGTATTCCGATGTTGTTGATGCGAGTGATCTACCCGCAACCATTGCCCCTGGAGCTGTACATTGGCTGGTTCATGCTGCACGGTTTATTCGGCTTGATGTACTGGAACCTGATGCAGTACCTGCCGGAACGCACAGCCATCAGCCATCGTTTACTATACCTGAGCGTGTTAACTGGAAGTGCACTGGGTATTAGTGCAGTCTCACAGTCTTTGATGGGCGGGATATTGCTACTGATCGTATCTGTTGTGCTGCCGTGGATGTTAACGGTTGTGCCTGCAGTTACCTGGCTCATTGCACAAAATGTGGTGCTTGCAGTTACTTTGAGTCGCATACCGGAAGTAAGTCTGAGTGATGCTTCAATGGAGGCTGCTTTGTTTCTTGGTATTTCTCTGTTCGCATTTATGAGTTCGGTGGTTGTTTTGCGTCAAAATGCGGTCCGTGATGAGTTGCGCAAAGTTAATTCGGAACTACGGGCTACACAATCGTTGTTGACACAGAATACGCGCATCGCCGAGCGGGTGCGTATCGCGCGGGAATTACACGATCTTGTTGGTCATCATCTGACTGCCCTCACACTGAACCTTGAAGTTGTGACTCACCTGGTGGATGGCAAAGTGCTGGAGCATGTGCAACAGGCGCATTCCCTGGCCAAGCTATTGTTGGCTGATGTGCGCGAAGTGGTCAGTGATATGCGTCGGGATGATATGGTCAACCTGGCTGATGCGCTGCATACCTTGATTGAGGGTGTTCCCAAGCCCAGGATCCATCTCGATCTGTCCTCAGAAGAGCTCATGACTGAACCACAACGGGCGCAGGTTCTGTTACGCTGCGTGCAGGAAATGATCACCAACAGCGTACGTCATGCACAAGCGGGAAATTTGTGGATTCGGCTGTCTATGACCCGCGATGGACTAGCCATGAGTGCGCGTGATGATGGCATCGGAGTTGATAAGCTTGCTGTCGGAAATGGTCTTCTGGGAATGTCCGAGCGCTTGAAACAATTGGGTGGTAAGCTGGAAATTGAATCAGAACCAGGCGCAGGATTCGAGTTGCACGCATGGTTACCAACTGAGTTTTGATGAAAGTAAAGAAGACCTTGATGGAGTGTTAGAAATGATAAAAGTGATGCTCGTAGATGATCAGAACCTGGTGCGTAAAGGTGTACGCAGCCTGCTGGAACTGTCTGAGGAAATTGAAGTGATTGCCGAAGCTTCTGACGGGCTCGAAGCTATCCGCACGATTCCTGAGATTGGCCCGGACGTGGTTTTGCTGGATATGCGTATGCCAGGTAAATCCGGGCTTGATGTACTGCAAAAGCTGTCAAGCGATGGTAGCTTGCCCCCCACCATTATCCTGACAACATTTGATGATGACGAGATGGTGCTGGCAGGTATCAAGGCGGGTGCCAAGGGTTTTCTGCTCAAGGATGTCAGCCTGGAAGAATTGGTAGGTGCAATCAAGACGGTTGCCAAGGGCGGATCAATGGTCAAACCGGCTGTAACTCAACGTCTGCTCAAAGGTTTGGAAAATTTACAAACCAATTTTTCCAGTCTGGACCGACCGGATCCATTGACAGAACGTGAAACTGAGATTCTTCGTCTGATGGCAGGTGGTTACAGCAATAAAGAAATTGCCAATTCACTGGGTGTTGCTGAAGGCACGGTCAAGAATCACGTCTCTAATATCCTGTCAAAAATGGGTGTGCGCGATCGTACCCGTGCGGTATTAAAAGCCTTCGAAATGGCACTGCTTTAGCAGAATTGCGTTGTGCTGGTGATATTATTCGTTGGAGTTGCGACTATTCCCGATCAGTGACTTTTTAGTCCGGCAGGTATAACCACGATAACCAATCAGAAGGAACAGGAAACCCACCACGATAAAAGCAGGATAGATACGTAAACCCAGAGCCACGAAACCTATTCCCATCAGGAATAACAGCAAGGGTTGAATTTTGCCGCCAGCGTAACGCGACCGCTTGGCTGCGGTCAGATATTTAATCAAGTATTTTCCCTTGCAAGTCAGGTATACGGTTGTATTTATGACGCCTTGTCGAGATGATCGAACTGGCGTTTCAAGTCTTCACCAGGGTTGGTCACAATACGCTCCAGTGTTTCCACACGGTCGCGTAAATCGTTTTCCAACGCATCCAGCTTATCATGAATAGCATTGAGTTCTTTGGTGATTTCTCTGCTGTTTTGCTTTTTCCCCTTGTCGCTGAAAATCCCGGCGACTATACCGGCTACTGAAATCAAGGCGATTGCTGTCCACGTACTCATCGTGTTTCCTCCATTGGCCGGGTTCTAATATAAGCGTTGCGAGCTTGCGTCAACAGTGAGGAAAGTCATAGAGCCGGTTCCCCTGGGCGGTCACTACGTCGTATGCTTTCGGGTAATTGGTCATGATCAGTGACTTCGATGTGGTCTTCGAAATGTATGCGCTCCATCAGATAACAGAGGCAATCCTGCTGAATCACCCTGCGGTCAAGCGTTAACATGGAAGGCATGATTTCGCGGATGGTTTCAATCTGACTGCGGTCAAACCTGAAATATTGTGTGGTGACATCGACGTCATTGATATCTGTTGCCACCAATGGCCGCGCAGGGCCACCATTGACATCACCTAAGGAGATTCCGGTGGGTAGTTCCTGAAAATTGAGAACATCCAGGTTTTCCCTGAATGCAATTTCAGTTGGTACATGTCCGAATCCAAACAGTACATCGTCGTGAACCCGGACTGTGGCAACCATGCGGAACACATGTACGTCATCCGCATCAACCGGTGTAGTGGGGATACTGCTCAGGTGCATACAGGTTTCCAAAAAACCAATGCTGTGGTCGGTGCCGTGAACTTCACCAGCCTGACCACATTCCAGTGTTGTCGATGGACAGAACTTGGAAAAAGCCAGTGATTGTGTTCCTGCCGGCATGGTGAAATAAACCACCTTGGAAGAAAAATAGGAAGCCAGTCGTAAAAATTCAGGACGAATGCGGTTGATCGCGGCATAATGTGGGTTTAGGCCGGTGTTGTTGTGAATGTCAATGGCGGCTATCGGGGACAGAGAGCGCACACGCTCAGTCACCTGTTGGAACAATTTTCCGATATGACTGTCAGCATATTTGCCACCTGGCCAGCATCGGTTGTAATCGAGTTGGTCATCAAGG
Organism: Gammaproteobacteria bacterium; assembly: GCA_021772935.1. Taxonomy (GTDB): domain Bacteria; phylum Pseudomonadota; class Gammaproteobacteria; order Xanthomonadales; family SZUA-36; genus SZUA-36. The sequence goes on from JAJFLA010000049.1 coordinate 128,690, forward strand.
CGGCGTAATTGGTGTTTTGCCGCATGTGTATTGCCAATCAGAATGGATAATGAGCGCGGCAGTTGATCAAATTCATAATGGCTTTTCAGTAGCCGCCGGATGGCTTCCCAGCCGGTGACTTCATTGCCATGTTGTAAAACGGTTACAAACAGGGGTTGCGGGTTTTTGCCCTGGAGATGAATCAGCGTCGGGCCATCCAGTGCATGATGTAATGCAGATGCCGGTCGTTCCAACAACCCTGGAGGTAAATAGTCAAGTTCGGTAAGTTTCACTGTGAAAGAATGTGGCCCTAAAAAATGCATAACGATACAGGCAATTTAACGAGCAGGATATAGCAGGCTTGAAAATATTTTCAGCGGCCCAAGAATAGCAATTTAGGGAGCCGGTCGGGATACACCAGCGAAGGCTGTCAATCAGAAGAACAACTGGATAAATCCATGATAGAAGTGAAATCATTAAGTAAATCTTATGGCGTTTTTAAAGCTGTAGATGATTTGAGTTTTACGGTTAGGGCCGGTCAGGTGCTGGGTTTCCTGGGACCTAACGGTGCAGGTAAATCAACCACCATGAAAATGCTGACAGGTTTCCTCACACCCACATCAGGTACAGCCTTGATCAATGGCATTGATGTTGTGGAGAATTCGGTATTGGCACGCAAAACCATTGGTTACCTGCCCGAAGGTGCACCGAGTTACGGTGAGATGACGGTGCAACAGTTTTTAGGTTTTGTTGCCCGTGCCAGATTGATAGACAAAAATTCTGTAGCTGTCAGTGTCGACCGGGCGATTGAAAAACTCAACCTGTCGGACGTAAAACATCAGGTGATCGAAACCCTGTCAAAGGGTTTTAAACGGCGTGTCGGCTTGGCGCAGGCTATTATCCATGACCCACAAATACTGATACTGGATGAGCCGACAGATGGTCTCGATCCTAACCAGAAGCGTGAAGTTCGCCGTCTGATCAGAGCCATGGCAAAAGACAAAATCATCATCATCTCGACCCATATTCTGGAAGAAGTTGAAGCTGTTTGTAATCGTGTGATGATCATTGCCGAAGGTCGACTACTGGCAGATGATAGTCCGCAAGCCTTAATAATGCGTTCGCGTTATCACAATGCTGTTTCATTGGTGGTCGATGCAGCAGAGAAAGTGGCCAGTATTTTAGGTGAACTACCGCAGGTGGCCAGAGTAGAGCTCAATGAAGGTGAGTTAACTTTGTTTCCTGCTGGCGATGGCTTGTTCGAGGCGGTGACCGCTACGATCAGTGCAAATCAGTGGCAGGTTTCCGCATTGCGACTCGAAGCTGGACGTCTTGATGAAGTGTTCCACACTATTACGTCTGGGGGGGCAGCAGCATGAACAGTGTGATCAACGTGATGCGCAGAGAACTGACCGGCTATTTTGCTACTCCGGTCGCTTATGTTTTCCTGATTATTTTCCTGGTGATGACCGGAGTATTTGCTTTCTACATGGGCAACTTCTATGAACGTGGCTTCGCCGACCTTGACCCGTTCTTCCGTTTTCACCCCTGGCTTTACCTGTTCCTGGTTCCGGCGATTTCCATGCGTTTGTGGGCGGAGGAAAGACGTTCCGGAACCATAGAGTTGTTGTTTACCTTGCCGTTGACAACAATTGAGGCTGTTTTGGGTAAATTCCTCGCAGCCTGGTTATTTATCGGTCTGGCACTGCTATTGACGTTGCCGATGTGGATCACGGTGAATTATCTTGGTCAACCGGATAACGGTGTGATCCTGGCGGCTTATCTCGGTAGTTGGCTGATGGCCGGTGGTTTTCTGGCCATCGGTTCATGTATGTCAGCATTGACTCGCAACCAGGTGGTGGCGTTTATTTTGAGTATTGTAGTGTGCTTCGTGTTTTTGTTAAGTGGGTTACCGATGGTAATGAACCTGTTTAATAGTTGGGCACCGCAAATTGTACTTGACGGTATTGCCAGCCTCAGTTTCCTGAAGCACTTTGCAGATATCTCAAAAGGTGTCATTGATGTTCGTGACCTGATTTATTTTGGGCTGGTGATTGGTTTCTGGTTATTTGCCAATGTTCTAATTCTTGACATGAAGAAGGCCGACTGATGGAACATAAGAATCGTTCAGTTTTTTCAGCAGGTGTTTTGGCACTGCTGACGATTTTGTTTATAACGCTGACCATACTGTCTTCAGTTTTTCTGAAGGGCATGCGAGTTGACCTGACTAAAAATGGTTTGTATACCCTTAGTGATGGTACACACAACATCCTGGAAAATATGGATGAGCCAGTCAAACTTTACCTTTATTTTTCCGAGGATGTCAGCCGTGAGTTACCTCAGTTTCGTAGTTATGCGCGCTGGGCAGGTGAGATGCTGGAAGAGTTTGCAGACCGTAGTAACGGCAAACTAAGCTTGCAACGGGTTAACCCGGTTCCATTTTCGCCGCAGGAAGACGAGGCAGCACAATATGGCCTGCAGGGAGTGCCAGTAGGGCCTGCTGGGGATATGCTTTATTTTGGCCTGGCGGGTACCAACTCGCTGGATGGTTTGCAGGTCATGCCTTTTTTGCAACCAGAAAAGGAGAGGTTTCTTGAATATGATCTTGCCAAGATGGTTTCCTCGTTGTCGCATCCAAACCACAAAAAAGTTGGCTTGATTTCCGCTCTGGATATGAAACCAGGCTTTGATCCGGCGACCCAAAGCATGCGTGAGGCCTGGGTAATTCATCAACAATTCTCCCAGCTTTTTGAGTTGCAGGATATATCACCCGCTAGCGTTGAACTGCCAACTGATCTGGAGCTGTTGGTTCTGGTCCATCCCAAGGATCTTGGCGAGAATTTGCTCTATCAGATTGACCAGTTTGCATTACGTGGTGGTCATGTATTGGCTTTTATGGATCCGCTGGCAGAAGCTGACCTTGGCGGTGATCCCAACGACCCTATGGCAAGAATGAATGCTGGCGGTAGCTCCTCGCTGGGACCTTTACTTAAAGCATGGGGTGTCGGTTTTAATACCGATAAGGTCCTTGGTGATCGTGCCTATGCTTTACAGGTCAGTATTGCACAAGGGCAACCGCCGGTTCGGCACCTGGGTATTTTGTCGGTCAAGTCAGACGGCATGAATAATACCGATGTTGTCAGTGCCGACCTGCAATCGGTGAATTTCTCAACAACAGGTTGGTTAGCGCCGCTTGAGGGCGCAAGTACCGGTTTTGAACCTCTGGTGGAAAGTAGCGAAAGTGCCGCACCTATTGACGCGGCACGGCTCAGGTTTTTATCAAACCCTCAGGACCTCTCGCAGGATTTTGAGCCCACAGGTGACCGCTATGCTCTGGTGGCTCGCATCACGGGTCAGGCCTTGACCGCATTCGAGCAAGCACCTGAGGGGATATCGTTGGTGACACATTTGACAGCGTCGGACAAGGCAGGGATCAACGTGGTTTTATTTGCAGATTCTGACATATTGACGGATCGTCTATGGGTGCAAAAACAAAATTTTCTTGGCCAGACGATCGTCAATTCTTTTGCCGATAATGGCACCTTGGTGGCCAATATTGCCGACCAGTTGCTAGGTAGCTCCGATCTGATCGACATCCGTGCCCGCGCCAGCACCAATCAGCCATTTGAGCGAGTGGGTGCCCTGAGGTTGTCTGCAGAAGCCCAGTTCCGTGACACCGAACAACGTTTACAGGCCGAACTCGATGAAACCGAACAGACCCTGACGCAAATGCAGTCGGCCAGACAGGATGGTGAGCTGACGGTGTTGACACCTCAACAACAGCAAGAGGTGCAACGTTTCGTGGACCGGAAACTGCAAATCCGTGGTGAATTGCGTCAGGTGCAACATGACCTGTCAAGGGATATCGATGCGTTGGGTATGCGGCTTAAATTGATCAATATAGTGTTGATGCCGGTGTTGATTATCATTGCGGCATTGGTGTTCAGGCAAATGCGGCGCAAGCGACGGCAGCGAGGTGAGCAATGAAACGTAGCTTCCTATTCCTGGCTGTTCTGACATCACTCTCTGTACTCGTGTTGTGGGTGTTTGCGATTAAAGATAGCGCACTAGAAACCACTGGCGTGAATACTTTGTTATTGCCGGAAATATCAAAACAAATCAATGATGTAAGCCGGGTGGAGATCATTTCGGCGGGCAATAAACCGGTCGCAACCTTGCTGAAAACCGAGCATGGCTGGCAGCTTGAGCAGATGGGTGGCTACCGGGCGGACTGGAAAAAATTGCAAACACTGCTTGCTACCCTGGCCCAAGCCAGGGTGATTGAGCCCAAGACCGATAAAGTGGAATATTACACTCGCCTCGGGGTTGAAGATGTTGCTGTTGAGGATGCCGGCAGCGTGCTGGTGATGCTCAGTATTGGTGAGCAAACCACCGGTATTTTGATTGGTCATCAGGCCCAGGGTAGGCAGGGCCAGTATGTGCGCTTGCAAAATTCAGCAGCGAGCGCCCTGGTGGACCGTGAGTTTGTGGTTTCTTCTGAGCGGCTGGATTGGGCAGATTCCACGATTCTTGATATCAACGCATCGGAAGTTGCTGAAGTTGAGATTATTCACGCACAAGGTGAAAGTTTGTTAGTGACCAAAATCTCAGCAGACCAGACTGATTTTGATCTCGTGGCTTTGCCGCGAGGTAGAGAAATCAAAAGTAGCTGGGCTGTGAATTCCCTGGGTTCTGTTTTTTCCATGTTGAATATGGAAACGGTCCGCCCTGTTGGTGACGTGGTTTGGAACGATGCCGTAAAAATGCGCTTGTTGATGTTCTCGGGTGTGGAAATTATGGCCGATATGGTTACGGCCGGGGATGAGTATCTGTTGCGCTTGCATGCCAGCCATCCTGCAGCTGATGTGGTCAATAAGCAGACAAAAGATCAGCAAGACGCCGTTGCACAACAGGCGGCTGAAAAGCGGGCTGAAAATGATGTGGCCATGATCGTTGAGGATATCAACCAAAAGACCACGGCTTGGGCTTATGGCATCAGCAAACAAAAGTACGATGCCATGGTTAAGACACCGGAAGACCTATTGAAACCACTGGAGTCACCATGAATCATTCGGTACGTATTGTCGCGTTTACAGCAGCACTATTGTGCCTTTCGGCTGTCACCCTGGCCGCGTTGGGCAGTCATGTGATTAATATGAGAGGGCTGCAGGGTATTTGGCAGACCGCGTCTATCATCCATTTTTTTAATGCAGCTGCTCTTATGGGTCTGGCGGCATTGCTTACACAGCAAAACTCGCGTCATCTGTGGTGGGGCGCGTGGTTGATTGGTTTGGGCACTGTGGTCTTTTGCGGCAGTATTTACCTGCATGTGATGACCGGGCATACACTAGCGGGGGTAGCGCCTACAGGTGGTTTGCTGATGATGTTGGGCTGGTTATTGGTGACACTGTCCTTTTTGCGTAAATCATGAGTAGGTTGCGATACAACCGTAAACAAGCTACTGATAGTTTAAGCTCGAGTTGTGCAAAGATGGCCAGCCTGATCCGGGAAAAAGGCCCGTTCACGCTGCAAATCGGTAAGAATACCGATTTGTTTACCTCGCTTGCGAGTTCTATCACTTACCAGCAACTATCCGGCAAAGCTGCAGCGACCATATATGGTCGCTTTGAAGCCTTGTTCGAAAACAATACACCCGTTGCCGCTGTAGCGGCTACGCTTTCTGTGCAAACGCTACGTTCGGTTGGTCTTTCCAACAACAAGGCTCTATCCATCATTGATCTTGCAGAACATAGCTGTTCTGGAATGTTGCCAAATGCCCGGAAAATGGCATCTCTGGATGATGAGTCTGTCATCAAAAGTCTCTGCCATGTACGAGGTATTGGACCGTGGACCGCACAAATGCACCTGATATTTTCACTTGGCCGTGCCGATGTTATGCCCGCAACCGACCTTGGTATCCAGAAAGGTGTTCAACTAACCTATCAACTGCCTGTATTGCCCAAACCTGAAATGGTTCTCGATACAACCCGGCATCTCGCGCCTTATCGCTCCGTTGCAAGCTGGTACTTTTGGCGGGTGATAGATGATTGATATGGGTAGATAATAAAAGGTAATCAGCTTGCTTGAATAAATGCACAAAATGCTTCATGTTGTTAACCTGCTAATGTTCAACGGTGTCCATAATGAATTTGCTCGATCATTTTATTCTCCAACATTGCCAAATTTCACTTTTGCGAGGTGAGCTATTACGTGTTTCTCGTGAAGGAGCGATGCAGGATGCAAAAGTCGAAATGAATCTGACACCCCGGCTGATGGAGATGGATTCAGGTGAAAAGCTACCGTCTTACCAGGTCAGTGCAAGACTGATATGTATCGGCGGTGCTGGTGATGAGTCCGGGCCGGCTTTTAAGGCAAAAGTGGGCATCGAAACTGTTTACCAGCAAATCTCTGGCGGGCCACTTGATATATCTGAGTTCACCAACTATCACGCCAGTCTGGCACGGCAGATTTATCCGTTGCTGGCGCAGGAATTACGTGGATTATTGACACGTATGGGGCTTTCCAATATTCAGTTACCGTTTGATCTGAATCCAAGCTCAAAGACGATCAGCGTATCACCGGACCAGATCCCGAATCGTGTTCATTGAGACCAAACTCGAATAATTCAGGTTATGGAGCCTGAATCAAGCCTGGACTGACAAAGGCAAGCGCCAAAAAAATGGCTCCACTCTTGCCGCAGGTGAAATATACGGCTTAGGAGCCTGTCGGATTTAACATGATCTACTGCGGAAAAACCGAGTTTGGCCATGTTTCCTGCTCTTTTGCGTCAAATAGCGGTGCTATTTTCCTTAAAAGACCAAAAAACCTGACTCAAATCGGCTTTCCCTCGCTACGATCGGTCAAACCCGACAGGCTCCTAGCCGGTCCAATACCAATGCCAGGGTTCATAAGCCATACCATGACGATTGACCTTCGGATATGACATTCTAAACCCATGCTTGTCGGCAGAGTTTTGCAGCCAGGTAAAAGCCGGGCTTTTCTCAAACGTCTCTTGCAGTGGTTTAAAGCCAGGCGTAGTGATATCCAGTGCACGACCGCTGTGGTGTTCGCTGTAGCCGGGCGCAGCCGAGACCTTGATGATGTCCTCAATACTGTGTCCTGCATTCAGTTTTCTGCTGATAATGCCACATTGGTAATCGACAGAGCGAAAGGCAGATACTGCTTGTAATTCAATACCTGCACTAGCGGCGACTTGTTTCATTGCAGACCACGCACGTGCAGCTCTGGGGATCATCATTTGCTCGCGTGCAAAGATGTCTTGGCCAATCGACGTGGCGTTCCTGCATTCGTGTTGCAATGTTAACCTGTGCGTTAAGCCGTAATCATCCGCAATACCCAATTGTTGGTGCAGCACGGCAGTTTTGCGCCCATATCGGGTTTGCCGGTGTGGAAAATGTCTATACATATGTAATGCCGGCAGCTTGGTACGCAGATCTGGTTTAATCGTGGCGTCTTTCACAGTCTTATAACCGCATGCCTGGTAAAAATTGATTGAAGGTTGAGCAGCACTGATTTGTAGTTGTAACAGACCGTAATGTATCGCTAATTTTTCAACTTCACTCACCATTTTCTGACCCAGGCCTTGTCTTTGTGCTGAGGGTGATACGAACAGCGCGACCATTTCCCTGCGGTCCAGATCCAGACTGTTGCTGGCCAGTAAAACGCCGTCGTGATCGGCGACCAACACACAACCATCCAGAATTCTGTTTTCCAGTGACTTGCTGCGTCTTAGAAGTGCCCAGTTTTGCAGCATGCCTGGAGAGTAGTATGCGCCAGCTGGTATTGCCAGTATGGAGGTGCGACGAAGCACCAGCAGTGCTTCAATATCGTTCAAATGTGCCTTGCGGATTTTGAGATTTGTGCTCACATCGTAAATCTTAGCAATGCTTTAGGGTCGTTAGCCAAGATTAAAAGTGATTTCGCTGTTAAATGGCTGGTCCGGTATAAAAAATGCCCTTGAGCAGGAAGAAAAACAGGATGGCCAGAATGCCGCCAGCCGGTAAGGTAATCACCCATGAGAGCATGATATTACGCACCACACGTAAATTCAGTGCACCAATACCACGGGCAATGCCGACACCAAGCACCGCACCCACCAGCGTGTGGGTTGTAGAAATGGGGATACCGGTGCCAGATGCGATAACGACGGTTGAGGCGGCCGCAAGTTCAGCCGCAAAACCACGTGATGGTGTGAGCTCGGTGATATTGCGTCCGACAGTACGGATCACACGCCAACCATAGGTCGCCAGGCCAAGCACGATGCCCACGCCGCCGAGTAAAAGTATCCACGTGGCTAACGCGGATTGTTGAGCTACCGCACCGGTTTTGATAATGCTGACTATCGCTGCAACAGGGCCGACAGCGTTAGCCACATCATTTGAGCCATGCGCAAAGGCCATACCACAGGCTGTGAACACCATCAAAATACCAAAGATTTTTTCAACATTAGTGAAACGAAAATCAACGTCCTCATCCGGATTAGTCTTGATATTTCTTATCGCAACAATTCCGATCGACATTGTGAGAAGGCCACTGACCACAGCCACCAATACTGACTGGCCTATAGTCAAATCGAGGCCAACATGTTTCAGGCCTTTCAGGAGTGTCACCAACGCCAGGATAAAACCTACCGCAAAGATATAAAAGGGTACGTATTTACGGGCATTTTTCAGTGGGTCTTTGGTACCCAGGATTAATTTTTGTACGCTCATGAAAATGAAAAAAGCGAGAAAGCCTGACAGCATTGGCGAAACAACCCAGGATATCGCAATGGTGCCGACCTTTGACCAATGTACAGATTCCACACCGATACCAACGGCGGCAAAACCTACGATGGCACCGACAATCGAATGTGTAGTGGAAACTGGCCAGCCTTTTCTGGAGGCGATCAATAACCAGACAGCGGCAGCGAGCAGTGCGGCCAGCATGCCGAATATCAATAGCTCAGGATTATTTTCGACCTGGGAAGCATCTATGATGCCTTTACGAATCGTAGAGGTTACCTGGCCACCGGCCAGGAAGGCACCGGCAAACTCGAATACAGCGGCCACCAGGATGGCCTGCTTAATGGTTAACGCCTTTGAGCCGACCGAAGTGGCCATTGCATTGGCGACGTCATTGGCACCAATGCCCCACGCCATGAATAAGCCGAACGCGGCCGCCAGGCCTAAATACCAGAGTGAAAATTCCATTGTTTTGTCCCTTTAGACCCTTGCTACCTTATCGTGCCAGCATCAATTGCAGACGGCTGCCCACACGTTGTGCGCGGTCGGCGATATTGCCAGTTTTGTCGATGACTTTGTACAGGAACATGATGTTAACTGGATGTAGCTCATTTTCGAGTTTGAATAACTCATTGCGTAGCACGACTTGTTGTTCATCAGTATCCTGCTCAATATCATCAAGCTTAATCAGTAAACGGCCGACACGTTTCCGTTCCGCTTTTCCAAATCCGGTTTCAATCAATTCATCCAGTTCACTTATGGATGTATATGCCTGGGTACAGGCATCGATACTTCGTTTTACCAGTTTCTTGTATCCCTTTGCCATCGATTTTGGTATACGCATGTCGCGTCCAATGATCAGCCCGGCAACATCTCTGGCGCTGCCGGCAACCATGTCCTGCATGGTTAACACTTCAAGAATGTCACGACGATCGATGGGCATAAACAGACTGCTGGGCAGACGCAGGCGAAGATCCTTTTTGAGCTTGTCGGCTTCATTCTCCATGGTGACGATATTTTGATGGTGCAGTATGCGACCCTGCTCGTCATTGTCCAATACCGCCCGGGTGAATGGAACCAGTTCACTGACACATGAAACGACTTTATCCATGTGTTCTTGCAAAGGCTTGACAGGTGATTTTCCGAAGATGCCGCTGAGATAACTACCTGACATTCTTGTCTCCCTTTGAAGGCCAGACGCTGCTGGCCGAATGAATCAAAAAAATATTGCCGTGATTTTACCCCAGCCCCGGATTGGTTTTGTAATAAAATTGTCATATTTAGCATTTAAGATGCATCAATGACTTCAGCGCACAAAGCCGGACCGCTCAATATTGCCCAGCGGACGGATACGTTTCACCGTTGGCGAAGTCGTAAAGACCTGCTGGCCAAGAGAGTCATCGGTCTGGGTGGCTTGGTTGTGATTGCCGCGGTGTTATTGATTCTCTTTTATCTTATGTATGTGGTAACACCTTTGTTTCTGTCGGCAAAAATGTCACAAACAAGCATTGGTGGTAACCCGGACTGGGTAAACAACAGCACTGTTTTCCTGGCGATTGAAGAGCAGCAACAAGTTGCATTCAGAATTGATCAGAGTGGAATGGCGGCGTTTTTCAGTCTGGATGATTTGCGTGTGCTTGAATCGAACACGCTAACCCAGGACGGCAGGCAAGTTACGCTGGCGGCAGGCGACCAAGGCAATAGTGGGCTTGTGGCTGTGGCATTTGATGATGGTTATGTTAGTTTATTACAGCATCGTTACAATACTGATTTTTCCGCCGGTATCGAACAACGAAAAATTATCCCATCACTTGATTTTCCTTACGGAAGCGACCGACGTTGGTTAATGCCTGATGGTGGCATCACCGGTTTGGCCTTGTCTGAAGGTGAATCAGAGTTGCTGTTGGCGGCCTCTGGAAGTGGTGGGCGGGTTCGGCTTGAGTGGAGTGCAAAACAGGAAAACTTTCTAAGTAGTGAGGTCAGCCTCGATAGCTCGATCAAAATACTGGATGTAGATTTTGAGATCACGGCCATTACCGTAAGTGACGATCATCGCTGGTTGTATCTGGGTGATGAATCCGGGCGGGTCCACTTTATCCAGATAAGCGGAATGCAAGAAATACAGGCGATCCAGGTTTCGGATTCGGACATCAGCAGTATGAGTATGTTGTTGGGTGGTATATCGGTGTTGGCAGGTGATAGCAACGGGCATATTACGCAATTATTTCCGGTCCGGGATGAAGATCATCAATACAGACTGGAAGTGATAAGACGATTTAAAAACCAGCAGGTAGCGATCAGTCGGATTGTTCCAGAGCAACGTCGCAAGGGATTTATTGCAGTGGATGTGGATGGCACCCTGGCTGTTTATCACAGCACTGCCGGGCGACAGGTATTACAACAGCAACTGCTGGGCGGTCTACCGTCGGCACTGGCACTGGCACCGCGAGCTGCGGGTTTGTTGGTACTCAATAAGGACGGTAGCGCCGACTTCATAGATATTGACAACGAGCATCCTGAAGTATCCTTTTCGTCCCTGTGGTCCAAAGTCTGGTATGAAAACTACAGCCAGGCTGAATATATCTGGCAGTCATCTGCTTCCAGCAATGAATTCGAACCCAAATTCAGTTTGACCCCACTGGCATTTGGAACACTCAAGGCGGCACTTTACGCGATGTTGTTTGCGTTGCCGTTGGCTCTGGCGGGCGCGGCTTTTACGGCGTACTTCATGTCACCGGCTCTACGCAGAATGGTCAAGCCAACGATTGAGATCATGGCTGCACTGCCGACCGTTATCCTTGGTTTCCTGGCGGGTTTGTGGTTTGCGCCTTTTCTGGAAGAAAACTTGGCTGGAATGATGGTTCTGATGTTGGTAGTACCGGTCGGTCTGTTGCTTTTTGCATGGTTCTGGACCCAGGCTGGTTGGCGCATAAAAGATTATGTCGCTGAGGGTTGGGAACCGGTTTTGTTATTGCCAGTGCTGGTGGTTCTCGGCATTGCTGCGATCAAATTCGCGGGCCCATTTCAGGATTTGTTTTTTGCCGGTGATTTGCGTTTATGGTTGAACCAGGAAGCGGGTATTTCCTACGACCAGAGAAACGCAATCGTAGTGGGTTGTGCAATGGGTTTTGCCGTGATTCCGACCATCTTCTCTATCGCAGAAGATGCTATTTATGGTGTACCAAAAACACTTTCAGATGGTTCATTGGCATTGGGGGCTACGCCGTGGCAAACCATGGTCCGGGTTATATTGCCTACCGCCAGTCCAGGCATGTTCTCGGCCGTGATGATTGGTCTTGGCCGGGCGGTTGGTGAGACCATGATTGTACTTATGGCTACCGGTAATACGCCGATCATGGATTGGAACCTGTTTGAGGGGATGCGTACCTTAGCGGCCAATATTGCCGTAGAGATGCCGGAGTCCGCCATGAACAGTTCGCACTATCGCATTTTGTTCCTGGCCGCATTGGTGTTGTTTTTGTTTACTTTTGTTGTCAATACCGGTGCTGAACTGATTCGCCAGCGACTGCGTGAAAAGTACAGCTCATTGTGAGGCTGGTCGCATGAAATCATTCAATAAATGGATAGCGGATGGTACCCCCTGGGTATGGTTGAACGCCGCAGCGGTCAGTGCCAGTGTTTTGTTGGTTGTTGGTTTGTTATTACTGATAGGTGTTCGCGGTTTTACACATTTTTGGCCGCTGGAGATACAGGAAATTGTTTATTTGCAGGATAACGGGGAAGAAGTGGTTATTGCTGGTCAGATCCGTGAAGAAGAAAACGTAACAGCACAGCGGCTGCGTGAATCTGGTCTGGAAGTTGATGAAAACAAACAATTTGTGACCCGCTATCTGCTAAAAATTGGTAACCGTGATATTGGTGGTCAGGATTTTCGCTGGATACTCGAGCCATCCATCCAGTCTATTAAAAAACCGCATAGCATGACCGTGTTTGAACGCGAGGAATGGGGGGTATTTATCGGCAGGTTGATTGCAGTTCGTGAAGCCGGTCAATTGCTCGGTAATGCAGATACCTGGGTAGATTTTCAGCAAAGACTTGAGCGCGCCAATGAACTGCGTGATGAAATCAATAAGTTGAAAAAAGGTAGCATTGGCACTGTCAACTACCGTCTTGAACGCTTGCGACTGAGGCAACGCAGTCTTGAGATCAAAGGCAAGCTTGCCCCGGTGAGTCTCGGTGACATAGAAACTGAACGTGAAGCATTGAAGGCAGAATACAAAGGGCTGGAAGAAGCGTTGGCACGTTTATATGCGAAATTGCAACGTGATGCAGTTGTCGTGACCACCGCAGCTGGACAGGAACTCGAGTTACCGATGTCATCCATCGTTGCTGCGCATCGTCCCAACCAGATGGGTTTGATCGGGAAAATTGGGCATTTCTTCCACAATATTTGGAAATTTGTTGCTGATGATCCGCGTGAGGCCAATACCGAAGGCGGTATATTTCCGGCCATATTCGGCACCGTGCTTATGGTCTTGTTAATGAGTGTGTTTGTAACGCCACTGGGTGTTGTTGCTGCGGTTTACCTGAAGGAGTATGCGCGCCAGGGATTATTTACACGGTTTATTCGTATTGCTGTCAATAACCTTGCTGGTGTGCCATCGATTGTTTATGGCGTATTCGGGCTGGGTTTTTTTGTCTACACACTAGGTGGCAGTCTGGACCGCTTGTTTTTTCCGGAAGCTTTGCCAGCACCAACTTTTGGTACCGGTGGTCTGTTCTGGGCTTCGCTGACATTGGCTTTACTTACTTTGCCGGTGGTCATCGTATCGACCGAAGAGGGGCTTTCTCGAATACCTCGCAGTATTCGAGAGGGTAGCCTTGCTTTGGGCGCAACTCAATGGGAAACGCTGTGGCGAACGGTTTTACCGATGGCCTCACCTGGCATCATGACTGGCCTGATCCTGGCAGTGGCAAGGGCAGCAGGTGAGGTTGCACCATTGATGTTGGTTGGTGTGGTCAAGCTGGCACCAGCCTTACCACTGGATGGTAACGCTCCGTTCCTGCACCTGGACAGAAAATTCATGCACCTTGGTTTTCATATTTATGATGTTGGTTTTCAAAGCCCGAATGTTGAAGCCGCAAGACCCCTGGTCTATGCAACCGCACTATTATTAGTCGTTGTCATTGTGCTTTTGAACCTGGTTGCTATCCAGGTACGCAACCGATTGAGCGAAAAATACCGTGGATTGGAATCATGACTCAAAAAAACAAGATACAAGCTGGCGCAGTGCAACGAGTGCCGAACTTACATCCCACCGCAGTAACGATTAACGATCTGGATCTTTACTATGGTAAAACGCAAGCATTGCAGCAGATTAACCTGAATATTCCTGCGAGTCAGGTAACCGCCTTTATCGGTCCAAGTGGTTGTGGTAAATCTACATTATTGCGATGTTTTAACCGTCTCAATGACCTGATAGATAGTTGCCGGATTAACGGTGAAATATTGCTCGACGGTCGTGATATTTATGCTGAGAATATCGATGTCGCCGAGTTGCGCAGAGAGGTCGGTATTGTTTTCCAGAAACCAAACCCGTTTCCCAAGTCTATTTATGAAAATGTGGCTTATGGTTTACGTATTCAGGGCATCAACAAACGCCGTCAACTTGATGAATCGGTCGAGTGGGCCTTAAAAGGTGCGGCCTTGTGGGATGAAGTAAAAAACCGCCTGAATGAATCTGCGTTCAGCTTGTCTGGTGGTCAGCAACAGCGCCTGGTTATTGCCCGTGCGATCGCGGTACAACCAAAATTTATCTTGCTTGATGAACCCTGCTCAGCGCTTGATCCTATTTCAACCCTGAAGGTAGAAGAATTGATTTCAGAGTTGAAATCACAATATACGATTATTATGGTCACCCATAATATGCAACAGGCTGCACGGGTTTCTGACTATACTGCTTTTATGTATATGGGCGAGCTGATCGAATTTGGCACGACCGATCAGGTATTTACCAATCCACGCCTGAAAAAGACCGAGGAATACATCACAGGCCGTTATGGTTGATGGCCAGGTGCATTACACTAGGAGGCCTTTATGAGTGATCTACACCTTGGCCAGCACATTTCCCGCCAGTTCAACGAAGAACTGGAAGATGTTCGCAGTAAAGTGCTGCATATGGGAGGCATTGTTGAAGAGCAACTGGCCAATGCGCTGCGGGTGCTGGTAAACGATGAGTCTGAGCTGGCTCGTATTGTCATCGATGCGGATGCCATTGTTAATTCGCTTGAAGTAGAGATTGATGAGGAATGCACCCGGATCGTAGCCCGGCGTCAGCCTGCCGCGACAGATTTACGTCTCGTCATGACGGTGAGCAAGACTATTAATGAACTGGAGCGTATTGGTGATGAGGCCAAACGGGTAGCTAAAATGTCCCGAAAAGATATGGACGGCGTGCTTCAGGATGACGTGCGTGTTGAACTGGCGCACATGGGTGAGTTGGTGCGTGAGATGTTACGTCAGGTGCTGGATGCTTTTGCACGTACTGATGTGGATACGGCTGTGCTGGTGGTCAAAGCGGACGCAAAAGTTGATAAAAGGTATAAAAAAATCATCAAGCAGCTTATCGACCGAATGCGTGATGAGCCGGATGCAGTACCTGCTGTGATGAAGATTATGTGGGCGGTACGTTCACTGGAGCGTCTTGGTGATCGTTGCCAGAATATTGCTGAACATATTATTTACATGGTGTTGGGTACCGATATCCGTCACATCAAGCTGGATGATGTACTGGCTGAAATTGAGGCACAATCTGAACTGGAGTAAAGACGGGTTCCCAGGTCAAAATTACCCACTCAGGATATTATCCAGTCTCTTTTTGTGCGGGACGGCGCTTTGTAGCAAAATTTCCATATCTTGCTGATTTAGAACGGTATTTAATAGAAACACATCTTGTTCTTTCATCAGTTTTTTAAGCTCTTCTGGTAGTTCTATTGTATCGGCTAAGTGTTTTAGTTTGTGGAAAAAGTGTTCTCGACTCAAGCCAACGTGAAGCACACAAGCGAGGTACAGGTCTTTGCTCCACATGGCTTGAATAACTTCGCTTAAATCACTATTAAACAGACATACAAGACTCTTTTTTCCATCAATGACCAGGTTAAGTTGCTCGGTTTTCCACAATTTTATCGCTCTGCCAGAGTGGAATGTTTTTACTTCATCGGCACCTTCTAAAGTACTTTCGTCATAAGACTGCAAGCAAACACTGACTCCACGCTTGATTGCTGCGGTTAAGTGGTCTTTTAAACAAGTCAGGATGGTTGGAAAGGCATCAATAACAATCGCGAGCTGAGCGGAATCGATTGCGGTCTTGGCATACTGAATGGCCAGGGCTGCATTATCTATACGGTAGAAGCCCTCTTCGCTTTCTTTATAGCGGTTTTCATTGAGCAATTTTGAGGCTAAGGAACGCCTCTCCTGAAAAGCTGTATTTAATGAGGTCAGGAAAATTTCAGGCTCAACCGCGTGACAGAGTTCTTTAGATGTTTTCTGGATCAGGACACCACCTAGCTCCGCTAATACCCGTACTGATTTATAAACATTTGCGGTGGCTTTATTGAGTAACTTGGCCAAGCGATAGGCAGTTACACCATCGGTGTGCAGCAAGAGCTCACAGTACACCTCAGCTTCAAGTGCATTCAAGCCAAGGTTTCTAAGTGTCTCAAGCAACTGTTGTGAAATCATGTTTGTCCTGTTTGTCCTGTTTGTCCTGTTTGCCTGGTTGAAGTTTGTTCGATGCACCGATGCAATAATCGGTTACAAGCCTCGAAGTATAAGGCGATTATATACGCAGCGCTCATGGAATATGCCTTGGTGGGTCATACAGTGCCATTGTGTGACATTAACTGCCATAACCCGCTATTAGCATACAGATCAACCGTGAACAGTTGATGAACCGGAAGGTGTGAACTAGTCTCATTTGCATCTGGGTTTTCCAAATCATTTAGTTTTCTCATGATCTGGTTTCTCATGACCTGGTTTTATCGTGCATTTAATAGTAGTAAAAAACGCAAAAAACTAAAGTGATATGACTTGGGGTAGGGATTCAGTTGAACATTATTTCTACTCTCATATTGTAACTATTTTCAAATTAAAAATACTCAATAATCGAGTTTGTTTGGAGGGAATATGAAGAGACGCAAAGTATTGAAAATGGGGGCTCTGCTAACGGTACCTGCTGTTTTTGGTGGTGCCAAAGTAGCTAATGCCCAGCTATGTCGGCCAACGAGTTACAGAAGTCTTGAAAGTGAGCCGGATAGCCCACCGGTAACGGCTTACACCGAGCCATTGTTTATTCCCCCCAAGTTACATGATGTGGGTGTCGGTGCACTGAATCCGCCGATCGATCCAAACAGACATCAGCGTTACGATGAATTTGAAGCTGAGAAATTTTATGAGCAGCACATCGTAGAAGGTGTATGGAATTACCACTCCGATCTGTCTGCACTAGCTCCCGCACAAGCAGGGGCTCCAGCGGGTGCGGGCTCAATTGCATGGATGTACAGTGGCAGCATTACTGGACAAGCGACAACACCGGGACCAACTCTGGTCGCCCGTTATGGTGAGCCGGCGTTTGTTCGTCGCCACAACGATTTGCCCTTATCCGAAGATGTTGTGATGCCGATTGGTTATCCGGCAATTTCCACCCATTTGCATAATGCACATACGGCATCTGAAAGTGATGGTTACCCGATGGATTTTGCCACCCCGGGGGAGTTCTGGGAGCACCATTACGCGATGTATTACGCCCGTAATGATTCAAATGAGGCATTGGCCAGCTTGTGGTATCACGATCACATGATCGATTTTACCGCGACCAATGTTTACGCCGGCTTATCGGGCATGGCAATTTTTTACGATGATATTGATTCAGGTGATGAAACAGACCCGAATCCCCAAGCACTAAATCTGCCCGGTAATATGCAATTTGGAGATGATGGAGCAGGTAACTCACTTGGTTTTGATATCTCAATGATTTTACATGACGTGCGCTTTACTGCCGACGGTAACCCGACCTACAACGTATTTGATACCGATGGTCATCTGGGTGATCTAATAACGGTTAATCGTAAGGTTCAGCCGTTCATGAACGTCAAGCGGCGGAAATATCGTTTCCGGATTTATGACGGTGGCCCGTCACGATTCTATGAACTTGGCTTGTACAAGACTTCTGATCGGGACACACCAGTGAGCTTCGACATCATTGCGAATGACGGCAACCTGTTGGAAGAGCCTTTCTCAGGCGCAACCAGTGTCATCATCGGGCCCGCTAATCGCAACGATATTATCGTTGATTTTTCACAGTTCAATGCAGGGGATGAAGTAGAGATACTGAACCTGATGGAACAGGTTAACGGTCAAGGCCCAACCGGCAGGCGCCTGACGGGTAATGACCGGATGAAAGTTCTTCAGTTCAGAGTAGAGGAAATGGGGTCTGGTGAAGTAGATGCCAGTCAAATTCCGGCAGCATTACGACCGTTGCCATCCATTCCACCACAAGAGGTGCTGGATACGCTGGTACATCGCGAATGGGTATTTGACCACGATATGGGTTTGTGGACGGTCAATGGTCAATTTATGGATCCGTCGGTTGTTTCTGCTGCACCTAAACAGGGTACGGCTGAGGTCTGGACATTCCGCAATGCTGGCAGTTCATGGGCGCATCCATGTCATGTGCATTTTGAAGAGTGCCAGGTGCTTGAGTGGAACGGAAAGAAACCAACCGGTGTTCTTAAATCCAGAAAAGACGTGATGACGCTGGGTCCAAATGATGTGGTCAAAGTGTTCTACCGCTTTGATGATTTTGTTGGACGTTACGTTATTCACTGTCATAACAATGTGCACGAAGACAATGCCATGATGTTGCGTTGGGATATCACCCCAGGCTAGTGAAGGCAATGATAAACAAATAAGTGAATTGTTAGGAGAAACCTTATGAAAGACAGAAGAAAACTTCTTGCTTCACTAGCTGTTGCACTGCCAGCCATGGCCGTTGCGAGTGCTAGAGCAAGTTCCGCACCTGAAAATAAAAGTGCTTTTAAAGCGTGTCCTCGTGGGATTACAGGACCGACAGTCGATCGTTTCCCACAAGCGGTTGTAACAGACCAAAATAAGCAAAAAGCATGGTTTTATGAAGAATTAATCCATGACAAGCTGGTCTTGGTCAACTTCACATCAGTTAGTGGTGAAAAGCATTATCCAATCATCAGTAATATGGTAAAAGTTCAAAACATGATTGGTGACCGGTTGGGTAAAGATGTTTTTATCTACACGATTTCAACTGATCCACATCACGATACGCCTGAAAGCCTGAAGGAACTTGCTGATGCGCATGGCGCAAAGTGGCAATTCCTGACCGGTGAGCCAGAAGATGTTCGAGCCATATTGGGTGGCTTTGGCATTCGCGGCAGCATCAATGGATTATCCTGGGTGGGCAATGAAAAAACAGGTAGATGGATGACTAAAGCCAGTCGTCAGCATCCTCTGTATATTGCTGAAGCCGTTGCACGATTAAGTACGGGTAAACACCATAAACCGTTCTTAGTCGACATGCATAGCGTGTGAGGGGAGAAATAGAAATGAAATTTATTAATACAAGAGCATTGGCAGTAACCCTGGCGACGGCCTCACTCGCCGTTTCAGGGTCAGTGCAAGCATTGCCCGATAGCCCAACACATACACACGTTGACCCTATTGGTGTGGGTGCTTGCGAACTGGTAACTGATAACTGGTTGCCACCTCTCGGTGCGAATCCGGGTAGCATTCCCGGTTGGCTTGGACACCCTTGTGCACAGCCTCGGCCCAACCATGGCGGCTTCTTTGGTTCCATGCAAACAACGGTGGGTGACACAACCTTTGTGGTAACACCAGAGGGCCAGTTTGACCCGGTATCACCTTTTGATCAGCCACCAGGGACTAATTTTATCAATACGGTTAACCATAACCTGGTTGACTTTAATGGTGATGAAATGCCGAATACCCAGCCCTCCGCGCTAGGTAGTAGTGAGTATATGCTGCACGATGGTCCGGTCACCAGGATACCTATTAATCCGACCAACCCGGCACAGGATCTGGATTCAATAATTGATGCCTTAGAGCTGGCAGCGACAGGTGAGAAGTCCAAGAAGTCCAAGAAGTCCAAGGATATTAAAGTCAAAGCCAAATATATTGATTTTGCGATCAATATCCTCGAAGGCAACCCCATCAAGGACCGTGCTTACAGTGGGTTCCCGATGCTGCATTACAATGGCCCCAACAAATGGGCCGAAGTCCAACCGATTTACGATGAAGAGGGTGTGAAAATCGGCGGTAACCTGGATGTTGATATGATCTATTTTGATCAACACATCGAGGCCAATGTTGCTTTGATTGATCCGTCCCTGGTCCAGGATGTTCCTTGGACAATTACGTACCGTGTCAACATTCTAAGTGGTGGTCTTGAAGATTTCTCACCCATGGTGATGAATTTTGACAGAACACCTGCAGATACGGTTGGGCCGATGCATGCATCTATGGATCAGTCATATTTTCCGATGCTAGAGGAAGGTAACGAGTACACGGTGAAAATTAAGGAAACCCTGGGTAAATACTACAACCTGACTTACACCTGGGGTTGGCGTATTCACCCTCCGCGTGTTCAGGTGACGGAAAATGCGACCAAAATGGCGGGTGGTAAGACATTGCTAGCACACGAAGTTGATGTTTTTGGTGCAGACCCTATGGGTAGCGAAGCCAATAAATTGGCGGCAATTGCAAAAATTGGTGACCTGTCTCCAGCCAAACGCATGTGGAATCTCTTTCATGAATTACGTGGGCCTGCGGCTGGCAACAGCGGCAAGTACAAAGACTTGAAGGTAGATCCGACTGAACTTGCTGCGATTAGTGCAGACCTGCGTGCGGCTTATCTCGATTGGATGGATCGCACCAAGTTGCCCGCAGGTGTCGTAGCTGATCCAAATGCCACCATCACATTATTGTATGTCAATAACACAATTTACGGCAGTCGCCAGGGTATTACAGGTACTGGCGTCAGTGGTGATGACAGTGGTCAGGGTCCAGCGGCATTCAAGGGTGTTTGTAATGGTTGTGCCCATGATTGGAATATTCGTCCTTACGTCTACAACGTCACTTTATATAATGGAGATAATTTCCCTCATGGTTATATGAATGTTGACTTTGGTGGCTCTCGAGGCTGGGAAAATCAATTTCAGGACACTGATCCAACCACTGCCTTGGCAGCACACGATCATACTGAGCCAACGGTGATCGAGGGCAGCTACTTTACTATCGTTGATGATGTTTTATTGGATACTACGCCCAACCTTGGCAAACAGGCTTTGAGGAATGTACCCGGCACGATCAACGGCGGCGGTGGCGTCGACCAGATATTTGGTGATGATGTTGACTACGGTATACATGAGTTGATATCAAACGACAGGGTCTTCCCGATGAATTCTGGTGGTTCTGAAGAGTTTCTTGAGCCAACTCCGCGTGAATTGAATGCCGACGGCACTATCAATGATAATGCTGAGCAACAATTTGGGTCAGGTTGTTTCTTCACTTTTGGCAGGCAACACTCATGGCCAAACGCAGGTGGTCCCTGGGGTGGGATTATGGTGCCGCCGGTTACCGGAGGTGTGCCTGGAACGCACAAGGTGGAAATTACCTATAACTTTGAACCCAGCAGAAGATTGAAAATTTATCAATTCGATCCTTTGCATCATGATGTTGCCGTTTACTCACTTCACTGAGTTTCAGCAAAGCTTTCAGATGCCACATCGGTTTCGATGTGGCATCTTTGCTTGTAACCATATTTATTACTATGTAAATATAGTACTAGGCACGCACAGTGAGTCATGAGACTGAAATCACTTACCATTATCCTGTTTTTTATCGTTGTGGGCGCACTTGCACTGAGCCACAGCGGTGCGATTAACTCGTTTGTTAGCGAGCAAAGTCCTTCTGCGCGAGAAAGCCATGTTGTGGCGTCCAGCGATAACAACAAATATGTATGCCCGATGCATTCGCACATTGTTTCGCATGAAGCAGATGAGTGTCCAATCTGTGGTATGGAATTGGTTATCAACACCAGCAGGCAACCTGATGCTTTAGGTGAAAGGACCACAGGAATAGAAAGTTCACAACAAGCAGAAGTTTACCCTGAAGTCAGGATCTCGCCCTTAGTTGTGCATAATTTGGGTATTCGCAGCGAACTTGTTGAGCGTGGCAATCTTAGTCACCGTATTGAAACAATTGGCAAAATCACCCGTGTGGACCCGATGGCACGGAGTCGTATAACTTCCCCGATCAGCGGCACTATTATTGAAATGGTTGATAAATATAGTGGTGCGAAAGTCCAACAGGATGAGTTTCTATTTTCAGTTGCATCAGAAGAGTTGTTCGCTTTGGAAAAAGCCTTTCAACAAGCTTTTATGCAGGGTGATAAACCGACTGCCAGTGGCATGATTCCGAAACTGGTATCCATGGGGCTTGATGCCCACCAGGTAGCGCAGTTACAGAATGGTGCTGAGCCCATATTCCCAGCGAAAGTATTCGCCCGGGAAGACGGCTTTGTTTTTACCCGAAGAGGCGGTGAGGGTGAACCTGTCACTTCTTCGTTCACGGTATTTAACCTCGGTGGGAATTACCAGGTTATTGAAGTCACGGTTGAAATATTTGAGCGTCAATGGGATTTGGTTAAAGAGGGTCAAAAGGCCTCAATGCAACTGCGTAATCTGCCGGGAAAAATATTCTATGGCACTGTTGAAAGAGTTGATGAGCCGGTTGGTTATACCACACGAGCGCTGGAATCCCGCCTCAAGTTTAAAACAGACCACCAGGGTATGACACAAAGTACATTTGCAAGGGTGATTATTGATGGTAAGTCCAAACAGGACGTATTGCTGGTGTCGCGCGATGCAGTGATCAGAACGGCCGCTGGTGAGCGCGTGGTAACACTCACTGAGGATGGTCGTTTTCAGCCTGTTAGTGTGACTATAGGGGAAGAAGCCAACGGTAGAATTGAAATTGTTACCGGTTTGCTTGAAGGGCAAAGAGTCGTTGTATCCGGCCAATTTCTACTCGACTCAGAGAGCAACCTGATGGCTGGTTTAAACAGAATCTCGAATTCAGAACCCCCCAACCCCATACGCGAAGACCAGAAGCATTGAGCAAGCTGAGGTGATCTCTCGCGTTATTGATTGTTCGATCAACAACCGCTTGTTGATTTTAGTTGCAGCAGTAATACTGAGTATTTGGGGTGCATACTCTGTCACCTCCATCCCACTCGATGCCATTCCAGATCTGTCTGATGTGCAAGTCATTGTACGCACCAGTTATGCTGGACAATCGCCTCAGGTTGTTGAAGACCAGGTTACCTATCCGTTATCAACCGCCATGTTATCGGTTCCAGGTGCTGTCACCGTCAGGGGCTACTCCTATTTTGGGGATTCTTTTGTATATGTAATTTTTTCGGATGACACAGATCTGTATTGGGCACGAACACGTGTGCTGGAGTATTTAAACCAGGTTTCAGATCAGTTACCCAACAACGCAAAACCCAAGTTAGGTCCTGATGCAACCGGAGTGGGTTGGGTTTATCAATACGCTTTGGTCGATAGGAGTGGTCAGCATGATTTAGCCGAATTACGTAGCTTGCAAGACTGGTTATTGAAATTTGAATTACAAACCATTCCAGGCGTTGCCGAGGTCGCAACGGTTGGTGGCATGGTCAAGCAGTATCAGGTGGTCGTCGACCCGAATAAGTTGCGCGGTTACTATCTCACCCTGGCAAATGTTGCTACCGCTATTGCTGAGTCAAACCAGGAGATTGGCGGCTCATCTATCGAATTATCTGAGGCTGAATACATCGTTCGAATCAAGGGATACTTGAAAAGTGTTAATGACCTGAAACTGGTCAGTGTACCCACAGTTCGACGCAGAACATCCCTGTCTTCCGTGTTGTTGAGTGACGTTGCTCAAGACATTCGTCTGGGTCCAGCAATGAGGCGTGGGCTTGCAGACCTCGATGGTGAAGGAGAGGTGGTGGGGGGCATCGTAGTCATGCGCTCAAACCACAACGCACTTGCTACCATTGAAGCCGTTAAAACAAAGCTCAATGAGCTTAAACTGAGTCTGCCTGACGGTGTGGAGATAATCGAAACATATGATCGTTCCGCGCTGATTGAAAGAGGTGTGACAACGCTAAGCCACCGACTCATTGAAGAGTTGTTGGTTGTGATTGCAGTTTGTGCCTTATTCCTGCTCCATTTTCGATCTTCATTGGTCATCACTATTAGTTTGCCCATCGGCATCCTGGGTGCTTTTGCGTTGATGAGAGTGCAGGGTATTAATGCCAATATCATGTCTCTGGGTGGGATCGCAATAGCCATCGGTGCGATGGTAGATGCCAGCATAGTGATGATTGAAAATGTACATAAACATATCGAGAGATCGGTAATATCAACGGGGGAATCTGATCAAGGCAATGTCCGATATCTGACACGTATTGACATTATAAAAAATGCTGCAAAAGAAGTTGGGTCTCCATTGTTTTTCTCCTTATTGATTATCACCTTCAGTTTTCTACCAATTTTTACGCTGGAAGCCCAGGAGGCTAGATTATTCTTACCGTTGGCATATACAAAAACCTATGCGATGGCGGTTGCAGCAGGCTTGTCAATTACGCTGGTGCCGGCACTGATGGCCTACTTGATCAAAGGCAAAATCCATAAGGAAGAAGATAATCTGTTAAGCAAGTTTTTTGTCAGATTATATATGCCTGTTATAAAAACAGCCTTGTTAAAACCGGGAATCACCTTATTGCTTGTTGGCTTGTTGGTGCTCTCAGTAATTTGGCCGTATTCACAGCTTGGACGCGAGTTTATGCCGGAAATGGACGAGGGTGATCTGCTGTATATGCCAACAACCTTGCCAGGCATTTCTATTGGTAAGGCACGGGAAATACTCCAGCAGACCGATCGTTTGATCAAGACCATCCCGGAAGTAAAACGTGTATTCGGGAAGGTTGGACGAGCCGAATCTGCCACAGATCCCGCACCACTTACGATGCTGGAAACGACCATTCAACTCAAGCCGAAAGACCAGTGGCGTGAGGGTATGAATCTGGAAAAACTTAAGTTGCTGCTCGATCAACGGGTAAAAATCCCGAGTCTGCATAATGTCTGGCTGATGCCGATAAGGACTCGAATCGATATGCAATCTACTGGTATTAATACCCCCATTGGTATCAAAATTTCCGGGCCCGATTTAAAAACGATTGAGACCATTGGTAAAGATGTTGAGGCTGTCATTAAAGGCCTGAAGGGGACCAGGACCGTATACTCAGAAAGGGTTATGGGTGCCCGCTATATTGATATCGATATCGATCGTGATTCGGCAGCGCACTATGGCTTGAGTATTAAAGAAATCGAAGATGCTGCGAGTATTGCCATCGGTGGTAAAAATTTAACTACAACGATTGAAGGTAGGGAGCGGTATTCGGTCAACCTCAGGTACCCGCAGGCGATGAGGGATTCCATCGCTAATTTAAAATCTCTACAGCTGATTGCGACAGAAGATACACATGTGCAGCTCCAGGACCTGGCCGAAATCACCATTGTTGAAGGTCCACCGATCATAAAAAGTGAAAATGCCAGGATGAATGCCTGGGTCTATATCACCAATGATGGCGGAGACATCGGCAGTTATGTTGATTCAGCCAAACAAGCATTGCTTCAGCAAGTAAAAATACCCACTGGTTACAGCCTTAATTGGGCCGGGCAGTACCAATATATGCAGCGGGCTGAAAAGCGAATGCAAACCATTATTCCAATTACGTTATTAATCATCGTAATGCTGCTCTATCTTAGTTTTAGAAACCTGACAGAAGCAATGATGGTGATGTTTTCAGTTCCGCTGGCACTGGTCGGCGGTTTTTGGCTGCTCTATATGCTTGGGTTCAATATTTCGGTTGCTGTTGCTGTCGGCATGATAGCTTTGGCTGGTGTTGCTGCAGAGTTTGGCGTGGTTATGCTGGTCTACCTGAAAGAGGCGGTGGCGCGCAATAAGCCAACAACGAATGAAGACTTGATGGCGGCGGTGATTGAAGGCGCGGTACACAGGGTGAGACCAAAAGCAATGACGGCCGCCGTTATTATTGCCGGGCTGTTACCCATCATGCTGGGCTCCGGGACCGGTTCAGAAGTTATGCACCGTATTGCCGCGCCAATGATTGGAGGAATGATTACTGCGCCATTGGTATCAATGGTACTGATACCTGTGCTTTATTTTTTATGGCAAAAAAATAGTAACCCTCAAAAACCAGACCAATGAGAGAGATGAGATGAAGGTTGTTTTCTTTACCTGTGGATTAGTTTTAATGGCTCTATTTGCTTTTTCGACAAAGCTTAGTGCAAATGAGCCTTTCGCGGAAAACGCACATTATAAAAGAGTGTCTTCCGGAAATACGGCGACAATTGGACATTCGAACAAAATTGAAGTGATTGAGTTTTTTCTCTATTCCTGCTCACATTGTTATGAGCTCGAACCAAAATTAAAAAACTGGCTTGATACTAATAAAGACAAAGTCACTTTTAAGCGGGTCCCAGCGGTTATTGCCCCAAGCTGGGTGACCTTGGCTAAAACCTATTATATTGCAGAAAAACTGGGCGTTCTGGATCAGACCCATGAGGCCTTATTCAAGTCGATTCATGTCGACAAGAAAGTCTATTTAAATGAATATAAATTAACAGAATTCTTCTCAGCTTATGGTATTGCACCAAATGTTTTTTTACACGAATTTAATTCAAAAGATATCGTTGATAAGGTGAGTGACGCGCGCATATTATCCGTCAAATATGCTTTTAGGGGTGTACCCGCCATCGTTATTAATGATGAGTTCAAAACCGCGCCATTTTATACAAAGGATCAAGAGCAAATGTTGGAGGTCATGGACTACTTACTGGCAAAAATAACCACAGCCAAGGCTTCTGACTAGCCCACAGCGATTAGCAATTAGTCAATTTATTTTCTTTATCAGACAACAGAACCTGTAAACCTTAACAAAGGAGACTAAAAATGGATGGATTGAAGTTTAGTAAAAAGCAGTCTAAAACGCTGGTTATCACATTAGCCTTGATGATTTGTGGATTTAGTCACAACGTGATGGGTAAAACTTTCAACGCCTACCCAGGACAATACACAGCAAATTTAATAGAAGTGGAAGCTACCAATATTATTCGATTTTCAGTCGAGGTCTGGACTGGCTATCCCAAACATTTGCGTATTACTTTAGCCGGTGTTTCTGCGCCGTCGGTCGATTCCGATGCACCGAAGTGTGAATTGGCTTTGGCGCAAGAGGCTTATGAATTCACAAAAGACTACATGAGCAAAGCCAAGGATATAAAAGTTACAAACATTTTTATGGAGAACACTCAACAGACTGAAGGGGTGGCTGGTATCAATACCAAGACGAGTAGCCTGGCGACAGTACTGATTAACAAGGGTTTTGCTCGTTCTAGCAATGAACATGCCGATGAGCCCTGGTGCGTGGATGAGGTGCTTAGCACAGAAAAAACTGAAAACGCCGAAATTGCTGTAATAAGCGGTCCAGTTAAAAAACCCGAAACCACTACCGGGTTTATGCAGGAAATCACTGAAGTCCGGGTGCATGAAGGGCCTAATCGTAGCGGCGAAGAAGTTTATGAATTTCGTTGTAAAGGTTGCCATGAGAAGAACACGCAGGGTGCGCCAATGCCAACTGATAATTTTGCCTGGACGGAGCGCTTAAATAAGGGCTTTGCGGTGCTGATGGAACATTCAATGAACGGCTATAACAATTATTTGATGCCACCCAAAGGCGGTTGTCGGGATTGTAATGAAGTAGAAATTCGTGGCGCTGTGATTTTTATGTTGGAGTCTAGTGGTATCAAATTAGCGGAAGGACGCGCAACAAGAGTCAATTAAGCACTTAATCTCTCTCAAATAAATTGCGCAAAAATATTGCTTTGTTTTTGACTTAAGTCAAGCAATACGAATGATACTTGGTGATTATATGGTATTGATTTTTTGGATGTAAAATTGTCAATTACAAATAGCATAACAATATGCTATTCTTGTTTCCAGCATTCTAAACGGACTTAGTAATTTAATCCTTTTTATGTTCTGGTTTTTACTTCGGTAAAGGCTGCGGTCAAAAGTTTACCTGTTTAAAAAAATCTAAAGCACCGTGTGCCAATGAAGATAAATTCCAGGTAAAAATTGAAAACCAAATATCAAAAGTTAATTAAGAGGCAGGATAGCTATGAGTGCAGATGGTAGGGGTACCAGTGTTAAAAATGTTGAGAAATTGCATTCTTGGAAAAGGATTGCCAATTATTTAAACCGCAGTGTAAGAACAGCCAGAAGGTGGGAAGAACACGAAAATCTTCCCATTCGACGGCATCAACATGTGAAAAGCCCGACAGTTTTTGCTTATGCCCATGAACTCGAACAATGGCTGCGTGGTCGGGAGCAACCAAACTCTAAATTACCGAATGATGACGATGATGCGTTGACATCAACTCAACAGTTCATTCCCTCCTGGTGAGGGAGCCGTAAGCAATTTTGTGTAATAACTCTGTTACAGAAGATTCGACATACATAGTGGGGAGCATGGTCTTAAAATGAAATTAACGTAGGGTGCGTATCATTTACGCACCCTACGTAATATCAATGACCTAAAGTTAGTTTCAACCATGACCAGAACGGTGGTGCTCGCGTCTTTCACTGCGATGTTGCTTACGGTGCTCGGCCATCGCATCGAGTTCAGCGCGTTGCTCATCGGTCAGTTGGCTCAAAACTTCTGATAAAGCGCGGCTGGTGATCAACAGGCGTTCGGTTATCAGCTTGCCTTCTTTTTCGGCCAGCGCAGCAACCGCTTGTTCGTCGTAGCTGTTAGCTTTAATCAGTTCTTTCAGCTGCAAATGACCGGCCTTGCTTTCTTCCATGAGAGAACGGACCTCTTCTTTGAGACCTTGCATAAGCGCTTTTATATTTTCGTTTTGTTCATCGTCCAGATCGAGATGTCTTATGCCACGCATCAGTTGACCAACAACCGGCATAGCCTGTATCTCACGTTGGTGGTGTTGTCCCTTTTTTCCGCGTTCGCGATCGGGGTTTTGTGCCAGTGCCGTGTCAACGGCAGTTAGCAGCAGGCCACTTATCATCGTGCCGATCAATAGTTTGTTCAATGTGTTCATGTATTTCTCCATATATGGGGTGAGTGGTATTGCTTGCAGTCTATAAGACACCATTTCACTGTCTGCTTGCGTTAAGCTTGTGTAAAGAAAGGTAAAGTCACAACATAATCACCCCTGTTAGTTAAAATCAGGGCTGTAAACCCTTTGGAAAATGTCAGGTTAAATATGCCGCAAACCATACTCATAGCGGATGACGACACGGAACTGTGTGAGTTGTTGCGCGAATACCTTGGTCAGGAAGGCTTCGAAGTACGGCTTGCACATGACGGTCAGCAGGCGCTGGTCGAATCCCGACGACCGGGTCTTGATGCCATGGTTCTCGATATTATGATGCCTCAGATGAATGGTATTGATGTGTTACGTATGCTGCGGAAGGAGTCTGAACTACCTGTGATTATGTTAACCGCAAGGGGCGATGATGTGGACCGGATTATTGGTCTGGAGCTGGGCGCCGATGATTATCTGGCTAAGCCGGCCAATCCGCGCGAATTATTGGCGCGTATTCGTGCAATTTTACGACGGTCCAATAGCCATTCCACAGTGGCCATCCTGGAAGTTGATGATCTGGTATTAAACCAGGCCGGTCGCGACTTACGATGTGACGGTCAGCTAATCGAGCTGACCAGTACGGAGTTCAGTATTCTGCAACTGTTGCTGCGACGTTGTGGTGAAGTGGTTGAAAAAAAGGACTTATACCTGGCCGCCCTGGGACGTGAGCCGGTTGCTTATGATCGCAGCATCGATATGCATGTGAGTAATTTACGCAGAAAACTGGGGCCGGCAAGTGATGGCACCGAGCGCATTGAAACCATCCGTGGTATCGGTTACCAGTATCGCAGCTTATCACCCTGAAGGAGTCTTCTGTGCCCCGTATGTTCTGGAAGCTTTTTTTCTCAATATGGTTGAGCATTATGGCCTTTGCTGTCGTGGTCAGCTGGATCAACCAGACGGTCATTTTACGTAATGGCGTAGAGGAGCCGGCAGCGGCATTCGAGTCCAGGCTGAATCACTTTAAAAGTAAACTGGCCAGTGATTTGAAGCAGGGTGGTGAGCGCAAGTTAAAGAAGGCTCTGCGAGACTTGCCGCCTCATATGCACAACCAGATTTTTGTGATGGATGCCAATGGCAATGAGCTATTGGGTCGTGAACGGGCACTTGGAAGACAGAAACAAGGCAGGTCAAGGCTCGCCAGCATGCAATTACGGGATGCAAATGGACAGGTTTACACATTGCTCAGTGCAAGCCGCAGACCCCCGCGTACGCTACTCGCGCCCGGTCCCCAGGGGGTAGGTCTGCGTCTGGGAGTAGCGGCTGTTATCAGCGCTCTGCTGAGTGTGTTACTGGCCCGATACCTGGCTGCGCCACTTGGACATTTGAGTCGTGCAAGTCGGCAGTTGGCGACCGGTGATCTAACCGTGAGGGTTGGCGCTATCCTCGATCAGCGTAAAGATGAATTTGGTCAGCTGGCATTGGATATGGATGAGATGGCCGGTCGCTTGCAGGCTTCACAACAGGCCAATCAGCGCTTATTACGTGACGTCAGCCACGAACTGCGCTCACCGCTGGCACGTTTACGTGTCGCGCTTGAAATCGCTCGCAACAAAGATCAAAGCCTGGTAGCTGCAGAACTGAACCGTATTGAGTTGGAAAGCGAACGTCTGGAAAAGTTGGTCGATGAGGTCTTGAGCTTATTGCGTGAGTCATCTGCACCACAAGAGTTGAAGTTGTTACATTTTGATCTGGCCGAAATGCTGCAAGATCTGGCCAACACGGTCAATTACGAAGTGGCTGATGATGGCGAGCAAATCGAATTGTGTTTACAAGCTCCGTTGACACTGGAAGCTGATCAGGAACTACTTTGGCGTGTATTTGAAAACCTGCTGCGTAATGCTTTGCTGCATTCCGGTGGGTCCGGAAATATCCAGATATCTGCAAAACAGGTTTCCAGCAATGAACTTCAGGTTAGCGTGTCAGACTCAGGGCCGGGGATCGCTGAGACACATATCAGCAGGATATTTGAACCTTTTTACCGTGTTGACGAAGCACGTAATAGAAGTTCAGGTGGGCATGGTCTCGGCCTGGCGATTGCTGCCTCAGCGGTACGCCGCCATGGAGGCAGGATTTCAGCCTCAAACCGGCAAGGCGGGGGACTGGAGGTTTTGGTGTCTTTGCCCGTGCAGCAGGGACAGGATTCAGGCGCGTGAAAACGGGAAAGCAGTCACATCACTGATCGTATCCGCAGCAGTAATAGCCATCAGTAAACGATCTACACCAAGGGCGACGCCGGCACATTCCGGCAGACCGTGCTCGAGTGCTGCGAGCAGGTTTTGATCGACTGCGTAGCTTGCTTTCCCGCGATTTTCACGTTGTGTATTGTCAGCTTCAAAGCGTCGTCGTTGTTCGATGGGGTCGGTTAATTCCTGATAACCATTGGCGAGTTCGGTACAGCCCAGGTAGAGCTCAAATCGTTCTGCCAGCGGGGGTGCTTCCGGGCGAACCCTGGCCAGTGCGGCCTGTTCGGCAGGAAAATCATAAACAAATGTCAGGCATTTTTTGGGTAGGGCAGGTTGGATCACAAGACTGATTAGCAGATCGAGCCATTGTTTGCGCTCCAGTTCAATATCGTGGATGCCATGTTTCTTTGCTGTACTACGAAGTAATTGCTCATTTGCGGTGAACGGGTCAAGCTTAAGATAGTGTAAAAAAAGCTCCCGGTAAGTGAGTCTCTGTTGCGGCCATTGATCAAATTTTCCACGACCACAGTGCCTGACCAGCACAGCAACTTCTTTCATCAACTGCAAGTAACTAAAGTCAGTTCGGTACCACTCAAGCAAAGTAAACTCAGGGTTGTGACAACGACCTGATTCGTTGGCACGAAAGACTCGCCCGAGTTCAAAGATATCGCCACTACCTGCTGCCAACAGGCGTTTGAGTGCGAACTCCGGTGAGGTACGCAGGTAGCCACCGCTATCTATCTGGATGGATTGGATTTCAGGGTCGGTATTGCCGGCCATTGAGATCAATGGAGTTTCGACCTCCATGACATCCTGAGCGGAGAAGTAATCACGTATATCCCGCAGCAAACTGGCCCGTGCTTTCAAATGGGCGGGAGCGGCCGTGGGACGCCAGCTTTGAGTAGGGTTCATGACACTGATTAGTTTGTGACCTTTCGATTGGAACTGGTATCTTAAATCAAAACGGGCTCTAACCCGCATAATTCACCAAGGCGGGCTAAAGGGCCCGTCTCCAGTCGCTGTCAGTGCATACCACCGTGAGTCTTAAAGCATCATCAGTATTTGAAACTTACATCCAGCTGCAGTTTATTGTAGTCATCAAAGCCACCGGGTTTAAGACTGGTTTCATTGATGAAATAAGCGAATTGGGCATTGATGTTTTTATCGATGGCATAACTGCCTTTGAATTTGTGACCCCGGGAATCAGTGCCGCCACCACCAAAGTCTGAATCGGACAAAAGACCAAGCACAGAATCGGCTTCAAGCTCCTGGTAAACATAAGCCAGTTCCCATTGGCCTTTGTTTTTTGCCTTGCCGACCTTGAGACCGAAAGCATAGGCGCTATCATTTTCTTTGACTGCCTGATTTTGAACGATGTTCGCAAAAAGCAATGCTGGCTTACCGAAAACACTGAAACCCAGGTCTGCGAACAACTCAACTTCTTCGTAGTCATACAGATAGGTGTTGGTCACAGAGTTAAAGCTGTTACCAAAAAAGTCTGTGTCATCACCAAAAAAAGAACCACTGCCTGCGGTATCAAATCGATGGTACCCCATCCCAACCGTCAATTTTAAGGCATCTCCAACCGGTATTTGGATACCTGCCTGGGTCAGAAACGCAAATAATTGCTCCTTTTTACTGTCACTTTCAATCCAGGTACCCACTCCATTGGCAAACCAATTGCCATTGTCCCATTTGAAACCGATGCCTTCCGGTCGCCAATCCCCGTCCCAAAGCAGGCCGGTTTTACCGCTCTTGTGAATGTAGTTGCTGAACTTACCAGCGATAATATGTGTATTGGCTAATCCGGACCAGTCAAAGTAAGCCAGGTCCAGGTTAAGACTCTTGGTTGAGCCGCCCCCACCAAGGGTCTGGTTTGAAGAGAGTGGGTCGTCACTGCCGCTGGCGAGCCCAAGCCCGACCGATACGGTCGGCGATACATCTGCAATGAGTGCGGCGCGTGCGCGGATACGATTGCGGTTGCGATTGGGCTTGCCGTCGACATCAGTATTTTCGTAACGATAACGGAAGTCACCTTTCCAATGTAACCGGTCAGTCCAGTCAGGTGGTGTCACTTGTTGTTGCAGTTTGTTGGTGATCGCATCGGTTTTTTCATTCACTGCAGTCACCGCTACTGCGGTTTCCTGGTTGTGTTTCTCCAATTTCGCATTGGCTGTTGTTAGTGCGTGGTTTTCAGCTTCAAGACGATCCAGTCGCTGGCTTAACGCCAGCAATTGTTCTCGTACGGCTGTCAGTTCCTCATCGCTTGCGGCATGTGTGACCACCGGTGGCAACAGCAGTAGCGCACATAATGTAATGATCATTCCGAATGGTGCTTTTGTGTAAGGCAGCATGACTAATTCCTCTGTTTTCTTCATCGTATTTGTTACATACCAGAACTACTGAATCTTAAGCGTTTCCCGTTTGGCGATTTTAGCCGGCAAGGGGATATAACCATCTTTGACGACGACTTGCTGGCCGTCACGCGACAAAACAAGCTTGATGAACTCTTTCGTCAGGGGTGGCAACGGCCTGCCAGGCGTTTTGTTTACATAAATGTAGAGAAAACGTGCCAGCGGGTAGGTGCCGGAAATTGCATTTACCGGGCTGGCCGCAATAAATTCTTTTCCGGTATTGCGAGACAAGGGAATCGCTCGTACAGAAGAAGTTGTGTAGCCGATTCCCGAGTAACCGATACCGTTGACGGATGCACTGACTGACTGCACGACTGAAGCAGATCCTGGCTGTTCATTGACCGTATTTTTATAGTCACCCTTGCAAAGTGCTTTGCTCTTGAAATAACCATAAGTGCCGGAAACTGAGTTACGTCCATAGAGTTGAATTTCACGTGAGGCCCATGAACCTGTGAGACCTAAATCGCCCCATCCATTGATGTCGTTGGGTTCGCCACAGGTTCTGGTTGAAGAGAAAATGGCATCAAGCTGAGGAATTGTAAGTCCCTTAATCGGATTATCCTTGTGTACAAAAACAGCCAGGGCGTCGATTGCCACCGCAATGGCTGTGGGTTTGTAAGCAAACTTCTTCTCAAATGCCTCTATTTCCTTGTCCTTCATCAATCGACTCATAGGTCCGAGGTTGGAGGTGTTTTCAGCGAGAGCTGGCGGTGCAGTAGAAGACCCAGCTGCCTGGATTTGTACATTGACATTAGGGTAGGTCTTTTTAAAAGACTCGGCCCACAAGGTCATCAGGTTGGCCAGCGTGTCTGAACCCACACTGGACAAATTGCCCGAGACACCGGAGGTTTTTTCATAAGTCGGCAGGTTTTCGTCCACCAGGGTTTGAGCGAAAACGGCAGTTACATTGAAAAGCGTAGCAGACACAAGCATTGCAGCAATACCATGTTTCATTGATGTACTCCTCCCGAAGCTTTGTAAGTTTGAGGTTGGGCTCGAGGCCAGTGTTGAGAATGGTAATGGGTTTATATGACAGTGATGTGACATCTATTGATTTTATAAGAATTGTCACCAGCGACAGTCTCTGAACGGGGTTATATCAGCTTTTGAGGCTTTCTCTTTGGCGGGAAAATGCAACGAAACTCGCTGCCTTCACCATACTCGCTTCTTATTTCCAGTTTTGCATCGTGACTGTGGAGTACATGTTTGACAATGGCAAGTCCGAGGCCAGTGCCGCCGGTCTTTCGGTTACGGTCATCGCCCACACGGTAGAATCGTTCAGTAATACGGGGAATATCACGGTGTGGAATGCCGACGCCATTATCTTTGACGCTCAAGGTTGGGCCCGCAGTGGTTTCCTGCCAGGTTACATTAATTTTACCTTGTGTCGGCGTGTAGTTGACCGCATTCAGAATGAGATTCTGGAAGGCACTTTTGAGATCAAGCTGCACACCACTTATATTCAATCCAGGCTCGATCTTGAAGTTGATTTCATGGTTGTCCTGGCTAAGCTCTTTTGCTTGCTCAGCTAGCTGGGTCAGCATGGTCGGGACATCAACCTCAACCGCACCATTTTGTTTGTCTGTCTGCTGTAACCTGGAGAGTTCAAGCAGGTCTTCCAGTAAGGCGTGCATTTGGCGTGCCTGTTTGAACATGCGTTCTATTACTTCTGGGTCTGGTGTCCCAGCTTCCGTTTTGAGTACCTCCAGATAACCGAGCAGAACGGTTAAGGGCGTGCGTAATTCATGAGAGACATTGGCAACCAGGTCGTGCCGTATGCGATCAAGGTTGCGTATGTCAGTGATGTTCCGAAGGATTAATAAACGCTGGTTTTTTCTGAAACGCACGGCATTTATTTGCAGACTGATGTTGTCATCAGTAGGGCAGCTTATTTCCAGGTTGCTCTGTAGTTCGTCGTGAATGGCAAGCCAGTCGGCAAAGGCTGGTTCGCGGATGAGATTGGTCACAGCCTGGCCCTGATCAATAGGTGTTTTCAGACCGAGCAATCGCATCGCCGGGTCGTTAAACCACCGGATGAGATCATGACTGTCTATCACCAGTGTGGCATCTGGGAAAGCATCAGTCATTCCTTCAAAATCATCAATAACCTCTTGGTATTGGAGATTTCGTTTTATATTCTGTTTTTGTAGAGTGGCAATACGATCAAATATCTCTGCCCACATTCCGAAGCTTTCTGGCGGGTCCAATTTCCAGGATTGTAACCACCGGTACAGGCGTAAACTGTTATAAAGCTGCCAGGCCAGGTAAGCCAACAGAAATATGCCCATCATCACCAGCAATTGCCCGGACCACCAGCCAATCAGCAAGGCTACAAGCACACCACCAAGCAACCGGGTCAGATGGTATGTCCAGTCAGATTTGATCATTTTTGTTGGAGGAGCACTAGTGCTCTTCAGCTACAAAGCGATAACCATGGCTGCGCACCGTTTGTATGTAGTGTTCGAGATTTTTCTCCTGCAGGATTTTCCTCAAGCGTCTGACGTGGACATCTACCGTACGTTCTTCAAGGAAGACATTGGTTCCCCACACGTGGTCAAGTAGTTGTGAACGGCTATAGGCACGTTTTTCATGGCTCATGAAAAACTCAAGTAAGCGATACTCGGTTGGTCCGATATGGGTTAGTTTCTGATCGAGAAAAACCTGTCGTGAAGCCGTATCCATGGTAATGGAACCGCTTGTGATTTTGCCGTCCGCACCGCCTGGGTCAGATCTGCGTAGAACTGCGGTAATCCTGGCGGTCAGTTCACGTGGGGAAAACGGTTTAATAATGTAATCATCTGCACCGGCGTTTAAGCCTAGCACCTTGTCATCTTCAGAAACCTTGGCGGTTAACATGATAATGGGAATATCCGCTGTCACCGGGTTGTTTCGCAAGCGGCGGGTCAGTTCCGGGCCACTCATATTGGGCATCATCCAATCCAGCAATACTATGTCGGGGCATTTTTCATTGATTTTTCTCAGAGCCTCCCTACCATCTCCGGCGCAGCGTACGCTCATATCTGATTTACTGAGTGTAAACCTGATCATTTCCCGAATGGCTGATTCGTCATCAACAACCAGTACAGTGATTTGATTTGCGGTCACAAGCTTTCCTGACATTTTAACGGGTGGGCATCAATACCCAATCGGCGTCTGACCTGTACATTATAAGATGGTATATGACAATTTGATGACAAATGTGGAACGGAGTTGGGGTGTGTCTTGGCTTATTTGTCTGATTCACCTGCTTCAATACGTAATTCCATCAACCTTGCGCTGACCCTCGCGCGCTGGTAATAATCAAGATCTGAGCGCCTGGCAAGGCTTTCCAGTTGTATGATCGCTTCCTGGGTTCCACCGCGTTGGTAATAGGATTCTGCGATCGCTTCGGTTGACCGGACTTCATCGCCGGCAAGATTGGCTGCTTGCGCGTACAGTGCATAAAGTGTGGGGTTGTTTTTGCGAGAGACAAGCTGCTGTCTCAGTACAACACTGGCAATTTCAGCCAGTTCGGGTTTGTTTTGGTTCAAAAGGGCTTTACTGTACTCAAGAGCAATCGCCTGGCTGCCTGGAAAGCTATGGTATAAGTCAGCGAAGGCTTCAATGGCCTGTTCATGCTGACCTCTTTTCAGTTGCAGGTTGGCCATTTGCAATTGAAATGCCATTCTTGAAGGCTCTTGTTCCAATAGATTACTGAGTATGGCCTCAGATTTGTCGTATTCAGCGTTTCTTTGTTGTGCAATTGCCAGACCATAAAGGTTTCCGTTTTTTCTTGCCTCGGTGAGTGGTTTTTCTAATTCGGTATTAAAATGTTTGATGGCCTCGTTCGCATCCTTCTCAAGCAATGCCCGCAGCCTGGCCTGCACAATATAAAATTGCCTACCTTCGGCGGTCTCCACCGGTGGCAGGTTTTGAATGCGGTTCTCCGCTTCGGCGATACGGTTGACGGATACCGGGTGCGTACGCAGAAATTCTGGTGGACCTTCACCATTAGCACGAGTGGTTTGCCCCATCTTTTCAAAAAAATCAGCCATGCCTTGTGGGTCGTAACCGCTGGCAGCCAGTGTCCTGATGCCTACCCGATCGGCCTCGACTTCATTGTGTCGTGTGAAATTGATTTGAGCCTGCATTGCTGCAGCCTGCGCACCCATGACGGCCCCGCTGATGACGTCACCATTGCCACCACTGGCGAGGATCAAACCCATCATGGCCAGCATGGCGAGAATATTCATGGTCTTGGCCTTTTCAAATGCCCGATACATATGAAGTTGGGTGATGTGGGCAATTTCGTGTGACAAGACGCCGGCTACCTCGTCTTGTGTTTCTGCCAGCAGGATCAAGCCGCTGTGCAATGCAATTACTCCACCGGGCGCTGCAAAGGCGTTGATCACTGACTGGTCGAGCACTACAAAGGTAAAGGCGGCTCCCGGCTGGTCGCTTCGTGAAGCCAGGTTAAACCCCATATCCGAAAAGAAATCATTGATCAGTGGGTCTTCAATTAGCAGTTCATAAGCCCGCATCTGGCGGACCAGACCCTCCGCATACTCGCGCTCTTCACTGTTTGAAAGCACGTTACTGGCAGAGTTACCCAGCTCAGGTAAGTGGACACGTCCAGTCTGTGCAATACTCGACAGGCTGATGAAGGTTACCAGAACCGCAAGCAGAACTTGTTTCAATGACCCATGTTTTTTCTTGACCGGAACCATACTTTCCTTGAGACTGATGAAATCGTTTCTGAGACACTGCTCATGCCAAATTGTTCGTTTAAGCGACCAATTAATGATGATGCACTACACCAGTTTATCCCAGGCTTCTGTTTGAGAAGCCCTTGGTTCATGCACCAACTAATTACGGGCCGCCTGTATGCAGAGTGTAAACCAGATTGAATCATACTTAATTATCATAAGCGTAAATTACCATGCAAATTAAAATGTACACTAAAGCTTACTGCTCTTTCTGTTATGCAGCAAAGAGACTGTTGGCCAAACGAGGTCTTGCGTT
Source organism: Gammaproteobacteria bacterium (assembly GCA_021772935.1). Classification (GTDB taxonomy): domain Bacteria; phylum Pseudomonadota; class Gammaproteobacteria; order Xanthomonadales; family SZUA-36; genus SZUA-36. Next base: position 167,318 of record JAJFLA010000049.1, read on the forward strand.
TGAAGAGATACCATTGTCGGGCAATGCCATGGTGGAACAGGAAATGTGGGCGCTGACCGGTGGCAAGACAGTTCCGCAAATCCTGATAGACGGCAAACCCATCGGTGGCTACACAGAATTGATTGAGATGGATTCGGATGGTAAATTGCAGTAGTGTTAAGTCCAGCGAGGGTGGTCGGCTTCAGGTCTGAAAACCCCAATGTTGCTTTACTGCAACTTCGCTTAACTAGGCTTTATTGACACTACATTTCTTTGAAAATATCAGGCTTACTTATTTTTATCATTCTTCTTTGGTAAAACATCATGTTATCTTGTGTTTATAAACCTAAACCTAGGTTGCTTTCTTATTTGCCCTGATAGGGTCCTTTACGTTGACTTATTGTTGTTTTCCTGCCATATTCCTTCATAATTACATATGCGAATGGGCAGGATTAAAACTCCGGGAATGAAATATCGGTTTTTGACAGCTTTATTGTTAGTAGCGGGTATGATACCGGCGCTTTCTGCTGCGCGTGTTTCAGGCCTGCCGATGACCGGTCTTAGCGCCGGTGGTGCCGGTGTGACTTCGTTTTATTTGTTGGGTTTTGAGCTCGGTCCCTGGCAGGATTATCTTGCACGCGAACTGACCCCGGACTACCTGTTGGATTCAACTGCTGGTCCATTGCACGTTTCGTGGATCAACGAGCAGGCCGTATTGATTCTGCCACTTTTTGCAGAGCAACTCTTGGGCGAGCCCGAAACATTCCTCAGGCTTGAAGTTGACTGGCAGTACTCGGACGAACTGGCCATGAACAGTTTTGATCCAGTTGTGAGCTCTGGAACAATCGGTCTTGAGCGCAGACTGATCTCACCAGGCTTGATGCACCGTTTAAATGATAACCAGATGGTTGGTGTTTCCGTGGTATTTGCAACTCAGAGCTACGGCGTTTCCAGTCTTGGCTTGCAGTCATATAACCAAACGGTACCGGCAAATTTGCGCGCGACCATTTATGACCCTTATCAGGAGACCGGCTACGGTGCCGGTGTCAGCCTGGCGTTACGCAGCGAAATTACTAATGGTGTAACGCTGGATGCTGGTTTCCAGTCCCGTATCGATATGAACGAGTTTGCCAACTACCGGGGTGTCTATTCTCAACCGGCGGATCTGGATATTCCAGCGCGTGCCCGGCTTGGGCTTGCTTTCCAGGCGAGCGATAAGTCCTGGTTGAATGTCTCAGTAGAACGGGTGCTTTACAGTGAAGTTGGTGCATTTGCCAGCCGCAACTTGCCGAGACGTTTTTTGTCTCTTTTGGGAGACTCAACCAGCCCGTCATTTTCCTGGGATGACCTGACGGTATATTCAGTTGGCTGGGCCTGGGCAGACAATAAAGGTACTTCCTGGCATGTCGACTTCAGTTCACGGTCTCAGCCATCACCGAGCTCAAGAATTCTAAGTCAGGCCCTTGACAGCGACCTGGCACAAAATGCCATGACGATTGGCTACAGTCGTCGTATGAGTATGAGCAGTCGTTTTAATGTCAATGCAGCTTACGCACCAGCCGAGTACGCCTTTGGTGGCAATGTGCTGGGCGTTACGAGTGATCAACTGAGTCAGGACTTTGAGCTTGAAGCGTTCTGGACCTGGGATTTCTAAGGCGTAACACCTACTTCGCCAAATAGCGTGGGCTCCCGAATATGCCTGGCTTGCTCAACATCCTCAATCGCATACGCCAGGGTTTCACTACATGAATCTGCTAACTTCGTGGTTTAAACGAACATTCGCTGACCCCCAGGTTGTTATTCTTGGCATCGTGCTCGGTGCGGGCTTTCTGATCGTCGCTGGTCTTGGACAAGTATTGACGCCGGTTTTTGCCAGCATTGTTATCGCCTACCTGCTGGAAGCAGTGGTCATTCGTCTGCAGTTGCTGGGTTTGAACAGGCTTGCATCCGTGCTGTTGGTATTCCTGTTGTTTCTTGCCAGTCTTTTCTTCCTGTTATTTGGTTTGGTGCCAATGTTGACCCGCCAGTTGACCCAACTGGTACAGCAGATTCCCAATTACATTACCCAGGGACAGGCACTTTTACTTCAATTACCTCAACGTTACCCGCAAATGGTTTCGGAAGAGCAGGTGCAGGCCCTGATTAGCAGTGTTGGTAACGAACTGGCGCTTGGTGGTCAACAATTCCTGACCTGGTCATTAGCATCGGTCGGAAATGTGGTGGGTCTGCTGGTTTTACTGGTATTAATTCCAGTGCTGATCTTCTTCATACTCAAGGACAAGCAGCAGTTGATCGATTGGTTTAAAGGTTATCTGCCTGTCGAACGTCACCTGGTATCTTCCGTTTGGGCTGATGTTGAGGCACAGATTGCCAACTATGTACGTGGCAAGGCAGGTGAGATCGTTATTGTAGGGGGCGTTAGTTACGTTACTTTCGTTTCATTAGGCTTGGAATATTCAGCCTTACTGGCAACAATGGTTGGTTTTTCAGTTCTTGTCCCCTATATCGGAGCTGCAGTCATTACTTTACCGATTGCGTTCGTGGCATATTTTCAGTGGGGATGGGGCTGGAGCTTTGGCCAGGTCATGATTGCCTATGCCATCATTCAGGCGCTTGATGGCAATGTGCTGGTACCTTTGCTTTTTTCTGAAGCATTGGATCTGCATCCGGTAGCCATCATCGTCGCGATCCTTGTTTTCGGTGGTTTGTGGGGCTTCTGGGGTATCTTTTTTGCAATCCCGTTAGCCACTGTGGTACAGGCGGTACTGAAGGCTTGGCCGCGGGTTATAAAACTTGAGGACTCGTCAGTCGAAGCGTCTGAATAAGCAGCCACAATGATCTCCATAATAGTAAGCAATTTTAGACCTGTAGACGGGTCTTGTTTCTGATAATAAAAAGGAAGAAGTATGTATAAAAAAGTGATTTTTGTTTTTGTTTTATGTCTTGCCATAACCAGTATGGCCGCGACGGCACAAACAAACCGGCCAGGAAACCCACGCGGTTATAGTCCTGATGTCCTGCTGGAAGTATTCAAACTGACCCAGGCTGATAGCGATGTGCCGTTTGACTCATTGATGCAGGCCTGTTCAGCGCGTGACTGCATACCTTCTATTGATCAGCCGGTTTATTTACCGACCGCTGAAGTTGATTATCTACGTGATGACGATCTTGTCATGACACTGACTCATAACGGTATCACCCGCGCATACCCACTTCGAATCCTTGACCACCATGAGATTGTGAATGATATGTTCGGTTCTGACCCGGTTGCGATTACTTATTGCCCATTATGTGGTTCAGGGCTGGCATTTGATCGCAGGCAAGGCGGACAGGTACTGGACTTTGGTGTTTCATCCTTGCTTCATAATAGCGACCTGGTCATGTATGACCATCAGACCGAGTCCCTTTGGCAACAGATCACCGGCGAGGCCTTTGCCGGTAAATCACGTGGTAGCCAGCTCAAGTCTTTACCGTTATCAATGGTCACCTGGAATGATTGGCGCCAGCAATATCCGGCTGCTCACGTATTGACTGTCGATGACATCAAGTCGGATCGTTATATGAAAGACGCATATGGTGATTACGCTGAAAGTGAGCGGTTGTACATGCCGATTAGCGCGACTGATGCCAGATTGCATCCCAAGCGGGTGATTTATGGGATGGAGATCGGTGAGCGTGCGTTGGCCGTTGATAGCGAATGGTTGGTGAAACAAGGCAGCTGGTCGAATGAGTATGAAGGTAAAAAACTGGTTCTTACGATCGACAGCAGTGGTGAGGTGGCCGCATCATTGGATGGACAAGTAGTCACGGTTCACCGTATGTTCTGGTTTGCCTGGTACAGTTTTCACACGCAAACAGCATTGATCAACTGAGCCTGATTCACCTCGTTGCGGATAAGGCTGTTATAAAGCCTCTGACGCAAAATCGGCCAGTCGTGAACGCTCTCCACGTTGCAAAGTGATGTGCGCCGAGTGCGCCCATTGCTTGAAACGGTCCACGGCAAATGTCAGACCTGAAGTGGTTTCCGTCAGATAGGGCGTATCAATTTGTGCGACGTTACCCAGGCAGATCATTTTTGTCCCAGGACCAGCGCGGGTTAACAGTGCTTTCATCTGCTTGGAGGTGATGTTCTGGGCTTCATCGATAATGACGTAACGGTTGAGAAAGGTTCGGCCCCGCATAAAGCTCATCGAGCGTACTTTGATGCGGTTGGCCAGCAGGTCATTAGTGGCAGCGCGCCCCCATTCTCCACCTTCTTCTGATTGGGTCAGTACCTCGATATTGTCGGTCAGAGCACCCATCCATGGAGTCATTTTTTCTTCTTCGGTGCCTGGCAGAAAACCAATGTCTTCACCGATCGAAACCGTTGCGCGGGTGACAATGATTTCCTTATACCTTTTTTCATCCAGGGTCTGGGCCAGACCGGCTGCCAGGGTTAACAGGGTTTTTCCGGTACCGGCAATACCCATAAGGGTGACAAAATCAATGTCCGGGTCCACCAGCAGGTTCAGCGCGAAGTTCTGTTCACGATTGCGTGCTTGTATACCCCAGATGGTGTTTTTGCCTGACTTGTAATCTGTTACCAGTTTGAGTACCAAAAACCCTTCGCTGACTTCAACCACAATGGCCTCAATGCCGTCACCATCTCCAATCACTACACATTGATTCGGAAACCAGTCATCACCATTAACCCGCTTGATACGATAAAAGGTTGAGCCATTCTCACTCCATGAGTCAACTTGTGGGTAGCGGTCCCAGAACGAGTCGTCCTCAATCGTCATACCTTTGTAGAGCAGGTCTACATCATCCAGTGCCCGGTCATTATAATAATCCTCTGCTGGTACATTCAGGATGGCAGCTTTTATTCGCAAGTTGATGTCTTTGGAAATAAGTACTATTTCGCGGTCTGTTTCGTTTTTCTGCAAGGCCAGGGCAGTGCTGAGAATTTCGTTATCCGCGAATGATCCTTCACTCAGCAACTTGGGGTGGGTCCCGGTTGTTTGGGTTTGAAAGTACAGGCGGCCACAGGAGTCGGCTAGTTCCAGACCATGTGGGATGACCAGTTTCAGACCGTTTTCCAGCTGTGTAGCACCTTGAGAGCTCATCATGTCGCCGATGAATCGACTGAACTGACGTACATTCCTTGCAACTTCTGTCAGGCCTTTTTTGGCGGCATCGAGTTCTTCCAGTACTATCATGGGCAGGAATATATCGTGCTCTTCAAAGCGGAATATCGATGTTGGGTCATGCATCAGGACGTTGGTATCAAGGACATACAGACGTTTATTTTTTCCCATTAGGCTAGTGTAGTGTCCTATATAATGTGACGATTAAGCGAGTAGCGAAATATTGATAAAGTTGGGTCAAAATCAGGCTTTAAGTGCATCAAGCACTGCCTGGGCATGTCCGGGTACACGCACCTTGCGCCATTCCTGCAATAAAACACCCGTAGCATCAATCAGAAAAGTGCTACGTTCTATGCCCATATAGGTACGACCATACAGTTTCTTTTCATGGATCACATCGAATTGCCTGCACAGCAGTTCTTCATTGTCTGATAAAAGGTGAAATGGCAGTTTGTGTTTGCTCCTGAAATTCCCATGAACTTTAACTGAGTCCCGAGAAACACCGAGTATGTCCGCACCAGCCTCAATAAACTGCGGGTAAAGATCACGGAAATCCTGACCTTCTCGGGTACAACCGGGGGTATTATCTTTTGGGTAAAAATAAATAACCAGCTTGTGATCACTAAAGTCGCATAAAGACAGGTTTTGATCGCCGGTAGCGGGAAGAGTAATGTTTTCTATGCGCTTTCCTACACTGACCATATGTGCTCCCAAAGTATGGTAGATTGACTGTAACCACTGGCAGACTCTATGTTGCTGCTTCCTTAAGGCAGGGTACTTGTCACCCAACGGGTCCGCAAGTACTATTGCGCGACGCTTACATTGCACGGGTTTTTTTATGTTCCACGGCAGCATTGTTGCATTGGTAACACCCATGGATGAACATGGACGGATTGACTTCGGCGCACTACAGCGCCTGGTCGATTTCCATTTGCATTCCGGCACCAATGGTATCGTGGTCGCTGGCACCACCGGTGAATCAACCACCTTGACTAAAGCCGAGTTCAAACAATTGCTTTCAAGCGTGGTGGAACAGGTTGATTCCAGCATACCTGTGTTGGCTGGCACCGGCAGTACGGCTACTGCAAAAGCAATCATGCAGACGCAGATTGCAACGGATCTGGGTGCTGATGGTGCGCTGGTGGTAACACCGTATTACAATCGCCCAATGCAGGCTGGCTTGCTTGCGCATTACCATGCTTTAGCTGATGCAAGCTCAATCCCGTTGGTGATTTATAATGTACCTTCAAGGACAGCCGTTGACATATTGCCTGAAACTGTTGCTGAGTTGGCGCGACGCGATGAAATTGTTGCTATTAAAGAAGCCGTTCCAGATATGGCTAGAATCGAGACGCTGATTAGCTTGTGTGGGCAGTCATTAGCTGTTCTCAGTGGTGATGATACAAGTGCTCTCGATGCGATGCGTCACGGCGCAAAAGGTGTTGTTTCAGTAGCTGCTAATGTTGTACCTGGTTTATTCCGTGAAATGTGCGAGGATGCTGCCGCCAATAATTGGCAGACGGCAGCTAAAATTGATGACACGTTACGTCATTTATACGGCATACTTGCGTTTGAAACCAATCCCATCCCTGTAAAATGGGCATTGTATAAAATGGCACTTAGCGAAAATGGTATTCGGCTGCCTTTGTTGCCCTTGAGTGAAAAATACCACGAAACATGTGAGCAAGGCTTGAAACAACTCGGGCTGATTTGAATTGACCGGAATTTAAAAAATATGATGATTTCTTTCTATCGAACGGCAATAGCACTAATTTTAGTTGCAGTTCTTTCCGGCTGTAGCTGGTTTGGCAAAAATGAGCCAGAGTACCTTGCAAGTGCTGAGGATAAGCCGTTAAAAATTCCGCAGGGCCTGGACGATCCTACAGGCACCACCCCGGTTATCATTGCGGTGCCTCAAATGAGAAAGCCGGCTGGAGATGAACTGGAGCCAAAGCCGCCTCGTGTGGTAAGCACTGCAGGTAAACAGGATACGAATGCCTATATGGCCTGGTCTGCCGAGGGTGCATATCTGATGGTAAAAGATACACCGGAAAGTGTGGCGAGAAGACTCCGTTTTGCGATTGAAAACAGTGGAATGACATTGATGCAAAGGGATGAATCAGGTGCTCACAAGTTTCAGTACACTCAGCCAAAGTCGACTAATACAGGTTTTTTCTCAAGAATCGCGTTTTGGCGTCGTAAACCGGCAGATCACTCAGGTACTTTCATGACCAACCTTAAAGCAGATGGTGAGAACACAAGGGTGTATCTGCTTTTCAGTAATGGTGAGTCCTGTGATACTGCGGGTTCGGAACACGTACTTGGGATCTTCATGGAGCGCCTGGGATAAGCCGACTAAGCTGATCAATAGCTGACAGGTTCTGGGGGGGCAAGGCATGAAGTTGAAGCCAGATGCTGTGCAAAATCGGATAGGATAAACCGTAACTTTAGGAAATCGCTCAAACACCCTGTAAGGCTTTGAATTAAAATGACAAAGTCGTTTTATTGTCCGCCGTCGCCTGAGGGCGCCTACTCTTGGTGGCGAAATATGCGGGCTAGCGTTCCAGCAAGGGCAATTTGTCGGGTTTGCCATCCCACTCGGCCGCATCTTCCGGCGGTGTTCCCGCTTCGGTGATGACCGGCCAGATCAATGATAACTCGGCATTGAGTTCGGTGAAGTGTTGCTGACCCTCCGGCAAGTCGTCTTCTGGGTAAATGGCCTCAGCAGGGCATTCTGGTTCGCACAGCGTGCAATCAATGCACTCTTCCGGGTCTATGGTCAGGAAATTAGGGCCTTCATGAAAACAGTCCACCGGACAGACTTCAACACAATCCATATATTTGCACTTGATGCAGTTTTCAGTAACAACGAAAGTCATTGTGCCTTTATTCCTTTGTTTTCCGGTCAACGACCAGGGTTGAGTGACACCCCTGCCAATCGCGACAGGCTAAATGTTAAGGATACTAAACTATGCCAGTTCGTCACACCTGTTTTGTTGTTTTCAGTTCAATCTGAACCTGCTTTGCATGCATTAGTTTTTTATGAACGAAAAATTCTACACAGTTATAATAACAAGTTAAATTCTGGAGGATTAGCAGATGAGTAATTTTGGCTTTGGTAAGACAGTTAAACATGATTTCGACACTGCTATAGAGCGCGTCACCGAGGAGCTAGGCAAAGAGGGCTTTGGGATACTCACAGTTATTGATGTGCAGGCAACACTCAAAGCAAAGTTGGATAAAGATATGCGGCCATATCGCATTCTGGGTGCATGTAACCCGGTGCTTGCCCACCAGGCAATCACCGCCGTGCCCGATATCGGATTATTGTTACCGTGCAATGTGCTGGTGCGTGAAGATGACGAGGGTCAGGTACATGTTGAGTTCATGGACCCTGGTGCAGTATTGGGTCTGGTGAATAATCCGCAGATTGATCCATTGGCGAAACAGGTCAGGCAAAAGTTGGAAAACGTGCTGGCGGCAACCTAGGGGGGGGGGCTGACTTTGAATCTGTCTTTTATGATACCCCGGGCCAGGCGGCCCGGGGCTGATAGCGTTGAAATGGATTGGTATTAACGCCAGCCGTAGCTGAATTCAATCTCCCATTGATCCATATCGAATGAGATGGTCTGGGTTGGGTCTAATGGACTGACACCGCTGACCTCTTTGTTAAATGCATACATAAAGGCCGTGCTTAGCTCATTGCCTGAGGCCAGTTTTCTGGTGAAGCCGAAGGTGACATGATCTTCCATGACACCCGGCGCCAGGATGTTGAATAACACCTCACTGTCCGGGATTGGTTGATCACCGTGGCTGAAACCGGCTCGCCAGGTCCAGTCATTGCCTAAACTCCACTGTGCACCAATTTTGTATACGGTCATATCTTCCCAGCCGAAACCTGCACCTGTTTCGCCACCAAGACAACTGGACAGGCTGGTGCCACCAGCACCTGCCGTAGGGCAGGCGAACAGATTGGAAAATGCGTTGCCAACAGAATTTACATCGCTGTACCAGATGTTTTCAACATCAAAATTTAGCGCCAGGTTTTGACTTGGTCGGAAAGTAAGACCAACTCTCAGATCGGCTGGAATATCAAAATTGCCACCACCGGCGAACAGGTCTGAGTACTTGTCCAGTTTACTCATGCTGACCTCGGTCTGGTAGCTGGCTGCAAAGCTGACCTGCTCGGTCAACTCCACCAAAATACCTAACTTGGCACCAAGACCATAAGACTGATCGTGACCGTTGTTAGACAGGCTATCAGGTAAGACTGTGCCACCGCTGGCAGCAAATGTTTCCGTGAAGGCAGCAAAGGTGCCCACGCCGCGTGCTGCAAATACCTGTGCCACACCAAGTAGCGATACACCCCAGGTTAGCCGTTCACCCGCACTGCGGGCATAGGTGAGATCAAGAAATGCCTGGCTCAAATCCACACCAGCTGTTCCATTGCCGCCAAACAGCCCACCGCCAAAGGTTCCTGGTAAAGTCATTACTGGTGCCGGTCCGGGTCCATCCGGGTCAAAAGTAGCGTTACCACCTTTCCATTCCGTGTTCATGCCACCACGACCGTAAAAGGCGACCGCAAATGCACCTTCATCGCCGATTTTCCAACTGCCGGCAAGGTGAGGGATGAAAAATAACTCATTGGAGCTGTCAATGCTGTTGGGGCCGATCGTAAAGGCACCAAAGTTACCGTTTATCTGGCTCTCAGACGTGTTGTAGCTGCGTGAGGGACTGAATAATGCAATGCCGGCGTCATATTTGCCGGTATTGGCCAATGCTGCTGCTGGGTTATTGGCAATTGAAATAGCATCCTCTGGCATGGCCAGACCTGAGCCAGCCATGGCTTTGTTTTTGGCGCCAATCCCATGGGTGAAGTAACCATTGGTTGCCCACAGGGGGACCGTGAAGAGTAGTGTTACGATCGCTGTAGCCAGCTGACTGTGTTTATTGAGCCGCATTTTGGCGCTCCTTTTTCATCTCAAAAAAGCATTGACGGGTTGTGCATGTACGTGTCATACACAATGTTTATGTAAATTAAATAAGCTTAATGTAAGCAATACTACTATAGATACTTGTATCTATAAATCAAGCAAAAATCAGTATTTAAGCTGCAATTTTATGCTTTATGTGATGAGATAAGAATAAATAATCAGGTGGTACAAGATTCCTTTACGCAAAACAATTCATACAATACTTCCACAATCCGCGCGGCCTCACCGCTTTGAAGTGAGTAATAAATTGTCTGGGCTTGTCGGCGTGTTTTCACCAGACCCTCTTTACGCATTCGAGACAGATGCTGAGACAAAGGTGACTGAGGGAGTTCGAGTAAACCAGCTATTTGACCTACAGATTTTTCACCTTCGGCAAGTTGGCACAGTATCATCAAACGATCTTTGTGACCGAGTGTCTTCATTAAGCTGCTGGCCCGATCAGCTGACTTTGCCATTTGCTCTAAGTTAATATCGGCATTGATTTCCATTTAACTGGTTTCCTTTTCAATTGCTGCTAAATACTAAAACAACAAAAATTAAAAGTTAATGCAATCCAGATCGTTCGCACTGATCAGCGGTCCATTATATCGGGAGCGGATCTGAATCAGATTATCTTCCATGCCATTAAGACTGCGTGCCATGAAATGGCTAAGCACCAATTTTTCAGCACCTGTTTTGGTGGCTATTTTACCAATTATGCTGGGTGGTGCGTGTAATTTTCTGCCCACACCAGTGATGCCTTCCGGGACAGGCATATGCATAACCAGCACATTCGTTCCGCTTGCAAATTCGACAAAAGCGTCAGAGCTACCATTCTGGTCACCCGAAAAATAAGCTGACTTCAGTAAAGCTACGAGGTCAGTAGAATGGTCGGTATGGAAGTGGCTTATGGCAATGTGTTGAAGATCTTCAAAGCGGGCACCGGCTTCACCAAAACGCAAAAAAATGCCACCTCCTGAGTCAATAAGGAATCGTGACCGACCATTGATCCAGAGCAAATACCCTGTGGATGCTCGCCCATCATCAGCCACCGGTCCACCTGAACCTAATATTTGCAGTGTCAGGCCCTTGTTTGGGGCGCAGTTAAGCTTATCGCTACCGGCATTGCCAGTGGTTGTGATAGCACAGAATAAAAGGATAGTTAAAATTGATGTACGGTATTTCATTGAGCAATTAATCAAGGGTGTTTTGATAGCCCTGTTTTACCCGGTTCTGGCTTTTATGTTAACATTTTTTAATATAAGCTGCCAAAATTTGCATGCTCAGTATTTAAACTCAATTGAGAGCTTCCTGGGTTTGATTCCTGTAGTTAATGAAACCAGACTTGATCATTGATTCTGATGCAACCCATCTGCAGCCTGGCCTGTTGCAAATCATTGACTGGCTCCATATTACATATACACGGGTTATCCCCATAAGCAGTGAATCAGACCCGTTTTACGGAGAAAGATGCATGAGACCAACTGTTAAAGCGTTTTTTGACGAAGCCAGTAACACGATAACTTACGTGGTTACTGACCCGGCAAGTAAGGTTTGTGCAATTATCGATCCCGTACTGAATTTTGATCAGGCTAGTGGTCGAACTTCAACATTATCAGCTGATGGTGTTATTGAATTTATTGTGAATAATGATTTTGAGGTAGCCTGGATACTGGAAACTCATGCTCATGCAGATCATCTTTCTGCGGCGCAGTATTTAAAATCAAAAATGGGAGGCAGAATCGGTATAGGCCGGCACATTACTGCTACCCAGGTGATTTTCAAGGATATATTCAACCTCGGTGGTAAGTTCCCTGTTAACGGCGAGCAATTCGACAGTATGTTTGACGATGGGGATTTGTTACAGCTGGGTACGATAGAGATTCGTGTCATACATACACCCGGACATACGCCAGCGTGTATAAGCTATGTTGTCGGTGATTCTGCCTTTGTCGGCGACACCCTGTTCATGCCAGATTCCGGTACAGCACGTGTAGATTTTCCGGGCGGTGATGCAGCGACTTTGTATCAGTCTATTCAGCGTATCTTCGAACTGCCAACCGGGACACGCTTGTTCATGTGTCATGACTACAAAGCCCCTGGCAGGGATGAATACGCCTGGGAGACAACGGTTGCGGAGCAACGTACTAACAATGTTCACATTCATGAAGGTATAAGCGAACTGGAATTTGTTGAATTTCGCAATAACCGGGATGCAAATCTCGGCATGCCAAAACTGATGTTGCCTTCAATCCAGGTCAATATACGGGCCGGACGAATGCCGTCGGCAGACAACAATGGTGTGGTCTACTTGAAACTACCGATCGATACTCTGTGAAAAATGCATGGGGCCACCGCGCCAACGTGGGAAGCCATAACCGTTGACCCAGATTACATCGAGGTCGCTCGTGCGGGTGGCCAGACCTTCAGACATGATGGTTTCACCTTCGGTGGCGATTGCTTTGATCATGCGTTGTTGAATTTCGTTTTCTGAAAGATCGCGTTGTTTTACCCCCAGTTTGAGTGCTTCTTCCCGAATCAACGCACAGATTTCCAGGTCTTCGCTCGCCAGTCCTGTTTCCGGGTCATAACGGTAGAAGCCACGACCGGTTTTTCGACCAAGGTAACCACGTTCTGCCAACAGGTTCGCCGGGCGGAAATAACAGGGGTCGTCAGGCGGGTTGGGGTTCTGTTTCCGAGCGTTGTAGCCGATATCAATGCCTGACATGTCCAATACGGCTGTTGGGCCCATCGCCATGCCCCAGTTCTTCATTGCCTGGTCCAATTGTATGGGCGTCACGCCTTCGAGCAGCATTTGCTGACCTTCACGCCCGTATGCTGAATACATACGGTTGGCGGCAAATCCAAAGCCGTTACCCACCAGCACGGTACGTTTACCCAATTGCTTGCCTAATTTCATCATGGTCGAAATCGTAGTGGCTGAGGTTTGCGGAATACGAACAACTTCCAGCAATTTCATAATATGGGCCGGACTGAAAAAATGCATACCCACGACACGTGATGGCTCACGCACTGCAGACGCGATGGCTTCGATATCCAGGTAAGAGGTGTTGGTTGCCAGTATGGCATCGGGTCGGCAGTGTTGGTCCAGCGAGCGGAAGATACTATGTTTTACTTCAAGGTTCTCAAATGCGGCTTCTATTACAAGATCAACCTGTGCTAATGAAGCGTGGTTACAGCTTCCACTTATCTTCGTCAGGCGTTGTTGCCGTTGGTCTTCGCTTAAACGACCGCTGGTTACCATTTTGGCGTAGGTCTTTTCGATGGCGTTCAATGCCTGGTCCAGCTTTTCCTGATCAGTTTCGATAACTTTTACCGGGATATTTTGGTTAGCAAAACACATGGCGATACCACGTCCCATCGTGCCACCCCCGATGATTGCAGTTGTGCGAATTTCGATGGGAGTGTTCGCGACCGATTCTGGCAATTTTGCAGCGGCTCTTTCAGCGAAAAATATGTGCCGTAGTGCTTTGGATTGAGGAGACGCCATACAAGTCAGGAACAACTCGCGCTCTTTTTTCAGTCCTTCGGCAAAAGATAGTTGGATGGCATTTTTAATTGATTCCATGGCTGCCAGTGGGGATTCCTGGCCACGGGCTTTTTTGCTGACTCGTGTTTTCCAGTTTTTCAGAACTCCCTGGTTTACAGATGAATCTTCTAATTTTATTTCGGAGGATCGAGGCCAGGTTTTGTCTCTTGTAAGAATTTTTCTGGCAAATTCTATCGCAATCTTTAACAGGTCATTTTCACTACTTAACTCGTCAACCACTCCCATTTCCAGTGCTTCCTCGGCCTTGACGTGCCGACCGGAGGTAATCATGTCCAGTGCATTCTCCAGACCTGCAATTCGTGGCAGTCGTTGGGTGCCACCTGCACCGGGGATCAGACCCAGGTTGACTTCGGGTAAGCCGACCCGGCTTCCATTAAGTGCCAGACGATAATGACAAGCGAGTGCGGTCTCTAACCCACCGCCCAAAGCGGTGCCATGGATTGCCGCAATAATGGGTTTAGGGCACCCCTCCAGCGTCGCTAGCACGTCTGGCAGGTAGGGTGTCAATGGTGGTTTGCCAAATTCCGAAATATCGGCACCGGCGATAAACGTCCGGCCTGTGCAAATCAGCACGATGGCACGGATACTCTGCTCGGCGACGGCTGCACTCACACATTTAACCAGGCCACTACGCACGGCTTGTGACAGCGCGTTGACCGGTGGGTTATTGATGCTGATGACGGCGATTTCGTCTTGGTGGTTAATAGAGACAGCTTGACTCATGGGTTTTTCCGTTAAATGATCGGTGCGTCAGTCGGTTGATTAATTGGGGAAGCGGTTTTCAAGGTTGCTGGAATCAACCTTCATATGACCGTCGGCATTCAGAAGTTCACGGCTTACCCATTTAATGGTGTGGGCCGTCAGTTCCCGGTATATTTCACCGGTCAGTGATTGCGCAGCATAACCTTCCCAGTCTGCTGGCAACATGGCGGCAGGTAACTCAGGGTCACTTAGTAGGATTCTACGATACTCATGCACCAGTAAAACCCGCAACAGAAACATCGAATGCCCACTGGGTGGTTGTTTACTCTGTAACACTTTCTGGGCATTCTGGTACAGCGAAGTAAAGGCCTCATAGCGTTGCCGTAAATTCCTCAATTTCCAACGAGCCATAACCAGTTTTTGTAAGTTACCGGCATTTTCAGCCTGTGCCTGCATGTGCACAATACTGTCCTCCAGATCCAGATCTGCCAATAGTTCGTATAGTGGTGGCCGATCGTTGCTGGGCAAGGCATAGACACTCGTGGCCATGCGCCCATAACCCAGCCATGACAATCCCCGGTGTAGAGCATCGCGTTTTTCTTCGGCAACCAAAGAAGTAAACAGCAAGGTCCATACACCATCCCAGTCAGGTCTGTTGCTGGTGTAAATTCGGCTTGCAGCACGTTGGTAGTAATGTTGCCCGGTTTGAGTCAGGCTGTAATAACTGCGCCGGCCCTGCTTGCGTGACTCCAGCCAGCCGTCCTGCACCAGACGGAACACGGCAGTACGGGTCAGGCGTTCATTGATACCCAGGGGTGCCAGTGCGTGGATGACGCTGCCAAGCCAGATTTCACCACCGTGTTGGGTCACAACATCACAGAAAAAGGTAAATACCAGTGTGGTGCTGCTGATATTGCCTGTTTGCATACGTTGCCGCAGAAAGTGGTCGAGTGGGCAGCTTGCTTTACTGGTCATAAGGTTTGTGGGCTCAGAACTGGTCGAAATCGACGACAATTTTTTTTGATATAGGGTGAGACTGACAGGTCAATATATAACCATTGTCTATCTCTTCCGGTCTCAAGGTCTGGTTTAAATCCATATCTACTTCGCCTTCAATCAAGCGAGCTTTGCAAGTGGCGCAAACACCGCCTTTACAGGAAAACGGTAGATCGACACCATTGCGAAGCCCGGCGTCGAGTATGTTTTCACCATCGGTGCTGAGTTCAAAAGAAAATTCACGCCCATCTGACAAGATGCTGACTTCGCTGACCATGTCCCCGTATTCCTGCGCGCGTGCGTGGTGTCGCTCGATCGCTTTTTGGGCATTTTCAGCGGATGCGGCAAAGAGTTCAAAATGGATGTTCTGCTCCGCAATTCCCTCACCACGAAGACCACGTGAGACCTCTGAAATCATTGCTTCGGGGCCACAGAGGAAGAACTCATCAAAACCTCCAATGTTGATCAGACGTTGATTTAGAGCACCACCTTTACGATTGTCGAGGTGGCCGCTGAGTAAATCTACTTCCTGTGGTTCACGGCTGAAAATATTGATCCAGTGAAAGCGGTCCAGATAGGCATTTTTCAAAAACGCCAGCTCATGGCGGAACAGCATAGTGGTAGTGCGTTGGTTACCATATAACAATGTGACACTACTGAGTGGCTCACGAGAGAGCACCGTTTTGATAATTGACAATACTGGTGTTATACCGCTGCCAGCGCAGATACACAGGTATTGTTTGCTTTGCTCGGGATCAATCGCTGTGAAAAAATCACCACGTGACGGCATCACCTGCAATACGTCACCTGCTTTGAGCTGTTCATTGGCCCAGGTAGAAAACACGCCGCCGTCCACCTGTTTGATGGCCACCTGCAAACAGCCATCGTCGAGTCCGGCACAGATGGAGTATGACCTGCGGACTTCTTCACCATCAATTTGCTGATTAAGGGTCAGGTACTGACCTTGGGTAAAGGTAAATTTTTCAGCGAGTTCAACGGGTACATCAAATGTAAGCACCACTGCATTTTCGGTGTCCTTACGTAGGTTCTTTACCCGCAATGGATAGAATTTCTTATTCAATTTCCTGTACCTTTGTTTTTGTAAAGGGGTTTTAAATATTCCCTTAAATGCATTTGAAGTAATCGAATGGCTCCAGGCAATCCTTGCATTGGTAAAGTGCTTTACAGGCGGTGGAGCCAAATTCGCTGATTCGTTTTACTTCAGCGCTGCCGCATTGAGGGCATTCGATAGTGCTTTTTTGTTGACCGCAAGCCGAAGTTGCAGGTGGTGCGATACCATAGCGGCGGAGTTTTTCCCGACCATTTTCACTCATCCAGTCAGTGGTCCACGCCGGACTCAGACTTTGGCGAACCGTAACCTGCTGATAACCAGCTTCTGCAAGCTTATTTTCTATGTCGGCCTGCATGGTGTTCATGGCAGGACAGCCCGCATAAGTAGGTGTGATGGTTACCTCGATCACATCATCAGTAACCGAAATATCACGCAATACACCGAGGTCCTGGAGTGACAGAACCGGGATTTCGGGATCGACCACGCTGCTCAGCAAATCAAATAGCCGAGTAAGGTCCGTTTGCTGATCAAGGCTTACCATTGTTGCCCGGGATAGGTACGTTGCAGAAATTGCATTTCTGCTAAAAGGTATCCCAGGTGTTCGGTGTGTATGCCGTCACGGCCGCCACCGATAGCCCAGTTCTCGTTCGGAACATCAAGCGTGGCTTGTTTCAATATCAGCTGCATGGTTGATTCCCAGTTTGCTTTCAACGCACTGCGGTCTACGGCCATACCGGCTTCAACCAGTTGCAGCTCAACATCAGACATTTCGAACATCTCCGGTACATAGCCCCATAGCTGGTCAAATGCGTTCTGTGCCCGCTCATGGCTTTCCTCGGTGCCATCACCCAGACGTTTGATCCACTCTTCACTTCGTCTCAGGTGGTAACGTGATTCTTTAATTGCCTTGGCGGCGATGGCTGCCAGCGTTGGGTCTTGGGATTGTGTTAATGCGGAAAAAAAGCCCATGTCATAGACATCAACGATAAGTTGACGGGCCATGGTGACGGCGAAATCACCATTCGGCAATTCATTGATCAGAAAATTACGATATTCACGGCAATCCCTGAGGTAGGCGATATCGTCTTCGTCACGACCCTTGCCCTCAAGCTTCGCGGCATATGAATAAAACAAACGTGCTCGACCGATAAAATCCAGTGAGACATTGGTCAGGGCGAGATCCTCTTCGAGAAACGGCCCGTTACGGCACCATTCGGATAAGCGATGACCGAGTGTTAAGGAGTCATCGCCGAGTGCGATGCAGTAGTTAAGTAGCGGTGTATCTAGCAGCGCAGTTGTTGATGGAGGATTCATCAGTCGGCTCACATATTGTCCACTTCTTTTGGAAGCTTGTAGTGGGTGGCATGGCGATAGGGTTTATCATCCATTGGGTCATAAAATGAAGCTACATCGCTTTCCTGAGATGCCGTGATATCACTGGAACAGACCACCCAGATACTGACGCCTTCACTGCGGCGTAAATACACATCACGAGCATACTCCAGTGCTTGTTCGCAGTCTTCAGCATGCAAGCTGCCAACGTGACGATGATCCAAACCTCGTTTGGAGCGGATAAATATTTCGAAAAGAGGTAGGGCTTGTTGATTCATTTATTCACTCCGGTATCAGGCGACTTCGCGTGTTTGGCGTTTCAATTCGTAGGCGTGCATGGCATCACGAACCCACTGGCCATCTTGTTGTGCCTGGATGTGATGTTGCAGACGTTGGCGGTTACAGGGCCCGTTACCGGAGACAACTTGCATGAACTCATCCCAGTTAATAGTGCCGAAATCGTATTGACCACGTTCTTCATTCCATTTCAGGTTCTTATCAGGGATTTTCAGGCCAATAAACTCTGCCTGTGGTACGGTCTGATCAACAAAGCGTTGCCGAAGCACATCATTGCTTTCCCTTTTTAGTTTCCATTTCATAGACTGGCCACTATGAGCGGAATCTGAGTCGTGTGGCCCGAACATCATCAGCGACGGCCACCACCAGCGGTTCAGCGCATCTTGCGCCATGGCTTTTTGCTCTGCGCTGCCACGTGCCAGTACCATAGTGGCTTCATAGCCTTGGCGCTGATGGAAGCTCTCTTCTTTGCAGATTCGGATCATGGCCCGTGAATAGGGGCCGTAGGAGGTACGCTGCAGGGATACCTGGTTGACAATGGCTGCACCGTCGACCAGCCAGCCGATCATGCCGATATCCGCCCAGGTCAAGCTTGGATAATTGAAAATAGAGGCATACTTGGCCTTACCGTCGTGCAGGGCTTGTACCATTTCTTCGCGACTGCAGCCCAGGGTTTCTGCTGCACTGTACAAATATAATCCGTGCCCACCTTCATCCTGGATTTTAGCTAGTAAGACGACTTTGCGATAGAGTGTGGGCGCGCGGGTAATCCAGTTGCCTTCAGGCTGCATACCGATGACTTCGGAGTGGGCATGTTGGGACATCTGTCTGAGTACGGTTTTTCGAAAGGCATCAGGCATCCAGTCTTTTGGCTCGATGCGTTGGTCATTGGCAACTTTTTCTTCAAAATTGTCCAGTTGGAGATCCGTTTGTGCGGTGTTTTCAGTCATTTGGCTTAGCAGAACCTTGGAGTGGGTCACAAATTTTGATTGATACAAATATAGAAGCAAAGAATTTTTAATTGTATCACTTCAGGTGTGTGCTTGTTAACTATCAAAGTTTCTTTAGGAAAGAGTAACCTGGGGTGTGTGCGCAGTTTGCCTGGTTTAACCTTGGTCGTAGGTGACGAAACTATTCTTCTTGTGGCAACCACTTGGCAATGGTTGAGAACAGATTGTCTGGGTTAACTGGCTTGGCAACAAAGTCGTTCATTCCGGCCTCCAGACAGGCTTGTCGATCTTCGGTGAAAACATTCGCAGTCATTGCCAGGATGGGCAGATCATTTTGACTGGCTGAAGAATCCGTCAAGGTACGAATCAAACGAGTTGCTTCCAGACCATCCATCACTGGCATCTGGACATCCATCAGGATAAGGTCATAGGTGGTGGATTGAACCATGGTAAGAGCCTGCTGGCCATTTTCTGCTGTATCGGTCACTAAGTCCTTACTGTTCAATAAAGCTAATGCGACTTCACGGTTGATCAGATTGTCTTCGACCAACAGTATACGAGAGCCAGCATGACTGGAACGAAGTTGCACCTCTGAGGAAGTATCATCGTTTTGCGAGCCATCGCTGAGCCCCAGCAGGGCCGTAAACCAAAAAGTGCTACCTTTACCCAGTTCACTTTCGGCGCCCACTTCACCACCCATCAGTTGAGCCAGGTGACTGGTGATAGAGAGACCCAGGCCGGTGCCACCGTGTCGACGTGTGGTCGACACATCCGCCTGCTCAAAGGGATCAAAAAGACGGAACAGCTGGTCAGGTTCGATGCCCATACCTGTGTCCTGAACTTCGAATCGTAACAGAACCTCATCAGTGAACTTGGCCAGTGTTTTTGCTCGCAGAAAAATTGTTCCCTCGTCAGTAAACTTGACAGCATTACTGGCAAAGTTAAGCAAGGATTGGCGCAGACGAGTCAAGTCTCCACGAAGCCAGCTGGGCACTTCGCTTGTATCTACTTCAAAACCCAGACCTTTGGCCACTGCCTGCTCTTTCAGCAGATCCTGTACATGATCGAATAAAGAATCCAGATGAAAATCTGATTGTTCAAGCAGTAGCTTACCCGCCTCGATTTTGGAAATGTCCAGAATGTCGTTGATGATGGCCAACAGATGTCCGGCTGAGGCATCAATTTTGGTAAGCTTTTCTACTTGTTCCGGGCTGGGTTCGGCTCGTTGTAACAGGTGTGTCAGTCCTATAATTGCGTTCATGGGTGTACGTATTTCATGACTCATATTGGCCAGAAATGAGCTCTTCGCCTGGTTGGCGGTTTCTGCCCGTTTTCTTGCTTCGGCTAATTGCGCGGTTCTTTCCTCCACCAGTGTTTCAAGGTTATGGCGGTGGTCGTCCAGTTCCTTGGCGAGTTGTTTTTTCTGCGTGATATCCTCATTGATCGCCACATAATGGGTGATTTCGTTGTCGGGATTATGAATAGGGGTGATACTTGCTCGCTCGATGTATTCGCTACCATCCTTACGTTTATTATGGAACTCACCACGCCAGGATTTGTTGTAGTTCAGTGCTTTCCACAAAGAGAGGTAGGTTTCCGACGGTGTCTTGCCCGATTGTAGTATTTGTGGGTTCTTGCCTAATAATTCTTCCAGTTGATAACCGGTGGCGTTCAAAAAGGCCTCGTTGACGTATTCAATTTCGGCATCGACATTGGTTATGACAATGCTCTGCGGACTTTGCTCAACCACTTGAGCCAGTTTGCGTAACTCATCCTCCATCTGTCGGCGCCCGCTGATATTCTGGCTGACACTTAATATCAATGCCACATTGCCGGCACCATCACGAATAGGAACAAGACTGGATGACATGATGTACCCTTCCAGTGCTCCAGAACCCCCAAACTCAAATTGTGAACTGTTGCCGGAGTTTGCCTGAAGCAACAATTCATAAACACGTTGTCGATCTTTGTTGTTGACCGCTGCCAGGTAAGATTGACCGACAATCTCATCCTCGTGATTAAGTTGGAGCATATCCAGACCAGCCTGGTTTATGGAAATTATTTTTCCAGACAAGTCGATTTCGTGAATACACATCGGTACATTCTCAACCAGACTACGGTAACGGGATTCACTTTGTTGCAGATTGTGTTCTGCTTGCTTGCCTTGCGTAATATCGGTGATAGTGAACGGAATGCTAAGAAAGCCCTCGTCTGTTTCAGGAATGGCGATTGAAATGATGGTTCTTATCTCGTCACCGGCGAGACTGCGAAAAGCAAGTTCGGATTGAAAGCCTCTCTTTTTCTCCCAAATCGCACACAACTCATCGACAAACACAGCATCAGCACCTGGTCCCATAGTTTTATCCAGGTTTTTGAACAATTCATCTTCGCTGTCAGCTCCAAATAACTTAAGAGTTGCATTATTTACATGGTTGATTCTTATCTTCGTAAGCAATTCCATGGCAACTTGCGGGTCGGTCATCAGGTGTTTGCGAAGATCTTTAATGCCAGCCATACGAAGCTTATTCAGCTCATATTGGACCAGTGACATGTCAACATTCCAGACAGAGAGTTGGGAGTTCTCAAACAGTGCCTTGAAACGCTCTTCATTCCCTTGAAGTGCTCTTTCTGCCAGGATGCGTTCATCGACCTCAGCGGCGAGGTTGTGATTTGCCGTTTTGATCTGTGTTTTTTGTTTTCGGGTGGTCTGGGCAAAATACCCCGCCAGGGCGAGTGAGGCTGCGATGACGAAGCTGAGAACAAGTATGGTCAAATCCATAACAAGTACGCTCTCAAAGGTAGCCTCAGAAACAAGTTGTGGCTGTAAGAAATCGGTTTTTTTGCTGCAAGAATAATCGAATCCCAGCTCAAGACACGGGTTGATATGTACCCTTTGGGCAGGGCAGGGCCTTTACGGCATAGTGATACTTTGTCGCCAAATAAGCTGGGCGTAACTATCCCTGATAAAATTTTTGTTTGCAGCCTCACTTCCATTCGAAACCGTGATTACCCCTTTTGTAATGCTCATAGCACAAATACCCTTGGCTTAGGTGTTGTCCTATTCCTAAAACACCAAGAGCACCCCCAACGTTACCCTGATTATTTTTATATATCATCCGCACCCATTTATTTTGGTGTGGTTCTCAAATTCAGGTCGAATAATATCATCGCCAACCTGCGGAAAACACCGATCAGCGTATATGGTCTGCGGCAATAATTCAACGGCTGTTAGCCGCTCCGCTCAAGTACCAGTCGTGCCAAGCAGGTTTATGCTGAATTAAGTATGACAGACTGCTGGTGCATTCCTTTACTGGTATTAATTTCCAGCCGCTACGAGAGCCACCTATGCTCGCTCGATGATGATGGCGATACCCTGACCAACACCAATACACATGGTACACAGTGCGTAGCGGCCACCTGTGCGATGCAATTGGTATAAGGCTGTCGTAAGTAATCTGGCACCACTCATACCAAGAGGGTGACCGAGTGCAATGGCCCCGCCGTTTGGATTAACCCTTTCGCTGTCATCCGGCAGACCGAGCAGACGCAGGCAGGCCAATGACTGGGCTGCGAAAGCTTCATTAAGCTCGATGACGTCCATCTGTTCCAGGCTCAGGCCAGCCAACTTGAGTGCTTTTTTGCTCGCAGCCACCGGACCGATACCCATGATACGGGGTGCGACACCGGCAGTGGCCATTGCAAGCACACGAGCCTTGGGTTGTAGACTATATTGTTCGACCGCATCGTCGGATGCCAGCAACAACGCACAGGCACCATCGTTGATACCACTTGCGTTGCCGGCGGTAACCGTGCCGTTTTCGCGAAATGGCGTGGGTAGCTTTGCCATGCCCTCCAGCGTGCTGCCAGCACGAGGGTGTTCGTCCCTATCAAATATCAATGCTTCCTGTTTGCGCCGCGGGACGCTGACAGGGATGATTTCCTCGGTAAAAATACCTGCTTGTTGGGCTCGTTCTGTTTTCAACTGACTGGTGAGAGCAAACCTGTCCTGGTCATCACGAGCAATACTGAATTCTTCCGCGACGTTTTCAGCCGTTTCCGGCATGGAATCTACGCCATACTGGGCCTTCATCTGTCGATTGACAAAGCGCCAGCCCATGGTGGTGTCATAAATATGTGCGGAACGGCTGAAGGCCGCACCTGCTTTGGGCATCACAAAGGGTGCGCGACTCATAGATTCCACACCACCGGCAATAAGCAGTTGTGCCTCACCGGTACGAATCGTCCTCGCTGCACTGCCGACCGCATCCATACCGGAACCACATAAGCGGTTCAATGTGACGGCAGGAACGGTATTTGGCAGGCCCGCCAGCAAACCGCTCATGCGAGCGACATTGCGGTTGTCTTCACCTGCCTGATTGGCGCAGCCGTAGTAAAGGTCGTCGAGTCCGGACCAATCCACATTCGGATTTCTGTCCATCAAGGCTTTGATTGGAATGGCACCCAGGTCATCTGCACGGATAGTGGACAAGCTACCACCGTAGCGGCCGATGGGGGTTCTGATGGCGTCACACAGGTAGGCGTTATTCATTGTCTTTTGTTAATCCTTCCAAATCAGCATGGGTTATCAACGGCTGTCCGCGGTTGGAGGATCTGCCGTGAAAAACAGCGATGGTTTTGTCATCCTGGTTGACAACCGAGACCACGTAACTACCGGTGTTGCGGGTACGGTCCATTTCGGTTGCGCGAGCGGTTAAGTGGTCACCTTTGAGGGCTGGTCGTAGGTATTCAATATGGCAGCCCATGGCATACGCCACCATGTTGTGTGAATTACAGGCGAGCGCAAAGGCAGAATCCGCCAGCGTAAATATCAGCCCGCCATGGCAAATATCGAAACCGTTAACCATATCAGCACGGATTTCCATGGCCGCTGTCGCATGTCCGGGGGTGACCTCTACGATTTCTATGCCAAGTGCTGCCGAGGCACTGTCATGGCTGAATAATGCTTTGCCGCACAGTTTAGCAAGCGTTGATTTGTCCAGTGCCTCAAGCACCGCTAAATACCGGCGGTCGTTTTTCCATAAAGGCCGCTACGCCTTCGCGATAGTCCTCGCTCTGGCCAAGCTCCTGCATGGCTTCTTGTTCCAGCCCTGTTTGTTCAAAGAGAGTGTTGGTGCTGGACTCATTCAATAGTTTTTTGATTCGACCAAGTGCACGGGTGGGTTGAGTCGCAAAATATCGGGCCATTTTTTGAGCCTCTTCCCGCAATGAATCATCATCGATACATTTCCATATCAAGCCCCACTCCTCTGCGGTTTCAGCAGCCAAGCGATCACCGAGAAGAGCCAGCCCCTTGGCACGTGCGAGCCCGACCGCACGAGGCAGGTTCCAGGTGCCGCCCGAATCCGGGATCAGACCAATTTTACAAAACACCTGGATAAAACTGGCCGAACGTGCGGCCAGTACAATGTCGCAGGCTAGCGCAAGACTCGAGCCGGCACCCGCCGCCACACCATTGACCGCACAGATCACGGGTTTGGGCAAGGTCATAATGCTGCGTATCAGTGGGTTGTAGTTTTTTTCTACCGATTCACCGAGATCAGGTGCGCCGCCATCGGTTGTCACGGCCCGATCACCAAGATCCTGTCCAGCACAAAAACCTCGGCCTGCACCGGTAATGACCAGACAGCGGATGTTTGTGTCATTGATGACCTGTTGCATGATTTCACGAACTTCGGTATGCATTTCATGGGTGAAGCTGTTGAGCGCTTTGGGGCGGTTAAGCGTCAGTGTGGCTACACCCTCGTTGATATCGAATTCAATGGTTTTGAAGCCCATGTTGTTTGTTCCCTGTGGTATCCAGCGAGAGGATACAAAATGAAACAATAAATAGATAGTTGTGTATCATGCCTTTTCTTCAGCGTTTGAAGGAGTACTGGCATATGCCTGTTTACAGTCTTGAAGGAATTACACCGGTGGTGCATCCGGATGCATACGTACATGAAACAGCCGTTTTGATCGGTGATGTCATTATTGCGGCAGACTGTTACATTGGTCCCAATGCTTCACTCAGAGGGGATTTTGGCCGTATCATTGTTGAGCGGGGTGCCAATGTGCAGGATACCTGCGTGATGCATACCTTTCCGGGTAAAGACTGCATTGTTGAGCAAGGTGGTCATATTGGTCATGGTGCGGTATTGCATGGCTGTCGCATCGGGGTCAACGCCATGGTCGGCATGAAAGCGGTAGTGATGGATGATGCCATCATCGGTGAATCTTCCATTGTCGGTGCGACAGCGTTTGTAGCTTCAAAATTTGAATCACCACCGCGTAGCCTGGTGATCGGTGTTCCGGCAAAGGTCAAGCGTGAGCTTTCAGAGCAGGAAATCGAGTGGAAGACCCGTGGCACACGTGAGTACCAGCAACTGGTTGGGCGTTGCCACGCGTCATTGCTCAGGACCGAGGCATTGACCGAACAGGAGGCTGATCGGGGCAGGGTGGAAGTGGGTGAATATGAATTCAAGCCGTAACTTAGGCTAGGAGCCTCTCGGGCTTGACCGATCGTAACGAAGGAGCTGTTTGCCGAGTAAATTATGTTAAATCCGACAGGCTCCTGGGTCGCAGTTTACGTGATGACTTCTTATAATTGATATTTTCGTAGGAGAGAACGCATGCGTCGAATATTGATCATCCTATTCAGTCTTTCGTTTTCGCTCGCTGGTTGCGGCATCAACCCAGTCACTGGCGAACGGGCGTTTGTACTTCCTAATCTTGATGAAAACTGGGAGCGCGGTGTAGGTCAGAAAATGTATGCCCCAATGCGTCAGTCTCAAGGCGGTGATTACAAACTGGATCCGGTACTCACCGAGTACGTAGAGAGCGTGGGGGATCGCCTGGCTGCTCAAGCCAGCCGTGACCTGCCCTACGAATTTCACGTTCTTAATGATTCGGTGCCCAATGCCTGGGCGCTACCCGGTGGCAAAATCGTCGTGAACCGGGGGCTTTTGACTGAATTAAGCTCAGAGGCGGAACTGGCCGCAGTATTGGGTCATGAAATTGTGCATGCCGATGCGGCCCACGGTGCGCGGCAACAGTCCAAAGGCTTGCTCACCCAGGTGGGAATGATGGCGGCCATGATTTACGGCAGCAGCAAAGCCAAAACTGAAGCAGGCCAACAAATAGCTGTGATGGTGCCACAGCTGGGGGCACAACTCATTACCACCAAGTATGGACGTGACGCTGAACGAGAATCTGACCTCTACGGTATGCGTTATATGTCTGCTGCAGGCTACAATCCCCAAGGCGCCGTGGAACTGCAGGAAACCTTCGTCAAGTTATCTGAAGGACGTCGTACCGACTGGCTTTCAGGGTTGTTTGCCTCACATCCCGCATCTGCAGAGCGGGTCGCCAACAATCGCGCTACCGCAGAAACTTTGCCGAAAGGAGGTGAATTTGGACGGGATATTTTCATGCGTAAAACCGCACATCTACGGGAAAAGAAACCGGCATACTCAGCTTATGAAAAAGCGCGTCAGGCACTGGCCGAAGACAAAATCAAGGAAGCACGCACACTGGTAGCCCAGGCTATCAGGCTGGAGCCGCGGGAAGCACTGTTCTATGCCTTGTCTGGTGATATTTTTGCGCATAACGATAAGGAACGACGAGCTGAACGTGCTTACAGCAACGCACTGCAACGCGATGATAGTTTTTTCTACCATCACCTTCGCCGTGGTCAGGTTCGGTACGAGCTGGAGAATTTTACTGCGGCCCGCATCGATCTGCAGCGCAGCCTGGAATTATTGCCTACCGAACAAGCCAATTTCCTACTCGGTAATCTGGATCAACGAGCGGGCGATATGGCATCGGCGATCAAACACTATCAAGGCGCATCCCAATCGAATTCATTGCTCAGCAAGCGTGCCCAAAAAGAAGTGGTGCTGCTGGAGCTGCCTGGTAATCCTGGCAAGTACATTCAGACCAAGGCAGCGTGGGAACAAAATGGTACGGTGAGTGCAGCGGTGCGGAATAATTCACCGCTTACGGTGAATAATATCAGGCTGAAAGTGGAGTATTTCGATGCCAACAATCAACTGCGTCAATTTTCACTGAATGTTCGTGAGTCGCTGGGTCCGGGGAAGTGGACCGCAATACCTACAAAAATCCGTGACATCCCTGCTGCCAGTGAATTGGCCAGACGTGTCCGGGTGACGGTGATGGGTGCGAAAGTGGTAGAAAAGTAAGTATGGTGCCTGCGCATTAAAACCTGGCAGACACACCCGGCAGCTAATCAACAGTCGGTTATTTGCACTTTTCGCTGGGACTGAATAATTTAGCCCATACAAAGGAGTTCAACATGGCAAGAAATTCGACAGCCACCATGAAAATTATTGGTGTCGCACTACTGGTTGTTGGTTTAGGGCTCGGCTACTGGGGATATCAAATTTCTGGTTCTATTGCCTCGCAATTATCCGAAACAGTGACGGGTTCGCCGAGTGACAAAGTTATGTCGCTTTACATTGGTGGTGCTGCCAGTTTTGTTGTTGCTTTATTACTGCTCTTTAAAAAATAGTATTGGAGATACCTTTTGGGCACAAATAGCTTAATTTTAACTTTGGTAATTGGCGCATTAGCTGGCTGGCTTGCTGGCAATATAATGAAAGGAAAAGGATTTGGCGTCATTGGCAATATAGTCGTGGGCATCATTGGAGCAGCGTTGGGCGGTTTTATATTTGGCTTACTCGGCGTGACAGCTGGTGGACTAATAGGCTCTCTAATAACGGCGACTGTCGGCGCAGTTATTCTCCTGTATATCGTTAGTATTGTTAAGAAGACTTGAATCTTGGGGAGGATCATAGCCTCTCTGCGAGATATTAAGCGTACAGTTGCAAGACGCATTGTATAGCTGTAGCTCTTAGCAAGCAGTTCAACACCACAAATGTACGCTTACGGCCTCGTCCTACGAGGGCCTGTAAGCCAGCGGGGGATAGACTTATTCAGAGGCTCCCTGGATCAGTCATCGGCACGTTCGACAAGCGTCAGAATGTCGTAAACTGCTACGCTTTGGTCATTCTGGTTTTTGATCTCCACGTCCCAGACCACAACGCCAGTAGCGCGGTCTTCATCGGGACGTTTGGCTTTCCATACCTTTTCTTTTGCCGTCAAACGTACCTGGATGGTGTCGCCAATAAGGACAGGCTCAACGAACCTCAGGTTTTCCAGTCCATAGTTGGCCAGGACCGGCCCGGGCGCAGGGTCAACGAACATGCCAGCAGCTGCTGAAATGACGAAATAGCCGTGTGCTACGCGCTCACCAAATAAGGAGTCCTTGGCCGCTATTTCATCGAAGTGAGCGTAGAAGTGATCACCCGATATACAACCAAAATTGACGATATCAGCCTCGGTTACCGTGCGCCGGTGTGTGATGATGGTTTCACCGATTTCCAATTCATCAAAGGTCTTTCTGAATGGATGTACCGGACCAGTTTTTGGTGTGGCACCAACAGTGAATTGCCGTGTAATTGCCGTCAGCGTATCCGGTGAACCTTGTATGGCGGTACGTTGCATATAGTGTTTGATGGCACGACTGCCACCCAGTTCTTCACCGCCGCCGGCACGACCGGGGCCACCGTGAACCAAAGGCGCGAGTGGTGAACCATGGCCGGTAGATTCTTTCGCACAGTCGCTGTTTAGTACAAGTATGCGGCCATGCCATGCGGCTGTACCCAGCACTACCCTTGCTGCTTCGTTATTGTCCGCAGTGACCAAAGAGCCTACCAGACTGCCACGACCCATCCTGGCCAGTTCGATGGCTTCTTCTTCATCTTTGTACGGCATGATTGTACTGACCGGGCCGAATGCTTCGACTGAATGCGCAGTGTCAGCATCGAACGGCTTATCGCAATATAATAGAGTGGAAGGGAAGAAGGCACCTTTGTCACGGTCCGCTCCAACCACGTCAAATTCACGCTTGCCACCGTGTACAATTTCACTGCTATCAGCCAGTTTGTGAACGGCTTCCCAGACATCTTCAACCTGGTCGGTACCCACCAGCGAACCCATTCGAACGCCTTGGGCAGCGGGGTCACCAATAGGGGTCTTGTCCAGCCGTGCCTTGAGGGCGTCAATAACCGCTTCAATATGGTCTTGCGGTACGATAGCACGCCGGATCGCGGTACATTTCTGGCCGGCCTTGACGGTTATTTCCTGACTTACCCCTTTAATGAACAGGTCGAACTCAGCGGTCCCTGGGCCGGCATTGGCACCCAGTATGGAGCAGTTCAGCGAATCGGCTTCCATGTTGAACGGGACACTGTTGGCCATGATGTTCGGGTGGCTTTTGAGCATGCGCCCAGTGGATGCAGAGCCAGTGAAGGTTACGCTGTCCTGCTCGTTCAAGTGATCAAACATATCGCCTGTGCGACCACAGATCAACTGTAGGGACCCTTCGGGCAGAATATCTGAAGCAATGATTTCTCTGACCATTGCCTCGGTCAGGTAAGCCGTCACCGTGGCCGGCTTGACAATCACTGGCACACCGGCAATCAGGCTGGGTGCGATTTTTTCCAGCATACCCCAGCAAGGAAAATTGAACGCATTAATGTGTAAAGAAACGCCATGTTTTGCAGTCAGGATATGCCGGCCGAGGAAGCTGCCCTGGGCTGAAAGCATTTCAACATTGCCCTCGACCGCAAAGGTTTCGTTGGGCAGTTCTCGTCTGGCGATACCCGAATAGGCAAATACCGTACCGATACCACCTTCGATATCTACCCAGCCATCCGCGCGCGTGGCGCCGGTTTTTGCTGAAATTGCGTAAAACGCTTCCTTTTTATCCAATAAGTGTTTTGCCAGTGCCTTGAGCATATTAGCCCGGTCGTGGATGGTCATCTGTCGTAGTGCCGATCCACCTTTGTCGCGCCCATGGTTCAGCATGTCAGCAAAATCAAGCCCCGTGCTGCTAACGTGACCGATCAATTCACCATTGATGGCGTTTTTGACTTCAACACCAGCGTCAGTGCCTGGTGTCCAGGCACCACATGCATAACTTTCAATTTTCATTCAGAATCTCCGAAACGGGCAATCTGTGGTTTATCTCAAGACCAGTTTTCCAGTCTGCTGACCAGTTCTGTCAGGAAAGCATTGGTCTGGTACCCATCTACCACACGGTGGTCGATGGTCAGGCTGACGTAACACATAGGCCGGATAGCCATGACGTCTTCGCCTTCAATCTCTCTTATTTTGACCCGCTTTTCAATCTTTCCAACACCAAGGATGGCAGATTGAGGTTGATTGATGATGATAGGGGTGGCGATCAGGCTGCCGGAAACACCATGATTGGATATGGTAAATGTACCACCACGCACGTCTTCAGGCTTCAGTTGCATGTCACGTGCACGGGTGGTCAGGTCGGCCAGACCAGCGGCGATGGTTGTCAGATCCATGTTGTGAGCGTTATGTAGTACCGGAACGATCAAACCCTGGTCGCCCAAGGCTGTACCGATACCCATGTTGACAGATTGAAAAATCTCGAGGTGCTGTTCAAACCAGCGGCTGTTGACCCTTGGTACTTTCTGGATTGCGGCAATGGCCGCCGCCACAAAGTAAACCGTCAGTGTTAATGGTGTACCGCGGGCTGCAAATGCTTCTTTGTTGCTTGCCCGGTGCCGCATAACCGCTGACAGGTCAGCCTCAAAAACGGCAGTAACATGTGGTGCGGTATGCATCAGGCTGGCAACCATGTTGTCCGCGATACGTTTGCGCATCTTGTCGTGCGGAATGATTTCCGAGCCTTGAGTCTTTGTAGTAGTTGCTGCTATGGCTGATGCGATATGTACATCATTTTTCTGCTGGTCCAATTTGCTGTTAATCAGGGGTTCTACGTCCTCTAAGGTGATTCTGCCACCTCTGCCGCTACCGCTGATTCCGCTGATATCCAGTTTGTGCTGCAATACTCGCTGTCTGACTGCCGGGCTCAAACGATCACGCCTTGTTTGCGTGTCGATTGCGGCGGCTGTCGCAGCTGTTGATTCTGGTTCGCCGCAGAGATCACCAGTGGTATTCAGTGTACATAGGACATCGCCTGGATTGACATCTTCATCTTGCTGGATTTTGATGTTGGCAATAATACCGGTTTCCGATGCCGCAACTTCAACTACGACCTTGTCGGTTTCAATTTCAACCAGAGGATCGTGTGCCGCTACGCTGTCACCCTCATTGACTAGCCAGCGGATGACGGTCGCTTCAGTGCCTTCCTGCTGGTCTTGTGGAAAGCAAATTTCGATAATGCCGGTCATTCTAGAACTCAAGTAAATCTTTCATGGCCGCCATAATACGCTCCTTGTTAGGCACTACTTCATCCATCAACTGCGGGTTATGCGGGCTGGGTACATCCGGCATCGCCAGACGGCGTGGTGGTGCGTCAAGCTCGAAAAAGATATTTTCTGTCAGGTAAGCGGCAATTTCTGCACCAAACCCGGCTGTTATATTGTCTTCATGCACAATCAGACAGCGGTGGGTACGACTGACTGAAGCAATAACGGTGTTCTTGTCCCAGGGAGAGAGTGTTCGCAGATCAATCACCTCGATATCTCCGCCCAGCTTGTCTGCTGCTTTTTCACAACGTGGCACCATCGCACCCCAGGTAACGACTGTCAGTTTGTCACCAGCGCGTACGCTGGTTGCAGAGCCGAAGGGGATGACATAGTCATCACCGGGCCAGGGGCGTCTTGCCCAGGCGCTGTCGAGCATCGAGCGGTGTTCAAAAAAGATCGTCGGGTTGTTATCCCGCATGGCTGTCCGCAACAGACCAACGGCATCCTGGGCATTAGACGGCATGGCTAGTTGCCAGCCGATGGAATGCAGCCATTTGACCTCATTGGACTGGCTGTGCCAGGGGTCACCGACCTTGAAGAACCCACCCGGAATGCGCACTACCATTGGTGCGGCAAAACGGTTTGCAGTGCGCCAACGCATCGTACCGCAGTCATTCAGCTGTTCCTCGGCCGGATCGGCATATTTTCGGAATTGAATTTCAGGTACAGGCATGAGTCCGGCTGCAGCCATGCCAACGGCACGACCGATGATGCCTTCTTCCGACAAACTGGTGTCGAATACCCTTGCTTTACCAAAGGTGTCCTGCAAGCCCAAGGTAGCTGCGTGGACGCCACCCTTGGGGCCGACGTCTTCGCCAAATATAACCAGCTTTGGGTTGCTTGCCAGTTCTGCATGCAAAGTACGACGAATTGCGGTGAGCATATTGATGCGCTCATTTTCAGGTTTTGCTTGATGGCCTGACGCCGGAAATACATGTCCGCCGGGCAACAGTCCGCCCTGTTGTTGTAGTATCGTTTGCCCATCAGTGTCAGATTCACTGAATACAAAACGGCTAATACCTTGCGGATCCGGTTGTGGGCGTTTGCGAACTTGGGTCAAGGCGGCCCTGACCTCGATCTTTGCACGCTGTGCTGTGGTTTCCCAGTCTTGTGTTGTCATCAGGTTTTGAGTGATGACAAATTCTTTCAGACGAGGCAAGGGATCACGGGCCTTTTCAGCGGCCACCAGCGCTTCGTCTTTGTATTTTTGTGTGTCCTGACCGGAATGTCCCGACAGACGTGGAACCGTCAGACGCACCAGTGCGGGACCATGGCCTTCACGTACATGTTGAATACCTCGCGCGAGATAGTCTGCCGCCTGTTGCGGGTCACAACCGTCTCCATCGAGGATGAACAGGTTGTTGAAGGCAGACAGGTTCTGCGCGATATTGCCGCCCGGTGTTTGCAGGTCAGAGGGTACAGAAATTCCGTATCCGTTGTCTTCAATGTAAAACAACATGGGTAGCTTGCGGGTTGTGGCGTTGTTGAGTGCGGCCCAGAAGCCGCTGGTGGAGGTCGACGCGTCGCCGCCAAGTGCGACACCAATAGCGCTCTCATTGTTGTTGTCAGCTAATACACGGGTTTTGTAAACGATGGCTTCCGCCCAGCCTGAAATGGGTGTGTACTGTGCCCCCACGCCACCACTCATTGGTAAAAAGCACGGTTTGTTGTTCTTTTGCGGCAGGTTGAAAACCACACCAATGTCACGGCCGTCACTCATACCACCGGAGCGCATCATCGGCCCTGCCATCGCGTCTTGCAGATCGAGTCCCAAAGCCAGTAGGAACGGTCGTGAGCGGTAATAACCGCTGGCAGCATCGCCAGGGTGATCCAGCATAGAGGCAAGGATGATTTGCGCCATATCGTGGCCGCGGGCCGAGAACTGGTATAACACTTCACGGCTTTGCAGTAGTTCTGTCTCCTCCAGATCATCAATGGCGCGTGATAACAGGGTCAGATACACGATATGTGGCCAGTCGAGGCTGGTGGTTTGTATTTGTTGTGTCTGGTCCCGTTGGTATATAGGTGTAACCGTTGCCATTTCTGTTGCTTCCAATGATAAACATTCCTATTTAAAATTATATACCTTGTTGCTAAGTATTTAATTGCCATTTACTTGATTTAAATTAATGTATAGGGTATATAATTTCTCAATAATGATGGTTAAGCAAAAAAAATTGTTATGAAACTGGACAAACAGGATATTTCCATTCTGGAGGCCTTGCAAAAGGATGGGCGTTTGTCCAACCGGGACCTTGCTAAAGAAGTCTCTTTGTCGCCTTCACCAAGCTGGCGTCGTTTGCGTGCGCTGGAAGAAGCAGGTGTGATCAGCCATTATGCGGCCGTTGTTGATCGTCAACAGGTAGGTTTGCCCATTATGGGTTTTGCTCACGTCACGCTGAACGATCATGGTTCGGAAAGTGTGAAGCGCTTTGATCGCGCTATTTTGGGTGCGCCACAGGTGCTGGAATGTCATGCCACCAGTGGTGAACATGATTATATGCTGAAGGTCGTGGCGCCTGATATGGCATCCTATCAGGAGTTTCTCAGCGAATACCTGCTGAAGATCGGTGTGGTGCGCACTGTCAACACCAGCTTCGTGCTGAAACAACAAAAGAGCACCACGGTTTTACCATTGAATCAAGTCAAACTGGAATAGAGCAAGGGTCGGTTATTCTTTAATGCAACATTCCGGTAGTGCAAAAAACTGTAATTCCCCGAGCGGGCCTTCCAATGTATGTTCAATTGAAGGAGCCTGCTTCTGAAGCTTCAGTGCCAATGCAAAAGCCTCTTCGAGGTAGGTCGTATAGCACTTCTGACGTTCACCATATGGCATGGGTGTTTCTTCACCCATACTGGCTTCAAGTGCTGACTGTAGAGAAAAGCGTTGAAGGCGAGTTGGATTGTCTTTTATATTCCAGCTGCCATCGTAAAGGTCAAATTCATAAAGACGTAAAAAAAGACGACCCTTCTGAGCAACAAAATCGATGGCATCCAGAAGAAAGTCGACTTCGAGATCATCCATGACGTAATGCATGCTGATTCTGCACCAACCGGGCTTGATACCTGAATAGCCTTGGGTCACACAGTTGCGGTATTGTTCAGAGGTTTCTTCATCAATTTCCAGTAAACGATGCCCGTATGGACCGGCACAGGAACAACCGGCTCGAGACTGGATGCCAAACAGATCATTTAAAAGCGTAGTGACAAATTTTGGATGCAAAAAGTGCTTGTCATTGACCTTGATATTGAAGGAAATAATGCCTACTCGTTTAGCCGGGTCGGGGTTGCCGAGGATTGCAATCGCGGGATTGGCAAGCCAGCGGGTAAATATTTTCTCCAGAAGTTGCTGTTCCCTTTTTTCAATATGTGCCGTGGTCACATTGTCCTTGACCTCAAACACCATGGCGGCCTTAAGCACTTGCAATACACCGGGTGTGCCGGGTTTTTCCCGTTCTTCAATATGTGGAATGAAATCCTGGTTGATCGGGCCAACATAATCTACCGTGCCGCCCGCGCTGACAGTGGGTGGTAATTCGCGGTGATACAGGCGTTCATGAAATACCAGTACACCGCTAGACCCAGGGCCGCCAAGAAATTTGTGTGGAGAGATGAATATGGCATCCAGAGAGGCATCACCATCGTATAAACCGGCCGGCGGATTCATATCGATGTTCACATAGGGTGCGCTGGCGGCGTAATCAAAGCAGGCGATGGCACCATAGCGGTGCAAAAGTGCGGCTATTTCGTGCACTGGGGAGATGATACCGGTGACGTTTGAAGCAGCGGAAAATGAACCAATACGACTGCGTCCCTGGTATGCAGGGTCTTGCAACAATTTTTCCAAGTGTTGAAGATCAACTCCACCGTCTTGATCCAGTGGCACCGGCACGACCGTGGCAAGATTTTCACGCCAGGAAATCTCGTTGGAATGGTGTTCATACGGGCCGACAAAAACAATTGGTTGATTTTCACTCAGAAAGTCTTTGAATACGTCAACTTGATCCCGACCCAATGCGTTGCCAAGCAAGGTGCCAAGGTGTTGGCGTGTCACCGGAGGCAGGGAAACACCGATTATTTGCTGTAGTTTATCGATGGCGCCGGTGGCACCGCTGCCAACAGCGATAATGCGGCCGGTTTCAGCGGCATTGACAGAGTTTTTTATACTTTCCTCGGCCTCCTTCAACAACTGCGTCATGGAACGACCGCTGATATCATCCTCGGTGTGCGTGTTGGCATAAATACGTTGCAACTGGCGCAGGTAGTTTTCCACAAAACAAAGACAGCGGCCGGAAGCTGTGTAATCCGCATACATCATCAGGCGTTCACCGAACGGCGTTTGAATGGGCGCATCGGCACCGATAAGCTCACGGCGTAGAAAACCAAAGTCCAGGGGAGTGTTTTTTGTCATGCTTTTACACGTGTTTTGGCTGCGTTCATAAAACGATGGACCCTTACCTGAAATCAACAGGATTGGCGCTCCCTACGAGAATCGAACTCGTGTTTCAGCCTTGAGAGGGCCGCGTCCTGGACCGCTAGACGAAGGGAGCGCTTTTTCTGTTATTGCAACAGGGGGGTCATGTTAAACTACCCGGATCATTATGTTCAACCGTCGTACATAGACAAATGACTTCAACTCACTAAAAGGTTTTGGGAATCAATCATCACTAATCACATTGTTATTCCACTCGCGGAGCATGGTATTGCGGTGCAACAGCTTTGCCCTCATGCCACTGAAGTGGTTCGTCGTCTTCAGGAAGAGGGTTATGAGGCTTACATCGTAGGCGGTAGCGTACGTGATTTGTTGTTGGGCAAAGTACCCAAAGACTACGATGTGGCGACCGATGCGATACCGGAGGAAGTCAAAACTGTATTTCCACGAGCCCGGCTGATTGGACGCCGTTTTCGATTGGCTCATGTGCGTATGGGTGGCACATTAATCGAGGTTGCCACATTTCGTGGCCCGCAGGTTAATGAGGATGACGACCACATGCATCAGAACGGCCGCATATTGCGGGACAATGTCTGGGGCAGTCTTGAAGAAGATGCCATACGGCGCGATTTTACCATCAATGCATTGTTTCTTGATCCGATCAGTGGTGATATTCAGGATTTTGTCGGTGGTTACAGGGATTTGTCTGAACGCAAATTGAGATTGATTGGGGATGCCCCTACACGTTACCGGGAAGACCCGGTAAGGCTGCTGCGTGCAGCCCGGTTTGTCGCCAAGCTTGGTGTTGAGTTGGGTGAGGAGACGGCGAAGCCTGTCAATGAAATGGCATCACTGCTTAAAGATATTCCACCTGCTCGTTTGTTTGAAGAAGTCTGCAAGTTGTTTATGACAGGCCATGCAGCCAGGACGCTGGAGGCTTTGCAGCGATTTCAGTTAACCCGTGCCCTGTTTCCCGTGCTCAAGGCTAAGGGCAGTTCCGGCAAGGCCCAAACCGGGCCATTGATGGACACTGCGATGAAGAACACGGATGAACGCATTGCGGTACAAAAACCGGTCACGCCGGCTTTTCTATTGGCGGCTTTGTTGTGGCAGCCGGTACGGGAGAGGGCGAGTACTTTGGAAGCTGGAGGCATGCAGGAGTATTTGGCCCTGAGTCAGGCAGCGGATGAAGTGATTGCAAAGCAGGTGCAAAGAACCGCAATTCCACGTCGTTTTAGTGTAATAACCCGCCAAATCTGGACCATGCAACCACGCTTTAATCATACCCGCGGCCGCCGTGCAAAAGCTTTGCTGGGTGAACGGCGCTTTCGGGCAGCGTATGACTTCCTGTTGTTGAGAGCCGAGGAAGATGCTTCATTAAAAGATCTGTGTGATCACTGGACCGAAGCCCAAAAGGGCGTGGTATTGAATACTGGCCAGGGTGACAGGTACAAAAACGATTCCCGGCCGCCTCCACGCCGAAGAAATCGACGGCGTAGCACACCCGCTGCAAAATCCTGACAGCGCACCCATATCGAGACGGGACATCATGAAAGCATGGCTGGGTCTTGGCAGTAATCTACAACAACCGGCGATAAAACTTCAGCAGGCATTAACCAGACTGGGTGAGATAGATGGGGTTGGGATTTTAAGCAAATCTTCCTTTTACCGTACACCACCCTGGGGTGATGAAAATCAGGATGATTTCATCAACGCAGTTGTGCAAATAGAAACAAATCTGGGTCCAACCCCGTTATTATATCAGTTGCAGTCAATTGAAAATGTGATGGGCCGGCAACGTAGCGGGCGCCGTTGGGGGCCACGACTGATCGACATCGACCTTTTGTTATATGGCGATAAGCAATGTCGATCGGAAGAACTGGAGTTACCCCACCCGCGTATGCACGAAAGGGCGTTTGTTTTAATGCCGATGTTTGAGCTTGATCCAATGTTGGAAATCCCCGGTTATGGCGCCATTGCAGAGTTGTTACAGCAACTCGATTGTAGTGACATTTTTCGTCTAAGAGATGAGGCCGGGGATTAGCGTGTGGGATGTCTCCCGAAAGTCCATTGGCACGGCAAGCAAATTTCGATACGAATAGCGGAGATATTTGTTGTTTTTTGTCCAGAAAAGGTTGCAATTATTAGGGTTAGTGGTATTATTACAACCAATCTTGGTAAGACCGCAACACATACCAAGGTCGCAGGGCGCAAAAAGACGGATACATCACTCCAGAATATGCCTTTCTCCGTAATTGGAGAGAGGCATTTTTTTGTCTGTTGAATTTGTCATGCCTGCTAGTATATTATGTATATAATCAATAGTATACAGGTTAATTAATGTTAACTGTGTTTACTTATCGTCAATTTGAAATAGTAACTCCAAAAATTTGCATACAGATATCAAAGACGATGTTGCTATCGGGCATTCAGATTAAGTCAATTAAGGTGTAAAACGACATCATGAACCAGAAATTTCTTCATGCGTTGCAAAAATACAACATTAATAGCCATGGAAAACCATTATCTGAACGTCTTTGTGAGCCAAATCGCTTCAAAAATTTCAGTGCAAGCAGCGCTGATTTATTACTGGATTTTTCACGTACAGAGCTGGATCAGCAATCTTTAAAACTGTTGCTGGAACTGACTGAAAAAAGCGCTGTAGAAGAAGCCCTGAAGCGGCTATTTAATGGCGAGAATATTAACTACACAGAAAACCGACCAGCCTTGCATATGGCACTGCGCAGTGACGATGTGCTCAACAAACTCGACGCAATAACTGTCGCGGCTGTGACAGAAAATCGGCAACGAATGCTTAAGTTTGCAGCCAGGTTTGCGGCCGGTCAATTACCGAACAAACCTGATCAACAGGTTCGTCACATCATCCACATTGGTATAGGTGGTTCTGTACT
This sequence comes from Gammaproteobacteria bacterium, assembly GCA_021772935.1. Taxonomy (GTDB): domain Bacteria; phylum Pseudomonadota; class Gammaproteobacteria; order Xanthomonadales; family SZUA-36; genus SZUA-36. The sequence continues at coordinate 205,986 of JAJFLA010000049.1, forward strand.
GGGACCACGTCTTCTGATCGAGGCTCTGGGAAATAGTACCTCGCCACAAGTACATTTTCTGTCATCGGTGGATGCACATTTTCGCAAAAATTTACTGGCACGCCTGGATCCGGCCGAAACTGCTGTTATTGTCGCAACAAAGAGCTTTACAACTGGTGAAACATTACTCCATGCAAGCAGGGTACTGCATTGGATGACACGGGCGCTGGGACAGGAGGCTGCACTTCAACGTCTGTTTGCTGTTAGTGGGAATCAGCAAGCAGTTGAAGCATTTGGTGTACCACAGGCAAACACATTAGACCTGCCTGAATGGGTGGGTGGGCGCTATTCGATCTGGTCAGCTGTCAGTCTGTCAGCGGCCGCAGTGATGGGTGAAGGTGGCTTCGCTGAGTTTTTGCGTGGCGCTGCTGAAATGGATCATCATGTTCAAACTGCGGCACTTGCGGAAAATCTACCGGTCTTGATGGCTTTGATCGGCATTTGGCATCGCAATGTCTGCAATTTCCCGGCAACGGCAGTAATCCCATATGACCATCGCCTGCGTTCTCTTCCTGCCTATTTACAACAACTGGTGATGGAATCAAATGGTAAATCGATTGATAGCCAGAACAGGCGTGTTGACTACGATACATCCCCGGTCCTGTTCGGTGAGGCGGGTACTGATGCCCAACATTCATTGTTTCAGATGTTTCATCAGGGTAGCGATATAGTGCCACTGAGTTTTATTGGTGTTATCAATCCAGATCATGAAGATAAAGAGGCGCATGCCAGCTTGTTGGCAAATTTGCTGGCGCAGGCAACAGCGCTGGCAACCGGTACGACGGGTCAGGATAATGAAAAAATACTGGATGAGGTGAGGCCGCAGAGCGGTCGAGAGGGTGGCCTGGGCCATGCACACAGGCAAATGCCGGGTGGGCGACCTTCCGATGTTTTATTGTTGGATAAACTGACGCCTTTCAGTCTTGGTCAGTTGCTGGCACTTTATGAGCACAAGGTATTTGTCGAGAGTGTAATTTGGGATATCAATCCTTTCGACCAGTTTGGTGTTGAACTGGGTAAAGTGGTGGCAAAAGCCATCCAGCCAGCTTTAGAAGATGAATCTCATCCTGTTCCAGCCAGCTACGGATTGGACGCGATTCTGGCTTACATCCACAGCAAAAAATAATCTCTGGGGATGAATGGTGTTTCGTGGTGATACTAGGGCCGTGCGGGGTGATTGTTATGGATTGGCAGCTTTAATCTCCAAACAGTCTTTTTTGTCCTGTTGGGGTCGGTTATGCTTCGCATTCAGAATTAAGCAGACAGGCTATCAGGCCGGATAAAACATGGAACAAACGCCTTACAACCCATTAGAGATAGAAGTACGTGTACAGGCGTGCTGGGATAGTGACAAGACCTACCAGGTGACGGAAAACCCTGATACTGAAAAGTTTTATTGCCTGTCCATGTTGCCTTACCCCTCCGGGGCATTACACATGGGCCATGTGCGTAATTACACCATCGGTGATGTGGTTAGCCGTTACCAGCGTATGCTGGGTAAAAATGTGTTGCAGCCGATGGGTTGGGATGCCTTCGGTCTGCCAGCAGAAAATGCTGCGATCAAGAACAATACCGCGCCAGCCAAATGGACCTATGCAAATATCGAGCATATGCGCCAGCAATTGCAACGACTTGGTTTTGCTTATGACTGGTCACGTGAGTTCGCCACTTGCACGCCGGAGTATTACCGCTGGGAACAGCTGATGTTCACCCGCTTAATGAAAAAGGGTCTTGCTTATCGTAAAGACTCCGAGGTCAATTGGGATCCGGTTGACCAGACCGTACTGGCTAATGAACAGGTCGTTGATGGCCGTGGTTGGCGTTCGGGTGCGCTTGTTGAACGTCGTACCATCCCACAGTGGTTTTTACGCATTACCGATTACGCAGATGAACTGCTCAACGGTCTGGATGACCTGGAGCAATGGCCGGAGGCGGTCAAGACCATGCAACGTAACTGGATTGGGCGTTCTGAAGGCGCTGAATTTGAGATGTATGTATGCGACAGTTCAGGTCGGGTAACGTCCGGTGCCCCGTCTGTAGGTGTATTCACCACCCGCCCGGATACTGCATTTGGTATGACCTATGCAGTACTTGCGCCGGAACACCCTCTGGTGATTGAAATCACCACTGATGCCTGTCGAAAACAGGTTGATACATTCATTCAATCGGCCCGCCAGAGCAGCGAAGCCGATCGTACTTCTGCGGAAGGTAGCCTGGAAAAACGTGGTGTTGATACCGGGGCATTTCTTTTCAATCCGTTCACTGGCAAAGCGGTGCCACTGTATATTGCCGATTATGTGTTGATGGGTTACGGAACTGGCGCGATTATGGCGGTACCCGGTCAGGACCAACGCGATTGGGATTTTGCCAAGGCACATAATCTACCCATCGTGCGGACCGTAAAGACCCCTGAAGACTGGCAGGGTGAAGCCTACGTTGATGATGGTGTGGCAATTAACAGTGAATGGTTGAACGGACTCGGTGTAACTGAAGCTAAAGAAAAAGCCATATCATGGCTGGAAGCTGAAGGTATCGGTGAGCGCAAAGTGAATTTTCGTCTGCGTGACTGGGGTGTCAGTCGGCAGCGGTACTGGGGTTGTCCAATCCCGGTTATTTACTGTCCAGATTGTGGTGCGCTGCCGGTGCCAGAGGATCAGTTGCCAGTTGTATTGCCCGAAGACGTTACCTTCATGGGTGTGCAATCGCCGATAAAAGCTGACTCCGAGTGGCGTAAAACTCAATGTCCACAGTGCGGCGGTGCCGCTGAACGGGAAACCGATACGTTTGACACGTTCATGGAGTCATCCTGGTATTGTGCACGATATTGCTCGCCTGGTGCCGATGGCATGGTCGACGAGCGTGCAAATTACTGGCTGCCGGTAGATCAGTACATTGGTGGTATTGAACACGCTATTTTGCACCTGATGTACTTCCGCTTCTATCACAAGTTAATGCGTGATGCCGGTATGCTGGAGACCGACGAACCGGTCACGCGTCTTCTCTGCCAGGGTATGGTTGTAGCGGAAACATTTCGACGCGATACCGATGACGGTGGTACTACCTGGTTCAATCCTGCCGATGTCATTGTCGAGCGGGACGACAAGGGTAAGATGACTGGTGCAACATTAACCGCGGATGGATTACCGGTGGAAATCGGTGCGATTGAAAAAATGTCCAAATCCAAAAATAATGGTGTGGATCCGAGACATCTGGTTGAGCGTTACGGTGCTGATACTGTTCGCCTGTTTTCCATGTTTGCTTCACCACCTGACCAGTCCCTTGAATGGTCAGATTCAGGTGTAGAAGGGTCCTTCCGATTTTTACGTCGACTGTGGTTTATGTGCACTGAGCATATTGCTGCCGGACCTGCCGAAGTTTTAAATACCCGTGAACTGAACGCGGAACAAAAAACCATCCGGCGTTATGTTCACGATGCCATTGCCAAGGTGAGTGACGATATCGGCCGCCGACAAACATTTAATACTGCCATTGCAGCGGTAATGGAGCTGAGCAACCATCTGGGGCGGTTTGAAGACCGCAGTGTGCAGGGTCGCGCGGTGCTGGATGAGGCCTGGAAGGCCGTGGTACGCTTATTGGCTCCAATCACACCGCATATCTGTGAAACTTTGTGGGAAATGCTGGGTGAACGCGACAGCGTGGTTAACACACCATGGCCGGACGTAGACGAGGCCGCGCGTGTGCGTGATCAGGTCACGCTGGTGGTACAGGTAAATGGCAAGTTGCGGGCCCGCCTGGAGTTGGCGCCTGGAGGTGATGAGGAACAGGCCATGGCCGCTGCGATGGCAGAGCAGAACGTCACGCGGCATACCGAAGGAAAAAAGATCCGCAAAGTTATTTATATTTCAGACCGGCTGTTGAACATCGTTGTAAGCTAGTTCGATACACTACACCAGGGCCCGTCATCATGATGAAATTACACCGTTTATTTTCACTATTGTCAGTCTTGCTACTGGTCACTGCTTGCGGGTTCCATTTGCAAACGCGGGCCGAATTGCCTGCAGAAATGCAACGCACCAAACTGGACATACAGTTACCTTACAGTGAATTCGCACGACGGCTGGAAATTCATCTGGAGCAAAATGGTGTAAAGGTCGTGACCTCGCTTGATAACGTTGCCGTGCTTGAAGTGCCGCTTAACCGCATGCGTAAGGAAATCCAGTCCATTGGTGATAACGCTCGCGTACGAGAGTTTTTAATTCGTCATACCGTCCAGTTCCGCTTGCTCGACAGCAACGGCACCGAGCTGGTTCCGATGCAGACTTTTGAGCAAACACGTACTTACAGCTTTACGGCTCAGGACATCCTTGCTGCAGAGCAGGAAGATGAGTTTCTGCGTGGTGATCTGGCTGACAGCATGGCCCGAATGGTCGTCAGACGACTAGGTACCTATGGTAAGTAATTATCATGTTTGACACTACACTAGCAGTGCGATATGGCGCTTAGAGCAGAACAACTTGCCGCCAGTCTGCAACGTGGACTAGCACCGGTTTACCTGATTGCGGGTGAAGAACCGCTTTTATTACAGGAATGTTGTGACCAGGTCAGAGAGGCGGCAAAGGCTCAAGGTTTTATCGAGCGCGAATTGTTACAGGTCGAGCGTGGTTTTGACTGGTCGGAGTTAGAGCAAGCGGCTGCACCATCGTTATTTGCTACTCAGAAAATTATCGACTTGCGCTTGCGCACCGGGAAGCCCGGTCGGGAGGGTGCCAGGGTACTCACCGAATGGGCAAAGGCCCCGGACCCTGACATGGTGTTAATGGTGAGTTGTGAGCAATGGGATGCGGGGTCACGCAAGTCAAAATGGGCCACCCAACTTGAAAAAGCAGGTCAGCGTGTAGATATTTGGCCGATCAAAGCACAGGAGTTGCCGCGCTGGCTGGAACTACGCATGCAACAGCACGGTATGCAGCCAGAGCAGGAAGTCATAGGCATATTGGCAGACAGGCTCGAAGGTAACCTGCTCGCCGCCCGACAGGAAATAGATCGCCTGGCCTTGATCAAGGGAAAAGGTACGGTCACGGTAGATGATGTTTTAAAAGTTGTGGCTGATAGCAGTCGGTTTGATGCTTTTGCATTGGCAGAACACATGTTGACCGGCAATTTACGTGACGGACTACGTGTAGCCGCAGGTTTGAAGCGCATGGATACTCCACTTCCGATGTTGCTGGGTGCGTTATTGCGGGAGATAAGGACCACCGAGGCGTTCAGGCTGGCCATGCGTGGGGGTGAACAGGAGACTATGGTATTCAGGCGCTTGAATGTATGGCATAACCGACAGAACACCATTCGTACAGCGGCCAGGCGACTGGATACACGCATGCTGTTTGGGGCATCCAAAACACTCTCGTTGATTGACCGACAGAGCAAGGGGCGGGCAGCTGGTGATCCCTGGCAAAGCATCAATACCCTGTTACTGCAGTTGTCTGCCTGAGCATGGTCAGCGGCGAGCCAGATTTAACATGAGTCATGAAGATCAGCTTTCAATCGAGCCGTTGGCATTATTCGGTGGCACATTTGATCCGGTGCATTATGGGCACCTTCGATGTGCAGAGGAGGCGCGTCAAAAGCTGAATCTTAAACATCTGTATCTGCTGCCCGCTGGCAGCCCTCCGCATCGCAAGACACCATCGGCGACGGCCAAGCAAAGGTTGGAAATGTTACAGCTTGCGCAGTCAGAGTTTCCACATTTAATGATTGATGACCGCGAAACCCGTCGAGGCGGCCCTTCGTATATGGTTGATACGCTACGTGAGTTGCGCGCAGAGTTACCACAACAGCCATTGTTGTTATTGCTCGGGCAGGATGCCGCCAACCACCTGCACAGTTGGTTTGACTGGGAACAACTGTTTGCGCTCGCCCACATTGTGGTTCTGAGCAGACCGGAGGCGAAAGCAGAATATCGGCAAGATTTGGCAAAACGAATTCAACGATGTTTGAGTGTTGACGCACGAGAACTGCTGCACTCAGAAGCGGGTAGGGTGCTACCACTAAAGGTTACATCCATTGATATTTCAGCCACGACTATCAAGAGCATCATCCGCCTGGGACGCTCACCGCGGTCGATGTTGCCGGAGGCAGTATTGGACTACATCAACCAAAACCGACTGTATGTGCCTGCTTGAAGGACAGCGAAATCACATGCTGAGCTTTACGTGACCCACGTCGGCAGCTAAAATCAGTGAACTTCCTAAAGGTAATGCTCAAATTTGAACACCCAAATCGTAGTTGACGAATTAACCACTGACCAGTTGCAACAACTCGTTATTTCCTCATTAGAAGACTTCAAGGCCACCGATATCCAGGTGATCGATGTTTCAGGCAAAAACCCTTTGACTGAGCGCATGGTTATTGCTTCGGGAAATTCAACACGTCATGTTAAATCCATGGCTGAGCACCTTGTGCTCAAGGCCAAAGCCGAAGGTAACCCGCCGTTGGGTGTTGAAGGTACTGGTGAAGGGGAGTGGGTGCTGGTTGACCTGAATGACGTCATCGTTCACCTGATGCTGCCTCAGACCAGGGCTTTTTACAATCTTGAAAAGCTTTGGGAAGTCAGTGCTGATCATCGCAGCGGTGTAAGCAGTTCTGCCTGAAGGATACCTCTAAATGCAATTGCTGGTGGCCGCCGTTGGCAAGCGTATGCCACGCTGGGTTAATGAAGCATGGGTCGAATATGCCCGCAGGATGCCGCCGGGACTGGCTTTATCCTTGCGTGAAGTGTCATTGGCAAAGCGTGGAAAAAATGCGGATACCCAACGCCTGACAGCCGTTGAAAGCAAAGCGATGTATGCAGCCATGCCGAAACAGGCCAGAGTCATTGCTCTGGATGTTCAGGGCCAGGCATGGTCAACCGAAAAGCTGGCATCGAATCTGGAGGAATGGATGAGCGAAGGTCGCGATGTCGGTTTTATGATTGGTGGACCTGATGGCATAAGCGCAGATATCATGCAAAAAGCAGATAACCGCTGGTCGCTTGGACCACTGACTCTACCGCATCCCCTCGTCAGGGTCGTGTTAGCTGAGCAGTTGTACCGAGCCTGGTCTATTACACAAAATCACCCTTATCACCGCGTATGACTTCAAAACAAACAATATTACTGGCTTCCGGGTCACCCCGACGAAGGGAACTGCTCAAGCAACTGGAGGTCTCGTTCACGGCGGCTGCCGCGAACATTGATGAAACCATAACTACGGGCGAGACACCGGAGAGTTACGTTTTGCGTATGGCGCGCGAAAAGGCTCTGGCGGGGCTTGCACATACTGCAGGTCTGATGCCTGCCTTGGGTTCTGACACCATTGTATTACTGGATGGCAAGGTTCTCGGCAAGCCGGACTCACGGGTGGCAGCCGAAAATATGTTGCAAGACTTGTCAGAACAAACACACCATGTTTATTCGGCAGTCGCGCTGGCCCTGGGCACAGACAATGTATTGGAAACACTCAATGTCACTGCGGTGACGTTTGGAAAAATGTCGATTGAATGGATTAAAAAATATTGTCAAAGCGATGAACCCATGGACAAGGCGGGTGCGTATGCCGTGCAGGGTGGGGCAGGACAGTACATTCGTCGTATCGATGGCAGCTATTCGGGTGTGATGGGTCTGCCATTGTTTGAAACGGCAGAATTACTTCGCCAGGCTGGTTTGCTGACATGAGCGAATGGTTTCTCCAGGCTGGCTCAATTGACCTCTGTCACCACGGGAACCCACCCGGGTGGTATTCTAGCGTTCTTGAATTGAGCACCTGCGGGTGTGGAAAGAACCGCGTATGAGCGAAGAAATCTTGATCAATGTAACGCCCACGGAAACCCGTGTGGCGGTGGTTGAAAATGGTATGTTGCAAGAGGTTTCCCTCGAGCGTAACAGTCATCTCGGCTATCTCGGTAATATCTACAAAGGAACCGTGTCCCGCGTGCTGCCTGGAATGCAGGCCGCTTTCATAGACATAGGTCTTGATCGCACCGCTTTTTTACATGCTTCGGATATTGACAGAGTAGAGTACGAGCAAATGCCGGATGCGTCGCCACCGGAACCCCCCATCACGTCCCTGGTTCGCGAAGGCGGTGAAGTAGTGGTTCAGGTCATCAAGGACCCATTGGGGACAAAGGGTGCGCGCCTGACCACCAACCTCAGTATCCCGTCGCGATTCCTGGTTCTGCTGCCTGAGAGTGAAACCGTTGCTGTATCAGTGCGAATCGAAGATGAAATGGAGCGTGAGCGACTCAAAAACCTGTTATCCACATTGCGGGAACATAAGGACAAACACGGCTACATCATTCGTACCAATGCTGAAAATATCAATGAATTTGCAGTGTCGGCAGATATGTCTTACTTGGAAAAAATCTGGGAGAGCATCGCCGAGAAAATTCGTATCAGCAAGCCAGGTGAGTGTATTTATGAAGATCTTTCACTGCCTTTGCGGGCACTACGGGATCACATGCATGAAGAGGTAGAAAAAGTTCGCATCGATTCAAATGAAGAATTTGAACGATTGAAGGATTTCACGGGGAAATTCTTGCCCGAATGGGAACAACGAATCGAGTGCTATCGTGCCGAACGCCCAATATTTGACTTATATGGTATAGAAGATGAAATAGATCATGCCTTACACCGTACATCACCACTGAAGTCGGGTGGTCACCTGGTAATTGATCAGACTGAAGCCATGACCACGATTGACGTGAATACAGGTGCTTACGTGGGTCACCGCACGCTGGAAGAAACGATCTATAAAACCAATCAGGAGGCGGTGCAGTCAATTGCCCGTCAACTTCGACTAAGAAACCTGGGTGGTATCATCATCATTGATTTTATCGATATGCATAATGATGAGCACAAGCGTCAGGTTATGCTCGCCCTGGAGCGAGCACTCGAACGTGATCATGCAAAGACCAATATTTGTGAAATTTCTTCACTCGGTTTGATCGAAATGACTCGCAAACGCACGACAGAAAGTCTGGGCCATGTATTGTGCGAACCCTGTCCCGTTTGTTCCGGGCGAGGCGTGTTGAAAAGTGCGGAAACGGTTTGTCTTGAGGTCTTCCGGGAAATCATGCGTTCCAGCCGACAATATGAGGCCAGTCGATTACTGGTGGTGGCGTCGACAGGAGTTGTGGATAAAATTCTGGATGATCAGTCGACCACCGTGGCAGAACTTGAGGAAGTGATCGGCAAGTCCATCCGCTTTCAACGTGAAGATCAGTACACCCAGGAACAATTCGACGTGGTGCTGCTGTAGTGGATCTACAACACAACGATCTGTCCCTTATTGGCAGGTCCTAATGAATAGTTTGCGTAGAATTCTTCGGCGAATAAGAACGCTGCTCTGGACGGCACTGACGCTGCTGACAGTGCTGGCAGCCGTTGTTGTAGGGATAGGCAAGTTGTTGATGCCCTACAGCGTTCATTATCAACCTGAGCTAGAAACCTGGTTGAGCAAGGCTTTCAATCAGCCGGTAAAGGTAGAAAGCTTTAATGGTGAATGGAAAGCATTCGGTCCGCGCATCAGCCTGCAGGGTGTCACCCTAATGCCGGATGGTATGCAGTCTGAGATTGCCATTAATCGGGCAGCATTGGATATCAAACCACTCAATGCCTTGATTCCCGGCAGACCTTTGTACAGTTTCCGAATTATTGGCGCAGATCTGTCCCTTGAACGCACCACAGATGGTCGTTATGTCTTATCCGGTCTGGGCATCGGCAAAACCAGACCAGGCAAAAACAGCAACCCTGGCTTGCGCGATGTGGCTTTAAACGGTGAAGTTCGTCTGCAAGATATCAGCCTCAGTTTTGACGACCCGGAAGCTGAAATTCACCTGATGCTGAGCAATGTGAACGGGCGCCTCAAGATGGATGGCCGTAGCATGGCTGCAGAAATACAGGCCAGGGTGACAGACAGGGATAGAAGTCGTGTCGTGGGTGATCTGGATGCAATCGTTCAGGTCGAGCTCGATGCCGAACAGCATCTTGCACAAGCCCGCTGGCACGTTAAAACGGGTGAGTTGATGTTGGCTGAGCTGGTCAGACAATTACCACACCACCCCCTGCTCCCAGTTGCAGGGCGGTTGAACGCTGAAGTATGGGGTGAATGGCAACTCGGTAGCCCACAGCAGATGCAGGGTGTGCTGGATCTTCGTAACGCACAACTATCCTCACAATCCGGGCCTCTGGTTATTGATCATCTGAACAGTCGCTTCAATTTTCAATTTGCAAAGCGTAAAGACTGGCGTCTGGATTTAGCCGATCTTACGGTCGAATATGCAGGTGTAGAGTGGCAGAGTCAACGGTTTTCACTGGCCAGAAATCTACCGCAAAACCTTGCTCTTTGGGTCAGTGCTGATTACGTTGAGCTGGACTACCCGGTGCAGCTTGCGCAGCGAATAATGGCAAACTACAACACACCCTGGCCAACAACTGTTCCACAGCGTGCACAGGGCAGTGTGACGGATTTTGACCTGGTTCTGGACGCTAAATGGCAAGTAAAGAAGGCCAGCGGTCAACTTGAAAATGGTCACTTTTGGGGCTGGAACAAAGGGCCAGATATTGAAGGCATCAATGCACAAATTGCCATGGATGCAGGGGTTGGTAACATCCATTTTGGTGGTGCATCAGTCAAGCTGGACTGGTCGTATGTATTTCGCCGTCCGATGGTTATCGATGTGAACGATTGCAGGCTGGAAATTCTGTGGACAACAAAGGTTGACTGGCAGCTTGACCTGAATTACTGCTGGGTGGAAAACGATGACATCAGTGTTGATGGTCGTGTACGTATGGCATCCAGTGAGGGCAAACCCGAAGTTGATATCAATGTTGCCATGGATCGTGGTGACATTTCACGTTTCGGCGATTATTGGCCGGAAAATATAATGAGTAAACGCAGCCTTCACTGGTTAAGAACCTCTCTGCTCACAGGCGAGGTTTCGCAGGGACGTTATTCCATGGTCGGTGACCTGGACGATTATCCTTTTAAAAACCATCGTGGACGACTTCAGGCTATTGCACCGGTGGAAGATGTGAATCTCAAGTATGCAGACGGCTGGCCGCACCTTCTGCGCGTAAGTGCAATCGCAGAATTTGAAGGACCGGGCATATTTGTTGAAGGTCGTGTCTCAAACACCGCAGGTGCCACAGTTGATCAGGTGACTGCTCACATAGGTAATTTCAAAAAACCGGTGTTGGATGTGAAATATCAAACGTCAACCAACTTGCCAGCTTTAATTGGCTTTATCAAGCAGACACCACTGCTTGATGGCCTGGACTTGAATCCTGACCAATTTGTGTTGAACGGCCAATCTGAAATTAGTGGTCACATACATACACGGTTGGGAATATCCTCTGAGCCTTTGCAGGTTACAGGGGCGTTAAAGCTGAAAGACGATCAGTTTACCGATTTGGTATCCAACACCGTACTGGATGGGATAACAGGAACACTCGAATATGATCGCGATGGCCTTAAAGCAAACGATTTACTCAGTTTTTATAAGGGTTTGCCGGTAAAACTCGATATTTCTTCCGATTGGGATGCCGTTGAGGTTTTTCGCGCTCGTGTACATGGAAATTTGCCGGTTGAAAAGGTGATACCGGGTGATTTGTTACTGAGTGAACCGATGTTCGGTCAGGCCAGTGGCAGCAGTCGTTGGGATATCAGTTTTAGTGTGGCTTCCGTAGACGAGAGTAAAGAACGGGAAATCTGGCTGGAAATTTACAGTGGACTTGAAGGTGTAACCATTGATCTGCCGGCGCCGTTGGAAAAATCAAAAAATCAGAATTGGCCCTTGCTGGTACGTTACCCCATTCGTGCGGAAAACCATATATTAACCGCAGACTTGCTGAGCCAGTTACAGCTCAAGATGGAATTGTCAAAAGACGATGCGACTCCAAGCCGAGCTGCTGTCCAGCTAGGCGGCAAAGTAGGAGCATTGCCGGCGCAGGGCCTGTTTACCATCAATGGATCAACCTCCATGTTTGATCTTGATGGGTGGGTTGACCTGATGGTAGAGCGCTTTTCAGAAACGGAAGATGTCGGCGGACTTACCTTGAAAACTGCCAGTGTAAATGCCGGGAAAACGACGCTCTTCAACCGCGAGTTCGAACAGGTGGGGCTCAATATGCTATACGATGACGGCATCATTAGCGGAACGTTTGATAGTCAGAATATTGAAGGAACGGTGCGTTATTACAAAAATGAAGAGGGTTCCCACAGCATGAGTGGTGAATTTGAACGTTTGATAATGCCGGATCCAATAGCTGATGGTATGACGATGGAATCCAATCCTGCCGATTTGCCGGAAATACATTTTTTCAGTAAAGAATTCAGTTACCTGGGCATGGATCTTGGTGAAACCCGTATTGAAGGTTATCCGATAAAAAATGGCTTCCATATCGAATCCATTGAGGCACAATCACCCAGTCTTATGTTCAGTGGGCGTGGTGATTGGCTGAGGGATGAAGAGGGTGAACATTCAGATTTCAATGTCCGTATTACATCAGAAAGTCTGGGCACCGTGTTGGATGCCATGGACGTTTCGTCCGTCATGCAGGGTGGCCAGACCCTGGTCCGCTTTGATGCCCGCTGGCAGGGCCCACCGGCTGCTTTTGCACTGGAGCGACTCAATGGTGAGATGGAACTCAGCGTGGTCCAGGGAAATATTCTGACAGTTAGTGCGGGCGCAGGGCGTATGCTGGGTTTACTCAGCCTGACAGAATTGCCGCGGCGACTGGCGATGGATTTTCGTGATGTGTTTGATGACGGTTTCAGTTTTGATGAGGCCAAGGGTACGATGAGACTTGAAAACGGTACCAGTTACGTCGATGACTTTATCTTGAGTTCAACGGCTGCAGAAATAACCATCGCTGGCAGTACTGACCTTGTTGCACAAACGTTTGACTACGAATTTGCCGTGCGTCCGGGTGTCAGTAAAACCTTTCCGGTAATCGGTGCAATCACGGGTGGTCCGATCGGTGCCGCTGCAGGCTTGGCGTTGCAGGCAATGTTGCGTAATTCGCTGGGTGAGGCGGCAGAAGCGAGATACACGATTCGGGGCCCCTGGGCAGACCCGCAAGTAGAACCAGTAGAAAAACCGCCAAAAGACAAGAGCAACGAGACCAGCCTGGATGCTACGATACAGGTCGAGCAGCAGCCTGATATGAAGCAAGAAACAGAGACCGATGAAGATGCTCAACAATCAACAGATGAGAATACCAAATGACTGATGCATTAAAACTGGCCGAGCAGCAACTCCTGGCTCCTGGCGGTCTCAGCCATACCGATCTGGAAAAAGTATTGCATCACTTGATGGGTCCATCGGTAGATGCCGGAGACCTCTATTTTCAAAATACCAGCCATGAAGCCTGGTCGCTGGAAGACGGCTTGGTCAGGAGTGGCACCCATGCGGTGGAGCAGGGTGTTGGTATCCGTGCGATAAGTGGTGAGAAAACCGGTTTTGCCTATGCGGACGAAATCATCATGCCTTCTCTGATGCAGGCATCGACGGCAGCGCGCGCTATTGCCAGGCAAGGCTCACAAGGCACGGTACAGGCCTGGCATCGCCAGAGCCCACAAGCACTGTATTTACCCGATGATCCCATGCCTGCTCTTAGTGCAGATCAAAAGGTCGACCTGTTGCGCCAAATTGATACCTATGCTCGCTCACTCGACCCCAAGGTCAAGCAGGTCATGGTCAGTCTTGCAGCAACCCACGAAACCATATTGATCGCATCCAGCGATGGTTCCCTGGCCGCAGATGTGCGACCGCTTGTACGCCTGAATGTCTCCGTCATTGCGGAACATAATGGTCGGCGTGAGCAAGGCGGTGATGGTGGTGGTGGGCGTTTCGATTATCTTCAACTGATCAAGGACAATGCCTGGCAGCACTTTGCCGAGGAAGCCGTCAGGCAGGCACTGGTGAACCTGGAAGCAGATGCTGCGCCCGCTGGTACCATGGCCGTCGTGTTGGGACCGGGTTGGCCCGGTGTTTTACTCCATGAGGCTGTCGGCCACGGTTTGGAGGGTGATTTTAATCGTAAAGGCACTTCAGCATTTAGCGGCCGGCTGGGTGAAAAGGTGGCAGCTGAAGGTGTCACCATCGTTGATGATGGTACCTTGCCGGAAAGGCGCGGATCATTGAATGTGGACGATGAAGGCACAGCCACTGAACAAACGGTTTTGATTGAAAACGGTGTGCTGGTCGCTTATATGCAGGATAAGCTCAACGCACGATTGATGAAGTCGAAACCAACCGGAAACGGCAGACGTGAATCTTTTAGTCATCTGCCGATGCCCAGAATGACGAATACTTTCATGTTGCCCGGTAACTGTGATCCTAAAGAGATTATCTCTTCGGTTGACAAAGGTCTGTACGCAGTTAATTTTGCGGGTGGTCAGGTGGATATTACTTCGGGTAAATTTGTGTTTTCTGCCTCGGAGGCCTATTTGATCGAAAACGGTAAGGTGACACGACCTGTCCGCGGTGCCACATTGATTGGAAATGGGCCCGAGGTCATGACTCGTGTCAGCATGGTCGGCAACGATTTGAAACTGGATGCCGGCGTAGGTGTTTGCGGTAAAGATGGGCAAAGCGTGCCCGTCGGAGTTGGGCAGCCTACCTTACGGATTGATTCTTTGACGGTTGGTGGTACCCAAACTTGAGCAACGATTCGCATGGAAGGTTTTATGGTTGTGGTGGTAACCGGTGTTGCTCGTCTAATTCACGTAATAGTTTGAACAGCTTACGCGAGGCCGTGGGTGGCTTACCCAATTTCAACTCTTTTTTGGCGTTGCGGATTAACTGGCGCAGGGTTTGTGCATGGGTGCTGGGGTTTTGCTCAAGTAATTTGGTTAACTCCTGGTCGCTACCCTCAATTAACCGGTCCCGCCAGGCTTCAACCTGATGAAAACGCAGGTTCACTTGACGGTTTTTCTGGTCAATATTGTTCACAGCATCCATCAATGGTTCAGTGTCGCGTTTGCGCAGCATTTTTCCGACGGTCATCAATTGTCTTTTTCTGGCGCCATGCGCCCGAATGCTGCGGGCAAAGTCCACTTCTGCTCGCAGGTCTTGATCCAAAGGCAGGCGTTTGAGTCTGGTTTCCGGCATCGCGATCAGTTTTTTGGCCAGGTCCAGAAGTTCATGGGCCTCGCGCTTACGTTGACTTTTGCTGATTTCAAGAATGTCATTTTCGGTGCTGGATTCGTTCATACCGGCTTTTTACCTAAGGGAGTTGCTTGATGATGGATTCGAGTATGGTAGCTCAGGCTGTGCCTGATCGCGATCAGGAATTGTCTGGCCTGACTGACAGTGCGCAGGCAGCGATGGAGCACGCACGGAATCTGGGTGCAGAAAGCACTGAAGTATCAGCAAGTATCCACTATGGTCTGGATGTCAACGTACGTATGGGTGAGGTCGAGACCCTGGAGCATTCACGAGACCGGGGGCTTGGTATCAGTGTTTATCTGGGTAACAGTAAAGGCCATGCCAGTAGTGGGGATTTGCGTCCGGATTCTATCCGCAGCTGTGTGGAGAAGGCCATTGATATTGCCCGTTTTACACAGGCAGATAAATGCAATGGACTGGCACCGGGCGAGAGGCTGGCAACACACTTTCCAGATCTGGATTTGTGGCACCCGCAACCGTTGGATGCGGAGTCAACGATGGAAAGAGCTCTGGCCTGTGAAGCGGCAGGTCTGGAAAACACCAAAATAACTAATTCAGATGGCGCTTCGGCTTCAAGCGGTTTCGGTTTAAGTGTTTATGCAAATTCCAATGGTTTTGTAGGTTGCAGTGATGGTACCCGTTATGGTCAAAGCTGTGTCTTGATTGCCGGTGAAGGTGATTCGATGCAGCGTGATTACTGGTATGACTCACGGCGATCATTTGCCGATCTTGAGAGTGTTACAGATACTGGTCACGAGGCAGCGCGACGGACGGTGATGCGTCTTGGCGCTCGCAAAATACCGACCTGCGAGGTGCCCATACTGTTTGCACCGGAAGTTGCGCGTGGGCTGGTGGGTCACCTGCTAGGCGCGATATCGGGTGGTGCGCTTTATCGTAACGCCTCTTTTTTAAAGGATGCGGTCGGTCAACAATTGTTTCCTGAATGGTTGAAGATGTTGGAGCGACCTTTTATAAGCCGTGGTCCGGCCAGTACAGCGTTTGACGCTGAAGGAGTGGCCACTCGTGAGCGAAATGTTATCGATGCAGGAAAATTGACGGGTTATGTGCTGGGTAGTTATTCAGCACGCAGGTTGGGGCTGGAAACAACGGGCAATGCGGGTGGTGTGCATAATCTGATTGTGGAACCAGGTCAGTTTTCAGCCCGTGAGTTGATGCAACAGATGGGTACGGGTCTGTTGGTTACCGAAGTTATGGGGCAAGGTGTCAGTATTGTGACCGGAGATTACTCCCGTGGAGCAGGTGGTTTCTGGATCGAAAATGGTGAAATTCAATTTCCGGTCGACGAAGTGACTATAGCCGGTAATCTGAAGGACATGTTTATGGGTATAGAAGCAGTTGGAGCTGACACGGATGATCGTTCCGGTGTGCAAACCGGTTCAATTCTAATTGGAAAAATGACGCTGGCCGGTTCTTAGGCCACTACACTAGCAATCCATCAAATGTTTCGATTTCTCCGCATAGCCATACTGTTAACGATACTGGTCGTGGTGGCTGGAAATCAGTGGTTAACCGCGAGTCGGTTCAGCAGTTGGGAAAGGCCCCTGTGGTTAACCATTTACCCGGTACTGGTTGATCGTGATGCAGACGTGCGGCGTTATGCAGAAAGCCTCAAGCCAGATTCATTTCGGGAAATAGGACTGTTTCTCAAACAACAGGCATCGCGTTATGGCCGTGAGCTTGAGACAGCGGTGGTTATCCAGGTCGCCCGCCCGATTACCGCACTACCACCAGCGCTACCGACTGAAAGTTCAGGTCTTAGGGTTGCTCTGTGGAGTTTGAAAATGCGTTGGTGGTCGTGGAGACATGCTGGACAGGACGGTCTGGCAGCAGATGATATCAGGATGTTTGTGCTATATCAGAAAGGAACATCCGGGCAACTGCTGGAGCGTTCGGTTGGTATCAAAAATGGCAGTTATGGCGTGGTTAATGCCGTGGCGTCCCGACAAATGACAGCCCGTAACCGGATTGTCATTGCTCATGAATTGATGCATATCCTGGGTGCCAGTGACAAGTATGAGTTACAAACTGGCCAGCCCATCGCACCGGCTGGTCTGGCAAACCCCGCTCAATCTCCCTTGTATCCACAAAAAGCTGCCGAGATCATGGGTGCCCGCATCGCAATGTCTGCCAATCACTGGCGCCGCCCCGCGAGCCTTAAACAGTGCGTGGTTGGCACCACCACAGCGGCTGAGGTTGCCTGGTCAGGCGAGTAGATCACTTGATTTGTTAATGGATTTTAAATAATACCTTGATGGCTATGGAAAAGCCGACCAGGAAGAGGAAAAAGGCAAACATCCAACCACGCATCCAGCCAGGACCCCAGTTGATGATGACCTGCTCTGGCGTGTCTATTTCAAATAGTTCGATACTCGCGGTTGGGTCCAGATACCCGGCGGGATTACCGATGAGATAGTTCCACCAGAGTTTCTTATGAATCACACCGGCCGGTTTGTTAGTGGGCAAGGAGAGCTGCTCCTGCCCGGCTGACAACAGCGTGGCTTTTTGGCCTGTCTGTGGCCAGAAAAAAGTCCAGGCTAACTTGCGCGCGTCCCACTGGGCATTAACCCCCTGCCACTCAAATGTTGCAGGTGACTGCTGGTACCCAACCGGTGTTATGTAAGTCCGTGTTCCGGGTTCGGGTGCTATGCTTCCAAATTGATTGGAGCTGAACGCCAATAAGAAAAGTACGGGAATGGATGCAACAACGGCTGGCCAGAAACTAAGCCACAATTGTTTGCCGGTGAGTTTCAAATTCAAAGCCATGAGACCCTTCAGAGAGCCGAATTCATTATCTGGATCAGCCAGTTTCTTTTGCACGGCTTTGATCTCAGGCTTAATGGCTTCCAGTTCATCCTGTTTGGATGCTACTTTGTACAACCACATGGACAGGCCGCTGGCAGCCAGGGCCCAGATGGCAATTCTCCACAGCGGGGCCAGTCCCAGGGTTTCGTTCATTAGGCCGTCAAGTGGTGATAACACCGGCGCAAGGAGATTAAACAATGCAAAGTCAGTCATTTTGACTGGTCTCCATTAATTCCAGTACCAGATTCGGGAGGTCTTGAATATTGGCCACGCTATGGGGCAGGGGAAATGAAGTGAACAACACACCTGGCACCAGTTCCGGGTCAATGCAATGGTCACCACTCCATTTTTGAGTATTCAATTCAATCAGTTTTTTGGGTGTGCCACCAAGTGTTGTTTGCCAGGAAGCACGGTAATTTTTTTCGTAGCCGACCACCAGGTCAGGAGCTTCGGCATTGGCCAGGCCGGGGTAGATGTCATTTCGGTCAAACACCTGTCGAACCAGCGATTCACCTGTTTCCGGGTCTTGCGCCTGACGTAAATGTTCGGCAATTTCAGACTTGATCTGTTCGTTATCTGCCAGCCTGACACTACCCTGGGGTTCACGACCTAGCTGATTGATAAATATGCCATTGAGGCCCAGGGCATAGGCACGGGTTTTACTCCAGTCAACACCGACAAACAACGAATCGGTACCGTTTTGGCCTGGTTTGAAAACCAGATAACCCTGTTCGGCAAGCCATCGATTGAGATGAACTACTTTTCGAAAAGGGGCGAAACCGTGATCACTCAGCACTAGCAGTTGATCATTTTCATCCATGCGTTTGATGGTTTCCCCCAGTACCCGGTCTGCTTCCTGATAAATCCACTGTATGGCACCACGCGCTTTTTCGCTGGTTTGTGGATAGAGCACATTTTCTTCATCTAGACCTCGGTAAAACATATGGCTAACCCGGTCAGTCTGTACAAAAACAGTGACTGCAAGTTCTGTATTGTGAGCCTCAAGTGTGTCATACCACATGGCTTCACGTTCAGCCAGGATAGTGCTGATCATGTCGAGATAAGCTTCGTCACTAATATGCTCTTCATTGAGTGACCAGGTTTCCTCAGGCATTCCGATCGTATGGTACAAACCAATCCGGTCTGCCAGTTCTGCGGCAAACTCTGGTGGTGAGGAAATAGGCACCGCCGGGTCGTGTGGATCAATTTGGATTGGCGAGACATAAAGCCTGAGTTTTGGATAAGACTGTACCAGGTGGAAGCGCACCATACCTGAGACGTTTAGTGGCCCGCCAATATCAAAATTGACCAGCACCCAGTCGCTCCATTGCCCCTCATGCAAGGTAAAATTAGTATCGTTGATGGCGACACGCACACCCTGGGATTCGGGCTCGATACTAAAGGCTTGTTGCAGATGTTTGGCGTTACCTGGCGTGGCAAAGGGATCGTCTGGCCCTTCCAGTACCGTTTCAATCAAGCCCTGTCGATTAGGTCGCACCCTTTTCGTGCGACTGCTGGTTCCACTTGCTATGCGCTCGGTAGTAAACAGGGAATAAGTACCCTGGGAGCCCAGCAGGTCGGGCACCCCCATACCCGATAGCATGTGATGTATGGGGTCTGGTGGGAAGGTCACCGGCACCCGCAATACTGCTGCGTTAGCGCCGTTCTGTTCTGCAGTCATCCAGAACGGAACGCCGATACGACGATTGCGGGTCTGGCCTCCATCCGTGGGTATCTGGAGCCCAAAGAGATTGAGATAGTATTCTGGGGCATCAGTTTCAGAAATGGAAAAATCAGGAGCATAGGAATCGGTTGCCCGCCGGAGAAAGTCGAATATGCCATGTTCACCGGGCCCTGTCCCACTGGCAAAACTGGCCCAGGCCACGGGGGATTGGGGTGGGTTGGAAGTACCGAGGGCCTGGAAACTACCTTCTTTGGCCAGTCTGGCAAAGTTGGGCATCAATCCTGCTTCCATCCAGTGTTGGGCCAACTGAGGATCCATGCCATCAAAACCCAGTACAATAACCCGCTGGTCAACCTGATTTGGCGCAGGCGCAGGTGCCGGGTCATAGAAAAACCAGATAAGCAGCCCAACAAAAGCCACTAGCAAACCGCCTTTTACCCGCCCGGTTTTACGAAACAGTAACTTGAATGGAAGAAAAATAATTGCCAATACAGTCAGGGCAACACCCACCAGGGCAACCCAAAGTCCTTGCAAAAAGCTGATACCGGCGCCTGGGCCAATGTAGGCATGGGCAGCAAAGGAGACCAATAGCAGCAACATTGCCAGGGCGAGACGATAAAAGTTTGAGCGGAATGAGTACGACATGGGTTTTTTCATTATTAATGAGCCGCAGGATTCTATCACGGTAGGGGTAATGACAATAGCGGTTCAATGTCCAGAGCCATTACAATTTCAATCACAAAATCAAGGCGCAGCACCACTCTTCAGTGTGCGAGCTTGCGAATATGGTTTACTTGAAAAGGCAGGGTTCGTCTTATCCGTTAGCAATGGCCCGGTACGATACCGGATAGCCATGCAGTCCTGCTTATTGCAAATACCCCAAAGACTTCAGTTTTTCTATGGTTTCTTCATCCAAACCCGCTTCCGGCAGGCTGCCGTTAGCCGCGGCACTCATCTGGTTGCAGGGATCTCCCCCCATAATCAGGGCCAGATGGTCCGAGAGTGCCGTGGCGACTGCTGGATGATCAAGGATTATGTCTGTCGTTTCCAAAGGGTCTTTTTCGACGTTGTATAACATTTCCGAAAACCCCGGCATGCAAATCGTGATCATCTTGTGTTGTCCCTGATAGACCGCAATTTGCCGGTCGTGGGCGCCGGTCATGGACTGGGAAACACGAATTCTGTCCGGGGAAATTGGTTTGTTCAGATTGCGGCCGTCAAGTACCGGTTCAAAACCAATATTTGCCAGTGCTGCAAAGGTAGGCAGCAGGTCCACATTGCTGGCTGGAATTTCACTTCTGATACCTCGTGTGTTTTTAGGGTGGTGCAGGATGCCGGGTATGCGAATTACCTCGCGATGAACCGACGTATGTTGAACCATACCGTGGTCCATGAATTCCTCACCATGATCAGCGGTCAGGAAAACGATGGATTTTTCCATTAAGCCATTTTCTTCCAAAGTGTCCTTCAGTTGTTTGAATAAGGTGTCCGCAAAAAATACCTGGCCATCATAGAGGTTTCTGGCACGCTCAACTTCCGCCTGATTTTCAAGCGTAAACTTACCGGTCGTTGTTTCAGGAAATTTGCCTGCATAATCCTGCTTGTAAAAATGCTCACTTCCCTCGCGTTTCACGTAAGGTGAATGGGGTACCAGAAAATGGACCCACAACAGCATTTTTTTATCACGGTTTTCTTTAATCCAGGTCTGGGTATCGGCAAGCACCTCACTGTCCTTAGCTACCTTGTAAACCACAAATTTATCCCAGCCCTGGTCAAAGTGACGCTTTGGATCAAGCTGCAGATTATTGATAAAGCCAACGGTGGTGTATCCGGCATCAGCAAATACCTTGGAAATGGTTTGCGTGTCTTCCACTTTCCAGTTGTGAAACACACGAAATGGAATCTGGCCAGAGAACGCTGATGCAAATGACGTTGGTGTCGACTGGGCGGCAGATATAAAATCATCAAATATGATGGACTCCTGTGCGAAGGCATCGATATTTGGACTGGTTGGCCGATCGTAACCATAACTACCGAGAGCATCGGCCCGCAGGGCATCAAAACTGATAATGATGACGTTGAGATTGTCTGTGACTGGCAATCCCAATTCCAACTTTGCTCGTTTTGTAGTTGATGGGCTGTCTTCTGACTGCCCACCACACGCTGCTATCATGATGGATGTTATTATCAGGATGCAGGTCAATTTGAGTGGTTTAAACATATTTAACCTCCAGCCGGTATGAGACCGATCAAAAATTGAGCAACTATCTATGAGCGAAGAAACGCTGTCAAGGTTTCCGACCCGGTTGTAGACGGCGCGGTGGTCGGGTATTGTCAGCGTGATAATAATACTACCTATAACGATGGCGAAATAGCAGAGAATTCCATGACAGTAAACAAGGCATCACACGTACCCGGTGGATTACACCTGGTGAGTAAACTTGTTGCTGGCAGTACCGGTCTTTGGAAGACCCTGGGGAATATGGAAACTTCTTTGTTGGGCAAAACGCTACAGCAACAAGAGATTGAAAAGCCAGTTTTTGTCACCAGCGTCGCAAGATCGGGTACGACCATTCTAACTGAGATTATCAGTCAGCATCCGTCCATGGCCAGTCACCACTACAGTGATTTCCCCATGACCTGGATTCCATACTGGTGGAATAGTTTGCGAAGAAATTTACCTTTGCCTGAGGTTGAGCCTCAGGAAAGGGCGCACAAAGATCGCTTGATGATTACCAGTAATAGTCCTGAGGCGGTTGAGGAAGTATTGTGGATGCACTTTTTTCCAGCCGCGCACGAACTTAGTGGCCATCATCTGATTGATGCAACGCAGAGTCACGCCAGGTTTGAGGCTTTTTACCAGGATCACATCCGTAAATTATTGATGGTAAGGGCTGGCAAACGGTATTTGGCCAAAGGGAATTACAACGTGACTCGCCTCGAATACCTGTTGAAATTGTTTCCTGATGCTCGCTTTGTTATTCCCATTCGGGAACCGGTACAACACGTGGCTTCGTTGATAAAACAACACCGGCTATTTACCTCACAAAGTGCAGAAGACGCAAGGGTTTCAAAACAGTTAAAACTGTCGGGTCATTTCGAGTTTGGGCCTGGTCGCTGCCCGGTTATTGTTGACAGGAACCGGGTAGAGCATTACCAGCAGAGTCTTGATGATGTTGCCTGGTACGCGAGTCAGTGGGCTGATATCTATGGTTTTGTGCAGCGTCGTATAAACCAGAACCCAGCGCTTTCCGAGGCATGTTATCTGCTACCTTATGAAGTATTGTGTACTGATACTAAAGCCAGTCTGAGCAAGCTATTTTCGCATCTGGATCTGGATGATGACGTAGCTATGGATATCGTTCGGTCATACGAGACTAGGCTGACTCAGCCAAGCTACTATCAGTCAGGTTTTTCTGCGGCTGAAGAAGCGTTAATTCACCAAATTACCGACGATGTGTCAAAGGCGCTTGGTCGTCTTGGTTAACGGGTTGTAATTCAGTATTGATTCTTCAGAGAGGACCAGCATTCGCAGTTTTTTGAGCAACCAAGAGTAGGCGCCCTGAGGCGAATGAATCGTATGGCACAGCTGTTGGGCGGTTGTAGTTTTCGTTTTTATACGTTATAAAAAACCCGGAGCAGGTGTTTTCAGACTGGAACCATTCCTCGGTGTTACGTGTTTTATGCAAGTAACTCAAGACAATCAACGTTGTGATGCTGACCCTGGCGATCACTTTCCGGACAAGTTTTTTGATCCTGTTCTGCTTCTGTTGTGTATTGTTTTTTTGCTCGTGCCTGTGACTGGGTTTCCAGAAAATGAGCCGCCAACGGACATCCCTGCACCGGTGCAAGACGGAATTCGCCATTCCAAAATCATTGCTGTTGACGATGACATTAAAGATACCCCGGATGAAATACGTGATGACGAACTGCTGAATTTGATCTGTAACAAGATCAATGAGAATGGCGGAAAGGTGAAAGATGTAAAGTTGATGGTGAATTCCTGTTTTGGCGGTGGTTTGCTGGATGACATGGAGCGTGTTTTTGGCGTTGGTGGGGCCTGTGAGGGTGTGCCCTGGGTTGGTGGTTCAGCCAGTGAGGCCAGCAAACCCGCCAGGGCCTGGAAGGATAATACGGTTATCAAATTTGATGGCGTCAAGAATGGGAATAGCAACGAAGGTTCCGTGGATGAAAAATTGGGATCAACCTGGACCGATGCGCTGGCGGGAAACAGCCACTTCAATAAGGATGGCCAAGCAGGTGTGATCCGAAATGGTAGCGCCTCAAATAATGTTCTGGAGGATTTGCAAGCAGCCGGGCAGAAAGACGCTATGGGCCCCAACGGTTTCAAGAGGGAAGAGCCACAAGTCGCCACCGGCAACAATGGTTTTGATATTCAATGGAACATGGAAGGTGCAAAACACGAGGCGGTGCTTTTTTCAGGTGACTTCAAACGCGGTGAAGAACTGGCTTTAAATAACAGTATTGATAATATGGAAGCGGCGCTGCAAGCGACCTGGAAGAACACCCCGCATAACATCCAGTCCATCAAAGAAGGCACACTGCAGAATTTTATAGACGCCCTGGAGACTGCTGCCAAACGACTTGATGAGAACACGCAGTTGCTGCTTTATTTCACCGCTCACGGCGGTAAGCTTTCCGACTCCAAAAAACCAAGATGTATTGGTTTCTATGACACTGATATTCTTGAAACCGCAAACTGTGCCTTTGATGTCGATGATGGTTGGTTTGATGGTCTTTTTGGTAATTATTTTTCGACGCCATCCGTATTGCCTGAAGCCACACTCGATCTTCACATCGAAGTATGTAATGGGTGTGAAGCCTGGTCTTACCTGCTTAATGGATTTCCACTGGAGTTCCCCACAATCAGCAGTCTACCGGGAGAGCCATTTACCGCACACCTGCCGGTTGAGTATTACCAGCTACGCCCCGGTTCACTGGACGCTAACGTAGTTGAAATCATTCCGCCGTTGCCCGCTACAAACCTGCTTGCTCACTCAAATGCACTTATTCCAGGCGGGTCACTGGTGCTTTCCGATATGGACATTGATAGCGGCCCGATTAGCCAGTTGATGGGCAGCCAGGTATTGTTGCCCGGGCAAAGTGCGGCTTTTTATGACATCGACCGCGATGGTGAGGGTGTTTTTGTAGAACTGCTTGATAACGGGCTGGCTGTTGTTTATATGTTTTCCCATAACCGTGACGGGACCGGCCAATCCTGGATGACAGGTCTGGGCCGACAGGAAGGCAACGGCATTTTGGTGCACGAATTGCAGATGCCAAGCGGAGCAAACTTTGGTACGGGGTTTGACCCGGCTGATGTGGTGCGTACCGATTTCGGTTCATTATTTTTACGGCTACCGGCCTGTGGGGCCAGCGATGTACCCGGCAGCCTGTTCATCTATCCTGAAACGGCCACCAATTATGAAGACCTGCAGAGTTTTAATTACACCCAACTCGATCTGCTGGTGGATTGTGACACAGGTGCCGGTTCAGTGAATGCCGGTTGGTCGGGTTCTTACTACGACCCCAGCCACGACGGTGAAGGCATGATTGTGCAGGTACTGACCAATGAGCTGGTTGTTGTGATGTGGTTCACCTACGATAGCAACGGCAACCAGATGTGGATGCAGGGTATCGGTACGATTGTTGGCAATACATTGACCATCGACAACCTCAACACCACCTCGGGCACAATGTGGGGTTCCGGCTTTGACCCGAGCGCAACTCAGACCTCGCCATGGGGTACGTTGACCATGGTGTTCAACAGTTGCGGACAGGCCACGGTGAACTACGTGTCCAGTGCTGGCTTTGGCAGCGGCACATTTGACATGATTCGGCTGACCCAGCTAATGGGTATCACTTGTGCAGAATAATATCCAGGCCAGCCGGGTCCGTTTGTTATTCTAAGTTGCAGATCGATTTGCTTTGAACGGGATAAACCATTTTCCCTATATAGGAACGGACTTATCTGAGGAAAATGTCGTGGTTCGCCCCATTATCTCTGGACCTGGATGATGACGTGGCTATGGGTATCGTTCGCTCATAGGAATCCAGGCTAATTCAACCCAGCTACTATCAGTCAGATTCTTCAGAGGCCGCTAATCCACCAAATTACCGGCGATGTGTCAAAGGCGTTTGGTCATCTCGGTCAACGGACTGCAACTTCATGTTAATTGAACCACAGATGTCCATTCGCGGACGGAAACAGACCTCCGCCTTCTGCTAACAGCCAGAATTCAATCTGGTCTGTTTTTTTGTTTTTGACAATCGAATATTTTTTATTTGCTGCGAAGTTTCAATGTTGGCAATGACGTTGACAACGGTGCATTTTTGCACCATCAATTTGTCGGTTTTGCACCGATGAATATTGGGAAAAATGTGTTGATTGTTATAAAATTAGCCGCGCACGTAAGCATAGCAAGCAGCTACCGGTCGTATGGTCAGGTCGGTAAGCCAGATGTTGAAATTACCCTCCGAATATTTGGTGTGTTACCCCCTTCATTAAAGGAGTTTTTCATGGGTTCTATTGCAGGCGTCATCGGTTCGAACCATGCCCAGAAACCGGTGCACGTTAACTACACAGAAGTTCGTCTGGCAACGGTGGCACTTTGCCATTACCTCGAGCCAGAAGATTATGTAATCCAGAGCATGCCGGACGTCAGTCCAACGAAATGGCACCTTGCGCACACCACCTGGTTTTTTGAACAATTCGTGTTGGTAAAATACCTGCCAAACTACCGTCAGTTTAATGAGCACTACCATTATCTGTTCAATTCTTACTATTACTCTGCGGGGCAGATGCACCCACGGCCCCAACGAGGACTACTTTCACGGCCATTACTTCGTGAGATCAAACAATATCGTGAGCATGTAGACGAAGCGATGCAAGCGTTGTTACAGGCCCGCCAGGGCGAGGTGAGTCTTGAGCAAGTCGTCACGCTTGGAATTGAGCATGAGCAACAGCATCAGGAATTGCTACTGACCGATATCAAACATGTGTTTTCTTGCAACCCAATGAAGCCGGCGGTGCATCCGTGTTTAAAAATCCGTGATAAAACCGGACTGCCTGAGCATCGGTTTGTTTCCCATCCAGGCGGCCTGGGTGAAATCGGGGCGAGTGGAAAAGGGTTTTGTTTCGACAACGAACTGCCACGTCACCAGACACTGGTGCAGAATCACACCATCGGCTCCCGGCTGATCACCAACGGTGAATATCGGGAGTTCATAAAACAGGGTGCTTATACAGACACCAGCCTCTGGTTGTCCGATGGCTGGGCTATCATCAATCAGCTCGGCTGGAACCGACCACTGTACTGGAGTGAAGACCTGTCAAGCGAATTCACCCTGGGAGGTCAACGTGATCTCGATCTTGATGCACCTGTTGCGCATGTTAGTTACTTCGAAGCTGACGCTTTTGCACGTTGGGCTGCAGCGCGATTACCGACAGAGGCCGAATGGGAAGTTCACGCCAATGAAGAAAAAGTTGAAGGTAACCTGTTGGGGTCTGAACACTGGCATCCCCAGACTGCCCAGGCCTCGGGCAGTCAACTATTTGGTGATGTCTGGGAGTGGACTTCTTCCCCCTATATGCCCTATCCCGGATTCAAACCGCTGGCCGGTTCACTGGGTGAGTACAATGGTAAATTTATGTGTAATCAGATTACGGTACGTGGTGGCTCTTGTGTTACCGCCAGGGATCATATTCGTGCCAGTTATCGTAGTTTCTTTTACCCGGATGCCCGTTGGCAGTTTTTGGGTATCCGCTTGGCGAAAGACGGAGTGACGTGTTGATGAGTTCTAATCCCTTGCAGACAGTCGGGCTGACCGAGCAGCATGATTCCATCATTGATGAATCTGCTGAAATCCTCATGGGCTTGAGCTGTCCACAAAAAATGCTGTCACCAAAATTCTTTTATGACCAAACCGGGTCCCGGTTGTTTGACGAAATTTGTAAATTACCCGAATACTATCCGACGCGTACAGAACTGGGAATCATGGAGACCCACGTTAGTGAGATTGCGCGCCGCATCGGCCCCCACGCCAGCCTGATTGAGTTTGGCAGTGGTTCCAGTCTCAAAACACGCACTTTGCTTGAGCACCTGGATCGGCCCGCTGCGTATGTGCCCGTAGATATTTCAAAAGAGCACCTGGTTTCAGCGGCCAATTCACTAAAGACTGATTTTCCACAGTTGGAAATTCTCCCGGTCGTAGCTGATTTCACACACCCATTCCCGTTGCCTGATCCAAAAATAACCCCGCTTAGAAATCTGGTCTATTTTCCCGGGTCGACGATTGGCAATTTCGACACCGAAGCGGCATTGGAATTACTTAGCGTGATGTACCAGGAAGCCGGAGAAGATGGGGCTTTGCTGATCGGTGTCGATCTCAAGAAGGACACGGCGATTCTCGAAAAAGCCTACAACGACAGCGCGGGCGTAACTGCAGCATTCAATCTGAACATGTTAGAGCGTATCAATCGCGAGTTTGGTGCAAACTTTGACCTGACCCAATTTGAGCACATTGCTGTTTACGATGCCGAGCTCGGTCGAATTGAAATGCGTCTTGTCAGCAAACGCGAGCAACGAGTAAGGCTGCAAGGTCACGATTTTGATTTCATTCAGGGCGAGCACATCGTGACTGAGCACTCACATAAATACACCCTGGAAGAATTCAGGGAAATGGCTCTTCTGTCAGGCTTTCAAGTGGATAAAGTCTGGACTGATCCCGCCAGCTTATTTAGCGTGCAGTATTGTTCTCGCAGAAAACAACAGAACTAACACCAAGCCCGGTGATAAATAGCAAGATGTATTCTCAGCTCTTCACGCGATTGATCCGAAATCTCACCCGATGCTGTCTCCTGCGTCTGGATTCGCTCCTGCCATACCTCATACCTAGTGGTGGAAAAAGATCAATTGTCCTGACTATGCTAATCTTAAATCCAGCCACGTAATGTTTGTGGCCCCCTTTAAGTAAACGAATTTTGGGTGAGTACATGACTGAAGAAAAACTAACAAATCTGGGTTTACTTGTTTTTCGCATGTCACTAGGCACCGTATTTATTGCCCACGGTTATCTAAAGGTATTTACCTTTGGGCTTTCGCACGCAATGGAAGTTTTCGAAGCACATACCGTTTGGCACATCAACATGATTCCCGGCTGGTTTGCACCACCCGCAGCCCTTATCGAATGGGTTGGTGGAATCATGTTGATACTAGGCGTAAAAACACGCTGGGTTTTACCATTGATGGCCGCTGTGGCGTTTGGCGCCGGTGCCGTGCATTTCGAAAACGGGTGGAACTACACCAGCAAGCCAGACGGCGGTTGGGAATACGGAATCTTCCTGTTAATTTGCTGCGTCACTATTTATCTGGTTGGGCCGGGAAAATATACACTGCCGTTCTTTTTGAATAAGAAAAAGGGGCTCGACTAATACGGTTTTATTCAGACAAAGTCCCGCTTTTTCGAGGTTTTGTACGCAAATACAGCGACACCACATCTCATCAAATATCCTACACAACTCATATCCGATTTGCCCTATTAGTTAGTGACAGCTACTTATTTGTAGCACATTTTCATCAATCAATTATTCAATCGGTGACCTGTGAGCTATCTTTCATGGACAGAGGCGTGGGTGAGGTGTCTCGTTTTTGTTTTTGGTGCTTTTGGCGTCCTCCATGATTTCTGTCGATTTTAGAATTTGCTGGCGTTCCCATCATGGTGTTTTTTATAGCGCGGGAATTGGGACTGGTTGCTGATAGTTGCTACGCCGAAATTTTATAATCGGGATATGGTCAGTTATAAACATAAGTCTAAATTTTATTTGACAGAACATTGGGTTAGAATCGATAGTCTATTTTTTAACTAAGCATAGCGAAAGGACTTGTAATAAAAAACTGAAATCCAACAACTTTTCGACAAGCTGAATGGAGACGTCATGTCCAAAGTCAAAATGAAGAAGATCCTGGTTGCAGGGCTAACCAGTGTAGCTTTGTACATTAGCTCGATTGTATTGGCCAGTGAATATGATGTCCGTAACCTGAACTTGCATGATTATGCATACCCCGGCAGCCAAATCGTCACCGAAACAAAAGAACAGTATGCTGCAAAACTGCTGATGTATAGCCACGATCCGACCGACCAGGTTGTGGAATTCTATGAAAAGAAGGATTTAAAATCGAAAATGGTCCACCAGGATCCAGGCCAGGTAGTCCTGGAAAAGATGCTCGCGGCCAACGTTCCGTTAAAAGTTGTCATTTCCTGGAAACCAACCCGCAATCGGCTTAATGACAATGACCTTTATCGAAACCTGGAGCTTTCCGCCGCTTTGGAGAATCACGATCAGGCGGAACTCGAAGCGCTGCGCCAGAGGTTTGATCGACTGAAAGATCTGTTTTACCCGGGCGATGCCCATTCCATTCTGAAAAAGTGCCGACAGTCAGGGCCAGTAACAGGTGCAGAAAAGGAAATGAGTATGGAAGAGCGAGGGCGACAAATGCAGGAACTTGCCATGCAAGGTCGGCTCGATGAGCTTCGTGAAATGGCCGAAGCCTTTAGTTCCAACCAAAAAGGGGCGGCAAGTGGAGATGCTAAGGGACAGTGGAATAAAGAGCTGTTATGTCTCGAGGAACTGGAGAAGAAGATGACCTTTCCGGTGGAAATCGAAGTAACGGCTTCCAGGGATGACCTGTAAGCTTAGCCGGTCTGAAGATGAAAAAGATTCTTTTAACAATGTATGGAACGAGTCTCAGTGGATGTGTTCTCCTTCTGGTTCTCGCGGTTTGCTGGTATTCAACTGCACGAGCCGACAGTGATCGCTATATACAAGTGGAGGCCTGGACGGGGAGTTACCGGGCGAATGTAAGTGCGACCAGCAACCGCAAAGTTGACATGACTGGCAACCTTAATCCCTGGGGGTCTCTTGATGCACTGAAGGAGCAGCAAATAGTCAATGCGCAAGTGATCCTCGATGAAAAGAAGGTTTCCAGGAGAAGGGTAACCTGGGAGGGAACGGCGACCTGTAATGTTTCCGGGACGTATTATGGGAAAAGCTCTATGCGCGACACTCCATTTTGGATGGAAGAGTCCGGCTCTGACTCCCGTATGTTCACAACCCCTGCCAAGCTGGTTATCCACACGACCAAAGACAAGTACACGATATCCTTATGTCGGATGGCATTCACCTATAAGACATCCAGGACCGGTGTGGGCGTAAATGATCAGGGAGGGATTGTGCCGGTTTCCGAGGCAGGGGGGCATAAGCTGAACCCGGGAGTTTTCTTCCATTCTGAGCTTATGCCAGAGGGGCCTGTGCCTCAGCAGGGCTTCCACCTGATGGGTAGTCTCGATATAGACGGGCATCCCGCGGACCCCGCCGCAAGGGCGTTGACTGCTCATCTAATGACTGGAATGGATGTAACCGGCAAGGTTCAATGGAGCTTTACTCCTGATCTTTGCAGCGACACGGACAAGAACTACAAGGTTAGGATAACCATGCCGTCGGAGCCGATTGAGTTGATTTACAAAAACCGAGAATTGAGCGAATTATTTTATGCCGAGCCCGTCCCGAATGAAAACGACCTACGCTCCAAAGTAGTCTGGCAGGCATTTGAAATTGACGACAGCACCCGGGTTGCTGATCCGGAAAATTTCAATTCAGATTACCTCAATCTAACATTCAAGGGGATACCCGACCACAACGAAGCCTTCGGGGAAAAGGAAATTTCTGCCACCCTCGGATCGCTCGAACGCTGCACCGATGCCGCCAGAAATAAGGTAACCGTGTTCTTCGAGCAGGAAGGGAATGATAATGGGTCTGACGACCCTAACTGGATGTGGTACTGGCTGCAAACCAGCGCCGGCAAGAAGTATGAAAGCTTTATCAGGCTTGGGGATTCCGAAATCTGCGAAGACTCCCTGGGGTATTTTATCCACATTTATCCAGATATCTTTTTCATTTGTGAGGAAGTACTGCGCTCCAGACCGGCGGATCCCTTCAAACTCCTGGTCGGGAAAAAACTGCGAAGTATAGATATTTTTGCCATCGTCGCTATCCATGAAAACAAGCACATGGAAAACCACCAGGAGTGGTGGGCGCATGTCCCCAGGGATCAGTGGCCAGGGAGGGAAAATCAAATAGATGTCGATCATGATGGGGACACCGTACCGGACGATGTTGAACTCAGGGATGAAATGAGTCAGGCAGGCTATGATCCCCTGGACTGGGACTCTTTTAATATCGGCTTCTCCGACTCGGAAGTCTCTGCCTACAAAACGGCTGATCAGTGGGCTGTTGGCAGCGCTGATGAGGAAGACTGGGCCTGCCCTGGGGCGCAAGGCCAGGAAGAATGTAAGGAGGTGTCGAGATGAAAAAGATCCGCTTTCTCCTCGTCACAGTGTCGCTGTTTGTTATCCTCGACGGGTGTCAGCAGGACGATGAAGACCCGGTATCAGCAATCGACACTGATGAAATTCAATCCGCTGCGCCTGCTGAATATGGGCTAGCGACTCCCCTGAAATCGTTGCAGTCGGCGCTTGCTTCAAAAGACCCTCGGGAGCGATGGCACGCCCTATCTGAATTAAAAAGGGTGGCAGAAATACCTCTGGAAAAGAGGGCAGACCTGCTGATGGAGGCGATGAGACAGGAGATCCGGAATCCCGATCCGGCAGCACCGATATTTGAAGGGGCATATCTTCCGGCACACGATTTCCTGATGCTGTGGCAGACAAGAACCTTAGGGGATCTCGCCAAGGAAGCCCCCGGGATAGTAGCTTCTCTCGTTGGAGACACATCCGGGGAGGAAAGGGAGCGCGCAATTCTTGCGATGGGCTATGCTGGGAACCAGTCATACACACCGCAAATCAGAATATTGCTAGCCGAGTCAACGCACTGGCAGGTCAGAAATAGCGCGGCCTTTATCCTGGGTGAAATGAAGGCCCAGGAAGCGGCGCCGGAACTCATGAATGCCCTCAAGGATGCCCACCAAATAAAGATCGGGGAGGCGGGTAAGGAGATCACTATCTATCCGGTGCGTCAAAAAGCCCAGGGTGCCTTGAAGAAATTAGGCTTTGTCATTGAGAAAGGGCCCGGCCGGAACGAGTTTCAAGTGAAGCAGCAAGATTGAGGAAGGCCCTCACCGGGGCTTTCGCAAAGATGCCCGTTCAGTAAAGGGCTAAATTAATCATCCACATTCAGAACGGAGAAACAGTATGAATCCGCAACACTGGACCATCTTTCTGGCGACCACCCT
Organism: Gammaproteobacteria bacterium; assembly: GCA_021772935.1. Classification (GTDB taxonomy): domain Bacteria; phylum Pseudomonadota; class Gammaproteobacteria; order Xanthomonadales; family SZUA-36; genus SZUA-36. Next base: position 238,972 of record JAJFLA010000049.1, read on the forward strand.
GTTGATTACTTTTACGGCGCCGTCCTCAATCCGGGCCGGGGGTCTGTCGGCGGCGCACCAGCAGGCCTTGCAACACGAGGTCATCCCCGCGTATCCAGGCTCAAGCTTCACCACTTCAGACGATACAGAGGAACTGACAGTGCTGTGGTTCAAATCCAGTGATTCGCCGGCGACAATCATGGCCTGGTACCGGCAGCAGCTCATCGACTGGTCGGAGATCGAAACAAATGGCATGCAAGTGCTGTACAAAGGTCCGTCTGGTCTGGAAGTCGGGCAGATATCGGACAAGCCGTACATCTTCTCCCGGAGCCAGACAGAGAGCGACCCCGACGTGTCTGAAATCACCATCAGATTACCGAAAAAGTGAGGAGAGTGTTAATCATGGGAAGCGTTCGAACCAAACAAAAGCCCCAAATGGGGATTTTAGTCCAGCCATGGCTATATTTTTGATTTCATTCAGAGCGAGTCAATTGTGACCGGGCACTGACCTAAGTACACACTGGAATAGGAGCAGCAGGTTGCGCACAAGTTGGCCGAAGCCCGGTCTTCATGCCTGCTTTACGATTTCACCTGCTTTCAGCGCGAGTATCGTACCTTCGTCCAGGGCCTCCCAACCCTGATCATCCAGCGGCAGAGACGCCACCAGCACCGTTTGCTGATCTGGCATATCGATTTTGAGGCCAGGACAGCTGACTTCTTTCTGTGTTGAGCAGGACCAGCATTTTTTGATCTGTAGACCGGGCGGCTTAGGCCCTACGTGTTGTCCTGCCTCTTCATAAATACGTTTGTGAGCGTGTACAAATAGAATTTCACCATCGTGGTAAAGGAAATTACTGGATCCCAGCAGCTTCATGTCTTCACACAGCTTTCGGAATACCTCAAAACGAATATCCAGCGAAGGCGTGCCATTGTCGTCATAGAAAGGCTTTAGGCGTGACAGCAAGGTACAAAATGCAAGCTCAGAATCGGTATCGCCGATTGGCAGAAAGCTCAAGGCTTCCGCATCCGTCATTGTCTCAATACCATCTAATGTTCCATTGTGGGCGAATAGATGTGTGCTGCGATTAAGTATGCGTCGAAACGGATGTGTGTTCTCCATCGTATGCTGTCCTCGGGTGGCATAGCGGACATGGGCGATGGCAAGTGTTGTTTTAATCGGGTTGTCGGCTATGAATCGGACCCAGGGACTGTCTTTTGCCGGTTTTGCTTCCTTCACCAGAAAGGCATCGTGGTCACAGGCCAGGGCAATACCCCAGCCATCACGATTGTGTCGGAGTTTGGAGCCGTTTTTCGAAAACTCATCCAGCGAATAAGTGACCGCAACGGGGTTTCGGCTACTCATCGCAAATAATTCACACATAATAATTCTCTCAAAAGTTAACCTGAGTCAATGCCATGGAAAAGGTACCTGCGGTCACGGTTTTCACGCGACCCGATGGCAACTCGTCTAAATCGGCGACTCTAAACCAATCCAGCTGTTTCTTGCTTTTGGTCATTTGCTTTACCTTTACCTTATGATCCGTTGTTGAGCATTTGCGACCGACCCGCTGATAATAAATGTGTCCACAACTTAATCAGGTATTTCTTGGGGTCTTTTTGCTGCAGAAGTGATTGATACAGAACAACCACACCGCTAAACCCTTCAGTTTGCCACCTGCTGCCTGAAGGTAATGCAAGTGCAGGGAAAGTATCCGGCAAAGGATAGGCGGTTACATAAAAGTAGGGTTCCGGTATGGTTTCATCGCCAAAGGCGAAGCCAAAGTTCATTTGTTTGTCCGAATACTCCTCGTTGTCCGGGTCCTGGCCAGGGATTTTCTCACCCGGCAGCCACAACATCGACAGATCGAAATGATGTGGCCACAATTGAATTGGACTTGTTTCCTCACCGATACTTGCACGAAATGAGCTCATGGCCGCACTGCTGGCGTTGATGGCGCGGCTCAATTTATAGGCGTCTTTAGCGGCGTAACCCACGTACGTGTCGGTGTCGTGGTTTACCCCCTGTGGGATGCACCTGTTGTCGATACCGGCTCCAATGAGAAATGCCTCAACAGCCTTGGCCAATTCCGTTGCTGGCTGACCAAGTAGCTCTATGCTTAAGTTTTCGCCATTGGCTGTGTGTACAAGCAACAGGCCATCCCTCAGGTTCAACTCCATTTCAATATCAACACCGCCATGGATAACACCGGTGGTCAAACCGGAAAGCGACGGCCGAAGACTTGCGTGCCACCAGTGTTTACGGTTTGGGCGGCATGCTTTTAACCATGCACCCATAACTCTTGCATATGCTTGTAGTGCATTTTTTGTTTCGCCAATGGAGTAGGCATCCAGACTGGGAAAATGTTGTGTAGTCATTGTTGCTCCAGCTACAGTTTTGAAACGCCGCCATAAGCGACGCCGGTTAGTTGTGCCATATCGGCTTTGAAGGTTGTCAGATCGTCAATTGAAAATTCGCTAAGGTGCTGGTGCCCAGCGGCTCGTGCCAACACTGTCATAAGCTCGACCGCGGCGGAAAAGAACCGTGCAAGTCTTTCAGCAGCAACGTCGACAGGTAAACGTGCACGCAAATGTGGTTTCTGCGTTGCAATACCCACTGGACAATTATTGGTCTGGCAGGCGCGCATACCCAGACAGCCAATCGCCTGGATTGCCGCGTTTGACAAGGCAACACCATCCGCACCCAGCGCCATTGCCTTGGCAAAATCAGCCGGGTGTCGTAAACCACCTGTAATGATCAGGCTGGTATCTGATGCGTGACTAAGGTCCAGGTGACGGCGCGCTCTGGCCAGCGCAGGCACTGTTGGTACAGATATGTTGTCCCTGAAAATCAGTGGGGCTGCACCGGTACCTCCACCACGACCATCGAGAATAATGTAGTCGACACCTACTTCAAGGGCGGCATCAATATCTTTTTCAATATGTTGGGCCGAGAGCTTGAACCCTACTGGAATACCGCCGGTATGTTCACGTACTTCAGCCGCGAAATCACGATATTGGCTTAAGCTGGTCCAATCCGGGAACCGGGCAGGAGATATTGCTGACTGGCCGGCAGGTAATTCTCTTACTGCGGCAATCTTGCCCTGTACTTTGTTACCGGGCAGGTGTCCGCCGGTACCCGTTTTGGCGCCTTGACCCCCTTTGAAATGAAAGGCCTGGGTTTTAACCACCTTGTCCCAGGAAAACCCAAAGCGGGCCGAAGCCAGTTCATAGAAATACCGCGAGTTTGCGGCCTGCTCCTCGGGCAGCATGCCACCTTCACCGGAACAAATGCCGGTGCCGGCGAGTTCCGCACCTTTGGCAAGCGCGACTTTTGCTTCTTCGGAAAGTGCACCGTAACTCATGTCTGAAACGAACAACGGAATTTTCAGGTGCAGTGGTTTCTTGGCCCTGGGTCCGATAACAAGATCCGTGCCTACGGCGGCCTCGTCCAGCAGTGGCAATTTGTGCAATTGCCCGACAACAAACTGCAGATCATCCCACTTTGGTAAACTGTCTCTGGGTACACCCATGGCAGCCGACGGGCCGTGGTGACCAAGCTTGCTAAGTCCTTCGTCTGCCAGTTTACGGATGAATTTCACATAGGGTTCGTCCACCGTGCCTGTTGGGTCCTGGTAATCCCCCTGATAGGCACTGCGCTGGTAGGGTTGAGGGTGTTTTTTGGCCCACGCCTCAATTTCGTCTTCATCAACAAAGACCTGACCATCCTCTACCCAGGCATTGAATTTTGGCAAGGTTTCACTGTGGTTATACTCACTGACGCCTGTATCGAGACGATAATCCCAGCCATGCAGGCCACAAATCAGATTGTCGCCATCGACATGGCCATCCGCCATCAATGCACCACGGTGCGCGCAGCGGCCATACAATACACTGATGCTCTCATCAACACGTGTAATCACCAGGTCGACATTTGCGATCCGGGCGTGTGCGGGAACTCGATCTTGAAGTTCGTCCCAGTTCTTTAACGAAATTTTATTCATTTTACTTTGTCCTGTTTTAGTCATCTGCAGTAACGATGGTTCCTTCACGTAAAGGCAGTTCTGAGGTGGCCTCATTCTCTTCACATTCACCCATTCGTGCCGTAAGCCGTCCATATAGACTGGCAAATGGTGCGGCTGTCACACCATGCAACAGAATACTTAACATAACTGTGATAACGGTGATCGAAAGTAATTCATTCCGGTGAGGTAACTGTGTTTCTTCGAGAATAAGCAGTACAAACAAAATGGATGCCAGACCACGTGGACCGAACCAGCCAAGGAAGGATATCGTCGGTAAGCGCAGTCTTGCGCCCATGAGCGAAACCATGATGGGTACCATGCGAATAATTGTTAGGCTTAAGATAGCGTAAAGAAATGTCATTGGGCCCGCATGTTGCAAGGCTTCAGGTAATAGTACGGCACCAAAAACCAGAAAAGTTATCAGCATCAGAAGCTGCCCCTCAGTTTCCATGAACTCGAACAAAAATGTGCAGGGATTGCGTATGGTTTTGCCAAACGTCATGCCACCTACAAAGGCGGCAATAAAGCCATTACCGCCAATGAGTTCAGAACAGACGTATGTGAATACTGCCACCGAGAGGATACCGATTCCCTGGAATGCGGTATTGGCCCAACCACGCGCTGCTGCCGTATCGAGCAAACGTGCACCGACAAAGCCGATGACTATGCCTGCCAAAGGCCCCAGCGTGAGTTGTAATGCAATGAAGCGAAGCCATTCTCCTGCTCCCGATGCATGTTGCTCAACACTTGCGAGGGCGGCAAACAAAAGTACAGCAGGTAGCGCAATGCCGTCATTGAGGCCACTTTCGACATTTATCGCCTGTCGGATTCGAACCGGGACAGCTTTTGCTGATACAACGGCTTGACCGAGCGCCGCGTCCGTGGGTGCCAGTAGTGCTGCCAGTAATGCGGCCTCCCAAAATAAAAATGATGGAAATAACTGGTTGGCGAAAAATGCTCCGATCATAATTGTCAGTGGCAAGCCAATCAGCAACATGCGCACCGGCAAGTTGTGATCCTGACTTAACCGTGAAAGGTCAATACGTGCGGCATCAGTGAATAAAACCAGTATGAGTGTTAGTTCGGCGACAAGGTGAATCGCTGAATGATCCACTTCGACCCTGGCAATACCGAGCCCACCTGCGCCTATCACCAAACCGAACAGCGTGAAAACGATCGGAGCTGTGATGATGGTTGTTCGCAGACGGCCTGAGACAAGTGCGTAGAGTAACAAGCCAGCAGTGATGATCGTGAGTGATAACAGATCCATTATTCGCTCCAACGGCGATGTGTATTAAGCAATCGCTCCGTAATGAAATCGGGCAGGTCGTAGTGTTTGGTTTTGTTCAAAGCTTGTTCCTTCGCATGGTTCGGTGTTGACGCGCGTGGCTACCTTGCTTTGATGTCAGATAAGCATCTGCACATATGAAGCTATTTGCTCAGCATCATCATTGATGCATGGCTTCCATGATCGGTTACACTTGTGTCGAAATAAGTTAGCACGAATGGGATCGTCATGATTTCCGATGACTGATCATACCAATTTGCGACGAACGGACAACACCAGCAAATCACCAATGCAGGAAGAAAAACCAAAACAGGAAAACACCTTGTCGGAGTCTGACCGAGGCACAGTGTCCGATGACCAAGAGCGACTGGTCCGCGACAACATCAGTTGGATGATGGCGCTGGCACAGCGCATGCTCGGTGAGCGAGCCTTGGCCGAAGACGCAGTGCAGAATGCATTCATTTCCGCATTTTCTGGCTTGCCAGGCTTTGAGGGACGCTCAAGTGTAAAGACCTGGTTACATCGCATTACGATCAACGCGTCCCTGATGATACTACGCAAGCAAAAAAGACTTGGTGAAGAATCTATTGATGCGTATCTTCCCGAGTTCGACCAAAACTCTTGTCGCATTGAGGCACCCTGGCCGACACTCGCAACAGCTGATGAGATTCTGGATGACGAGAGGTTACGGGCATTGGTTTATGAAAAAGTTGCGCTGTTACCGGAAACCTATCGTATCGTTTTCCAGCTTCGTGACATCGAAGGTTATGACACCGGTGAAGTTGCAGAGCTTCTGGGTATTTCCATCAGTAACGCAAAAGTACGACTGCATCGGGCTCGGTCGGCGCTTAAAAAGCTACTGGAGCCCGTCCTTCGCGGGGAGGTGCAATCATGACTCATGTGCACAAAGCGGGCCTGCGAAACTGGCTTAAAGGCATTATGCTTAAACGCGTGCATCGTATGATTACCTGTGAGGAGTTCGAAGATTTTGTCTTGAGCTACCTGGATGGCGAGTTACCCTACAGGCAGCGATCAGTTTTTGAATGGCATATGAAGGTCTGTCGCGAGTGTCGGGATTATCTGGCCGCCTACCAACGTGCCACCGAATTGGGCCAAGCGGTCTTGTTGTCACCGCATGAGCCTGTACCAGAGGATGTGCCCGAAGACCTGATCAAAGCTATTCTTGATGCACGCACACGTTGAACTGCATACTCAAGAGGCGGCCCAGGACTCTGACTGCGGGTCATGGCTTGGCATAACATCATTTAATGCCGCGATTACTCGGTTACACGAAAATGTCTGTTCGCTCTATTTGTGAAAATTTTAGCCAACCAGGGCAGGTAGCGGTTAGTTAATACGAGTAATTTATATTGCCTGCCGGGTATAACGACTGTTTTTCCCTTGTCTGCAGCCATGACCTCGATGGTATCTGCGACGACGTCTTTGGCTTCCAGCCATAAATAACCCGGAAGCTGGCTGATCATTTCACGGGTACCGTTGACATCGTGAAAGTCGCTGTAGGTAAAGCCCGGACACAATGCGCAGACTTTCACCCCATCATCGGCGTTTTCCAGGGCCAGCGATTCACTGAACTTGATCAGGAAAGATTTGCTGGCACCGTAAAGCGTATGACCGGCGCTTGAGGAAATCAGTCCCGCAACTGATGCTACGTTAACAATGAATCCCCGGCCGCGCTCCTGCATGCCAGGCAGCAGTCGCCAGGTTAATTCACATACTGCGGTCATCATGACCTGGATAAAGTCGGCATGTTCCTGCCAGTCAGGCACATGGAAACTTCCAGGCAAACCATAGCCTGCGTTGTTAACCAGGTATTCAATTGCGATGTTTTCTTGTTTGAGGCGCTCAACGATTGCCACGCAAGCATTCTTTTGAGATAGGTCTGCAGTAATAATAATACTTGAGGTGCCATATGAATCTTTGAGTTCATCCGCTACCGTTTGTAGTTTTTCAGCGCGTCTGGCAACCAATACCAGTTGATAGCCCTGCGCGGCAAGTTGGCGGCAGAATTCGGCACCGATGCCTGCGGATGCACCCGTTACCAATGCCCATGATTTCTGATTGTTTGTAGCCGTGCTTTCCTGTCCCATATCGGTGTTGACCTGTATCATGTGAATTTAAATCATGCTACTACATCTTTGACAAAAATGAATTGGAATACATCTGTAATATGTGATGGTTCCTTAATATATCCGGGAGGGCTATAACATGACACGACTTGCATTGGGTGTATTACTCTGGAGTGTTGTTCATTTTATTCCGGCATTGGCTGTAGATTTCAAAAAGAATGTCGTCAACCGTATTGGTGAACAGCCTTACAAGGGTGTATTTGCCCTGTTGATGGTTTTTTCCCTTTATCTGATCATCTCTGGCTGGAAATCCATCGGTATAGAAGTGCCCGATGGCACCGAAGTGATTTTCACTTCGCCAAGTTGGGGCAAACCTGCAGCAGCTTTACTGGTACTGATTGGCTACATTCTGTTTCTGGCACCTTATCAGCCCAGTAATATCAAGCGACTGATGCGTCACCCGCAGTTAGCTGGCATGCTGTGTTGGGGGGTCGGTCATGTACTGGCTCTGGGTACGGCTCGGGCGATGGTGTTGTTTGGTGGCCTGGCAGGGTGGGCAATCATCGAAACAGTACTACTCAACCACAGAGATGGCAATTGGCTCAAACCTGACAGGGTCGCATTTAAAAAAGATGTCGCAATTGTGCTGTTTGGCATTTTGGCTTACATGGTAGTGGGGTTCAGTCATCACTTTCTGTTCGGTGTTTCGCCGTTCAGTTGAAGCCAGCCGTGTAATTGACCTGCATCATTTGTTTTTTTAGCCATGTATCGCATCATCTCTATCGTTTTTAGACTTGCGACAACAGCGGTGCGTGGGTATGCTTGCGCGCCTCGCGTCTAACAGAGCAATAATGATGAGAAAAATACTGGTTGCAGGTAACTGGAAGATGCATGGGTCTAAAACCATGGTCCGTTCTCTGCTTGAAGGCTTATTAAAAGGCAGCTCAATGAATGGCAATGCCGATCTGGCTGTATTTCCTTCATTTCCCTACTTGTCGCTGACAGAGTCTATCTTGTCCGGTAGTCATATCCAGTGGGGTGGGCAAACGCTGAATCCAAACGCACAGGGCGCCCACAGTGGAGAGACCAGCGGTAGCATGCTGGCAGATATGGGCTGCCGTTATGTGTTGGTGGGTCATTCGGAGCGACGCTCAATCTATGCTGAAAGTGATGTAGATGTTGCACTGCGATTCAAAGCTGCGCTCGATACCGGATTGGAGCCGGTACTGTGTGTGGGAGAAACACAGGAAGAGCGTGAAGGTGGTCAAACTGAAGCCGTAGTTGGACGCCAGCTGGATGCAGTTATCGGTAGTGTTGGTATGGATGCTTTTAATCATGCCATCATTGCATACGAACCGGTTTGGGCGATTGGAACCGGTTTGACCGCGACGCCGCAACAGGCACAGTCTGTACATGCATTTATACGTGACAAATTATCATCTCTCGATGTTATAATAAGTGATCAATTACGAATTCTATACGGCGGCAGTGTGAATGGTTCCAATGCCGTCGAATTGTTTGCCCAGAGTGATATCGATGGCGGACTTGTTGGAGGAGCTTCACTGACAGCCGAAGACTTCCTTGCAATCTATAGCGCCGCTGCTTAAAGGGTGCTCGACAAAACGGAATATATATGCAGGTTTTAAACATTTTTCATGTGTTGGTCGCTATTGCGATGATCGCTTTTATTTTAATTCAAAAAGGCGCCGGTGCTACCGCTGGTGCCGCTTTCGGTAGCGGCGCGTCGGGTACCGTTTTTGGCTCCCGTGGTGCTGGCAATTTTCTGTCGCGTTCTACGTGGGTACTGGCTACGTTTTTTTGTCTAATCAGTCTGACCATGGCGGTGATGGCTTCACGCGCCAGCATCACACCTGAAACTGATCTTGGTGTGGTCGCACCCACTGTGGTGACAGAAGAGACAACAGAACAGGCTGTGCTGGATATACCTGTCGCGAGTAAGGTTGCTGGGGATTCGGACATGCCCGCATTTGATGCGGTGATTGCCGAACCTGTGACGGAAGCTGACCTGCCAGTGATTGAAGCGGGCTCCGGGACAGACACTGGGGCAGCACCGACAAATGATAGTTCAGCTGAAGATACGTCTACTGGCGAAGGGTCCTGAGGTAGCGAAAGAATAGCCCAAGTGGTGGAATTGGTAGACACGCTATCTTGAGGGGGTAGTGACGTAAGTCGTGCCGGTTCGAGTCCGGCCTTGGGCACCATTTTTAAATGGACGGAATAACACCGTCCGCGCAATGAATTGAGACTGGAGTATGCTTGCACAATACCTGCCAATTCTGATTTTTCTCTGTATTTCTACAGTCATTGGCATTGCGTTGATCATTATCGGCGGTTTGCTGGGGCCCACCAAGCCCGATAGTGAGAAATTATCTCCTTATGAGTGTGGTTTTGAAGCTTTTGAGGACACCCGCACGAAATTTGATGTTCGTTACTACCTGGTAGCGATCCTGTTCATTATTTTTGATCTTGAAATCACATTCTTCCTGCCCTGGGCGCTGGCCCTGGATACGTTGGGTATATTTGGTGTTGCAGCCATGTTCGTGTTCGTTATTGAGCTGGTTATCGGCTATTTTGTGATCTGGAAACGAGGTGCGCTAGAGTGGGAATGATGGACATAATGTATCCGGGCCGGGATACGGAGCTTGGTGAGGTAGATGACATTCTAAGACCCAGTGCGGATAGCAACCCCTTGCTGGCCCGCGGTGTGGTTACCACTTCGCTCGACGCTCTCATTAACTGGGCAAGAACTGGTTCGATGTGGCCGGTTTCTTTCGGTCTGGCTTGTTGTGCGGTGGAAATGATGCAGGCCGGTGCAGCGCGTTATGACCTTGATCGCTTTGGCGTTATCTTTCGCCCCAGCCCGCGTCAGTCAGATGTGATGATAGTGGCCGGAACCCTGGTCAATAAAATGGCACCCGCAATGCGCAAGGTATATGACCAGATGGCTGAGCCGAGATGGGTCATTTCGATGGGTTCCTGTGCCAATGGCGGCGGCTATTACCATTACTCCTATTCGGTGACACGTGGTTGTGACCGCATCGTGCCGGTGGATGTCTATGTGCCCGGTTGTCCGCCGACAGCGGAAGCCCTGATTTACGGTATTTTGCAGTTGCAGAAGAAAATCCGTCGTACCGATACGATTGCCAGGTGATGTGATGATTGACGTGTCTAATAGCCTGTGCGATCAACTCGTTACTTGTTTTGGTGATCGAATCACCGTATCCGAGCCAGGTTCCGAAATAGTCACCATTCAGGTGCCGGTCGATGAATGGCTGGAGGTTGCTCAAACCCTTCGTGACGACACACGATTTGCATTCGGCCAGTTAACCGATTTGTGTGGTGTTGATTATCTTGGTTATGGCCAGGTAGAGTGGGAAACGAATGACGCAACACACGATGGGTTCAGTCGTGGTGTTGAGGCTTTGGGTCCGGGTCGTTTTGACTGGAAAAGCCGCCCCGAATCCAGCGACGCTGAACAACGTTTCAGCGTGGTAGTACACCTGCTTTCGATCAACCACAATACACGTTTACGGATGACAACCTTTGCCGCTGATGAGGGTTTACTCATCGTGCCATCATTGGTTGAAATCTGGAACTCTGCCAATTGGTACGAGCGTGAAACTTTCGACCTCTTTGGTATCCTTTTCGAAGGCCATCCGGATCTCCGGCGGATTTTGACGGATTATGGTTTTACCGGTCACCCATTCCGTAAGGATTTCCCTTTGATTGGAAACGTTACCGTTCGTTATGACGAGGAGAAAGGCCGCGTGGTCTATGAACCCGTAGAAATTGAACCCCGTGTGCTGGTACCCCGTGTCATTCGTGCTGATTCACGTTACCAGGCAGACGATATCGACAAGGCAGCAGATGAAGCGGCTGACACTCTGACGTCCGGGGCTGAATAAAGATGTCTGAAATTCGCAACTACACGATGAATTTTGGGCCGCAACATCCGGCGGCTCATGGTGTTCTCAGGCTGGTGCTGGAACTGGATGGTGAAACCGTTGTACGTGCTGACCCGCATATTGGTTTGTTGCACCGAGGCACTGAGAAACTGGCTGAAAGCAAGCCTTTTAACCAATCCATTGGGTATATGGACCGCATGGATTATGTTTCCATGATGTGTAGCGAACACGCCTATGTACGTGCCATAGAGCAATTGCTTGGCATAGAACCACCGGTGCGTGCGCAATATATACGTACGATGTTTGATGAGATTACGCGCATCGGCAACCACATGTTGTGGATTGGGTCGAGTGGTATTGATCTGGGCGCAATGACCGTCTTTTTGTATGCCTTTCGCGAACGCGAAATGACCATAGACATGTACGAAGCGGTGTCCGGCGCCCGCATGCATGCAAATTATTACAGACCAGGTGGGGTGTACCGCGACTTACCCGACACCATGCCTTTATATAAGGAAACGCCCTGGACCAAGGGCAAGAAGCTCAAGCAAAGAAATGAATGGCGTGAGGGTTCCTTGCTTGATTTCATTGAGGCTTTTGCACGTGATTTTCCTTCCAAGGTGGATGAGTACGAAACACTGCTGACCGATAACCGAATCTGGAAGCAACGCACTGTGGGTATTGGTGTGTTATCACCCGAACGGGCACAGCAATTGGGTTGTAGTGGCCCAATGTTGCGTGGTTCAGGGGTGGAGTGGGACCTGCGTAAGAAACAGCCCTATGCCATGTACCATGAGATGGATTTTGACATTCCCGTGGGTATCAATGGTGATTGTTACGATCGCTACCTTGTTCGTGTTGAAGAGATGCGTCAATCAGCACGCATCATCTTGCAGTGTGTCGACTGGCTGCGTGCCAATCCAGGTCACGTCATGTTGAAAAACTTCAAGGTCATACCGCCGTCACGCGAAGAGATGAAGAACGACATGGAAGCCCTGATCCACCATTTTAAATTATTCACCGAGGGTTACAGCGTACCAAAGGGCGAGACCTACGCAGCCGTTGAAGCACCCAAGGGTGAGTTTGGCTGCTACATGGTTTCCGATGGTGCAAATAAACCATTCCGTGTTCACCTGAGAGCACCCGGCTTTGCACATCTTTCAGCCATGGACGAAATGGCGAAGGGGCATATGCTGGCGGATGTGGTGGCCCTGATGGGCACCATGGATATCGTATTTGGTGAGGTGGACCGCTAATGAGCCATAAAGCTGATTTCATTGCCGGTAAAAAGGACCTTCTTAACGAAGGGACACAGGCAAAGATAGATCACTGGGTGGCCAAGTTCCCACCGGAAAAGAAACGTTCGGCACTGATACAGGCATTGCTCGCCGCACAGGACCAGAACGGTGGCTGGGTTAGCAAGGATATGATCGAGGCAGTTGCAGATTACCTGGAAGTACCTCCGGTCTGGGCCTACGAAATTGCCAGTTTCTATTCCATGATTGACCAAAAACCGGTTGGCAAGCACAAGGTCAATATCTGTACCAATATCTCCTGCTGGCTCAATGGCGCCGAAGACCTTTTAAGCTATGTTGAAAAGAAATTGGGTATAAAACTGGGCGAGACGACGACAGATAACCGCATTACGCTGATCGTTGAGGAAGAATGCCTCGCCGCATGCTGTGGTGCGCCAATGATGGTAGTAGATGGCCACTATCATGAAAATCTTGATACCGACAAAGTCGACAATATTTTGGACGGGCTGGATTGATGTTCGCTGAATCTGTCAATAGTGCCTCGAGGGGACATCGTCATGGCTGAACACAACGTCGTATTCGCCACGCTTGGTGCTGAAACACCATGGTCGATGGATACCTATCTTGCCATCGATGGCTACCAGGCCTGGAAAAAAATTCTGGCAGAGAAGACCGATCCTGCGGAAATCATTGAGAACGTCAAATCCTCTGCTTTGCGCGGGCGCGGCGGGGCGGGTTTCCCGACCGGTCTGAAATGGAGCTTTATGCCACGCTCCGCACCCGGTCAGAAATACATTTTGTGCAACTCGGATGAATCCGAGCCGGGCACCTGCCATGATCGTGACATCCTCAGGTTCAATCCCCACGCAGTAATCGAAGGCATGGCCATCGCCGGGTACGCCATGGGCGCCACCATTGGATATAACTATCTGCGTGGTGAATTCCACCACGAACCTTTTGAGCGTTTTGAAGCGGCTCTAAAAGAAGCTTATGCAGCCGGTTTGCTGGGTAAGAATGTCCTGGATAGCGGCGTTGATATGGACATCCATGCTGTCCTGGGCGCAGGTGCGTATATCTGCGGTGAAGAGACCGCTCTGATGGAATCGCTAGAAGGCAAAAAAGGCCAGCCACGTTTCAAACCGCCATTCCCGGCCAATTTTGGTCTGTATGGCAAGCCCAGCACGGTCAATAACACTGAATCGCTGGCATCTGTGCCGCATATCATGCGCAACGGTGGCGACTGGTTCCTGAAAATCGGCAAACCCAATAATGGCGGCCCCAAGGTGTTTTCTGTTTCCGGTCATGTGAACAAGCCCGGCAATTTTGAAGTCCCACTGGGTACACCTTTTAGCGAATTGCTGGAAATGGCAGGTGGTGTGCGTAATGGTAATAAACTCAAAGGTGTAATTCCGGGTGGTTCTTCCATGCCGGTATTGCCTGCTGATTTAATGATGGATATGACCATGGATTTCGACGCACTGGGCAAAGCCGGTTCAGGCCTTGGTTCAGGTGCGGTTATCGTCATGGATGAAACCACCTGTATGGTTAAAGCCTGTACCCGAATTGCGCGCTTCTATCACATGGAGTCCTGTGGTCAGTGCACACCCTGTCGTGAGGGTACTGGTTGGATGCACCGGGTTTTGCAAAGAATTGTTGACGGTAACGGCAAGATCGAGGACCTGGAATTATTACGTTCGGCAGCCGGGCAAATTGAAGGCCACACCATCTGTGCATTTGGTGAAGCCGCAGCCTGGCCGGTGCAGGGTTTCCTGCGTCAATTCTGGCATGAATTTGAATACTACGTTGAACACGGCCATTCCATGGTTGATGATCAAAAGGGGACAGCGGCATGAGCACGCAGCCGCAGAAAGTGGTTGAAACCGTCAATATCGAAGTTGATGGTCAGGCCATGGAAGTACCTAAAAACTCGATGATAATCGAAGCTACGGATAAAGCTGGAATCAGCATCCCACGCTTTTGTTACCACAGTAAACTCAGCATTGCCGCTAACTGCCGTATGTGCCTGGTAGATGTTGAAAAGGCCCCCAAACCGATGCCGGCCTGCGCAACACCGGTGATGGATGGTATGAAAGTCTATACACAGTCCCGCCGTGCGATCGATGCGCAGCATGGTGTAATGGAGTTTTTGCTGATCAACCACCCACTGGATTGCCCGATATGTGATCAGGGTGGTGAATGTGAGTTACAGGACCTGGCCATGGGTTATGGCCGTTCTGTTTCCCGTTTCAGCGAGCGTAAACGCGTGGTCAAAGACCTTGATATCGGCTCGCTGATACAGACTGATTTGACCCGTTGCATTCAATGTACTCGATGTGTGCGTTTTCTGGATGAAATCGCTGGCACCAATGAATTGGGCATGTTAGGTCGAGGTGATCGTTCGGAAATCAGTACCAGCCTGGCACAGGGTATTGACTCTGAATTGTCCGGTAACGTGATTGACCTGTGCCCGGTGGGCGCATTGACCAACAAACCGTTTCGGTTTTCTGCACGTGCCTGGGAATTGATGGCCAAGCCGTCACGGGCAGTACACGATGGTGTGGGCTCCAACCTGTGGTATCACACCCGACGTGGACAGGTGATGCGTGCAGTACCGAGGGACTGTGAGTCCGCGAATGAAACCTGGTTGTCAGATCGTGACCGCTATTCCCATTTTGGCCTCAACGCTGAGGACAGGGTGCTGGAACCCATGGTCAAAGTTGCTGGTCAGTGGCAGAAGGTAAGCTGGGACGAAGGCATACGTGCTGCCTCTGATGCTTTGCGGACCGCAATCACAGCTCACGGTGGTGCGGGTCTGGGCGTATTGATGTCAGCAAGTGTATCGACAGAAGAGTACTTTCTCGCACAGCGTTTGGCACGCGGGCTTGACTGTCCGAATATAGACCATCGCTTGAGAGAACAGGACTTCAGTGACGACGATGCGCGCACTGGGGCAGTAGCCTTTGCGTCTTCGATGACTGCAATTGACACCGCAGACACGATCCTGCTGGTTGGCAGTAATATCCGTCACGAAGCACCCATATTGGGCCAACGTGTACGCAAGGCCTGGCGCAACGGCGCACAAGTGGCCGCATTAAATCCAGTCGATTGGAATTTCCATTTCAGTCTGTCCACCAAAATTATCACTGCACCACAGCACATGGTTACGGAACTGGCAGCAGTTGCAAAGGCCGTTTCCACCATTACCAGTAAAGAACCCCCCGCATTCCTGAAGTCAGCTTTGGGTGAAATTCAGGTGGGTGAAACGCATCAGGCGATGGCTGAAATGTTGCTTGGTAGTGACAATAAAATGTTGATCCTGGGGCAGACCGCCATGGCGCATGAGCAGGCTTCCTGGTTACGTCAAGTATCTGCCTGGATTGCTGAAGCATGCGGTGCTGATCTGAATATGGTTCCTGACGGTGGTAATACAACAGGTGCCGCGATGGCGGGTGCATTACCAGGCCGGGGTGTGGGTGGCAGCGAAACAGATCATGGTCTCGATGCTCGGGAAATGATCGCTTCTGCTGCAAAAGCTTACCTTTTGTGGGGCATTGAACCTGAATTCGATATGGCCAATCCTGCAATGGCTGCAAAAGCACTGGTTGCTGCAGACAGCGTAGTCGCCGTATCCGCTTTTGCCGGAGAGGGATTGAAAGCTAATGCTGATGTGATATTGCCGTTGGCGCCGTTGGCGGAGTCAGAAGGCCTGTTTTACACCTTTGATGGACAGTCATTTGCGGTTGAGCAAGCAGTAAGTACCTCAGGTCAGGCCCGCCAAGGCTGGAAAATCCTGCGTCGACTGGGGGCTGAGCTTGAGCTGGATGGTTTTTCCCATGTGGATAGCGCTACGCTGCGGGATGAAATGCTCGCCCAGATCAGTGCTGCAAGTTACACGTCAAAAGACGTTGAACTAACGCCAGCGAATTCAAAGGGCGATCTCTATCGGGTCGGTGATGTCCCGATGTATGCCGCGGACGCTTTATGTAGACGCTCTGAGTATCTGCAACAATCCGTACATGCTGAAAATGCCTTTGTCGGTTTAAACCCCGATGATGCAGGCAGCAAAGGTCTTGTCGAAGGCCGTGAAGTGAAAGTCAGTCAGGGTGCTGAACATATAATGTTGCCGCTTCAAATTTGTGATGAATTGCCTGTCGGGGCCGTTTGGGTCAAAAGCGCTACCACTGTTAGCAGTAAGCTGGGTGACAGTTTCGGCCGCATTAGTGTGGAGGCGACCTGATGTTGGATATGGTAAATAGCGTTTACACATGGATACAATCACAGTATCTGATCTGGACATTGATCAAGATTTTAGTGATCACCATCCCGCTCATCACTGCGGTGGCCTTTTATACATATTTTGAGCGCAAGGTGATCGGTGCAATGCAAATTCGTGTCGGTCCGAATCGCGTTGGACCCCTGGGCTTGATACAGCCATTTGCGGATGTATTCAAGCTGTTGTTAAAAGAGATTATTTTACCCGCCAATTCCAATCGTTTCCTATTTTTAGTCGCACCGATTATTTCACTGGCGCCGGCTTTTGCCGCCTGGGCGGTTGTGCCGTTCAACGATTTTCTGGTGTTGGCGGATGTAGATGCGGGTCTTCTCTATGTTCTGGCTCTGACCTCATTGGGTGTGTACGGCATTATCATTGCCGGCTGGGCTTCCAACTCCAAGTATGCCTTTCTCGGCGCCATGCGTGCTGCGGCTCAAACTGTTTCTTATGAAATAGCCATGGGTTTCGCCCTCGTTGGTGTATTGATCCTTGCCGGAACAATGAATCTTCGCGAAATTGTGCTGGCCCAACAAGGTGGCATATTTGACTGGTACTGGTTACCTTTGGCGCCGTTATTTGTTATCTACATGATTTCGGGTCTGGCCGAGACCAACCGTGCACCATTTGATGTTGCCGAGGGTGAATCAGAAATCGTAGCCGGTTTTCATGTCGAGTATTCGGGTTCTGCGTTCGCTGTTTTCTTTCTCGCTGAATACGCCAATATGATCCTGATATCCGGTCTGACCGCCATTTTATTCGCCGGTGGTTGGCTGTCGCCGTTTGAGGGTGTCCCGGTACTGGGTGAGACCCTGCTGGGCGAGCACAGCATAATCTGGTTCCTGGCCAAGACCGTCGTATTTATGTTCATGTTTTTGTGGTACCGGGCGACGTTCCCGCGCTACCGTTATGACCAGATAATGCGTCTGGGTTGGAAAGTATTGATACCGATAACACTGGTCTGGGTGATGCTTGCGGCCTTGATGGTTGTTCTCGGAATCGTGGTAAAGGGTAGCTGACGATGCAACGTATCATGGAATATTTACGCAGCTTGTTGTTGCTCGAATTGCTCAAAGGCCTGAGCCTCACCATGCGGCATATGTTCCGTCCGAACATCACCATCATTTACCCGGAAGAAAAAACGCCCAAGTCTGTACGCTTCCGTGGCCTGCATGCCTTACGCCGTTACCCCAATGGTGAAGAGCGCTGCATTGCCTGCAAATTGTGCGAGGCAGTTTGTCCTGCACTGGCAATTACCATTGAATCTACACAGCGCGATGATGGCAGTCGTCGTACAACTCGTTATGACATCGACCTGTTCAAATGTATTTTTTGTGGATTCTGTGAAGAATCCTGTCCGGTTGATTCCATTGTTGAAACCGGTTGTCTCGAATATCACTTCGAGAACCGTGAGGAAAGCATCATGACAAAGGAAAAACTGCTGGCGATTGGTGATCGATTTGAGTCAGAAATTGCAGAAAATCGTAAAAAGGATGCGGCCTACCGATGATTGTCCAGGAACTGATTTTTTACGCTTTCTCGCTGGTGATGGTATTTGCGGCTATTGCAGTTGTTACCGTACGTAACCCCATTTATGCCGTGTTATTCCTGGTGCTGGCATTTTTCAGTGCAGCGGGAATCTGGATGTTGCTGGAGGCGGAATTCCTCGCCATCATCCTGGTGGTGGTTTACGTGGGAGCGGTTATGGTGCTGTTCTTGTTCGTTGTGATGATGCTGGATATCAATCTTGTACCGTTGAAAGAAGGATTTACCCGTTATCTGCCGGTCGCCGTGTTGGTGGCCGTGGCGATGGCGGTCGAATTATTAATGGTGTTGTGGAGCAGGGGGCGTTTTGGTGCGTCAATGTTTCCAGTGCCTGCGCCTAATTCCAGCGATTACAGCAACACACGGGAACTCGGTGAGCTTCTATATACCAACTACCTGTTGCCGTTTGAGGTAGCCGGTGTCATTTTGCTGGTCGCGATTATCGCGGCTGTTGCACTGACCTTACGTACAAGACCGGGCATCAAAACTCAGGATCCGGCAGCACAGGTCAGGACCCGTCGGGACGAAAGTGTCAGGCTGGTAAAAATGAAATCAGAAAAACCACGGGGAACTTGAGGAATCGCCATGCTGACACTTGCTCATTTTCTGACCCTGGGTGCGATACTGTTTAGCCTTAGTATTGCCGGGATATTTATTAATCGTAAGAACATCATCATCCTGCTGATGTGCATAGAGTTGATGTTGCTGGCGGTTAATATGAATTTTGTGGCATTTTCCCGCTTCCTTGGCAATCTCGACGGACAGATATTCGTATTTTTCATACTAACGGTTGCGGCAGCTGAGGCGGGTATTGGTCTCGCCATCCTGGTCGTACTGTTCCGAAACCGGCAGACCATCAACGTTGCCGAACTGGATGATCTGAAAGGATGAACATGTCGTTGCAAACCACCTTGTTGCTGATTCCGTTACTGCCATTGGGCGGTGCGGTTCTGGCCGGACTATTCCGCAACCAGGTAGGCCGAGTGGGCTCACATACCGTCACGATACTCGGCGTGGGGCTGTCATTTGCCTTATCAGCATGGATACTCATGCAGCAAATCAACGGTACGCTGGAAACCGTAAACATCAGTGTCTATACCTGGATGATTTCTGATGGCATACGCTTTCAGGTCGGTTTCCTGATAGATCACCTGACCACACTGATGATGTGTGTGGTGACATTTGTTTCGCTGATGGTGCACATATATACGATCGGTTATATGCGTGATGATCCGGGTTACCAGCGTTTCTTCAGCTATATCGCACTGTTCACGTTTTCAATGTTAATGCTGGTGATGTCCAATAACTTCATGCAGTTGTTCTTTGGTTGGGAAGCCGTGGGTTTGGTGTCCTACCTGCTGATTGGGTTCTGGTTTAATAAAGAGTCCGCGATCAAAGCAAATCTGAAGGCATTCCTGGTCAACCGGGTGGGTGATTTCGGATTCCTGCTGGGTATAGCTGCCGTGCTTTTGACCTTCGATACACTCGACTATGCAGAAGTCTTTGCACAGGCGGGCACTGCCGTTGACCAGACGCTTTCTGTTCCCGGTGGCATGGAATGGAATATGTTGACCTTTATCTGCGTCTGCCTGTTCATCGGCGCCATGGGTAAATCAGCACAGGCTCCCTTGCACGTATGGCTACCTGATTCAATGGAAGGCCCGACCCCCATATCCGCTTTGATCCATGCTGCCACGATGGTGACAGCAGGTATCTTCATGGTGGCGAGGATGTCACCCCTGTTTGAGTTGAGCGATGCGGCATTGAGTTTTGTCATGCTGACAGGTGCAGTAACCGCGCTTTCCATGGGCTTGATTGGTATTGTGCAGAATGATGTCAAGCGCGTGATTGCCTATTCAACCCTGTCGCAATTGGGTTACATGACGGTTGCGCTGGGTGTTTCAGCCTATTCAGCGGCCATTTTTCATCTGATGACCCATGCATTTTTCAAGGCACTACTATTCCTCGGTGCGGGCTCCGTGATTATCGCCATGCATCATGAGCAGGACATGCGCTATATGGGCGGTTTGAGAAAATATATGCCGGTCACCTGGTTAACCGCATGGGTTGGAACACTTGCACTGGTTGGCTTCCCGTTTTTCGCTGGTTTTTATTCCAAGGATGCAATTATCGAAGCCGTTGCAGATTCACATCGTTGGGGTAGTAGTGTTGCTTATTTTGCCGTTGTTGCGGGTGTGCTGATTACTGCCATTTATAGTTTCAGGCTGTTATACCTCACATTCCATGGCAAAGAGCGGTTTGAAGTCATTCACGATAGTGGTGACCACCCTCCATCCGGGCAATTGGCACATGCACCCAAAGAATCACCATTGGTTGTTACCATTCCGCTGATTTTGCTGGCCATACCTTCCGTTGTTATTGGCTGGATGACCATCGAGCCAGTGCTGTTTGGTGGTTGGCTGGAAGATTCCATTTTTGTGCTTGATAAAAACAATGTTCTGGCGGAGTTGGGTGAGCATTTTCATGGTGCCACTGCCATGGCCCTTCACTCTGTGAATACATTGCCATTCTGGTTGATGATTACCGGTCTGGCGCTGGCGACCCTCATTTATTTAATTCGGCCGTCGATAGCGGATACCGTCCGTAACCGTGTGCCGTTTTTATATCGTCTGCTTGATAACAAATATTACTTTGACGAGTTTTATCAGAAGTTCTTTGCACACGGCAGTGTGAGACTGGGGCGCATTTTGTGGCATAAGGCAGATGCAGGATTTATTGATAACGGAATGGTGAACGGGTCGGCTCGAGTGGTTGAGTGGGTGGCTGCACGGGTTCGCCGTTGGCAGACTGGATTCCTGTATGACTATGCCTTCGCCATGATAATCGGATTGATTGGTATTTTGGCAGTTTGGGTAATGATGGCGCCTTGATGATGAATGGGACAATGAACGGATTTCTACTCAGTATTTTGATCTGGCTGCCTTTGCTGGGCTCAGTGGCGGTCATGGTAGCCGGTGCGCATCGACCGACCATGGCAAAAGGACTTGCTTTGTTGATTTCAAGCGCGGCATTTTTGCTGGGACTACCGCTGTTCTTTTCATTTGATACCTCAACGGCGGCAATGCAATTTGTTGAATTACGGCCATGGATAGAGACTTTCAATATCCAGTATTACCTGGGTGTCGATGGATTTTCTGCCCCGTTGATACTGCTAACCCTATTCTTTGGTGTGCTCGTGGTGATCGCTGGTTGGCGGTCAATCCAGAAAAATGTCAATCAATACATGGCAGCATTTCTGGTGATGGAAGGATTAATGATTGGTGTGTTTTGTGCACTGGATGGTCTGCTCTTTTACGTATTTTTTGAAGCCATGTTGATCCCGATGTTCCTGGTCATCGGTATATGGGGTGGGCCGCGTCGGGTTTATGCGACTATCAAGTTCTTTTTATATACTTTTCTTGGTTCGGTTTTCATGCTCATCGGCCTGATATACCTGTATATCCAATCCGGTACGTGGGACATATTGGCCTGGCATGAAATGCCGCTGAGTTTTAACGCCCAAAAGTGGCTTTTCCTTGGCTTTCTCGCAGCCTTTGCAGTCAAAATCCCAATGTTTCCGGTACACACTTGGTTGCCTGACGCACATGTTGAAGCACCGACGGGTGGTTCGGTCATCCTGGCAGCCATTATGCTGAAGATCGGTGGTTACGGTTTTATCCGATTTAGCCTGCCGATTACCCCGGATGCATCCGCAGCCCTGGACTGGCTGGTGATTGGCCTGTCATTGATCGCGGTGGTCTATATTGGTTTTGTAGCACTGGCACAGCAGGATATGAAAAAGCTGATTGCCTATTCGTCCATTTCACACATGGGTTTTGTCACCCTTGGCCTGTTTATCGCCTTTGCAATTTACCGCAATACCGGTGGTGTTTCTGGTGCTGCGCTCGGTGTTGAAGGCGCAATGGTGCAAATGATTTCACACGGTTTTATTTCAGGTGCACTGTTTTTGACCGTGGGTGTGCTGTATGACCGTGTCCATAGTCGAATGATCAAAGATTACGGTGGTGTTGCAAATACCATGCCCTGGTTTGCACTGTTTGCTGTGTTTTTCCTGATGGCCAATTCAGGTTTGCCCGGAACCAGCGGTTTTGTTGGTGAGTTTATGGTTATCCTGTCTTCCTTCCAGGCAAATTTCTGGTTTGCATTCCTGGCGGCGTTGACACTTATCCTTGGGGCAGCTTACAGCCTGTGGCTGGCCAAACGTGTCATATTCGGTGCGGTGACTAACCGCGAAGTACAAAATTTACAGGATATCAATAGCCGTGAGGCACTGGTGTTGGGGACGCTAGCTGTCGCCATACTGGTTGTCGGTTTGTGGCCGCAACCATTGGTGGATATGTTGCAGGCCTCTGTTGATCATCTGTTACAACACATAGTTCAATCAAAGGTCATATGACATGAACGGCGCCCAAATGTTATTAGCTGCTCCTGAATTCTGGGTCCTGGTCATGGCCTGTGTGATTATGATTGTCGACCTGTTTCTGCGTGAAGAACGCCGTGGAATCATTCACATGCTGGCCATGTTGACGGTTATCTTTGCTGCCATTATTACCCTGCGTGCTGACTATCTTGTTGACGGTGTACAGTCGGTGACTGCCTTTAAGAACAGCTTTATCCGCGATCCAATGGGTGACGTGTTGAAGGTATTCAGTTTTGTCATAATGGGTCTGGTATTTACTTATTCGAAGTTTTATCTACGTAGTTTCAAACTGTTCCGGGCGGATTTCTATACCTTGAGCCTGTTTGCGCTATTAGGTGTCATGTTGTTGATCTCTGCGAACAGCATGTTAATGATTTATCTCGGTCTGGAACTGATTTCACTTTCAGTTTATGCACTGGTCGCGTTTGATCGCGACTCGGGTCGGGGCTCTGAATCAGCCATGAAATATTTTGTCCTGGGCTCAATGGCATCCGGAATGCTGCTCTACGGTATGTCCATGATCTATGGTGCTACCGGCAGCCTTGTTTTGCCAGACATTGCCGAAGCAATCCATGCCCAGGGCAGTGATGACATTTTGCTGGTTTTCGGCCTGGTTTTCGTGGTGGTAGGAATAGCCTTTAAATTTGGTGTGGTACCGTTTCATATGTGGATACCTGATGTGTATGAAGGCGCACCTCCCGCGACAGTCTTATTTATTTCGTCAGTACCAAAATTGGCCGCATTCGCCATGGCATACCGGTTTCTGAGTAGTGGTCTGGGTGATTTGCATATTCATTGGCAAGCCATGCTGGCGAGCCTTGCTGTGTTGTCTATCGTCTTGGGTAATCTTGCTGCCATTATGCAAACCAACATTAAACGTATGCTGGCTTATTCAACTATTTCGCATATGGGTTTTGTCATGTTGGGCCTGTTACCAGGCACCTCATTTGGCTTTGGTGCGTCGATGTACTACGTGATTGTTTATGGCGTGATGTCAGTGGCCTCCTTCGGTATGGTTATATTGTTGAGTGCGCGGGGTGTAGAGGCAGAGCACCTGAATGATTTCAAGGGGCTGAATCAACGTAATCCATTTTATGCTGCGATCATGGGTCTGGTGATGTTTTCGATGGCTGGTGTGCCACCCATGGTTGGTTTTTTTGCCAAGCTGATGGTACTTAAAGCCGTGGTTGAAGCCGGTATGATGTGGCTGGCTATTACCGCCGTCGTTTTTGCAGTGATCGGCGCGTTTTATTACCTGCGTGTTATTAAGTATATGTACTTTGATGAACCGGAGAATGAAACCACGATAACAGCACCGGTGGATTTCGGTGCGGCGCTGACATTGAACGGTATTATGATTCTTGGTTTAGGCGTGTTTTCGAGTTCATTGATTGCTATTTGCATGACAAGCTTTGGAGCCTGAGCTGTCGAGGGCTTTAATCACCAGCAAAGCCTGAGCAGGCCAATATCCGCAATATCATTTTGACCTGAATCAAGTGATCAGTGGATAAACAAAACAAGCTCTTGTAATTGGGTCATCGAATCTTTATTATGCCCACCTTGCTGATGCGGGGTGGAGCAGTCTGGCAGCTCGTCGGGCTCATAACCCGAAGGTCGCAGGTTCGAATCCTGCCCCCGCTACCAATATTTATGGAGGGTCCGGCAGGACCCTTTTTTGTTTCACCGGCTATTGCCGGTGGTCCTTGCGACGATTGGATGGTGTAATGAAATAATGCTGTCGCATCCGCCCATGTGGGCGTGATTGGGTAGGTTCCGGTATAGGCCGGGGCTAATCGTCGGGGGCGTGTGTGCCCTTTTTTTGTGCCCGGAGATAAGCTTTTGAGTGTTCAGAAACTGAATGAATTATTACAGCCCCTGGTGGAAGATCTGGGCTATGAATTTGTTGGTCTGGAATACAATAACAATCCGAAACATTCTGTCCTGCGTATTTATATCGACCATGATAATGGTGTGGGTATCGAAGACTGTGAAACAGTGAGCCGTGAGACCGCCGCGTTGCTTGACGTGAAGGATCCGATCAGGAGTCATTACAACCTTGAAGTTTCATCGCCGGGCCTCGACAGACCTTTGTTCACACCGGCGCATTACAAGGAGTTTACCGGGCGTGAAGTACAGATCAACCTGTTTGCGCCACAAAATGGTCGACGTAAGTATTCGGGTCCGATCCTGAGTGCAGACGAGAGTAGCGTGAATATTGAACAAGATGGTGTGGAAGTAACGCTTGATTTTGACAATATCATCAAGGCAAAACTGATTCCGGATTATGAGAAAATACTTGCCGGTCACAAAACGTAACAATGATGGAATAGGGGCTATATCCCCGCACGGAGCTGAAAGCAGATGAGCAAAGAAATCCTTCTGGTCGTAGACGCAGTATCCAATGAGAAAGGTGTTAGCAAAAGCATCATCTTTGAGGCATTGGAGGCAGCGCTCGCCTCGGCAACCAGCAAACGTCACAATGATGCAATAGAGGCACGAGTTTCCATTGATCGTGAGACCGGTGAGTATGAAACCTTCCGTTGCTGGGAAGTACTGGACGACGAAGCAGAGATGGAGTCAGAAGACCACCAAATCTTGCATAAGGATGCTCTCGCTCATAACCCGGATATTGAAGTTGGTGCTTTTATAGAAGAACCCATGGACAACGTCGAGTTTGGACGAATTGCCGCACAGACTGCCAAGCAGGTCATCGTGCAGCGGGTCCGTGAAGCTGAAAGAGAGCAGGTGGTTGATGCATACAAAGACCGCGAAGGTGAGCTAATCAATGGTATCGTCAAACGCGTAGAGCGTGGCAATGTTTACCTTGATCTGGGTGGGAATGCAGAAGCGTTCGTTGCTCAGCGTCATATGATCCAGGGAGAAACAGTGCGCCCGGGTGACCGCTTGCGTGCCTTCCTTTATGAGGTCAAGCCAGAAATACGCGGGCCCCAGTTGTTTGCCAGCCGTACTATTAAAGAATTTCTAATCGCGTTGTTTGAACTGGAAGTTCCAGAAATCGGACAGGAGCTACTTTCCATCATGGGTGGTGCCCGCGATCCTGGTCGCAGGGCCAAGATTGCAGTTCGCTCAAACGACCCACGTACAGACCCCATCGGCGCATGCGTTGGTATGCGGGGTTCCCGGGTACAGGCTGTTTCAAATGAGTTGGCGGGTGAACGTATCGATATCATCCTGTGGGATGACAATCCGGCTCAGTTCGTCATCAATGCCATGGCACCCGCTGAGGTTGCCTCTATTGTTGTGGATGAAGAGCGCCGCATGATGGATATCGCGGTTGAAGAAGCCAATCTGTCCCAGGCTATCGGCCGTGGTGGTCAGAACGTTAGACTGGCCAGTGATCTCAGTGGTTGGGAGCTGAATGTACTAACCGTAGAAGACGCCGACAAGAAAGGTGAGGAAGAGGCGGGCAAGGTTCTGGGTAACTTCATGAAACGGCTGGATGTTGATGAAAGTGTGGCCAGTATCCTGGTACAGGAAGGCTTCAGTAATATTGAGGAAGTTGCCTATGTTCCGGATTCAGAGTTACTTGAAATTGAAGAATTTGATGAAGATATGGTTACAGAATTGCGGCGTCGTGCGCGTGATGCATTGTTGACGCAATTAATTGCCAAGGAAGAAGAACTCGATGACAACAGTCCGGCCGCCGATCTTTCCAGCCTGGCTGGAATGACCGAGCGTCTTGCTTATCGTTTGGCAGAAAAAGGCACCCGCACACAGGAAGATCTGGCAGAGCTCTCAGTTGATGAATTACTGGAAGTGGATGATATGCCGGAAGAAGTGGCAGCCGCATTGATTATGGCGGCACGCGCCCCCTGGTTTGAAGATGAAAACCAGGAATCCTGATAAAAAAATCCGGCAGGTTCTTCAAGGAGAAGAATAGATGTCCCAAGTTACCGTTTCACAACTGGCAGAAGTTCTGGGTATCAGTGTTGATAAGCTGATTGCACAGATGAAAAAAGCCGACATAAATCTCACCTCCGGTGATGCCGCTGTATCCAATGACGACAAGAAAAAATTACTTGCACATTTGAGGTCGAGCCACGGTAAATCTGAAAGTGATGCAACAGCACCACGTAAGGTAACGCTTAAGCGCAAATCGATGAGTGAACTGCGAATTCAAGGCAGCGGCCCACGAGCGTCAACCAAGACTGTCAATGTAGAGTTTCGCAAGAGCCGCACCTACGTCAAGCGGGAAGCTTTGCAGGAGACAAACAATATTGATCCTGAGCGGGAGCAGGTTCAACAAGCTTTGCAGGAAGCCCAGGAACGGCGTGAAGTCGAAGAAAAGGCGCTTGAGGAAGCTACTGCGAAGTCGTTACTTGAAGCGCAGGAGATTGCACGCAAGGCTGCTGAAGAAGAGGCATTAAAAGTTAAGGAAGAACAATCACAACGCGAAGCTGAAGAAAAGGCAGAAGAAGCTGCAGCCAAGCTCAAGGCTGAGGAAGACGAACGCAAAAAGGAAGAAGAGCGCGCACGTAAACTGGCCGAGGAACAGCACAAACGTAAGAAAGAACGTGTCAAACCGGCTACCCGTTATGGCCGCAAAGAGTTGCATGTGGCAGGTGGTGCTGTGGCACGACGGCGTAAACCGACCAGACGGGTCGGTTCCTCATCACGGCCAACCGAGCACGGGTTTTCAAAACCGACGGCACCGGTTATCCGTGATGTTGCAATACCCGAGACTATTATCGTTGCTGAGCTCGCCAAGTTGTTGGCAATTAAGGTTGGAGAAGTCATCAAGGTCTTGATGAATATGGGCATGATGGTGACCATCAATCAACCACTGGATCAGGATACTGCCATTTTGGTGGTTGAAGAACTGGGCCATAGTGCAAAACCGGCAGAGGATAAAGGCATTGAGCAGGAGTTGGTTTCTGCAGATGTTGTGATGGGGGACGAAGGCGTCACCAGACCTCCAGTTGTAACAGTAATGGGACATGTCGATCATGGTAAAACATCTCTGCTTGACTACATCAAAGCATCCAAGGTTGCTGATGCCGAAGCGGGTGGTATTACACAACATATCGGTGCTTACCATGTAGAAACAGAGCGCGGCATTATCACGTTTCTGGATACACCGGGCCACGCGGCTTTCACCGCCATGCGTTCACGCGGTGCAAAAGCAACAGATATCGTAGTGTTGGTGGTGGCAGCGGATGATGGTGTAATGCCACAAACCAAGGAAGCCATCCAGCATGCCCGTGCAGCCGGTGTACCGCTGATCGTGGCGATCAATAAAATTGACATCCCCGATTCAGATATTGAACGGGTTAAATCTGAGCTCTCCAAAGAAGAGGTTATTTCCGAAGAATGGGGTGGTGAGGAACTGTTTGTTCTTGTTTCAGCCAAGACGGGTGAAGGTATCGAAGATTTGCTTGAAGGCATCTTGCTGCAGGCTGAATTACTCGAACTCAAAGCTGATCCAGAGCGGCGCGCACAGGGTTTGGTTATCGAATCCAGTTTGGACAAAGGTCGTGGACCGGTAGCAACCGTGTTGGTCCAAAACGGTACGCTCAGGCGTGGTGAAATGGTTTTGGCAGGCCAGGAGTTTGGGCGGGTCAGGGCGATGTTTGATGAAAGTGGTGCGACGATCGAAGAGGCCGGGCCTTCCATGCCAGCTGTGATTCTTGGATTGTCCAGTGTGCCTTTTGCTGGTGACGAAATGATGGTCGTTGCGAATGAAAGAAAGGCTCGTGAAGCTGCTGGTCAGCGGCAGGATCGACAGCGTGAATCCCGTCTTGCACAGCAACAGGCCGCCAATCTGCAGAACCTGTTCGACAATATGGGCAAAGGTGAACAGATGTCCGTTAATCTGTTGATCCGTGCAGATGTACAAGGCAGTGTTGAAGCCTTAAAAGATTCACTGGTTAATCTTAGTAACAACGATGTCAAGGTCAATATTGTTGCTTCCGGTGTGGGTGCAATTACTGAATCGGATGCCTCTTTAGCCCAAGCGTCAGGTGCCATCATCATTGGCTTTAATGTGCGTGCGGATTCCAGTGCACGTAAGGCCATTCAGGAAAATGAACTGGATTTGCATTACTACAGTATTATTTACGAGGCCATTGACGAAGTAAAAGCTGCAATTACTGGTATGCTTGGTACTGAGACACGGGAAACGATCGTTGGGCTGGCTCAGGTCAAGGACGTATTTCGTTCATCAAAGATGGGACCTATCGCTGGTTGCCTGGTGATCGAAGGCCATGTGAAGCGTGCAAACCCGATCAGGGTATTACGTGATAACGTGGTGGTATTTGAGGGTGAACTTGAATCATTGAGACGTTTTAAAGATGATGTCAGCGACGTACAATCGGGTACCGAGTGTGGTATTGGTGTCAAGATGTATAACGATGTGAAGCCAGGTGATCAGATCGAATGCTTCGAGCGCACCGAGGTAGCCAGGACACTTGATGCCACCTAGAGACTTCAAAAGATCTGAACGGGTAGCAGGCCAGTTACGGCGGGATCTTGCCAAGCTGATCCAGCAGGAAATCAAAGATCCGGCGGTTGGTTTTGTCAGTCTTTCTGATGTGGAGGTCAGCCGTGACCTGTCACACGCAAAAGTGTTCATTACCGTCTTTGAACCCGAAAAAGCCAAGGACAGTTTGAAAGCCTTGCGAGGTGCCGCAACATTTCTGCGCCGTCGACTCGGTCAGGAGTTACGTTTGCGACATGTGCCGGAACTGCATTTTGTGCACGATGATTCTGTTGAGCAGGGCGGTTATATCGATGACCTGATAACAGAGGCGTTGAATGCTGACAAAGATGGAACCGAAGTCAGACTGGCCGACATTGAAGAGAGTGACCGGGAGTAAAGGTGAGTCGCCGCAAAAGCGGATTGGATATTCACGGTATCGTTCTGCTGGATAAACCGGTCGGAATATCCTCCAATCGTGCTTTACAAAAAGTTCGCGGAATCTACCAGGCCCGTAAAGCAGGTCATACGGGAAGCCTTGATCCATTCGCGACCGGCATGTTACCCATCTGCCTGGGCGAAGCCAGTAAAACAGCCGCTTTTATGCTGGAAGCAAAAAAACAATACCGCGCCACCGCTTGTCTGGGCAACGCTACTACAACGGGTGATGTTGAAGGTGAGGTGATCCAGACCTGTGATTTACCGGATATTAATTCAAAGAACCTGGCCCAGGTCCTGAAACAGTTCGTTGGTGAGATTGAGCAGATTCCACCGATGTACTCTGCTTTGAAACACGAGGGCAAGCCTTTATATGAATATGCGCGTGCCGGTATCCAGATAGACCGACCTGCACGGGCCGTGACCATTTATCAACTGGAGTTGGTAAACTGGCAACCACCCAATCTCACTTTTGATGTGTACTGTTCCAAGGGGACCTATATAAGGACGCTGGCGGAAGATATTGCAACTGCGCTGGGTAGTTGTGCCCACCTGATCGCATTAAGGCGTTTTGTTGTAGAACCCTTTGATAATTCCCCCATGGTGACCTTGGCGCAATTACAAGCGGCAGGGGATCAAGGTGGATTACAAGAAATCCTATTGCCGGTTGATGTGGGTCTGCTCGATTGGCCACGGGTTGACTTGAACAGCAAGCAGCAGGGTAAATTCCAACATGGTAACCATTGTCTCCTTCCAATGGGTGGTCTCCAGGCTGGCAAGATACGCGTTTATGGTTCTACTGAGGGGCTGCTCGGCCTGGCTGATTTATCTGTCGATGGCCTATTACAACCAACAAGGGTATTCAACCTATAGCAAGAACAAGCTCGTCGACGGCACTACCAGGATCAGCAAACCTTATTATCCGGGTTTGTCACATGGTATTGCTTGTTTAGAACACCTGTCTGCGGTTAGAATGTGCGGCTAACGAAAATCCGGGGCTACCGGCTTTTGAGGAGCTTCATCGCAATCATGTGATGTAGTATTTTCAGAAACTACGGGGCTCTATTCATGGAGATGGAACCATGTCTATTAATGCAGAAACGAAAAGTAAAGTAGTCAGCGAGTTTAAACGTTCAGAAAATGATACCGGGTCCCCAGAAGTACAGGTTGCATTGCTGACCTCACGGATTCAATACCTCACCGGTCATTTCAAAACACACAAGCATGATCACCATTCACGCCGCGGTTTGCTACGGATGGTTAATCAGCGTCGCAGCTTGCTGGACTATCTGAAGAAAAAAGAGATTCAGCGCTATCGTGACCTGATCGAACGTCTTGGTCTGCGTCGTTAAATCTTTTTGGCCATTACCCAACAGTTACAAGCTGTCGTACTCATCGTTCGGCAGCGTTTAACTGTATTTGAAAGCATTGCCTGAAGACAGGCGTAAAAGGGCCAGGTGGCTCTTCACATAAAGCAGGAAACTAACGTGCAAAAACTGACAAAGTCATTTCAATTCGGCGAACACACAGTCACCATCGAGACCGGTGAGATTGCCCGCCAGGCAAGTGCCACTGTTATGGTCAACATGGCCGATACAGTGATCATGGTCGCTGTCGTAGGACGAAAAGAGGCCAAGCCTGGCCAGTCTTTCTTTCCTTTGACGGTCAATTACCAGGAAAAATTCTACGCTGCTGGGCGTATTCCGGGCGGATTCTTTAAGCGTGAAGGACGCCCGACCGAAAAAGAGACACTGACCTGTCGTCTGATCGACCGTCCAATCCGGCCACTGTTCCCTAAAGGATTTCTAAACGAAGTACAGGTGACAGCCAACCTGATCTCTTCCAACCCGGAAGTGGACGGTGATATCCCGGCATTGATCGGTACCTCTGCAGCGCTGGCACTTTCAGGTATGCCTTTCAGTGGTCCGGTCGGCGCATCCAAAGTCGGTTATATCAATAATGAGTATGTGTTGAATCCCACCACATCCCAGTTGGCCGATTCCAGTCTGAACCTGGTCGTTGCCGGTACAGATAAAGCCGTATTAATGGTTGAATCTGAAGCGGACCTGCTATCTGAAGAAGTGATGCTGGGTGCAGTGACCTTTGGACACGATGCGATGAAAGTAGTCGTCACTGCCATCAACGAATTGGTTGCTGAAGCCGGTGTTACGAAATGGGAATGGGAAACGCCTGCCGAAGATGCCGATCTGAAGGCAAAAGTGGAGTCTGCGGCTAAAGATGGTCTGCTAAAAGCTTATGCAATTGCGGACAAGATGCAGCGTCAGGCCGCGGTCAGTGAGGTTAAAAATGCAGTCATTGATGCCTTGTGTGACGCAGATGACGAGAATGCACCTGCTGCAGGAGATGTTGCCGGCGCGTTTGGCAAACTGGAGAAATTCCTGGTACGTGATCACATTCTCTCTGGCAATCCCCGTATTGATGGGCGTAACGTAACAACAGTGCGTCCGATCACGGTTAAACCGGGCATTTTGCCACGCACGCATGGTTCAGCTTTATTCACCCGTGGTGAAACTCAGGCTATTGTGACCACCACGCTGGGCACAACCCGGGATGCGCAGATGATCGATGCGGTCAATGGTGAATACAAAGACCCGTTCATGCTGCATTACAATTTCCCATTGTTTTGCGTGGGCGAAACTGGTTTTTCAGGTGGTCCGAAGCGGCGTGAAATTGGTCATGGCTGGTTGGCGCGTCGTGGCGTGACTGCAGTACTGCCGGGCATTGAAGACTTCCCATATGTTATCCGTGTCGTATCGGAAATCACCGAATCAAATGGTTCCAGTTCAATGGCTTCTGTTTGTGGCACCTCATTGGCACTGATGGACGCCGGTGTGCCTATCAAGGCACCAGTCGCTGGCATCGCAATGGGTTTGATCAAAGAAGGTGACCGTTTTGCAGTATTAAGTGACATCCTTGGTGACGAAGATCATCTGGGTGACATGGATTTCAAGGTGGCAGGTACCGCCGAAGGTATTACCGCTTTGCAGATGGATATCAAGATCGAAGGTATCAACGAAGAGATCATGCGAATCGCGCTTTCACAGGCACACGATGGCCGTAATTTCATCCTGGATGAAATGAATAAAGTCATCTCTGAGCCTCGTGGTGAAATGTCAGAGTTTGCGCCACGTCTGGTGACGATCAAAATCCACCCGGACAAAATTCGTGACGTAATCGGTAAAGGCGGTGTCACCATTCGTGGAATAACCGAGGAAACCGGTGCGACCATCGATATTGCTGATGATGGCACGATCACCATTGGTTCTGTCAACAAAGAAGCTGGTGACGATGCCCGTAAGCGTATCGAGCAGATTACAGCTGACATCGAGCCCGGACAGATATTTGAAGGCAAGGTCATCAAGATCATGAACTTCGGCGCTTTTGTTTCATTGACACCAGGCCGTGATGGTCTGGTCCATATCTCACAACTTTCTGATGAGCGTGTTGAGAATGTGACGGATGTGGTCAAAGAAGGTGAAATCGTCAAGGTCAAGGTTCTTGAAGTGGATAAACAGGGTCGTGTGCGTCTGTCTATGAAAGAGGTCAGTAAAGAAGACTGATAATTTCAGACTGCCGAAGTGTAATAAAAACGCCCGGTTTAGCCGGGCGTTTTGTTTTATAGGGTCCTGGTATGGAGAAGTTTTTCGGGATTACTTATCCCTGTACCGATTGACTGGTGAGCGTGAGACCAGAGCGTGGATTAACAATCGGGCCTGCTGGCACAAAGTATCCATTGGTGGGCTGGTTCCAGGATAGAAAATAGCCCGCTTTCGTTGCCTGGATATCAAGGCTGTCCGCAAAAGCGGGAATTTCACCCAGACGACCCAGATAGTCAGCAATATGTGGATAGTCACAGAGAAACTTTTGGTTCAATCGATAGAGCGAGTGATAGACCGCGTCAAAACGCGCCAAATGCGGATAAGCATGTACATCCGCCAGTGTTAGCTGCTCACCCACTATATAAGGCCCAGATGCCCCGAGATGTTGATCGAGTGTATCAAGGAAGGCAAACACCTGGTTGAAATACGAGAGGTAGGTCTGTTGATCGCTGGCAAAACCAGCACGATAAATAGGTGTAATGAAATCGTTGCCAAGCCTGTCAATCATTTCGTCAATTAATTTACACTTATTTTTTGGATAAAGTGTAGGGTTGTCATAATGTTGCATAGATAGTTCATCGAACTGGCGAATAATCTCTGCCGATTCGTTATTGACGATTGTGTTGGTTTTCGTATCGAACAGAACCGGCAAGGAGGCGCGGCCTGTATAACCAGGAGCTGCGATTTCGTAGATTGCTGGCAATCGCTTTGCCGCAACAACAGGACTGCTTGAACTATCCGGCCCTTCGTAGCGTTCTTCAAGATTCCAACCTTCAGCAGTTTGCACTGAACCAGCGATGGTCAGACCGATGTGTTCATTAAGCCTCGACAGTGTTCGCATAATCTCGGTGCGGTGTGCGAACGGACATAGTTTAGAGGTGAACAGCCAATAACGACCGGTTTCGAACGGGTAGTCTTCACCGCCAAGTTTGTTGTGGAAGGCCGTAGTTTCTACGTGACAAATTTCGTTGGCTTTCATGATTTATTTCCAATGTTGATATGGCTCTGGAAGCAAAATAGGGCTTCTACAAGTCTCGGCAGAAGATAATGATAATTTACCATCAAGTGGAGATTTATCTAAACTGCTATTTTTGCTGATGGTCTTTAAAGTGATGAACGAAATAGTAATGATTATTAATCGAATTAAATGAAACGACAAGTTATACCCGTCTAAATATCGTGTGCCAGACAAAGGTAAGCCTGGTCATGATTGATCGGTGCTGACAGGAAGTAGAGTTTTGTGCTCACCCGTGGGGCCCACAGCAGGTACAATAGGTCTTCATTCACGGAAGTCACTGATGCATGCCATTATTCTTGCCGCAGGTCAGGGCAACCGACTGGCTGAATTCAATCCCGACGGTCGGCCCAAGTGCCTGCTGGAGTTCGGTGGGCGCAGCCTGTTGGCGCGCCAATTGGACCTGTTGTTCCGTTTTGGTGTCACGCAAACAACGCTCGTGGTGGGCTACGAGGCTGATTTGATTATTGACCACGTAGGCACCTTGGCCTCACGCCCAGAAATCGCGTTTGCTTACAATCCGGCTTTCATCAACGGCAGCGTGCTTAGCCTGCTGGCCGCACAAGCGGCACTGAGTAGTGGTGAGACCGTATTTGTTTTGGATGCAGATGTATTGTTTCACCCACAAATAATGCAAACACTGATCGAATCTCCGCATCAGAATTGTTTCCTGATCGACCGGAATTTTGTTAACGGTGATGAGCCCGTCAAAATTGCCATCCATCAAGGCCAAATGGTGGAATTCAGAAAAGAGCTTTCAGCCCAACTCGATTTTGATACCTTGGGTGAATCAGTGGGCTTTTTTAAATTCAACGCTAGTATCGCAGCAAAAATCGCACAGATTTGTGCCGCTTACAAAACGGAGGGTTTGCTGGACGCACCACACGAAGAAGTATTGCGGGACGTATTATTGGCTTCGCCATCCGCTTTTGCCTGTGAAGATATCACTGGCTTGCCGTGGCTTGAAGTCGATTTCCCTGAAGATGTGGAACGAGCAATCAAAGAGGTATTACCAGCCATCAGAAAAGACATGGTTGATTTCTAACCAGGAAGAAAAACAGTGCGAAAAACCACCCAGCTGAAAAACATGTTGAATTCCAAACAAACGGAATTCATCCTCGAAGCCCATAATGGCCTGTCTGCGCGGGTTGTAGAAGAGGTAGGGTTTAAGGGCATATGGGGTTCCGGACTTGCCTTGTCGGCCCAGCACGCGGTACGGGATAACAACGAGCTTTCCTGGACCCAGGTCGTGGAACAATTAGAGTTTATGACCGATGTCACCACCATTCCGATACTGCTGGATGGCGATACCGGTTATGGTGATTTCAATAATATGCGCAGATTGGTGCGCAAGCTCGGCCAGATTGGTGTGGCTGGTGTGTGTATCGAAGACAAGCTGTTTCCCAAGACCAATAGTTTTATCCAGGGTGAGGCACAACCGCTGGAAGATATCCAGACTTTCTGTGGCAAAATCCAGGCGGGTAAAGACTCCCAAAGCGATGATGATTTTTCCATCGTCGCCAGGGTTGAAGCTTTCATCGCTGGCTGGGGTCTGAATGAAGCCTTAAAACGTGCAGAGGCTTACCACGCTGCCGGTGCGGACGCGATTCTGATCCACAGCAAGCACAGCCAGCCTGACGAGGTGTTGGAGTTTGCAGTAGAGTGGGCCAATCGTAGCCCCTTGGTAATCGTGCCTACCAAATACTATGCCACCCCGACCGAGGTGTTTGAACAGGCAGGAATCAGCCTGGTGATATGGGCCAATCACATGATACGAACCTGTATTTCCGCCATGCAGGCAACGGCTGCCAATATCCATCACACACGTTCGCTGGTTGAAAGTGAGGGGTGTATTGCCACGGTTTCAGAGATTTTCCGCTTACAGGGTGCAGATGAATTGCTGGAAGCAGAAAAACGCTATGCCCGTGGTGGCGGTCATCCGGTTTCGGCAATCGTTCTGGCAGCCTCCAGAGGTGGGGACCTGGGTGATCTGACCCGCGAAAAACCAAAGGTAATGCTTCCTGTTGCAGGCGTACCGATGTTACGCCGTCAGATTGATAAGTTTAAAAAGCAGGGCATCAACGATATCACCGTTGTAGCCGGTTATCGCCACGATGCAATTAATGTGCAAGGTGCAGAAATCCTGCTCAATGAACAATGGGCGTCAACCGGGGAATTGGCTTCACTGGCCTGTGCGATGGAAAACTTCACTGACGACACCGTGATTATCTACGGCGATCTGCTGTTCAGATCCTACCTATTACACAACCTGCTCGACTGGGATGCAGATTTGTTGGTGGCAGTGGATTCATCACCGCTTCCGGGTGTGGTGGGAAATGCCAACGACCTGGCATGGTGCTCGGCAGCGGACAACCGCGCCATGTACCAGCAGAAAGTCACCCTGAATCAAGTTTCATCCGTTTCTGAGAGTTCGGATAGAGAGCCAGATGGTCGCTGGATAGGCATGGTGCGGGTGAAGGGCCAGGGTGGTGAATACCTTCGTTGCGCAATGAAAAAACTGCAACAGAAACAAGATTTTAATAGCCTTGGACTCCCGGATTTGCTCAACCAATTGGTGCAAGACGGACATTCACCACAAGTGCAATACGTTAACGGACACTGGATGGATATCAATAACCTTGATGATCTGGAACGAGCGGGTGCATTTGAAAATATACCCGGAGAATGAGGATCAGTTTCTCCTGGCAAGCTCGAAGTCTTGGTGTAAGTAGGTGTTGTGCATTTGATCCTAAAAGTATGGCCGTGAGTCCGTCGATCACACATTTGACAACCCAAGCCAAAAGCGCAAACTATGGGATAGGTCATTTCGGTGCAGTTAAGTAAGGATTTGTCGACTTAACAAGAATTTGTGCGGTTAACGACCAGTAACAATTCAACAAATAGATATATTAATCAAAAACATATAAAAAATAATATGA
>JAJFLA010000050.1 GCA_021772935.1 Gammaproteobacteria bacterium
TGATGCTTTCGCTTCAATCGCCTGGAATATCTGGGTCCAAACTTGATACACCAGAGTCTGATGGTTTCGTAGCTAACTGTGATGCCCCGTTCAGCGAGCAGGTCCTCAACATCACGGTGACTCAGGTTGAATCGGTAATACGCCCAGACGGCGTAACTGATGATGTCAGGTGGGAATCGATGACGTTTGTAGGTATTCATCCCGAGATTATCCATTTTCGGGAGTTAAGTTGTCAGTACCTAAACGAAGTATTACCAACGGCCCTTGCATACTCCACAAGATTTGCTAAATACTTCTATAAAATTTTAACAACTAAATATAAGGATAAACAATGGACGATAAAACTGCCGCAAGAACTGTGGGCGCATTATTTCTAATTTCAACTGCAGGTATGGCTTTTGGCAGTGGAATGATAGAAGAACTTTGGCGGGCACCAAATTACCTGAGCTCTATTAGTGGAAACAAAATGGACATGATTTTGGGTGCCTTACTAATGTTAGTCAATGACTTTGCTGTTGTCGGTATCGCGGTTGTCATGTTTCCAATTTTAAAGCGTCACAACGAAACCATCGCTTTGGTCTACCTCAGCTCTCGAATTATCGAGGGTATTATTCTTGCCGTTGGCGTGGTGTTCTTGCTTTCACTACTAACAATTAGTCGGGAATACCTTAAATTAGACACGCCTGATGTTGCTTATTTTGAAATGTTAGGATCCGTCGTTATTAATGGCAATTTTTGGGCGTTTAATATTGCCATGATTATTCTTAGCATTGGCAGTTTGCCTTTTTGCTTTTTATTATTCCGAACAGGGCTGCTGCCGAAATGGTTATCAGCCTGGGGCTTTATCGGCTACCTCATATTATTAGTTGGGATAATAGCAACAATGTTTGGTTACAACATATTAACCATGTCATTTATTCCTGGTGGCTTATTTGAATTTTGTTTGCCTTTTTGGTTGTTTTTTAAAGGATTCAATTCATCGCCGGAAACTCAAAATGTATAGAAAAACAACTAGAAAGAATGAATATGGCGCTGTCGTAACATAAGGGCAACCTCAATTATACTCCCGGCTATTTCAACCTGATTAATCAGTTGGACTACGATAAATACTGTCAACCCAGACTAGATCTGGGTTGACGAAAATGGCACTTCACCAGCGAGGTTGATAATGTCTTTTTAACTAAAGTAATGGTATTGACAAGTTAAGTGGTGTTAGGCAGTGGTCAGGACAGCCACAAAACCCTGTTGGTTGATTGCAGTCGGCGTCAAGAATGATAAGCTGTACATTCGGATGATAGTTTTAAACTACGGATACATCGATAACTTGAGCGCAGACAAAAAGCAAATTCTTAAAACCCTGATCGTAGATGATGAATCGCTGGCGCGCCGTGGCCTGCTACATCGTCTTAAAAACATTGCAGACATCGAAATCGTAGGTGAAGCTCAAAACGGCCGTGAGGCATTGAAACTCATTGGCGAGAGAAATCCCGACCTGGTGTTTTTGGATATACAGATGCCCGGTATCAGCGGCTTTGAAGTCGTGCAACAGCTTGACGTTGAAACCATGCCCATCATTCTTTTTCTGACGGCCTATGACGAATACGCCGTGCGTGCTTTCGAAGTCAATGCGCTTGATTACATTCTCAAACCCATTGATGAGGAACGTCTGCACCAGGCACTGGACAAAGTGCGGGACAATCTTAAGCAGAAACGCGCCCTCAAACACAAGCGACTGTTATTGAAACTGGTCAGCGATATCAGTGGTGAGAGCATCAATAGTTTTGAAGAACTGGAGCAAAAAGATGTTGCGGATCTGATACCCAACGAGCCTTCACGACTCGCCATCAAGGACGGTGGTCGTACCACCTGGGTGAACCAGAATGATATCGAATGGATAGATGCAGCCGGTGACTACATGTGTGCTCAGGTCCTGGGTGTCACTTATATCATGCGAAAAACCATGAAGGAACTTGAGAAAGAACTTGATAATAGTATTCTTCAACGCATCCATCGTTCGACCATTGTTAACGTCAGGCAGGTACGGGAAATGGAATCGCATATCAATGGTGAATATTTCCTAACACTTGAGTCCGGCCACCGGGTCAAACTATCGCGGACGTATAAAGACAAACTTGAGCTGTTTAAATAATGCGAGACTGAGACGCTTCGCGTCGCACATGGCCCAGGCCACCTTCTCGACCGGTGCCCGGTGGCCCAGGCCAGCCTCTCGACCAGTTCCTGGTCTCACCTTCTCTCACCTTGTCCCTGTGCTCTATCGCGAAGTACCGCACGTCCTGTGCATATTCGCTTTGTCGGTGGATTGGAACGGTTCATCGCAGACCATTACGATAGGCACAACCGATCCGACCCGCAGCTGTTCAGAATAGCCACCACTCAGTGCAATTGAGGTTTGACTGAAATTACTTGTAACGTCTTTATGATTCACAACGTCATAAATACTGAAGTTGAAATTTCAGAACAAGCAAAGCCAGGATATTTTCTCCCTGATCATCGTCTGACCGACGTTCCTGGCTTCGCTTCCACCGCCCTCGCTGTTAGCCCTCTTTCAGCGCAGGGCGGTTTTTTTATACGCCAAACTTTGCGCGACAACTTTAATCTAACAAAGCCAGCAATACCGCCATGCGCGTGTACACACCATTCCTAACCTGTTGACGAATCAGTGAGTGCTCACCATCAGCCACGTCGGGTGCGATTTCGACACCACGATTGACTGGGCCGGGATGTAAAACCACACATCCGGGGGAGGCCAGATCAAGCCGCTTTTGGGTCAAGCCCCAGGTGTCAAAGTAAGCATTCTCATCCGGCAACTCCAACTGACCAAAACGCTCCCGCTGAATACGCAACATCATGATCACATTGGCGCCACCAACTGCCTCGTCCAGCGTGGTATATGATTCCACACCATCGATTTCATCAGCAGGCAATAGCTCCACAGGCCCGGCCAGTCGAATACAGCGTACACCCAGTTTTTTAAACAGGGCGATACCGGAGCGGGCAACCCTTGAGTGCATAATGTCACCAACTATCGTTACCGTCAGTCCGGTAAGATCACCGCATACAGCCTGTAAAGTCACCGTATCAAGTAGTGCCTGAGTGGGATGTTGATAGCTTCCATCTCCGGCGTTAATGATGTGCACACCCTCATCAGCTTCAGCCGCCAGTGATTTAACCACACCATCCCGAGCATGACGTACCGTGATCACATCCGGTCTCATAGCCTGCAAGGTATGAAACGTGTCGATCAGTGCCTCACCCTTTACGGCTGAACTGAAGCCCGGTTGAAAATTAATAACATGCATACCCAGGTGTTTGGCCGCAATTTCAAAAGAGACCCGTGTCCGTGTGCTGGGCTCAAGGAACAGATTGATCAGCACCCGACCTTTAAGACGGTTGCTGAAAACACCAGGGTCATGTGCTATTTGGTGGGATGATTCCAGCAGGGAAATCAACTGCTGCTGACTCAGTGATTCTATATCAAGCAGATGCTGCAAGTCGGTCTGATTCAAGTGATCATCCCCGTTATTGGCTGCCCCTGTTTTCCGGTCGGGGCAACGGATTATTCATATTGCAGATTGTAACCAATTTTCAAGGATAATTTGTGCTGCCATTGCATCTTTTAGTGCGGCATCTTTTCGCCGCATGTCGCCACGCGCCCTGGCGTTTACGAACCGTTGCTCGGCACTGAATGATGTCAGGCGCTCGTCTTCATATTGCACGGCAATCCCATACCGACCCTCCAACTGACGACCAAAACGACGCGCGTCCGTCGACATCGTCGTTTCGCCACCATCAGCGGCCAGCGGTAAACCCACCACCAAAGCGACGGGTTTCCACTCATTAATGATCCCGGTGATTTTTTGCCAGTCTGGTTTGCCTGTAACCGCCACCACCGCAAGCGCACTACTGGAACCGGTTAGTGTCTGACCAACTGCAACTCCAATACGCCGATGGCCAAAATCAAACGCGAGTATCGTGCCAGCCGGCAGGTTTTTATTATCAAGCATGCCCACCTACACCATGCAGGTCATTGATATTGATGCCAAGCTTCCCCACCGCCTTTTCCCAACGGTTTTGTAAGGCAGAGTCAAACAGGATGCCTTTATCTGCCGCTACTGACAGCCATGCATTTTGGCGCATTTCCGACTCCAGCTGACCGTCACCCCAACCGGCGTAACCCAGTGCAACCAGGAACTGTTGCGGGCCTTTGCCCGCAGCGATGGCAGACAACACATCCCGGGATGTCGTCACCATAATGTCATCATTAATCTCAATGCTGGAATCAAATCCTTCAACTGGTGTATGCAATACAAAGCCATGGTCAGGGCTGACCGGGCCACCTTCCAGCACAATCATTGATGCGATTTTCTCGCTCTCGCAGGGTATATTCAACTGAAACAAAAGTTCACCCAGGGTGACCCCTGACTGGCGATTGATGGTGATCCCGATCGCACCCTCTTCGTTATGCTGGCATAACAGGGTCACGCTACGTGAAAAATTCGGGTCAGCCATGGCGGGCATGGCAATCAGCATTTGCTGTTGCAAATATCCACTAACAACATCTTGTGATTTTTTGCCCATATATCAAATTTAGGTCCGGTTATTGACTAAATCAAGCACCAATCAGCGGTCACAGTCTAAACTTGAAAATGTTAACCCTGAATGTGCCAATTATAACAATGCACTACGCTAGTTCAGCCCTTTAAAGTCACGTGAAAAACGCCAGGTACGTGTGATGTGTAAAACATCAACAGACGTGTTGATATGTTCCGGCAATGGTGAGTACGGTCCGGCCAGACGTACAATCCGGGTTGCAGCCTGGTCCAGCTGCGGCAGACCAGAGCTGCGTGTGATATCAATACTCTCCACGCTGCCATCAAGATTGATGCCGACGGTCATCACCAGGTCACCTATCAGCTTTAATCGTCGTACTTCTTCCGGATAATTAAGATTACCCACTCTTTCCACCTTGGCGACCCATGCCTGCATATACGCAGCGAATTCGTATTCGCGTGTATTGGCCGATATCCATTTACGTCTCGGTAATTTTGACTGTGAATTCCGT
The DNA here is from genome assembly GCA_021772935.1 of Gammaproteobacteria bacterium. Lineage (GTDB taxonomy): Bacteria > Pseudomonadota > Gammaproteobacteria > Xanthomonadales > SZUA-36 > SZUA-36. Next base: position 5,084 of record JAJFLA010000050.1, read on the forward strand.
TCACGCTGAATCCCCGGCTGTAGTTTTGCCATCGTCATGCCTTCTTGCATCAAGGTGGCAGCGCTGGGCAACGGTACCTCTGGTTGTTCAATACTGGTAATCTGCTGGGAAAACTCAACATCTTTATCTTCGATCAATATTTGCTCGCGTGCTGCATCGGCCACGCTGGATATCTGCTCCTGTTGGTCCAACAAATCATCACCGTCCGTGGGTCCCGGTGATGCCCCTGTATTTTCTTGCGATGGCCGACTTACCTCGGTGGACTCTCCACCACCCTGCTGTGAGGCCTGGGCCAGAAAATCAGCCTCATCCGGTGCTACTTCAGATCGCCAGTTCACCAGCACTACATCAAGAGTTTCCAGCGGATGGGTCAATGGTTTGAAATCAAGAGCAAAGCCAACACCCAGCAAAATGGTGGCATGCAGGCCAAGTGCCATCAGAACACTGACAGCAAAACGGTCGTTACTGGTATGAATAGCGTGCATTTATTTCTTCAGCTTTGCCTCAGCAGCATCAAAAAGTTGCCCGGCAATGTTCAAGTCGAATTCTTGATCCAGTTCACGAATACAGGTTGGACTGGTAACATTAACCTCTGAAAGCCAATCACCAATGACATCCAGACCAGCAAACAGGATGCCTCGCTTTTTCAACTCAGGCGCGACCTGAGAACAAATCCAACGATCCCGCTCACTCAGTGGCACACCCTTGCTACTGCCACCTTTGGCCAGATTGCCGCGAAAATCACCTTTACCTGCAAATCGCGCCAGCGCATAGGGCACCGGCTCCCCGTTAACGACCAGTATGCGTTTGTCCCCCTGAGAAATTTCATCAATATACTTTTGTGCCATCACCGCTCTCGAGTCATGGCGGGTGATCGTTTCCAGGATGACATTTAAATTCATATCAGTATCACTGACCTGGAAAATGGACTCCCCACCCATGCCATCCAACGGCTTGACCACGCAATGCCCGTGTTGTGAGACAAACTCGCGAATCAGATCGGAACGACTGCTGATCAACATAGCGACGCAACACTGCGGGAAATTACTAATAAAAAACTTTTCGTTAGCATCGCGCAAGCTTTGCGGCCGATTAATTACCAGCGTACCGGTTTTTTCTACCAACTCCAGCATGTAGGTCGCGTAGATATAGTCCATATCAAATGGTGGATCGCGGCGCATCAACACAATATCCAATTCATCCAGCGGCCGACTGACAGCCGGAGTCAGGCTGAACCAATCGCTGGTATTGTCGCGAACTTCAAGCTGCTGCATCATGGCAAACGCCTGACCGTCTTTAGCAAACAGGTTTCCAGGCTCCATGTAGTACAGCGCATGGCCGCGTCGTTGCGCCTCCAATAACATCGCAAAGGTAGAGTCCTTATACGTTTTGATGTCCCTGATAGGGTCCATGACCACACCGGTTTTCAATACCACGGGGTTTGTTTCCTCTGTTTCAGACATGACTATATCCATATTAATACTGTCCTATTATCGTGTGCTTGCAGTTCTGATTCCAGCCGTACAAAAGTCTTTGATTGCTAAATACCTTGATGCTCAATGATATGAAGAACATTTCTGAAAAAATACAACATGCTGGAAACCACTCTTTTCTACGGGTAAACTAAATGTAAGGCTTCGGAATTGAGGTTTAGTCATAACCTCATTACCGAGCGGCATGCAATGAAAGGATTCATTGTAAATATTGTATTACCACGGAAGATATTATGAGCCAGGAACAATTGAATACAACAGCGGATAAAACCGAAACTACGACCACGGCAAAAACACTTCGCATTTTGATCGTTGACGACAGTGCCACTATTCGTCGCTCAGCAGAATCCATGCTCGCCAGCGAAGGTTGCGAAGTCTTTACCGCCGAAAACGGTTTTGAAGCATTATCCAAAATTACCCGCCACCATCCTGATCTTATATTTGTCGATATCATGATGCCACGTCTGGATGGTTATCAGACTTGTGCCATCATCAAAAACAATAGCGAATTCCGTGATACGCCTGTAGTCATGCTCACCAGCAAGGATGGGTTGTTCGATATGGCCCGTGGCAGGGTTGTGGGCTCAGATCAGTACCTGACCAAACCCTTTACACGTGAAGAGTTGCTGGGTGCAGTTAAACGGCACACGGCAATCTAACACCATCATTATCCGGTGTCGCCGGAACTATGATTAGTAACTCACGGGGTCAAGGTTCATGAGCACGGTAAATACATCCTTTGAAAAACTGCAGAATTATGAACAACGAAGCCTTGCCTTCGAACCGGGGCAGGTCGAGGGACAGATACGCAACGGTGAATGGGCTGGTGTCATTTTTCGTATCGGTGATGTCCGTCTGGCCTGCAACATAGAACAGGTGCATGAGTTTTTACCCATTCCGGCCTATACACCAGTACCTGGCACCAAAGCATGGTTACTGGGTCTGGCCAATGTGCGCGGCAATCTGATGACAGTTGTGGACCTTGCCGGGTTTCTAAGCGGGCAAAGAACAACTGTTTCCGTGAATACCCGGCTGCTCACAGCCAGTCTTCGTGGCCGACCTGTCGGACTCCTGGTAGACGAGGTGTTCGGTCAGCGCCATTTCGTCAGCAACGAGGGCAAGACGCCCCACCTGCCGAACAACTCCCCGCTGAAGGCTTTTGTCCACAAGCAATACCGTTCCGGCAGTGAGGTCTGGCAGGAACTGGATTTGGAATCCTTATTTGCTACCACAGAATTCCTCAATGGCGCTGCAGCCTGAAAACCACGAGAGATAGAATGAGAAATAAACAACCCCAAATAAAAAACCAAAATTCATGGGTGGTCTTCCTTGCAACAGGTTTCCTGATCATTTCACTGTTATTTGTCGCGATTACATTTTTCCTTCTGGCGCGCCAGGCCCAATACGAACAAGAGTGGGTTTCGCTTGCTACTGACGTTCAGGTCACATCGCAGCAACTGGCCAAATCTGCAGGTGAAGCAGCAAGCGGTAATCTTGACGCCTTTCTCGAACTCGGAAACGCCCTCAGTAAAATAGCCGATGCCATAGACACACTGCGCTCCGGTTCTGATTCCACCGAGCTGCCCCATATACCCGCAGCTGTTGAAACGCCAATGCAACAACTCAACCAGACCTGGGATCGCATGAGCACCAACGCGTCCAGCATCCTTGATCGCGAAAGTTTGATCCTTGAGCTGGCATCAGCACGCAACATCGTTCAGGAAAATATTCCTGGCATACAGAAAAACACTGATCTCAGCATACGTGCACTAACCCAAAGTGGTGCACCAACCAATCAGGTCGTATTTGCCAGTCGCCAGTTGGTACTGGCAGATCGAATTTTGCGCCGTGTATCTGAAGTCCTGCAGGGTGGCAGCCACGCTGTTAACGCAGCCGAGAACCTTGACCGTGATCGGGGTCTCTTCGATCAGGTACTTACCGCGCTGTTGAGTGGTAACTCAAACTTGGGAATCACTCAAGTACGCAATACCCAGGCGCTGCAATCACTGGGAAAGGTCAAGGCACAGCTTGCAACCATCGAACCACAAATTAACGCTATTCTAAACTCGTCCGGTGATCTGTTTGAAGTACGCGGTGCTGCAGATGAGATCTTCCTCGACAGTCGTAATGTCTTTGATCAAGCGGCCAACCTCAAAAACGCCATCACAAAACTACCACAGACACGATTATGGCCATCACAAACGACCGGTGCCATAGGCCTTGCAGTGATGGTTTCTGTTGTCTGGATACTGGTTTATTCATTCCTGTCTGCAGAGCGCCAACGGGCAAAGATTGCGGCCAGGAGCAATAAGAAAAATCAGGAGGCAATCCTGAAACTATTGGACGAAATGCGATCGCTGGCCGACGGCGACCTGACAGTACAAGCTTCGGTTACCGATGACATCACTGGAGCGATTGCAGATTCGGTTAATTTTGCTATCGAACAACTTCGTGAACTGGTCAAGGGAATCAAATACACCGCCCAGCAAGTTGCCAGCTCTGCCATGGAAACCCGGGGTTCAACATCAGAATTAGCTAAAGCGGCAGCCGAGCAGGCCGAGCAGGTTGGTGCAGCAACAGAAACAGTACAGAAAATGTCGCAATCATTCGACACCATGGCGAAGCGCTCCAGTGAATCCAGCGATGTGGCGCACAAATCTGTTGACATCGCCCACGCGGGTGGTGAAAAGGTTCGTGAAACCATTAATGGCATGGATACCATCCGTGAGCAAATTCAGCAAACCTCCAAACGCATCAAGCGCCTGGGTGAGTCCATCCAGGAAATTGGTGACATCGTGGAACTGATCAATGGCATTGCCGAGCAAACCAATGTGCTTGCCTTGAATGCAGCGATTCAAGCAGCGTCTGCGGGTGGTGCCGGCAAAGGTTTTGCAGTCGTAGCTGATGAAGTTCAACAACTGGCAGAAAGCGCCACCAACGCTACGCGAAGAATTGAAACCCTGGTTCAGACCATCCAGGCTGATACATTCGAAGCTGTTGTATCAATGGAATCAACGATAACAGAGGTGGTTAGTGGTGCCCGTCTGGCAGAAGACGCGGGTACTGCTTTAGAACAAATCGAGTTGGCATCCAAAGATCTATCCATACTGATCGCCGGTATTTCAGAAGAGGTCAATACCCAATCGGCGACGGCTACAGATATCTCCAAATTCATGAAAAGTGTTCAAGAGCTGTCTGTGCATGCATCTAAAGGTAGCACTCAAGCTGCATCGTCAGTGGAAAAACTGGCAGAGCTGGTGATGCGGCTCAGTGATTCAGTGACCGATTTCAAACTGCCGGAAGAGGACTGATGATAAAGGCAGCGACCATGATGGACATACTCTGCGCCGTAAAAGGTAAGGGGTTAGCCTAATGCTACTGGAAGGCTCCAACGCAAGCACGGCATTAACCTGGGTACGTCCCGACCTGGATAAACACCTGGACCAAATCCGGGCTCAGATTGAGCACCTTGCCACCAGCACTCACATCGGTGATGGTGTCGGAAAAACTGCCGAACACCTAACGCAGCTAAAGTACACCTTTGAAACCCTGGTATTGCAGGGTGCCACGCTCGTAATCGAAGAAATGATCGCGGTTTGTACTGAACTGGAAAGCAGTAACATCCGCGAGCCACAAAAAGCATTCAGCGCGATGATGGATGCCATCGTGGTGGTGCCGTCCTATCTGGATCGCTTGCAAGCCGGACATCATGATCTGCCTATCCTTCTGCTACCGGTCATTAATGAACTGCGTGCGGCATACAATGCCAATATTGTGTCGGAAGCCACCCTGTTCGCCCCCAGCCTAGACGTCCCGCTACCGGAGTTGGAGCGCAAAGCAGACGAGCATGGGCCAGCATTTGATGAATCATTCCAGACTTTTTCCCAACGCATGTGCCGTCAATGGGAAAACGCTTTGCTGCGCTGGCTACAACGCCAGGACAATGATGAATTGTTATCACCGCTTCACTCTGTCTGCGAAACCCTACATCGCAGGGTGGAAAGAATGGATCTACGGCGACTGTGGTGGATTGCCGCTGAAGTTATTGATGGACTGCTTGATGGCGTTACCGATAATGATATGAATCTGCGCCGCCTGTTTGCCCGCCTGCACCTGACGCTCAAGACCTTGGCAGAAGGTGGAGAAGCGGCCATCGATGTTCAATCGGCCAATGCCGTTGCACAGGCATTGTTGTTTCATATCGCGCAGGCCAGGTCAGGTAGTGCTGGCGTCGATAAGCTCAGAGAACGCTTCCGATTGAAGGAGCTGATTCCTGATCGGGATGTGCTGATCCGAGCACGCGGCGCCGTCACCGGTCGTAATCGTGACTTGTACATATCCCTGGGTGTAGCAGTCCGTGATGAACTATCTCTGGTCAAGGATGCACTTGATCTTGAACTGCGAACCAGCGAAATAGAGCCTGAACGACGCGAACAAAGTCATGAAGCCCTGCTGAGGCTAAAGGACACGTTGAAAATGATGGGTCTGGGCGATTCTGCTCAGTCCATCGAAAAACTGATGCCCATTTTTGACGCCAGCAAGGACGTCAATCGTGAACCGGGTCAGCAGTCACGCAAATCACTTTTGATGGAGTTAGCGGCAAAATTAATACAGGTGGAGTCGGTTCTTGAAGAACAGATTGCGACACTCGGTGAGCCATTGCTTGAGGAACAGGAGTCGAGCTATATCGACCTGCCTCAACACGAACAGCGACGCATCCATGCGCACCTGCTAGACGAAACCATTTTCAGTCTGCAGCAGGTACAAGACGGTGTTCGACGTCGTTTGGACGGTGACCGAAATGCAGATTACACCACGCCAATGGAGCACATTGCCGGTGCCTTGGATTTGATTGGTGAACATGAAACAGCGGAACTGGCTCTGAAACTGCGCAATGCGCTCAGCAATCTATTGCGAGTTACCCGGTCAGAAACAACCATAGACCCTGAAAAACTGGAGATAGTCGCCGATGCAGTGGCTGCCTTTGAGCTTTACCTGGCTGGCTGTCGTGATCAACAAAGCAATCGTGGGCGTTTCCTCAAAATACTCAAAGAGCGGTTAGCGCGTTTACCTGTCGGTGATATGGAAGTGACCGAAGTCACAACCGCAACCGCAACACCAACACCCGTCAAGGTACCTGCAAAAGAGACCGACAGGCCGGTGGCGAAAGAATCCCTGGCAATTACACTTGAACCAGAATTACTGGCAATATTCCTGGAAGAATATGAATCCGTCACTGACATGCTGGTTGAAAAGACGCCATTATGGATGCAGCATCAGCAAGATGTCGGTCTGATGGCCGACATCCGCCGCGGCTTCCACACACTCAAAGGTAGTGGACGCATGGTGGGCGCAGATGAACTAGGTGAGTTTGCCTGGCACATTGAAGAGCTTCTCAATGCAATGCTGGAAGGCAACATTGAGGCAACTGGCGATGTTATTACGGTTGTTCGTTTAGCAGAGGCCGTATTACCCGACATAAAAAAACGCATGCTACAGCAACCTTCAAAGCTGAACTCTACTGCGATTGGGGCGATCTGCCAACAGGCTGACTACGTTGCAGGGGGTATGCCACCCGACTGGTCAAGCCTAAACGAAGTATTACCAACAGCCCTTGCTGAACTGTTACCCAGTGATTTCATTAGCGCAGCTGAAACACAAAATAAACCCACCATAGTCGACCAAAAAGCTACAGACGCTACGTTGAAAGACCTGGTATGCGAAGAACTGACAGGCAAAATCGCCATCCTGAATGGTTTGATGGATCGTATCTATAAAAACCGTAACAGCACGGCCAGTAACAATGAGCTGATCGCCATCCACACCATTGCAGGCACGGCCGCAATTATCCCTGTGGCAGAAGAATCCGCTATTGCCAAAGCCCTGGGAGGTTTTCTCGAAACACAACGTCGAAGCGGAAGGGCATTCAGCAACAATGCAATATGGTTGGTTGCCACCAGCCTGGTGTACTTTGAAACCTGTCTGGCCATGCATAAAGGTGACCCGGAAGCACACCTAAAGGGTGACGAAGACAACCAGGCAGGGCAGCTGCTCGCCCTGACCCTTGAATATGAAACCCCGGAAAAAGCCGCTAAAGCACTAGATTTCTTTGAAGACGCTGAGGTGATTCCAGACGCAATTACCAGCGAAGAACCTGACACTGATGTAACCGGCGAATTCGATGAAGTTGAAGAACCTGACACTGACGCAACCGTCAAGCCCGATGAAGCTGAAGAACCTGACACTGACGTAACCGTCGAGTCCGATAAAATTGAAGCAGCGACAGTCGCCGAACAAGACCATACAAAAGAACTTGAATCCGAACCTGTTGATACTGAAATACTCAAGATCTTTCTCGAAGAAGCCACGGAAATCCTGGAGCGTTGTGATTCACTACTCAACACCTGGCGTGACAATCTTTCAGACCTCAGCATCGTCCAGAACTTGCAGCGGGAGATTCATACATTCAAGGGCGGGGCACGCATGGCGGGTATCACCGCTCTAGGTAATCTCAGCCATTCGATGGAAACATTACTGGAGCGTATTGCTGGCCAGTTGCTGCCACCATCGCTATCAGCCATTGACGTGCTGGAACAAGGATGTGACCGGTTAAATGTCTGGGCTGAACAGGCGGGCCAGGGCATTATGCCACAGGCAGGTGCAGCGTTGAAATTGTTTGAGCAGCAGGTTGATGCATTAACCGCCGTACCGGTGCCCATCTCAAGCGTCACCGAAGAATCCGCGAGGATTGATACACCACTTGAAAAGTTGCAGGAAATTCCAAATGTCGTAGTTCCGGCGATCGAAGCCGAAGTCATTGAAGAACCCAGTGAGGGCGCCACAGGTTCACAACTCATTCGTGTGAATGCCGACTTACTCGACTCATTGGTCAACTCGTCCGGCGAGATTAGTATCTTCCGTTCACGCCTTGAGCAACAAGTTGGTCACATGCGTGACAACCTGAAAGAATTTGGTGAAACCGTCTCACGTTTACGGGAACAGTTCCGCAAGCTTGAGATCGAAACCGAAACACAGATACGCTCTGGTTATCAAAAAGAAGTACCGGATGACTCGGACGAGTTTGATCCCTTGGAAATGGATCGTTTCTCTTCCATGCAACAATTGTCACGCAGCCTTTCTGAGTCGGTATCCGACCTGTTAAATTTTCAGGAATTGCTGGACGAAGCTGCACGTAAGTCTGAAGGCCTGCTGGTACAGCAATCCAGGGCCAGCACAGAACTACAAGAAGGCTTGATGCAAACCCGCATGGTGCATTTTGGCACCATAGCACCGCGCCTGCGCCGTATCATACGTACTGCAGCCAACGAGACAGGCAAAAAAGCCCGTTTGCAACTGCGCATGACTGGTAGCGGTGACCAACTGGATCGCAACGTACTGGAAAGGATAACCGCACCGCTGGAGCACCTGCTAAGAAACTCAATTGTGCATGGCATTGAGAAACCGAAGCTGCGGCGCAAGCTCAATAAACCGGAGGAAGGTCAGCTCAGTATAACCGTCGCCGCAGAAGCAACTGAATTTGTGGTGCGCGTGGAAGATGATGGTGCCGGCATGGATCTCAAAGCGATCCACAAACGTGCCATCCAGATGGGCTTGCTTGATAAAAACTCCGTGCCTGCACCACAACAGTTGCTACAACTCATTCTCCAAAGCGGGTTTTCGACATCCAAAACTGTCACAGCCCTTGCCGGGCGTGGTGTCGGTATGGATGTTGTCAATAGTGAAATCAAGCAGATTGGTGGCTCAGTGGAGATAGATTCCAAAGCCGGCATAAGCAGTCGCTTTACAATCCGAATACCATTCACACTAGCGGTCATGCAGGCCATCGGTGTGATGGCTGGCGAGCATCGCTACCTGATTCCTGTCACCTGTGTCGCTGGCGTAGCACGTATGTTGCCCACCGATTACCAACGTTTGCTGAAACATGAAAAACCGGAATATGAATTTGCCGGTGAGTTATATCCCATTCTTGAGCTGGAACCACTGCTAGGCGAACCTTCATCCCCGTTGGCGGGTGACACCATCTCCATTTTGATGATCAAGTCCGGTGAGCAGCGTGCCGCCTTCCGGGTACCAGAACTACTTGGACACCGCGAAATTGTCATCAAGCCAGTTGGACCACAAATCAGTAGTGTGCCCGGCATTCTCGGTGGAACAATATCGGCCAGTGGCCAGGTGGTCATCATCATTGATACTGGACCATTGATCCGGCAAGCACTGTTGACCGGTGCGCGCCCGGCACCATCGCTGGAAACCATCGCCATTCGGCCAGCGAAAACAATGGCCATGGTCGTTGATGATTCCATCACCATGCGCAAGGTGACCACCCGAGTACTGGAAGGTCATGATTTTGAAGTTATGACGGCCAAGGATGGGGTGGATGCACTGGAGCAAATGCAGGAGCGTATCCCCGACATACTATTGCTGGATATTGAGATGCCACGAATGGATGGTTACCAGGTTGCAGAACACGTACGTGCCGATGCCAGGTTACGTCACATTCCTATCGTGATGATTACCTCACGTGCCGGCATAAAACATCGTAAACGCGGCGAAAAAGCAGGCGCCAACGCCTACCTTTCCAAACCCTATAAGGAAACAGAGTTGATTAGAGAAGTTAACAAACTAACGGGCAAAGAGACGGTATAACATGACCGAGCAAGAAATTCGTACGATTATGGCACCTCTAACAGATGGTCACGTGCTGCTTCCAAACAGCGCCGTGGCCGAAGTGCTGGATTTCACATCACCCGAACCGCTCAAGCAGTCACCGGCATGGTTACTGGGTGATCTGACCTGGCGCGGCTGGCAAGTGCCGGTCATCAGTTATGAGCAATTGATTGACAATGTTGAAAGTAACCCCATCACATCAAAAACACGCATCCTGATCATCAAAACACTCGGCGAATCCACTCAGGTTGTTTACATTGGCCTGCTGATACAGGGTTTGCCCAAGCTGAAAAAGTTAAGCGTAGATTCCCTGCTTGAACAACAGACCGTTGAATTGCCGAAAACACTGTTCAGTAAGGTTTATGTCGATGACCTGCTTGGCCTGATCCCGGATATTGGCGAACTCACACGGATCGTAGAACAGGCAGCGTATGGAAAGTAGGGTGGCCCTCAATACCCAGCCTGCTTTATCAGCAAACACGGGCTAGCGACTACAAATCTCCAGCAGACGCCTGTAAAACCGAGATCGCCACAGGCCCCGCTGTCTCTGTGCGCAAAACCCTGGGCCCAAGGGATACTGCCGTGAGACCACTGGCCTGCGCTTGTTCCATTTCTTCATCGGTAAAACCACCCTCCGGTCCAATCAAAATGGAGATAGCGTCACCTATAACTGAAAACGATGAAATTGTAATTTTTGCTAGCGGGTCAAGCACCAATCGTGGCGTTGCAGCCTTATCTGCTAACCATTCATCCAGGGAAAGCGGAGCATTTACATTGGGAACAACAGCTCGTCCGCTTTGTTCACAGGCTGAAATCACGAGCCGTTGCCAATGGGCCAAACGTTTAGCCTGTCTTGCATTATCAAGGCGGACTTCAACTCGACGACTGGTCACCGGCTGAATACAAAACACACCCAGCTCCGTGGCCTTTTGCAGAGAATAGTCCATTCGCTCACCTCGACTGATTGCCTGCACCAACGTGATTTTCAATGGCGACTCATTGCCGGGTACCTTGCTATCAAGCAAGTTGACCAAAATGCGTTGACCTTGAATCTCGCAAACTTCTCCTGAGTAGTCCCATCCATCGCCATTGAACAATGTTACCGGGTCACCTTTGGCTAATCGCAACACACGTGTCAGGTAATGGCTTGTTGAGCCCACCAATTCAACCTGGTCGGCCAGTGACATTGACTGCGATGTGTATACGCGGGATTGACGCATGAGCAGAGTTAACCCTGGGTCGCCAAATCGATACCGCCCATGGCAGCTTTTGCCATTAAATTAATCTCCTCGGAATTAACAACATAAGGCGGCATAAAATAAACAACGTTGCCTATCGGACGAAGCAGTACTCCCTGCGCCATGGCATATTCATACACTTTCATACCCCGCCGCTGTTTCCAGTCGTATTCAATCATGGGTTCGCGCTGTGCCACCATTTCTACCGCCAGAATCATACCAGTCTGACGGATGTCACCAATGTGCTCATGATCCCGCAAAGGTGAAATTGCCTCCAACATCTGCTGAGCCAGTAGCCGGTTGTCGGCCAACACATCACGCTGTTCAAACAACTCCAGCGTCGCCAGTGCCGCCGCGCAGGCCAGCGCGTTGCCGGTGTAACTATGTGAGTGTAAAAACCCCCTCAAAGTAGTGTACTCATCATAAAACGCCGCATAAACTTTATCACTGGTCATCACGGCTGACATTGGCAGGTAACCACCCGTCAAACCCTTGGAAATGCACATAAAATCCGGTGAAACACCACCTTGTTCACAAGCAAACATGGTACCAGTTCGCCCAAAGCCCACTGCAATCTCATCGGCAATCAGGTGAACCCGATATTCATCACACAAAGCCCGCAAACCCGTCAGGTAGGAAGGCGGATACATACGCATGCCGCCAGCACATTGAACCAGTGGCTCGATGATGACTGCACATATCTCACCTTCGTTCTGTGCAAATATCTTACGCAGATCAGACAGCTTATTGCTGGCATGGGCGTCCCATTGCTCGCGTGGCAAGGCAAAACAATCCGGGCTGGGCGCAACCAATGGCTCCATCAACAATGGTTCGTAGGCCTGTTTGAACAGCCCGGCATCACCTACGCTTAATGCACCCAAAGTATCGCCGTGGTAACTGTTGGACAAAGTCACGAAACGCGTACGACCTTCTTCACCGATGTTGCGCCAGTAATGAAAGCTCATTTTCAGTGAGATTTCGACGGCAGAAGCGCCACTATCGGCAAAAAACACCCGCTCCAGCCCTGCTGGTGTGATGTTGACCAGTTTCTCAGCCAGGCGCACAACCGGTTCATGGGTGACGCCCGCCAACAGGACATGTTCCAGACGACTGGCCTGTTCACTGACGGCCTGGCTGATGTGTCGGTTGGTATGCCCAAACAGATTAACCCACCAGGAACTAATGGCATCGATATAGCGCTTGCCCTCCATATCCTCCAACCATACGCCCTGAGCGCTACTGACCGGCAACAATGACAGCCATTCATGGTCTTTCATTTGTGTCGTGGGGTGCCACAGTACAGCGAGGTCACGCTGGCGGATTGCTTCGTTTTTACTCAAACCTGTCATCCTCTTACTAATCTTTGAAATCACTCGGAGTCTGGTATCATGGAGAGTCGAAGCCGGCCTTGCAAGCCGCGTTGTACATCAAGGTAAAATTTCCCAAATCACCGATCACCGGGTATCCAAACCATGCCGCAATCACCATGAACGACCAGCTACTTGCAACCGCATTACAAGCCGCAAAAGCCGCTCGCGAGTTAATTCTGTCTTATTACAACGGCGATTTTGATATCGAAATCAAGGCCGACCTGACACCCGTCACCGTGGCCGACCGAGGCGCCGAACAGGTCATTCGCGATACCATAAACAATGCTTTTCCTGAGCATGGTATTTTTGGTGAAGAGTTCGGTGCAGATAACAAGAACACTGAATACCTGTGGTTGGTCGACCCTATCGACGGCACCAAGAGTTTCGTAAAAGGCTACGGCATGTTTTCCACCCAGATCGCACTGATGCACAAGGGAGAACTGATACTTGGCGTTTCCTGTGCCCCCGCAATGAATGAACTGGTCTGGGCAACACGTGGTGGCGGTGCGTTTGACGCTGACGGGCAACTACACATCAGCAAAGTGGATGTCATTGAGCAAGCCAGTATTTCTACCGGAAACATACAAAGCCTCGCCGCCAGTGAGCGCTGGACAGCCCTTGGTCGCGTACTTGCACAAACCAACCGCACCCGTGGTTATGGAGATTATTATCACTACCACCGCTTAGCTGCCGGCCAACTGGATGCGGTCATTGAGTCTGACGTTAACATCCTCGATATCGCCGCTCTGTACGTCATCGTCACCGAGGCCGGTGGTGTTTTTACTGATCTCGACGGTCAGGCACCCAATTTGGATACCCGTTCTGTACTCGCTGCAACTCCAGCCCTTCATACCGCATTGTCTGCTGAGCTGAACCGAAACTGACATGTCAAAGCTTCCCAAAATTCACGCAAGACGTGAACACCACCCCGATAAATCATTCAAAGTTGAAACGCTGGAAATTGAATTCAGCAATGGCAATCAGCGTACCTATGAGCGGCTGTGTACGCACGGCCTGGGCGCGGTCATCGTGGTTGCGATGCGTGACGACGATACCGCATTACTGATCAGTGAATACGCCGTCGGCTTGCATCACTATGAACTTGGGCTGGTCAAAGGCCGGTTGGAAGCAGGTGAAACCGTACTGGAAGGTGCCGAAAGAGAACTCAAGGAAGAGATTGGTTTTGGGGCGCGCAATATGATTGAACTCACTGCGTTAAGCCTTGCGCCGGGCTATATGACGCACATCACTCACGTCGTATTGGCGCGTGATCTCTACCCCGAAAAATTAACCGGTGATGAGCCGGAAGAGCTGGAAGTCGTACCCTGGCCACTGGCTGACCTACATACACTTGTACAACGACCAGACTGTACCGAAGGTCGCAGTATTGCTGCCTTGTACATTGCCCGTGACTACCTGCAACAGGAAACATCACATGCTTGAAGAAAATCCGGAACATGTACTTGAACAACTGGTGGATATCAGCCGTCGCGCCGGACTTGCCATACTTGAATGGTATGACGGTGACATGGGTATCACCAAAAAAGCCGATGACTCACCACTGACCAAAGCCGACCTCGCCAGCCATGAACTGATCAATACAGAACTCACAAAACGATGGCCTGAAGTACCCGTTTTATCTGAAGAATCTGCGGACATCCCGTGGAAAACCCGCCAAAGCTGGCAACAATACTGGTTGGTAGACCCACTGGATGGTACCAAGGAGTTCATCAATCGCAATGGTGAATTTACCGTTAATATCGCCCTGATTCGCGATCACCGGGCGGTGATGGGTATCGTGCATGTACCGGTAACTGACACCAGCTATTTTGGTTGCCAGGATACGGGCGCATGGCGTCAACAAGGCACAGCGCCGGCCGCGGCCATTGAGGTCAGACAGCCAGCGGCTGAACCTGTCGTTATCGTCGGCAGCCGCTCACACGCCAACCCTGAACTCGCAAGCCAACTCAATAAGCTTGGCGCACACGAATTGACCAGCATGGGTAGCTCGTTAAAATTCTGCCGTGTGGCCGAAGGTCTGGCGGATTTTTACCCACGTTTAGGTCCGACCTGCGAGTGGGACACGGCTGCGGCACAAGCAGTGGTCGAGGCCGCTGGCGGACAAGTCGTTAAAACCGATGGTTCCCGGCTGGGATATAACAGCAAGGAAGTTTATTTGAATCCACATTTTTTTGTCTTTGGCGATCCGGCAAGGGAATGGTTGTGGCCATTTCAGGAGATAAATTAGTGTACCTTTACAGACTTGGTAGTATGTTTTTTTCTTTAAAATCACCAGCATCAACTTGACGCGGGTGATTTCAAAGCGTATAAACTTCACCACCAACCTGTTGGGGCTTGCCAAATAACTAGAACGATTGATAAAAGCAGAATAAAACACAGGAACGTAAGCGGCTTCGGCCGCTTTTTTCTTGTCCGGCATACAAACCGCAGGACTCGTAACTCATGAAACATCCTGATATTCCAAAATGGCTACTGAATACCCTACCGATCACAGCCATCATGTTGGGTGTTTTTTATGTTGGCAAATACTTCGTCGCTGACGAGTTGATTTATGCCAACTATCAGATAGAGGCCTTACAACAAGACCTGCAAACCGCACACAATCAGCTTGATGAGGAAAAAGTCCGTTTGGCAATAGCTGAGCGTGAAGCCGATGTCGTTCGCCATGCCAATGCTTTGTTACGGGCAAGCGAACGCGAACACCAGGATGAAGTTGCCGGCTTGCAGGCTGACCTGGCATTTTACCGTCGTCTCGGAGGTGCTAATGGTTCACAAGCACCGCTGGCTGTGCACTACCTGGAGTTGCAGGCCACACAATCTCCCCGGGTCTATCGGATCCTATTCACACTTACGCAAAACCTGCGTTGGGCTGCCGTAATTTCCGGGCGTGTACAACTGGGCGTTGATGGTATTCGCAATGGTGTTGCAGAACATTTAACAGAAGAGCAACTATTGGCTGAACGTGAAGAGCCTTTAAGCTTTCGATTCAAATATTTCCAGCAATTTGAACGACTGATTACCCTGCCCAAAGGCTTTGCAGCAAACCGGTTCAGTATACGTCTGAAATCACGTGGTCTGCCCACGGCGGTTGAGCGGTCAATGGATTGGCAAAGTCTTTTTAGCCAGGTGACCAACACACACCCTGTCAATGAACCCCCCGCTTTGGCAGCAGATGATTGAAAAAGCCCACCCAAACCGCCATAGTTAATGAACCGCTGATTGATTAAACAGAATCCCATATGCAAAACGACATACCAACAGACGTAATCAAGTTTACAGACGCCGCTGCCAGGAAAGTGATGGAATTGATCATGGAAGAGCACAATCCAGAACTCAAATTGCGTGTGTACATTTCCGGCGGTGGTTGCTCCGGGTTTCAATACGGCTTCACTTTTGATGAAGACAGTAGCGATGATGATATCGCCATCAATAACGAGGGCGTAACACTGCTTATCGACCCTTTGAGCTTTCAATACCTGATGGGAGCTGAGGTCGATTACAGCGAAAACCTGCAAGGCGCGCAATTCGTTATCCGCAATCCCAACGCGACGACCACCTGTGGTTGTGGTTCTTCTTTTTCGGTTTAGCCTGTATGCAAACGTCCGGCACGGACCACCTGGCCCGCTCGAGACGAAACCGCTTTACTGCTGTCCGCCTCAACCGCGAAGTAGAGTTGCGTGATGATGCCACGTGGGTAACCGAAACCCTGACAAAACCGAATACACGCCTGGTGCCACTTTGGCGTAGCCGTAGCCTGCTGGAACGCAGCGCGGATGGCACTACAGCGATTTACCTGTCTCCGAAGGATCTGACAGAGCCGGATCGCATCCAGCCACCCACCCTACTGGGCAACGATGGCAAACGCGAATATTTCGCCGTTTCGGTCACCGATAGCCAAAAAGATGACATCCTCGCTGTTTTCCCAGATGCTTGCTTCGCTGATCTGCGCCGGGCTTCTATTGATATGGCCGCCAAGCACGCCGGCATACTCGCCTATGCCAAGGCTCTACACTATTGGCAACACCGTCACGCGTTCTGCGGTGTGTGCGGGCACCCGAACCGGTTGCGTTCAGCCGGTCACCGCATGGTGTGCAGTAACGAAGAATGTTCCCGCGAGTCCTTTCCACGTATTGATCCAGCCATTATCGTGTTGGTAACACACAAAGACGCTTGTCTGTTGGGGCGTAATGCCAAGTGGCCACCGAAGCAGTTTTCGACCCTTGCCGGTTTTGTGGAGCCGGGTGAAAGCCTTGAAGACGCAGTCGTCCGCGAGGTTCATGAAGAGGTCCAGCTGGACCTGGAGGATATCCGTTATGTCTCCTCACAACCCTGGCCATTTCCGGCATCGGCCATGTGCGGATTTTACGCAGAGGCGGTCAACCGGGATAGCGGCATCAGCGAAGAGGTTGACGAAACCCGGTGGTTTACGGTGGACTCATTAACTACTGCTGTACTGGATGACAAGGTGCGGTTATCACCCACCGTCTCCATTGCTTTCAGGCTACTGGCCGACTGGTTCCGAAAAAGCGGCGGTGGCGATCTGGAAGATCTGGTACGCCGACAACGGCGGTGAATGTTGCCGTGCCAACCTGTTAGAATAACCATGCTGCCGCAGTGGGTGTCGGCAACTGGAAAGAACAGCATAGAAAGGGCGTGGGTCAATGACCATTATCTCGATACTGATTGCTTTTACGCTTTGCCATTTTGTACGCGAATTGCGTCATCTACGTCGTTTTGAATGGGTTACCTCATTTACAAAGCATTGCAACGACAAGCTTAAAAAGCTGCCAGGATGGTCAGGCCCAACCGGCTTCCTCGTCATTCTTGGGCTGCCACTTCTCGCGACTTACGTCGTCAATAACCTATTGTTTTCGGCCTTGGGCCTTATCGGTCAATTCATTTTCGCCATCGTCGTGCTGATCTACACTTTTGGCCCCCGTGATCTGGACATTGATGTTCGCAAGGTTATCCGTGCAGATAATGATAAGCAGCAACAAGACGCTCTGGAAACTTTACTGGGTGGTCCCATTCCCAAGGAAGAAGACGCTTGTCAGGCAGCTGCAATAGACTCGGTTCTCAGCAAAGCGTTGAGACGCTGGTTCGGAATAATATTCTGGTTTGCTGTTTTTGGCATATACGGTGCCCTGCTTTACCGTTTGGCCACATGGCTGAGCGACGGCGACTTTGGCTTGTACGATGAGCAAAAAAACCTGATCACACGTTTGTGCAAGGTCATGGAGTGGCCTGTTGCCCAGCTCATGACGCTTTCACTCGCGATAGCCACAGATTTTGATTCCGTTTATCGTGCCTGGAAGCAATATCACAATGAACGCGGCCATGGCCTGTTTGAAGGTAATTACGAATTCATGCTGACCAGCGCACGCACCATTGTCAAAACCGGTCACGCCGAAAATGATGGCTACGCAGATCAATTACAGGGTCCCATGGCGAGCATCAAACTATCCATGGACCTGGTCTGGCGTTCACTGGGCGTGTGGGCCACAGTATTGGCTCTTCTGCTACTGGTGAATGTGATCGCATGAGCTGGTACCCAGTCCGGGTTGTTTCTCACTGGTTGTTGTTTGCTCTTTTTGTTTTTTTCGAATTGATTACAAGTCGAACAGCTTTTGCCGAGATCAAACTGCTACAGGCAAATGGTAAAACCCTGAGCCTGCCCGCGCCTGCCAAACGTATCATTACCCTGGCACCCAACCTCGCCGAACTGGTGTTTTCTGCGGGTGCCGGCGACCAGCTAAAAGCCGTCGTTGAATACAGCAATTTCCCCAAGCAGGCTGCCCAAATACCTCGCGTTGGCGATGCATTCCGAATCGACCTGGAGCGCATTATTGAGCTCGACCCCGACTTGGTCATCGCCTGGAAATCAGGCAACCCACAGACCGCCCTGCAAAAACTGGAACAACTGGGTATCACTGTCTGGCAAATCGAAATTACCCGTCCGCAGGAAATCGTCGACGCAGTCAATAATATATCCCGGGCAGCCGGTACTGAAGCCCACGGTCAACCGGTTGCCCTGCGACTACGTAACAGGCTGGCAGATCTGCAGCTACAAAATAAAGGCAAAGCCCCAGTGGATTACTTCTACCAGATCGCACCCCGCCCGTTATACACTATCAATGACCAACACCTCATTAGCATCAGCCTGGAGATTTGTGGTGGTCACAATGTTTTTTCAGAACTGCCAACACTGGCGCCGCAAATCAGCCGTGAATCCGTCATCCTGGCAAACCCACAAGCCATGATAGCCCCGGAAATCCCAGGCGAACCGGCCGCCTTAAACATCTGGCATGACTGGCCTCATTTACAGGCCGTTAAAAACAAGACCATGCTTTACCTGCCTGCTGACAAAATCAGCCAGGCCACACCACGATTGCTGGACAGCATCGAATTAGCCTGTAAGCTTCTGGACGAAGTGCGAACAGTTATCAAAAAAGTGAAAAAATAATGAATACAAGCATCATTACATCACCTGTCGGCGTCATGACTGTACTTATCGCAGTCGTAACTTTCTGGTTCTGGCTGCAACGCAGCACCAACTGGAAGCTATTTGAGTTCCTGCCACCGCTGGTATTTATCTATGCCACACCGGTACTGCTGTCAAATTTTGGTGTGATTCCATATGAGAGCGGGGCCTATGACTTTTTACGTCATTACGGCCTGCCAATGTTTATCGTATTAATGCTGATCAAGGTGGATGTTGTCAGCGCCGTTCGCATTATGGGCAAGGGTGTGTTCGTCATGTTATTGGGTAGCGTAGGCGTCGTCTTCGGAGGCGTTATGGCATACAAACTCGGGCAGACGCTGACCTTTGGTGATTATTTCCCATTGGCACAGGATAGCTGGCGCGCTTTTGGCACACTGGCCGGCAGCTGGATCGGTGGCACCGGCAACATGACCGCTGCGTACGCCGCTCTGGAGGGTGTTCCCACAGATCTCACCATGGCTGCCGCAGCCGATCAGATGGTCTACCTGATCTGGTTGCCGATACTACTGGGCAGCAAATCTTTCGCCGACAGATTCAACCGCTGGGCAAGGGTGCCAAGCGGAAGAGTCGAGGCCATGGAAAGTGCCGCAGCTGAATATAAAAGCAGCGAAAAAGCACCCACGATGACCAGTCTGCTATACCTCGCCTTACTCGCTATTGGCTTTACCTGGATTTCACTTGGCTTGTCAGAGGTGTTGCCACCAGTGGTTATTCGTGGGGCTACCGTTATTACAGCCAATACCTGGATAATCCTGCTGGTCACAACACTGGCCCTGCTGGCATCTGTTACGCCAGCGCGCAAACTACCTGCCGCACAACCCATTGCAATGGCGATCATATACATCTATGTCGCACGGGTTGGCGCCACCATGGATCTAAGTGTTGTGGACTGGGATCAAATGATCGGTTTTATTGCCATGGCCTACGTCTGGATCATGATCCATGGTCTGTTCATACTCACCGGGGCCTGGATTTTCCGTGTCGACGTACACACCGTTGCTATCGCGTCTGCCGCCAATATCGGCGGTGCGGCATCCGCACCCATCGTGGCTGCCCATCACCGCGAAACGTTGGTGCCAGCGTCCATACTGATGGCCTTGATCGGTTACGCCCTGGGCAATTACCTGGCCATCATGACCGGTAACATCGGCCAAATGATCAGTGGCTGACCCTGAGGTCACTAATCTGTGCCAGCAGACAACTGAGGCAGCAACAGTAAACCCTTATCTGTCAAGCCACCTGGAGTGGCTTGACTGGCCTACAAGATAGACGCCATCCCACCACCGTTCAGATGCCATTGAACAAAACCCAACACCCAGGAGAACAACAACCACGCAGCCACCGGTAACATCAGACTGGATGCTTCCCGCTTAATTGACCTGAAGGTCTTAATTACGATCAATACGGCCAGCAACCAAAAGCTCAGTACCGCTAGCGCATAGCCTGGACGTTGCAAACCAAAAAACACCCACGACCAACTTACACCGAGCATCAATTGCAGGCCCCACCATCCCAGCGCAACCGCAGCAATACCACGCTTGGTATCCCACACCATCCATGCAGATACTGCCATCAAAACATACAGCACGGCCCACACCGAAGCCATCACCATGGCGGGTGGGTTCCAGGAAGGCTGGTGCATAACCTGGTGGTACCAGTCACCGCCAACAAACTGGCCGCTCACCGCAGCTGCGATAATGACCAGTAATAAAAAAACAGCTAAAGAAGCAAGTCTGTACATCGTCCATCCATCGTGCTCATTTGATGAGCAATGCTACCTTAAACCCTCGTTGATCAGCAATGAACTAAAGCATTGGCGTTGCCTATGGGAATGATCGTAAAAAACAATTTCACCCATCAGTAAAACAGGACTATGCTTTTAACGGCTTATTCATGAATAATTGGAGAACGAGGAAATGTCATTAAAAGGCACGAAAACTGAACAAAATTTGAAAGATGCATTTGCCGGTGAATCACAGGCAAACAGACGTTATCTCTACTTTGCACAAAAAGCCGATATTGAAGGTTACAACGATGTTGCCACGGTATTCCGCTCCACAGCAGAAGGTGAAACCGGACATGCACATGGTCACCTGGAGTACCTTGAAGAAACCGGTGACCCTGCAACCGGTTTACCCATAGGTACGACCGGAAACAATCTCAAGGCAGCCATTGCGGGCGAAACGCACGAATACACGGATATGTACCCGGGTATGGCAAGTGCCGCGCGCGAAGAAGGGTTTGATGAAATTGCTGACTGGTTTGAAACCCTGGGTAAGGCTGAACGTTCTCATGCCAACCGTTTCCAGAAAGCGCTGGATGAACTGGACTAACCAGTAGCGCTAAACGGAATAATTAGGGGTCAGATTCAAATGCATCAACCAACCGTCATCGTTACACAGGAATTAAACGCATTTGAGTCTGACCCCGCTTCCCCTGGGTGAACCGCCCTGTTGATGTGCAAGTGAGTGGGCGCTGTAGCGCCCCTTTTTGTCCTGGAGTAGAGACTCAACAATGAGCAAGTCACCACCATCATCCCGTGAAGGAAGCCTCGAAGCACCAACCCGTCATCCACTGAAGTGGAAGAGCCAGGACTTTTCTGACGAAGATTCGCTACTTGAAGAATTGGAACGGGTCTATGATATTTGCCATGGTTGCCGACGTTGTGTCTCTTTATGTAACGCCTTCCCCACCCTGTTCGACCTGGTAGATGAGTCCAAAACCTTCGAGCTTGACGGCGTAGACAATGAAGATTATTGGAAGGTAGTTGGTGAGTGCTACCTATGTGATCTGTGCTACCAGGTCAAATGCCCTTATGTGCCACCCCATGACTGGAATATCGATTTCCCCCACCTGATGTTGCGGGCCAAAACCATACAGTTCAAAAAAGGCGAACGTAAAACCAGTCACAAACTGATTAGCAGTACAGATATTACCGGCAGAATCGCTGGCCTCCCGGGAATCAATCAGGCAGCTAATGCGGCCAGCAAAAGCCCAGTCATGCGCAAAATAGCGTCCAGACTACTGGACATCCACCCCGAGGCCCATTTACCAGCTTACCACCGGGACACGCTAAGAAAGCGTTGCAAAAACCATCAACCAAGAAGCTTACCGGCCATAGAGGCAGGTCCTACCCGTGGCCGTGCAGCACTGTTTGCTACCTGTTACTGCAACTTCAATGAACCGGGCATAGGTGAAGACCTGATTGCTGTATTTGAACATAATGACATACCGGTCAGGCTGACAGAGAAGGAAGCATGCTGTGGCATGCCAAAGCTGGAACAAGGGGATCTTGAAACTGTCGATAAACTTCGCAGGAAGAACATCCCGCAACTGCTCAAGCTGATTGACGAGGGTTGGGATATTGTGGCGGCAGTGCCTTCCTGCGTGCTAATGTTTAAACAGGAGCTACCACTGATGTTCCCTGATGATGCAGACGTATTAAGGGTCAAAAAGTATATGTTTGACCCATTTGAATACCTGTTACACCGTCACAAAGCCGGTCTACTGAGTACGGATTTTCAGCAACCGCTCGGCACCGTGGCCTGGCATGTTCCTTGCCACCAACGGGTACAGAACATCGGCCCCAAGACGCAACAGGTTTTGTCATTGATACCGGCAACGGAAATCAATGCTATCGAACGTTGTTCCGGTCATGATGGCACCTATGGTGTACGCAATGACAGCTGGAAAAAGTCTCAAAAAATCGCTCGCCCGGTCATCAGTAGAGCGCAAAAAATGCAAGCCGATTACCTGGTCTCTGATTGCCCGATGGCTGCCACACAAATTGCCGATGGACTCGAACTGAAGCACGCCGAAACCAACCCCTTGTCCTTACTAAGAAAAGCATACGGAATATAAAGATGGCCGCACCGTTGACACGTTCGGATTTAATGAGTCTGGAACAGTATGCGCAACAACGCGTAAACTTTAGAAGCAGACTTATCGCTCACAAAAAACATCGGCGTGTAGGTATCGGCCCACATCTTTTCCTGTACTTTGAGGACCAACTGACGGTTCAGTACCAGATTCAGGAAATGCTGCGCATTGAAAAGATATTTGAAGCCAAGGGTATTAAAGAAGAGCTGGACACCTACAACCCGTTAATCCCGGATGGACACAACCTTAAAGCCACCGCGATGCTGGAATACCAGGATGTCGAACAACGCAAAAGGCAACTCGCATTGCTAAGGGGTATCGAAGACCTGGTGTGGATCCAGGTTGACGGCTACGATCAAGTTTTGACCGTTTCCAACGAAGATCTCGAGCGCAGCAATGCAGAAAAAACCTCTGCCGTACACTTTATGCGCTTTGAACTGGCCCCCGACATGATCGCAGCCCTGCACGCCGGGACCAGGCTTACAATGGGCTCAAACCACAGGTCCTACCTTTACACTACTGAAGCCGATGCAAGTGTGCGTGCAGCTCTGTTAAACGATTTGGACTGATAGTTTCCATACAGATTACAAGCAAGTATTCTTAGAAAAAAATATAGTTGATAGTTTATCCTTGGTTTACGTCGATTTATTGGGCCAGCACGGAAGCTGCCGACCCAATCCTAATAAGCCATGTAATTTGGGGGCACTGGCTCCTTTTTTGTTATTCTATGTAACCGCATTAATGGGAAGGAATACAATCAAGTGAAACGCATGATATTCGATGATGATCATGACATGTTCCGTGATGGTGTGCGCCGTTTCATGCAATCGGAGATCGAACCAAAGATTGAACAATGGCGGGAGAACGGCTGTTGTGATCCGGTGGCCTTTTTGAGGGCCGGCGAACAGGGTTTATTGTGCATGTGGGCTGACGAAAAGTACGGCGGCCTCGGCATTGAGGATTTCCGTTTTGAGCAAGTCGTCATTGAAGAGACCATCCGACATGGTGACATCGGTCTGTTCCTGACACTCCACAGCCGCCTGGTGGGTCCGTATATAGGTCACTTGGGCAGTGAGCCGCTCAAGGCACGTTTGCTACCCAAATGCATTAGTGGTGAGACCATTCTCGGTATCGCAATGACGGAACCCAATGCTGGCAGCGATCTGGCTGGTATGAAATCCCGGGCAACGCGTGATGGGGATGACTGGATACTGAATGGCTCAAAGACATTTATCTCCAATGGCATCAACGGTGGCGCTTTTATTGTCGCCGCCAGGACAGTACCGGGCAAACCACATGGCATCGGTCTGTTCGTCGTTGAAGATGACATGCAAGGCTTCAGTCGTGGACGAAATCTGAAAAAAATGGGACTTAAAACCCAGGATACCGCCGAATTATTTTTCGAAAATGTTCGTATACCCGCAGAAAATGTACTCGGTGACCCGGAAAAGGGCTTCTACAACTTGATGCATCATCTTGCCGAAGAAAGACTCATCAGCGCTTGCCAGGAAGTTGCCCACGCCCAGGTCGCTTTTGACCTGACCATGGATTACATCCTCGAACGTAAAGCCTTTGGAAAACCCATTGCTGCGTTTCAGAACAGTCGCTTCAAGATGGCCGAAATGCGTACTTCACTGGATATTTTGCAAACCTTCATCGACCAGTGTGTGCTGTTACACAATCAGGGTGAGCTGAGCGCAGAGCTGGCCGCCGAGGCGAAACTTTTTGCCAGTGAACTGGAATCCACGGTCATGGACAATTGCGTACAACTGCATGGCGGTTCGGGTTATATGAGCGAATATCGAATCTCCCATATGTTCACCGATGCCCGCGTGTCCCGTATTTATGCAGGTAGCTCCGAAATCATGAAAGAAATCATCGCCCGCAGCATCGGGCTTGATGAACGAAAGCTGCTGGGCTGAAGGTTCAGAGGCTGCTTGGATTTACACTATGACTCAGTCCCCCTACAGACCATTCATACCCAATCCAGAACAAATGGCACTGCTGCCAGCAGTATCAGGTAATACCATTAATGGTATGGGTGAGACCCAGTTCCGCAGACCAGCGCGTGTGTACTGGCATGATCCGGATACCATTGCACATGGCGAACTGCAGAAGTGGTTTTACACCCAGGATCCGGACAACGAAGCCATTAACCACGCGCGCGCAGCACGTTCAAAAGTCCTTGCAATTGAAGTGCCTGCTGTCACCGGCGAGCCACTGCAACAACCCGTTGAGGAATGGTCACGACAACTGGCAGCTTACGCCAATACACTGGACCTGGAGTTATTCGGGATTACCGCCTTTAAACCCGAGTGGGGCTATGACGGTGTCGTACTTGATTACAAATGGGCCATCATGCTCGGCTTTGCGCATGATTATGAACAAATGAAATCGGCGCCCGAGGCGACAGCCGGTGCCGAGGTCGTTAGACAATACGGCAGAGCCACCAAGGCCGCCAAGGACATCGCCACATGGATAAGACAACGCGGATGGGATGCGGCCCCACACGCGGGCCCCTTGGCAGGGCCGTTACTAATGATCCCGCCTGCACTTGAATGTGGTTTTGGCATACTGGGTAAGCACGGTTCGATCATCAGCAAAGACTATGGTTCCTCATTCAGACTCGCTTGCGTGCTGACAAATACGCCATTGGCACCGACACCCTATCAAGCCGACTACGACGTCGATGATTTCTGCAGACGTTGCCAGGTCTGCGCCAACGCTTGTCCACCTGAAGCAATCCTGCCGAAAAAAGTATCGGTTCGTGGTAAAAATAAGTGGTATGTTGATTTCGATAAGTGCATTCCGTTTTTCAACGAGCACTTCGGTTGCGCCATCTGCATTACTGTCTGCCCCTGGAGCATACCGGGACGCGGTGTAAGAATCGTCGAACAACTTAAACGACGGGCTCAACGGCTTAATGCTTGACGCTACAAAACGGGATTAAAGCAAACTCTGTTTCAGGCTTGACTTGTCTGCCTGATCAACAGCAAAAAGCTCTCACAGGCCATTTTTTTCATTGACTGAAGTGCACTTTCTTGTTGTTTACCAGCACCTACGAACATCGTCATTCCTTCAATAGAGCACGAGACAAATAACGCGAGATGCTTTGCTTGCTGTAGCTCAAGATTCGGATTGATTGCCTGAATCAAATCACATATTGCTCGCCTCTCAGCCACGTACATGTCTTCCATCAATTCGGCGGCATGCTCATCATGGTTTGACAGTGCCCAGAGTTCGGGGAAAAACCTGGTTGTTCGCTGACGGTTCAGATCATCAATAAGATACTCAATGACCGCCACAAAACGATCTTCCGGAATATGACCGCTGGCCTTAACGATACGAGCCATTTCCTCCAGATAACCAGAGAGTATTTTTTCAAGCAGGTCTTTTAGCAGGGTCTCCTTGCTAGGGTAATAGTAGGTTAGATTTCCTACGGTTATGCCTGCACGCAAGGCGATCTGACGCAATGTCATTTTTTTGTAACCCTGGTTAATCAATACCTCCGCAGCCGCATCCAGGATGGCATCGATTCGCACCTGGCCTTTTCCATAGGTAGCAGGCCTGGCGTGTCGTTGCTGTTTTTTTTCTTGCATAGGTAACCCGGTTACTTTCATGTTGAAATTCGGTCAGGTGTGATCCACACCTTGACACTTTTAGGGTGTTTGTCCTATATTGTACACTTGTCCTAATTTAGTCGCCAGTTACACAACCAGGCTCCAGTCTTACAGTAAAGCCCGATAAAGAAAACTGGCAAATAACCCAGAGCCCCTTACGGATGCTTGCCATGAAAAACACACTGCTTGGACTAATCACGATAATCCTTTTATCAGTTACAGGAACCAGTGTGGCCGCTTCGTTTGACAACAGTTCGCTTGTCTGGAAAAAATGCACACGCTGCCACCACCCTGATGAAAACGGAAATATAGCCCGCATTGAGGAAATACGAACGACACCTGAAGAGTGGACCGTCATTGTTGACCGTATGCGCCGCCTGTATGGAATGCGTATCCAAAACGGTGAAATGGCTGCCTTGCTAAAGGAGCTTTGTGCCAGTCAAATACTCAGCCCCGAAGAAGCTACCGAGATTTCCTATATCAACCTGTTTAACAACCCCCAAACGATCGAAACACCCAATGATATCGAAGAAGAACAATTGTTTGCTACCTGCGTTCGCTGTCACAGTGCCGGCAAAATTTACTCTTATCGCATGATGGCACCGGCTTGGGCAAAACTACGCGATTTTCATATCTACATTGACCCGGCCATCATGTATCAGATGCGCGAAATGTACTGGCGCAGTGAAGCAGATACTACGCTAAAAAGCCTGGCTAAAAAGCTACCCTACTCTCGCTCCTGGACAGCTCCGGAGGCAAAACCCGATGGCGAATGGTTGCTGCTCGGAGTCGAACCTGGCAAGGGTAATTATCGTGGCAAGGCAGTGCTGAAACCCATGGGTGATGACGAATACACGATGGAAGGGAGCTTAAGTTTTTCTGATGGCACCTTTGAATCGTTTGCTGGCGAAGCTACCCTCTATGGCGGTTACGCACTTCGTTCACGTACCCAGCAAAACGGCAGCGCAACCATGGGGGCGTTCCGTTTCCTGAACGGAAAGATCAGCGGTGAACACCACCACAATGCACCAGACTTCCGTACCTCCTCATCTACCTGGTTTCCTCTTACCGAAAAAAGTCAGGCGCTGCGGATCACACCCGGATATCTGTTAAGCGGGGAGCAAACAACCATTTTAATTGAAGGCATCAACCTGCCAGAGGTTAGCGCAAAGGATATTTCAGTATCCAATGAGGAGGTCGTTGTTGAGCAAGCTACAACTACCAGCCCCGAGACCATCGAAGCAGTGCTCACCTACCGTGGTCAGGACCACCACAATCTGGACCTGAGTGTGAAAGGATTAAAAGTGCTCTCACTAAAGCTGGCACCACGCATTGACTACCTGAGTATGAACCCGAAACTCGGCCGGGCCCGAGTCAATGGTGGTGTCAATTATCCAGCAGAGGGTGTCCAATTCCAGGCCGTAGCTTACTCTGGCGGTGCAGATGCCGACAACCCACTGGATGACTATCTGTTGGGGCCGGTTGCCGCTGACTTCAGTCTGGCTGAAGAAGAGACCCGTGCGAACGATGATGACCTTGTCTATCTGGGCGCCATTGAGACCGACGGAACCTACCTTCCAGTGGGTGATTACAACCCCATCCCGACCCGTGAATATGGCGGTGAAGGTACCGGTATGGTCAAAGTGATCGCCAAATATACTCGCGGGCCAACCATCTATACGGCTGAAGGACAACTGGTTGTGACTGTGCCCGACTACATACAAAGATTGAAATAATGGAGTTGATTTAATGGCTGAGCTTTTATCCTGGACTGATCACCGCGTCTTTACCGGTTCCGGCGAAGCATTGATCTTTGGGGTAGAGGAAGCAAGTTTGTTTTCACTCAACCATAAAGCGCACGAGACACTGCTTAAATGGCGTTCGACCGAGTTGATTGACCTCGATAAAACACCATTACCCGATCAGGAAATGTTGCAGGGATTGCGTGATGCACAAATACTTTTGCCGGCAACTTGGCAGAAAGTTTGTCCGACCCCACCCAAACCCGGGCAAGTGCCACTCTCCACACTGGTACTGGAGGTGGCCCAGGATTGCAATCTGCGTTGTACCTATTGTTATGCTGAATCCGGCACTTATGGCGCAGCACCCTGTCTTCTCGACCCTGATACAGCACGCCAGGCGGTACACCATTTGCTGGATAACTCAGGTGACCACAAGCATGTAACACTCATATTTTTCGGTGGCGAACCCTTGTTAAACATGCAGGCGATACGCGCCGCGGTCAGTGAAGCCATTTTATACGGTGAGAAAATCGATAAACAGGTTCACTTTTCAATTACCACTAACGGCACGCTGCTTGACTCCGAAATCGTGGCGTTTTTACACGATAACCGGGTTTCCGTTGCCGTCAGCCTGGATGGACCAGGTCACATTCACGATCACAACCGTCCCGATGAAAAAGGCAATGGAACCTATACCGAGATAGTCTCCCGTCTTGGAGTGTTACTGAAAAACTCACCCGTTCCAGTCGCAGCCAGGGTAACCCTTACACCCGATCAATGGCATGCGATGACCGAGGTTTATGACCACCTCATCGGTCTTGGTTTTCATGAAGTGGGCATCGCTCCGGTAAGCCCGGTGAATAAAACCTTGCTTGCTACACACGTGCAGCAAACAGCCCTGTTAAAAGGCTTTGAGTCGCTCGCCGATCGTTTTGTAAGCACGGCCAGAAAAGGGCTTGTCCTACCCTTTTCGAACCTGCTCGACCTGCTGGCAAGAATTCATCTTGGGCAAACAAGAGCGGTATCTTGCGGTGCCGGTTTTGGCTATATGGCCGTGGATGCCAAAGGCGAGTTTTTCCCCTGTCACCGACTCACAGGGCAAGCAGATTTCAATGCTGGCAGTCTTGCGGAAGGTATCAATACGGACAGTATTACTTCCTGCTTGGATTCATTAAACAATGGTCGTTCACAAAGTTGCTCCAAATGCTGGGCGAGAAGTCTTTGTGTCGGCGGTTGCCATTACGAAAATCACTTGCGTGAAAATCAGCTGGGTCTGCCACGTGGAACCAGTTGTAATTTTATCCGGAGTTGGCTGGACCTGGGAATCAGGACCTATGCCGAACTGCGCTCGGATGGTGCGATAGCAGCGATGGGGCAACGGCTTGAGCAACGCGCACAGTGTTAGTTCACCTTTGAGGGTATTCGAAATGAAGAAAAAAAGACCGATTCAGGCGCTAAACGCAAAGGCCAGAGCGATCCAGTCATTGCTCGATGGTGAAGGCAAAACGGTTGCGGCGCTGCAACAAGGGCCACCGGCCATGCCGGTAGGTTGCACCACCATTTTTGACACTGGCTGGGAAACCAACCCGCGCCCCACTTATCCGGTTGGCAACTGCCAGTCTTCAGCTAAGGATTTTCATGGTTGTGCCGGGGACTGCTGGTGGCCGGCGCAGGTGCCTGACGGTCTCACCAACCATCAGGATTTTGACAAACAATGCCCCAATGTCGCCAGAGATTGGCGGGTACTTAAGTACGATTAATAAGCTGAATCCAGGAACAAGTCATGAACAGAAAAATTACTAATTTGCTGGTCATCACGATCATTTTGTTGGGCATGGGTAGCCAGGACACATTAGCAAAGGACACTTTTTATTACCTCGGCCATGGCATGATTCAGGTTGTTGATGGTAGTACGGATGCCATCGTGGCTGATATCCCGATAGACGGGTGGTTAAGGGAATCTGATTTCAGCAGCGACAACAAGTTCCTCTATGTAACCGCAAAACGACATCTCATACACAAAGTTAACCTTGCCGAAAACCGGGTGGTAAAAACGATCGACGTGGGTGATAGCCAGTGGGAAAGATTCATTTATGGGTTCGATCTTGCACCGGACGGCAAGAGCGCTTTTGTCAATCTCCTGTCCCGCACGACCCGCCAGGGTGAAGTGGTGGTTGCTGCTCCCCGGTTGGCACAGATAGACCTTGAAGACGGCCATATCTTACGCAGTATTGAGGTGCCCTGGAGTTCTGTTTCGCTGGTCTCGGTTAAAAACTCCAGTCACATCTATGTCATTGGTAAAGACATTGTAATGGTAGACGTTAGCGATGATGAAATGAAGATCATTGATCGCTACTCCATGTTCGAAAAAAAGTGGAATATTTTGCCTTTATGGGATAACACAAAAGAAAATGGTGGCATCTTCATGGTCAACTACTACACGCCCGAACTCATGGGTTTGATTTCCATCGATACAAATAGCGGCGAGATCACCGATACCCCGCTTGATGGTCCGCCAGTTTTTGCTTACAGCGTCATGCGCTCCGTGGATAAAAAGAAAGTTTATGCAGTTATGGATGAACTCACGGTTATCGATCTTGAGACACGTAGCTATGGCCCCATTATTCCGGTGCCTGGCGGCACCAATTACGCCATTAATATTTCCAGCGATGGCAAGAAAATCTACGTCGCGGGTGGTGGTTCGAGCACCACCGTTTTTGATGCAGCAAGCTTGAAACCCATCAAGGTTCTGAAGATGAAGACGGACGGTATGGATTTCAGACGTTTGACGTTCTGATGGAATACGGCCTACGCATCGCCACGCTGGAAAGTGCTTTCAAAAACCCGGCAGATGTCTGTGATGCAGCCTTATTGAAACACTGTCCCGATGCACCATTAACAGCACTTTATTTCGGATCGGAATTTTGTCAGGAATTATTACCACGTAACAACGAAGCCAACACTTTTTGCACCCATTGTGCGACACGGAACCTGCAAGCAGTTCTGCTCACACCCGTGGTTACAGGCAAGGGTTTGAAACGCTTGGATCGCCTGCTGACCAGTCTGGCCGAACGGGGCTGGTTTCCAGCCGTTGTATTTAACGACTGGGGTGTTTTAGAACTACTTCGAAGCAAACACGCAGATCTTTCACGTCATATGGGACGACTGATGAACCGGGGATTGAGAGACCCACGGCTTAACATGCAGGCTATCGCCCCCGGTGGCGAAAACACCGAAAGAGGTTCAGGTATCAGAAAACTGGCCTCGTCCCTCGGTGTGAGTGCAGTGGAATCGGATGCCGACCTGGAACCTGGCTTTTTGGGTACCGCCAACGATGGGTTTACACGTACCCTGCATCTCCCTTTCACCTTTGTGAGTTCAGGAAGAAACTGCCTGGAGAAAGCTGCGGCTGCGTCTGTGGGCAAAGGAATTTTTACCCAAGGCCTGCACTCTGCCTGTTCCGCCCCATGTCGAGGTGTGTATCGGCAAGAGATTCGACAAGACACGCAAAAACCGTTGTGGCGTGCGGGTAATACGGTATTTTTTGAAGCACCGCCTGCGTGGATCGCGCGTCATATTGAGCTTGCTGACCGGGTAGTATTTCACGAGCAGCCCATGCCATGAAATCTGTTCATGACAATCAAGGTATTAAAATCCTGTCACCACTTAGAAGCGTCAGTGAAGTAGCTCCATTGCTGGCTGCCGGTGCGGATGAGTTTTATTGTGGGCTGGCCCCAACCGGTTGGGAACAACGCTTTGGTGCGACATGGACCAACCGCAGACACCCGCATGCAGCAGCGGTGTTAAATGAGCAGGCATTGGCAGACATCATTACCGCCGCTGGCTCAGTACCCGTCCATGTCGCCCTGAACGCGCCCCACTACCCTCGAGGCGCGGTAAAAGTTTTGACGGAGTTTGGCTGCCAACTATTACAGGATATGGGAGTCAGCGCGCTGATTGTAGCGGACATGGATCTCTTACTGGCATTGATTGAGGCGGGTCATGCGGCGAAATTGCACCTGTCCAGCCTCGCCACCTGCACCAATATCGGCAGCTCACGGTTCTTCGGCGACCTGGGTGTCAGCAGGATCATCTTACCAAGACACCTGACGCTGGCTGAGATCGATCAATGCATGATCGATGGCGTAGATTTTGAGACATTCCTGATCAACGACGGTTGTGTATTTGAAGAGGGCCTGTGCGCCACAACCCATCAAGCGGGTACCTTTTGCCTGGCCGATGGCGATGGGCTGAAAGATATGCCCGAGGATCTGCTCGAGCGTTACGCCTTTTGGAAATGGACCCAAAACAATTGTGGTTGTAGCTCCAGCAAGGGATACCCTCTGGGCCCCTGTGGGCTTTGTGCTATTCCAAGATTTCAAGCTGCCGGTGTCATGAGCTTGAAGGTCGTCGGCAGGGAAGCATCTCTTGAACGAAAATATACCTCGGTCAAACTGGCAGTCATGGCAAGAGACATCGCCCGAGCCGGAGGCGGCGCGGAAGAGATAAGAGAAGCAACCATAGCGCTTCGCGGTGCTGCCTCACTTTGTCATAACAGTCATGCCTGTTATTACCCGGATGTTTGGAAAACCGGCACAGACAGCGCCATGGTGGATCACAGATGAATTCACTAAAACTGTTTAGTGGACATCTCAGACAGCGAAAAAAAACGCTGGCAGCACTATTTTTTCTAGGCTTGCTCGGCTCCGCTGCTTCTTTGTCTTCACCTTTAATCGGCAAAGCCTTTATCGATGCGGTAGTTGAGCGTGATGATTACGACTTGATTCCAATTATCGCCGTGGCACTCATTGTGCTAGCTCTCGCTGATGTCATCATTGGTTTTATTTCAAGACTCGTACACACAAAACTTTCTGCCGGTATTCTTGTTGAAATCCGGCAAAGACTATTTCATCACTGTTTGTACGCCCGCATGGAAGGCGTGGAGCGCTTCCGTCACGGTGACCTGCTAAGCCGGTTTGGATCTGACATACCACAAATTCAAGCACTACTGGTTGATGGTGTTATTGGTTTCTTGCACAACCTGCTGTTCCTACTGATTAGTGCTGTGATATTGGTCTATCTTTCACCTTTGCTGGCATTCTGGAGTTACCTGGGTTTGGCTATTGCACTGATTATCACGACAGTGTTTCGTGGTCCCACAGAGACTGGAACACGTAATATTCGAGAAAAAATGGCTGACCTGTCCCATTTTCTCGCCGAACGGCTTGGCGCCATTCGTAGCATCCGGTTTCACCGGACAGAAACACAGGAAACAGAAACATTCGCGGCTATCAATGAACAACTGGTCCAGCGTGTCATCAAGTTTCAAACCATCGATTCAGCGGCGACCCAACTACCGGGTTTAGCGCTGTCAATCAGCCTGGCATGGATCTATCTGCTTGGCGGTGGCCAGTTGCAAAGTGGCGCCATTGGGCTCGGTACCTTTGTTGCCTTTGTGCTCTACCAAGGCCGACTCTTCGGACCCGCTGCCAGTCTTTTAGGCTTGTTTAGAACCTTGCAGGCTGCTCGCGTAAGCCTTGACCGAGTGGCAGAAATTCTGGGCGACGGGGAGGTCAGGCAGCGGGTTGAATACAGACACGCTGATAAGCAGGCTGCGATATGTCTGGAAAATGTCACATTCACTTATACACAAGACACGCCCGTATTGAACGGTCTGAATCTACACGTGGACCACGGCGAAAAGGTTGCCGTATTTGGCACATCCGGTGTCGGTAAATCCACACTTGTACAAATCCTGTTTGGCTTGCGTAAACCCCATAGTGGCAAAGTCAAAATCACCACTGGCAGTCTCTCCAGCGATGGCATCGGGCAGCCCCAACATGCACTTGGATACGCCTCATCTGAACCCTTCCTGTTGCATGCAAGTGTCACGGAAAACCTTCGCTACGGAAACCTGACCGCATCCACCGAAGCAATGGTCGAAGCCGCAAGGCTAGCCGAGGCAAACAAATTCATACTTTCTTTGCCTGAAGGCTTTGACACCATCATTGGCGGTAGAGGTCAGAGTCTTTCAGATGGGCAACGTCAGCGGCTAGGTCTTGCACGCCTATTCCTGGCTGATCCGGATGTATTGGTTCTGGACGAGGCATTTTCGGCCATGGACCCGGA
This sequence comes from Gammaproteobacteria bacterium, assembly GCA_021772935.1. Lineage (GTDB taxonomy): Bacteria > Pseudomonadota > Gammaproteobacteria > Xanthomonadales > SZUA-36 > SZUA-36. Next base: position 39,766 of record JAJFLA010000050.1, read on the forward strand.
AACAGAGCGTCGCGTGCGCGCTAATCTGTTCAACACATTTGCTGACCGTGCTGTTTTGACCATCAGCCACCGGCTCACAGGACTTGAACAGTTTGATCGCTTGTTGCTCATGCTCAAAGGCAAGCTACAGCAGGTAAGTGAAGAAGAATTGTTCAGCTATTTTGAATTGCATCATCCACAACAAGAACAGCCGCGAAAAGCATAGGATCAACTGATTTGCCCACGCAAAACCTACTGATCGGAATCATAGACACGGGTGTAAATCCATGGCACTCCCACGTCCGCGGCGATGTACGGGGTTGTCGGATTTTCCTAAACGAAAATCAGGGCATCTGCGAAGACAGTGATTTTTTCGATCCGCTGGGTCACGGTACGGCAGTGGCAGGTATTTTGCGAAAAGCGTTACCTGCAGCCGAGATTTTTGCAGTTCGTGTATTTGAAAACGACCTCACCACTTATCCGTCCCTGGTTGCCAGGGCAATCTTGCGGGCTGCCGCTGAGGGCTGCGATGTTATCAATCTGAGTTTAGCGTTGCCGTCAGGTATTGGTGCTGAATTGCTCGCTGACGCATGTGCTACAGCTCAGCAGGCTGGCTCTATCCTGGTCGCAGCAGGTGATCCGCAACAGCCGGGATTGCTGCCGGCCTCTTTGTCAGGTGTCTACGAGGTTATCGCTGATGATTCACTTGAAGATGAGCAGATAGAGATGCATGCCGGGGGCGCCTATCCCTGTCGTGCACGGGCTTACCCACGTGAATTGGATTCCATCCCGCCGGAGGCGAACCTCTGGGGGCATTCACTTGCCTGCGCACGGGTCACGGCTTACCTGGCGCAGGAATTATCCTGCCAAAATGATGACGCACACAGCTAGTGTTCTGTATCGTAATTAGTACTGACAACATGGTCTAGCCACGACAGCTGTGTTAACGTTTTAGACTTAGCCATCGCTCGGGATAAGGCCATGCAGGTTAAACACCTGGTTTTGATCTTACTCGTGTTGGCCTGCCAAGCCACGCGAGCTGAGGACTGCCCCTCTGGACTCCTTGTTGCAGGTGAGCAGATAAACTCCCAGCGTAAGCCTCTGTCATTAGCATCCTTTAACACTTGGCTGAATTCTTGCGACAAACGGGGAATTAAATCACTGGCGCCTCCAGGCTCTTCAACAGATCGCAAATGGATTCGCCCAGGAATTTATGTTTTATCTCGTGATCTTGCTCGCCGTGAGCATGCGACCTTTGTTATTGATGTGCCCCTCGGCCAGTTGTTGACCTTACAGGCTGTGATATTAGATAGTGCGAAAGACAGCACCGCCTCTATCTCAAACATCTCTCTTCAACTAACCCCACCGGGCGCCAAAACCCGCAGAACAACTTTAAACAAACGCCAGCGCTGGACCGAGCTCAGAACCGTCTCCAGCAGTGGCGAAAGCGCGGAAATCCGACTCGGTAGTGACTTGAGCAAGACACCGGCGGGAGTGCTGCTGTCAGCTCAGATAAGCCGCCTGACAGAGGGCGTGGGGGTGGAGGATTCTTCGGCACAGCACACGGTGCAGTGGCAAAATGGTTTCCAGGGTCACCTCGGCCTCGAAGACCAACAGGATGTTATCGAGCTCACGGCTGAGCACAGCGGTAAAACGATCACCGTAACGACTGACGATGCCGGATTTGGGTTTACCCTGGGCAGCTACGGAGATGACCGACAACTGGCGGACTCGGCCAAGGGCAAAGGCAAGGCCAGCGTCACCTTGCCAAAAGCCCAGAGAATTTTACTGGCGATCAAGGATGCCAGCTCGATTGATACCAACAGACCTCGTTACCGCGATCGGCGGCGTCATACCCGCTACCGCGTGAGCCTGTCAGAAACAACGACCCCAGAGTCTGCTCAAACCGGTACTGAAGACGAAGCGGAAGGTACCGAAGCCCTTCGTACCCGACCATTTGCATCAAATCGGGAAGCACGGGCAGCGTTTGCAGCGGAGTTTTTAAAACAAGCAGATTCGAATTGGCAGCCCTTTGAATTCAACAAGGATACGCAACAAAGCCTGCTACAGGGCATCGGGACCGCATTCTTTTTGAAGGCAAAACAAACCGATGAGCTTGGATATCACGATTACGACCTGAGCCGCTTATCGGTGATATGGGAATCACTCACAGCGGCGCAAAAGCAACAATACCAGCCCCTGATTCTTCCCCCTGACAATCCCGCCAGCCACTTCCATCCCAAGAATCTCGACTGGCGGAGTCACCTTCCAAAACTATCCCCTCGGTCGTCTCAAACAAACCAGTGGCAACACTGGATAGACCTGTTTCTTGGCAGTACCAGCGCCCATGCGGCCAACATCACAGAGATTCAATTTGATCCCGATGATATCTCTCCTGGAAGTTATGTCACCTGGCACTCAGCGGTTTATGACAACATGATGGTGCATATTCCACAAAATGTCCTGGCCGCACTTTCAGGAAATTTCAGCGAAGAGTTAGAGCAATCTCTTAACGATCACCTGCTGGATATAGGTGCCAAGGTGCTTACTGCCGCAGAGCAGGCTTTGCCGAATCAGTTACATTTCTTTGGCATCAACATTTCACAACTTGATTTGCCATTGGAGTTTTGGGTGGTGGGGGATATGTACTCCGGTCATGTCTCGTCCGCCAACGGCCTGCACTATAACTGCCAGCAAATGTACATCAGCGCGTGGGCTGAAAAGACCGATGGCACCACGGCCCATGAGCTTTTCCATTGTTTCCAGAAAAGCCTCGGCATGATGGGTATGACCGGAATTTTTGATGAAAAATGGATGATAGAGGGCGGCGCGAAGCTGGGGGAGCATATTGGTCTACCCCAGCGTGACACTGAGCACAGTTGGTACCCACCCTATGCCAAAAACCCCGACATCTCCCTGTTTACCAAAACCTATTCTGCGGGTCTTGGCTGGTTCGCCATGTATATGCGACCCGACATGGGCCCCGGCTATGTGCGTGATCAGTTTCTTTATTACGCCGACACCATGAGCAGATCTGCCCACGCCGGGCGGCTGAGACCACACTGGCATGACGTCGCTCTGGATTTAAGCAACTCTTCAATAGTGTATGCAAGCAACGAAGGGGTGGTGCCAACAGATTCCGGGATACCGATAGATCTATCAATGGTCAAAGTGAAAGACGTTCAGATTGGCAGCATGGAGGCACAATTGTTTGAAGCGGAGTTACAAGCCATGAGTGCTTCTTATATGGATATCCAGCTTGCGGCTGCAGTACGTAGCAAACTGAATTATGTACGGTTTAGTCTGGGTGGCGAGATTGCGCCACAAGACCCTGATCTGGAAATATCCGTCGCCATTCTGACTGCCACAGGCGTAAGTTTTCATGAGGTGGAGTTGGACACCGATGAGCACGGCATCGTTTATTTTCTGATTTGCGTCAAATCCAACACGGTTTGCGACCAGGCCGGAGAAACCCAAATTTATGAAGGCCTGGTGAGTATGTTTATTACCATCACAAATAGTGCGCCACAAAAGTCCCTGTCAATACTGGGCCTGATCGAACCTTTTGGACCCAATCAATACAAATTGCAGAAAGTGCACTTCAACAATGAAACCTTGAGAGTGCCCGCCAGTGGTGGTTCTACACTTAACATCGATTTAGACAACGAAACTGAAGAAGATCGCGGTATTTACACCGAGGCAAATAATGCCTGGATGAAGTTCGACAGCCAGTTTTACAACTGGGATGCACTGGAGTCGCCCCAGACCAACCCGCAAGTGGATGTACACCCCACGCGTCTGACCGGGTATGTTAATGCACAATGCCGATTCCGAGGCCACATGGGCTACGATATTGAAGATAGCAGCTCAGAGGAACTGGAGGCTGGTTGGATACGCCGCACTTTTAAAATCAAACGTAAAACCGGTGATGACGGCAGTGGTGACTTTTACAAGACAAAACATCGCTTCGTCTGCGGCAAGGCCAAAGCCGGAACCGACCTGGGGGTTGCGGGAATGCCATTCTATGCCGCCTACGCCAAAATGCTGGCCGCGATTAATGCCACTGACTATGCAGAGGATTCATTTGCCATGAAACTGCGCAGTATTTTTGCACAAACCATATCTCTTGGCTTAATCAGCAATAGTTCCAGCGAAAGGGAAGGAGAAGTGGCGTTAGAGTTTCAAAGTGACCAGCTACTACGTATCAAGTATTCGGATAATTTGGTTTTGTACTATGTGAAGGAGTGATTTGATACAGAACTGGGGTTACCGAACCGGGGTCAGACTCAAATGCGTTTAGTTCCCGTGTAATAATGACTTATGGTTAATGCATTTGAATCTGACCCCTGTTTTATATTATGTGAAGGAGTGATTTGAAGTGAAGGGTCACATCACTAACGGGAGGGATATCCGTTGAAGCACTTATACCGTTTAGCATGGCTTACTTTTCTGTCTTGTAGCAATGTCTGGGCTCAAGCTGATTTTAGTGTTGCTGAGTCCAGCCCTACAGCTGTGAAAGTCGAGCTCTCCTCCGAGGTGGCTGCCGAGGTGCCGGTTGTGATCCTGTTTGATCGCTCAGCCAGTATGAAAAAAGACCTGGATGGCACACCGCGGATAGACCTTGCGAGGGACGCACTGGATGCATGGAGCACAACATTGGCCGGGCGGCGCAATGTGGCCGTGCGCTTTTTCGCCGGTGGTAGTGATGCCTTAAATGAGGCAATCAATTGCGAAGCCAGCGAACTGGTGATTCCACTTGGACGCAAAATTGATACACCCGACATGACCGCACTCAGTGAAGCGGTGCGTGCCATCGGTCGTAAAACCAATATTGCCTATGCCCTTAAACAGGCACAAACCGATCTGGCCGGTAAGGGGCCAGGCAAGATTATTCTGATTTCCGATGGTCTGGAAAACTGTCAGGGCGATCCCGTTCAACTGGCGCGCGAACTGGGTAATTCGGGTATTCAGATTGACGTTCTGGCCATTGGTAAAGCCCAGGATGTAGCAGGACTGGGTAAAATTGCACTGGCAGCCAGAGGTCAATTTAGTATGGCCAGCAACGCCCGCCAGTTTTCACAACAGATGCAGCAACAGTTACCCAACTTTGATATTCCAGATATGCCGCCAGCGGGGCAGTCATCCGACGCCATGAATTCACCTCTGCTATCCATCATCGAAGTACCAGGCACAGCAACGGCACAGGCGGCACCTGCCATAGAGCCGCTGGTACTTGATAGCACCCTGGTCAGCGAAGAGCCTCCCGGCCACATCGCGATCGAACTGATACTGGATGCCAGCGGCTCCATGTGGGGCCGGATTGGTGACGAAACCAAGATTTCCATTTCCCGCAAGGCGCTGGCAGAGACATTGGGAGGGCTGGATGATCCGATTTTCATGGTGGGGCTACGGGCCTACGGGTTTGACAATACCGTGCCCAAGACCGCAGAAGCTTCTTGCCCCAACACCGAGCTGCTAAGCCCGATAGAAACCGACAACCTGCAGCAAATTCATGCGGTTGCGCAATCGCTGACGCCCTATGGTTATACACCAATTACACAAAGCCTCTCCCTGGCGGGTGATGACCTGTCTGTGCTGGAAGCCGACAGCCGAATGATTGTGTTGATTACCGATGGCAAGGAAACCTGCGATGGCGATCCGGTTGCTACCGCCCAAAAATTGTGCCAGCTGGGGATTGGGCTGGAGACCCATATCGTCGGTTTTGACCTTGAGCCTGAAATGGTGGCGCAAATGAAACGTGTAGCCGAGGTGGGCTGCGGTACTTATAGCGATGCCAGGGACGCCAAAGAACTCACCCAGGCACTCAGCGCCATTGTGGAAGGGGCGCAATCAAAAATCGACCCCACCTGGTTGCGCACTATCTATCCCATAGAAGGTGGCAGTAATGCGGAAGCGGCGGTGCCATTAAACAACGGCACTTACACCTTAAAACGCAGTTTGGCTAAGGCTGAGCAGATGTATTTTCGTGTCAACACGCAGCGTGCACAGCATGGTCTTTTGCGCGGCTTGATTCAATCCGCCAGGTTGGTTCGCAAGGGCACAGAAATGATCGAATCAGAAATTGGCCTGGCGCAATTCACACTAACGCTTTATCCACCCAACGACAGCAAGGGCCGAGGCAGAAAAATGCGGCTGGCAGGGGAGCCCGGCAGCTACAACCAAATTGGTTATCTCGACACCCTTGGTGAGGGATTCGTATTTTCCATTGGCAGTAACTACGATACCGTGCACCAGGATTCTTTATTCAATGTGGCTGTCCGGGAAGCCGGAGATATTTATGAAGGTTTTGAGGCACCAGGTAAGGAAGACCCTACCAAACCTATTGAGCTGCCAGTGGACCATGTCGTCATAGCACACTTAGGGGAAGGTGATTTTGCAGATTCATATCAATTGCCTATGCAGACAGGTCGGGCTTCGATCACCACCAGTAACACACAATACGCATTTAGTGTCAGTATCTATTCTGCAGATGGGCAGCGGCTCGCTCGCCAACGCGCCAGGGGGCAACTGGATTTCGAGATTCCCGATGGCGCTGCCGGTGGCAGCTTGCTTATCGAGGATAAAAACCCAAGTTTAAAACAGGTGTTCACCACTTATGAAATATCGCTTTCAACGAAGTAAATGGATGTGGATAGCTACAGCCGTTGTAACACTTCATGTTGCATCGGCAGGGGCCGCCACTGAAACCTCGATAGAGCAGCGCTTAGATCAGTATTTTCAGCTGATTGATTCAGCCCCCAGCCCCACCGATCTGGTGCTACTCAAGAACGCCAGCGACTTTTGGTTAAAAGGTGTTCATGGGCAACATCCCTCGGTGGCTCGGTTTTTCCAATTACACGAACCACAGCAGTGGCGCTTCAGTGATCTTCAACAGGCGGGTGATTACGCAGCAATCACCGTGGCTGTTGAGTCACTCAATTATGCACAGCCCTGGTTGCTTCAGTTTGAACTGTTGAAAAGTGACTCTAACTGGATGATCACTGACTACCGTGATGTGACGTTAAGACCCTATGACGACACAGGCAAGAGCACTGCCGAAGTGGTGATGGCCTACCTGGACGTGATCAGCACGGCATTAACATTGCGCTCAAACACGGACAAGCCAGATCAGTTGCAGCGAATAAAGCGGTTTTACGAACCGGGTGCAGGTTTTTGGAAGAACGGCGCGGTGTACAGCGTGGCATTTATGTTATGGCTGGAACAACAGACGCCAAAGGCTTATGCCTTGGTTGCAGTCGATGACACAGATGTTAGCGTAAGCTTTTCTGACACTCGCCGTGGTGAAACCCAGATAGTGCGCTTTGGCACGGCCAAAGAAGACGGCCACTTTTTTATCAACCAATATACCAATCTGGCCGCTGAAGAGCGTCGCCAGGCAGAAGAAGTGCTGGCGGGTGAATCCCTGCAGGCCCTGGCCCAAGTCACTGCCAGCAATGATTCGTCCACACAGGTCGTACAATCACAGCTGGATATTTTAGCCAGCGCAGGCAAAGGCCCTGCCCTTTATGCAGTCATGTCAGAGGTTGCAGAACGCTCGCAACCATTGTGGCTGCCATCAAAGTCTGCACGCTCATCCCTGGGCCGCCTGATCGGAATTTATGCCGGTCTGTCAACACAGACAGCCGCCCCCCGGTGGACCCTGACGATAGAAACAAGTGAGGCCGACCGACAGGTAGTCGTTGCCCGTCCCCAAAACCCGCAGGACCTGGGTGCCTTTGCCACCTTGTTGGACGGTATTCGTTTTCAAACGATAAAAAGTGAAGACCACTGGAAAATAGAGCACGCGGTGGCTATTCGTCACCAGCCATAGTCGCGGCCTTCAGGCGATAGCGCCAATAAAGCCCACGGCAGATGCCGTGTCAGGTCAAACTGGTTGTGCTCAGGCCGCAGATGTCGCGGTAGGTCAAATCATTTGGCCTTAAAGAATCCCGGTCACAAGACACAAGCCGACGCCAAACAGGAGTATACCCACCAGAGTTTGCACACTGGTCATGGTCACTTTGTGCAAAAACTTTTTGCCAAGCAGAACACCGCAAAAAGCCGCAATGGCCCCGGTAATGACCAGTGGCCAAGCAGTGAAGTCACCCGCCTGACCACCTGCCACAGTAAACAGTGCTATGTATACGGAAATACGGGTTAGATCCACCAAAAACCCAATCGCCGCATTACTGGCCACAAAACGCTCAGTGCTCAGACCGGTCTTAGCCAGAAATGCCGATCTCAGCGCCCCCTGGTGACCGGACAATCCACCAAAAAACCCAGACAACACACCACCTAACGGTAGATAACGACGCTCGAACTCCAGTGCGCGAAAGCGGGGTAGCAGTTCAAACAAGGCAAAACCTATCATCAAAAGCCCGATTACCAGCTTGACTGGTGTTATCTCGAGTAGTGTCTGCCCACTGTCGTCGATGATGAGGCTGGAACCAGACCGGGCAACCCATGCGAGCGCCAGAGCACCCAACACCGCGGCAACGATTGCCGGTAATCCAAATTTCAAAACAACGTCACGATCAGCATGACGTCCCAGCAGGGCCACTTTGAACACGTTGTTGGCTCCGTGTACCAATGCCGTCGCCACCACGGCCACTTCAGCCGGGAAAAACAACGCAAAAACAGGTAGCAGCAAGGTGCCCAGGCCGAACCCGGAATAAAGAGTTAAGCCAGCAGCAAGCAGTGACACGAATGCAATTGCCAGATAAGCACTCACTGACAGCTACCTCAACCGGAGACAGACAGACATGGGGTCAGACTCAAATGCATGTAGTACCCAGTGTGAGTATCAACTGTGGTTGATGCATTTGAATCTGACCCCTTATTAATGTGAATCTGACCCCTCATTAATGTCAGGACTGTTTTTGTGCATACTCCTCAACCTCACGCCAAACCCGCAACAGGTTGCCACCCATAATGGCACGGATGGTATCAACCGAGTATTCACGCTTGAGTAATGCCTCGATCAATGCCGGGTAAAATGAAACGTCCTTCATACCTATTGGCAGGCTGTCACCGACACCATCAAAATCCGAGCCGATGCCAACATGTTCTGCACCCACCAGTTCGATGACATGTTCAAAATTTGCAAGCAGGTCATCAATCGTGGCATAAGGGAATGGGTGTTCAACCCTGTAATCCTTCCCAAACTGCTCCGCTTCGCTGCTGTGCTCATCCAGACCATTTGCTTCAAGATAAGCTGCGCGTTTCTCATCCATCGTGTCATACCACTGCTGGGCCTGCTGGAGAAGAAACGAAGAGCCGAAATTGATCTGAATAACACCACCATTTTTTGCCAGCGCCTTGATCATTTCATCACTCATGTTTCGTTCCCAACCGGGCGTAAAGTGGCGAGGTGAAGAGTGAGAGGCAATGACCGGGGTTTTACTCAGTTCAATCACCTGGTAAAAAGCTTCGTCAGAGACGTGAGAGATGTCGACCATGACACCAACGCGGTTCATTTCTGGAATCACTTCTTTACCAAAAGGGCTCAAGCCATTCCATTGGTGGTTTTCATCATATGACGAATCGGAAATATGGTTACTTAAACCGTGAGCAAGCGTGATATAGCGGATACCGCGGTTAGCAAAGAATTGAATATTTTCCAGCTTGTGGTTTATTGGCGAACCATTTTCCATGCCCAATGCCAGCCCAACACGGCCACTTTGTACCGCTTTTTCGGCGTCTGCCACTGAATGAACCAGCATGAATTTATTGGGTGCACGGGCAGCCAGAGCTTCCACAGAATCGATCAGGCGGTTGGCCAGTTGGTAGTTCTCACTGCCATCCCCATCCTTTTCCATATCCGCCGGTGTGTAAATGGACATAAACGGTAGATTCAACCCACCCTGTTTCGCCCTCGGATAGTCAAAATCACCATCTTCCGTTGCCTCTGAAACATCAACCCAACCAGCTTCCACACGATAGGGCACATCAATGTGGGTATCTACCAGTGCATATTGTTCCGCTATTTTTTGCGCTTGATCTTTGATGGATGACTGAGCCGCCAGTACAGGCGTCATCAGTAACAGCCCCATGGAGGCGGCTATTGTCAGCAAAAGTAGTGTTTTTATTTTTATTTTCATTGTCTATTCAACTCCGGTATTGGTTAATAACTCATAATCAAGCATCGAGTCACCATCAAAAACCCAGCAACCCTGGAATTGCTCGCCACCTATCACCAGCGGTAGCCAGATACGGTCATCTTCCCACATCTGCTCGTAAGGTATTTCATCCAGTGGACACCAAAGCGGTTTCGCCTCCGCAGACTCCGTAGGCACACCTTCAAAATCTGCAGTCCGGTACACCCACACATGAATGGAATAACCATCAACAAACTGAAACCGGTGCTGGCCACAATATTGTAGATTGGAAACGGTTATGCCCAATTCTTCCTGGCACTCCCGAATAGCACAATCCCGTGGGCTCTCGCCCTGCTCCACTTTGCCACCCGGACCATTGACCTTGCCCTTTCCCAGGCCTGTTTTCTTGTTGATCAGCAGGATTTTGCCATCGCGTATAACAAATACGAGGGTGGCAGGGTCTTTAGCCTGCCAGCGATCCCAGTCGATATCAGCAAGCCGCTTCATACTTGCCCTCTTTCAATTTCGTCATCAGCACGTGTCAGACGTTGTTTCGCGACGCCCATGTAACGGGTAAACACCGCTTCGTCATTGTCAGCAACCGCCGTCACAAGCTCATCCAGTATTTTTTGGAAATGCTTACTCACCTCGGCGGTGTTGTCATTTCCCTGTTGAATTTCGTAGTACAAATGTGGGTTCTCGGACACCACTTGTGTCGCCACACTCAGCTGTGCGTTAAAGGTCGAACTGGAAATTTGTTTCAGCAACGGTACCGCTTCGCCACTCTCCGCCAGGGCCCCGGCAAATGCGATATTGACCAGGTGTGACAGTCCCAATACCCAGGCCATGACTTCGTCGTGCTCTTGAAGACTTAGTTCGACACAGTCGGCAGCGGTGTGGGCAAAGAGTGCCCGCGCCTCAGCAACGGCCGCTTGGTTGCCCACGTCAACAAACAGGATGTGGCGCCCGGACAAACCGATCTCATCAGGACCAAACATCGGATGTACTGAGCATACACGACAGCCGCTCTCACGCATGGCGTCCAGCCCTTCACGCATCGGGCTTTTCAAGGAGCCGATATCAAACACCAGACATTCCGGTTTTAATTCAGCCAGACACAGGAGAATGTCATTGCTGGGTCTTAAGGGTACGGCGACTACGATCAGGTCATAGTCATTTACCACCGCCTGCCAGTCATCCACCCGAGCAAACGGTGTTTCACCGGCCGCCCGGTCAGCAACATCCACGTGATAGCCCACCATGTCAAGGTAGCGGGACATCCATACACCCATGCGACCAAGCCCACCGATCACCATTGCGCGCTGACCCTGACCATGATCGGACTGGACCAACTTGTGGGTTTCCTGGTTACTCAGCGAATGATGAATCAGGGTCTGCAAGATGTCACGTGCGACCGAGCCAGAAAGGCCACGTGATTCCGCGCGTGCCATACCGCGATCTATGACTTCACGTTCACGTTGATAGTGACGCAGCGGCAGTCCGGTTTTCAGCTTGTGCTCAGCGATCGTGGTGACCACCGCCTGGCGTTCGGCGATCAGGTCTACGATACCGGTATCGATCTCATCCAGTCGTTGGCGCAGCTCAAGCAACTCGCCAGCTGTTAACAATGTATCACTCGACATGTGCTTTGCAGAACTTGCGTTTGCCCACCTGTAAGACACCTTCGAAACCGGTTTCTAGCAGCAGCGAGCGGTCATCGATCTTGGCTCCATCAATACGCACCCCTCCCTGTTGCAGCATGCGAAATGCCTCGGAATTACTGGTTGTCAGCCCACATTGTGTCAATGCCGCGGCGATACCGATACCGGCACCGCCGGTAGCCAGTGTTTTCTCTGCAATATCCTCCGGCATGGCCCCGCCTCGGAAGCGTGCAATAAAGGTTTCACGGGCCGCATCCGCTGCTTTGCGGTCATGAAATCGTTCAACAATTTCCTCGCACAAAAGAAATTTTATGTCCCGGGGGTTGTCACCGTCTGCAACCCGTTGCTTCAAGGCAAGCAGTTCTTCATTGCTTTTGAAGCTCAGCAAATCAAAATAGCGCCACATCATCTCATCTGAAATCGACATCAGTTTGCCGAACATTTCATCAGGTGCTTCGGTAATACCGACATAATTATTCAGCGACTTGGACATCTTCTGCACACCGTCAAGACCTTCCAGCAACGGCAGAGTGATGATGACTTGGGGCTCTTGGCCATATTGTTGTTGTAACTGTCGCCCAACCAGAAGATTGAATTTCTGATCCGTACCGCCCATTTCTACATCGGTTTCAAGTACCACTGAATCGTAACCTTGCGCCAATGGGTAAAGCAGTTCATGCATGCCAATTGGTTGGCCATTGCGATAACGGTTCTCAAAATCATCCCGTTCCAGCATACGTGCCACCGTATATTTTGCAGCCAGGCGGATCATCCCTTCCGAACCAAGTTTGTTGATCCACTCTGAATTGAAGCGGATCCTGGTCTTTTCGCGGTCCAGAATCTTGAATACCTGTCTGGCATAGGTATCTGCATTTTCCTTGACGTCTTCCTTGGTCAGTGGCTTACGGGTTGCACTTTTTCCCGTTGGGTCGCCAATCATGCCAGTGAAATCGCCAATCAGAAATGTGACCTCATGGCCCAAATCCTGGAATTGACGCATTTTGTTGATTACCACGGTATGACCGATATGTAAATCGGGTGCCGTTGGGTCAAAACCAACTTTGATCCTAAGGGTTTTTCCTGACTCCAGTTTCTTTTGCAGGTCCTCGATCTTGATGATTTCTTCTGTGCCCCGCGAGATCAATTCGAGAGCCTGTTTTACATCCGTCATATACCTGTCCGTGTTGTGCCTGTTTGTTTTGCAGTAAAAGCAAGAAAATGCATTGTATTGCCTTGTTCGACAAGCCTCCACCCCAAATCAACATATTGCCACCCGCAAAAGCACCAGGCGGTAACTAATCAACACTCCAGATCCCGTCTCCTGTGAGCATGTCACCCTACACGGAGGCTCCCTAGCATTGATAATGTTCTGATGGCGTTATTCTTTAGGTTGCGCCTAAAACCATATGGGGCGAGGAACTATGATCATGCTATCGTGGTCTACGAGACAGTTCGTAAACTGGAGGAAAGCTTGTTGCACAGCATATCAATGCCTCGATATCTGCCCAGCAAGGTCTTTATTCTACTGGTAGCGATGCTGATACTCACAGCTTGTGCTTCAAATCCAAAACCAAACCTGAGCCCACCACCTGCCCTGCAATACCCCACTGCTGATGTACAGGTTACTGATGTCGACGTGCTGGCGTTAACACCTGCCATGGAAGCATTCATGCAGCGTTACGTGCTGCTTCATCCTGATCTCGATACCCGACTTAACCTGTTGAACCTGTCAGTCGCCAATACTGGCGTATTGGGTTTTGACTTTGATGATACGCGTACGCTGAGCGCTGCGAAAGCATTTGAAACACGCTCGGGTAATTGCATCGGTTTTGCAAACATGATGGTCGCGATGGCGCGCCGGGCTGGTTTGAAAGCCCAATACCAGGAAGTATTGAGACGTCCGGAATGGAGCAGTTTTGAGGATACCACAGTACTCACCAAGCACATTAATGTGGTTATCAGCAGCAATAATTACAGCTATGTAGTGGACGCCAGTGGTGCTTCCATCAAGCCTACAGCTCGCCGTCGACTGATTTCAGACGCTGAGGCCAAGGCCTTGTATTTCAGCAATATTGGCGTCGATGCCCTACTCAACAATGATATCGCAACATCCTATGCCTACCTGGTCAAGGCCATTGATGTTGCGCCCCGCATCTCTGGCTCGTGGGTAAACCTGGGTGTGCTTTTCGGTCGTAACAAGCAACTGGGTGAGGCTGCACAGGTGCAACAAACAGCCCTGCAAATCGATGCCAATGATTATTCGGCAATGAATAACCTGTATGGAGTCTACATTGCGCTGGATGAGCTTGAAGCAGCTCAAGACCTGCAGGATAAAGTGGAAAAATACCGGCAAAAAAACCCTTATTACCTTTTGAAACTAAGCGAAGAAGCACGCCAGGAGGCACGCTTCGATGATGCCATCAACCTGTTACAACGTGCGATCCGAAAAAAGGAAAATGAACACCTGCTGCACTTCGCCATGGCCAAAACACAATATTTATCCGGTGAGACCATAGCCGCACAAACCAGTCTGCAGCGCGCTCGCGAACTGGTGCATGGAGACATGCTGGCGCATTACAATCAGCCTTTGAATGAACTTGTGAGTCAACAGTGAAACGCCTAAAAGGGCTCTGACCCCTCCCGTCTTTTTTTCCTTTTTTGAACTGGGCTTGGCCCGTACAACGTCTTCCAGCCAGGTGGGTAAGGAAGGCCTCAACCTCCTTTTTGCCCATATGCTTAGGGTGTCTTTTTTCATGGAAAAGAATAAATCGCCTGACCCACTGAGTATATGAGCGCTCTGTAGCCCTACTATATTGATGCAAACGAATGACATTCCGCATTTGATCTAATAGACGGGGCTGTGAGGCATCTGGTTTCACATTTGACAAGTTAGGTCAAAAGCGCAAACTATGGGATAGGTCATTTCGGTGCAGTTAAGTAAGGATTTGTCGACTTAACAAGAATTTGTGCGGTTAACGACCAGTAACAATTCAACAAATAGATATATTAATCAAAAACATATAAAAAATAATATGA
>JAJFLA010000006.1 GCA_021772935.1 Gammaproteobacteria bacterium
TGACTGATGCGCTTCCGTCCGAAGCAGCACAATGACTGAAAATCCAGGTGCGCAATCAGATCACTACCAGTAGTATAAAATGATGGCTGGCATCAGGGTTGCTTTGTGCCAGTTGACCGGAGACGGCTAATGGGTGACCCCCTAATTTTTTGTTCACTTGCGCGTTATCTTTGAGCATGTTCTATACTCATGTTAATGCAGGTTTTTTCCACCGGAAAAAACCAAAATGGTTTCATATCAAAAAGCAATCAAGCTTGAGAAAATTGAGGCCAAATGATGCTACAAGTACAAGAAGGATAAAAAATGAAAAAATTCCTGACCACACTACTACTGCTTTCTTTTCTATTGGGCTGCATAAACGCCTACTCACAACAGGTAATTCTGGCGGGGCCTGATCTTTGGTCAACACCCGGCGGGGGGCAGACTACCCACAGTTTTGCAGACACTCCACTCCCTGCAGGTTTCTTTGGAGAAGGCTCTGCTGCCTTTGATGGAACTGTTGTATTGGAGGGGTTGCCTTTCCTAGACAATCCTGCGCTGATGCCACAGGGAACAAATGACCTGGGTAACACGGACACGATTGTG
This sequence comes from Gammaproteobacteria bacterium, assembly GCA_021772935.1. Lineage (GTDB taxonomy): Bacteria > Pseudomonadota > Gammaproteobacteria > Xanthomonadales > SZUA-36 > SZUA-36. The sequence goes on from JAJFLA010000006.1 coordinate 586, forward strand.
CAGCGCCTGGAGGATATGTCGTTGCCGACGGGACCGGATGATATGACCACGACACCCATCGAGATAGTTGCGCTCAGCCTCAGGAGCGTGGAGCCGATTGAAGTGAGTTTCAACGGCAATGCGTCGGGTTCATTATTTGATATGGAAGTGCAGATAACGCTCGATGAACCGCAACCCCAAGGTCAAATGACGATTCGCGGCGATAATACCGGAGGTGGCACATTCGACGCTACACTGCCGGTGCATGTGGACTTTTTCTTTGTGAATAAAGATACCGGTGCGTTTGTAGGAGGTGTCAAAAGGGAAATACATCTGGCAGCAAAAAACCAACCCTGGCAACCAACACCCCCAACCTTCGAGGGCAATAGCCAATTGGTCGAGATCAAGACCCCGGTGTTATTGGGTCCGGTGGCTCAAGTAAATGTCCCGCTGACCTCGCCAAACTTTTTTGTGGGTATAGCCATTAATCCCAATACCCAACAATCGAAATGTGCTCTTACCAATTTTGGGGTACACGGTACTGCCCGGAGTATGCTCCCGGCATTTACAAGCTCCGGCCTCGATACCGATGGTGACAGTATCCCCAATGTGTGCGACAACTGCCAGGCAACACCTAACCCACGGCAGATAGACCAGAACTTTAACTGCATCGGTGATGTATGCGATCCGCTTTCGCAACAACCTATAATAACGAGAATCGCATCAGAGGATTTTGCTGCCAGTGCCGGGGCCGTGTTTGCACAAGCGAGAAATAACCCGGATAAAGCCTATTTGCTTGAATTGAATTACTTGTTCCCTGATCCGCTCAATGATCCTGAACCCATTCTTCTTGAAAATGGCCAATCACTTTCCGGTAATCTGCAGATTATAGGCCTGTCAGACGGTGCTCCTTGTCCGCCCGGTGTGTGTCGTATCCAGCACCCCCCGGATTTCACCGGCAATTCCTTTGAAATCGAAGGTAATAGTGATGTGGGTTTCAGGCATTTTGAGGTTGATGCAAATCCTGGTGGGAGTTTTATAAAGGTCCACCCTGGCGCACAGCTTGATTTCCTGGATATGTTAGTAAGGGGAGAAGGCAATGCCACCATAATTGATAATATGGGTGGTACTGTAAACCTTGGACATTCAACAATTCAGGCAGGCTGCGCACAAGGTGGTTCATGGGCGGTAGGTCAATCTTCTGGCACAATCAGCTGCTTGAATTCTGTACTCATTCCCAGTGCTGGTTGCGCTACTGACGGTTTTGACATCCCAGATGGTATTCTTAATTTTAATGGTTGTTTCGCCGGGCCAGAAACAAATTGCACCGGTGAGTGTAATACTTTCAATTCTCTGCATACCTGGGGTAATGAGAGTCCCATCCAACTGACTTCAGTTGCAACGGACTCAGATGTTGCATCCAAAGGCAATTCGCTGGAAAGTCAATGCAATGATTTTGGCAGCGGCGCATTTAACTCACTTGGTTATAATATTGATATCGACGGCAGTTGTTTTTTGGACCATGCCACTGACCTGCCCAATACCGACCCGCTGGTCGTTGTTGATGCCAATGGTATCCCCCAGCCCCAACCCGGCAGTCCAGTGATCGAATCCGGCCCGGTGGATTTTGTGAATAACGAATTACCCTGTATCTACAAGGACCTAAACGGTCTGGGCCGTCCACAGGACTTTGACTTGGATGGTGTTTTCACCTGTGACCGAGGCCCGGTTGAAGTCCAGGGTGGTCCTGATATCGGCGCACCACAAAGTGCAGCTTTTTATGACATAGATCGCAACGGCGAAGGCGCCTTTGTGGAAATCCTGCCAGACGGTCGTGCAGTGGTCTCTTTTTATACCTATACACTCGATGGCAACGGTCTTGTCTGGCTCATCGGTCTGGGCCGCGTGGTGGGCAATTCCGTGGTGGTCGATGAAATGCAAAGGGTAAGTGGTGGTGTCTTCGGAGCTAACTTTGATCCAGACAATATCATCCGGATCCCGGTTGGTGGTCTATCGCTGGTATTCCCCGATTGTGATGCCATCGCCAACCCTGGCAGGCTCAATTTTACCGCCATGGAAAGTTCTGGTCTTGAAAACCTGCTACACAAAGCCAACCGCCTGACTTCTATTGTGGATTGCGATGGCTCAACTCCGGCTGCCAATGCCCATCGAAGCGGTGCATTTTATGCGCCTGACCGCTCGGGAGAAGGTATTTTTGTGCAATGGCTCAGTGATGGCAGGGTGGTGTTTGTATTTTATACCTTCGATACTGAAGGCAATGCATTCTGGGTGATCAATGATGCGGGTAAAACCACCATCAATGGCAATACGGTGACCGCCTCGATGGTATACGCTGAGGGTAAAACCAGATTTGGTGCCAATTTCAACCCTGCAGAAGTCATCCTGGCAGCCTGGGGTACTATTACCCTGACCTATACCGATGACGACAACCTAACATTTGACTATGATTCAAGCTTGGCGGGTTTTGGTGTCGGCACCCATGCCTACACCCGCTTGACAAATCTGGCAGGTACCCAGACTGTGGCCCAGAATGACTGAAGAGTTTTCCTGAACACAGAGAAGTGATTGACATGGCAGGTCCAGGTTTTTGCCGTCAAATTCAAACAGCATCTGTTGCAGTTGTTGCTTGGCTTTTTCTGCATTGCGTTGTTTGGTGTGTCTAATACAGTGGGCCAGATTCGCATTAAACCGCTCATAAACCTCGTTGATGACAGATCAAAAGTATGATTTCATGAATACTGCAAAAGTAGTGCTCATCAAGAAACCTAAACACATCTTTTATGACTGTATTACTTATCACCAACAAGCGATTTGCAGGGTTACTATGGAAACAAGGTTATTGAAATGGGTCACAACCGCGCTCTCAAATGATGTCGTTCTCAATTCTTTAAAGGTATCAATGGTAGTGGGCACGATTTTGGCGCTTATCAATCACGGCTCAGCGATATGGTTGTTGTCATTAAACAAAGCATATTGCAAATAGTGCTGACTTATTTAGTCCCTTATTGTGTTTCTACCTACTCCGCGGTGAAGGTGCTAAACAACGGTGAAGACACCATTGAAAATCTATAGCCCCCAACCCCATCAGCCTTACCCGCTTTCATCGCGTACATGTGGGTTGTAAGGAAAGGGGCCATTTGCCGTTCTGGTTCTTTGATATGTACATGTAAGCTTCGCTTATGAGGGATTCATGAATCATCAAAAATATTTTATGAAACACCAATTTTTCATCTGGCTTGCCCTATTGGTCAGCAGCACATTGGCTGCCCAGGAACCGCTCGCATTCGCCAGCGGCTCCTAGTTCAATCCGGAGCGGGATGGCGAGGGCTTCGTGGTGCAGGTGCTCCCAAATAAGCGTGTATCTGTTACATGGTTCACCTACCCGCCGGAAGGAGAAACCGGTGACCAGGCTTGGCTGATTGGCTTGGGTGACACGGTGGACAATCGCATTTTAATCACCGAAATGCTCCGACCCGTGGGTGCCACTTTCGGCCCTGACTTCGACCCGGAGACGGTCGTGCGTGAAAGCTGGGGCTCACTTGAAATTGCGTTGGAAGATTGCAATTCTGCCACCGCGGACTGGATTGGACCACCCGCATTCGGCAGCGGCAACATGAACCTGATTCGACTCACCTCCATCGATGACGTGGAATGCAACCCCGAGGTGGCGCCGGAGCCAGACCGGATTATTTCGGGCCGAAGTGGCGCCTGGTTCGACCCCAGCCACGACGGCGAAGGCTGGATGCTGGAGACTCTGCCAAATGGGAGCATGGTCGTTTACTGGTTTACCTTCGATGATCAGGGTCGACAGGCTTGGTTTGTGGGCGTGGCTAGCATGGAGGGCAGAACGGTCTGGACTGAAGACATGCTGATCACGCGTGGTGCACATTTTGGCGATAAGTTTCGGGCTGAAGACGTGGAAAGGGTACGCTGGGGAAGCTTTGGCTTTTCATTTGAGGACTGTGCCATAGGAAAGATGCGTTATGCCTCCAGCGACGCACGCTTTGGCGAAGGAACTCTGGAGCCCACGCAGCTGGCGCGATTGGCAGAAACCGATTGCACCGAACCAGGCCCCGTAGAGCCCCTGACAGCGGGTAGCTGGCGCATGTCCACCGAAATGGATGCGCCCACATCTGAGGGCGCGTCCGCGACCGCGGGCGACTTCGTCTATACCGGTGGCGGTGCATTGACTTCTTTATTACTTTTCCAGCGCTTTGACCCGGCTTCCGGATCACATCAGAATATGCCGGAATTGCCAGGTCCACGTCACCATCCCATGATGGCGTCCGATGGTCAGAGTATATACTTTGCCGGGGGTTACACCGATAGATTTAACAATATCGCCCCCGGGGATAACTTCTGGCGATTCGACCCCGATGTGGGCGCGTGGGAAATTCTACCAAATATGCCGACAGCCAGAGCTGCCGGCGCCGCGATTTATATGCACGGACGTGTTTGGATTATCGGGGGTGAGGGTCCTGGGACTCAAATCCAGGCCTATGACACCAGAATCGGCGAATGGGAGCTGTTTCCCGGCAGCCAAATTGGGGGTCTCGATCACATCCAGGCGGTCGCCTTCGAGAACGAAATCTGGTCGTTGGGAGGTCGCTCCAACACGACAACCAACCAGGTGCGGGTTTGGAGTCCCGTTTCCCGCAAATGGCGCACCGGCCCACCAATGAACGGTATCCGTTCAGGATTCGCCGCGAAGGTTGTCCAAGGCCAGATCATGGTGGCTGGCGGAGAAGTCATTTCCATTCCGGCTGAGCTGGTCAGGTCATTTGAAGTGTTCGCACCTGGTGCAGACAGCTGGGTAAATGGACCAATCCCACCGGTGGCGGTTCATGGCGTTACTGGCGCCGTAATCAACGGCGAGTTCGTGTTAGTCGGGGGTTCAAACATTGCTGGTAGACGTTCCCAGAACCGGGCCACCCAGCTGTTCGCACCCGCCACGGCTGCGGAATTGAAAGAACAGAGTAAAGAGCCAGAGTAACTGAATGGGTTGAAAACACCGTTCATAGCGTACCTGACCATTGCGGGTCATAGACAAGCGTTGAGCGGACACCGCTGGTCTTGCGATGTAACGGCACAGGTGTTCCAGCTTATGTCGTTCATATGCTCCGGCGGCAACCCCTGCATGCACCAGGTGCGACCCGGAACGGGGCGAGAAAGTGCCCTGGGGTAGTGAGAAACCAGCTACTTTGCCACCCTGGCTGTAAACTGGTCATCTCCACAATCGGGCAAGGTTTGTAAACTGCCAAGGCGCCGTATTGTTGATGCACTGCCGGACTGAACAAAAATTGAATCAATCCAGGTCAGAGCTAAAACCGCGGTTTTAGCGGTTTTCACCCTGACCCTAATGTTTATTCGCTTGTCGCAAACTCAACTTTTGTGAGTTGCTTTACCTCAACCTCCCCTTGCGGAAGCGTATTTATTCCGGAAGTCTGCTGTTGCATGGAAACCGTCAACATTCGACCGTCGGTGGCATCGAAACGCCATTGCGAGCTGCGGCTGAGGTCACCATCACCGCTGTATTGCAGCCCACCTTCGACACTACTGACCTGTGCTTGCGCCTCGCTGGTCGCGCTGACGATGGTGTGGCCGTTGTGTTGGTCAATCGCGGTGACGATGTGCTGACTGTTTAAGCTGCCGCTGGCCCAGGCCCAGCCTTCGAGTGAACGGGTGTCCCGGTTGCTTGTCCAGGTGGTGCCGACGCTGACAGCCTCTTCGGGCAGGATCGGCAGTATATCGACCAGCGCTAGGCCAACTGGATAATCAGCACCGATGATCTGGCCAACACCTATTTCCAGGTCTTTTTCCGGATCCGTGCGTTGTAACGCGCGGCCGTAATCCACTTTTGAAAGAGTGAAACTCTGATCAACCAGCTTTGCTGCAGGCAAGCGTTGGGTCATGTCGTGTGCAGTGTAGCTGGCTTTTGCCTTGTTGATTGTGATCGAGACGGTGTCGTTTTGCTTGCTGAGTCCCAATTCTAATGAAAAAACGCGTCCGGCCATGGAATCGTGGCCACCAGCACTGATGTCCTGGATGACTGACAGGCTGGCGTTGCTGGCAGGTGCGCCGTAACGCAGGTGTATTGAAGTGGCTGCCGAATCGCCGAATACCAGCGGTGATGAAGTCAGCAGGAGGGTCGTTGTGAGGTAGATCGCTTTAGTTTTCATGCGGCAAACGATACGTGCGAAGTATCGCGCCGGTTTGTCACGTATATAACGATGTGTAACGGTCGCTTGGAATAATGCCCGGTTTTGTTACAAAGTAAAGCGTTAAGCCAAACGCTGTGACAAAGCGTTACAAACCTGACATCAGCCATTGACACCCCGATAGTAATTTGGGCTGCATGAAAATCGCGGCACAACGATCTGTACCGATCCATGAATTCGACAAGGGACGACCTGAGAATGGCACATATACGTAAATTATGGTCTTTGCTGGCAATAACGCTGGTCGCTACGCTGGCTTTTTACGCTTGGTCCGGCGAGGGTCCGGTTACCGACCAGGAACCAATACGCAGCGCGCGTATCAGGCTCGATTCACTTACCGAAACGGTGGTAGCGACCGGTGTGATCCGGCCGATGGTCGGTGCACAAGTCAATGTCGGCTCGCGCATCTCCGGCACAGTCGTCAGCCTGCCGGTCGAGGTCGGCGACAAAGTGGAAGTCGATCAACTGCTGGCCGAACTCGATAACACGGCGCTCGAGGCTGTAACAGACGAGGTGCGTGCGGATGTGGCCCTGGCTCAACCCCAGGTAGCGCTGGCCGAGAGTGTTTTGAAGCGCCGCCAGAGATTGGCGGGCCAGGGATTGGCGTCCACAGAGGACCTCGATACCGCGCAGCGTGACCTCGCAGTTGCACGCGCACAACTTGAGGCCAGTAAAGCCCGCCTGCGTTCTGCTGAAATTGTGCTTGGCTATACCCGGATAAAGGCACCAATCAGTGGCGTGGTTGCCGAGGTCAGTACTCGTGAGGGTGAGACCATCGCAGCAGATTTTTCCGCCCCGACCTTTGTCACCATTGTCGATCTCGACCGGCTGGAGGTGCTGGCCTACGTGGATGAAACCGATATCGGCAGAGTCGAGGTTGGCCAACTTGCCAGTTTTAAAGTCGATACCTATCCAGAGGTGGAATTCAAGGCCGTCGTTATAGCAATTCAGCCAAGTGCCGAACTGCAAAACAGTGTCGTCAATTATGTCGTACGGCTCGATTTTGAAGCCGCTACTGAATACACCCTGCGTCCCGAAATGACGGCCCACGTACAGCTGGTGGTCGCAGAGCGCGAGGGTGCCCTGACTGCCCCGCGCAACGCGTTGTTGCGTCGCGACGGACGCCAGTTTTTGGTCATAAAACGCGCAGCTGGCTGGACTGAGACCGATGTCAGGACGGGTTGGCGCTCGGAAAACAAGGTAGAAATTTTAAGTGGCGTCAGTCAGGGCGATGTCATCGAACTCAACCCAACACGGAGAACCAGTGAATGATCAAGCTAAGGAATATTTCCAAGTCTTACCAGCGAGCCGGTGAAGGCGAGTTAAAAGTATTAAAACAGGTCGATTTTGTAGTTGAAAGGGGCGAGTTTGTCGCCATCGTCGGACCCTCGGGTTCGGGCAAGAGCACCTTGATGAATATTCTGGGTCTGCTCGATACGGCCGATTCTGGTGATTACGAGTTGGCCGGCTCTAAGGTATCCACAATGACAGCTACCGAGCTCGCCAGGACCCGTAACGCCACCATTGGCTTTGTCTTTCAGCAGTTTCACCTGTTGGACCGTACCACCGCGACCGAAAATGTCGAACTGCCGCTGGTTTACAGTGATAGCAAAGCCATCAATGGCAACACCCGGAAAAAGGCTATTGATGCCTTGTGCCGCGTGGGGCTTGAGGAACGCCTGACGCATTATTCCAGCGAGCTTTCGGGTGGCCAGCAGCAACGGGTTGCGATCGCCAGGGCACTGATCAATGATCCTGACATCATCCTGGCCGATGAGCCTACCGGTAACCTTGACCAGGCAGCGGGGCGCCAGATCATGGAACTGTTTTGTGAGTTGAACCAGGCCGGATCGACCATTTTGTTGATTACCCACGACCCACAACTGGCCCGTCAGGCTGCGCGTGTCGTGTACATCGATGATGGACGGCTGTCGTCAACTGCAGCCACCGGGACTTCAACCGAAGGAACGGCCGCCAACGCAGGCATCCAGAACGGTCAAGCCGCATCACCACAAGGAACTTTCTCATGAACAGAAAACTTCTGCTGCAAAGCAGCGTGCGCAGCATGTTCCGCAACAAACTCAGGACACTGTTTATGAGCATTGGTGTCATGATTGGCGTGGCCACACTGATCGCCGGCCAATCACTTGGCAACGGTGCCGGGCAACAGGTCACAAAACGGGTCAACAAGGTGTTTAGCCCGGGTACCATTTATCTTGTTTCACAAACCCTGGCCTACGGCGATATTGAAGCCATAGAGCAGCAAATGGACCAGGTCGTCGCCAGTGCACCGCGCTATGGAGGGGCCGAATCCGAGATCAGTTACCAGGCTACGAACCGCCAGGCGGCGGTCTTCGGGCACACCGAAAAAGGTGAGCTTGTATGGAACCGGGGCGTGACCGAAGGGCGTTATATCAACCGTCGTGATCTCGCCAAAACAGCCCGGGTTGCGTTGATTGGTCACCGCCTGGCTGAATTGTTATTTGGTGTTGATGGAGATCCGATCGACAAGGAAATTCTGATCGGCTCGGTACCATTTCGGGTCGTGGGCATACTCGAATCCGCCGGCATTGATCCGCATGGCGAGGACCGCGATGAAGATATTTTTATACCGATCACAACGGCAATGCGGCGTCTGAGTAATACTGAATACATCGGCGTCGCCAAGCTGGTTATCGATAATCACGATCTGGTTGATGATGACGCGGACCAAATTACGGCCATCATGCGCGAGCAACACAATATTGCCGCCGGAGAGGACGATGATTTTGCGATTTACACCTCAAAATTCGTCGGTCGTATGATCGCCCGCGCCAACCGTATTTTGAATGTCTACATGGTAGCGGCCGCGGCTGTCGTGTTGCTGGTGGCAGCCATCGTGATCGCCAGCATCATGCTGGTGGTGGTGCGCGAACGGATCGCTGAAATTGGTCTACGTAAGGCCCTGGGTGCGACCGAGAAAAATATTGGCTTTCAGTTTCTCGCCGAGGTCGTGGCGGTGACCCTGGTTTCGGGTGTGCTCGGAATCGGCTTGGGGATGGCTGCCGCAAAACTGGTATCAATGCAATTCGCTGTGCCAGTGATGCTGACGACAAACTCAGTTGTCCTGGCGTTGGCGGCAGCGGTCATTGTCGGGATTGTCGCTGGGATTGCACCGGCACGCAGGGCAGCCCGTCTTGACCCGGTTGAAGCCCTGCGGTGAATTGGGGACGCAACTTCAGGCTGTCGGTCCAGGCACTGTCACGGGCCCGTGTGCGCACGCTGCTGTCAGCCAGCAGCATGATGATCGGCATCGCTGCGGTCACCCTGCTGTTCGGGGTCGGCGCCGGGGCGGAAAAGGCCTACCAGGCAGCACTGGAGACCATGGGTAAAAATCTGCTGTCGGTAGGCGCCCAGCGCAAACCAGGCAATGCCCTGCGGGGCAGCAGCCAACGCTACCAGACCTTGACCCTGGCGGATTGGCACGTCATCAATGATGAGCTCGACAGTGTCGAGCGGGCCGCACCCATCGCGATGAACAGTTTCGCCCTGCGTTATGGTGGTAAGTCGGTCAACATGACTGTGATTGGCACCTCGCCTGAATTCCAGGTCACCAACAACCAGTTACTGAAAGAAGGGCGTTTCATCGATGAGTTTGATCTGCGCAAGGTGAGTCGCGTAGCGGTGATTGGCTCCCAGGTAGCGTTTGAGCTTTTTCAAGGCGTCTCAGCACTGGGTGAACGGCTACTGGTCGGTGGCGCACCGTTCACCGTGATCGGAGTGCTGGAAGAAAAAGGTGCCGACATAACCGGCTCGCCCCAGGACAACCGCATCCTGGTACCGGTCACCACCGCGCTGCAACGATTGTTGGCGGTTGATTACATCGACCGGATTTTTGTCCAGGCCGTCTCAAAGGCCATGATCGGCTCGGCCATGGGTGAGCTTCAAGAGTTGTTACGCTCGCGCCATTCGCTGACAGCCACCAGCGCCGATGACTTCACGATTCGTGACCAGGCTGCCTTGCTGAGCACACTGGATAAGACCGACAAGAGCCTGTCCCGCTTCCTGACCGGCATCGCGGCATTGACCCTGGGGCTGGCGAGTGTTGGTTTGATGGCGGTTTCTTTACTGGCGGTACGTGAACGCCAGGGTGAAATCGGTTTGCGTCTGGCGCTCGGGGCCTTGCCGCGACAGGTTCTGGCGCAGTTCCTGTCCGAGGCGGTGATTATTGCCCTGCTCGGTGCCACGGCGGGTTTGCTCGTGGGGGTTTTTGGCATTATTGTGGGGGCATGGCTATTAGGCTGGCAACTGGCACTAACCGGAATGAGCGTGTTGTATACCTTTCTAATCTCCCTGCTGTTGTCATTGCTGTTCGGGGCCTACCCTGCCTTGCGTGCGGCGAGGCTCGATCCAATCATCGCCTTGCGGGGTGCGTAACGGCATGACCAGCGCAAAATGAGTACCGGCAAATGACCCGTTCCGGGGCAGCACAAAACCACCTGTTGATGATCGACGATGATGCCGATCTAAACGCGTTGGTGACCGAATACCTGGCACGTTTTGGTCACCGCCTGGTGACCGCCACTACTGCCGCCAGGGGCATGGCGGAATTACGCCGTGAACGACCGGACCTGATCATCCTCGATATCATGCTGCCCGATACCGATGGCTTGACCTTGTGCCGTGAGATCAGCGCCGAATTTGATGTGCCGATCATCATGCTGACCGCCCGTGGCGAGGTCGCCGACCGTGTGCTGGGCCTTGAACTGGGTGCCGACGATTACCTGTCCAAGCCGTTTGAGCCTCGCGAATTGGTCGCGCGAATCCAATCCATTATCCGCAGATCAGCCATCCGGCAGAGCGCAACGGCCCTGGAAAGCGATGGACTCAACCTGGAAAAGGAAACCCGGCGGGTCGAGTTGGATGGCGAGCTAATCGACCTGACAACCATGGAATTCGAGCTATTATGCGTGCTGATGGAGAGCCACGGCCGGGTCATGTCGCGCAACCACCTGATCGAGCGGCTGCGGGGCATCGATACGGATGTCTACGACCGCTCGGTCGATATGCTGGTCAGCCGTCTGCGTGACAAGCTGGGTGATGATTCGCACACACCACGCTTTATCAAGACCGTGCGTCTGACCGGCTATCAATTTGTAGGCGGATCAAGCTCGTGAGCAACACATGAAGCAGCCAATAACACCGGACAAGGCAGAAACAGCGGGTGGCTCAAGCCTGATCATGCGCTTTGCCACCGCGACTGGCCTGCTGGCCGTGGTCGTGGTGTTGCTGGCCGTCCTTTTTTTCCACGCCATGAGTGGCGATATCTTTCAGGTGGCGTTTCAATCACCGTTAGAAGAGTGGAGCGCAACGGTGGCGGGCCATATTGGCAGTGACGTTTCCAAGGCACAGGCGGTCGCCAAAATCCACAAGGTTGGCATCATTATCTCCTCGCCCGATGGGCATTATGCCTTTGGCCCGGATGGCGAGCCAGCCGACCCTGAGGCCCTGTTGAATGACACTGCGCGGTTTCGGAAAATTGAGGTCCACATCCAGCACGGCACGCAAGTGCAACCATTGACCTATTCATTCATGCTGGATAAAGAGCAGCTCGATGAACAGCACAGTCCATTATTATTTGGCCTGATCTTTTTGCTGTTGATAACCATTGGTCTCGCCTATGCCATCCAGCTCCACCTGTTGCGCCCGTTGAAATGGCTGCACAGTGGTGTGGATGCTGTATCGGGAGGTGATTTTTCAAGCAAGGTGCCGGTGGTGCGCAACGATGAAATCGGCAGAGTGGCGCGGGCGTTTAACCAGATGACCGGTCGTGTACAACAGATGATGGATGACCGCGAACGCCTGCTGGCCGACGTCAGCCACGAGCTGCGCTCACCCCTGGCCCGGATAAAAGTTGCACTCGAACTTCTGCCCGAAGGTGATAAACGTGACGCTATTGGCCAGGACATCAGAGAGATGGAAACCCTGACAACCGTGTTGTTGGAGCGTGAACAAATCAGAAACCAGGCCAGCCACGCCAGTATCGAAATGCTCAACCTGGTTACCATCGCGGGTGAGGTGATCGATGGGTTTAGCGACGCACCACCGGGGGTGGAATTGAACGTGCCGCCACAAAGCATGCGGGTCAACGGCGATGCTGCCCTGATCAAAATTCTGCTTCAGAACCTGGTAGACAACGCCGTAAAATTTTCACTGGCCGACAGCAAACCAGTTGCAGTCAGTCTTTTGCAAAATAGTGATGAGGTTCAAATCCTCGTTGAGGACGACGGCCCCGGTATCGCAGCAGACCAGGTAGAAAAAATATTGCAGCCGTTCGTAAAACTCAACCCCGCCAGGGGCCACCGGACGGGTTATGGTTTGGGTCTCAACCTGTGCCAGAGAATCGTACAAGCGCAGGCAGGCAGCATAGAAATCCACCCGCGTGAACCTCGCGGCACCGGGGTGTTGGTCAGGCTTCCAAAGACAGGGGATCGACAAGTTTAACTGGCCGAAATTGATAGAGTCGGTAGATGAATACTTATAAACGCCACGATTCCCGCCAGATATCATTTCCTATGCTGTCTGGCTCTACCACAGATTCAACCTAAGCCAACGCGATATAGAGGACCTCATGGCTGAACGGGATGGGGCAGGCGCAGAGGTTCGTGGCCGGGAGGCTAGTGTAGTGTCCTATACTAGCTCTACTACGCCCAGAAAAAACCTGAAGGCTCCGGGCCTCATGCTCAGTGGGATTTGCCAGCACCCTTACGGAAGCCGACGACCTCCATCAAAACCCGCCCATCGGGTATCTCAATAATGGCTCGACGAATGCCCCGCCAACTGCCTGTCCTACCGATTTCCAGTACTTTGATTCTCCTCAATATCATTCCATGATGATCAATCCGATCAAAATACACAGGATCTCCGGAATCTGTATCTAAGGTCACCAGGGTACTTACCCAGCTATTTTCGAAGGCTGCATTGGCCAGCCTCACCTGATAATCCTGCCGGGGAAGCTGCTTTGTTGTGGCAACAAGAGGACTCTTTTCAACCACCCAAGTACCGCATGCTCCAACCAGGATTTCTTCCCACGGCAGTATTGAACCCGGAAATAGCATTTCAGGCTCAGGAATTAATGCATCAGAACCAGACCCACAATTGGAAACACCACCCGTCGAGAGACACTGCAAACAAAGCGTCTGTAGCGAGGTGTCATCCCCTTTGATTTTAAACTGCAATGTATCGCCCTCGGGATCAGCATCACGCGTCGCATTAAGATACACAATATTACGATCACCATTATTACTACGGCTAGTTATGCGTATTTTGACCCGATAATCTTTCCCGGACCGATTAAGTAACGTGGTTAAACGCTTGATCGTTGTATCACCCCCCTCGTCCGATTTGGCTGGCGGCTGCCGTGCTGATACCAAGCTCGCTGACAGTAGAGTAATCACACATAACAAAGCTCGTAACTTAAGAGCCATCACTTGCGTAGTGCCTCACTGGTAGTAATATTCAGGGTGAAATAAATAGGTAATGCTGCACCAATGGTTGCGATGACTACGGTTGAAATACCCAGCCACATGATTTGTTGTAATGTCACTATACTTTGAGAATATACCCCCAGAGTCTGAACATAGATCAGCGATGCTTTCATTCCAACAAGACCTATCAATCCTCCAATTAGCGCAGCAACAGTAGCCAAAACAGCCGTCTCCAGCAAAACCAGCATAGACACACGCGTTGCAGACCAACCCATAGCACGTAAAACCGCCAACTCCTGTCGCCTTTCGCTAACCGTAAGCACCATAATAGTACTGATTATGAGTATCGATAGCAGCGCATTGGCAACCAGAATGATACGCCCAAGCCCCCGCACGGAGGCCGTCAACTGGTTCTTCTGCAAAAACTCTTCGGTTGTAACGACTTTTAGTATCGGATTAATAGCCTCAATTTCTTCCATCAGCTGCCATCGAGACGACTCGGTCAGATCTTGATCAAGATTGATAAAAATAAATGTGACTGTTTCACGCGCACTCGTCAACTGCTGTAGATCATCAAGCCGCATGAACAACACACCGCTTTCAAAAAAACTATTGGCTTCAAAAAAATCAATGATCTCAAAATCCCCCAGATTGAGCTCAATTGTTTTACCCGGCGTCAAATCGTGTAGTGAAGCCGCCGTGCGCCCGATCAAAACTTGCCCTTGTTGTAACTCAATAACTTCGCCCCCCTGACGATAACTGATCTCCTGATAACCTGGCGGCCAGCCATAGACCAGTATGCCGCTATCGTTATCCAGCAATAACGAGTCAATGAGTGCAGCCTGCGCACCTTGCACACCATCAATTTTTCTAACCTGATCGACAAATGTCTCGCTGATGCGACTGGTCATGGGGTTGGACTTGTTAGCCTGCATCAGCATCAAGTCGACCTGGCGTGAGGCATAGCCTTGCTGCACGGTTGCCTCCAGTGATTCAGATACGCCAACCATGGTCATGCCACCACCCATTGCAACCGCGATACTCAAAACAGCGATAAGTGCGCGCAATGGCCGACAGCTGATACTATCTATGATCAACGACACCAGCCCGTATTGATCAACCTGCCTGAACCAGCTCATTACTCAACCACCCTGCCATCTTCCAGGCGGATGCTGCGTTGACAGATTTTAGCAACCTCATCATCATGCGTGGCGACGATCAATGTGCCCTGATGTGAACTCATATAGTTTGCAACTATCGACAACAATTTTTTGCTGGATGCCTTGTCCAGATTACCGGTGGGTTCATCTGCAAGCAGCAACTGTGGCTGGTTGGCAATACTTCGACAGAAAGCAACCCGTTGGCGCTCCCCACCGGAAAGCAGCGCTGCCCTGGAATGAAGTCGGTCACCAAGCCCAACCTCTTTAAGCAGTTTGCAGCTATTGAGGTATCTCTGCTGTGCTTTTCGGCACGTTGGAAAAAGTGCAAGTTCAACATTCCTAACCGCACTCAGGTGATCCAGCAGATTAAATTGCTGGAACAGGAAGCCAATAATATTCTGATGGAATTTATCAGGCTGTTGGGTGCTGACAGGCTCCCCGGCGACCCGCACAGTTCCCGAAGATGGCGTTTCGAAACCAGCAATAATATTGAGTAACGTTGACTTGCCACTACCTGAAGCCCCCAGCAAAGCAACTGTTTCACCGGCGGTGATCGACAAAGAGACATCATCCAGTGCTCTGATCACACCGCCGTAGACACGACTGATGTTTTGCAGTTCAAGCAGTGCCATTTTGCTCGCTCGTGGACAAACTGGCATTCGTTCTAATTTGCCTCTCCTTCCACAGCCTCAAATAAAGGAAGGGAACAATCATTGTTGATGTCAACAATAATGGCAGCAGGTTGTTAAATTCGTAACCAATCAACGTCCCTGCAACAACGACCCAAAAAAGAATGAGACCCATCAATAAACCATCCAGAGGAATAGAAACAGTTACCGCATGTTGAAACCAACGCCTTTGTATGTAAAAAAATGAAGAATAAATAAACAGACCAACCCAGAACCAGCCAAGAAAGTTCAGCATCGGTGCACCGAAGTAATACCCTTGCTGAACCCATGTCCAGTATCCAGTGTAAACAGATATGGGCTCCAGATATACATCACAGGAAACCAGCAACAAAGAACAAATAATGACCTGTTTCAGCAGTATTCCATGTTTTAATTTAGTAGGTTTACCAGCACTTGCAGCAGAATGATCATGCGCCAGCCAGGGACGCAACAAAATAAGCGGTGTACAGCAAAATATGAACCAGGCGAGAGGAATTGCCAGGGGCAACTGATCGGTAATCCGCGGTTCAATATGGGGGTTGTAATAATAGAGACTGCCAAATGTTAAACCGGAACTCAAACCCAAAATTTCTGCCAGTGATGACACCAGACTACTGAGAAGAAACAGGATAAGTGCCAAACTGAATGACCAAGTAATTACCATATAGGCAAAAAAAGCTACCGATGCAACGATGATGATGTAAAGAAATGAATCTGATGCCTGCGCCCAGTCAAAAACCGGGCTGAGAGGGTAGAGATAGATAAACCTTGCCAAAAGCAAACTGGACACCAGAAACAATCCTATTGCAATAGCATGAAGCCATGCATCCCATGTGGGGTTTTTGCATATTTGCAGTATTGAGCGCCCTGTGTATTTGAGCATAATGCTCATCGAGTCAGCCATACCTTCAAATCCTTCTGCAACCAGCAGTTCTAATACATCATTAATCGTTTTATCCTATATACAGCAGGCCATGGGTATCACCTCTCACTCTTTACTTTGGCGGTAAAAAATCGAAAGGATAAACCATGGCCTGCTTCTAAATAAGCCTCAGGTCAAATTACAGAAAGAATGTTGCACTACCACCCTGCCTCTTTATATAAAACGTAATTGGGCTAATAAATAGCTCAAAATAAAAAAATCTAATACTTGTAAAAGTTTCCAAAAGCACTGTCATGCCGTGCCATAGAAAATGTCGTCCCGGCCCAGCTCGCTACGCGCATCCATGCGCTCACATGACATTAGTTAATCCATGCGGGTCATAGACAAGCGTTGGGCCGGCACCGTTGGTCTTGCGATGTAACGGCATCAACAGTAATTTTTATCGCTTTGCTGGTGGCCCAGGTAGTGGCCCCCGTGGGTATGGCGGTGCCCATCGGGTTGAATAACCAGCTTTGATGGCAGCGAACCGGGATTTTACTTCATCATCCCATTTCTCATTAGATCCTTTGTAGTGCTCATCAAGAAACCTAAACACCTCCTTTTATGACTGTATTATTTATCACCAACAAGCGATTTGGCTGCTTACTATAGAAACAAGGTTATCGAAATGGGTCACAACCGCACTCTCAAATGACGTCGTTCTCAATTCTTTTAAGGTATCAATGGTAGTGGGTACGATTTTGGCGCTTATCAATCACGGCTCAGCGATAATTGACTCATATGGCGGGGTCCAGGATAAGTCTATTCCAACGTGGTTTAAGGATTTTCCCGGTCTTTATGGCAGCATACAACAACAACAAACCGAGGATCATATCAGTACCCATTGACAGGTATGCCCCTTCCAGACCGATAGCACCCCCGGTAAGCCATTCCGGCCCGGTAACTTGTGTCACCATCCAGCCGGGGAACATCACACCGGAATTTGCCATGCCAAAAACACCCGCCTGCATAAAATTCCAACCCGCATGAAAACCCCAGCTCAACCAAAGCCGCCGGGTCAGTATGAAAGGCGCAATCAGGATAATACTGGAGAATAACAGCATGATCGCAGAACCCAATGTCTGGTTGGGATTGGCAATGTGTATAAAGCTAAAAATCAACAGGCTTGAGATAAGGGCAATCCAGGTTCCCGCAAACTCCTCGGTCAGGCGGAACAGGACAAACAACAATATCAACTCCTGTAAAAGCGATCCCATACCGAAAGCCAGGATATTCTTCAGCAGGATGCTGACAGGACGGTATTGAAGGATATCAAAACTGCCGAATACCGAAATGATTGCCACAAACAATACCACCAGGGTGGTTGCGACGAGAAATCCTGCGCCCCATTCCCTGCCCGCCCCCACAAAGCTGATCTCCACGGTTTCTCTTTTCTCAAAAACACGGCAGTACCAGGCATAACTCATCAGTAATAATGGTATCGTGATCAACATCCGCAGAATATCAATATAGGTAGCAACGGGTTCTTCAAATCTCTCAATAATCTGCAGGACCACCACAGCGTTAAAGGTAACAGCGGGCAGCAGAAACAGTACTACAACAAATACACGCATCAGCGGGAAATGAAACACCCGTGCGATTTTTCCTTTGGGTGTGTTTTTGGAAAAAAGATCTGTGGGTTTGATGGTAGCTTTAAACAGGCTGGTCATATTCGTTCCTTCATGTATATATGTAATCGGCAATACATATATACAGGTCTGGCTTGACCGATCAATGGTAAGAAACGCTTTTTTGATGTAACTGGTATTAATCTACCAGTGCCTGATCATCGGCCTGGCAGATGGCAAGTAACTGAAATCTGTTGCGTATTCCCGTTTTGTTATAAATATTGTAAATATGGTTGCGTACCGTGTGTGGTGAAATACAGGAATGATCCGCAATTTCACTGTTGGTGGCTCCCTTGATGATCTGTTTTAAAATCTCCGCCTCCTTGGCAGTGAGTGCATTTGTTTCTATAAACCGGATGATATTGGGCGAGTTGGTTTTTAACACAGCAGCAGGTTCTCTTTGATGAAACAGCCACAGTAAAACCAACAGAAGCGCATGAACAACAAAATAGATATAAGGACTCAGTTCCACCAATGATGTAGCAGCTAACAGCATTGAGGAATACGCCGCAAAAACATAAAAAGCATACCCCGCCAGAAACAACCATCCAAAGGGTAGTGAATAGGCACCAATAACACGATTGCTCATGCCACGTATGGTTATGAGATAGCGAATAACGATGACAAACTCGAAAACAACTGCGACCAGACCCAGGCCGATAATAAACTCCTTTAACTGCTGTGAGTGTAAGTCATCGTAATATGACTTGATGGTCCAGACCGTAAACGCCAGGACCAGCAAACTCACCACCAGGCTGAGCTTATTAAACCAGGTCGGTTTTTCGCGGGCCAATAACTCCTGAAAAAGCAGGTAGAGAAAATAGAGTTTTGCCAGTAAGACGGGCACGGCAACCAGGAAAAAGCCCGTCACAAACAAAAGCGGGTCAGTGCCACCTGATTCCGCCAGGTAGATTACGATGAAAGGCACGATCCAGTTTACGATTCCATAACAGGTGGCACTCAGGACAAAATAGAAATTGTATTCCAGGTATCTCGCCTGATAACGAAGACGCAGGTCATTGGCAAGCCACACAGTTCCGAAACTTGCAAGTACGCCAAACATAAATAGCACGACAACATGGTCAGGCATGGTCAACGACTTTCCTGGTGGGTTTAAACGCCAAGTATATCCCAAGCTGAAGCACAAAGACCCTGCTTAAAGCTGGGTAAAATCAAGCCGGAGATAAGCCCAATTCAGCCGGAGTGAAGAGCGCTGATTGTTTCAGTTTGAATGTCGAAAATCGGTCCAAAAAATCTTGACATTGCACATGCAAAGAGGACACTAGGCGGGTTGCAATTAGCGGGTAAAGCGCTTTTTTTACCTTGTCAAAAACCAACAAAAAAGAGTATCCCGATGACAATAACTCAGAAATCATTCAAAGATAGACGGGTTCTGTTGGTCATCGGGCTGGTCTCCCTGTCCCTGGTTGCCTCAGAGATGATCTGGACACGCATTTTCTCGGCAGAGCTTTTTTATACATTTGCTTTTCTAACGCTTTCCATTGCCGTGCTCGGACTTGGTTTGGGAGCCCTCTCATTGCGCTTTTTTGATCGCTTGGGAAACGCCAGAAACGTTGCGGGTTTACTGGTGATTTCCGCGCTGATTGCAGCGATAGGTCCAGTCGTTGTGATCAAGCTGGGACTCGAATTCTCCCAACTGTTGTTCAGTCCGGGCATGCTGGGTAAATTCCTGCTGGCGGTACTGGTATTGGGTTTACCCTATTTCTGCGCCGGGGCAGCACTGGCATCGATGTTTAAAACACATCATGAGCACATGGATCAACTCTACATGGGTGACTTGCTGGGTGCAGGTATCGGTGTGCTGTTGGCCTTGCTCACGATGAATAAACTCGGCACCCCTGCGGCGGTTTTCCTGATACCGGTACCCACTCTTATCGCCGCCATGCTGGTTGGCAAACGCCGACTTAAGCTTGTGGCCATCGTGCTTTGTGCTGGCGCTTTAGGCATCTTGCCATGGTCGGATGCCATGTTGGAAACCGAACGCAAAGAGCGTGCACCGGTGATTTATAAACACTGGGATGCGATGGCCAAGATCAAGGTTTTTGACTATGGCCCCGAGGCACGTGGTATCAATATAGACAACGTCGCAAACACACCCATCATCGCCTTCGATGGTGATTGGCCAGGACCGGAGGATGAACCGGTTGACTGGGATATCAATGTTGGAAACCTGGTCGGACGCTTTGATCAAGCAACTTTTCTGTCACTCGGTTCCGGTGGCGGCACAGATGTACTGCAAGCCCTGAGTCATGGTGCGGCGGAGATTCATGCGGTTGAAGTGAACCCTCACATTAACAAAATGATGCTTGAAGGCGACCCCGGTGGGTACCTTCAGTTACAGGATGAGAATGGCGAAACCCGGACATTCGATACAAGTGATGTCTTTTCCGGTGAAATCTACAAGAACCCGAAGGTACGTGTCATCTCCGAAGATGCCAGGACCTATGTCCGTCGTTTCAGTAACAAATTCGATGTCATTTATTCGCTGAGTTCAAATACCTTTGCCGCCCTGGGATCCGGATCTTTTGCTTTTGCAGAAAACTACCTGTTTACCGTGGAGGCGTTTGTCGACTACTGGAATTCGCTTAGCCCCAAAGGATTCCTGATGATAGAGCACCAGTTCTATATGCCGCGCCTGGTCAGTGATGTTTTGCTCGCTTTGTCAGAACTGGGTATTGAAAAGCCGGGGTCTCACATAGCGGTCTACAAATTGCCAAACTTAAAACGGCATGTCCTGTTGTTATCAAAGACAGAATTCAGTGATGACCTGCGGCAGACTGCACTTGGTCCTTTAAACAGCGAAGACAGGGCCAGCAAACACCTGGTTTATCCACGAACGGTTGATGCCGAGGACAATCTCATCAACCGGATCGTTGAGCAGGGTTGGCAGAAGGTCGCGCTTGATGCCGAGGTGGATGTGTCACCGACCTACGATGACCGCCCATTCGTGGCTCAAATGGGTTTGTGGAAAAATTTTGAATTTGAAAAACTAAAAAGCGTCCACCCCATAGGTGATGTCTTCGGGTTTCCGTTATCCAAGGCCATCATGGTTCTTATCATCGCTGTAATTCTGGTCATCGTGCTACCGTTAAACCTGCTTCCCTACCTTGGCAAAAGGGAAAAGCTCTCGGCAGGCTCGTGGGCCTATTTCTTCACCATTGGCCTTGCTTTTATGATCATCGAGATTATCCTGATCCAGAAGTACACACTTATCATCGGGGCATCCATTTACAGCATCGCGACGGTCTTGCTGACATTGTTGATTGCCTCAGGTATTGGTGCCAGAGTTACTCATAAATTTGCTGACGCGACCCCATTTTTTGGCATATTGATCTGGGTGCTATTGTTATTGTTAATGGATGGCTTCCTGATCAATACGACTTACATGTTGCCAATGCCGATGCGCGCTGTCGCTGTTTCCTTGCTGGTTTTTCCGTTGGGGTTTTTCATGGGAATGCCATTTGTCAAAGGTGTCTTGAGGGTTGGTGAACTGGTTGACTGGGGGTTTGCGGTCAATGGCGCTGCCTCGGTTTTGGGTGCAACACTGGCCATCATTCTGGCGTTCAACTTTGGTTACGCCAATACCTTGATAGTCGCTACTTTACTTTACGTCATTGCCGGCGTTTTACTGTCTCGTTCTCGGACCTGGTGACCCAAACCATGGTCTTTTGATATTCAATGGGCCGCACGCACGAGGCGGCGAACATCATTGCACTCACGGTCTGTCTGATATAGATGCTAACCATTTCCAGTCAACTGCGTCTTAATGCACAGGGCCTGGTCTGATTTCAGGTCATCTGGACCATAACAAACGGTATAAAAGCATAAGGCAGGAGGCGAATCAGTGTTATTGAGTGATGACGCTTTGGTTGACGAGATTCATTCCGGTTCAACATTGGCCTTCGGTGTGTTGATGAAACGTTACGAAAAACTTGTCTACCGTATTGCATACGATCATGCCAAAAACCCGGATTGTGCCATGGACATTAGCCAAAATGTGTTCTTGAAGGCGCACAAAAATCTGAGTGCCTATTCCGGTTCTGGAGTGTTTAAAGCCTGGTTGATGCGCATCGCTTACAACGAGAGCGTTTCATGGTTTCGGCAACAAAGAAATGAACGGGTAACCGATGAATTAACACCGACCAATACACCGGTTTTGCGTGCTGTCCAGGTCGATGAGGTCGCCAGGCAAGAATACCAGGACATCATTCTTTCTGAGCTTAAAAAGCTCAGTTCCAGACAACGGCTGGCTGTTTCATTGCGTTACTTTGAAGATTTCTCCTTACGTGAGATCGCCACGGTTCTCAATAGCAGTGAGGGTGCGGTAAAAAGCATTCTTTTTCGTAGCCTGGAAAAACTACGCAACACCACGACGTTCCAACGGAGGCGTAATTATGCACAGCTGTAAACAAATACATGCCATATTTGAGCGCTTTCTTACGGGTGAGTTGTTGCCGTCTGACAAGGAAATACTGGATCAACATCTGCCTTCCTGTGTCGATTGCCAATCACTGATGGAAATACATGACGAATTGATGCGCATTGATGGCCGTGTCGCCGATCCGTCACCGGAAGCATCGTGGGCCATGCGTTCAAGTGTATTGAGTCAAATCTCACAAAGTGCCAATGGCGGCCGCAATCTCCGCCTCAATCGCAAGGTTTCACCCTTCGTACCTTCATTTGCAGCTGCAGCCGTGTTGGTGCTGGGCGTGTTCCTGGGCAGTTGGTTTTCACAGCCTGATTCGGTAGACGACCAGTTACTCAACGCCATTACCCGGCAAGCCAGTATCGAGAGGAGCCTGGAAGATTCCTGGGAAGCACCATTGTTCTTTTCTAATGTTGCGGTGCGTGACTGGAATGATACAAGGGTCAGCCTTGGTTTCGATGTGTGTCGCAGTGTTGATTTAACCACTGGCATGAACTCCCCTGTGGCCAGTGACATATTGACCCATGCGATTCTTAATTCCGATTCAATGGGCGGGCGTATGCGAGCCATGGAGATCGCCGCACTGAGTACGGATGATCGCTTGACCCAGGCGCTGGTGGTTGCTTTGCAACAGGACCCTGATCAAACCATGCGTATCACGGCACTGAATGCACTGGCCCGAAAAGGCGATAACGAACAGATCCAGCTAGCCCTGCTAGGGGCCTTACGTGACGATGATTCGGTCCAGGTACGCCTATTGGCACTGGAGTTTCTCGTTAACCAGTCCCAGGGGCTGGATACACTTGAAACCATCATCCGCGAGGGTAGCGAAGCGTCCAACCCCGCTGTATTTCAACGTGTCCGCGAGCTTAAGACAGACCTGTCATCCGAGGCTTTTTTGTGAAAAATCTCGCCTGGAAGACGGTCACGGCACCTACTTATTTCATTACGAAAAAAATGAGGAAATTCGATATGAATATCAACAGGAACAACATTAGACCAGTTTACCTGTCGGCACTTTTTTGTACGGCCATGCTGATAGCGACACCTGTATCAGCTACCGACAACCAATTTACCGAGAGCTTCGATTTCGAGTCTGGACAACTACTCAGCCTTGATTTTAAAGCAGGAGGAAGCATCAAGATTGAAGGCTGGGATCAACCCGGAATAGAGATTACCTACGGCGATAAGCACACTACCCTTGATCATTACAAGATTGATTTCGAAAATAACGCGGGTGGCTTGTCGGTCACTGCCAGTGAGCTGAGGTCTAACAACCGGTCGAGTCTGTATTTTGAATTCAAGGCGCCCAGGGAAATGGTCCTTGATCTGTTTACGGCAGGAGGTGGAGTGAACCTGAACGGATTGGTGGGCGAGTTCTCTGGAAAGACCGGTGGTGGCGCTTTGATCATAGATAATGTTACCGGTGAGGTGGACTTAGTCACAGCTGGAGGACGTATCCTGGTGCAGAACTCCACGCTCGACGGCAAAGTGCGCACTGGCGGAGGAAAAGTCCTGGTAGATAACGTGAATGGCGACCTCAAGGCCTCGTCCGGAGGCGGTACGGTTACATATAAGAGTGTTTACTCCAAAGATGGCACTATTCTAAGCCCGAATAAGCGCAAGCTCGAAGATGCCAGCGATGCGACTGTTTTGATCTCCAACGCAGGCGGGAGCATTAAGGTCGACCAGGCCCCAGAGGGTGCGGACGTGTACACCGGTGGCGGCCGAATCCGCGTCAAGGATGCGGATCACTTTGTTTCAGCAAAAACGGGTGGCGGAGATATAGAAATTGACCTTTTTGCCGGTTGGGTTAAAGCCGGAACAGGCGCTGGTGAGATTGAGGTGTTTGTAGCCGAGAACGCGGCGGACAATGGGGATATCACCTTGTCTTCCGGTACTGGCGACATCCTGCTGACCCTGCCTGCCGGTTTCTCAATGGATCTATCCGTAGAGCTGGGTGTAACCAATAACAGCAGCAAGAACTACACAATCACCAGCGATTTTGATATCGATATCGATATCGATGACGAGTGGAATTATTCCAGGGGCACGCCGCGCAAATACACGCTCGGCACCGCAAACCTGAACGGCGGAAATCATCGTGTAAACATTAGCACGACCAACGGCAATGTGATCATCAAAAAAGGTACTTAAAATCACGCGCTAAAAGAGACCGAAACTTTAACGTTACGACTGCGCCGGGCGTGGGCTTAACCCACGCCCGGCGTACTCACCAAAGAAACAGAGCCGATCGCGACCCAAGAGCGAGGACGCCCATAATCTTCAAACACGAAAAGATGTGAGTGTCCTGACTTTCGGCTGCACCGCTGCTCCGGTCCCGGTGACTTTATCTGAAGTCCAACGGCGGTGATTAAGCCTCGACCTTGCACCGTGGATTCTTCTCCAGCTGTTCCATCGGTATTGACAAGTTTAACTGGCCGAAATTGATAGAATCGGTAGATGAATACTTGTAAACACCACGATTCCCGCCAGATATCATCTCCTATGCTGTCTGGCTCTACTACAGATTCAACCTGAGCCACCGTGATATAGAGGACCTCTTGGCTGAACAATCGCACGAGACGACCAGGCAGAGGAAGCGCTTAACTCACTGCACTCATCAGCTTTGGCTATTTGATCAATAGATCACGTTATTATCATTGGTGCTCTTTACTAATCACTGTTAGTCTATGTTAATATATATTTCGAGCATGTTTTTATTTCTGATGGTCAGTTATTGCTCAAGAACAAAAGTCACAAGAGTGCTCAAAGCAGTGACCAGCCTTGGATAGAGTGTCATTTTGAAGTCAGTTCACTATTGTGTCTTAAACAGTAGTTGGTAAGCCTATAAGCTGTGATAATATGCAAAACACATGATTAACAAAGATAAGTATTGATAACCATATAGCTTCTTATCACATAAAAATGGTGGATGAAATGTCTACAATCGAAACTGATTTATTAAACATCAAACAGGCTGCGCAATTTTTGAATGTCAGTGAAATCTCAATTCGTCGCTGGACAGACTCAGGTAAATTATCCTGCTTACGGATAGGCGGTAGACGCGAGCGCCGTTTCAAGCAACAGGACTTGACCAACTTTTTAGAGGTTCAGTCACGATCAGAACTTGATGTCAGGGGTGTCAAAGGCGTTGCAGATGACAAGGTTACCAAGATATTTTTAGAAGGCATCGCGATCGATTATGGAAATCATCTGTGTTCTTTGTATGAAACAGATATTGGTCGCGTCAAACTTTCAGTGCCCTTTTTAGCAGACGGTTTGCGTGCTGGAGACAAGTGTTTCCTGGTTGCCACCAAGGCAACCCAAAAGGTCATTTTAGACGCATTATCCGAAACTTACCCAGCCACCAGCTCAGACATTGCAAACTCGAGACTGATTTTAAGTGATGGCATGACTACCAGCGACGGGTTTTATGATTATCTGGAACACCATTTTCTTCAATCATCCCGTCAGGGTGATCAGTATATGCGGGTGCTTGGTGACATGGCATGGGCCATTGATATGGGCATGAGTACTGACGACTTGATGAGTTTCGAAATGCGCTACAACCATTCGCTGGCGAAGAAATTTGCCGTGGTCAGTTTATGTCAATACGATTCAAGAAAATTTACCGGCACTGAAATAGTTAAAGCATTGAAAACACATGAGGATACCTTCCAATTTCCTCTTTCAAGGTTTGTGGGTTTTTAACAGCCTGCAGTTTATTTTTATCAGGAACCGAAACCCTGGGGTTTCGGTTAAAACCAATCTGGAGACAAAATGAAAACTAGAGCAGCGGTTGCCTTTGAGTCGGGCAAGCCATTGGAAGTTATTGAAGTCGATTTGGAAGGACCGCAGGCGGGTGAAGTGCTGGTCGAGCTAAAAGCCACCGGTGTTTGTCATACCGATGCATTTACCCTTTCAGGAGATGACCCCGAAGGCGCCTTTCCAGCTATTCTGGGTCATGAAGGTGCCGGTGTGGTGGTTGAGGTTGGCACGGGTGTCACCTCACTTAAGCCGGGGGATCACGTGATCCCACTTTATACTGCGGAATGTCGGCAGTGTGAGTACTGCTTAAACCCCAAAACAAACCTTTGTCAGGCAGTTCGGGAAACCCAGGGCCAGGGCGTGATGCCCAATGGCAGCAGTCGTTTTTCGCTGGACGGTCAACCAATTCTTCATTACATGGGCTGCTCCACGTTTTCAAACTATTCCGTATTGCCGGAAATCTCCCTGGCAAAAATTCGTGAAGATGCACCCTTTGATAAGGTCTGTTATATCGGTTGTGGTGTGACTACCGGAATCGGTGCGGTGGTTTATAGCGCCAAAGTTGAACCGGGTTCCCGGGTTGTCGTTTTTGGCCTGGGTGGTATTGGGCTCAATGTGATACAGGGCGCGCGCATGGTGGGTGCCCGGCAGATTATCGGTGTGGACCTTAACCCCAACAAGGTTCAACTGGCGAAAAAATTCGGTATGACAGATTTTATCAACCCCGCAGAGGTTGATAATGTCGTGGAGGCCATCGTCGACCTTACCGGTGGTGGCGCCGACTATACTTTTGAGTGTATTGGCAATGTTAACGTCATGCGCCAGGCGCTTGAGAGTTGTCATAAGGGCTGGGGTGAATCCCACATTATTGGGGTTGCCGGTGCGGGACAGGAAATTGCCACACGTCCGTTCCAACTGGTGACCGGGCGCTCCTGGCATGGTGTTGCCTTTGGTGGTGCCCGCGGTCGCACCGATGTGCCAACCATTGTTGACTGGTACATGGAAGGCAAGATCAATATCGATGATCTGATTACCCACACCATGCCACTGGAAGATATCAATTCGGCATTTGATTTAATGCACTCGGGTGAAAGTATTCGCTCAGTGGTATTGTATTAATGCTTCCTCACGTGATGTCTTCATGAACTTAATTGACAATCAGGTTTGTTTTGCCGGGGAACAACGTCGCTATCAGCACTCATCAACAGTGCTCGATTGCGAAATGACGTTTTCTATTTATTTGCCACCCCAGAGCAATAGTAAAACACCACTTATCTACTGGTTATCCGGCCTGACTTGCAGCGACGAAAACTTTGTGCAAAAGTCCGGTGCACAACGTTATGCTGCTGAACATGGTGTGGCCATTGTGGCACCGGATACAAGCCCCAGAGGTGACGCTATCCCAGATGACGTGGAAGCGTCTTATGATTTCGGTTTGGGTGCGGGTTTTTATGTCAATGCCAGTGAGCAGCCCTGGGCAAAAAACTACCGCATGTACGACTATGTGGTTAACGAGTTGCCACAATTGCTGAAGCGTAATTTTGACATTGATACAGGTCGCACATCAATTATGGGGCACTCCATGGGTGGACATGGGGCTTTAAGTATTGCTCTGAAAAACCCCGGGCGTTTTCAATCGGTGTCAGCATTCGCTCCCATCGTTTCACCCATCAACTGCGCTTGGGGGCAAAAGGCTCTGTCTGGTTATTTGGGTAGCGATCAAACCAGCTGGAAGCAATACGATAGCTGTGAACTCATCGCGTCTGCCGCAGAACGACTGCCTTTGTTGGTAGACCAGGGTGATGCTGACAATTTTCTCGCCGAACAGCTCAAACCAGAATTATTAAAGCAGGCCTGTGAAAAGCACAATCACCCACTTACACTGCGCTTGCAACCCGGTTACGATCATAGTTATTTTTTTATAGCCAGCTTTATGGCTGATCACATCCATTGGCACGCGAGTGCGTTATTTGCAAAATAATCCGGGATGTAGAGTAGGAAGCAACCATGAGCACATCAGCCAATAACCCTCTAGCGATTGTGTCATCTGCCGTACAAGAACACCAAAATAGCCCCGGTGGCTTATTGCCTTTATTACATGAAATCCAGGCACAACTGGGTTATATCCCGAAAGACTGCGTAGCCAGCATTGCAGCGGGTATGGGACTGTCACGGGCAGAAGTTCACGGTGTCATCAGTTTTTATCATGATTTCCACGACCAACCCAGAGGTCAAACAACAATACACCTGTGTCGAGCCGAGGCTTGCCAGGCGATGGGCGCCCGTGAGCTTGAAAAGCATGTCAAAACCCGACTGGGTATCGATTATGGGGGTACCACTGCTGATGGCCGCTTCTCACTCGAGCCAGTGTATTGCCTGGGTAACTGTGCCTGTTCACCTTCAATTCGTATGGGTGATGATGTGTTTGCCCGTGTTGATGCGCACCGTTTTGATGAATTACTGGACAACAGCTAGTGCTCCTTCAACATGATAATTACGGATGCAGTTGGCTTGTCAGTGTTCATGGCAAGGCGCATCTCGCAGGTAATGGCCTTAGTCCTTGGCAAGAGGTGCAACGATGTCCATGGGCACTGACAAGTCAACCCGCAGGGCGCTCCTGTGGAATTCCGCTGTTGCGTTGCAGTGCTTGTAAAGGACTAGCCATTCACTGCACCCTGCGCCTTACTGCGAAATCCCACAGGAGCGCTGAATCCGCAATTATCATGTTGAAGGCGCACTAATCATGGTTAAGGTCTTTATCCCAGGTGATACCACTGCCTGTGCCGTGGGCGCTGATGAAGTAGCCGCAGAAGTGGCCTTGCAAGCACAAAAAAAAGGGCTGGAAATTGAAATAATCCGTAACGGTTCACGCGGTGCATTCTGGCTTGAACCACTGCTGGAAACAGAAGCAGATACCGGACGTATTGCTTTTGGCCCGATGACCACAAATGCTGTTGCCGAACTGTTTGACGCCGGCTTCCCTGCTGCATGTGAACATCCGCTAAAGTTGGGCAAAGTAACAGATATTGCCTGGCTTGCGCGACAGGACCGTCTGACCTTTATCCGGGCGGGTATCACCGACCCACTCAGTCTCAAAGATTACAAAGAACTTGGCGGTTTTGAAGGCTTGAAAAATGCTCTGGACATGTCACCTGCCGAGATTGTCGAGGCCGTCGTTCAGTCTGGTTTGCGTGGGCGTGGTGGAGCAGCTTTTCCGACCGGTATCAAGTGGCGCACGGTGTTGAATACACCCGCTGAGCAAAAATATATTGCCGCCAATGCAGATGAAGGGGATTCCGGCACCTTCGCCGATCGCCTGTTAATGGAAGCTGACCCTTTCCAGCTGATCGAGGGCATGACCATTTGTGCCATGGCGGTTGGTGCTAGCGAAGGCTTCATTTATCTGCGCTCGGAATATCCCAAGGCCTTGCATACACTCAAGCATGCGATTACCGAGGCCAAAAACGCTAATCTGCTTGGTGATGATATTGGTGGCAGCGGCCGTAGGTTCCATATTCAGATCCGGGTCGGTGCCGGTGCCTATATCTGCGGTGAAGAAACCTCCATGCTTGAAAGTCTGGAAGGCAAACGTGGCCTGGTCCGCTTCAAGCCACCACTGCCTGCCATAGAAGGTCTGTTTGGCAGGCCTACCGTCGTCAATAATGTGTTAACACTGGCGGCGGTGACCACGGTGCTGGCAAATGGTGCGGATCATTACCGGAACTATGGTACGGGCCGTTCGCGCGGCACATTGACCGCACAGTTGGCAGGTAATATCCGCCATGGTGGGCTGGTTGAAATACCATTCGGTACAAGCCTGCGCGAGCTGGTCGAGCAGATTGGCGGCGGTACTATCACTGGCAGGCCAGTCCGGGCCATCCAGGTGGGTGGGCCACTGGGTACGTATCTGCCGGAAACACGTTGGGATACACCATTGGATTATGAATCGTTTGCAGACATCGGGGCGATGTTAGGTCATGGCGGTATCGTGGTTTTTGATAACAGTGTAGATATGCTAGAACAGGCCCGGTTTGCGCTGGAGTTTTGTGCAACAGAATCCTGCGGCAAATGCACACCCTGCAGGGTTGGCTCCGTTCGTGGTGTGGAACTCGTTGATAAAATTGCCAATCAGGATCAGGTCACAAGCAACCTGGAACTGCTGGAAGATCTATGTGAAACACTGGACAGCGGATCTTTATGTGCGATGGGCGGACTGACACCAATGCCAGTACGCAGTGCCATCAAGTACTTCCCACAGGATTTTACGCGAGCAGCGGAGAGTTAAACATCATGTCTGAGCAGCATTCTTCATTACATGATTTGGGTACACCGCCACCACGGCATACCAAAGAGCAAGTCAGCCTGGAGATCAATGGACAGCATTTACAGGTGGATACAGGCACCTCGGTCATGCGCGCCGCGGCTCTGGCCGGTATTAGTATTCCCAAGCTGTGCGCGACCGACTCTCTGGATGCATTTGGCTCCTGCCGAATGTGCCTGGTAGAAATAGAGGGCCGTAAAGGGATGCCAGCCTCGTGCACAACACTGGTGGAAGATGGCATGGTGGTAAAGACACAATCGGACAAGCTCGAAAAGCTGCGTAAAAATGTGCTGGAATTGTATATTTCCGATCATCCGCTGGAGTGTGTGAGCTGTCCAACCAACGGCGATTGTGAATTACAGGATGTGGCGTCAGAGCTTGGGGTTAAAGATAGTCGTTATGGGCTACACGGCCGCAATCACCAACAAGCCACCAAGGATGATTCCAACCCGTACTTCACTTTCGACCCTTCGATGTGCATCGTTTGTTACCGCTGCGTACGCGCATGTGAAGATATCCAGGGCACATTCGCCTTAACCGTTGATGGCCGTGGTTTTGAGTCGGTCGTAAGCGCCGGGCAAATGGAATCATTTATGGAATCCGAGTGCGTTTCCTGCGGTGCCTGCGTTAGTAGTTGCCCCACTACTGCGCTGGAAGAAAAATCCGTCATCACGCAAGGTCTGCCGGAGACAAGCACGCTCACGACCTGCGCTTACTGTGGCGTAGGCTGTGCCTTCAATGTTGAAACCCGAAGCAACGGAATAGAGCAGGAAGTGGTGCGGATGACACCGTACAAGGATGGCAAAGCCAATCAAGGCCATGCCTGTGTGAAAGGTCGTTTCGCCTTTGGTTATGCCACACATAAAGACCGCATCACCAAACCGATGATCCGAAACAGCATTGATGAGGCCTGGCGTGAAGTCAGCTGGCCCGAAGCCATAGATTTTACCGCCCGACGTTTTCGCCAAATTCAGGCAGAGTACGGTCGAGACAGTATTGGTGGGATTACAAGCTCACGCTGCAGCAACGAAGAAACCTTTCTGGTGCAAAAACTGGTGCGTGCCGGATTCGGCAACAACAACGTCGACACCTGTGCTCGTGTTTGTCATTCACCCACCGGTTATGGCCTTAAGACCACCCTCGGCGAATCTGCCGGCACTCAGACATTTGAGTCGGTGGCCAAAGCCGATGTCATCATGTTGATAGGTGCCAACCCAACAGAGGCTCACCCGGTCTTCGGCTCTCGCTTGAAACGACGTCTGCGCGAAGGCGCAAAACTGATCGTGGTTGACCCGCGTAAAATTGAACTGGTCAATTCACCGCATATCAAAGCTGCACATCACCTGCAGTTGCTACCCGGAAGCAATGTGGCGTTTGTTAATGCCATGGCTCACGTCATTGTCTGCGAGCGTCTGGTCGATGAAAAATTTATCCTTGAACGCTGTGAGATACCAGCGTGGCAGGAATGGTCCGATTTTGTACAAGGCGCAGAAAACTCGCCTGAATCAACACAGATGGTGACCGGTATTCTACCTGAAGACCTGCGGGCAGCCGCGAGGCTGTTTGCTGAAGCGGGCAATGCTGCCATTTATTATGGGCTCGGCGTTACCGAGCACAGTCAGGGTTCTACTGCTGTTATGGGGATAGCTAACCTCGCCATGGCCACTGGCAACCTGGGCCGCGAAGGCGTCGGGGTGAACCCTTTGCGTGGACAGAATAATGTGCAAGGTTCCTGTGACATGGGGTCATTCCCACATGAGTTTCCAGGTTACCGACATGTCTCAGACCCTGAAGTACGCGCATTGTTTGAGCAAGAGTGGAATGTAGAGTTGTATTCTGAGCCTGGCCTGCGTATCCCCAACATGTTTGATGCCGCTATTTACGGGGATTTCAAAGGGCTGTATTGCCAGGGAGAAGACATCGCCCAGTCAGACCCCAACACCCACCACGTGGAGACGGCTCTAAAAGCACTGAAATGCCTGGTCGTACAGGATCTTTTCCTGAATGAAACCGCCCGGTTTGCGCATGTATTTTTGCCCGGCTCAACCTTCCTCGAGAAAAACGGAACATTCACCAATGGTGAACGACGTATCTCGATGGTACGTAAGGTGATGCCATCAAAAAGCGGCAAAGAAGACTGGGAAATTACCGTTGATCTGGCCAATGCGCTGGGCTATCCAATGAAGTACTCCCACCCTTCTGAAATCATGGATGAAATCGCACGTCTGACGCCGACTTTCAGTGGCGTCAATTATGAGAAACTGGACCGGTTGGGCAGTATACAGTGGCCTTGTAACGCAGAAGCACCAGAAGGAACACCAACCATGCACGTCGATCAATTTGTGCGTGGCAAAGGCTATTTTGCACTGACCGGCTTTGTACCAACCAGCGAACGCTCAACACGCAAATTCCCGCTATTGTTAACGACCGGCAGAATTCTCTCGCAATACAATGTAGGCGCCCAGACCCGACGTACAAAGAACACCGCGTGGGCAGATCAGGACCTGCTGGAAATTCATCCAGTTGATGCCGAAGACCGGGGTATCTCCAGCGGTGACTGGGTGGGTATCCAAAGCCGGGCTGGCGATACTGTATTACGAGCCGTGGTTACAGAAAAAGTTAAACCTGGTGTGGTCTATACAACCTTTCATTTCCCTCTCACTGGTGCCAATATCGTCACCACTGAAAATTCGGACTGGGCGACCAATTGTCCGGAATACAAAGTTACTGCTGTACAGGCAACACGGGTAACACAACCTTCTGAATGGCAGCAACAACAAAAAACCTTCAACCAGCAGCAACTGGCCTACCTGGCCAAGGCGCGTGGTTCAGGCAACTGAGCCTCAGCTCTCAACGGAACACAAAAAGCAGTGTCAATTTCACGTCAGGTTCCAGTCAGCGAATGGCAACAGGGTCGTAGTAGCGGTCGGCAGGACCATGTCGCCGCAGAGGTCCCGGTTGCCCTGAGCTATAACAAGCGCTCTCACGTAGTCATGATGGCGACACCCTCTGAGCTTGAGGATTTTGCCACCGGCTTCAGCCTGACAGAAGGCATTATCAATCAGCTTTCCGATTTGCTTGAGATGTCGGTGATTGCACGTGAAAACGGACTGGAAGTCGCCATGACCATCGGCCAGGACTGTTTCGCCAGACTTGTTGAACAACGCCGCAACCTGGTCGGGCGGACCGGTTGTGGCCTCTGCGGTGCGGAATCGCTTGAACAGGTCACACGTGACCCCAAAGTGGTATCCAGCCACGTATCTGTGACTGCTGAGGCTATTCAAAAAGCCATTCAATCCTTAACAGACCACCAGCCCATGCAGGCTGTTACCGGCGCAACCCACGGAGCAGCCTGGTGCAGTGTCACTGGCACCATTTTGGCTTTGCGCGAGGATGTCGGACGCCATAATGCGCTTGATAAACTCATCGGACACCTTTGCAAAAACTGTTTTGATCCCGGGCAAGGTTTTGTGTTGGTATCGAGCCGGGCAAGCTATGAAATGGTTTACAAAGCTGGAGTGGTTGGTATGGAAGTGCTTGTCGCAGTATCTGCACCAACAACACTGGCGATTGATTTCGCCAACCGCAGCGGCATAACACTGGTCGGCTTCGCCAGACCAGGCCGGCACAATGTCTACACTTTCGAAAACCGTATTTGCAATCTCTGAGGATGGCTCCAATGGCAATCAATGCAACCATCAACAACGAAACCACTCATCTGGTCTCGATGGCGAATGACATTGCGGTCAACCTCCGCCTCCACGCTGATGCCGACGAACGCACTACGCAACACATGAAGAAATTCTGGACTCCACGCATGCGAAGCTTATTGCTTGATTATGCTCAGGCAGGCGGGTCCGGTTTATCGACGACGCTCACGGCAGCCCTGAAAAAACTGGCTAAAGCCTAGCTGCAGACCGCAACCAGGTAAGCTCTGAACAAGCCATGAATTCGCGCCTTAAGATCAGGATATCCAAAATCCCGCCCTAACCCGCCCTCCAAGCTGCTTCGTCCAGACTAATTCAGAGGTTCTCTGGCAAATCAGTCGAAGCAGTGCCGTCTTAAGGTTTATACTGACCCGTTCCTGGCAGCGGTGGCGTGACATCTCATGATGGAGCTATTACATATCTGGTTACTTGATCACGGTCTGGGCGAGAATCTCGCTTTCTATGTGGCACATGCAATAGCCGTTGTGGCAGTATTAAGTTTAAGTCTCGGCGCAAACTTTGTTGCGAAACGCTATATTATTTCTGCACTTACCTATGTTATTTCCCGCTCCAAAACAAGCTGGGATGATGCTGTTCTGCGTCAAAAGGTGCTGAGCCGAATGGCACACCTGGCACCAGCACTGGTTATCTATATTTTGACTCCCATCGCTCTTGAGGGCCAGGATTCGGCAATTACCCTGATCAGAAACACCACACAGATATACATGATCGTCATCCTGATGCTGGTGTTGGATTCATTACTCAACACGGTGGAGGACATCTACCAGAATTTTGATGCTGCCAAAGAAATCTCCATCAAGGGCTTTATTCAGATATTAAAAATGGCGCTGTATTTTTTAGCGACCATTTTTGTTGTTTCCATCCTCTTAAACAAAACCCCTGTCTACCTGCTAAGCGGGGTTGGCGCTCTCACCGCAGTATTAATGCTGGTCTTCCGGGATGCCATCCTCGGCTTTGTGGCAGGTATCCAACTGGCCGCGAACAAAATGGTTTCGAACGGCGACTGGATTGAAATGCCAAAGTACGGTGCCGACGGCGATGTGCTGGAAATGACACTGACCACGGTCAAAGTACAAAACTGGGACAAAACGGTCACGACAATACCGACCTATGCATTGATTAGTGAGTCATTCAAAAATTGGCGAGGTATGCAGGAGGCCGGTGGCCGTCGTATCAAGCGTGCGGTGAATATCGACATGAGCAGCATCAGGTTTTGTGATGAGGACATGCTGGAACGGTTCGAAAAAATTCAATACATCTCCGAGTACATCGAAGAAAAGAAACACGAACTGGAAGCATTCAACACCGCAACACGAGTCGACAATGCAAGTCTCGCCAACGGTCGTCGAATGACCAACATTGGCACCTTCCGGGCTTATGTCCAGGCTTACTTGCACAATCACCCACAAATCAACGAGCAGATGACTTTTCTGATCCGGCAACTGAAACCGACAGAAAACGGCTTGCCGATTGAGGTTTATGTTTTCAGCAAGGACAAGGTCTGGGCTAATTACGAAGCCATCCAGGCGGATATTTTCGACCACATCCTGGCCGTGGTTCCAGAATTTGACCTGCGTGTTTACCAGAACCCCACCGGGGCCGACTTCCGGATGCTTAAGTAAAACATGGGATTCCGGTCACAGGCGTGAACAGCTACTCTGGGTTTTCACTTTTCCGCAACGCCTTGACAGGCCACCGGCACTGGAGCCGGGCATGGCGAGACCCGGTTCCGAAAAAACATTACGATGTGGTGATCGTCGGTGCCGGTGGTCATGGCCTGG
Source organism: Gammaproteobacteria bacterium (assembly GCA_021772935.1). Taxonomy (GTDB): domain Bacteria; phylum Pseudomonadota; class Gammaproteobacteria; order Xanthomonadales; family SZUA-36; genus SZUA-36. Next base: position 36,696 of record JAJFLA010000006.1, read on the forward strand.
CAACGGCCTACTACCTGGCAAAGTATCAGGGTGTAAAAAATGTCGCAGTGCTGGAAAAGGGCTATCTCGGTGGCGGCAATAGCGGGCGCAACACCCAGGTCAGTCGCTCAAATTACTTTTACCCGGAAAGTGGTGCTTTTTACGAGCACTCGTTGAAGCTGTTTGAAAACCTGGCTCAGGAAATCAATTTCAACGTTATGTTCAGCCAACGTGGTGTGTTGGCAATTTGTAATAGCCCTCATGAAATGGAACTGTACCGTCGCTGGGCCAATGCGATACAGATGAACGGTATTGACTCAAAAATACTTTCCCGGGAAGGAATTAAAAAGCTTATTCCACATATTAACCTGGATTGCAGATTCCCGGTCTATGGTGGTTTTATACAAAAGCGTGGCGGTATTTCAAGACACGATGCAGTAACATGGGGCTATGCGCGGCAAGCTTCCGCTGCCGGTGTGGACATTATCCAGCAATGTGAAGTGGTTGGTATGGATAGCTCGGATAGCCGGGTAACAACCGTACACACCACGAGAGGCACTATCGCTGCTGACAAATTTGCATTGTGTGTCGCCGGACACAGTAGCCAGTTGGCGGCGATGGCTGGATTGCGCCTGCCCATTACCAGCATTCCTCTACAGGCCATGGTAACTGAACCGGTACGGCCGATTCTTCACACCTGCCTCGTATCCGCTCACATCCATGTTTATGTGAGCCAGTCCGACCGGGGTGAAATTGTGATCGGCGGTGGTGCTGATTTATACAACTCCTATGCCCAGAGAGGTGGCCTGCCTGTTCAGCATGAGAATATGGAGGCCTTACTGGAACTGCTACCGATTTTTAGCCGCCTGCGCCTGATGCGTCAATGGGCCGGGGTTTGCGATATGACACCTGATGTCAGTCCTATCGTTGGCAAAACACCTATTGATAATCTATATATATCAACCGGTTGGGGAACGGGAGGTTACAAGGCCATTCCGGCTGGTGGCGATACCCTGGCGCACACTATGGTCCATGACCAGGCTCACGACCTGTTGAAACCCTTTCAATTGGACCGTTTCGAGACGGGACACCTTATTGATGAAGGCGCGGCCTCCGGCGTGGCGCATTGAGCAATGCTGAGAATTAAATGTCCATGGTGCGGTGTACGTGACCAGACCGACTTCCAGTTCGGTGGCGAAAGCCACATTGCCCGCCCAGAAACACCGGAACATGCCAGCGATGCTGAATGGGCGAATTACCTGTATTTCAGAAAAAACCCCAAAGGCCTGCACTACGAACGCTGGGTACACAGCTATGGTTGCCGTCAGTGGTTTAACATCGCGCGGGACACTTTGACCCATGAAATTATCGAAGTGTACAAAATGGGTGAACAGCCAAGCACACGTTCCGACACAGGCAAGGCAAACAAAAAATGAGGTCAAGGGTAGACAATCCTGCACGTCTCTCCGATGGTGGCCTGATCGATCGTAACAAACCATTACAGTTCAGCTTTAATGGTGTTAATTACACTGGATATGAAGGCGACACGCTGGCTTCAGCCCTGCTGGCTAACGATATCAAGCTTGTTGCTCGTAGCTTCAAATATCATCGACCACGGGGAGTGTTCACAGCAGGCGAAGAAGAACCCTGTGCGCTAATTGAGATTGGCGAGGGCGATGCGCGCACGCCAACGAGCCGTGCGCCAATGATCCCCCTGGTACAAGGTTTGATCACCAATAGTCAGAATTGCTGGCCCAGCGTGAATTTCGATATTGGCCGGGTTCTCGACTTCACGCACATATTCTGGCCCGCCGGGTTTTATAACAAAACCTTCAAATGGCCCAGTTGGCATACCTGGGAAAACCTGATCCGCAAAAGCACCGGTCTGGGACAGGCCCTGACCGGGCCAGACCCAGATCATTATGAGCAGGTCAATGCGCACTGCGACCTGTTGATTTGTGGTGGAGGTCCCGCCGGATTACTCGCAGCACGGACAGCCGGACGGCTTGGTGTACGCGTCATGCTTGTCGAACAGGATCAATCATTCGGCGGCACCCTGAACTGGGAACAAGTCCAAATTGAAGGTAAATCTGGGCACTCATGGTCATTAAATATTATTGATGAATTAGACAGCATGAAAAATGTCATGCTTCTACCGCACACGACCGTGGTGGGCAATTACGATCACAATGTGACCACCCTGCTACAAACAGGTCAAGGGACTGCCTGGCGGGAATGTTTCTGGACCGTGCGGCCAAAGAAAATCCTGCTGGCAACGGGTGCTATCGAACAAGGCCTGATCTTTCCCAACAATGATCGACCGGGCATCATGCTTGCCAGTGCCGTACGGCACTACCTGAACCGTTATGCAGTTGTGCCCGGCAGAAATGTGATGGTTGCAACCAATAACGATACGGCCTATCAGACCGTATTTGACCTTGCGCGCAAACAGATAGCCGTCAGTACTGTGGTTGATATCCGTACCGAGGTCAGCGAAGAAATCCGACAAGGCATGGCCGATCTCGGTACTGCTCTGATTTGTGGGGTCCGCATTAGCGATACGCGTGGGACACGGGGCATCAATAAAGTCAGCATTGAGAGCCTTGATGGCAAAATCATGGGTAGCCATCAATGTGATCTGCTCGCCGTATCCGGTGGTTGGTCACCCCGACTCCACCTGCTCGCACATGCACGTGGTAAATTGAGATTTGAGCCTGCTTCGCAAAGTTTTCTGGCGGACACCTTGCCGCCTGGATTTACGGTAACAGGATCCGCCGCCGGCTGCAGTAAGCTCACTGACACTTTGACTGATGCCATACGAAAAACCAACAATATCTGTAGCCAGTTGGGCTTTACTGGTAAGCACGCGACCGCACCTGTAGTTGATAAAGATGCGCTCGGGTCTACCAAAACCGTCACTGCTCCGCTCAACAGTGGTAAGCACCGGCAATGGATTGACCTTGCCCATGACGTCACACTACTTGATGCTGAACTGGCTGTTCGCGAGGGTTTTGTTTCGGTTGAACACTTCAAACGCTTTACCACCACCGGTATGTCAGTGGATCAGGGCAAGACCGGTAACCTGAACGCAATTATCGCGCTTGCAGCACTTACCGGTCGGGAAACAGCAGACATTGGAACAACGACTTTTCGTCCGCCTTATGTGCCCGTCACTCTGGGTGCTATCGCAGGCGGTAACCTTGGTGAATTTTATGCTCCGCGGCGATATTTGCCAGCCCACACTTTGCACCAGCAACTTAACGCACATTTTGCTGATTATGACTGGCAACGGCCTGAGTGTTACCCTCGAGCGGGTGAAACCGTTGAAGATGCGGTCCATCGCGAAGTCTTGGCTGTGCGACAAAGTGTAGGTATTTTCGACAACTCACCCATCGGGAAAATTGAGGTACGTGGTACCGATGCGGCGGAATTTCTCAACCGTGTGTACATTAACAATGTACTGACTCTGAAACCCGGACGCGCTCGTTATGGTCTGATGTTGAATGAAAACGGCGTGATCATTGATGATGGCGTATTTGTCCGGCTGAGCGAAAATCATTTCCTCGTACACACAACATCTGGCGCTGTCAGCCGTATTGTTGCCATGATGGAAGAATGGTTGCAGTGCGAGTGGTCACATTTACGTGTGCTGATTGATGACATCACCACGCAATGGGCAAATTTCACACTCGCTGGACCGCGGGCGCGAGAAGTCCTGAATGCTCTGGGTACAGACATCGATTTGTCGGCAAAAAATTTGCCACACATGGCAATGGCAAGCGGTAGTGTCGCTGGACTGAAAGCCCGCGTGGCCCGCATTAGCTTCAGTGGAGAACTCAGTTTCGAGGTCAGTATCCCAGCATGTACTGCACAACATTTCATGCAGACCAGCCTCAATCTCGGGCAGGCTTTTGGCATCACACCATATGGTATCGAGACGCTGATGGTATTACGTACCGAGAAGGGCTACCTGCATGTGGGTGTGGATACCGACGGTTCATCAACCCCGGATGACATCGGCTGGGGGCATGTCGCACGGAAGAAGACGACTGATTATATCGGTAAACGCTCATTGTTCAGGCCGGCTAATCTTGCTGGCGACCGCAAGCAACTCGTCGGCCTTGAGCCACTCGATTCAAAGCAATCGATACCCGTTGGTGGGCACTTATTACCTGGGACTGAGCAACAAGTGCCAGTCAGGACCGAAGGCTGGGTCACCTCGGCTTGTTATAGCCCCAATCTGAAGCGGTACATTGCACTCGCAGTACTGGCCGGTGGTCGGCAGCGACTTGATGAGCTACTGACCGTTTTCGATGAAGACCGGAGAATTGCGGTCAAGGTGGTATCACCGTTGTTTTATGACACGGAAAACGAGAGGCTGAAAGATTGACAGAACTACGCAACAACATTACAACAGCCTCACCGCAGCAAGCACCTGCCAATGTGAGAAAACTCACTACCGGGACGCTGGAGCTCAAGACGGTCTCAGCGACCTTGCTACGCCTGCACAGCCTGGAAAGTGCAGAACACCTGACCAACTCAATGGCGGGAACTGGCATTGCTTTACCCTTGCAAACAGGTCAAAGCATCGGTCAGGAACCGGCAGTCTTGTGTTTGCGCCCGAATGACTGGTTATTGTTTGGCGAGACGATTGACTCAGCAGAACTGGAGAAAAGACTGTCGCTTGTCGTTAATGCTGCTGAAACTACCCTAATTGATAATTCCGACGGTTTAGCCACTTTCCGGCTCTCAGGCCCAGGTGCTCCCTGGCTTCTGAGCAAACTCAGCGGTCTGGACTACCTTGCCGGACTGCGACAAGGACAGCATTGCACACGCACACGTATGGCGCGAGTAGCCGTCGTCGTCCATTACCACCAGCCTGAAGGAGATCAATTCAGTTTTGACCTGATATTCGACCGTAGTATTGCCAAATACCTGTGGGAGTTACTAAGTGCCGGCACAGACCATGCCGGTGAGCTTGCCAGTGCCTACGGCGATGCATTGTAACGATGTATAAGAAACACGAGTCATGGTCGTCCCGGTTGACCTTTCTGCTAGCTGCGATCGGTGCCGCCATCGGCTTGGGAAACATCTGGAAATTCCCATATATCACGGGTGAAAATGGCGGTAGTGCTTTTGTGTTGGTCTATCTGCTGGCCATCTTGTTTGTCGCCATCCCGATCCTGATTGCTGAAATTATGCTCGGCCGCAGGGGCAAACAAAGCCCTCCCAACTCTGTCGCAATTATCGCAAAACACGAGAACCGCTCAAAAAACTGGGCCATCGTTGGTTGGCTGGGGATACTCTCTGCCTACCTGATCATGACCTACTACAGCGTGATCGCCGGCTGGGCCATGTCATATGTGTTCAGGGCCGGCAGCGGAAGTTTCGAGAACATGGACGCGAAAGCGATCGATGCACAATTCAGCTCTTTGCTGGCCGACCCTGCCCTGCTGACCTTCTGGCACGGCATCTTTTTGTTGCTCGCCATGTTCATCCTGATTCGTGGTCTAAGAAAAGGTATCGAGCGCACCGTAAAAATTCTGATGCCGTTGTTGTTCGTATTGTTGCTGGTGATGGTGGTTTATGCTGCGGTGGAAGGCGACATGGCGGCAGGTCTTCATTTCATGTTCGATTTTGATATTTCGGCGATCAATGGACGTGTGGTGTTATTGGCTGTTGGCCACGCCTTCTTTTCCATTGGTGTGGCAATGGGCCTGATGATGGGTTTCGGCGCATACCTTGGCAGAGATATTTCCATCGCCAAATCTGCCTTGATCATCTCAGGAATGGACACACTGGTCGCACTAATTGCCGGCATCGCCATCTTCCCGATCGTGTTTGCCAATGGCCTCGACCCCGCCGAAGGTCCGGGGCTTATATTTGTCACACTACCAATCGCTTTCGGCAACATGACCGGCGGCATTGTTTTTGGTACTTTGTTTTTTGTGCTGTTGGTTTTTGCTGCGCTAACGTCTGTGATCGGAGCCATGGAACCTGTGGTAGCCTGGATCGAAGAACACCGCGATATCAAACGTTCCAGTGCCGCAATTATTGCCTGCAGCTCAGCGTTCGTGATTGGTCTTGGCACGGTGTTTTCCTTCAACGCCTGGTCTGACTGGCACCCGCTGAGCTTTATTGATCGATTTTCCGAGTCCGGTTTTTTTGACCTGCTCGACTACCTCACTGCCAACGTGATGATGCCTCTGGGTGGTCTTTTGCTTGCTCTTTTCGTTGGCTGGCGCATATCTCCACAGTCTGTCGCGGATGAACTCGGAATTCGGAACCCATTATTCTTTCAAGTATGGTACTGGTTGTTGCGCTGGGTCGTGCCGATCTCGATTGTCAGCATTTTCTTATCCAACCTGTAGGCAGGTGACGTCAGGATCATACCCAAAGCACTCGCTCCGCTCGCGGGGCAGGCTCTCGCCAGTATCGCCTAAGGGCGCCTACTTTTGGCGAAGACCCAGCTGTTATTCAGAAGATACTTGCTCATCTGGATGATAATGCAACTTCTGCAACATCAGCACTGCTGCCGGACTGCCGAGCTTCGCCGACAGTGGGCTTTGTTCCTATGAAGGAATAAACCCAACCATAGCCCTGACTTACTGTTCCCAATCTGGCAGCAGGATGGCTCTTTTCACCTGGCCTTCAATACTCGTCTATGGCATCTCTGCATGATCTGTAGCATGCAGGTAGTTCAGTGCCCGACGCCAGCCAGCATGAACTTGTTATAGGCAACAAAGACCATCGCTATTGCGATTACAAGAAACAGGCTGCCGATAACCTGTTCCATCGTTTTATGGGGAACTCTGCCCTGTATTCGTGGGCCGATTTGACCACCAATGACCACGGCGGGAACCGCGTAGGCCACCAGATGCCAGGGTACCGCTGAGAGTCCGCCACCCTTGACCAGGGCCGCTATATGGGTGAATGAGGTAAGCGCCACGGTGACAATGACAACCAACACTGAGGTCGCGGCGGCAACCGGGATGGGTACGCGGTTGCGCTTGGCCAATTGCGGCATGGTCACCTCACCGATCCCGACAGACAACAGTCCGGTCAGCAAGGCGCCAATCGCTGTCACAACTGAGGCGATACCCTGGCGTGGAATAGCAAAGGTGTAGCTGTGTCCATCCCGGCCGGTGATTGTGCGGGTATCCTGTGACGATTCAACAGCACTTGTCTGCCGTTCTGAAGTATGTAATCTGGTCGCTTCCTCCACTTCTTCGAGGGTCACGTCATCCAACGGAATTTCCACTTCTTCATGATGCCGCAGCATGACCGTACCCAGCACCACCATCAACAGCGCATAGCCACCGGTGATCGCCCACCCCGGTACTTCGCTGGCCAGCAAGGCACCGATGATACCGACTGGTACCGCAACCGCGATGAAGGGTAGCGCCGATTTGAAATCGATCAGGCCTTTGCGGTAATAACCCACAAAGCCGGAGGAAAACCCGAAGGTTTCGATAAATAAGGCCGTGCCTACTGCTTGCACCGGTGTAATTACATACTCAGGCCCCAGTAATGGGAATATGACAAGAAAAATGGGAGTAAAAAACGCTGCCCCACCAATCCCGCTCATCATCGCAATAGTCGCCACCATCAATGACACCGGAAACATAAACCAATAAAGACTGAAATCCATTAAATATTACCCTTTTGAATTGATGAAGGAGTAAAAGAGATTTAAACGCGAAAATGTCTGAAAATACAGTGTATTGAGCGGCTATGCAGCTATTAGACTGTCTTTAGTCAGTTCACCCTTCAATTGGACTTTGTTTGAGCGGCCAAGCTTAATTCAACCCGGATACATCTTACCTGATTATGTCACTAGGTAACAGTTTTAATACCCTTATCTATTCTTTATTGTGCATTGCTTATCATAAGCATGATCATGATTACTGGTACTGACAAGTTAACGGTAGCTAAGCGACAATCACAGGATGAAAATATCCAAGTCGCTATACAAACGCCATCGGTTTCCCTCTGAAGTTATTCAGTATGCTGTGTGGCTTTATCATCGATTTAACATGAGCCATCGTGATATCGAAGAACTGTTGGCTGAGAGAGAAATCGCCGTTAGCTACAAGTCCACTCGTCTGTGGTGCAACAAATCTGGGCCGCTATATGCCAATAATCGCGCTGAACTTTCGCATCAACCAACGCGGGTAAGAGAACGGGGCATGCGCCGGTTCAAATCGAAACAGCAAGCTCAGCGATTCCTGGCTGTTCATGCGTCCGTATATAATCTGTTCAACCTGGGCCGTCATATGGTTTCAGCGGGAAATTATCGCCTGCTTAGAGCGCGTGCCTTTGCGCCTTGGAAATGTGCAACGGCGCTATAGAAGATAGTTGTTTTGAGATTGGTGGGTATCAGAAAGTTAATTTGTCAGTACCATACACCCTACAAGCGTGTTCCTTGATAATAGCTACGCTTCTGTTATAGTGCGCTCCGCCCTGGCACACTTCGGTCTGTGCCAGACACTCCCGCCCGCAATTCGTGGGCCGTGGAGATCAACAAGATTTAGCCCGGACCGACCCATGTTGTGACTGAGTCACAACGCTTGGGCAGGGCGATCACGGAGTATATTCATACATGTTATTTTCAGAACTTGGCCTTTCGGCCGAATTGCTGCGCGCGACAGATAAACAGGGTTACCAGCAGGCAACCCCGATTCAGCAGCAAGCAATACCACTTATTCTTGATGGCCGCGATCTGCTGGCCGGTGCACAAACCGGCACCGGCAAGACCGCGGGTTTTACACTACCCCTGCTGCAACGGCTCCAGAACACTGAACAACAGGGTTCTCGCCGTGTACGCGCACTGATTCTTGTGCCCACACGTGAATTGGCTGCCCAGGTGGCAGAAAGTGTACGTGACTACGGACGTTATCTGCCGTTCAGCTCCGCCGTAATATTCGGCGGGGTCAGTATTAACCCACAAATCTCGAAATTGCGCCGCGGTGTCGATATCGTGATTGCAACCCCTGGACGTCTGCTCGATCATATGCAACGCGGCTCGATCCGTCTTGACGGTGTTGAAACACTGGTACTCGACGAAGCCGACCGGATGCTTGATATGGGTTTTATCCGCGACATTCGGAAAGTCTTAAACGCCCTGCCACCGAGACGCCAAACCCTGCTGTTTTCTGCAACATTTTCCAAAGATATAAAACAGTTAGCCAACGACCTGTTGGATGCGCCGAAAGAAATTCAGATTGCACGTCAAAACTCCACTCTGGAACAAATCTCACAAGTAGTCCATCCGGTTGACCGTAGCCGCAAACGCGAATTACTGTCACATATGATCGCTACCGGTAATTGGCGACAAGTACTGGTTTTTACACGTACCAAACACCTGGCTAACCGGCTAAGTCAGCAACTGGAACAAGATGGGCTTTCAGCAACCGCGATCCACGGCAACAAATCACAAGGTGCGCGCACTCGTGCGTTGGCCGATTTTAAAAAGGGCGACATCCGGGTGCTGGTTGCAACCGATATCGCGGCGCGTGGACTCGACATCGATCAGTTACCACATGTGGTTAACTTCGAGCTGCCTAATGTAGCGGAAGACTATATACACCGTATTGGTCGTACCGGTCGTGCCGGGCTGGAGGGTGAAGCTGTTTCACTGGTGTGCGTTGATGAGAAGAAACTGTTATCAGATATCGAGCGGTTGCAAAAACGCAATATCGAAAAAATCATCATCCCGGGTTTTGAGCCAGACCAAAGCATAAAAGCGGAACCCATCAGGAACGGGGGTAACAAACAGTCATCCCGAGGTAGTCGAAATAGCGGTGGGCGTAATAACAGTGGGCGTAATAGCGCAGGCCGCAACGCACCATCCCAGGCCCGTCATGGCAGACGTCAGGGTCAACGGTCACGCCGTGCTGCCTAGCCAGTAACAAAAGTGAATCATGATACAAAAGCCTACCCCTGATTAAAAACCAGGGGTGGGCCTTTTGTTAATGCTCGTATCGAAAGATCAATTGTTACGTAATGAGTTACGAATCTGAGTCAACAGTTCAACTTCAGCCAAAGGTTTGGCAGGTGCCGCAGGCACTGCTGCTGCTGCTTCCTTCTTTTTCATCGCCTTAATCGCCATCATCTTTTTATTTTTTACTGCTGTCCATTTTCTTACCGAAAATGCCTTTAATTAACGACTTGGCAGGGTCATCTTTTTCCGACCCATCCTTTTCCTCACCCACTGCATCTGGATCTTCTTTTTCACCCAATAACTTTCCAATGAGTTCGTCCTTTTTCTCTTCAATCTTCTCTTTCTGCGTCCCAGCAATGGCAGCGGCGATATCGATTGCAATATCAGGTTCATAAAGGTTGCCGGTCAATTTGACTGGAATCGGTATGCCATTAAGTTCGTCAAGATCCTGACTACCCTGTCCTTCGAGACTTCCAACCAGCGTTGGTTTAACAAGATAATTAATTGTTTCATTGACCAGGTTGACACTACCTTTACCGGTCACACGCAACAGCGGCGAGCGCATCATCAGATCGCTACTGGTAAATATTCCCTGCTCAATTGTTCCGGTCATGGTGAGTTCAGAAAAATCTGTTTTGGGTTTTTGCCCGGGTTCCGCGACAGCTTTAGTTGACCGGCCCAGTGCCGTTTTTGCGGTCCGTATGGTTTCTGCAACATCGATACCCACAATCGCGCCATCAAGAAAGCTCATAGCAATGTCACCGGACAATGCCTGACGCATCGAGCTGGAGTTGCTCAGATCGGTACGGATCTCCAAACTAAGATCCCCCACACCCTCAAGACGTGCAGATCCGGTCAAATCCTGTAGTAAGCCCTCAGCTCTTACCGCGGTCAGTTGCTGGCTCGTGGTCAACCATGGCCGTTTACCACTGGCATCAATATTGACGTCACCTTTATGCTGTCCACCATAGAATTGAGCCTTGATTGAAAACACACGCACACCTTCACCGTCGCCGCTGATCTTCAGGCTGACGTCTGTTGCGGTCAGCCCGGCAACGACCAACTCTCCTATCCTGACATCTCCACCTCCGTTGAAGCCACGAAAGATATCAACCGACAGCTCCGAATCGTCTGCTTCCGCCTCGGTTTCAGGTAGCAACTCATCAAGATTAAGGCTATCTGCCTGAAAATCAAAAGCCACGCGCGGCTCACTTGAAAGTGAGGTCAGATTGAACTCGCCGGTAATTGAAAGGCCGTTGAACTGAAGAACGAAGTCAGTAAGTGCGGCCTGATCTTCCTCCAAATCAATATCCAGGTTTGCATCGATAGCCACATCCAAGGATAAGACTTCCGGCGCTGCCCCTTTTTTGCCTTCGAATGAGAAATTGAATCCTTCGACCTCGTAACGGGACCCGTTGGCTGCAGTTTTAACCAAACCACCAAACATGGCTTCGCCGACGAGCTGTGATTGTGTCACGTTGACCGAAAAACTACCTTCCAGATCAAACGGTTGACCCAGCTCAATATGGTTTGCTTTTAAAGCAAAGTCTTTCAGCTCAGTCATGTTACCTGCATCGTCCCAGGTAACATTTGCTCTGCTGATTTCAATCGCGGAAACTATCAAGGCACCGATATCACCAACTTCCGTTGACACTGTCGTGCTGCTATTTGTTTGCGGACCACTGAGATCTTCCCAATTGTTTTGCCCATTTGCTTTTTGCTGCAGGTATACCGAAACATCATCCAGGCTTAGCTTGCCAATTTCGATTTTTCGTCTAAATAATGGCAGCAATTTCACAGATACACCGGCCCCGCCAATAACAAGCATGGGCCGGTCACCAAAACCGCTACGGTTGCCTAATTTTACATCACTGAGATCAAGGCCAATCCATGGGAAAACACTCCATTGAATGTCACCACCGATGTGTAACTCCCGACCTGTTTGCTCAAGAACCGTGGCGCGTATTTCTTCTTTGTAGTTGTTAGGGTCTGCCGTCATCGGCAATATGACTGCAGCCAGTACAAAAAGCACGACACCGACACCAACACTCGCCAATACCCATTTCAAGAGCTTATTCATCAGGGCGATACTCCTTTTGAGAACACAATTTCTGGTCTTGATTCTAATTGAAAAAGTCGCGCCGAGTTACATAGTTCGGGTTCAAGCAAGTGTTTCGTTGACGAAAAAGAGAGCTGTTCGTCTATACTGAAGCTAATTGTTCTAGCCTGGACTATTCATGAATTGCCGCGATGATTGCGCAGAGACTTGTTCGCATAAGGTATTATCCGACCGAGCGGAATACGAGTGTGTATTTCCGAGGGAGGAGAATTCCTTGTGTGGACAAAGGTCAAGCAAGGGTGCGAGCATATTCATGAATAGTCCGGGCTAGCATCAGAGGTACTTAGTTTATGTTCGTTCCTTCCACACTGACACACAGCCGACACAGGTATCGTTTTTGTTCGTTTTTACTTTTAATCGGCCTTGTTGGCATCAGCGGTAATACCGCCTACGCTGGCTGGCTGGACAAACTCAAAGCCAAGGTCAGCGGGAGCGATACGAAAGAGCAATTATTGAGTCGCGATGAAATCGGCAATGGCTTGAAAGAGGCCCTCAGAGCGGGCACAGAAACCGTTGTTAGCAATCTTGGCCAGACTGACGGATTTAATCTCGACCCACTGATCCATATACCCCTGCCCAAACAGCTTGAAAAAGCAAAAAGCCTTCTTGGCAAAGTCGGTATGGATTCAATGTTGACCGACCTGGAGTTGCGTTTGAACCGGGCTGCGGAAATCGCCACACCCAAAGCCAGAGATATCTTTGTACAGGCCATCAACGACATGACACTCGATGATGTCATGGCTATTTACAACGGCCCGAATGACTCGGCAACCGAGTATTTCAAAGCAAAAATGTCAGCGCCGTTAGCACTCGAAATGACACCAGTTATTGATGAAAGCCTTGCAGATGCTGGCGCAGTCAAGCTGTTTGACAAAGCTATGAAACAATATGAAACCATACCATTTGCACCAAAAATTGAAGCCGACCTGAGTGAGTATGTGGTGCAAAAAGGTCTTGACGGTATCTTTCACTATCTCGCAAAAGAAGAAGCGGCCATCCGCCAGGATCCGGTCAAACGTACGACCGAAATTCTTAAACGCGTTTTTAGTAAATAGGTGTTAACCACTAAATAAGGGTGGTCACAGAAAGCCAGACACCGTAATAAGCCAGACTATTCTCACCACCGGTTTTCCTGGGAGTAGTTGCAGCGAGTTACGGACAAGCGCTTAACTCAAAAGTTTTGCCTGCTCAAGCGCAGAAAACAAGCAGCCGAACCTTGAGAGTAAGAATGGATGTGTCACCGGTGATAACTGGTGATTCAACCACAGCAACCGAAATCTCCTTGTCATAGACCCGCGCATCTTCCCCCGGTTTGGGAGCATCCAGACACAAGTCGATATCTGTTAAACCAACATCGTTTTTGAACAGGTCAACCTGTGTGGCTTCCAGCGTCAGCTTAATCTTTAACGGATTGTTGCAATCGCCCGCAGAAATCTCTACTGGCGCCGGTGGCCCGGGGGGCTGCTGGGTAACACCGCCTGGCAGCTTGTGTTTGGCTACGGTAATCGTGCCCTGACCCTGCAGACCCTGATTGAATACCTTGACCTCGACCCAGTAACGCCAGTCATCACCAGTTGTTCCCTCATGATTCTCAGTTAATACTGAAAATGTAGTTTTGCTTTCCATTTTTTATTTCTTCCCGTAGCAACACGCCCTGCATGTGTTATGTTCCCCGACGCAAACAACATCACTGACCTCTCAAAGTCAACATAACACACACCATCTCATTCAGTGAGTGACATAAGATGGGGTGAAAAAGTATGATCAATTCAACTACCCTGGCGCACTGGCCCCATGCAAACAGACATAAGCCAAGCAACTATTCAAAAACTACTGACAACCATGTCGCCAGCATTTTCCCCTGCAGATGCTGTGCGTATTGCCCGTTACCACTTTGGCATTCATGGCAAGGCCCAACCACTAGTGAGTGATCGGGACCAGAACTTTCAATTGCTAGCTGACGATCATGTGCGCTATATAGTAAAAATCGCCAACCATACTGAGCAACTACAGACTATCGATTTCCAAAACTGCGCAATGCTGCATATCGCCGAGAAGGATGCGTCCATCCCTCTGCCTCGGGTGATTCCAGCCCGTGACGGACAATTTCATTGCATCGTTGAAGACAGAGGCCAGACATATATTGCACGTGTATTAAGCTGGCTGGAAGGCACCATATTAGACAACGCGGAACGCGACAGCAGTCTGCTGGTTAAGCTCGGCGAACTTTTAGCCCGGATGGATCTGTCACTACAAGACTTTGATCACCCTTGCCCCAATCCGCCATCATTATGGGACATGAAACGTGCCGCAGGTCTGGGCGAGCTACTGATTCATATCGAAGAGCCGGGGCTCAGACAATTGATCCGCCAAACACTGGAACGGTTCGGATCACATGTAAAACCGACGCTGGACAGCCTGCGAACACAGGTTATTCACAATGATATGAATCTCGGTAATGTGCTCGTGGATAGTACACAGCCATGTCGTATCAGTGGCATTATCGACTTTGGCGACCTAAGCAGGTCACCTCCAATCATCGACCTCGCGATCGCGGCGGCTTATCAACTGAACGAGGGTGATGACCCGCTTGCCGGCGCCTTACCATTAATTCGAGGTTATCACGCAATACGGCCGTTGCGGAGCGTGGAAATGGGCTTGCTGACCGATCTGGTCCGGACCCGTTTGATGACCAGCCTGTTGATTAACACCTACCGGACAAAACTATTCCCTGAAAACAGCGATTATCTGTTGAACAGTTATCACGCTGCCAAAAATGCGTTACTCGGTCTTGCGCGGTTGGGTTCAGATGATGCGTTGGAGAGGGTGCGCCTGGCCTGTACTTCTGCCTGAATGAACACTGAATACACACACCCATTACCTGCATGAAACGGTGCTCGACTATACCGAAAAACCCACCGGAAAGTTTCCCGATGGTCTCGATATCACCATGTTTGCCTGCACTGGCACAGAAGCCAATGAACTGGCTTTAAGACTCGCACGCGCCAAGACCGGTGCGAATGGTGTTTGGTAAAGAGCATGCAGACTTCCTGTTGCAGAGACTTGAACAGGTATTAAACAGAGTTGCTGCAAAGAAGTAAAAGTACGCCTCAGTGAACAAATCTTGCTTTTAAATGAAAGCACCATCCCGCATGTGTAACAAAATTAACAAACAAACGTCTTCTTACGAACGCACGCAGACAACCCTGCGAATCCGTTTTCACCATGATGAAGTCCCGCAACAATCCCATACAGAATTTTTATACCACCGGAGAACCCATTGAAAGCTTCACGAGACTCTGCCATTACCCTGTTTGTCTTTCTTGTGTTGTTAATTGCATGCACAGCGGTTGGATACTGGCTGATTTTCAGGTTGGGTAGAGCCTCACCCATCATGCTGGTTGTGGGTGTTGCCACGATTTTGACTTGCCTCATAAGGAAACGGGAGCTGGCGGCACTGGGCTGGGGCTGGGGAAGCTGGAAGTATCAATGGCTGAGCTATTTGTTACCACTTGTTATAACCCTTGTAGCCTATTTGATTATTTGGATCGCAGGCTTTGGTGGATGGTATAACTCCGAATTTGTGCTTCAACAAATGCAGGACTACAACCTGAGTGGATGGAGCGAAACAGGTGTCATTGTTTTTCATTTGTTCCTGACAGCGACTTATAGTTTTGTTTTATTGCTGCCTTCGGTCTTAGGCGAAGAATTGGGTTGGAGAGGTTTTCTGGTACCCGAGCTGGCCAAATTTATGTCTTTTACCGGGGTTGCACTCAGCAGCGGATTGATCTGGGCCATATGGCATTGGCCTCTGATGTTTGGCGGTCTCTATGGTAATGATGGAACACCTTTGTACTACCAGCTCTTCTTTTTCACCTTGTTCATCATGTCCGACGCAGTGATCATGGCCTATCTGCGTTTCAAGACCAATAACCTCTGGACAGCGGTGGTCTTTCATATGAGTTTAAATGTTTTTACACAAAAGGTATTTGCCCCTCTGACGCTTGAGAATGATAGCTCTGCCTGGTATGTGAATGAGTTTGGCGCCATTCCAGCTTTGGTGGCGTTTGTGCTTGCTGTCTATTTCTGGAAAAAAGGTAAAACGGAATTTGGTAATTTGAGCGCATGGAGAAATACAACTACCTAATCAAACATGCGACTTTAAGACCTTTCGACCGGTGCCGTGCAATTGACCGGATAGGCGTGCGACCCGTCATAGTCCCGAGCCTGCCTGCTCAGGGTAAAGACCCAGCAGCCCGTCTTCGCTAGCATCGCAAACACCGCGTTCAGTGAAAAGACCCGTGACCAATCGTGCCGGTGTGACATCGAACGCATAATTGGAGGCACTTACACCATCAGGCGTAATCTGTACGGACTCGATCTGACCGGTAGCGGTTTTGCCGGTAACATGGGTCACTTCAACGCTGTCCCTTTTCTCAATGGGGATGCCATTGACGCCGTCCCTCATCTGCCAGTCGATGGTTGGCCCCGGCAGAGCCACATAAAACGGCACATCATTATCAAACGCCGCCAATGCTTTCAGGTAAGTGCCAATCTTGTTACAGACATCACCGTTGCGGGCGGTACGGTCGGTACCGGTAATCACCATGTCCACCTGGCCGTGCTGCATCAAATGTCCACCGGCGTTATCGACTATCACATCATGCTCAATTCCGTGTGACTGCAATTCCCAGGCGGTCAGCGCGGCACCCTGGTTCCGTGGCCGCGTTTCGTCCACCCACACGTGAATCGGTATTCCATCGTCATAAGCCTGGTAGATGGCAGATAGCGCCGTACCCCAATCAACGGTGGCCAACCAGCCTGCATTGCAATGAGTGAGGATGTGAAAAGACTCAGTTCCTGCCGGTTTCTGTTGCCACAAGTCGCGAATAACACCAAGCGCGTGCTGACCTATCGCATGATTTATGGCAACATCTTCGTCGCAGATTTTTGTAGCCATAGCATAGGCTTTTGTTACCCTTTCCCCGGCTGGAGATACCGACAGCACCTGTTGCATCCTGCTCAGCGCCCAGCGCAAGTTCACCGCTGTGGGCCGCGTCGCCAACAAGGTTTTAACAGCCCTTTCGAGGTATTCGTCAGTGGTGTCTTCGTGCATCGCCAGGGCCAAACCATACGCGGCGGTTGCACCGATCAGCGGTGCCCCCCGAACCCGCATAACGCTGATGGCCTCAGCAGCATCTTGCAGGCTACTCAGCGTCTTGATAATGAATTCATGTGGCAGACGGGTCTGGTCAATTATGTCAGCAGACCAGCCATTTTTATTCGGCCAGATCGAACGGTAAGGGGTGCCATTAACTTTCATCTGATAACCATCTTCATTATGTGGGACAAGATCGTAGCATCTAGCCGTGGTAATTCTCTATACTTGCCAGTCCTAATCAACCAGAGATTGTACAATCATGCGTGTTTTTACCCTGTTGTTAGTATCAGCTTTGGCTATCGCCTGTACTCCTGAACAGGATGCAACCCTGGAACAAAAAATGACAGGGCAAGAAAAAGACACGCTTGAGCTATCACACGATTATTTTTCCTTTGCCAATACCGACCAGTTTGTCACAAAACATATCCAACTGAACCTGACGGTCGACTTTGAACTGAAGGAATTGCGCGGTTTGGCCATGTTACAGATGCATAGGCTTGACCCTGCAGCAACTGACATCATTCTTGATACACGAGACCTGCATATTCAAGGCATTGTGGTTGCAGGCACCGAAGGCAATGATCTCAAAGCTTCTTTCGAGTATGCCGAACAAGATCCGGTATTGGGCCAGGCGCTAAAAATTACACTACCTGACGAACTGGCTCAACAACAAGACCTGTTGCTTACCATTCATTACAAAACAGATCCGGGCGCATCCGCCCTGCAATGGCTACCCAAAGAACTTACTGCCGGTGGCGAGTACCCATTCATGTTCAGCCAATCCCAGTCGATCCACGCACGTAGCTGGGTACCGCTGCAAGATACGCCATCTGTAAGAATCACCTATGAGGCCACCATCCACACGCCGGCCACGTTACTGGCTGTCATGAGCGCTGACAATGATCCGTTGACGCAACGTAGCGGCGAGTACCACTTCAATATGCCACAACCCATTCCGTCTTACTTGCTGGCGATCGCTGTTGGTAATCTCTATTTTGAACCTATTGGTGAAAACACCGGCATTTATACAGAACCTGAAATGATGGATGCATCGACCTTTGAATTCGCCAGCACTCAGCAAATGCTGAACACGGCAGCATCTATATACGGGCCTTACCAGTGGGGTCGTTATGATCTGTTGATCCTGCCACCCAGTTTTCCGTTCGGCGGCATGGAAAACCCACGCTTGTCATTTATCACCCCAAGTGTACTCGCTGGTGACCAAAGCCTGGTGTCATTGATCGCACACGAGCTTGCGCACTCCTGGTCAGGCAATATGGTCAGCAACAAGACCTGGCGCGATATCTGGCTGAACGAGGGTATTACCAGCTATCTGGATGCGCGCCTGATGGAGGTATTGTTTGGTAAAGACCGCGCAGATGAAGAGCGTGTTTTGTCCTACCGGGAGTTACTGCAAGGTCTGGAGGAAGTCAGCCCGGCCATGCAGGCACTCGCCCCGCTTGAGCACCTCGATGACCCGGATGAATCGCAGGGTAGCCTGCATTACCAAAAGGGGCAGTTGTTTCTACAGCACATGGAAAACATCTTTGAACGTGAGGTCTTTGATCCTTTCCTGGCGGGCTATTTCAAATTCTTTGAGTTCCAGTCCATATCCAGTGAACAGTTCCTCGACTACCTTGACCAGAACCTGTTGACAAAATACCCCGGTAAATTCAGCCGATTGCAAGCAGAAGAATGGCTATACAAATCAGGGCTGCCAGTGGATGCGCCAATACCACACTCACCAACCCTGGAACAGGCTGCACAGATGGCAGCTACATGGTCAAACGGTGAGCTGCCGGTTAGCGAGATACCACTGCAAAGCTGGAGCCCTCATGCAACCGTACACTTTATTAACAGCCTGCCCATTGAGCTTTCGGACACCAATTTAAGTGAGCTCGATAATGCATTCGGTTTCAGCCAGACACGCAATGCGGAAATCGGCCGTGCCTGGTTTATACAGGTTGCAGCTCGACGGCACCTGCCAGCTTACGACGCTATGCAGGCTCATTTACAACGCTATGGACGCACTCGTCTGATACTTCCCGTCTACCGTGCGCTGGCAGCAAATGGGCATGACGCCGGACTGGCTCGCGAACTATTTGCAGCAGCGCGGACAAAATACCATCCACTGACCAATACTGCGATCGAATATGGTCTTAGAACCATTGAATAAAGCGGCTTAAGTTGATAACCTGCAGGCTCGCACCGGATGCGGGTACCCTGCTTGCCCCCCAAGTCAGGTAATTGTCAAGGATGACTAACTAAAGTACATGGCGTGTCCGGTGCGAACCACTTAAACTACTTGGCATTCTTACCAGGTAGTTAAAACGATGAGCTTCATATCACACTTGCAATGCATCCGCTGCGGTGCGCAATACCCTGCCAGTACGGTCATGAACCTGTGTCCGGTGGATGACAGCCCGGTTGAAATCATCATGGACTTGAAGCGCCTGATGGAAGAACAGCCAAACCAGTCCTGGTACCAGCCCGACCGCAATGACATGTGGCGTTTCGGTGGTCTATTACCACTGGATATCAACAATCCGGATGACCAGCCGCATATATTCAACCTGGGTGAGGGTCATACACCTCTTTTGGATTACAGCGACCACGTTCTTGCACAACAAGCTGGGTTTACCTTGATGGTGAAGGATGAAGGTAAAGCACATGCTGGCTTTGGCGCTAACCCCACGCAAAGTTTTAAAGATCGTGGCATGGCCATGACCATATCAATGGCACACAAAGCTGGCATTAAGAAACTGGCAGTACCCACCCAGGGCAATGCCGGTGACTCGATGTGCGAATACGTCAATGCCGCCGGCATGCAGGCGGTTGTCGCCATGCCGGACAATACACCGATGCCGATACTCGGTCGGGTCGCGGCACTGGCCAGTCAGTCAGAATGCTTCAACCTTGAGCTGGTCACCGGCACTATCCGTGAAGCCGGTGCTTTGCTAAAGGAAAAATGGTTGGATAAGGGCTACTTCAGCGTGGCCACTTTCCAGGAACCTGGCTGGCGCATCGACGGCAAGAAAACACTGGGGCTGGAATTGGCAGAACCCGGGCACAACGAAGACCACTGGAGCCTGCCGGATGTAGTGATTTACCCAACGGGTGGCGGTACCGGTGTACTTGGAATGTGGAAAGCCTGGAATGAACTGGAAGCTTTGGGTCTGATCGATGACTTCCGCCCAAGGGTCATCTGTGTCCAAAGTGAGAGCACACAACCACTGGTCAAGGCTTTTGAAAGCGACGCCACCGAAGTCGCTGCGGTAGAGCCGGGTGAAACACTGGCCTATGGTGTCAACGTGCCCGGCGGCGTAGGTCATTTCAAAGTGCTGGAAATTATCCGCGCTTCTGGCGGTACGGCCATCGGTGTCGCCGAAGACGAAATACACGGTGCGCTCTATCATGTCTGGAAAGATAAAGGCTGGTGGGTGTGTCCTGAAGGTGCGGCGTGCCTGGCTGCGCTGCCCCGTCTGCTTAAAGATGGATTGATCAAGCCCGCTGACAAAGTCGTCGTTTTTAATACCGGCTCGTTGGAAAAATACCTGCCGGACTTACGGCACCTGCTTTAAGAACCACATCAATGACTGATATTTCTTCTTCCGCCAGCGTACTCATGCAACTGCTGCGTTACGCCAGTGGACACCACAGACAAATCAAGCTGGCATCTCTTTGCTCGGTACTGAATAAGCTCTTCGATGTCATGCCTGAAATCCTGATTGGCATGGCCATAGACGTGGTTGTACGCCAGGAACAATCTTTTCTGGCCGACTTTGGTATTCATGAGCCATTCAACCAAATGCTGTTTCTCGGTGTGATCACTATTGCTGTCTGGGCACTTGAGTCTCTGTTTCAATTCTTTTTGCAGGTTTTGTGGCGCAACCTTTCACAAAGTCTGCAACACGATTTAAGACTTGATGCCTATGGCCATATGCAGGACCTGGATATGGCCTGGTATGAGGATTCCTCCACCGGCAAACTGGTCGCAATTTTGAACGATGACGTCAACCAGCTGGAGCGTTTTCTTGATGGTGGCGCCAATGCCCTGATACAGGTAGCGACATCTATCATTGCGGTCGGCGCGGTGTTTTTTTATATTTCCCCGCAAATCGCCCTGATGGCATTTACACCTATTCCCGTCATCGTATTAGGTGCGTTCTGGTTTCAGCGCAGGGCCCAGCCACTGTATGCCAATGTACGGGAAAAAGTTGGCTTGCTCAGCACCCGACTGGCCAACAATATCGCTGGTATTGCCACCATTAAAAGCTTCACCCGCGAAGACCACGAGCTTGAACAGTTAAGGCGGGAAAGCGAGGCCTATGTCGCCGCCAACCAGGGTGCGATCCGTATTAGTTCCGCTTTTATTCCTGTCATTCGCATGGCCATCCTCGCAGGTTTTGTGGCAACCCTGATCTATGGTGGCAAACTGACACTGGACGGGCAGCTCAATGCCGGTGCTTACAGTGTCTTGGTGTTCCTGACGCAAAGACTGTTGTGGCCATTGACAGAATTGGCAAAAACCGTTGACCTGTTTGAACGGGCGATGGCTTCTACGCGCCGTATTTTGAATCTGATAGCAGTACCAATACGTACCCTCAGCGGCTCAACAGCGTTGCCCATCGATCATGTCAAGGGGGAGCTGTCATTTGAGCAGACCAGTTTTGCTTATGCTGGTGGCACTGAAGTCCTGCACAATATCAACTTACATATTGCAGCTGGAGAAACCATCGCCTTTGTCGGTCAGACGGGTTCCGGCAAGAGCACATTGATGAAACTGCTATTACGGTTTTATGCCCCCACGGGCGGTAGCATAACACTTGATGGTTGCAACCTGACCGAGCTCAAAATACAGGATTTGAGGGCAGCTTTCGGCCTGGTAAGTCAGGACGTATTCCTGTTTCATGGCAGCGTCGCAGAAAACATCGCTTACGGCCGCCCAGGCGCAGACTCCGCAGAAATTGAGGCGGCCGCCAAAGCAGCTGAAGCCCACGATTTTATCCTGCAGCTACCATTGGGTTATGACACCATTGTTGGCGAGCGCGGCCAAAAACTTTCAGGCGGTCAAAGACAGCGTGTGTCTATTGCCCGCGCGGTGCTGAAAGATCCACCGGTATTGATATTGGATGAAGCAACCTCTGCGGTAGACAATGAAACCGAGGCTGCCATTCAGCGCTCAATGCATGTGATTACAAGGGGCCGGACAACATTGGTTATCGCACACCGTTTGTCTACGATCGTTAATGCCGATCGAATTTATGTACTCGACCAGGGACAAATTGCCGAGACCGGCAAACATACCCAACTACTGACCGACGATGGCCTCTACGCCGCACTGTGGAAAGTCCAGGCTGGTATTAAGTTGGGTAATTGATAGGGATGAAGGGGTCAGATTCAAATGCCAATGCATTTGAGTCTGACCCCGGTGGCTCGGTGGCCGCATTTGAGTCTGACCCCTGTGGCTGTGACCCCGTTGGCAGCTAGTGTTGATGACCGCCCGGACCATGCACGTGGCCGTGTTTGGTCTCTTCTTCGCTGGCATCGCGGATATCGGCTATTTCCACTTCAAATGTTAGTGTTTCACCTGCCAAAGGATGATTGGCATCAACGTCGACGTTAAAGCGTCCAATTTTACGAACGGTGACCTGTACCATGCCTTGTTTGGTATTTAATTTAAGAACCTGACCAACAATTATCTTTCCACTACCCTTCAAGTGTTTCAAGGGAATGCGCTGAATATTGTTTTCGTTGCGCAGGCCGTAAGCCTCTTCAGGCTCTACTGTTACACTGAACGTATCTTTAACCGCATGTCCTTCCATCGCTTTTGCAAGCCCTTTGATGATGTTATTGGCACCATGTAAATAACTCATCGGTTCGCCTGCATAGGAAGACTCCATTTCCTCACCAGCAATATTTTTTAATCTGTAGTGAAAGGCTACGACTTTATCTTTTTCTACAATCATCAGTTTTCCATTATCAAGCGATGGCAATAGGTTTTGCGCGGGTTGGCATTATACCCCTGGCCGCTTTTGCAAACATTAGCTGCACCAGCGTTTATTCTGCGCTATGGTTTCCATATACCTAGAGAACCTCTGAATAACTCGTGGATAAAGTAGCTTGTGGGTCAAAAGGCTCGGGTTCACCAACAGCATGCACCTTTATGCGAGGCGCGAAGCGCAGAAAATAGCTGACTATTGGCAAGATTTGCACCAAGAGCAGGCGCTTGAAGCGACGCAGATGCAGAGTGTTTTGACCGCAGGATACGCGTTCAAGAGTTATTCAGAGGCTCCCTGGAGCCCCGACATCAACAACAGGTGCACGTCATGCGCAAATTTGGACTACTCATTCTACTGGCTTTTTTTACTGTCACCGCTGTAGCACAACTTATTGTTGATGATGAGGATGTACTTCTCGACTCGAACCCTGTTGTGGATGATGAAAGCACACTTCTCAGCACAAACCCTGTTGCTGGTGATGAAAGTGCGCTCCTCAGCATAAACCCTATCATCGACAACCCGTTGCAACTGGAGATCAAGGAGTGGCTGGTGCCATGGAAAGACAGCCGCCCACGTGATCCTGATGTGGCACCCAATGGCGACATCTGGCTGGTTGGTCAAGGCGGTAATTATGCCGCACGCTTCAACCCTGAGAGCGCAGAGTTCACACGCAAAGAGTTACCACCCGGAACTGGGCCACACAACCTGATTGTTGACCGGGATGGTTCTCTGTGGATCGCTGGCAACCGACAGGCCTTTATCGGTCACATGAATTCGGTTACGGGCGAGTTGACCCGGTTCAGCTTCCCCGATGAAACCGCCAGGGATCCACATACGCTGGTATTTTCCGGCAGAAATGAAATTTGGTTCACGATGCAGTGGAGTAATTACGTCGGCCGACTGAACAAACGCAACGGCCATATAGACCTGATCCCCATGCAAACTGAGCAGGCGCGTCCTTACGGTATCGAGATGGATTCGAAAGACCATCCCTGGGTTGCCTTGCTGGGCACCAATGGCCTGGCCACCATCAACCCTAAAAACATGCAATTAAAAGTTGTATCTCTGCCACGTGAAGGAGCACGTCTGCGACGACTGGCGATAACACGTGACGATAGCGTCTGGTACACCGATTACGCCCAGGGTTACATTGGTCAGTATAAGCCCGAAACCGGCGAATTCACCGAATGGAAAACCCCGAGTGAAAACTCCGCCCCCTATGCCATGGCGACCGATAACCTGGGTCGCGTGTGGTTTGTAGAAACCGGACCACAACCCAATCTGTTGGTGGGTTTTGACCCGCTTTTCGGCACATTTTTCAGCGTAAGCCCGATACCAAGCGGCGCAGGCTCCGTCCGCCACATGGTCTATGATCCAGCCCGCAACAGTCTGTGGTTTGGTACCGACACCAACAACCTGGCACAGGCTTTTTTGCCATAAAATCAAGAGTCGGTCTAAAGGGGGCAGAGCCGAATGGCACTTACTTAGCAACGGGAAGTGTTCAATTTCAACGACTTAGAAAACTATCGGTTCATGCAGTAATTATTACTTACTAGTGGGTAGTCAACAAGTTGAATTCAATAAAATCAAAAAGTTGGAATTGTTTGGCGT
>JAJFLA010000051.1 GCA_021772935.1 Gammaproteobacteria bacterium
GGCCATCCCAATTCTGGCAATGACTGCAAATGTCTTTGCTGAAGATCGTCAGGCTTGCCTGGACGCCGGTATGAATGATTTTGTAGGCAAGCCGGTTGAACCTGAGATACTGTTTGCAACGCTTGCGAATTGGTTGCCGCAGGAAGCTTGAGGTCGGGGCGCACCACCGTTTTCAAGACGTTCAAGGGTAAAGGTATCATCGATAAATTAGGCACGTTTTTCTGGGCTGGATTAACGTACAATTCACTTACAGGCCTGCCGTGTGCAGCTAACTTCGAGTAAATATCAAATGTATAAAATACAAACTTTTAATAGCCTGGCTGCAAAAGGCCTGGATCGATTCTCTTCTGATACCTATCAGCATGGACCGGATGTGTCTTCCGCTGATGCCCTGATGCTTCGCAGTCAAAAGCTACATGACGAAACCCTTGCTGAAAGTGTGATTGCTGTGGCCCGGGCAGGTGCAGGCGTGAACAACATCCCGGTCGGTGAGTATGCGCAACGCGGTATTGTGGTCTTCAATACGCCAGGGGCTAACGCAAACGCGGTCAAAGAACTGGTGGCTGCCGCACTTTTGTTGGGATCAAGAAATATTTTCGATGCCATGAATTACGTTCAGACATTGGACCAGGTAAACGACAGCGCTGAAATGCACAAACTCCTGGAGGCCAACAAGAAGCACTTTGCAGGCTCAGAGATCACCGGTATGACACTGGGGGTTGTAGGGCTGGGCGCCATCGGGGCCCTTGTTGCCAACATGGCGCTTGAGTTGGGGATGAAGGTGGCAGGTTTTGATCCGGCGATCTCGGTTGAATCAGCATGGAGACTGTCAAGCCGGGTACAGAAAGTCGATAGTCTGCAGGCCTTGGTCGGTATTTCAGATTTTCTAACCTTGCATGTTCCGGCAATTCCGGAAACCCGTGCTTTGATCAGTGCTGAAATTCTTGCCCGCTGTAAACCGGGGACGCGCCTGCTCAATTTTGCCCGTGATGAAATTGTGGATTTGCCAGCTGTTATTGATGCACTTGATAGTGGAGGATTGGTGTCCTATATCAGCGATTTTCCACACCCGGAATTACTTGGACGCAAAGATACTTTGCTGTTGCCGCACATTGGTGCCAGCACCCGCGAGGCAGAGGAAAATTGTGCCATCATGGCAGCCGAACAGTTGATGGATTTCCTGGAAAATGGAAACATACAGAATTCTGTGAATTATCCTGATACCCAGATGGCCAGAAATAGTGGTTTTCGCATAACATTTTGCAATGCAAACGTTCCCAAAGTACTTGGTCATGTTCTAACCGTGCTCGCAGATCACAACATTAACGTCATTGATATGGTGAACCTCAGCCGAGGGGACTTCGCCTACAGCATCATCGACGTTGAAAACCAACCAGGGCCAGGTGTAATGAGTGCGATTAATGCCACTGAACATGTCATCAGGGCCAGATTATTGTTACCGGCGTCATGAGAAACAAGAAACGATACTTCGGATTCTATCCAGAATCTGCAATTATCATGTTGAAGGAGCACTAGACCCCGGTCGACATTCGGTGTTGCGATATTCGTATCATTCTTAAATTGGGGGGAACCAAGTTTGTCGTATGCACAAAACTATGACAAACATAAAAATAGAAACACAGGAAAAATAGCTGATGCTCACCGATTATGAAATTGCCAGGCAGGCCGGTATTCGGCCGATCAGGGAGATCGCTGCAAAACTTGGTGTAATGGATGAGGATTTGTTGCCTTATGGTAATGAAGTATCTAAGGTAAATCTGAAGGCCTTAAGCAGGCCGCGAAAACGTCCGGGTAAGGCCCGTTTGATTCTGGTTTCAGCAACGACCCCAACAGCCGCCGGTGAAGGAAAAACCACTACCTCAATCGGTCTGGCTCAGGCAATGGATAGTATAGGAGAGTCAGTATGCCTGGCCCTACGCGAACCTTCACTTGGACCCTGTCTGGGAATCAAGGGTGGTGCGACCGGTGGTGGTTACAGCCAAATTGTTCCCGCAGGCCGTATCAACCTGCATTTTACGGGTGACTTTCACGCCATCACAACCGTAAATAATCTTGTTTCAGCCAGCATCGATAACCACATTTTCCAGGGCAATGAACTGAGACTGGATCCGCGCCAGGTAGTCTGGAGGCGGGTCATGGACATGAACGACCGCAGCCTGCGAAATATTGTCATTGGTCTGGGTGGCAGGATGCAAGGTATTCCGCGTGAAGGTGGTTTTGATATTACTGCTGCTTCTGAAATTATGGCCATCTTTTGTCTGGCCAATGATCTGGATGATCTTCGTGCGAGGCTGGATAGAATTCTGGTTGGTACCACCTGGAATGGTGAACCGGTTTATCTGAAGGCACTGAATATTACGGGTGCCATGATGGCGCTTTTGCGAGATGCGGTCCATCCAAACCTTGTGCAAACTTTGGAAGGCACCCCTGCTTTCATGCATGGCGGCCCATTCGCAAATATTGCGCATGGTTGCAATAGTGTTTTTGCCACCCGTATGGCCATGCACTATGCCGATTGGACGGTTACAGAAGCAGGTTTCGGTTTTGACCTGGGTGCTGAAAAGTTTTTTCATATCAAGTGCCGCTCAGCGGGTCTTGACCCGGATGCTGTTGTGGTGGTGACCACGGTGCGGGCTTTGAAGCTGCACGGTGGCAAGGTCGGTGACACACTTGACCAGACTGATACAGAAGCCGTTCGAGCTGGTCTGGAAAATCTGGACAAGCATATTGAGAGCGTCGGTCATTTCAACAAACATCCCGTTGTTGCACTGAATCGTTTTGCCAATGATACTGATGATGAAATCCGCATCATCCGTGAGCGGGCAGAGGCTCTTGGTGTCTCCTTTGCGGAAACACGGCATTTCTCTGAAGGTGGTAAGGGTGCGCAGGATCTTGCCCGTGAAGTCATCAAGTCGGTTGAGCAGAACAAACCGTTTAAGCCCTTATATGAACTCAGCGACACGCTTTATGAAAAAGTCCACAAAGTTTGTAAAGACATGTATGGCGCAAATGATGTGGCTTTTAGCAAGGAAGCTGAGAAGGACCTGAAGATTATCAGGAAACTTGGGTTGAGCAAACTACCGATATGCATTGCCAAGGCGCCCAGCTCACTTTCAGATGATCCAACATTACATGGTCGGCCACGTGATTTTCAGGTTACTGTCAGGAATGTGCAGGTCAGCGCAGGTGCTGGTTTCCTGATTATCCTGACCGGTAGTATCCTGCGTATGCCAGGACTGCCAAAGCGACCAAAGGCAGAACAGGTCGAATTATTACCCGATGGTACGGTGATCGGTGTGGGGTGATGATAAGAGCCGGGATAATCCAGTCAGAGGAATCAATATGAGACTGTTTTTACGACTGAATTTGTTTTATGGCGTGTTTGAATTCCTCGTTTGAGCCGGTTATTAAGTGGGACCTGATCTGCCTGCCGTTCGGTGTAGTGGAAACCCTGTTTAACCAGGCGTCTTCGACTGAAGACGGAATGCAGCTTTGGGAATTGATATGAGATTGTCCCCAGTTGTTTTGCTATCGTTATTGCTTGTTTCCGGGCTGGCGGGCGCGACGGTGGAAAAGGCCGATGATTACCACTGGAGCGGAGTGGAACGAATCGTTGCCATCGGCGATTTGCATGGTGACTATGCGCAATACATGGCTGTGATGCAATCTGCCGGATTAATTGACAAAAACGCAAAGTGGAGTGGTGGGCGTACTCATCTGGTTCAGACGGGTGATATTGCTGACCGTGGCGCAGACAGTCGAAAAATTATCGACCACCTGGTGAAATTGGCTAGACAGGCCAGAATAAAAGGTGGTTACGTCCATATGTTGATTGGTAACCACGAGGCCATGAATGTCGTTGGTGATCTGCGTTATGTTACCAAAGATGAATTTAAAGCGTTTACCACTCGTAATTCCCGTCAGTTGCAGGATATGCAATGGTCACGACAGGTCGAATGGATGCGCACCAATATTCTGGCCTTCGAAGAACTGAACCTTGATTTTTATCGTAAGGAATGGGAGCAATGGGTGCCTTTGGGTTGGGTTGAACACCGCCAGGGGTGGGGACTCAATGGCCAGTATGGCAAATGGTTAAAAAACAACCCGGTAGCTATCCAGATCAATGACACGATTTTTCTGCACGGCGGTATAAGCGCTAAATACTGTAAGTTCAGCCTGCAATCGCTGACTGAACAGGTCATTGCAGCGATGGAGAGCTATAAGCTGGGGGTTCTCACTATTGTAGAAGATCCATTGGGGCCGATCTGGTATCGGGGCCTCGCGATGGAAAAAGAAGCGGATGTATTCAGCCATACTCTGGACAATATTCTCAACCGTTATGGTGCCGAACGTGTTGTGGTTGGTCATACACCGACCGGGGGTATTATCTGGCCGCGTTTTGACCAGCGGGTGATTGTAAATGACCCGGGGATTGCTGTGTATTATGGTTCGCACAAGGGGGTGTTGGAGTTAACTGAAGATGCTGCAGTAGCAATTTATGGTGATCAGAGAATTCCACTTCCGGCGCATAATAATGGGCGGGAAGACTATTTGAGGGCGGTGATCGAAACTGATTTAAATAATACCCAACTCAGAGCACGACTTGCCCGTATGGTGACACCGTTGGCGGAAAACCCTGACGACCCAGCCACTTTAAATGCTGGAGATCAGGTCGAAAACATAGAAGCAGTTGTTGCGCAGGTCATCGTCGGCACTTGTCAGTAAGCTCTTTCCTGAAAAGTCCTGGATCATTGATAACTTTGTAAACTCGATAAACCAGGCATTCTTTTAGGTAATATTGCTGATACTTGCCATGGGTATGGCAGTAAGTCAGCAGTTTCAATGATTAAGCTACAGAACCCAAGCACTTCCTTCTTCATGGCAACTGTGTACACAACAGGCTTAGTCGCAAAGCGCCGCATGGGAATTGATCAGTCAATGGTGTTGATGAATATTCAGAAACCCTGGAACTGTGTCGTGCCAATCGCGTACTCTTCCAATAATATTGGGATATCATCCCGCACTGGATAAATGACTTTACCGTCTTGTGTGATCAGTCCTTCCTGAAGCTGTTCTGTAATTCTCTCGTCACTAACATACAGGGCTTCGTTGTTGGCTATAGCGTTATTAAGTTGTTCCAACTCTTTGTGACCAAGTATGGTCAGTGGTGTTTTGCTCACAGGGCAGCATAGGATTTCGAGTAATTTTCCGTCAACAGGCATGATTGAGTCCGGGTTTTGGTGTCGTCTGTATTGTATCAGGCATGCCTCGTTTGAAGAACGGCCCTGTTTGCAGAACCGGCACACTGGTACAATTGCTCGCTTACCTGATGGAGAGTAAACGTGGTAAGTGAACAAGCATTGGTTGGCCTGATCATGGGGTCGCAGTCTGATTGGGAAACCATGCAGAACGCGGCTGATACCCTTTCAGCCTTGGCTATTCCTCACGAAATCAAGGTGGTTTCAGCCCACCGTACACCCGATATGATGTTTGAGTACGCCGCCACCGCGGTGGACCGTGGTCTGGAGGTCATTATAGCCGGTGCTGGCGGTGCAGCTCATTTGCCGGGTATGGTTGCTGCCAAGACAGTTTTGCCAGTGCTGGGTGTGCCGGTCAGGTCCAAGGCATTAAACGGAATCGACTCGCTACTCTCTATCGCGCAGATGCCTGCTGGTATTCCCGTTGCTACACTTGCCATAGGCGATGCTGGTGCCAACAACGCCGCATTGCTGGCTGCATCCATCCTCGGTATCAAATACCCACAAATTCGCAGGGCATTGGAAGAATTCAGACGCGCTCGTACAGAAGCGGTGCTTAACCAGTCTGACCTGTAATGACTAGTACCATTGGCATTTTGGGTGGTGGCCAGTTGGCCCGTATGCTGGCTCAGGCAGGACGGCCAATGGGTTTAAAGTTTGTCTTTCTTGATCCTGCCAAAGACGCCTGTGCGGCAGAATTCGGTGAACATATTTGTGCTGACTGGGATGATGAAGCAGCATTAAGGAAGCTTGGACAGCGCTCTGCTGTTGTCACCTTCGATTTTGAGAATATTCCAGGATCTTCGGCCAGCCTGATTGAATCCTTGTGCCCGGTGTACCCGCCACCGCGTGCTTTGTATAAAAGCCAGGACCGGTTGCGTGAAAAAACCATGATGCAAAAACTGGGTATTCCAGTGGCGCCATTTCATGCGGTTAATTCCCGGCCAGATCTGATTGCGGCCGTAGAGGATATTGGGTTGCCATGTGTACTGAAGACCCGCCGCTTTGGTTATGATGGGAAAGGGCAGATGGTACTCAGGTTTCAGGAAGATATGGAACGTGCCTGGCAGATACACGGTGAGCATGAACTCATATGTGAAGGTTTTGTGCCTTTTGATGCAGAGTGCTCCATTATTGCAGCGCGTGGTAAGGATGGCCAAACGGTTTATTGGCCACTAACGCGTAATTTGCACCGTGAGGGCATATTGGCTATCAGTATGGTGCCTGCCTTTGAGTCGCAGTTACAGGCAAGTGCTGAAGTGCTGATTCAACGCTTGCTGGACCATCTCGACTATACCGGTGTGATGACACTGGAGCTATTTCTGAAAGATGGTGAACTACTGGCCAATGAGTTCGCACCCAGAGTGCACAACTCAGGTCATTGGACTATCAATGGTGCTCGTACATCCCAATTTGAAAATCACCTGCGGGCTATTTGTGGCTTGCCACTGGGTGAGACTAAAAACAATTTGTGTGCATTGATGTTCAATTTGCTGGGGCAGATGCCAGAACACCCAAGTCAACAGGATGAAGATCAACACACCCTGCAGGGTATTCATTGGCATGACTATCAAAAGGTTGCACGCGCTGGCCGCAAGATCGGTCATGTGACGGTGACTGCAGGAAGCGAGGCCGAACTGTGGGCCCGCGCGATGCAATTGGCCGCTGAACTTGGTGTGAATCAAGAGTTGAATCTGGACGCTGTTATGCAGGGTATGAGTGGCCTGAGACTATGAAACAACAGGGTGCTGGCTCATTCAACAGTGTTGAGTTAGGTTTGTTTTCTAGCAGGATTGCGGCCATCTGTGAAGAGATGGGTGCACTGCTTGGTCGGGTTGCTTTTTCGCCCAATATACGTGATCGACTGGATTATTCCTGCGCACTTTTCAGTCGACAGGGCCATTTGTTGGGGCAGGCTACACATATTCCAGTACATCTCGGTAGCATGGCCTACGCCATGGTTGACCTGGTGAAAAGCCGGGATTGGCATATAGGCGATATGTTAATTCTGAATGACCCGTACAAAGGCGGCACTCACTTGCCGGATATAACACTGGTGGCTCCGGTTTTTGTTGGCGGTGAGTTGGTTGGCTTTTGCGCTAACCGGGCACATCACGCAGATATTGGCTCCGATGCGCCGGGCTCCATGCCAGTAAGTCGGACACTGGCAGAAGAAGGCATGCTCATAGCACCGACCTTGTTAATGAGAAAGGGTGAAGTGGATGAGGGTTTTTTGCAATCCATATTGCAGCAGTTAACCCGTTCGGAAACATCGAGAGGTGATTTCAATGCCCAGCTTGCAGCTAATCTATTGGGTACAGGACGTTTGCAGGAACTGATTGAAGACTTGGGCTTGGAAGAATTTGAGCAGCAGGAAGGCAGTTTGCAGTGCTGGGCACAAGCGTTGGTGAAAAAAAGCCTGGCGAGTATTCCAAAGGGAGACTATGAATTCGAAGATTATCTGGATGATGATGGGCACGGGCAAACTGATATCCCGATAAAAATAACGATCCGTATTCGAGATGATAGCGTAGAGGTCGATTTTGCCGGTACCGCCGCACAGGTCGAGGGCAATCTGAATTGCCCCATGCCGGTTACCGCCGCTGCTGTTTTTTATGTTTTTCGTTGTTTGATGCCAGCGCACACGCCCGCATGTCATGGTGCATTGCAGGGCATTACCATAACTGCGCAAAAAGGTTGTCTGATTAATGCTAGTTCACCTGCTGCCGTCGCCGCAGGCAATGTGGAGACCAGCAGTAGAATTGTTGATGTTGTTTGTGGGGCGCTGGCACAGGCGTTGCCAACGCTGTTTGCAGCAGCCAGTCAAGGCACAATGAATAACCTCGCGATGGGCAGACGTGGCAGCGGGGGTTGGGATTATTATGAAACCCTGGCTGGCGGAATGGGTGCCGCATGTGACGGTAATGGCCAGTCTGCCCGCCACAGCCATATGACCAACACTCTTAACACACCGGTCGAAGTGGTGGAGTTGAATTACCCACTAAGGGTCACTCGGTATGCAATCAGGCGGGATTCCGGTGGATCAGGGGAATTCAGAGGTGGTGATGGCATTGTGCGTCAATACTGGTTTCTTGAGGACACCGAGGTTTCTTTGTTGACTGAACGGAGAAAACTGCCCCCTTGGGGCTTGCAAGGGGGGCAACCAGGTCAGTGTGGTCGCAATGAAATGGATGGTTTGGAATTGCCCGGAAAGATTCAGATCAACGCCCTTACCGGTCAGATTTTAACGATTATGACTCCCGGTGGAGGGGGGTATGGCTGTGCTACAGACCTGTAAGAATTTTCCAACGGTTGACGATGGCACAGAACA
This sequence comes from Gammaproteobacteria bacterium, assembly GCA_021772935.1. Classification (GTDB taxonomy): domain Bacteria; phylum Pseudomonadota; class Gammaproteobacteria; order Xanthomonadales; family SZUA-36; genus SZUA-36. The sequence continues at coordinate 8,611 of JAJFLA010000051.1, forward strand.
ATTCGGCTGTTTTAATGGTGTCATATTCAGCCGAATGTGCGGATGATTCGTCCCAATCTATACCGGCAGCCTGTACGGCGCGCGCGAGTACGGTTTGGCCAAACGCCAGGCCGCCCAGTGTTGCTGTATCGAAGGAACTGAATGGATGGAATGGATTGCGTTTGTAGTTTACCCGACTGATAACTGCGTTCAGGAATGACAAGTCAAATGCAGGGTTATGACCTACCAGTATTGCGCGTTGGCAATCGGTGGCACGTAATTCCTGCCTGACGGGTAAAAATATTTTTTGCACAGCCTCTTTTTCACTGATAGGGCTCCGCTCTGGGTCGCCGAGGTCAATTCCTGTAAACTCCAGTGAGCTCGGTTCAATACGGGCACCCTGGAAGGGCTCAATGTTTGCGGCGATCGTTTCAGCTATTTTGATACGACCAAAATCGTCCATGCAGATGATGGATGCTGCGATTTCCAGAATCGCGTCGGTTTTCGCGTTAAATCCGCCGGTTTCGACATCAATAACGACTGGTAAAAAACCTCTGAAACGTTCAGAAATTCGAAACATATTGGAATCCGGCAACAAAGGCAGCGAGAATAAGGGAATGTGCTTCAAAATACCATGTAAAAAGTCTTGTTTTAAAGCAATGGCCAGACTGACCCTCGCATTGCTGTTGTCAATTCTTCCGATGATGTTGGCGGCTGATCAAGATCAGAGTACAGACCGAGCGCTCTTCTGGTCCATCCAACGAGACGGTAAACCTGTTGGTTATCTGTTGGGCACTATTCATAGTGAAGACCCACGTGTACTGGATTTTTCAGAGGACTTCTTGCACAAGCTTAAGGCTAACACCGTTTTCGCCATGGAGTTGGTCCCGGACCTGCCAACATTGGCGCGCCTGACTGAATATATGCGTTACCCGCCAGGACAAACCTTGGAGGCAACCATTGGCGTTGATCGTTTTAATGCCCTTTCGTCAGCCCTATCTGACTATAAGATACCGACAGAATTTGTCAGTCGAATGAAGCCTTGGGCAGCCATGATGACGCTCAGTACACCACCAGCGAAGACTGGTTTTTTTATGGATTTGTCCCTTTCTCTACGGGCATCAGGAGGTGGGCTCAAGGTCGTCGGGCTGGAAACACTTGAGCAGCAGTTGTCCTTCTTGGAAAGCATGCCGGTGTCGATGCAATTGACCTTGCTGGACCAGGCTATTGCGGAGAGTAGTCGGGTCAACCAGGCTCATGAACAGATGGTCACTGTGTATCTTGAGAACAATCTGGCTGAGCTACAAATACTCTCTGTTGAACAACTTCAGGCTGTTGGTGATGCGGCGAGTGATTATTTTATGAACTTGGGCATTCATGCCCGTAACGTGCGTATGGCTGAATCCCTATTGGCGCAGCTGGCAAACAACAAGGTATTCGTGGCCGTGGGTGCTTTGCACTTGCCCGGTGAAGGTGGGTTGCTGAATATACTTCGTCAGCGTGGCTTTGAGCTAAGCCCCCAGGACATACCATTTTCTGAGGCCTCTGTTACTTCAGTTCAATAAAACCACAGGTTCAGGCTGAGCGTGCTTAATGGCCCAGTCTCGATCTCGTGTTCTGCATAATGTTGGAATATACTTCTCTGAAAATTGTGTTTTACTAGTCGTACCAAAGGTCGTATACACTGTGTGTACTGGTCTTCTAAGGTGTAACCAGTCTATCCATTCATGAACTGCTGTCGCCAACTAGAGAGGTGCCGTGTTGTCAGGAACTATTTTACGGGCTTGTGCACTGCTTGTGATGTTGGTCACGGGCCAATCCAGCTTTGCTACCGTCATAGGAGATGTTGCACCTTCTTTCGAGTTAAGAACAATTGATGGCAAACCACTAAATTTGTCTGATTATCATGGTAATAAGGCTGTCTATCTGGTTTTTTGGAATACCTGGTGTAGCTACTGCATTGAAAAGACACCCCGTTATAAAAAGTTGGAAGAAGAATTCGGTGACCGTATCGAGATCATTGCCATCAATACAGGTTGGAGTGATTCACAGGTGCAAATAGAGCAATACCGAAACCAACATGAAACCAATTATTTACTTGTTTTCGATGATGAAGCAGTTGTAACCAAGCGCTATGAAGTGCATGCAGTCCCGACTGAGTTCATCATCGATGTTGACGGCATCGTGCGCTATCGTGATCATGTGCCAAAATACGTCGCGGCACACATACCCGACTGGTTCCAGCCCTATATACCGGGTAGTAATCATGGCGCCGGATTGGCAAATGCCTGTGAGATTGTTGCCACTCCGACACCAAAGACACCAGACTCTTTGGCCGGGGCGTGGTTTGATGATTTCAAATGAACAGCGCTCTGTGCAAGCGCTTAATACTAGCTCCGGTCAGCATGAGTTGGATCCCGGATTGCTGGCCGAGGTTTGCATTCGATGAAACAACGCCGCCTGGATAGCGAACAAACCCGCCTGGATTGCGGTGCCCGCCAGGACAACGGCAACCTGAGTCGCCGAACTTTCCTGGAAAGTAGTGCTGCTGCATTAGCGGTGGGTACAGTGGTTGCAACTGTACCAGTAGCACTGGCAGAACAAGCGACAAGGAATACCATCCAGCCCGGATTCACAGTAAAGCAGAAGCAAATACTGGTAGCGGTTGCCGAGCACCTGCTTCCAAAAGGTTCTGACTCACCCGGTGCAACAGATATTCATGCTGTTGCTTATCTCGAGAGTGCGATATTTCGGCCGGGTTTCGCTGCGAGCACCAGGAATTTCATTGTTAACCGAGCCCAAACCCTGCATGAAGCCAGCATGGAGAGGTTCGACCAGACTTTTTATGAACTGGAATCTGCCCAGAAAGAGGTCCTGTTGCGCTACGTGGCTGATCGTACAGCCTGGGGCCCAAATTGGATTTCATCACTTTTGTCCTACATCCTTGAGGCTTTGTTATCCGATCCGGTCTACGGTGGCAACCCGGATGGAATCGGTTGGAAATGGTTAGAGCACCAACCGGGCTTTCCACGACCACCGGCCAACAAGATTTACACCAAATTATGAATGTGGATTTTGATGTTTGTGTTATAGGCAGTGGTGCTGGCGGGGGTCCGGTAGCATTTTCACTTGCGCAGGCTGGCTACCGCGTGGTCGTGCTTGAGAAAGGGCCATCCTTCACGGAAACCGACTTTTTTAAGGACGAGTTGGCATGTTGTAGGCGTAGCGTTTACACGCCGAAGTTGCGTGATGAATTTCATGTTATTGAGGACCGTAAAAAGGGTGAGGATTGGGTTGCCACTCCAGGTTATCGATCAGGTCGAGATTTCTGGAATGGGAATTGCGTGGGAGGATCGACGAATTTCATGAGTGGCTTTTTCCACCGCCTCAAACCCAAGGATTTTAAATTACTGTCGGAATACGGATCAATCGCTGGCGCCAATATTGTCGACTGGCCGATTACTTACCAAGATATGGAACCGTACTACGCGAAAGTTGAGCAGGAAGTTGGTGTCTCAGGTCGGTTGATTAATCACCCTAATCAGGAACCGCGTTCGACAAGTGATTTTCCTTTCCCGCCGACAGCAGAACATCCTGCATCGGTGTGGATAGATGAAACATGCGGAAAATTGGGTTTAAATCCCTTTCCAGTGCCGCGCGCGATATTGTCACGGCCAGCGATGGCTCGACAATCTTGTCAGTATTCCGGTTATTGTGGCAGCTATGGTTGCTCCAGTGGTGCAAAGGGCAGTTCAAGGGCTGCTTTGTTGAACCGGGCACATGCGACGGGTCGTTGTGAGATTCGTTCCGGCGCGAAGGTCTACCACCTCGATAGTGACCATCATGGGCGGGTAGTGAGCGCTCGCTATTATGATCAGGACGACAAGTCACAATCAGTCGATGCGCATATTTTCGTTGTCGCATGTCAGGCGATTGAGTCTTCCCGCTTGCTACTGCTTTCAAAAGGTCAACGCCACCCGCAAGGATTGGGCAATAACCATGGTCAGGTCGGCAAGAATTTGATTTTTTCAGCAGGCGGAGCAGGGACCGGGCATTTTTATTATAAAAATATTGATCAGCAAAAAGCCGCAGCGTTTAAAGTCCAGGGGCCATTTGTCAATCGTGCTTTGCAGGACTGGTATTTTATTGATGATAAAACCTTAGGCAAGGTCAAAGGCGGTACGCTTGAATTGCTGATGCGTCATCCAAATCCCATTAGCCAGGCCAATAGGGCCAAGCACGGGCCGGACGGCCTGGTTTGGGGTGAACCACTCAAGAATAAACTCAAATCCAGTTTTACCGATGCTCGTTATCTTCGTTTTGAATCATTTTGCGACTGGTTGCCGAATGATAACTGCCATGTATCTATAGACCCACAACTGAAAGATCGTTGGGGAACTCCGGTCGCCCGGGTGAGGGTGGGTTACCACGAGCACGATTTAAAAATCGGTAGATTTATGGTTGATAAAGGTCGTCATGTACTCAATGCGCTTGGTGCGGATAAAGTGACCTGGGGCTTGAGTGGCTCACCACCGGCAAATCTCGTTGCGGGTGGCTGTCGTTTTGGCACAGATCCGAAAACCTCGGTGCTTGATACCGATTGCCGGGCGCACGACGTTGACAATCTATTTGTCACCGATGGTAGCTTTATGCCCACGGGTGGGAGCGTTCCATATACCTGGACGATTTATGCAAATGCATTTCGGGTTGCCGATAAGCTAATCGCCAAACTGGGTGGTGTTAGAAACGAGGTTTCCCTGGCAGCGACATCGGGTCGAATGCTGGATGGCTTTAACCGGAGATTATAACCATGACTGTTTCCAGTAATACGGCGAATATCACTGGCGAACTGTTACGCCTTATCGCAAAAACAGGTCAAAACATGAAGACCGCTGTGGTGGTTTATAAAGATAAAAATAATGATGTTTACTGGTACGGTTCTGACGGTCTGGAAAAGCGTGATGCCATTGACTTGCTTGAAAGAGTAAAGATTGAACTCATGAACAAATCCTGAGTTTAGGCTTGCAGATAAAACATATCTGGAGTTTTGGAACAACTGGATAAAACCTATTGCAGACGCCACAAAATGTGTGGCGACCATGCAATACGCCGATTATTTCTTTCCAGTGATTTCCGGTATTACCATCGCCAATGCAGAAGCGATCAGTAAGGTAATGCCCCATGTGGGTTCAACCCAGATGGTTGAAAGGCTCAACACAAACAACGCCAGTCCAGTCGATTGCAGGCCGCTGGTACGGTCTTCCAGCGTGTTGCTTCGTCCTGACATACGAAGTAGCAGGTGATCAAGAGAGACTTTACCACCGCCGTTGAAAACCAGTGGTAGCAACATGACCACAAATAACAGGGGTAGCTTGAAATTCCCGGCACCTTTGGAGGTGATGGCATAACCGTTCCACAATTCAGCCAGACTGCTCCATTCGGCGGGCCAGTGGACGGCAGCTGTTGCAACGACGGTCACGACAACCAAAGAAATTGCGGCGAAACGTGTAAACAGACCAAACAACAGCATCACGGCAAAGACCAATTCACCCCAGGTAGCCAAAAACCAGTTCAGGTTGGCAGGAATCTGGTCGAACGGAAACGGAAACCCCTTTTGCCAGCCTGACCATGGGATGTCGGCAAACCAGTTTTTCCCGTGCAATTTTGTTACACCGGATTCCCAGAATTCCCAGGCCATGATCAGTCGGAGTACCAGCGGCCACACATAGTCACCAGAAGCACGTAAGCGGGATGTAAGCGTGTCGTAAGAATTGATTACTGCCATGGTATTTTCACCTGATTTGTAAAGGAAGCCTGTCCAAGCCGCTCCCTGGGTTCTTTTATTAAGACTGGGTTCCGAGAATGATCTGCTTTTGTTTCAGTTCATTCAGCAAAGCTTTACCGCCCTCTATAACTACTTCCGGTTTAGGGTGGTCAATGATCCCAGTAATAGCCGTCAGCAATTCAAGACCTGACCAAGCCGGTTCTTCTTTCATTTTTTGCACCAGCAACCATGATACTTGATTTAATTGCATGAACTTTATCTTGTAATCCTGTCGCCGCCAGACCAGCAGGTAGGTTGGTTTTTCAGGCACAGTTTGCGGTTGAAATTCAGCATGGATTTGGTGTACGGGGTATTGGTAGCTTAGTGGCCAGGCCAGTGGCGACAACATGGGGACGCCTTTGAATAGGTCGCCGTCCGGGTTTGTTTCAATCTGATTGATGTCAGCCTCATCAAGCGACAATGCGAGTTCTACCCATTCATAGTGGGCCAGTTCCAACATGAAAGGCGGATCATCTTCGTGGCCTTGACGATGGTCTTGTAGATATTGCAGGAATTCACGTGGTATCTCGGCAAATAACGGTGTATGACAGCGGTAGTCCTTGTAGAACTCACGACATAGAGTCATCCATGATTTTTTTTTGTAGAGGGTTCTCAGTACTGGAAAATTTCCAGACAAAAAATTACCGATGTTGTTGAAAAACAGATCACGATAGATGGCCATCCGCCGGTCTTCAATGCCATCTGGCGCTGCCACATTTTGAGGATCGCGTATGTGGGCTGCAAAGCTGGTTTGTAAGTTGGCCAGTGCGTCGGGAGCTTTGTCACCGGCCATCTGCATATCCTCCTGTTACTCCATCATATGCTCGAACATCCGTGCTCCATTTGTCCTGGATTGTCTTGATTTTCTGAACTTCGGTGAGAAGCTCCGTAACCGGGGGGATATTGAAGTCACGTTCGAGTAAGGTGGGAAATACACCAAAGAATTCGTAAGCTTTCTCAAGCAAATCCCACACATCACCAATGATATTTGCACCATGTGTGTCTACAATGAGGTCTTCTGCTTCATTGTAGTGGCCAGCGATATGACCATAAGCGATTCGCTCACCAGGCAGTGCCCGTAAAAATTCGATGGGGTCATAGCGGTGGTTAACGCTGTTGACGTATATATTATTAACGTCCAGCAACAGGTCGCAATCGGCTTCGCTTATGACCGCGTTAATGAAATCAATTTCGCTCAATTCGGCACCGGGTGCCGCGTAATAGGATACGTTCTCGATGGCCATGCGTTGACCTATCGTGTCCTGAACCTGTCCAATTCGTCCTGCAACATACTTGACTGCTTCTTCGGTGAACGGTATGGGCATCAAGTCATAAAGATGGCCCTCATCGGTACAGTAACTTAAGTGTTCGCTGTAAGCCCGGATCTGAAATTCATCCATAAATTGTCGTAATTTATGGATGAAGGTCTGGTCCAAAGGTGTTGGTCCGCCAATGGACAGAGAGAGTCCGTGGCATACAAACGGAAAGCGTTTAGTGAGGTGTCGGAATGATTCCTTTCTTTGGCCGCCTACATTGATCCAGTTTTCAGGAGCGACTTCCATGAAACTAATGGTTTCTTTGGTAGATTCGGGGTCATATGCCAGAAGCGGGCCCAAAAGGGCCCGCCTCAAACCAAGTCCCGCACCCGTTACCGGGTGTGAACGCTGACTCATAAGGTCAAGTTCTCAGACGTTGCCGCCGCAAGAGCCTTCTTCGCCCTTGTCACCGCCACAGGAGCCTTCTTCGCCCTTGTCGCCGCCACAGGAGCCTTCTTCGCCCTTGTCACCGCCACAGGAGCCTTCTTCGCCTTTGTCGCCGCCGCATTTGCCTTCACCACATTTGCCTTCTTCACCCTTGCTTTCGCCACAGGAGCCTTCTTCGCCCTTATCGCCGCCACAGGAGCCTTCTTCGCCCTTATCACCACCGCATTTGCCTTCACCACATTTGCCTTCTTCACCCTTTTCACCGGCCAGCTGGTAGCCAGCATCCAGATCAGCGGTTGAGAAAGGATTGTCATCGGCAAGCACAGTTGTAGATGCAGCCAAAGACGAAACAAATGCTACGCCAACAGCGGCAGCAACAGGATTAACAAACTTTGATTTATTAGCCATTTAGTAGAACCTCCACAGTTAAAAAATACCCGGCCTAAGCGCTCGGGAACATCACAGTCGGTACTTGAAGTACCTATTATCACAACTCGTTAAGAGTAATTTACGTCTTCCAACAGCAGGCTGCCAGAGTCCGTTTTACCTCGAATTATCCTTGTTAGCCTAGCAACATAGCGGGTGTTTTCCAAGAAATAATCCGTATACGAGCCAATAGACCGGTGCTGGGTAGGGATTATTACATTTGTTTTTCGGCTTGATGCTGAGACAGGTTGAAGTGGTCAGTTTGCAGGTCAGAATGAGTGCAAGGTTTTCAAACCTCATTTAATCTTCCTGTTCTGCATAGGTCGCGGACGATGCACTCAGGGCAGTTTGGTTTGCGTGCTTTACAGACATAACGACCATGCAGGATCAGCCAGTGATGAGCATCGAGCAAATATTGTTTCGGTATGCTCTTTAATAATTTTCGTTCAATAATAAGAGGGGTTTTGCCGAGTGCGAGGCCTGTTCTATTGGCAAGTCGAAAAATATGCGTATCCACGGCCATCGTGGGTTGGCCGAAAGCGGTATTAAGAATGACATTCGCTGTTTTACGACCCACACCAGGTAAAGCTTCCAATGCCTGTCGGTTTGAAGGGATTTCGCCAACATGTTTTTCCAGCAAAATCCTGCAGGTGGCGATGACATTTTTAGCTTTGGTGTTAAATAAACCGATGGTCTTGATATAAGTCTTGAGCCCTTCCTCGCCAAGGTCCAGCATCGCTCCTGGCGTATTGGCTGCTTTATACAAGCGTCGGGTGGCAAGGTTGACACTGATGTCCGTGGCCTGGGCCGAGAGAATGACAGCGATCAGCAGTTCGAAAGTGGATTGATATTCAAGCTCAGTAGTCGGGTGTGGGTCGATGAACTGCAAGCGTCGGAAGAATTCTATTCTGTCTTCAAGTTTCATGTTGATAGAGCACTAGGTCGGGGTAGTAACCGGTTGTTTTGGTAGCGGGGCTTTGTTGGCTTCCAAGGCATTGCGGGCTGCAATCAGCAAGGCCAAACAGAAAAAAGCACCCGGTGGCAATATCGCCAGAAGAAAGCCGGGATGCCCCGGTATCAAGGTCAGAGTAAGGTATTGACCCCAATCTCCCACTAACATTGCTGCTCCAGACAACAAGGTGCCATGTCCCGTAAGTTCACGCAATGCGCCCAGTGCCACCAACGTTATACAGAAACCTAGTCCAGTGGCGAAGCCGTCCACAACTGATGCCAACGGATTGTTCCTGGACGCAAAGGCTTCAGCCCGTCCGATGATGGCGCAGTTGGTCACGATCAATGGGATAAAAATGCCCAGCACCCGGAACAGGTCATAGAAGAAAGCGTGCATCAGCAATTCAATGACCGTGACCACCGAGGCAATAATCAGCACAAATGCAGGAATGCGTATTTCGGGTTTCAATAATTTGCGCATGACTGAAACCGAAAGGTTGGATACCATCAGCGTTAGCATTGTGGCCAGGCCCAAAGCCAGACCATTGATCAGCGTATTGGTAACGGCCAGCAGCGGACACAAACCCAAAAGAACCACCAATCCGGTGTTCTGCCGCCAGGCCCCATCAGCCAGTATTTGTTTCAGATTACTATTACTCATTCTGCTTGGGTGACTGTGTCGGTTTGTTAAACAGTAGCTGCTGATTTGCTTCAAAGTATAACAATGTGTTGTGTACAGCCTTGACCACTGCTCTTGGTGATATCGTGGCACCTGTGAATTGGTCGAATTGACCACCATCCTTTTTAACCGCCCAGCCGTTGGGCCCTGGGTCGTGCAAGGACTTGTTCGTGAACCTGCGTATCCAGTCACTTTTTTCAATCTCTATCGGGTCACCAAGTCCGGGGGTTTCCCGGTGAGATACTACGCGTACGCCGAGAACCGTACCAGCGGCGTTAATACCAGCCAAAAGACGTATATTGCCATTATAGCCATCGGGTGTGTTGACGATCATCATGACAGCCACAGCCTGGCCATCCATCCGGGCTCGGTAAACAGTGACAGCGGCGGGGTGCCGGAAAAAAGTTTCGTCTCTAATTTCGATCTTGTCCGCAAGTAAATCATTATTGAATGAAGTAGTAGGCACGATCTCATTGAGTTGTTGCAAGACCCGGTGTTTTTCTTGCTCAATGATACGCTCATGAGTCAGCGCATTGACAGCTGCCAGCAATGCTGTCCCCAGCAAGGCAATGATACCCAGCAGAAAACTGCTGCGGATGACTGGAGGTAAGGCAGGACTCATTCGCCGTACATCCGTGGTCGTGTGTAGCGATCGATCAATGGTGCCGCCATGTTCATCAGCAACACCGCAAATGCTACGCCATCCGGGTAGCCACCCCAACGCCGGATGACCAGCGTGATGATACCGACACCAGCACCAAAAATCAGCCGACCTTTATTGCTTACACAGCCACTGACAGGATCGGTGGCGATAAAAAATGCCGCCAGCACCAGAGCACCGGAAAATATGTGTTGTAACGGCAATGGATTGCTGTCTTGATCCGCCAGCCAAAAGGGCAGACTGAGTAAAATCACACTGCCGATAACGGCTATTGGCACCTGCCAGCTGATAACCCGCTTGTATAAGAGAAAGAACCCGCCTAGTGCGAACCAGTTTGCAACCCATTCCCAGCCTATACCACCGTAGTCGCCGAATATAGGTGATGTGCGGATTTCGGTCACCATGCGGCCAGATTCAATTCCGGTTTTCAGGCTGTCCAGCGCGGTTGCCTGGGTCACTGTATCCCAGCCGCCTGCGACGGGTACTTGTCCGGTGAAAATTGTGATCAGACTGTCAGCCAGGCTCAGGCTGTGTTCAGAAAGGGTTAATGGCGGTATCCAGGCAGTCATGGCTTGTGGGAAGCTGATCAGGACCACGACATAACCCACCATGGCCGGGTTAAATATATTTTGACCAAGGCCGCCGTAAAGATGCTTGGCAAAACCAATGGCAAACAACATGGCGATGCAAGAGATCCACCATGGGGCAAGTGGTGGTATGCATAAAGCAAAAAGCACGGCGGTTACAACCGCACTATAGTCATTAATGAAAGGCTTCAGTGGCCGTCCGCGCCAACGCAACATCAGCGACTCAAATAAAAGTGCAAACACCGTTGCCAGGATAATTTGTATTAGGATGCCGGGTCCAAAAAACCAGCTATAAGCGAATACACCGGGCACCAGTGCGTACAATACCAACAGCATCACGTTTGCCACGCTTGTTTGTGGCGGCATGTGGGGTGCACCGCTGGTCTTGAAACTACGCGTCATCTGGTTTCCCCACTGATTGGCTTGTTCCGCTGATATCACCTTTGTTTTCCGCGCGGTCGATAGCGGCACGGATACGATCTTGTTGCACTGCGTTGTCTTTCAGCGCTTGTTTGCGACGTTTCATCTTTTCGCCCCGTTCTTGTTTTGTTCTTAGCAAGCGGTCTTCGCGGTTTTCAAAGCGCTTACGGGCCAGTTCGGTTGCCTCATTTTCACGCGCCCGTTTTCGTTGCTCACCTTTACCATAACGAAACCAATCCACCAGCGGAATGTGGCTTGGGCAGACAAAATCACAGCAACCACACTCGATACAAGCCAATAGTCCGTATTCTTCTGCTGTATTCCAGAGATCGTTTTTTATTTGCAGGTGTAATTGTTGTGGCAACAACGTAGCTGGGCAGACTCTCGCACATTCACCACAGCGGATACACGGCATTTCCGGCTGTGGCTCTGCAATATCCTGCTGTGTAAGCGCCAATACACAATTGCTAGCTTTAACGACCGGCGCACTGTCACTGGCAACCGGATATCCCATCATGGGTCCACCAACAACCAGACGGGCCACATCAAGCGTGTAGCCGCCGCAAGCTTCCACCAAATGGGAAAAGCGGGTGCCTAACAGGGCCTGTAAATTGCGTGGATGAGAGATTCCGTTACCGGTGACGGTAATGTAACGTTCGATCAGTGGTTTGCCTTCCACCACTGCTTCCGCCACGGCAGCGGCCGTAGCCACATTCTGGCAAACCATACCGAGGTCTGATGGGCGGCCACCTGATGGTACCTCTAGTCCGGTCAGTACTTGTATCAACTGCCTTTCGCCGCCTTCCGGGTAGATCGTTGTCACCTTGACCACTGAGATGCTTTTGCACTCAGCATGTTTCGCCGCCTGGGTGAGAGCTTCTTGTACCGCACCCATTTGGTCTTCAATCGCTATGACGACCTGTTCTGCACCGAGTGCTCTGCGTAGAATACGCGCACCAAGGATGATTTTGTCGGGCTGCTCACGCATCAGCATTTCATCACAACTGATATAGGGCTCGCACTCAGCACCATTGAGTATCAGTGTATGAATTTGCCGGTCGCGGCCATCGCGGGCCTTTGCGTGGGTTGGAAATACTGCACCACCAAGACCAGCGATACCGCAATCCTGGATTTGTGTGATCAGGCTTTCGGCACTGGCGTTGCACCAATCGCCGATCGGTCTTAATTTCGCCCATTGTTCTTTGCCATCGGATCTGATGAGCACACATGGACCTGCCTGACCTGATGGGTGTGACATGGGTCGGTCTTCTATCGCTTCAACCAAGCCGGAAACTGGAGAATGCACCGCTGCGCAGGGCTGGCACTGTCCAATTTTCTGGCCTTTGAGCACATGATCACCAACCTCGACCAACGGTTTAGCAACATCGCCGGCATGTTGTAGTAGTGGAACAATCAATAGCGTTGGTAAAAGTGGTCGTTCGACTGAATCCTGGCAAGAGATTTTTTTGTTGTGCCGCAGTCGCAGACCACCGTGGAAATGGTGGGTGCGCTTACCTGCTTCACGGGCGAGTTCAATCTGGTGAGCCAAAGTCATTGCTGCAACATCGCTTTTTTACCGGTTTGAGGCCGGGGGCTGCGCCAACGCTGAATGCCTGTTTTAACCACTACAATATCAATGCAATCCACGGGGCAGGGTGGCAGGCAAAGGTTACAGCCAGTGCATTCAGTTTCGATCACGGTATGCATCAACTTTGCTGCTCCAACGATGGCGTCCACTGGGCAGGCCTGAATGCACAGCGTACAGCCTATGCAGCGGGATTCATCAATGATCACCACGGTCTGCGCCTGCTCTTCGCCATTATCCGGGTTTAGTGGTTTGGGTTCACGGCCCAGCAAATCGGCCAGTGCACGTATGCCAGCATCACCACCGGGTGGACACTGATTGATGTCGGCCTCATCCTTGGATACTGCCTCAGCATAAGGTCGGCAACCAGGGTAGCCACACTGTCCGCATTGTGTTTGTGGCAGCAGTGCATCAATTCGCTCTACCACCGGATCTGATTTGACGCGAAAACGAATCGCCGCCCAACCAAGACCGAGGCCAAACACCATTCCTAACGCAGTCAAGACCAGGATGGAGATCAACATGTCAAAGATAGGCCGGTGTAGTGTATCGAACTGATTGTATGTTTAAGAAGCCCTCAGATCGTTGACGGTAAGGCGCAACTTGCAAGCAATGGCATGTCCTTGTCAAAAGTTGCACACTAGTCATAAATTGGCCAGGCCGTTGAATCCCATGAAAGCCAGAGCCATCATTCCGGCAGTGATCAGGCCGATAGGTGCGCCTTTGAATGGCAAGGGTACGTCGGCCATGGCGATACGTTCACGCATGGCAGCAAATAATACCAATACGATCCCAAAACCTGCGGCTGCACCAAAACCATACAAAGCTGATTGCAGCAAATTATGCTGCTCCTGAACATTCAATAAGGCCACACCGAGGACTGCGCAGTTGCTGGTAATCAGCGGCAGGAAAATTCCTAGCACACGATATAACACAGGGCTACTTTTGCGCATGAACATTTCGGTCAGCTGTACGGTCACGGCGATGACCAGGATGAAACTCAAGGTGGAGAGGTATTCCAGGTTAAGTGGTTTGAGCAGATACTGATGTAAAAGGTAACTTGAAACCGACGATAGGGTCAAAACAAAGGCGGTTGCCAGCGCCATTCCCATGGCGCCTTCCAACTTGTTTGAAACCCCCATGAACGGACACAGGCCGAGGAACCGAACCAGTACAAAATTATTGGCCAGCACCGTGCTGACAAGGATCAGTAAGTGTTCACTCATGCGTTATCGTCATCGTCGAGGGGGATGCTTATGTCACTCGCATGCCCGCTTTAGCACCGTCGTCAGGGCTGAGTATGAACAGATCGCTTCCACCTGGTCCGGCGGCCAAAACCATGCCTTCGGATACCCCAAAACGCATTTTTCGGGGTTTAAGATTAGCCACCATTATCGTATGACGGCCAATCAGGTCTGCCGGTTCGTAGGCCGATTTGATACCGGCAAATACATTGCGGGTTTCGCCGCCGATATCCAGCGTAAGTTGCAATAGTTTATCCGCTTCGGCCACTGCCTCGGCGTTGATAATCGTCGCAACACGCAGGTCAAGCTTTAAAAAATCTTCGATAGTGATCTCAGCCGCCAACTCCAATGCTGGTTTGCACGGGGTTTCGGTAGATTGCAGGTGTTCTTTTGAGTCTTCAATCATGGTTTCAATCTTGAGCGGGTCAACACGTGTCATCAGGGGTTGGAATTTGTTGATAGAAACATCCAGCATGGGCTGGTCCAGATCGGACCAACGATCCAGCGACAAGCCAAGGAATTCTGCAGCCGTGCCAGCCGTGAATGGAACCACCGGTGCCAGGTAGGTCATCAATACTCGAAACAGGTTAACACCCTGGGTGCAAATGGCCTGCACATTAGCCTGCTGGCCTTCCTGTTTATTCAGTTGCCAGGGTTTGTGTTCGTCGATATAACGGTTGCCCGTATCCGCCAAAGCCATGATGCGGCGAATGGCAGACTGATAATTACGCTTTTCAAAATCGTCAGCGATGTGTTCGCGTTGATCTATGAACTGTTGATACAACAAAGGCTCTGGTAATTCAGAAGCCAGTTGGCCATCTGACCCTCGTTGGATAAAGCCAGCGCAGCGACTGGCAATATTAACCACTTTGCCAACCATGTCAGAGTTTACGCGGGATACAAAATCATCAAGATTTAGATCAATGTCGCCTAAACCTGCGCCCAGTCGGGCACAAAAGTAATACCTCAGATAATCTGGATTAAGGTGATCAAGGTAGGTTCGTGCCTGGATAAATGTACCGCGTGTTTTGGACATTTTTGCACCATCAACGGTCAAAAACCCATGTGCAAATACAGCGGTGGGTGTGCGGAAGCCAGACCCCATCAGCATCGCAGGCCAGAACAGCGTGTGAAAATAAATAATGTCCTTGCCAACGAAGTTATATAGTTCGGTTTCTGTGTCCGCTTTCCACCAGTCATCGAAATCCAGACCGATACGTTCGCTCAACTCCTTGAAACTGGCCATATAGCCAATTGGTGCATCTACCCAGACATAAAAATACTTGTCATCGGTACCCGGGATCTTGAAACCGAAATAGGGTTCATCGCGGGATATATCCCAGTCACGCAGGCCGTCTTCGAACCACTCCTGCATCTTGTTGACCACTTCCGGTTGTAATGCACCCGAGGTCATCCAGTCTTGCAGGCGGTTTTCAAATTCGGATAAGCGTACAAAATAATGTTCCGAATCACGCATTACCGGCGCAGTACCGCTAACGGCTGAACGGGGTTCAATCAGGTCGGTCGGGCTATAAGTGCTTCCACAAGATTCACAGCTGTCGCCA
Organism: Gammaproteobacteria bacterium; assembly: GCA_021772935.1. Classification (GTDB taxonomy): domain Bacteria; phylum Pseudomonadota; class Gammaproteobacteria; order Xanthomonadales; family SZUA-36; genus SZUA-36. The sequence goes on from JAJFLA010000051.1 coordinate 24,235, forward strand.
TACTGGTCTTCGGTTTTGCATTTGGGACAGATCCCCTTGATGAAGCGGTCGGGCAAAAACATGCCTTTTTGTTCGTCATAGAACTGAGAGATGGTCCGCCGTTCAATGTGGCCACCTGCTTTCAGACGTTGATAAATTGTCTCAACACACTGGCGATTGGCTTCGCCATGCGTTGTTGCGTAGTTATCAAAGCTCAGTCCAAAATCACTGAAGTCTTGTTGGTGTTCAGCATTCATCCGGTCGATCAGTTCATCCGGCGAAATGTTTTCAGATTGTGCCCGCAACATAATAGGGGTGCCGTGCGCATCGTCTGCCCAGGCAAAATAACATTCATGACCCTGCGCGCGCTGGAAGCGTGCCCAGATGTCAGTCTGGATATATTCCAGCATATGTCCCAAGTGGATCGCGCCGTTGGCGTAGGGCAGAGCACTGGTAACTAGAATTCGTCTTTTCTGTTTGTTCATGGTTTCTGTTGTTGATGCCGGTTGCAGGCAGATATTTGAATGCGCAATTATGGCATGCTGGCCAGCCAAGCTGTAGCGTCAGCTAAGCAATTAACCCGCTAATTTTTTTGACAAGCGGCCAATCTGGCCAGGACCAGCACCACAACAATCTGCTGTGTGTTAACGGGCCCTTACTTAAGGGTACAATGTCACGCTTGTGAAAATGGTGACTGACTGAGAGCAATTAATTGATGAATAAAGAATCCGTGATGGCCTTGCTGGCCGAAATTAGCGATGAAAATTCCGGCCGAGACCTGGTCTCGGCAGGCACAGTTCGCGAGATTGGCATACATGAAGACCGTGTTAGTGTAGATATCCGGCTTGGTTATCCTCTTGCGGATCAAGGCGAGGAACTCGCAACGGTGATCAAAACCCGTCTCGAAAACGATCCGGGTATCGACAAGGTGAGTGTGAATATTTCCTGCAAAGTGATGGCACACAAAGTGCAGGAAGACCTTAAGCCGTTGGAATCAATTACCAACATTATTGCAGTTGGCTCAGGTAAGGGTGGTGTGGGTAAATCTACCACCGCAGTTAACCTGGCACTGGCCCTGCAAAACGAAGGTGCTCGGGTCGGTTTATTGGATGCGGATATTTATGGTCCAAGTATACCGTCTATGCTGGGTGTGAAGGGGCAACCGGCCACCGATGGGAAACACATCATTCCGAAAGAGGCCTACGGGTTGAAAGTGATGTCAATTGGATTCCTGGTTGAAGAGGACACCGCCATGATCTGGCGCGGGCCGATGGTTACCTCAGCACTGCAGCAATTGTTGGGTGATACCCTTTGGGGACCGCTTGACTACCTGATCATTGACTTGCCACCAGGAACCGGTGATATCCAGTTGACGTTGGCACAAAGAATCCCGGTTGCGGGTGCTGTCATTGTGACCACTCCCCAGGACATCGCCCTGCTTGATGCACGTCGGGCGGTACACATGTTCCGTAAGGTTGATGTGCCGGTATTGGGTGTGGTTGAGAATATGAGTACCCATATATGTACCGCTTGTGGTCATGAAGAAGCCATATTCGGTCACGGTGGGGGCGAGCAGATGGCAAAGGATTTTGATATTCCGTTACTTGGTAGCTTACCTTTGGCAGTGGAAATTCGTTCGTCACTGGATGAAGGCAAACCGACCATGATGCAAAATTCTGATTCAGAGCTGACACGGTGCTACCGTAACCTGGCTTTACGGACAGCAGGTGCTTTGTCACTTATGCCACGCAGTATGGTTTTGCAAATGCCAGAAATCGTTATTCAGAATTAAATGGAGCGAGTCTGTTGAGTATTAAATCCGATCGCTGGATCCGGCGCATGGCGCAGGAACACAGCATGATAGAGCCGTTTGAAGCCGGACAGGTGAAAATGGCGGCCAACGGTGATCGGCAAATTTCTTATGGTACCTCCAGCTACGGCTATGATGTCCGTTGTGCCCGACACTTCAAGATTTTTACCAATATTAATTCTGCCATAGTTGACCCGAAGAACTTTGATGAAAGTAGTTTTGTCGATGTTGAGGGTGATGTATGCATTATCCCGCCCAATTCATTTGCATTGGCGCATACGGTGGAATACCTGCGTATTCCAAGAAATGTATTGACCATCTGCCTCGGAAAATCTACCTATGCGCGGTGTGGCATTATCGTTAATGTCACACCGCTTGAACCTGAATGGGAAGGTCACGTGACCCTTGAGTTTTCTAACACGACCCCGCTACCCGCCCGTATCTATGCCAATGAGGGCGTAGCGCAGTTTCTGTTTTTTGAATCCGATGAGGCCTGTGAAACTTCCTATGCTGAGCGGCAGGGGAAATACCAGGGGCAGAGAGGGGTTACCTTACCCAAAACCTGAGTCAAGGGGTCCTAACGCAATGGTGGTTGCCGGAACGAAAAGGGGTCGGAGTCAAGTGCCAGAGTTTTTCTCTGGCACTTGACTCCGACCCCGGTTCTCCGACCCCGGTTCTGTTAACGTAAAGGTGGTTGTTGTATCAGTGTTGCATAGGTTTCAAAAACCTCGGAATCACGTTGAATCTGGAGCTCAACCCTACCACCCGGTTGACGTTGGGCGATCATCAACAGCAGCGCTCTGGCGTCCCCCACTTCAACCCCATCGATGCTGAGCAGGATGTCACCAGGTCTGATACCCGCGCTCCACGCAGGGCCGTTAGGGGTTACATCGCGGACCTGGATGCCACGTCGTACAGAACTGCCGTCTGTTTGCAGTGTCAGGGGCAGGTCACTGAATAAAGCGCCAAGTGAACCTCTTCTGACACTACCGTTTTCAACAATTTGTTGCATGACATCTTTTGCCATCGTAATGGGAATGGCAAAGCCAATATTTTGTGCGCCCTGTGCCTGACCCACATTGCGAGTATTGATGCCAATGACTTCGCCGCGATAGTTAATCAACGCGCCACCACTGTTACCAGCATTGATGGCAGCATCGGTCTGGATGAAATCTTCGTAAAGAACCGATCTCAGGTCATTGCGGCCGGTTGCGCTGATAATGCCCATGGTCACTGTATGGCTCAACCCAAAAGCGTTGCCAATGGCCAGCACCACGTCACCCACGCGTACACTTGTATCCTCCGCCAACGGTGCGGTTGGCAGGCCGCTGAGGTCAATTTTGAGTACCGCCAGATCTGTTTCTGGATCGCTACCGACAACCTGGGCCGCTGCAAAGCGGCCATCCCACAGACCCACGCTGATGTTTTGCACCTGGCTGATCACATGATTGTTAGTCAGGATGTATCCATCTTCGCTAACCAATACACCTGAGCCCATATCCTGGCGTGAACGGCGTACGTAGGGACTGCCCAGGATTTTCTGGAGTCGTGGGCTTATTTGTTGTAACTCAACTGTTCGAGTGTAAATGCTGACGACCGAGGGTGCAGTGCGATCAACGGCGTCGGCATACGATATGGGTGCAGCGGGCACGTCGGCAATAACTTCAGGCTGGTGGGTAAAGCGCGCGCTGACATTTGGCCACAGATACAACACGATAAAGGCCAGTGCCAGACCAGCTATCACTGAGCGCATCAAAAAGCCCAGCAGTGATGCTGCCGTTTGTTTTTTGTCTGAAGCACGGGTTTCTGGTTGATTCATGCCGGTCATTGTTCCGTCTGTTCGAGCTCTAAACCGGTTTTCTGTAAAAACCAGCACTTATACTTGCAATTCTATCGGCAAATCGTTTGTCTCGCATGGTTCGTTTCGGTAAAATACGGGATTGGTTCGGCTGATGGACGGGATGTTTGCTGCGCATCATTAACAAACACCCAATTGTTTGAAGCTTATTTTGGCCATAAGAATTTGAATTTCCTGATTTAAATGAGTAATAGTCCTTGTGTGGGACATTTTTCTGCTGGAGAACTTAATGTCATCTGATGACGTGAACAAGGGACGTCGCCGGTTTTTGGTTGCCACTACATCTGTTGTAGGTGGTGTCGGTGTAGGCTTGGCGGCCGTGCCATTTATCAAGTCTTGGATGCCAAGCGCAAAAGCACAGGCAGTCGGCGTACCGGTTGAAGTCAACATTGGCAAACTAAAAGAAGGTCAGTTGCTCAAGGTGCAGTGGCGTGGTCAGACGATCGGTGTATTGCGGCGTACGCCAGAAATGATATCCGAGCTCACTAATGTTGAAGATGTGCTGGCTGATCCGGAATCAGTGGAGGCCGACCAGCCTGAATATGTTCATGGCGAACAGCGATCGTTGAAACCGGAATTTCTGGTAGTCAATATGCACTGCACCCATCTGGGTTGTGTACCACAGATGATTCCACAGGTTGGCCCTCAACCATTTGATGACAACTGGAATGGAGGGTTTTATTGCCCCTGCCATAAATCCAAGTTTGACTTGTCTGGTCGTGTCTACAAAGGGGTACCAGCGCCAACTAATTTACGTATCCCACCTTATAGTTTTCTGGACGATCGCACACTGATGATCGGCGTAAGCCCACAGGGAGCGGTTTAATGGCCAAGTTTGCAAGCAGTCTTTCCAAACAGACAGGCGCATTTATGAACTGGTTGGATGATCGTCTGCCGGTAACCAGTTTCTGGAATGCGGTGATGACGGGCTATCAGGCCCCAAAAAATTTCAATTTCTGGTACTACATGGGCTCATTGGCTTTGTTGGTGCTGGTAATCCAGATCTTTTCCGGGATTTTGCTGACAATGCATTACAAGCCATCTGCCGCGGAGGCATTTGCTTCGGTTGAGTACATCATGCGTGATGTAGATTGGGGCTGGCTGATTCGCTATATGCACACAACCGGCGCCTCCTTCTTTTTTATCCTTGTTTACCTGCATATGTTTCGTAGCCTGTTGTATGGTTCCCACAAGGCGCCACGGGAACTGCTGTGGGTTTTCGGCATGTTTATCTATGTGGCATTGATGGCGGAAGCGTTCCTTGGTTACATTTTGCCATGGGGACAGATGTCCTATTGGGGTGCACAGGTCATCATTAACCTGTTTGGAGCGATTCCTAAAATTGGTGAGCCACTGACACAATGGATACGTGGTGATTATTTCATCTCTGACGCAACCCTGAACCGGTTTTTTGCGTTACACGTCATCGCTGTACCGCTGGCGTTGATGGGCCTGGTGTTGTTACACCTGGTAGCCTTACGTGAGAATGGTTCGAACAATCCTGACGGTATTGAGATCAAGAAAAACAAAGGTGCTGATGGAACACCACTGGACGGCATCCCCTTCCATCCATATTACACGGTCAAGGATATTTTTGGTGTTGGCATGTTTCTTATCCTGTTTTCATTCATCCTGTTTTTTTGGCCTGAGGCCGGTGGGATGTTTCTGGAACACGATAATTTTGTTCCTGCAGACTCTTTGGTGACTCCAGTTCACATCAAGCCGGTTTGGTATTTCACACCGTTTTACGCCATATTGAAGGCGGTGCCGGATAAATTGATGGGTGTAATCGTGATGGGTGCATCGGTCGCCGTATTGTTTTTCCTGCCATGGCTGGACCGCTCACCGGTTAAATCCATCCGTTACAGAGGGCTCTGGTACAAAGTATTGCTGGGTTTGTTCACGATCGCCTTTGTACGGCTTGGTTTACTGGGCATGGCCGAAGGCACACCTGCCCAGACTTGGGAAATGAGGATCTGGACCCTGGTTTACTTCATGTTTTTTGTTCTGCTGTTTTTCTTGAGCCCGCGCGGCAAAACAAAACCGGAACCGGATCGGGTGACCCACTGATGAAAAAACTGACCGCATCCCTTTTTATTACAGCCTTACTGCTGTCGGCAGTTAGTACCACGGTTTCAGCAACCGGTGGTGCAGGTGTTGAACACTCCGGGGCCAATATTAGCGATACCGCATCATTACAACGTGGTGCCAAGTGGTACGTCAATTACTGCCTGGGCTGTCACACTTTAAGCTATATGCGTTATAACCGCTTGGCCGCAGACCTGGGTTTGAGCGAAGAGATGGTGATGCAAAACCTGGTTGATTCGAATGCAAAATTTGGTGACACCATGGATATCGCCATGGATGCCGATCAAGCTAATTCCTGGTTTGGCAAAACCCCGCCAGATCTTTCTCTGATCGGGCGCTCACGTGGTTCTGACTGGTTGTATTCTTACCTTCGTGGTTTCTACAAGGATGAAACTGGCGGATGGAATAACACCTTACTACCCAACGCTTCCATGCCTCATGTTTTATGGCACTTGCAAGGCATTCAGACACCGGTTTACCGGCAGGAAACCAGTGAGAGTGGATTTACCCACGAGGTTATTGACCACTTTGAACTGGCAACGCCAGGCACTCAGTCCACACAGGAATTTGAGGAAACTGCGCGTGATATTGCAGCATTTCTTGAATACGTGGGTGAACCCGCCAAACTGAAGCGTAAAGGGGTTGGTATCTGGGTGATATTATTCCTGGTGCTATTTACCTTCATCGCCTATCTGCTAAAAGTAGAGTATTGGCGTGATGTACATTAATTCATATTCAATGGCAGAGTATTGTCCAATAAGCACGTCAATAGGAGAAGTTTTGTGACAGCAGCAGTAAAAGGGCGTTCTATCATGGCGCTATACTCTTCCGACCGCAGCATTCATTGCCACCGGGTTCGGTTCGTACTGGCAGAGAAAGGCATCAACGTAGACATCATTGATGTGAGCAACAATGAGTCAGCTGCAGCCGATCTTACCGAATTGAACCCATACAACGAAACACCAACACTGGTTGACCGTGACTTACTGTTGCACCACGCCGATGTGATCAATGATTATCTGGATGAACGATATCCACATCCTCCATTGATGCCAGTTGATCCAGTTTCGCGAGCTCGTTTACGATTGGTACATCACCGCATCATACGTGACTGGTATCCACTCGCGCAGCAACTTGAAGATGCCGTGGGCAAGAAAGCAGACAAACCCCGGCAAGAATTAACGGAAAGCATTGTTGCAGCTAGTGACTTATTCAAGCATTCCGATTTTTTACTGAGTGATGAATTAAGCCTGGTTGATTGCACTTTAGCACCACTATTTTGGCGTCTACCGGTCTATGGCATCAATCTGGGTAAGCAGGGCGCATCGGTACAAGGTTATATACAGCGACTGATATCACGCCGATCTTTCAAAACCAGCTTGACACGAGCAGAGCGTGAAATGGTCTTGAATGCGACTTGATTTATGTGTTCTGAACTTTGAGGTGAGTTGATGAGTTCTTCGCCGGAAGGCATGACCACCAATCGTCCCTATTTACTACGAGCATTGTATGAATGGATCACCGATAATGGTTTGACGCCACATGTCCTGGTTGACGCTGAGGTTGGCGGGGTGGATGTTCCTAACCATGTGATCCAGAAAGGCAAGGTGGTTTTGAATATTGCTGCTGGCGCAACTGAACAGTTGCTGCTGGATAATGAAACCATCTGTTTCAAAGCTCGTTTTTCAGGCAAACCTTATCCAATCAGCGTCCCCATGGATGCCGTTATCGCTATCTATGCTCAAGAAAATGGCCAGGGCATGATGTTTGCCCAGGAAAACTCGCCATCACCGCCCGTGGATGGCACAGATACACCACCACCCCGGTCGCACTTGAAAGTAGTCAAGTAAAACTAACTTGAATAATTCGTCAGGGATGGCCCAGGCCAGCCTCTCGACCGGTTCCCGGTGGCCCAGGCCAGCTTCTCGACCGTTTCACAGTCTCACCTTCTCTCACCTTCTTCGGAGTTTGCGCTGTAGTTGAGCAAACTGTGAAATGAGATGCGGTGCGGTGCAAAACCGGATAGGAGAAACCTTAACCCTGGGATACCTCTAAAGTGAATTTTATATCTATGAACTAAAATGAGAGTTGTCTTTAAATCGGCCACCAGCTTGAAATATTCGGGCTAGCCCCATAAATTTTCGATTAAACGACCTTCTTCCAAGTCGAGTGTCACGGTGAGAGAGGCAGGCAAACCCAATGTTGCTACACCGCCTCTGCGCTTGGCCCCGTTGGTCGCAAATTCAAAACTGTAATTTAGTAGTATTCGTGCGTTCGAACCGCTGCGGTTCCACGTAATCGAACTGAGTGAAACCGTATCATCCAGTAGTTGTAAAGCGTGATTGCTACAGACATGCCCGGCGGCTTTGCGGGCTTTTTGTCTTCCTTGCATCAGTTGCCACCATGTAACAACCGATCCTGTAACAAGTAAAAAAAACAATAATTCAATCATGTTGATTTCAACAAAACATCCATAGCGCCGGTGCCACCATCGGCTGGTTTACATGCGGTAAATGCCCGTACCCGAGGGTGTTCGCGTAAGACCTGTTGGGTCATGAGCTTTAACCTTGGCCCACTTTTAGAGTGCAAGCCTTTGCCGTGAATGATCCTTATGCATTCAAGTGTTCTGCATTGTGCATCTGTAATAAATTCAAGCAAGGTTTTGTGAGCTGTTTCCATCGTCATATGGTGCAGGTCCAGTTGGTCACCAACTGGGAAATGACCTTTTTTCAGTTTTTGCATGACTCGGTTCTGGATGCCATTTTTTCTGTGCGATGAGTCATCATTGGTATCAATATGTGTTTGATTGTCTGTTGATGGTGAAGATATTTGAGCGAAAGTTGCCGGAACAATTTCCTGCCTGAGTTTACGGTACAGCGCTCTTGGTGCCTTTGATGCCGTTGTTGGTGCGGTCTTTAGTGGCATCACATCGTCCATTTCCTGCCGGAACAAATGTTCATCAGAGAACTCATGAGTTAGTTTTTTAGCCACGTTTTACCTATTTCCGCGTTTCGGTAGCTGCCGTAAGCCCGTACAATAACATTTTGGATAGACCTAACAAACATATCTGCCCAAGACAGGTATGCTTTTCAACAAGGATTGGAATCAAAGCCCACAATGGAATTTCTGATTAGCAATGATGATGGCATTGAAGCGACCGGCATCCGTGTTCTGGCTGAGAGCATGCGGGGTTTGGGTGGAGTAACTATTGTTGCTCCGGATAAAAACCGCAGTGGAGCAAGCAATTCATTAACCCTGGATGCCCCGATCCGGATCAAGGCGCTGGAAGATAAGGTTTATCGAGTTTCAGGTACACCCACAGATTGTGTTCATGTTGCGTTAACAGGTTTACTGGCGGAGGATCCTGATATTGTGGTTTCCGGTATCAACGCCGGTGCAAATTTGGGCGATGATGTCATTTACTCCGGTACGGTTGCGGCAGCAATGGAAGGGCGGTTTTTGGGTTATCCTGCGGTGGCGCTTTCACTGGTATTTAGTGAGCATCCACAGCGGCATCACTATGATACAGCTGCGGAAGCGGCTGTTCGCCTGGTGCAGCAGTTACAGCGGGACCCTCTGCCAGCGGATACCATACTCAATGTTAATGTACCCGATTGCCCCTGGTCAGAAATCAGAGGGTTTGAAGTCACGCGTCTTGGCCATCGTCATCGGGCGGAACCGGTCATCCAGACAACAGACCCTCGTGGCCAACAAATGTATTGGATTGGGCCGGCTGGTGCGGAACAGGATGCTGGGCCGGGCACGGATTTTGATGCGGTCAGGCGAAAATATATTTCGATAACCCCCATTCATGTGGACCTTACCCGGTATCAGGCACTTGAGCAGGTGGCAGGGTGGGTGACCGCGATCAGTACTGACACAAAGCAGGACATAGGTTCTCCATGATTCATAAACGTAAGCTCCATACTGAAAACCGTGGCATTGGCATGACCTCACAAGGCACGCGCGACCGCCTGGTACAGACATTGCGAAGAGAAGGCATAAAAGATGAACGGGTTTTGAAGGCTATCACCCAGGTCCCCCGCCACAAATTTGTTGACGAGGCCCTCTCTAGCCGTGCCTATGAAAATACAGCGTTGCCGATCGGACAAAGTCAAACCATATCGCAACCATGGATAGTTGCCCGTATGACGGAAGCGTTGCTGGATGGTGGTAAGCAACAAAAAATTCTTGAAGTGGGTACTGGCTCTGGTTACCAGGCAGCGATTTTGTCACACTTGGTTCCAACGGTATTCAGCATTGAACGTATTGACGAATTACTGAAACTTGCGCGTCGACGTTTCCATGGTCTGCGCTTGAATAATATTTATCTACGCTACGCAGACGGTCACCTCGGCTGGCCCAGCCAGGCACCTTTTGACGGCATCATGGTGACCGCAGCCGCACAGGCTGTTCCGCAGGAGTTGTTGGAACAGCTCGGTGTTGATGGTTCGTTGGTGATTCCGATCGAAAGAAATGGCCAACAGCGATTGATTACCGTGCGTCGGACCGAGGATGGCTTTGAGGAGAATGATCTGGGTGCAGTGGTGTTTGTACCGTTGCTCAGTGGATTAGCATAGGATCAGTGATAGCAGAGCCTAATTGATATGTTCCTTCGTCTATATGATTATGTAATCGCTTTATCTGCCCATCGCAGGGCACCCTCAATTTTGTCAGCCCTGAGTTTCGCTGAATCCAGTGTTTTTCCAATACCACCGGACGTAATGCTGATACCCATGTGTCTGGCCCGGCCAAAGAAGGGTTGGTTATATGCAGCGCTATGTACCCTGTTTTCAATCCTCGGGGGAGTGGCTGGGTATTTGATTGGCAAGTTAGCGTTTGGGTGGATAGAACCATGGTTGATGGACTCCCATTATGCTGACACCTTTACCGCTGCGGTCACCGCTTTTGAAACCTGGGGCTTCTGGTACATTTTATTGGCGGGTTTTACACCGATTCCTTACAAGGTATTCACCATTAGTGCGGGCGTCGTCGGCATGCCATTTCTGGTCTTCATTGCAGGGTCGGTTATCGGCAGAGGGGGTCGGTTTTTTCTTGTTGCTGCATTGATCCGGCTTGGCGGAGAGAAACTGGCAAGTCGGATGCGGGTATATATTGATATTATTGGCTGGGTAATGATTGCACTTGCTGTGATTGTGTTCGCAGTCGTGAAGATGAATGGATCATGAGCAAGCAGAGTGGCCCGGTTAAAACAGGTCTTGTTTATGTTGGTGGTTGGGGGTTACTGGCAACCCTTGGTCTGTTCTTACTGTCGGGTTGCAGTTACAACCCACCGTCCCCTGTGGAAGAATATTCGACTACTGCGGTAAAACGCCGGTTGAATTCAGATGGCACTTACCGTGTCAGGTTGGGGGATACCCTTTATGCGATAGCATTCGACTATGATGTCGATGCACCTAAGCTGGCGAAATGGAATGAAATTTACAGTCCATATGTCATTTACCCAGGTCAAAAGTTACGGCTTTCTGCACCACCGGTTAAGCCTCGTCGAAGTGGAAGATCAACCAGAGCATCTACCCCAGTAGCAAAAAAATCGCAGCCGACAAGCAGCAAAACGATGGCTAGCTCAAACAAACCGATAGCTTCCAGATCAGGTTCGTCGTACACAGCTACCGATCCCAAAAACTGGAAATGGCCCACCAGTGGACGTGTGCTCAGAGGTTATGTTGCAGGCGATCCAGCGCGAAATGGACTTGATATTGCAGGTAGAGAAGGCCAGCCCATTATTGCGTCATCGGGCGGTCTGGTCGTGTACAGCGGCACCGGCCTGATCGGTTATGGTGAACTGATAATCATTAAACATAGCGAAAAAATGCTCAGTGCCTACGCGCATAATAAAGTACGTCTGGTCAAGGAAGGTGCGCAGGTTTCAACCGGCCAGAAAATCGCTGAAATGGGTAGGAACACGGGTAATCAGCAACTCTTACATTTCGAAATCCGTGTCCGGGGCAAACCCGTCAATCCGCTGGCCTACCTACCCAAAAAATAAACCGTCAACACAGCTTACTTTGTGAGCACAACAAGGTACTGATGCCTTGATTCCTGATTGAATAAGTAAATGATAATGATTCTTGGTCAGAGTGACATTTTCTGGGGGTTGTGATAGCGTGGATAGTCCATCCTGCTGAAACTTGGTGGTTGTTTCAAAGTCTGGGGAAGTAATTGGCGGTTTGGACTTGGTCTTTTGTGAATGATGGGTACTGGAGATTGAGGGGGATGAAAAAGGTAAAAAAAAACGATAGTGGTTATATAAACTTGGCAGGCAAGTCCGCAAGGTCTGGTCTCAAATTCGATCAAGCCAGGAATGCCAGGGCCAAGTGCAAAAAACAACATCACGGTGATGTTACCCGAATTTACCTGAGTGAAATCGGACGTGCGAACCTCCTGACTGCGGATGAGGAAAAGACACTTTCGCGTGCCACACACAATGGTTGTGAAGCCAGCCGGCAGCGCATGATTGAATGCAACCTGCGCCTGGTGGTCAAGGTTGCCCGTTCTTATATGAATCGTGGTTTGCCTTTACTGGACTTGATCGAAGAAGGCAACTTGGGGTTAATTCGTGCGGTTGAGAAATTCGATCCGGAAAGGGGCTTCCGGTTTTCTACTTATGCAACCTGGTGGATCCGGCAATCGGTTGAGCGCTCCATCATGAATCAGTGCCGCACTGTACGCTTGCCAATTCACGTTATTCGTGAACTCACCCGCTACTTACGAACAACACGAGAACTGGAACAGAAACTGGGTCGACGTCCTGCGCTCGAGGAGGTGGCGACCAGGCTGGGCAAACCGGGTAAGTCAGTACACACGTTGTTTGCGCTCAATGAGCCAACAACATCTACCGATAACCCATCGAATCATGCCTATAAGTCAGTGATTGATTCTATTGCTGATGATAAAAACCATACACCGGAAAATGAGTATGCTGAACAAGCTGCCGGCAAATTGCTGGGTCAATGGTTGCAGTTGTTACCTAAGCAACAGCGCTTTGTAGTGGAGCACCGATTTGGTCTGCATGGAAAGGGACGTAGAACACTGGAAGAGGTCGGTCAGCTGTTGGGTGTTACAAGGGAGCGGGTAAGGCAGGTACAACTTGCGGCATTAACGCGTTTACGGGAAATTTCTCACCATGAAGGGGTGATGGAAACACCGTTTATGAAATAAGGGGCAACAATGCCGCGACCACATGGCGCCCTTCAGCTACCAGTAGATTGAACGTGCGACAGGCCGCATCAGTTGTCATGACTTCGAAACCAATATTGCGCTGGAAGAAATGTGCTTGGGTGCTCGGTGGCAAAAATACTTGAGTTTTGCCGGTCCCAATCAATACCACTTCCGGTTGCAGGTCAAATACCACTTGCAGGCTTGCCTCATTGATATCGTCGATGGACTTTACGTCCCATTGCGGAACAATCATTTGGCCAGACATCACGAACGGGGCGTTAAAAAAATCCTTGTTGACGCAGATCCCCTTTTCACTGATTGAACGTATGAAGAACTCGTTGAGAGGTATTTCCAGATTGAATTCCATACAGGTACTCCTTCAGGGTAATCTTGCCATGCCGTGCAAACCAGGAAATGGTCCAGGAGCGGTACTAACCTGGATTGATAACCGGCTTTTCCGGGTGCTTACGGTAAAAGCATGCAACCTGACCAATGCTTTGTACGAGTTCAGCTTTGCACTGACCGGCTATGCTAAGCGCCCATGCTTTGCGTATATCACGCTCACCCCTTAGTTTGACCTTGATAAGTTCGTGATCGTTTAACGCACGCTCTATTTCGGCGACTACGCTTTCGCTCAGGCCTTTGTCAGCAACTGTTACCAGCGGTTTGAGGTGGTGGGCGAGGCTCCGCAGATTTTTTTTCTGCGCTGCTTTTAATGGCATGTGATTGTTCCTAGTATGTCAAACTATCATTTTAACACTCTGTGAGTAAATGGAGTCAGAGTAAAGTGCCAGAGTAAACTTTCTGTTAGCGTTTTTGCCTACCCGCTGACTCTTGGACTTTACGCTGACCCCATGGGAAAAAGGACTGATGGCGAAAAGTAAAAGTAGCCGGCGTTGGCTGGCAGAACATTTTGATGATCAATACGTCAAGCTGGCGCAAAAACAAGGTTTACGTTCCAGGGCGGCGTATAAGCTCATGGAGTTGGACGACAAGTACAATATTGTTCGAAAAGGTATGCGGGTGGTGGACCTCGGTTCGGCTCCCGGCAGCTGGACCCAGGTAGTACAACGGGCGCTGGCAGGTAACGGACAGATCATTGCTCTGGATATCCTGCCAATGGATCCATTGGATGGTGTGGTCTTTATTGAGGGTGATTTCACAGAGGATGAACCATTGGCACTGTTAGAGAAGGCACTTAATGGTAAGAATATTGATCTTGTGTTGTCGGACATGGCACCCAATATGAGTGGAATGGGTGCAGTTGATCAACCACGTGCAATGTACCTTGCGGAACTGGCGCTTGCTTTCGTAGAAAAATGGTTGGAGCCTGGCGGTAGTTTTGTTGTCAAAGTATTCCATGGAGAAGGTTTTGATGATTATGTGAAGCAAGCCCGGACTCTGTTTGAAAAAGTTCAGGTCCGTAAACCTTCAGCTTCCCGACCGCGTAGCCGGGAAGTTTATATACTAGGGCATCGACGCAAGCTACAATGAAAATAGAGATAAGTATGGGTTCAGTGGAAAAACAGGGTTGTTTTTTGGGATAAAGGAACTAGATTCCTGTTCTTGTTTTCCGGTCCGAACCTGTTTATTAAGATTGAGGATAAACGATTGAATGATATGTTAAAAAATGTGATTACCTGGGGCATCATCTTATTGGTGTTGATGTCTATTTTTAATCACTATGGCAATGTTGGAACGACACCCGATGAGCTTTCGTATTCTGATTTCCTTGACAAGGTGCGTAATGGCACGGTTGCGGAGGTTACGATAAGCAGTAGTGCTGAAGGCAATACGATCCAGGGACGTGATGTCAACGGTAAGGAATTCCGTAGTTTCGGCATGCCTGATCCGCGTCTGGTCGATGATTTGGTAGAGCACAACGTCGAAATTACTGCTGAACCACCAGAACAGCGCTCTGTTATCCTTGACCTGTTAATTAATATTATTCCTGTCTTGCTGCTGGTCGGTTTATGGGTGTATTTCATGCGCCAGATGCAGGGCGGTGGCGGTGGTCGTGGTGCCATGTCTTTTGGCAAAAGCAAGGCCAAACTACAGGGCGAAGATCAGATCAAGGTTACGTTTGCCGATGTCGCCGGGATTGAAGAGGCCAAGGAAGAAGTCGAGGAACTGGTAGAGTTTCTGCGCAATCCGGGCAAGTTCCAGAAGCTGGGTGGCCACATACCACGCGGGGTATTAATGCTGGGCTCACCGGGTACCGGTAAGACCTTATTGGCACGTGCCATCGCCGGTGAAGCCAAAGTACCGTTCTTTTCAATTTCCGGTTCCGATTTCGTTGAAATGTTTGTTGGTGTGGGCGCATCCCGAGTACGTGATATGTTCGATCAGGCCAAAAAGCATGCACCTTGCATTATATTCATTGATGAAATTGACGCGGTCGGACGTCATCGTGGTGCCGGTCTGGGTGGTGGACATGATGAACGTGAACAGACACTGAACCAATTACTGGTTGAAATGGATGGGTTTGAAGGCGGTGAAGGTGTCATCGTTATCGCTGCAACCAACCGTCCGGATGTACTGGACCCGGCCCTGTTGCGGCCTGGCCGGTTTGATCGTCAGGTGGTTGTGCCGCTACCAGATATACGTGGGCGCGAAGGTATTTTGAAAGTTCATATGCGTAAAGTCCCATTGGGTGATGATGTCAAACCACGCACTATCGCACGGGGGACACCTGGATTTTCAGGTGCAGATCTCGCTAACCTGGTCAATGAGGCTGCACTATTCGCGGCCAGGGAAACGGCTAAAGCGGTATCCATGGACCATTTTGAGCGTGCCAAAGATAAAATCATGATGGGTGCTGAGAGGCGCTCAATGGTCATGTCAGAGAAAGAGAAGAAGCTGACCGCCTATCATGAAGCCGGTCATGCAATTGTAGGACGACTGGTACCTGAGCACGATCCGGTTTATAAAGTGACCATTATTCCACGCGGTCGTGCACTTGGCGTGACCATGTTTCTGCCCGAACAGGACAAGTACAGTATTTCACGCAAGCAACTGGATAGCCAGATGGCCAGTTTGTTTGGTGGACGCGTCGCCGAGGCGCTTGTCTTTGGTATTGAAAACGTCACCACCGGGGCGTCCAATGATATTGAACGTGCCACTCAGATTGCCAGGAACATTGTGACTCGCTGGGGCTTGTCTGAAGCACTGGGGCCACTGTCCTATGCCGAAGAAGAAGGCGAGATATTTCTTGGGCACTCAGTGACCCAACATAAGCACGTCTCCGAAGAGACTGCATGCAAGATTGATCTGGAAATCCGTGTGATCGTTGATGCGGCACACAACATAGCGATGGAGTTGGTAATAGCTAACCGTGAAAAGCTGGAACTCATGACTGAAGCACTGATGAAATATGAAACCATCGATTCTGCACAGATCGATCAAATCATGGAAGGCAAAGTACCTGACCCACCAAAAGACTGGGATAAATCCAGTTCGGACATTGATAAAAAGGACCAAAATGGTTCAGCCGATAAATCATCAGCACCTTTGGGTGACGAGCCTTCTGTCGGTGGAACGGCGGAACAACACTGAAGCCAACTATTAATGAACTCGATTGTGCGGGTCGGAAGGTCATCCTTGACCGGCCCAGAATCATGGGTGTTGTCAATGTAACACCGGACTCATTTTCCGATGGTGGGCAATGGTTGGGTAAGGACGATGCCGTTCAACACGCACTGCTTATGCAGGATGCTGGTGCCGATATCATTGATATCGGCGGTGAGTCTACCCGCCCAGGCGCACAATCCGTGCCGTTGCAGCAAGAGTTGGACCGCGTTATTCCAGTCATTAAAAAACTTGTTTCACAACTTTCGATACCTGTTTCCATCGACACCAGTAAAGCGGAAGTTATGCGTCAGGCGGTGGCCGCAGGCGCGGGTATGATTAATGATGTCAATGCGTTGCGTGAGGTCGGTGCCGTTGAAGCTGTGGCCGATTTGGCCGTTCCTGTGTGTTTAATGCATATGCTGGGGGACCCACGGGTGATGCAGCACAATCCTGTTTATGATGATGTTGCCGGTGAGGTACGGGACTTCCTCCTGGTGCGCGCGCAAACTTGTCTGGATAGTGGCGTTTCAGCGCAGAACATTGTACTGGACCCCGGTTTTGGTTTCGGCAAAACATTGCAGCAAAATATCGAGCTTTTTCATGCCCTGCCAGACCTGGTTGCAACCGGTTATCCATGCCTGGTTGGAATGTCGCGTAAAACCATGATTGGTCAACTGACTGGCAGAGAGAACCCTGATCGATTGCTGGGTTCTGTGGTAGCTGCTGTACTTGCAACCCGAATGGGTGTCGCTATTGTCAGGGTGCATGACGTGCAAGAAACCTTTGATGCATTTAAGGTCGCCAACACGCTTTGGCGAGCTTAGCCCTAATAATTCACCAATTAACTGATTTAATAACCATGGTGAAAATACCGGTTCGTTGGCGGTACTACCAGACTCGATATGAAGCACAACCGGATATTCTGGATTACATCTCGATGTTTTATAACAGTTACAGACTGCATTTGTGTCTGGGTTGCAGAAGTCCGAACCAGTATGAAATAGAAATGACGGAATTAAGAAAAGCTGCTTAACTGGGTTGTATCAAATAGCTTGACCACGTCACAACACATTGGTTGATAAAGACTCTTACTACCAATCTCTCTGGTAAACTTCGCTCTTAATTCCGGTCTTACAAAAAGCCGGAACCCCCATCACCTTTGAGTGTATATTGACTTGGGTGTCTGCCCGAAAAACTGATCCAACACTGACCGGTTTCAATCATTGCAACCATCGGCTTGATATTGACCGCTAACAGCTTGCCCTGGTTAAAGGTATCTTACGTTCGTGCCCTAAATTCCGCTTCCGTATACCGTTGTGTGATGTGCTGGGGGCAGTTCCAGTCGAACGCCACTACATCGATGAAAACCACACGCTCGATGTTCGCTTTGTATTCAGGCAGGTCTACTGTCGCATAGACTTCAGGTTTTACCTCAGCGGCGTCCTCGATACGCATATGGCCGAGAATTTTAAGACGCTTGCGTTTGGGGTAATCCATCAGGATCAGGGAGCAACGGTCGTTATTTGATATGTTACCGGTGCTGATGAGCTGCAAGTTTCCGCGAAAGTCGGCATAGGCCAGTTTATTCGGCCCTAGCACCTTCAGAAATCCTGCAGGGCCACCCCTGTGCTGTACATACGGCCAGCCCGATTCATTCACCGTTGCCAGGTAAAAAGTGTCACGCAGGCTGATAAACATGGACTCTCTCAGGCCCAGTTGATCATTTGGCCCGGCCATGGTTTGTAAACGTTCACTATGCGGCCGCGAGCCATAGTGCTCCTGGGCCGCTTTGACGCTGCCGGTGAATGTCATGTCTGCGAATCTATGTGTCATTGCCTGTTTCGCCTTCGTCTCATCTGCCAGGGAAGAACCAGGCTAAAAACAAGAATCACCAACCATCCTGTGATGATGTACTTAAGCATCGGCCCGATGGCATTTTTCATCAGAAAAAGATCCCGTTTTCCGGTTTCCCAGAATGTCCATTCACTTGCCAGGTCCGATGCCAGGGCACGGTTACCTGTCTGTAAAACGACAATACCATTGCCCGATGCCGGGTTTAGACGTACATCAGCATTGATGGCAGGCCTCGCTCTTATTCCGGCACCACCGATAACAAAGTCACCGTTTTTATTGGGTGCATGCAGGATGGCACCAAGTCCCCAGAAATCCATGCCGAACATGGATGCCTGGGGTTCGCGCATTTGCCTGAGTGTCTCGGGCTTTAGTGAGCCGCGGCCAACCGCTTGACCATCGGGACTTGCCAAGTGGGCCTGTAAAAAGCGTGTCATATCCGCTGCACTTGTGTACAAAGAGGAGGCAGCATGATTGGTCCAGAAGAACCGCGTTGCAGGCGTTCCATCGAGTTGATAAGACACCGCTTGATTCATATGATTACGCTGGTCAATTTGGTATGACGTATGGTTCATTGTCAACGGATCAAAGACCGTCTCGCGCATGTATGTTTCAAACGATTCTCCTGTGACCTCTTCCACCACTAATTGCAAGATGGTGTAACCACCTCCCGAATACTTCCACTCGGTACCGGGCTCGAGCCCAACCCGAATGCTGTGGTCACGTTCAGGTGAGGACGAATTTGGCCGAGTCAGCGATTGTTCGAGTGACTGGATGGGGGTGTTCGGTGCAAATCCAGCGTAACCCAACCCGTCGGTTAATCCGGCGGTATGGCTTAACAGGCGACGTATGGTCACTGCGTCATTATCATAATCACTAGCGGGTAATTGCCAGCGTGTAAGATAGGTTGAAACGGGAACATCCAGATCAAGTCTGCCTTCATCAACCAGGGTCATGATCCCCCATGCGGTAACCCACTTGCTCAAGGATGCAACCTGGAATACGGTGTTGCGATCAACCGGATGGCCAATGGATACGGTAAATTCATCAAATATCTGTCCATCATTAATCAGAATGAATGCCATGTTGCCGCGAGATTCCTTACTGAGCGTGGCGACTGCTGAATCCATAAATGCCTGTGTGTCTCCGACAGGTGCAATTGAATCACGAAACCAGCCATTGCTGGTGCTGACCACCATCAACCCTGCCCAAATTGCCAGTCCGACGGAGGTTGTTAGGAACCACTTCAAAAATTTCCGCATATTACTTGCCTCAAATTCCTTACAAAAAATACGGCCGCAGGGGCTGCGACCGTATAAGTAGCGGATTATCTGACCGCCACAGAGGGAGTGTCAATTTTACGGTTCAGGAAGTCGCGGATCAGGCCTGCAATTTCCTGGCCGTGTGTTTCCAATGCAAAGTGCCCGGTATTGATAAGGTGATACTCGAGATCCTTGAGATCCCGTTTATAGGGCTCGGCACCCGCAGCCGGAAATATCTCGTCCTGTTTACCCCAAACAATCAATGTCGGCGGTTGTTCGGTACGCAAATATTCTTGCCACGCTGGATACAGAGGCGGGTTCGAACCATAGCTGTAAAACATCTGTAACTGGATATCCTGGTTGCCTTCACGATCCAATAATGGTTGTACATGACCCCAGGTATCCGGGCTGACGGCAGCCACATCGGGTACACCGTTGGTGTATTGCCACTTGGTCGCGCCCAGTGTCGTCAGAAAACGCAGGGCTTCGTCATTGGTCATTTCAGGTTTGTTGTAGGCCGCTTTTATATTTTTCCACCAGTCGTTGTCCAGACCCTTGTTGATGGCTTGACGGTCTTTCCAGTACGCCTGGATGGGCTCCCAGAAATTATTGTCAATACCCTCAGAATAGGCGTTACCGTTCTGGATGATCAGTGTCTCGATGCGTTCCGGCCGGCTGGTAGCGATACGAAAACCAACGGGTGCGCCATAGTCCATCATGTAAAGACTAAAACGATCGAGTTTGATTTCATCACTGAACTTTTCGATGATGCGTGCAACGTTGTCAAACGAATAATCAAACTCTTCGACTGTGGGCATCGAGCTAAATCCGTAACCTGGATAGTCAGGTGCCACGACGTGGTACTTATCAGCAAGTGCAGGAATCAGATTCCGGAACATATGTGATGAAGTTGGAAAGCCGTGCAACAAGAGCAGTGTTGGTTTATCTGGATCGCCGGCCTCACGGTAAAAGATATCCACATTCTCGATGCTGACTGTGTGATAGCTGATATCTAAATGCTCATCTGCCTTGGCCGGCAGGGTTAAGGTAACCATGGCCATACCCAGGTAAAACAAGGCCAATAGCGGGGTTATTTTAATACGTGTATTCATAATCTCTCTCCTCGTTTCTTAATACACCAGGCCTAGGCGGCCTGGGTCTGTGTTGAATCTGTGCCTGCAAAACCCCGATTACCGGTGATCATCAGGTAGAGCATGATCAGCAGCAATACGGTCTGGAATTCAATACCACCGATCGGGTGAGTCTCCGATGGCAGGAAATTCCACCGGCCCCAATGCACCAATGTGATGGCACCGATCATGACCGGCACATTGAGTGCCGCTCCAATGCGTGTGGCAAGATCCGAAAAAAAGTCGTCCCTGAATCCACCCAGCAGCACCAGCAATCCACCGCCGGTTTCAGCCAATGCCACCAGAACCACCTGCAGGTAGGAAATGGGTAGCATCTGGGCGAAGCCCTCCAGGTTCATAAGTTTCAGGACTCCGTGGTATACAAATACACTGGCGAGTGCGATACGTAATAACCAGTGGGCGTTTTGAGTTAAAGCGTTCATGGTGTTCTCCATTCAGGTGGTGGGTAACTATTTGTTGCCATTGATTTTCTGGACTGCTTCGCTGGTCGTCCAGACGGTATTGGCAATAAAGCGGAAGTTGACCAGTGCGGCCTTGTAACCATCACCCTCTTCCACGATGGCGGCAGCGGTTGCATCAGATACAACGGCAACTTCAAAACCCTGCTCCATCAGTTCACGCATATGTGATTCAGTACACAGGTTGGCGGACATGCCACCCAGGATGACCTTCTCGATGCCACGCTTACGTAGTTGCAGGACCAGGTCATTGGTTTCCGGTCCGTAGACTTTGTGCGGGTTGGACACGATGGTTTTTCCATCATTGATGTATGGTTTGTAACGTTCCAGCCAGTCAGGCCCGGAACCTTCAAAACCCTCGGTGGTCAGTGCACCTTTACGGTCGAACATGCCGATTTTGTGCATCAGTGTTTCTAACGCACCCTCGGAATGCCAGCCATGATCGGTCGGGTAGTAGTAGTGCGGTGAAACATATACCGGCATGTTGTTGGCTTTTGCGGCCTTGAACAATGATTCGATATTGGCCACCGTATTGTTCTTGGTCACGCTTTCACCGACCACGCCCCAGGCCACACCATTTGGGCTCAGGAAGTCATTTTGCGGATCAGTAATCAGCACGGCAGTGCGCCCGTTCACGATCTCCATGCCGGGATCGGGCAGGGCAGCTTTTACCGCTGATGCCGCACCGAGTGTTGTAAAAATAATTGACAGTAATGTTAATCGTACTTTCATACTTGTTTCCTTGCTCTGGTTCTAAAAATTTAGATATGGATGCGCCGGTCTTCGGCGCTTATGGGAATATCGTTTGCACTCATGTCGCGACGGCTCATGTACCCATCCGGGTCAAACTGCCAGTGCTCGTTTCCGTGTGTGCGAAACCAGCAACCGGTTTTTGCGCTCTGCCATTCATACTCAAAACGTACCGAGATACGGTTGTCGGTAAACGTCCACAGTTCCTTCATCAGTCGATAGTGAAGTTCGTTCGCCCACTTTTGGGTCAGGAAATTCTCAATGGCTTCACGGCCGACAAAAAATTCATCACGGTTTCTCCATTCGGAATCCACTGAATAGGCCTGTGCCACCTTTTTAGGGTCGCGTGTGTTCCAGGCATCTTCGGCGGCTTTGACTTTGGCCACTGCCGTCTCAAGACTGAATGGGGGTAGGGGTGGTCTTTGCATATTCCAGTATCCTCAGTAGGTGTCGTGCTGTTGGTGATTGACATAAGCTGCCAACGCATTGGGGGCCTCGGCCAGTCCACCGTCTTCAAAAACAAGGAAGGTCTCCAGGGCCTCGAATTGGTCGATCACTGGCACTGCGCCATAATTGGTATCGGGATAGACTTCATTCAGCGCAATCATTAAATCGGTTGAAGAAATCTCGTTTGGGTCGATTTTGCTAGCCATGTTATTTCCTTGCTTGGTTTCGTTTATCTTCGGTATTTGTAATTGCATTAAACGTGCCAATTCATGAATGCAATAAAAACAATGACATACGATAAAACAAAAACCTCAATAAATTGTGGTCCACAAATATTTGTGATTTAATACTCAAAATATTGAGGAAACGAGAGTCATGACCAAGAAATCAAAGTGGCTATTTCAGGACTCGCCGGTATTGCTTCTGGTGCTGGACGAAGCACTTGGCTGTCGGGATATGACATCTGCATGGCGCCGACTGCTTTCACCTGGTGATTCGGAAGATGGTGCCGGAGGGGTTGGTGTATCTGCGGCAGAAATATTTGATTTTGAGAACAGTCCCCAAGAGATTGATCAATTTTATGACGTGATTGCGAATGGGAACCCCATTGTGGATGTCCCGGTGGGTCTGTTGATTGCCGGTGGAACAATGCAGGCACGCTTATCGGCATGGCGGATACAGGATATTGACGACGAGTTTCCGAGTGTAATGGTCGTGGCCACTGATGTTAGTGAGTTTGATCGGGCGTATCAGGAACTGTCGCAACTCCAGACACAACATCAACTTATTCTCGACGCCGCGGGTGAAGGTATATATGGACTGGATCGCCGAGGCAACATCACGTTCAGTAACTCGGCCGCGACCGAGATTCTTGGCTGGAAAATTGAAGATGTTTATAGCCAGAGCGCCCATGGTGTACACCATCATTCACATGCTGACGGTTCAAAGTATCCGCGCGAGGAGTGTCCAATCTATGCCGCATTGAAAGACGGTGAGGTTCATCGTGTTGAAAACGAAGTATTTTGGCATGTGGACGGTTCGGCCGTTCCTGTTGAATATATCAGCACGCCCATAAGACAGGATGGCAAACTGAATGGCGCTGTTGTTATTTTCCGGGACATATCAGCGCGAAAAGACATTGAACGACAACGTGAAGCGGCCTATGGCGAAATCAAGAGTCTGAAAGAACAACTCGAGCTGGAACGTGATTATCTTCGTGAAGAACTCAATGTAACGGCGAATTTCGGTGAGATCATCGGGAATAGCCAAGCGCTTAAGCGCACACTCGCCCAGATTGAGGCCGTTGCACAGACACCCGTCAGTGTGCTGATCCTCGGTGAGTCCGGTGTTGGCAAAGAAATGATCGCCCGGGCAATACATACCAAGAGTGACAGGGCAGACAAACCCATGGTCAAGGTAAATTGTGCCTCGATCCCGAAAGATTTGTTTGAAAGTGAGTTTTTTGGCCATGTCCGCGGCTCGTTTACCGGTGCACACAAGGACCGGGTCGGACGCCTGCAACTGGCCGATGGTGGCACTTTGTTCCTGGATGAGGTAGGTGAGATTCCAATGTCTCAGCAAGGCAAGCTGTTACGTGCACTCCAGGAGGGTGAGTTTGAACGTGTTGGTGATGACAGAACAAGTAAGGTTGATGTACGCGTGGTTGCTGCGACCAACCGCGACTTGATGGAGGAGATCAGGGCAGGGCGTTTTCGTGAGGATCTTTACTACCGTGTCAGCGTTTTTCCGGTGGCGGTGCCGCCGCTTCGCGAGCGTATAGATGATGTGTCATTACTTGCGTTCCATTTTCTTGAACAGATTTGTCGTGACCTGGGTCGCGAACCACCACGAATGACACAGCAACAACTCAAGGTTCTAAAACAGCAAAAATGGCCCGGCAATATTCGTGAGCTGAAGAATGTGATTGAGCGAGCAGTTATATCCTCTGCCGGCGACCGCCTTCGCCTCGACCTGGTCGTGGGTGATTCAAGCTCGCAGGAACCCCAGCCTTCAGTGCCAGTAGCAAGTAGTCCGGCGGAATTTGTAACCATCACAGAATTCAAAGAACTTGAGAAGGCTAACATCACCGCTGCCCTCAAACACGCCAACTGGAAGGTATGGGGCCCCGAAGGTGCTGCTGACCTGCTGGGAATTAAACCTTCTACGCTGGCGTATCAAGTGAAGATGCTTGGAATTGTTAAGCATGGCTAGACGGAAACTTAAGGCACCACTGCCGGATGGTTTCGTAGCCGACGACTACATTCCTGGCGGCAAGAAGCTCTTCCACCTCTCGGAAACTCAGTGAGAATCGATAGTAGAGCCAAACGGCACAGCTAATCACCGATTCAGGGAAGCGATGGCGTTTGTAAACTGAGATTTTCTTATTCATTCCGTCATTCTGAAGGCAAGAGCGTTAAGTTGACAATACCGGACAGTATTGAACCATAACCAAAACACCGGTTCCTTGGTGAATGATCCCGGTTCAGCGTAAAATGACTACCATGAAGAATAAATACTTTGGAACAGACGGCATACGTGGTCGTGTGGGTGACACACCTGTGACTGCAGATTTCATGTTGCGCTTGGGTCGTGCTGCAGGGAAAGTACTGGCCGATGGAGACTCACGTTCAGTTGTTATCGGCAAAGATACCCGAATTTCAGGTTATATGTTTGAATCGGCACTGGAAGCAGGCCTGGCGGCAGCCGGAGCCAATGTTGCATTACTTGGACCAATGCCAACGCCGGCTGTAGCCTACTTGACACGTACTTTGCACGCTTGTGCAGGAATAGTCATTAGCGCGTCGCATAACCCGTTTTATGACAATGGCATCAAGTTCTTTTCAGCCGAGGGTGAAAAATTACCGGATGACATTGAGCAAGCCATTGAGGCAGAACTGGATAAGCCATTCTCTACGGTATCTTCCGAAAAAATGGGTAAAGCAGTCCGTATTGAAGATGCAGCGGGCCGTTATATTGAATTTTGTAAAGGAACGATACCTTTTGAAACCATGCTTCGTGGCTTAAAAATAGTCGTTGATTGTGCCAATGGCGCGACCTACCGGGTCGCTCCAGCCGTTTTGGAAGAATTGGGCGCTGAAGTTATTGCTATAGGTACTGATCCTGATGGCTTGAACATCAATGAAAGTTGTGGATCAACCTATCCGGAGTTTGTCAGTCAGGCCGTACTTGAACATGGTGCTGACGTTGGAATTGCCCTGGACGGTGATGGTGACAGGGTGATCATGGTCGATGCCAATGGTAATGTCGTCAATGGTGATGAGTTGCTTTATATCATTGCCACAGCACGGCAGGACAGAGGTTTGCTGCAAGGTGGTGTAGTTGGAACTGTCATGAGCAACTTTGGTCTGGAGCTGGCACTTAAGGCACGCGAAATCCCGTTTACGCGAGCTCCGGTTGGTGATCGCTATGTGCATAAGGCGCTGGTCAGTCATGGCTGGACTTTGGGTGGAGAGGCTTCCGGCCATCTTCTATGTCTGGACAGAACCAGTACTGGTGATGGAATCGTCAGTGCGCTGCAGGTTCTTGAAGTAATGGTCAGTAAGGGCAAGGGTCTCAAAGAACTGACAGCGGATGTTAAAAAACTACCGCAGACCATGATTAATGTACCTGTTAATGGCAATGTGTCTGATATTCTAAATTCAGAAACTATCAACGCGGCGGTCAAGTCCGTACGGGCTCTGTTGGGCGATACCGGACGGGTGATTCTCAGGCCCTCCGGTACCGAGCCATTGATCCGTGTGACACTTGAAGGTATGGATGCCAACCAGGTTAAGCAATTGGCCACAGAACTTGCAGAAGTTGTGCGTGCCGAATTGGTGAATTAATTTCTACGAAGCAGTCATAACATTCTTCTCGACCCCAGAACACAGAGTCATGCAGATGCATGCCCAGTATAGTGTCAGAGAGAGAGTCTTTCTGACGCCCCTACGGGCTTGGGCACCGTATACCTAATCACCCTTATCAAGTATTATTCGCCAGTTTCCGGAAGCATCAAGCTGCCAGATGGAAGTGAATGTGCCTATCAGCTTGTTCTCAGGGTCATGCACTGGGCCGGTACTCAATGCGAGAGTCCCTGAATCAAACACGACAACGCGTTGAGGCTCCCAAGAGAACGGAGCGCCTAGTGTCTCATAATAGCGTTTCCACCAATCGGCAATTTGCTTCTTACCGCGCAACGGCGTAGCACCTGAGAGGAAAACGGCCTCATCAGACAGGAACGATGTGAACGCACTATGGTCACGATCAGCCATTGTCTTGGCAAACGCCAATTCTATATCGGTCACTTGTTGCCGAAGTTGTGCCCTGTCCGGCTTTTCTTGAGGCGTTGTGCAACCCATAACTAGTACTATGCAAGCGAATATCACCGGTTTTAAGTCAGACATAAGAATCCTCCATTTAAATGAACCCCGACATCTACGAAGTTAAAGCCGGAAGTTATGCCGACAATATAATCGGTTCCGAAATACCTGTGTGTGGCAAATCATTCGTTCCAGCTTGTCCACTATGCAGGCTATCGAATCATTGACGAATTACATGTAATCAGGCTCCTAATCCTTGAAAGTAGTGATCTTGTCCAAAGATTCCTTGTGGATGACCGGAACCGTGGCATTATCAGCTGGGTAACCCGCCACGATAATCATGAAAGCACGTTCCTCTTTCGGGCGTTCCAGCACTTTATTAAGAAATATCATCGGGTTGGGTGTGTGGATCAGTGTCGCCAGCCCGGCCCAATGCAATGCTGTTAGTAAGAAACCACAGGAAATGCCGACAGATTCGGTCGTGTAGTAGTTCTTAAACCGACTGACTCGCGCATTTCTTGCCCAGTTTTTTCAGTTGAATAGGAATGGTTCGAATGGCCAGACAGTCATAACAATACTTTCAGCTCATTACCAACCTTGACAAAAGCCTCAACCGCACGGTCTAAATGGTGTTTTTCATGAGCAGCTGAAATCTGCACACGTATGCGCGCTTCGCCTTTGGGCACTACCGGAAAGAAAAAGCCGATGACGTAGATACCCTCATCCAGCAAGCGGGCCGCAAATTTCTGTGCCAACGGCGCACCGTACAACATGACTGGTACGATAGGGTGTGTTCCTTGTTTGATGTCGAAACCGGCCGCTTCCATCTTTTCTCGGAAGTACCGGGTGTTGCTCTCCAATTTGTCTCTCAACGTGGTTGAGCCCGACAACATTTCAAATACTTTGATGGAAGCCGCAACCAGTGGTGGCGGTAGTGTGTTAGAAAACAAGTATGGTCGTGAGCGCTGGCGCAAAAGATCAATAATTTCTTGACGACCGCTGGTAAAACCGCCGGAACCACCACCGAGGGCCTTGCCGAGTGTTGAGGTGAATACGTCTATTTTTTCCATAACACCGTGGTGTTCGGCCGAACCACGGCCAGTTTTACCCATAAAGCCCGTAGCATGACTGTCGTCCACCATCACCAGAGCGTCATAGCGTTCGGCCAGTGTCGTGATTTCATCCAGCCTGGCGATGTAACCATCCATGCTGAAGGCACCGTCGGTAGCGATCAAACGGCTTCGACAGCCCTGAGTATCCTGAAGAGCCTTTTCCAGGGCCTGCATGTCACTGTTAGGGTAGCGGTGCCGTTGTGCTTTACACAAACGGATGCCGTCGATGATTGACGCGTGATTCAGTGCATCTGATATCACCGCATCTTCTGGTCCGAGAATGGTTTCGAACAGGCCGCCGTTGGCGTCGAAACAGGAGGTGTAAAGAATAGTGTCGTCGGTACCAAAAAACTCTGAAATAGTCCTCTCAAGCCGCTTATGTAAATCCTGTGTGCCGCAGATGAAGCGTACTGAAGCAAGCCCGAAACCATGTTCGTCAAGCGCCCTATGTGTAGCGGCTATGACCTCCGGGTTATCGGCTAAACCAAGGTAATTATTGGCGCAGAAATTAAGTACTTCCTCGCCACTTTGAACTTTGATCTCCACGCTTTGTGGGGTCGTGATGACGCGTTCAGTTTTATACAGGCCGGCAGCGCGGATTTTTTCCAGTGTTTTTTTCAGATGATCCAGCGAAACCATAAAGTATTCCTCAGATAGTACCGGTCCAGTCACAGACCACTTTTCCACTCTTGCCAGTGCGCATGAGCTGGAAACCAGTCTCATATTCATCGATGGGTATATGATGTGTCAGCGCCTTGTGCAAGGGAAAGCCTGTCAGCACCATCTGGGTCATTTTGTACCATGTTTCATACATACGGCGACCGTAAATACCATGAATTTCAAGGCCTTTAAATATGATCTGGTCCCAGTCTGCACCAGTCCCGCTCGGCAACAGGCCCAATAAAGCAACTTGTCCGCCGTTGAACATGTGGTGTAACAGATCATTGAATGCAGCTGGTTGCCCGGACATTTCCATACCAATATCAAAGCCTTCAATATTTAGTTCTTCAACCACATCAGCGATTGACTCGCGTGTTACGTTGATGGTGCGGGTCGCACCCATGGAGGCCGCCAGGTTCAGGCGGTAGTCATTCACATCGGTAATGACCACGTGGCGGGCGCCTACGTGTTTGCAAATCCCGGCTGCAATGATGCCGATGGGCCCTGCACCAGTTATCAAAACGTCTTCGCCAACCAGGTCAAACTGTAGAGCACAGTGGGCCGCGTTGCCGAATGGATCAAAAAAGGCAGCCAGTTCCGGGGCGATTTCGTCTGGAATCGGCCACAGGTTGGTTGCTGGAACGACAATATACTCAGCAAAAGCACCATTACGATTGACACCGATGCCAATAGTATTTGGGCACAAATGACGTTTGCCCGCACGACAGTTTCGACAATGGCCACATATGATATGGCCTTCTGCCGATACCCGGTCGCCTATTTTGTAGCCGGTTACACCATGACCCAGTTCGACTATCCGGCCGACGAATTCATGACCAATGACCAGACCAGGTTGGATTGTTCTTTGTGCCCATTCATCCCAGTTATAAATATGTACATCGGTTCCGCAGATAGCCGTTTTTTCAACTTTGATCAACACTTCATTGGTACCAGCTTGCGGGATGGTCACATCTTCCATCCAGATACCTTGTGCGGCTTCTCGTTTAACCAGTGCATGCATGGTTTGGGACATGATTGCTCCTGTAATGATAGGGCGAGGTGAACGGTCGAATTATACTGGAGAGTGCGTCAGCTTGCTCATTTACGACCGGCCAAATCTGCCGCAATCGTTGGCAATACTTCGGCGGCTGTTGTTTGCAGGCTAAAGTGCGCTTTTGAACTCAAAGCAGTGGGGTTTGGGTTTATTTCAATGACAATGGCGCCCGAATCGAGAGCAATGAAGGGTAGGGATGCGGCAGGTTGAACTAACGTTGACGTGCCAATTGAGAAGCACACATCACAACTTAAAGCCTCTGCAGTAGCGCGTTTCATGCTGCCAGCAGGCAGTTCTTCGCCAAACCAGACGACAGCTGGTCTGGCCAGTCCTTGCGGGTGATGTGGCGAACGCGGCGGTCGTCCGGGCTCGGTCCTGATCCATCTATCATCAATCTGCTGACCGGTTTCACTGCATATTGAAAGCATGATGTTGCCATGCAGTTCGATAACTTCGGTTGAGCCTGCAAGTTGGTGCAGACTATCCACGTTTTGTGTCACCAGCAGGAGGGTTTCAAAATACTGCTCCATTTCGACCAAGGCAAAGTGTCCGGCATGGGGGCTGACATGGCGGATCTTGTTGCGCCGTTCGGTATACCAGTCCCATACAAGCTGTGGGTGGGCGCGAAAGGCTTCGGGTGTTGCCAGATCCTCCGCCCGAAATTTTTCCCACAAGCCGGTCTGGGCATCACGAAATGTCGGAACACCACTTTCGGCAGACATTCCTGCACCGGTCAGCATTAACACCTTTTCGGCATTTTTCAGTGCCGCCATCAGGCCGCTGGGTAATTCCATTACATTGGACCTCATTTTCAGTTGTTGGGGATATGGCTAAGTGTTGATTCTGAGTGTATTCTATCGGGTTCTGCGTATCTCTTTAGCTACAATTTGGCTCATGTTGGTGTTTAAGCTGCCAGAGCAGGTGGAATAAATACATTATCGGTAAAGGTTTGACTAATGGCACAGCTCAGATGAAAGGTAAGCTCTATATCAAGACACACGGTTGTCAGATGAACGAGTACGACTCCGACAAAATGGCGGATGTACTGGCGGCTTCGCATGGCTTGGAATTGACCGATTCCGAGATCGATGCCGATGTGATATTGGTTAACACCTGCTCGATTCGTGAAAAGGCTCAGGAAAAGGTGTTTTCACAATTGGGTCGCTGGAAGAAGCTGAAATCCGATGGTCGTAAAGTTGTCATCGGCGTGGGTGGTTGTGTTGCAAGTCAGGAGGGTGATGCCATTATCAAACGCGCACCATTTGTTGATCTGGTTTTTGGACCACAGACATTGCACCGACTGCCGGAAATGATCGATTCAGTTCGAAGTACAGGCAAACATGCCGTAGATATTTCATTTCCGGAAATAGAAAAGTTCGATAATCTGCCGGCAGCTGGTGCCAAAGGCCCTGGTGCATTTGTATCCATCATGGAAGGCTGCTCCAAGTACTGTACTTTCTGCGTCGTACCTTATACGCGGGGGGAAGAAGTCAGCCGCCCCCTGGATGATGTGGTGGCTGAGTGTGCCGGTCTTGCACAACAGGATGTGAAAGAAATTAACCTGCTGGGGCAAAATGTAAATTCATATGACGGTGAGTTGCATGAAGGTGGCAGGGCAGATCTGGCTTTGCTGATTCACTACGTGGCCGCCATAGACGGTATTGAAAGAATCCGTTTCACCACCTCACACCCGGTGGACTTTTCCACCAGCCTGATTGAGGCATTTGGTGAAGTTCCCAAACTGGCGAACTACGTTCATCTGCCCGTACAAAGTGGTTCCGACCGCGTTCTGGCAATGATGAAGCGTGGCCATACTATTCTTGAATACAAACAGAAAATTCGTCGTTTACGAGAGCAGCGACCCGATATCAGCCTGTCCTCCGATTTTATTGTGGGCTTCCCCGGTGAAACCGAGGCTGATTTTGAGGCCACGATGAAACTGATCGTTGAGATGAATTTTGATCAAAGTTTCAGCTTCATCTATAGCGCCCGCCCCGGCACCCCAGCAGCATCGTTGCCCGATAACACGGCCATGGAAGTCAAAAAGGAACGCCTTTCCCGCTTGCAGGCATTGATAAATAAACAGGCGTTTCAAATCAGTCATGATATGGTCGGCGGTGTGCAGCGCATACTGGTTGGGGGTTTTAGCAAAAAGGATCCCAAACAACTTGCCGGACGTACGGAAAACAACCGGGTGGTGAATTTTGACGGCCACCGGCGCCTGATTGGGCAGTTTGTGGATGTGACCATTACCGAGGCACTTAGCAATTCGTTGCGCGCCCGCATCGTTGCCATTGATGCCCATTCGACTGCTGTGGCCTGATGTTGTTATGAGCCAAAGATTGAATCTGGAACTGGAACCCGCTGATACCGAGCGCTTGGCCAACTTGTGTGGCCAGTTTGACCAACATCTGAAACAAATGGAAAGCCGTCTGCAGGTGGATATTTTTTGCCGGGGTAATCTGTTTACGGTACAAGGTGAGCAACGTCAAGCCCGTGCGGCCAGGCGATTGTTGAAGCAGTTGTACCAACTTTCCGAAACAGAAATGCTGACACCCGAGCTAATTAATCTACACCTACAGGATTCCGGAATGGCTGAAATTGCGGATGCAGATAACAGCGAAGTTCAGGCTGACGATATCACCATCATCACAAAACGTGGTGCCATCCGCGGTCGTGGGCCCAATCAAAAACGTTATTTGCACAACATCAATCAACATGCGGTCAATTTTGGGATCGGACCCGCAGGCACAGGTAAAACCTACCTGGCTGTTGCCAGTGCCGTGGCAGCCCTGCAGGCGGATCAGGTCCAACGGATCGTGTTGGTCAGACCGGCAGTGGAGGCGGGTGAACGGCTTGGTTTTCTACCGGGCGACCTGGCGCAAAAAGTTGACCCCTATTTACGCCCTTTGTATGACGCACTCTACGAAATGCTTGGTTTTGATCATGTGACAAGACTGATCGACCGGAATGTCATTGAGGTTGCGCCGTTGGCTTTCATGCGTGGCCGCACGCTGAATGACGCGTTTGTTATTCTTGATGAGGCGCAAAACACAACGACCGAGCAAATGAAAATGTTCCTGACCCGCGCCGGTTTTGGCTCAACCGCAGTCATCACCGGTGATGTTACGCAGATCGACTTACCAAAACATCAGCTCTCGGGTTTGAAGCAAGCCGCAAAAATTCTGAAGCACGTCGATGGTATCAGCTTCAGTTCTTTCAGCGCAAAGGACGTGGTCAGGCACCCGATGGTACAGCGCATCGTACAGGCATATGACAAGGCCGGTTTGGACGACAGTGTTGATGCAGACTGAGCTTGAAATCCAGCGTGTTTCAGCAGCGGCAGATATACCTGACAATGAGCAGTTTCAGGTTTGGGTTGATGCGGTACTTTATGGAAAAGCCAATCAATACACGGTAACGATTCGGGTTGTCGACGAGTGCGAAGCACAACGATATAACCGGACCTACCGCAACAGGGATTACGCCACCAATGTTCTGTCCTTTGCGGCTGAACTGCCAGAGGGGCTGCCGGCAGAAATCAAGCAATCTGAACTTGGGGACCTGCTGATTTGCGCAACGGTGGTGCGGCGGGAGGCGTCTGAGCTGCAGCGGGCGGAAATAGATCATTGGGCACATCTGACCATTCACGGTATTTTCCACCTGCTTGGATACGACCATGAGAAGGCCGACGAGGCAAGTATCATGGAATCATTGGAGACGAGTATTCTGGCGAAACTGGGCATATCCGATCCTTACCGGGACATTGCATGACAAAGTTTAAGATAGTTAATGCTGAAATAATGACAGGCTTCTGGTAAAACATGGTTTACAGGGCGAGCAACCCTGTTGATAACCGGGCGCAATGGGCGCCGTCAAAGGGTCACAGG
Organism: Gammaproteobacteria bacterium; assembly: GCA_021772935.1. Lineage (GTDB taxonomy): Bacteria > Pseudomonadota > Gammaproteobacteria > Xanthomonadales > SZUA-36 > SZUA-36. The sequence goes on from JAJFLA010000051.1 coordinate 57,676, forward strand.
CCCTGATAAATATGAGTGAAGATCAATCGAGTAACGGTTCCGGGCCGAAAAGCTGGGTGGAGCGCATTGGTAAAGTGTTTTCATCCGAACCTCGGGATCGTGACGAACTGAAAGAACTGATTAATGAGTCTTGTGAAAAGGGCATCCTCGATGCTGAAGCGGTTGCCATGATTGAAGGCGCGCTTGCGGTCTCCGAAATGCAGGTTCGTGATGCCATGGTGCCGCGTTCACACATGGTGGTTATTCCGCTGGAAATTCCGTTGGACGAGTTTCTGCCACTGGTGCTTGAATCCGGTCATTCACGTTTTCCGGTCATTGGTGAAGATCGTGATGAAGTAGAAGGCATTCTGTTGGCCAAAGATTTGTTGCGCCACTATGCAGAAAATAGCGGCCCGCTAAACCTGAAGGCACTGGTCAGGCCCGCGGTCGTAATTCCTGAAAGCAAACGTCTGAATATGTTGTTAAGGGACTTCCGTGCCAGCCGCAATCACATGGCTATCGTGGTTGATGAATACGGTGGTGTGTCTGGTCTGATTACTATTGAGGATGTGCTAGAAGAAATCGTCGGTGAAATTGATGATGAGCATGATGAAGAGGAAGAGGCACCGATCAAACATTTGGGTAAAAATAATTACCAAATCAATGCGTTAGCCGAAGTTGAAGATTTTAATGAAGTGTTTCAATGTGATTTTAGCGATGAAGGTTACGATACCGTTGGTGGTCTGCTGCTAGCAGAGTTTGGCCGGGTTCCGGAGCAGAACGAGGAGGCAATCCTGGCAGAACGATTTCAATTCCGTGTTACCGCAGCCGATAATCGTCGCATTATTATGCTGCAAATGAATGATCTTGGCGCGGAATAATCCGCTGACTAACGATATGCTGGCCCGTTGTCCACGCGCTTGTTACTTGTTGCTGTGTTTTATCTGCTTGATCTGGTCTCAGGCTGGCTTTGCTGACGAGGTCGTCGAAATCCCGGCGGTTTCTGTCCAGGGCACTGAAGCCTGGTTGGTGACATTTGGCCCTGGTGAAATTTACTGGGAGCGATTTGGTCACAATGCCATCTGGTTGAGGGAACCGGCAGCTGGTCTGGACCATACTTTCAATTTTGGATATTTCGATTTTGAGCAGGAAGATTTTTTTCTGCGCTTTATCCGAGGTCGTATGCTTTATTTTTCTGTCGCACAACCAGCGATCCGGGAATTTGAGTTCTATCGGCAGGAAAATAGAAGTATCAGGGTTCAGAAGCTCAATTTGACCACCCTTCAGTACCAACGATTACGAGATTACCTGCTTCATGAGATCAAAGCGGAAAATCGTGATTACCATTATGATTATTATCTCAATAATTGTTCAACGCGGGTCCGGGATGCTTTGGATATCGCCTTGGATGGTGCCTTGTCATTACGCGCCGAACTTGTACCTGCGAGTTTGAACTTCCGCGACCATACCCGTCGGCTGACGCAGATGCAATTCTGGTATTACCTTGGGCTGGAACTGAGTCTTGGTGCGCCAGTTGATCGGGTCGTTAACCGTTGGCAAGAGATGTTCATCCCGATGGTGGTTGCTGACGAAGTGGCCGCTATGCCCTTGGCGGCAAATGAAGCCGGAGAGCCATTGGTATCAATTGATACGATGTTGTTTACTGCCACCACAGCCACACCGGCAGTCGCACCGGCCGCTATTTGGTATCGCTACCTGATTATGGGGCTGCTGGTGACAGGTCTTGCCTGGTTAAGTGGTAAATACATGCCGCAGACCTGGTTGACCGGTTTTTGTAACGCCTGGGTTTTGGTCAGCGCGACCATTGGTGCCTTACTTGTTGCATTGTGGTTGTTAACCGATCATGAAGTCGCTCGAGCCAACGCCAATTTGTTGTTGTTCAACCCGTTGATCATACTGGCACTGCTACCAGCGCTACGACGGGTAGGGGCCGTGGTGCTGGCAGGTGGTGTTGTGACTGCCTACATATTGCTGTTGTTACCACAACACCAGTACAACCTTGATGTACTGGCCTTGATGACACCGGTAAACCTGGCGCTGGCTGCTGTCTTTATAGGTGACCGGCTTCAACCCCTCCGTAGTGACGGGGATGTTTCCACCTGAAATACATCATCAAACCCGAGTGGTTAATACGGTAAATTACTTTGCTTCCAGTAACATATTTGGCTGGGTATCTTCGCACGTGTTTTTTGGGGGCCAGATTATGCCTTTGCTCTGGAATTGATCAACCACCCACGTTCAACCAATGATCTTGTTGTAGCGTTTTAAGCTCGACTTCACCGTCAATGATCGAAATGACAATCATACGGTCATATTCGGATTCGTTCATGTCAGCGATTAAACAATCACATATCAAACGGGCTAGTTCCGGGATGGTGTTGCTGTGCCCGACGATTAGCGTGTTTTGTTGGTTTTCCAGCAGGTTTTCGACCAGATCAGCTTGATTACGAGGATCATAAATATTCAGTTGAAGTACCAGGCTGGAGAGTAAGGGTTTTGCGGTCTCACGGGTGCGTTTGAAATCACTCGACCAGATTGTTTTGATGTCTTTGTCCTGCAATAAAATAGCCAATTGCATCGAACGCTTTTTGCCAGCGTCATTTAAAGCTGGGTCGTGGCTTCCATCTGACTGTTTCTCGGCGTGACGAACGAGGTAGAGAGTGTGGCCGCTGTCTTGGTCTGATGCGCTCGCATTGCCAATCAGGCAACAGGCCAAAAAACACAGCAAAAGTCGAACCTGCATTCAGTTTCCCAGTTCGGTCAGCAGTTCGATTTGATGTTCCTGAATCAGCGGCTCAATGATCATGTTAAGGCCGCCACCAAGCAACTCTTCGAGTTTGTAAAGGGTCAGGCCAATCCTGTGGTCAGTCACCCGTCCTTGTGGGAAATTGTAGGTGCGAATACGTTGAGAACGGTCGCCAGAACCGACTTGCAGCTTGCGGTCTTCAGCCTGTTCGCGGGCTTGTTCGGCTTTTTCTTTTTCCAGCAAGCGCGCACTCAAAAGTGATAGGGCACGTGCTTTGTTCTTATGTTGAGAACGCTCATCCTGGCATTCGACGACCAGGCCTGTGGATAGATGCGTGATGCGGATGGCCGAGTCAGTGGTGTTGACATGCTGACCACCTGCGCCAGAGGCGCGAAAGGTATCGATTCTGATATCTGAGGTCTGAATGTCTACCCCTTCGATGCTTTCCCGTTCTGCCAGAATTGCAACGGTGCAGGCAGATGTGTGGATGCGGCCCTGAGATTCAGTTTCAGGAACTCTTTGCACGCGGTGTGTTCCGGATTCAAATTTAAGTCTGGAATAGGCACCGTGGCCAATGATGCGGGCAACAATTTCTTTGTACCCACCATGGTCGCCATTGCTGGTGTTGATGATTTCCATCTGCCACTTATTGTTTTCGACGTAACGGTGATACATACGAAACAGATCGCCAGCGAACAAGGCGGCCTCGTCGCCACCGGTGCCGGCTCGGATTTCCAGGAAAATATTGTTGTCATCGTCTGGATCTTTGGGCAGTAACAAGACATTCAGCTGTTCTTCCAATACTTGCTGTTGCTGTGTTGTCCTGGCGAGTTCTTCGCTGGCGAGTTCCTGTATTTCGGCATCCTGGTTTTTGAGCAGGCTCTGGGCTTCTGCTATGGACTGGCCAGCCTGTTGCCATTTTGCCCAGATAAGCACGACCGGTTCCAGTTGTGAGTATTCGACCGATAAATCACGAAACCGGTTTTGGTCGAGCAGGATTTCTTGTGTGGCCAGCAGCATGGAAATTTCCTCATGCCGTTCTTGCACCTGGTGTAGCCGTGTGTATATTGAGGGCAACAGGCTCACGCTTAGTCTTCCGGTTCAAACAAACGGTTGGCTACTTTGAGCAGTTCATCATCCTGTTCTTCTGCAGCCTGACGCAATCGGGTGCTGGGCAGATGCAGTATTCTCTTGGCCAGCGTATTCGCCAATTGTGTAATAACTTTCTCAAGGTCTTTGCCTGCCTGTATTTTTCGCAGTGCTTTTGAAACCAGTTCTTCGCTGTTCAGGCGGGCATGTTTGTGTAGGTTTTGTAAATAAACGGCAGCCCTTTGGCTGTTCAGCCAGCGCATGAACTCTTCTACCGAGTCGCTCACATCACCACTGGCGGCTTCAGCTGCTTCGCTTCGTTTGGAGAGGTTTTTGTCAACCACCTTCTGTAGATCGTCAATCGTGTACAGGTACACGTTGCCAAGTTTGCCGACATCAGGGTGGATATCTCTGGGTACAGCGATATCGACCAAAAACATGGGTTGGTTTCGACGCAGTTTGAGTGCGGCTTTTACCGGCTCCAGGTGTATGACGGGCTCCAGCGAGGCTGTAGAGCTGATTAGGATGTCGGCCTTATGTAATACCGTTGGTAAGTCGGCGAGCGAGACAGCGTGTGCACCGAATTGTTCAGCCAGTTCGGTCGCACGACCTACGCTGCGGTTGGCAATGATCAGACTTGAGAGACCTTTGTCGTGCAGGTGGCGACCGCATAACTCAACCATCTCGCCAGCACCGACCAGGATGACCGTCTTGCTGACCAGGTCTCCAAAAATCTGTTTCGCCAGCATAACGGTGGTGTATGCAACCGATACCGGGTGTTCACCAATGCCCGTTTTGCTACGAATTCGTTTGCCGGTGGCGAAGGCATGCTGAAAAAGCCGGTCGAGGACTTTTCCGACTCCACCGGCTTCGTGCGCCATTTGCCATGATTCCTTTAGCTGGCCGACTATTTGTGATTCGCCAAGTACCAGTGATTCAAGCCCTCCTGCTACTCGAAACAGATGGCGCACTGCTTGCTCACGTTCGTGTACATAACAGTGTGCATCCATTTCAACATCACTCAAACCGCCCTTGGCTTGTAGCCACTGGTGAACTTGTTCACGACTTTGTTTTGGGCCGATGGTGTAAATTTCGGTCCGGTTGCAGGTGCTGACCACTACAACTTCTTCAATACCATCAAGTGCATGGAGTTTCTTGACCCGTTCTACATACTCGGTACGTGCGATAGCAATCCTCTCGCGGGTTTCGAGCGGTGCGGTGTGATGGCTGATTCCGGTGGCAAGCAGTGGCATGAGTAATGATTATCTTTTAAAGGCGCAGCGATTCTGCTTGCCAGTCAAGGGAATATCAAGTCGGAAATGGTTCAAATGTTGATTCAGTACCCAAAATTCATCATGGATCACGATCAGGGATTGGTTCACCGGCTGCAAGCAGTTATCCTTTGGTTTATGAATTATGACTATTGTTTCATGAAATGGGTGCTGGGCGTGTTGATTTTCGTCATGTTATTGACGACAGCTTGTTCATCAGTGCAGAAATCATCATCCCGACCGGCAATAGATACTGCTTCCACGCCAGTGGAGTCCTTTGCCAGCGATGTCGCCGAGAGTGAATTACCGTCAACAGATCCAGATGTGATGTACCACGTTTTTTCTGCTGAAGTATTAGGTGCCGAAGGGGATTTCTCAGCTGCAGCGGCTGAATATCTGAAGGCAGCCCTGATATCTAAAGATCCTGAGATCGCTGAACGCGCTACTCAGGTCGCAGTTTCAGCCGGACAATGGCAGATGGTCGCACTGGCCTCTGATCGCTGGGCGACATTGGAACCCGAAAGTCTGGACGCACGGGAACTGGCTGCCGGATCAAGATTACGGGAAGGTGATTATGTGGGCGCTGAGTTCCAGCTTGCACGGATACTTGAACTTACCAAATTTGATCAGGCGCATGGTTGGCGCATGGTCGCGGCTTTGTTGGCACCTGCCAATGATCAGATCAGGGCAAAAAAAGTATTGGACAAGTTGCTGGATGATTTCGATGCCAGATCAAATGTGGAGGCTCTGTTTGCCCGTAGCCAGCTTGCGGCACGTATCGGCAATCTGGATACGGCAACTGAATTGGTAGACCAGGCAATCATCCTGCAGCCGAAAAGAGCGGATCTGTTGGCCTGGTCGGGTCGGTTGGCAGTTAACCTCGGCGACGACGCGCTCGCTTTGAAGCGCTACCGGCGAGCCTGGGAGGCAAGCTCTAAAAATCGACATATTGCCATGGCGTACGCAGAACTGTTAAAGCAGAACGAGGATCCCATCTCCGCACTGGCGGTTTTGGCACAGTTGCCCGATACACCTGATATGCGGTTTACCCGCATCGTCTTTGCTCTGGATGCGGGTGACAGGGACAGTGCAGAGACGCTATATTTGGGCTTTTCTGAAGCTCAATACGCAGAGGCCTCAGATACTGCTTTTCAGGCTGCACAAAGCGCGGAGTTACTTGGTTATCAGCGTGAGGCTATTGATTGGTACAAGCAGGTCACTGGTGAGCAGTCACTGCGTGCCACCTTGCGCCAGGCATTTATGCTTGATGATTTGGGCGACTTTGAAGAGGCTCGCAAGCTGTTGGCGCAGCTTCGCATTCAAGCAGACGATGGCGTCCGATCCCAAAGTTACCAGGTTGAGGCACAAATACTACAGGGTGCAGACCGTGCAGACGAAGCTATTCAGCTGCTGAACGACGCATTGACGGAGCTTCCCGATGACAATCCTTTGCGATATGCACGGGCGCTGCTGGCTGTCGGTTTGAATCAGCTGGAATTGGCTGAAAGTGATTTACGCCAGGTCATTTTGGTTCAACCGGGCAATGCCGCTGCGATCAACGCGCTGGGTTATACATTGGCCGATCTGACGGAGCGTTATGATGAAGCGTTGGTGTTGATTCTCCAGGCCTACGAGTTAGAACCTGGTGATGCTTCAATTATCGACAGCATGGGATGGGTCTCCTATCGACTTGGGCGTTTACGCGAAGCCGAGGGCTATTTGCGTGAAGCATGGAAAAGGATGCGCAATGCAGAGATTGCTGCCCATCTGGGGGAGGTGCTGTGGGTCAGTGGCAAAAAAGATGAAGCACGTGCACTTTGGGCCTTGGGTATTCAATTGGAAAGCGACAACAAAGTCCTGATCAAAACCCTGCAACAATTTGGTGAGTTACCTTGAAAAAGGCGCTCAGCCAGTTTTGCTGGTTAATTTCTCTGCTTTTCATACTGGATGCCTGTACCAGCATGCCGGTAAAAGACCCCGGCATTGGCAGTGAAAAGGCATATCAGAACCGTGTTGACAAGCTCGGTGCAATTCCTGAATGGAGTCTGGTTGGCAGGATTTCAGTTGACGATGGTGAGCGTGGCGGCAGTGGCACGTTGCAATGGAACGTTATGCTTGATAGCAGTGAATTGGATTTCCATGGTGCCATGGGGCGTGGTGCCTGGCATTTACAAATCGATCCCGATGGCGCGGTTTTGAAGCAGGCAAATGGTGCTGAACATGCTGCAGCGGAGGTCAACACGTTGATACAAAATCATATGGGCTGGCCCATACCGGTGGATGCATTACAGTGGTGGGTTCGGGGTCTGGCAGTACCAGGCGCTGTTGAAGACGAGAAGTTTGACTCTGAAGGTCTGTTGATAAGTCTGGATCAGTTGGGTTGGAGCATTGATTTCAGCCGCTATGGTTCAACTGCCGGTGTGGCGTTGCCGATGAAATTGAGTGCCCGGCGGGATAATTATCGTGTAAAGCTGGCGATCAAGCGCTGGCAACTGGATATAGGCCATGCCTTCACCCGCTAAACCCGAGACTCAGTCATGGCATGCTCCCGCCAAACTGAACCTGTTTTTACACATTACAGGTCAGCGCCCGGATGGTTATCACGAACTGCAGACCCTGTTTCAGTTACTGGACTGGGGGGACGAGTTACGATTCTCCGTAAATGATAGTGGGCAAATAAGCCGTCATTGCAACGTTGATGCGATTCCTGAAGAGGCGGACATTTGCATGCGTGCCGCGCACCTTTTAAAAGACCGCTTGGGTGGGAAAAAGGGCGTTCATATTGATCTGATTAAGCGAATTCCTATGGGATCTGGTCTTGGTGGTGGCAGCTCCGATGCAGCAACGGTTCTGCTTGCACTAAACCAATTGTGGTCTTGCGGGCAGACAACACAACAACTGGCCGAGTTGGGACTGGAGTTAGGTGCTGATGTGCCGGTATTTGTATATGGACAAAGCGCCTGGGCGGAAGGGCGAGGGGAGAAGCTACAGGCGGTATCACTGGGTCAAAGGTATTATGTGCTGATTTTTCCGGGGTTCAGTATTTCGACGGCAGAGGTATTTGCGCACCCGTTGCTTAAACGTGATTCAAAACCGGAGGCCATGTCTCGGATCAGTCTGCAGCCAGGTCGGAACGATTGTGAAGCGGTTGTGTTGGAGATGCATCCGCAACTGGATAACATCATCCAGGATTTGCGAGCATGGGGAGAACCGCACATGAGTGGCACAGGTAGTACATTTTTTTTATCATTTGATAATAAAAATGCTTCAATCAGCGCAGCAAGCGAATTAAAATGTCGATATACTGTCCGCGCTGTGGGTGGGGTAGATCAATCATATTGATTGAACAGCTTGCGAGCTTAGTAGTGATTACGAAAAATTGAAAACGATTGGGACGTGGCCAAGGTGGTTAAGGCACGGGGTTTTGATCCCCGCATTCGCAGGTTCGAGTCCTGCCGTCCCAGCCATTTTTTAAGGTAATAAACAGTTCAATTCAGGTGGTGATACAGTGGCCAATCCTTCCTTGATGGTATTTGCAGGAAATGCCAACCCCAAGTTGGCAAATGACATTGCCCGTGAACTCGGTGTTCCCATGGGTAAGGCCCTGGTGGATCGCTTCAGTGATGGTGAAGTAGCCGTCGAGATAATGGAAAACATCCGTGGTCGTGATATCTACCTGATACAATCGACCTGTGCGCCAACAGCTGATAACTTTGTTGAGTTACTGGTGATGGTCGATGCACTAAAACGCGCATCCGCAACCCGCGTCACTGCGGTGATACCTTACTTTGGATATGCCCGCCAGGACCGCCGGCCCCGATCTGCGCGTGTGCCGATTACTGCCAAAGTTGCGGCTAAAATGATCAGTGCCATGGGTACAGACCACGTGATAACTATCGATTTGCATGCTGACCAAATTCAGGGCTTCTTTGATATTCCAGTGGATAATGTTTATGCCTCACCTTTGACCTTGGCCGATATCTGGCGGCAACAAGGTGCCGAAGACCTGGTTGTGGTGTCACCTGATGTGGGTGGTGTGGTACGCGCAAGGGCGATCGCCAAGCGTCTTGATACTGAACTGGCCATCATCGATAAACGTCGACCACGTGCTAATGTTGCGGAGGTAATGAATATCATTGGTGATGTTCAAGGTAAGAATTGTGTCATGGTTGATGATATGGTTGATACGGCGGGAACGCTTAGTACCGCTGCTGGTGCGTTGAAAAAACAAGGTGCCAAGCGAGTGGTTGCCTATTGTGTTCATCCGGTTCTTTCCGGGTCTGCGATTGATAACATCACCCATTCTGAGCTGGATGAAGTGGTCGTAACCGACACTATCCCATTGAGTGAAGCCGCTCAGCAATGCAGTAAGATTCGGCAACTGAGCGTGGCGCAAATGCTGGCAGAAACCATCCGTAGAATGGCTCAGGGTGAATCGGTCAGCTCATTGTATGTAGACTGAACTTTATTTCAATATGTATTGCACCAACCCCAGGTGCGTACGGTATAATGCCCGGCTAGATTTTTGCGCTGTCCCTGGTCGCGGGGATGGATGAACCGCCGTGTATACGGTTTTTTTTGCTGCGAATTGACTCTTTTTGATTCGAAGCAGATGCTTTTGAGGAATATCATGACTGATTCAAATATTATCAACGCGGAAATCCGTGAAGATGTGGGGAAAGGTGCGAGCCGCCGCCTGCGTCGACAGGGGAAAATTCCAGCGGTACTTTACGGTGGTCAGAAAGCCCCAGCCACATTGGCGCTGGAGCATGCTCCATTAATGCACGCGGCGGAACAGGAGTCTTTCTACTCCAGTGTTCTGGAGGTCAGGGTCGCTGATGGACGCAGCCAGAAAGTTATTGTGCGTGATGTTCATCGTCACCCATATATCGAGCAGATTATGCACCTGGACTTCTTACGTGTTTCTGCGGAAGAAATTCTTCGCATGTCTGTCCCGATTCACTACGCTGGCGAAGATGAGTCAGAAGCCGGCAAGGCCTCTGGCATAATCATTCAACACATGGTAACAGAGGTTGAAATCGCGGCATTACCAGAAAATATTCCTGAATTTTTGACTGTAGACCTGTCTGGACTGGAAGCAGGTGGTGTCGTTATGTTGTCTGATATCCTGCTGCCGGAAGGTGTTGAGATTCCAGCACTAGCCAGCGATGATGATGAAACCATGATCGCTAATACGGTTCGAATTAAAGAGTCTCAGGGTACAGGTGCCGCAGCTGCTGAAGAAGCTGCTGAAGCAGCACTTGAAGCTGTTACAGAAACAGGTGAAGCTGCAGCCGAGGTTGCCGAGGAATCTGATGAAGATGATAGTGAAGGTGATAGTGAAGCTGATAGTGAAGCGGATAAGGATTAATCTCCGAGGTCGATATTGTCTGACTTATTCCTGATTGTTGGCCTCGGTAATCCGGGTTCCAAATACAGCCAAACCCGGCATAACGCCGGGTTTTGGTTTTTGGATGCGTTGCAAAAAGATATTCTTAATCAGGGTGTTGACGGCGGGTTTCGGTCCCAGGCAAAGGTAGCCGCCAAGATTTTCCGTAGCCGTTTTTACGGAACAGACTGTGTTTTTGCAAAGCCGACTGTTTTTATGAACCACAGTGGTCAAGCCGTCCGGACAATAGTGGATTATTACCGTGTCGCCGCAGAGAATATGTTGGTTGCCTACGATGACCTGGACCTTCCAGCTGGCACCGTCCGTCTGAAGAAAGGTGGCGGTCATGGTGGACACAACGGTATGCGGGATATTTTCCAACACATGGACAATACGGACTTTTTGCGTTTACGCATTGGTATTGGTCACCCGGGTCTCAAGCCTGCTGTTACTGGATACGTATTGAGCCGGCCATCGGTAGACCAGGAAAAGCTGATGATGAATTCGATTGGCGAAGCGGTTGCGGTTATGCCTGATCTGCTCGCAGGTAATGTCTCGAAAGCGATCAAGGATCTACATACCAGTGACAATCCACCAACCAGCGACGGTTAACACTTACCAGATCGCAGTGGTCAGGAAGGATTGACCTGTCTTATTAAATTGGATATCAATCATGGGTTTTAAATGTGGGATTGTCGGATTGCCGAATGTTGGCAAGTCCACCTTGTTCAATGCGCTTACAGAAGCTGGTATTGCTGCGGAAAACTATCCGTTTTGTACCATTGATCCCAATGTCGGTATGGTGCCGGTGCCGGACTCGCGCCTCGAACAATTGGCCAATATAGTGAAACCGGAAAGAGTGTTGCCCACGACGATGGAGTTTGTGGATATTGCCGGTTTGGTAGAAGGTGCTTCCAAGGGCGAAGGGCTTGGCAACAAATTTCTGTCCCATGTCAGGGAGACGGATGCCATCGCACATGTAGTGCGCTGTTTTGAAAATGATGATGTGGTGCATGTTTCGGGTAGGGTCAATCCGGTTTCAGATATTGAAATTATCAATACAGAGCTTGCGTTGGCAGATATAGACAGCGTGGAGCGCGCATTACTAAGAGCGGAAAAACAAACCCGTAGTGGTGATAAGGAAATGGTGGCTCGTGCTGCATTACTTACAAAAGTAATGATCAGTCTCAGTGAAACAGGAAGTGCCCGGAACCTGGGGCTGGACAAAGAACAGAAAAAGTGCGTAAGAGATCTTCATCTGCTAACTATGAAACCAGTTGTCTATATCGCCAATGTTGCCGAAGATGGTTTCGAGGATAATCCACTGCTTGATCAGGTTCGGGAGTTTGCCGGTGGTGATAACGCCAAGGTCGTACCGGTTTGTGCGGCGACTGAAGCTGAGGTTGCGCAGCTGGATCGTGAGGATCGACAGGAGTTCCTGGCTGCGCTTGGGTTAAAGGAGTCTGGTCTGGCGGGTGTTATTCGAGCGGGTTACGGCCTGTTGGACCTGCTGACATTTTTCACCGCAGGTGTAAAAGAAGTCAGGGCGTGGACGGTTACCAACGGTGCGACAGCCCCCAATGCTGCTGGCAGGATACATACGGACTTTGAACGTGGTTTTATTCGCGCCGAAGTTACGGCGTATGATGATTTCATCAATTGCGGTGGGGAACAGGGTGCAAAAGAGGCTGGCAAGCTGCGTCTTGAAGGTAAGGAATACATCACTCAGGAAGGTGACGTAATGCATTTTCGTTTTAATGTATAAAGCGCGGGCACGATATGTGCCGGTTTGTACCTTCAATTAGCATGCAAAATCATATTTGTGGTTTTATTTGAGTTAATCGCTTGTCATGTGTTGACACTCAATCTTTGCTAAGAGAAAATAGGCGGCTTGCTTGAGGGAGGGGTACCCAAGCGGTCAACGGGGGCAGACTGTAAATCTGCTGGCTATGCCTTCGGAGGTTCGAATCCTCCCCCCTCCACCATTTAAAATGGTGTAGAAACCCTGGGTTTTGGAAGTTAAGGCGGGTGTAGTTCAATGGTAGAACCTCAGCCTTCCAAGCTGATTATGTGGGTTCGATCCCCATCACCCGCTCCAAACCTTTCAGCCTGGGTTTGTGGGTAAGTAGCTTGGAGTAGTGAAGCCAGATTATAGTTTTAGTTTGGCCCACATAGCTCAGGTGGTAGAGCACTCCCTTGGTAAGGGAGAGGTCACTGGTTCGAGTCCAGTTGTGGGCACCAAATTTTTTGGTCATATTTGATTTTTTTTTTACAATTTAACAGTGGTTGTTTTTGGAGACAGGCATGTCCAAGGAAAAATTTGAAAGAACAAAGCCCCATGTAAACGTGGGTACGATTGGTCACGTTGATCATGGTAAGACGACGCTGACGGCGGCGTTGACGAAGATATGTGCAGAAGCTCGTGGTGGTGATTTTGTA
>JAJFLA010000052.1 GCA_021772935.1 Gammaproteobacteria bacterium
GGCCATCCCAATTCTGGCAATGACTGCAAATGTCTTTGCTGAAGATCGTCAGGCTTGCCTGGACGCCGGTATGAATGATTTTGTAGGCAAGCCGGTTGAACCTGAGATACTGTTTGCAACGCTTGCGAATTGGTTGCCGCAAAAAGTCTAAGGTCATGGCGTACAGCCATTATTTTAATTTTTCACCCTATTTTTTGATTATTCGTCTGCAAACCCATGCAAACTATACTTTTTCCTGCAAAAGCCTGTCATTTTCTACAGTATGAGCAGACTTGCATCTGGAGCATTGTAGAGATGAGGTTTAGAAAGCTTCATGGACGAAGACGGAATGGAAGCGAGACCTCAACACGGAAGTTAAATGAATCTCGAGCGATGAAGAGTAGCGCCTAAGCCAGAGTCGGTAATCAAAAGGATTTGGTACCCGGCTCTGAAGCTTTTGCACCCCAGCCCCCCAAGCTTACAGAAACAGAAGCAAACACTCTGAATCATTACCCTGTTAATGACGGAGGTTTTCTGCGTTTAAACCTGACCCTTCGATCCTTCAAGCTTTATTTTCGTTTAGGGATATAAAGATCCGTAATTGTTCCTTCAAACACCTCGGCAGACATCGCTACAGTTTCTGAAAGTGTCGGGTGCGGGTGGATTGAAAGACCGATATCCCCAGCTTCACACCCCATCTCAATCGCCAGCACACATTCTGCGATTAAATCACCTGCGTGAGCGCCGACAATGCCAGCACCTAATACTCTGTGGGTTTCAGGATCAAACAATAGCTTCGTGGATCCTTCGGTTCGCCCAATTCCCATGGCTCTACCACTGGCCGCCCAGGGAAATTTGCCCAGCTTGTAATCGATACCTTGTGCCTTTGCTTCTGTTTCCGTAAGACCCACCCAGGCAATTTCAGGATTGGTATACGCTACAGAAGGGATAACCCGTGCCTCAAATGCACTTTTCATTCCGGCACAAACCTCTGCTGCGACCTTTGCCTCGTGTGTCGCCTTGTGCGCCAGCATTGGCTGGCCAACAATATCACCGATAGCAAAAATATGTGGCACATTGGTACGCATTTGCTTGTCCACAGGAATATATCCCTGTTCCGTGACCTCAACTCCTGCGAACTCAGCGCCTACCAGGTTTCCATTAGGTGTGCGCCCCGTTGAAACCAAAAGTCGGTCAAATACAGTATTTGTCGGTGTTTTTGAACCTTCAAAGGTCACACGCAGACCATCATCGAAAGGTTCAACCGATATCACCTTCGTATTTACAAAAATGCCGGCATAGCGGGCATTGATTCTCTTTTGTAGCGGCCTGACCAGGTCTTTATCGGTGCCGGGCATCAACTGCCCGGTCAACTCGACTACCGTGACCTCGCTGCCCAGACCTTGATAAACGCTGGCCATTTCCAAACCGATTATGCCACCACCGACCACCAGCAGACGCTCTGGCACAGTCTTCAGTTCCAACGCATCGGTAGAGTCCATCACACGCGGATCATCCCATGGCAGGCCAGGTAATTTAAACGGCTGTGAACCTGCGGCAATGATGGCCCGGCGAAAACTGACTGAGCGACTGCCATCCGATGTCTCAACCAGCATTTCATGAACATCACTGAAACGCCCATTACCCTGAATAACAGTTACACCGCGTTGCTTTGACATGGAAGCAAGCCCACCGGTTAACTGTCCGACGACCTTTTCTTTCCAGTGACGTAATTTATTCAGATCAATTTCGGGTGAACCGAAAGTGACACCATGGTCTGCCATCTCGGCAGCTTCATCAATAACAGCGGTTGCGTGAAGCAAGGCCTTGGACGGTATACAGCCCACGTTAAGGCAAACCCCGCCCAGTGTTGGGTAACGCTCGATCAGGGCTACGTTTAACCCCAGGTCTGCTGCTCTAAATGCAGCTGTGTAACCACCGGGGCCCGCCCCCAGCACCAGAACATCAAAATCATAATCAGCAGATGGATCGATCTCTTCATCCAACACGGTTTGTTGTGGCGGTTGGATAGTCTGCTTTTGTTCATTTGGTACATTTTCGATGACCGCCGATGCTTTTGAAGCATTGACTGCCACAACAATGGCTTCATCTGGTTCCAAAATCGCAACCAGGGAGTCTTCCGAAACAAAGTCACCTTCAGCAACACCCAGTGAATGGACAATACCTGCGCCCGGTGATGGGATTTCCATGATGGCCTTTTCACTTTCCAGCGTGACCAGGGATTGTTCCGCAGTCACGCGGTCACCCGCACTTACCAGCACTTCGACAACCGGTATATCGGTAAAATCACCGATATCGGGCACGCGGATTTCAATCATATTGCTCATTATCATTAATTGCCCGTATTAACTTGCTTGATCACCAGCTTGCCGTCTTGTTGCTGCAAATTGTAGTGTTTAAGAAAGCTCATACCAAGCAAGATCCCGTTAAATTCTCCGGAGGTGATGCTGGCACGTACATTATTACGATGTATACCACCCACAACCACTTCATCCAACCGTGTCATCCATGCAGTCGATGGCCCTGCGGCCGTCATCACCTGTACTCTCGGTCCAAAATCCAAACCCAGAGCACGGGCAAGCGATTCAGGCAATGCAACATCGGTTGCACCAGTATCAACCAGGAAAACAACTGGCTGGCCGTTGATAGTTCCTTCAGCTTCATAATGGCCATTGCGGTCCTGTTCCAGCACAACCATTGCCGCACCGCTAGAATCCACCGAAATGACCGTGCCACCGCCGTTTTCCAGTGCAGAAAACAATAGGTATAAGCCGCCCAAAAGACCCAATGCCGCGAACCACAACATTCGCCGTCCAAGCTGTGAATCCGGTGTGTTTCTGGAATCAGTCATCAACGCTCGTCAATTACAAATCCATATTCTTGAAGTCTTCGAGGCAAACGGCAAGGTAACGTGTGAATCGTGCTCCATTTGCACCGTCAATCACCCGGTGGTCATAGGATAAACATAACGGCAGCATCAAACGTGGCTGAAACGCCTCGCCATCCCACTGCGGCCTGATGTTGGAACGAGAGACACCCAATATCGCCACTTCTGGCGCATTGATGATCGGGGTGAATGACGTACCACCAATACCACCCAGGCTGGATATAGAAAAACAGCCGCCTTGCATTTCGATCGGTTTAAGTTTCCCGTCACGTGCCCGCTGGCTGAGATCTGCCAGTTCTGCAGCCAACTGAAAGATGTCTTTCTGATCACAATCACGTATCACAGGCACCACCAATCCAGCGGGTGTATCCACTGCAATGCCAATATGAAAATATTTTTTCACCACCAGGTTTTCATGCGATGCATCCAGTGAAGCATTGAAAGTGGGGAATTTTTTAAGTGCTGCCACACTCGCCTTGATCAGAAAAACTAAAGGTGTCAATTTGGACCCCTGCTTCTGGGCTTTGTCGGTATTGGACTTTCGGTAAATCTCCATATCCGTGATGTCGGCCAGGTCATTCTGGGTGACATGGGGGATACTGACCCAGTTGCGATGGAGATGTGCTCCGGAGACCTTTTGTATTTTTGATAAGGACTGGGTTTCAACCTCACCATACCGACTAAAATTAACTTTGGGTGGCGCCGGCAAATCAAAGCCCAGGCCAGCCGATGAGGGGCTCGCTTTACTCGTCAAGACAGACTTGACGAAAGCGGTGACATCATCTCGAACAATACGCCCACCACGGCTACTGCCAGTGACCCGCGACAGATCCACCCCCAATTCACGCGCAAAACGACGAACTGCCGGGCTGGCGTAAACTGCCTTAGACGGCAAAATCGCATTGGCATCCATGGGCACAGGCAGCGACTGTCTGCTAGCCGTTGACGGCGGCGTAGACCGATTTGTATTGATGCCTGGCTGCCTGGCTAGTGCCTGCTGTGGAGTGGGTGATGCAGTCTCCGCTGGCTGACCCTTGTTCGGTTCTGGTAGCTCGCCTGTCTCTGGTTCAGTCGATTCAGCAGCTTCATCAACTTCAATAACAGCGACAATATCATGTTCCGATACCGCATCGTCCAACGCCACATGCAGTTCGCGGATTACGCCAGCTACTGGAGCAGGTACCTCCATTGTCGCTTTGTCGCTTTCCAACGTTACCAAAGATTGTTCAGCCTCAACAGAATCACCAACCACAACCAGCACTTCTATCACCGGTATGCCGTCAAAATCGCCGATATCCGGTACTTTGATTTCGATTAGGTTTGTCACTGGCTGCTACCCATCCGTGTTTTATTGTCCATTTGCATTTTTTACGCTTTCAATGGATTAGGTTTGTCCGGATCAAGCTCCAGCTTATTACGGGCCTTCACTAAATCATCAATAGACAAGGAACCCTGCTTACATAATGCCGACAAGGTGGAATAAACGATATTTTTACGATCAACCTCAAAGAAACGTCGTAGGTTTTCACGTGTATCCGAGCGACCAAAACCATCCGTGCCAAGTACCGTGTAATCAGCTTGGGGCAGATATGGACGGATTTGTTCAGCATAGGCCCGAACATAATCTGTTGCTGCAACTATTGGCCCTTCATGCCCATCAAGACATTGCGTGACCCATGGGGCGCGTTGTTCTGCTTCCGGGTTGAGACGGTTATACCGCTCAGCAGCAACACCATCGCGTTGCAATTCGGTAAAACTGGTCGTACTCCAAACCGTGGCACTGACTGAATAATCACGCTCAAGAATTTCCGCCGCCGCAATGACTTCGCGCAGAATCGCTCCGGAACCCATCAGCTGCACACTATGTTGGCCCGCACGACCCGCACGGAACCGGTACAGGCCTTTGCGAATTCCTTCTTCCGCCCCGGCAGGCATGCCTGGATGTGTGTAGTTTTCATTCATCACGGTGATGTAGTAATACACGTCTTCCTGGTCCTGGTACATCCGCCGCATACCATCTTGAAGGATTACCGCCAATTCATAAGCAAACGTTGGGTCATAGGAAACGCAATTGGGTACCAACCCGGAAATAACGTGGCTATTGCCATCTTCATGCTGCAGACCCTCACCATTCAATGTAGTGCGACCCGATGTGCCACCCAACAGGAATCCACGGGCGCGCATGTCGCCGGCAGCCCAGGCAAGATCACCAATGCGTTGAAAACCAAACATGGAATAAAAGATAAAGAAAGGGATCATTGGTACGCCACTGTTGGCGTAGCTGGTAGCAGCTGCAATCCACGATGACATCGCACCAGCTTCGGAAATACCTTCCTGAAGAATCTGACCCTTGGTGTCCTCCTTGTAAAACATCAATTGGTCGGAATCTACTGGCGTATACAGCTGGCCCTTTGATGAATAAATACCCAACTGACGGAACATGCCTTCCATGCCGAATGTACGTGCCTCATCTGCCACGATGGGTACGATATGCTTGGCGATATTTTTGTCTCTGAGCATGATGGCCAAAGCTCTCACATAGGTCATCGTGGTGCTGATTTCGCGCTCACCAGTATCTTTGAGAAGAGACTCAAATGCCTCCAGTGCGGGGACTTCCAGCGGGGTTTGTTGAACCCGACGTTGCGGTAAATAACCACCTAGAGCTTTCCGGCGCTCCTGCATATATTTTATTTCGACGCTGTCTTCGCCTGGGTGGTAGTACGGCATATCAGCAATGTCATCATCGGAGACCGGCACTTTAAAACGGTCACGGAATAGACGTATGGATTCCTCATCCATTTTCTTTTGCTGGTGAGAGATATTCAGTGCTTCCCCCGATTCTCCCATGCCATAACCTTTGACTGTTTTAGCCAGTACAACAGTTGGTTGTCCAGTATGTTGGGTTGCAGCGGCATAAGCCGCGTAGATCTTGTGTGAGTCATGACCACCACGGTTAAGACGCCAGACATCTTCGTCGGTCAAATTGGCGACCATTTCTTCGAGCTCAGGGTAAGCACCAAAGAAGTGCTCTCGCGTATAGGCGCCGCCTTTGGCCTTGTAGTTCTGATACTCGCCATCGACCACTTCTTCCATACGCTTGCGCAACAAGCCATCTTTATCTTTGGCCAATAAAGCATCCCACCGTGAACCCCAAATGACCTTGATTACATTCCAGCCCGCACCACGGAACACGCCTTCGAGCTCCTGAATGATTTTACCATTGCCACGTACAGGGCCGTCCAGACGCTGCAAGTTGCAATTGACAACAAACACCAGGTTATCCAAACCTTCACGACCTGCCAGTGAAATCGCACCCAGCGACTCCGGCTCATCGGTTTCACCATCACCCAGATAACACCAAACCTTGCGCTGTGAAGTATCCTCAATACCACGGTTGTGCAGGTATTTAAGGAAACGCGCCTGGTATATAGCCTGAATCGGTCCAAGACCCATCGATACTGTGGGCAGTTGCCAGAAATCTGGCATCAACCACGGGTGTGGGTACGAACTTAAACCATTACCATCAACTTCCTGGCGAAAATGGTCCATTTGTTCGTTAGTGATCCGGCCTTCTAAAAAAGCCCGTGCGTAAATGCCCGGTGATGAGTGTCCCTGAATGTAGATCAGATCGCCACCACCTTCATGATCCGGGCCGCGAAAGAAATGATTAAAACCGACATCGTACAAAGAAGCTGCAGAAGCGAAGCTGGCGATATGTCCACCCAACTCTCCACCCCGCTTGGCGGCACGCAAAACCATGGCCAACGCATTCCAGCGAATAAGGGCACGAATACGTCGTTCGATTTCATAATCCCCCGGTAATTTCGCGCTTTGACCGGGCGGAATCGTGTTGATATAGGCGGTGGTCGCATCATATGGGAGGTGACCACCTGAACGACGGGTATAATCCACCAGTAACTCCAGCAGAAAATGTGCACGCCCGAGTCCTTCACGCGCTATGACAGCCTGCATGGACTCCAACCATTCTTGTGTTTCAGCAGAATCGGTGTCCTGGTCCTGTAGAGAAGACTTGACGTTCATTCAAGCTGCCTCTTCTTTTGAAGATTTTCGTCTTTCAAGTATTTGTTTTTCCATTACTGAAAATGCCGTCATATTAATCACCCGCCTTACAGATGCTGATGGCGTTAAAACGTGAGCCGGGTGTTCCAGCCCCATTAATATAGGTCCAATAGTCACTGCATCGCTGACAATTCGTGCAAAATTGAAAGTAATGTGGGCAGAATCAAGATTTGGCATGACCAGGAGGTTCGCAGGACCGCGCAACCTGGAGCTGGGGAACTGCTGTTTTTGAAAAGCGGCAGAAAGCGCCATATCTGCCGACATTTCGCCCTCAACCTCAAGCTCAGGTGCTACCTGGGATATTAACTCAGTTGCTCGTCTCATTTTGCATGCGCTGGCATCATCGTGACTGCCAAAAGAGGAATGCGATAGCAAGGCAACACGTGGTTCAATGCCAAACATACGTACTCTTTCAGCCGCCAATAACGTAATTTGAGCAATCTCTTCCGCATCTGGATCGGGATTAACGTGGGTATCACATATAAAGTAAATTCCACGATCAGTATTTAATACGCCCAGCGCTGCTACGGTGTTGCTACCCTGCTGTGGCCCCAGCACATCCCGCAAAAAAGCCAGCTTACTGTCATATCTGCCAACCAATCCCGTGATCATCGCGTCTGCATCTCCACGATAGACCGCGATAGCAGCAATGACTGTTGTACGTGTGCGCAAAAGGTCCTTGGCCGCACTGGGCGAAACACCCTTGCGTTCCATGATGGCATGGTAAGTGGTCCAGTAATCCCAGAAACGGGGATCAGACTCCGGATTGATAAGCTCAAAATCCTTTCCGGAAACCAACCGCAAACCCAGCTTTTTAACACGCTCTTCTATAACCTGGGGGCGACCAATTAAAATGGGCACTGCAATGCCTTCATCCACGACCGACTGTACGGCACGCAAAACCACTTCTTCTTCACCTTCTGCATAAACAACACGCTTGGGATCTCTTTTTGCAGCATCGAAAACCGGTTTCATCACTAAACCAGTACGCCACAGAAACTGCATCAGTGTTTCCCGGTAAGCGTCGAGGTTCTCAATTGGCCTGGTGGCCACACCACTGCCCATCGCCGCCTTTGCCGTTGCAGGCGCCAGGTGTACTAACAAACGTGGGTCAAAGGGTTTCGGGATCAGATATTCAGGCCCGAATTGCAGGGACTTCCCACCGTAAGCCGTGGTGCTGATATCACTGGCTTCTAGTCGTGTTAATTCTGCAAGCGCATGCACACAGGCCATTTGCATTTCGTCATTAACCGTGGTCGCGCCAACATCCAGCGCACCACGGAATATGTATGGGAAGCAAAGCACATTATTGACTTGGTTAGGATAGTCAGAACGCCCCGTTGCGATAATGGCATCCGGGCGTGCAGCTCTGGCGACCTCAGGCATGATTTCGGGTATGGGGTTGGCCAGCGCCAGTATGACTGGCTGATCTGCCATAGTTTTAACCATGTCACTGCTAAGTACACCAGCAGCAGAAACACCCAGAAAAATGTCTGATCCATGCATGGCATCTTCAAGACTGCGCTTGTTCGTATCACGTGCATAATCAAGCTTTCTTCCGGCCAGGTTTTCGCGGCCCTTATAAATAACCCCGCTACGGTCGATAACCAAAATGTTTTCTATGTTCATACCCAAATTGACCAACAAATCCAGGCATGCCATACCGGCAGCACCGGCACCAGAAGCCACTAACTTCACTTCTGAAATTTTCTTGCCGACTATATGCAATGCATTGATCGTCGCAGCCGCCGTGATAATAGCCGTACCATGCTGATCATCGTGGAAGACCGGAATGGCGAGACGTTCTTTAAGCTTGGCTTCTACTTCAAAACATTCCGGCGCCTTGATATCTTCGAGGTTGATGCCACCGAAGGTTGGTTCCAGCGATGCAATAATATCAACCAGACGATCGGGATCTTTTTCATCGATCTCGATATCAAAAACATCAATATCAGCAAATTTCTTAAACAGGACCGCCTTACCTTCCATCACGGGTTTACTTGCCAACGGTCCGATATCACCCAGACCCAGCACCGCCGTGCCATTGGTGATCACGGCAACCAAGTTGCCGCGTGAAGTCATATTGCTCGCTTCCGCAGGGTCTTTATGGATTAGTTCACATGGATAAGCCACACCTGGCGAATACGCCAAACCAAGGTCTTCCTGTGTGGTCAAAGGCTTGGTGGCTGCAATCCTGATTTTTCCGGCGGTTGGGTACTGATGGTAATCAAGCGCGTTTTGTTTCAT
This sequence comes from Gammaproteobacteria bacterium, assembly GCA_021772935.1. Lineage (GTDB taxonomy): Bacteria > Pseudomonadota > Gammaproteobacteria > Xanthomonadales > SZUA-36 > SZUA-36. Next base: position 9,215 of record JAJFLA010000052.1, read on the forward strand.
TTTGTCATTCATGGAATTCTTCCAATAAGTATAGACGACGCAGACCGGTTAAAAACCAAGCTGCTTTCATGCCTTGATTTTAAGATCGGGTTGAAGGAGCACTAGTCAACACAACCCCGACCGATCAAGCATTGTTCAGTGACGGGTTATAATCCAAATCACCCTCTTCTCCAACCTGCACCAGACGTAGCGAGTTAGTGCCACCTTCGTCACCAGTGTGCTCACCCATTGTAAGGATAATTCGGTCACCCGCCTTGATATATTCTTGTTGAATCAGTAAGCGGACACCTTCAACCAACGCTTCTTCCACATCCGCACTCGGAAAATCATGAGCAACCGGATACACACCACGGTATAAAGCCATACGCCGAAGGCTGTCGCGAGCTGGCGACAGCGCAAAAATCGGCACGCTGGAGCGCACCCGTGATAACCATTGTGCGGTCGACCCAGACTCAGTCAAGGCAACGATCGCCTGAACAGAAACATGGGTTGCCATGAACATTGCTGCCATCGCAATGGCCTGATCAATGCGTTGAAATTGCGCTGTTAACTGATCGATCTCCAGGTTGGTGTCAGCATGTCTCTCCGCACCCAGACAAATCCTGTTCATGGCTCCCACAACGGTTTGAGGATGACGTCCCACGGCAGTTTCGGCTGATAGCATAACGGCGTCAGTGCCATCAAAAACCGAGTTGGCAACATCAAGAACCTCCGCCCGTGTGGGTATTGGACTCTCCACCATGGACTGCATCATTTGTGTCGCGGTAATCACCACACGATTTTGCTTAAGTGATTTGCTAGTGATGAGTTTTTGCAGCCCCGGCAATTCGGCATCGCCGATTTCCACACCCAGGTCACCACGAGCGATCAATACCGCGTCGGAAGCAGCGATTATTTCTTCCAGGTTTTCAATCGCCTCAGTGCGCTCTATTTTTGCCACCAGCCGCGCCTGACTTCCGACCATGCGTAATCGGCGGCGTGCCTCATTCATATCGGCTGCATTGCGTGGGAAAGAAACCGCCAGGTAGTCAACACCCATGGCCGCTGCCCGAGGAATGTCCTCAATATCGTGTTTAGCGATTCCGGGTAGAGAAAGCCCACCACCCTGGACATTGATCCCTTTGCGATCACCCAACACACCGCCAATCTCAACTTTACAGATAATACCTTTGGCCTTGGTTTCGACAACCCGCATCGTTAGCAAACCATCATCAAGCAACAAAAGATCACCGGCGGAAACGTCACCTGCCAGGCCTTTGTAAGTGAGCCCTACCCGAGACTGGTCGCCAGGGGCTGGCTCGGCAGAGACATCTAGTGTGAAAATGTCACCGGGTTCCAGCGAGATAGAACCATCAACAAATCTTTCAATACGAATCTTGGGTCCACGCAGATCAGCGAGAATAGCGACTTCTTTTTTCAGTGCCTGGGCTACCTCCCTGACTTGCTTCGCGCGGTCGGCCTGTTCCTTATGCGTGCCATGAGAAAGATTGAGTCGCAGGATGTCTGCTCCCGCCTCGATTACAGCTCTTAGTACGTCAGGTAAATCTGTTGCGGGGCCTAGTGTGGCGATGATTTTGGTGCGACGAATTTGCATATAACTTCCGAGTGATTATGGTTTTGTGGTGCGAGTATAGGCGATACTTCAACGAAGTCTTATTGTATTCGTAGTCATACGCAGCGCCCTATTTCTTTATATTTTCATTTATTTCCCGCAACAAGCGATTCATCTCCAAAAATTCGTCCGTATAGTTCGTGCTATCAGCATACTCATTGACATATTGCTTGGCTTCCCCGAAATACTCTCCGACCACAGGAAGGTCTACGAGCATCGTCAGTATCCAAACAAAAACACCCAAAACAACGGTCATGCCAACCGTAACCCCAAACCCCCTGGCTATTCCTGCTTTGAAATTGACCCACATGATTCTTTTGCCGGACTGCAGATATTCCAGATAATCCACAACTCCTGCTGCTTCAAATATGCGAACCAGTTCCTTTTCGGGTGAAGATTTTGGGATGGATTTCATTTTGACACCTCTGCTTTTGTAAGGCGCACACTATATGAGAGAGCCGAAGGCATATCAATTCAAACAAATCAAACGGACCTTGTTTGAAATTAGCACTGGAGCCACTGAAAAAAGCCACAAAGCTGCAACCGGAGTACAGGTCGAAGCAATTGTTCAATGCCACTGAATGACCGTTTGAAGTCATTAAATCAGGAAGCCTCTGATTCATGAATAGACCAGAGGTCAGCTAGGTAAAACGGGAAACCCGAAGAAACACGGAGCGACCAGCCAGGTAAGTTCCTGGCCCGACGATTTAGCATATATTTACTGGCCAGCCCGGAACGGGTACCCCGCAAACATCCCTTGAACACTGGAATAGATATCAGCCCGCGCATCTTCATTGGTCTTTTTCTCATTAACACGACCTACTGCAATGCCTTCCCAGACCATACGTTTTACCTCGCGGTCAACCACATCTACGTTGACAGTGCCTTCTGTGTAGTTGAATACATGCGTCGAGGCATTATAACCATAACCACCCCAGGCACCATAAGCACCCCTGCGATACCCGTAATAGCCACCACCTATATAAGGATCATAATTGCTTGCCACCCTGGTCTTGTCTCGTAAACGACCGGAAACGTTTATCATCAAATCTGGCTTGTCAGACTGCTTGTAACCCCTGGTCTCCATCTCTTTGCTGATCGCGTCGCGGAAAATTGAGCCATAGATACTAGAATAATCAGGATTTTCAATACCCATAGGGTTAAAGAAGCCATAGGTTCTATACTGGCTGAAATCAATCGTATGGTCATAGTCACTTTTAATTGAAGGCTGGGAAACACAACTTAGTAACAGAATGGTTGTGCTTGTGAATAATATGATACGGGATAATATTTTGAAAACCGAATTAGCTTGCATGGTCCAATCCTCAAATTAGTGTATTAGAAAGGGTGATACCTTTACCCATAATTGGTTGAAGCCTATTTGATGTCAAGGTTTTGGGCACGACCATAATATCCATGCTGGCTTATTTATCTTAAATTGCAGACATGGATCATGGTCAGAATGGCAGGTAATAAATACCCCGCTTGGCATCAGGCTGACAGTCCCATTAATTATTGCTTAACCCTTATAACGGGCTTCGAGTGCCGCGACAGCGGGCAGTGCCTTGCCTTCCATGTATTCAAGAAACGCACCGCCCCCGGTTGAGATATAGCTGACGCCATCGGCTAGATTGAATTGATCGATGGCAGCCAGCGTATCGCCCCCGCCCGCAATACTGAAGTTATTGGAAATTTCGATCGCATCAGCGATTGCACGTGTGCCAGCAGCGAACTTATCAAATTCGAAAACGCCGACCGGCCCATTCCAGATCACGGTGCCAGCACCCTGGATCATAGCGGCATAGTCCACCGCAGTCAGCGGGCCAATATCAAGAATCATTTCGTTAACCTGTACTTCATCAACCAAACGCACATAGGCTTCTGCATCCTTTGAAAAGGACGTTGCGACAACAACATCTTTTGGGATAGGGATTTCGCCGCCCTTTTTATGCGCCATACGGATCAACCGTTGAGCCTCATGAATAAGATCCCGTTCATACAATGACTTGCCAACATCATGTCCAGTGGCCGCGATAAAAGTATTTGCAATGCCGCCTCCAACAATTAATTGATCCACACGGGACATCAACGATTCGAGCACCGTCAACTTGGTGGAAACCTTGGAGCCACCTACGATGGCAAGCATGGGCCGCGCAGGCTCGGTCAGTGCACTTTCAAGCTCATACAACTCACGGCTGAGCAAAGGTCCAGCACATGATTCTGCCGCAAATCGTATGACGCCCTCTGTTGAAGCCTGGGCGCGGTGGGCAGTACCAAATGCATCCATGACAAAAACATCACACAGGGATGCCATGGACCTGGCTAAAGCTTCATCATTGTCCTTCTCACCGACATTGAAACGTACGTTTTCACACAAAACAATTTCACCGGGTTGAACATCAACACCAGCAAGCCAGTTTTTTTGCAGCCTCACTGCCTGCCCCAGCAAGCCGGACAGGTGCTCGGCCACTGGTGCCAGCGAAAATTCATCACTGTATAGACCTTCAACAGGTCGTCCCAGATGGGATAACAAGATCACAGCCGCGCCGCCATCCACTGCCATCTGAACGGTCGGTAAAGCAGCCCTTAGCCGGGCATCCGACGTCACCCTACCCGCCTCCAGAGGAACATTGAAATCCTCTCGGATCATCACGCGCTTGCCGCCAAGCTTCATTTCATCCATACGCAGGAATGACATGAATTTTCTCCGTCAGGCGTTAACCAGCGCAAGTGTGGTATCGAGCATGCGATTACTGAATCCCCACTCGTTATCGTACCAGCTTAATACCTTGACCAACGTACCTTCCATGACTTTGGTCAGGCTGGCATCAAATATTGAAGAATGTGGGTTGTGATTGAAGTCGATAGAAACCAGCGGAGCTTCATTGTAATCCATCACACCTCTCATATTTCCTGCAACAGCAGCCTTTACGATCGCGTTAACCTCTTCCACAGAAGTTGACCGACTGGCAGTGAAACACAAATCCACCACCGACACATTAATGGTCGGGACCCGCATTGAAAAACCATCCAGTTTGCCATTAAGTTCAGGTAGCACTAAGCCAACCGCAGCGGCGGCACCGGTCTTTGTCGGAATCTGGCTCATCGTTGCCGAACGTGCACGGCGCAGGTCGCTGTGGAAAACATCCGTCAGGACCTGATCGTTGGTATAGGCGTGAATGGTAGTCATAAGACCATGTTCAATACCAATTCCTTCGTGCAACACTTTTGCCAGAGGGGCGAGGCAGTTGGTCGTACACGATGCGTTGGAAATTACTATATCGGTGGGTTTCAAGGTGTCATGATTGACACCATAAACAATGGTATTGTCCACACCCTTACCGGGGGCCGAAATGACAACTTTTTTTGCCCCGGCACGAATATGTGCACTGGCTGCTTCCTTACTGGAAAAAAAGCCGGTTGACTCCATTACAACATCAACACCCAACTCCGCCCATGGCAATTGCGCAGGGTCGCGTTGAGCAAATACTTTCACCCGGTCACCGTTCACCATCAAGTCACCACCATCCACTTTTACCGTTCCAGGGAACTTACCGTGTGCGGTATCATACTGAGTTAGATGGGCATTACTGTTTGCGTCACCCAGATCATTAATGGCTACTATGGAAATTTCATCTGTGCGGCCCGACTCATACAAGGCCCGCATGATATTGCGGCCAATACGCCCATAACCATTAATTGCAACTTTAACTGTCATTTTGTTACTCCTGATTCCTGGTTCAGTCAGTTTTAAGCAGTTCACGCACTGTATTGCTGACGTTCCCAATCGTTAAACCAAAATATTCAAATAATTCAGATGCCGGTGCAGACGCACCAAAACTATCTATCGCGATGATGCGGCCGTGATCACCAACAAACGGATACCAATAATGTCCAACGCCGGCTTCGATGACCACCCTGGCTTGACAAGCTGAAGGCAAGACAGCTTCGCGATACTCACGTTCTTGTGCCATAAACCGCCCAGGGTTTGGCATGGACACAACACGCACATTGATGCCTTGTTCAGCTAATTCTTTCGCGGCAGCCATTGCCATACCGACCTCAGAGCCGGTCGCGATGATTATGGCATCACACGGACCAGCCGCTTCAAGCAAAATATAACCTCCACGCCCGATCGCTGTGACCTGTGTGTCATCACGATGCTGGTGAGGCAGATTCTGGCGTGTAAACACCAAAGCGCTGGGGCCCGAACTCTCTTCAATTGCACACTTCCAGGCAACCGCTGACTCAACCGTATCGCAGGGCCGCCAGACACTCAGATTTGGAATCAGGCGCAGACTGGATAAATGTTCTACCGGTTGGTGTGTAGGGCCATCCTCGCCCAGCCCAATGGAATCGTGTGTGTAAACATGAATATTATGTGCGGGAATCAGGGCTGACATACGCACCGCGTTGCGAGCATAATCTGAAAAAACCAGAAAAGTCGCGTTGTAAGGAACAAAACCACCATGTAAACCCAAACCATTACAGATGGCGGCCATACCAAACTCACGCACACCGAAATAGACGTAATTACCATCCGCGGTGCCGTTGCGAACATCCACACTCTGTTTCCAAATCGTATTGTTTGAGCCGGCCAAATCTGCCGAGCCTCCAATCAACTCCGGCAACAACGGACCATATGCGTCCAGTACCATTTGTGACGCCTTGCGTGTTGCCACGCTCGCACCGTTTTCCTGTAATTCGGCGATGGTCTGTCCCGTCGCTTTTTGCCAGTTGACAGGCAGATCACCATGCATTCTGCGGCTGAATTCAGCCGCCAATTCAGGATGACCCTCCTGATAGAAAGCAAAACGCTTATTCCAGTCAGACTCTGACACCGAACCGCTTAAGCGTGCATCCCAACCAGAATAGATATCATCTGGAATTTCAAAGGCCGAATAATTCCATCCCAGAGCGTCCCGCACCGCAATGATTTCTTCGGCGCCCAGCGGGGACCCATGTGCCGCCGATGTTCCTTGCTTGTTGGGCGAACCAAAACCAATCACCGTTCTACAACAAATCAGGGTGGGCCGATCTATTTCCGCCCGCGCGGTATCTATTGAGAGTTTGATCTCTTCCGGATCATGCCCATCCACATCACGTATCACCTGCCAGCCATATGCTTCAAAACGTGCAGGGGTATCGTCGGTAAACCAGCCCTGTACTTCACCATCAATGGAGATACCGTTGTCATCCCAAAAAGCGATTAGTTTGCCAAGCCCCAAGGTTCCCGCCAATGAGCAGGCTTCATGCGAAACCCCTTCCATTAAACAGCCATCACCCATGAACACCCATGTGTGATGATCAACGATTGAGTGGCCACTTTGGTTAAATCGGTTGGCCAGCACTTTTTCCGCCAGTGCCATACCGACAGCATTAGCAATGCCCTGCCCCAATGGACCGGTCGTCGTTTCTACACCTGGTGCTTCACCACGTTCGGGGTGTCCTGCAGTTTTAGAGTGCAACTGTCGGAAATCGCGTATCTCCGACATCGGCAAATCATAGCCACTCAAATGCAATACGGAATACAACAGCATGGACGCATGTCCATTGGAAAGCACGAAGCGATCGCGATCCCACCAATCGGGGTTAGCCGGGTTATGCTTTAAGTGATCGTTCCAAAGAACTTCAGCGATATCGGCCATACCCATGGGTGCGCCAGGATGACCTGAGTTGGCCTGCTGTATTGCATCCATGGATAGAGCACGGATGGCATTTGCGAGTTCACGTCGAGTGGACATTGAAGCTTCCTGATCCTGGATTATTGGGCAACCGGGCAACACATTTAAAACGCCTGCACCGGCAAAGTAACCAGTCTGTGATTCTCGCTGATGAGACCGTGTTTAAGCAAGAGCCAACACACAAATGTTAGCTCTTTATTATAGATTCCTTGAAAGAAGTCAGCTTACCGTGGTTTTCACCAGTCTGCCTGACTTGTAGTCTGCCCAGTATTCGTTCAATTCCTTTTTCACCACTGGCAACAGGAAATAACAACCTAACAGGTTGGGAAATGCCATGGCAAAAATCATTGCATCCGAGAAATCGATCACCGAACCCAGTTGCATGGATGAACCAACAACTACAAAAAACAGGAACAATATTTTGAAGCTCGCATCCGTTACCTTGTTCTCACCAAACAGGAAGGTCCACGCCTTCAAACCGTAATACGACCACGATATCATGGTAGAGAACGCAAACAGTGTTACTGCTACTGTCAACACCCACGGGAACCAGGAAAATGCTGATTCAAACGCAGTGGAAGTGAGTTGAACCCCAGCACTTGGGTCAACCGAAGGATCCCAGGTGCCGGTCACAATAATCACCAGGGCCGTAATTGTACAAACAACGATGGTATCAATGAATGGCTCATATAACGCCACAAACCCTTCGGTTACGGGGCGTTTGGTCTGAACCGCCGAGTGCGCAATGGCTGCAGAACCAACACCGGCCTCGTTAGAAAATGCGGCACGTTTGAAACCCTGGAAAAGCACACCGATTACTCCCCCCGAAATACCCTGGGCGGTAAAAGCGCCGGCTATAATCGAACCGAATGCCGCCGGTACCTGAGAATAATTAAGCAATATGATGGCCAGCCCTGCAGTGACATAGACAACTGCCATGAAGGGCACGATTTTTGACGTAACCCGGGCGATGCCCTTAATGCCACCAATGATGACCATGCCAACCAGGCTTGCTACGATTAAACCAAACAGCCAACCTTTATCGGCCATCCAACTGGCTTCTCCGCCGGTCACGTTTACCAACTGGGCGAAACTCTGGTTGGCCTGGAACATATTGCCACCACCGAATGCACCGCCTACGCAAAAAACAGCGAACATAACTGCTAACACTTTACCAAGTTTGGCAAAACCCGGGCCCTTTTCGGCCAAACCCTTGGTCAGGTAATACATTGGACCACCTGAAACTGTGCCATCCGGTAATTCGTTGCGGTATTTCACACCCAGTGTGCATTCAGTGAATTTGGATGACATACCCAAAAACCCGGCCAGTATCATCCAGAATGTCGCACCCGGCCCGCCCAGCGATACTGCAATGGCAACACCAGCAATATTACCCAACCCAACCGTGCCTGATAACGCGGTGGCAAGGGCCTGGAAATGCGTTACTTCGCCCGCAGCTTCCGGATCGTGGTAGTCACCCCGCACTAATTCAAACCCGTGTTTGAATGCCCGCAGGTTAATAAATTTAAAATAAAATGTAAAAATCGTAGCGGCGACAATCAACCAAACCAACACAAATGGAATCCCTACGCCGCCTACAGTAAATGAAGAAAAAACGGCTCCAGCAACAGCATCTGCAAATGGCTTGATCGCCAGATTGATTTTTTCATCAATTCCTACATCTGCGATAACTGAAAAACTGGCTAACAGACCAACAAGGGTGGTGATTCCCACTCTTAATTTTGACATTAACTATCTCCAATCAGGTCGACAGGCAACAAAAGCAGCCGCGACTATAGCACCATAATCAAGACAATGAAGACACCACGGCTTAAACCGATCAATAAATTCATTGTTAACCGCTATTCGGGTCTGCATGAAAGTACCAATGAAACAACACACTATGCTTAGCGCCATTTAATTGAACAACCCACCGAGGGAATCTGGTGATCGGGACCTCGACCCGTCACAGCGATTTGTTGCATGGCATCAAACAGTTCCCGTGGTTGGCTGTCATCATCAGATTTAGGACCGGCAGCATCAAGACGACCACGATACTGCAGTTTCATATCTGCGTTGTAACCGAAAAAATCAGGTGTGCAAACTGCCCCATAAGCCCTGGCAATTTCTTGGGTTTCATCCAGCAAGTAAGGAAAAGGAAACTTAAACTCTTTTGAAATTCGTAACATATTCTTAGTGGAATCGTCAGGATAAGCAACCGTATCATTGGGCATGATGGCAACACTGTTGATGCCCAACGCCACCAATTCACCTGTGTCTCGCACAAGTTTTTTGCGTATTGCTTTTACATAGGGACAATGGTTGCTGATGAACATAAGCAACAAGCCACGGTTTCCCTTGCACTCATCCAACGTCCATCGCCGTTGGTCCACGCCCAACAATGTAAAATCAACTGCCTTTTTCCCAAACTCACATACGGGTGTTTGCAAGCTCACCATATTCAAATACTCCTTACGCTGCACACCTTAAAGGCTCACAGGTCATCTAAAATCGATAAAAAACGCAGTATATCAGGCAATACGGGCAATCTGGACCAGCAAAATGTTATGAATTTTGTTATGATCGACATAGAACTTATTCGCCGGTGGGAGCTCTATAAAGTAGCAACCCCAAGGGATTGGTATTCGGTGAGGACAAGAGTGAAGCAACAAAGGCAAATTACATTCAAACTTCTGGTCAGCCTATTGGCTGGTTTTGTTGTGTGCCTGTCATCCATAATTTCTGTCGCCGACACCGCCGACAATCCTGCCTGGAAAGTATTCGGAAATGACCAACCACCGGGTGAGAATCAGCCGTTGGTGATATTGCCGTTACAAAAAAAGCAATCCTCAGCCAGTCTCGCGTTTGACCTCGGTGGGTCTGAAGCACGTAAGCTTGAACTGCAGTTGTCCAAACCGCTCATGCTTAACCTCAATAATAAGCTGCAAAGAACGTCCTCCGGCCTCGGCTCAGTTTTTCTTGATAGCTCCTTGAGCCTACGCCTTAACGACAACATTGATATCACTACCAGCCTGGGCGCTGGTAAAAGCCAGGCTGCATTTCAACCATTGGGCAGCATTCATTGCCAAAACGGCGTACTTGACCAAGGTTCCTATCGTGCATCCGATTGCTACTTTATCAACCAGGCAAATGTATTAAAACAAGATCAGGTTGCCCTGGGTTTGCGCTATGGTAAAGACAAGCTCAAAACCGCCGTCAGCATGTTCCGGAAAAAATCTGGTGTGGGCCAACAGAATGTCATCAATCACGCATTGCCGATGAACAATACGATTTTGGGTGCCGACCTATTAACACCCGGACGAGGTAATCCACTACTCTCAACAATTGGCCCCGCACAAACACTTAGCTACCAGAGAAGTGAAGCTTCAGGTCTTGATATAGAGTTTCAGCTCGGCCTGACAACAGATAGCTCGGGCGATATACGGCTTGGACTCCAGTTGACTCATATCCTGGATGCATCCTATGAAGCCACATCTGCTTACATGCCCGGTCTTCAGAGTTGGACCGTCACCAACCCTTTCGATAGCGCAAAGGTAAATTTCGACTGGAGCAAAGGCAATTTTAGCGGCGGTTTACAAGGTTTTTATCGTGAACAGGTACAGTTTTTAAATCGCGAAGATCTGGATAGCTCCACCACTTTCGACGTGCACTTCACCTGGCGAGCACCGTGGAATGCCAACCTCAGCGTTGGAACCAGCAACTTACTCAATGCCGGCACTGAAGACAAGAGCAAGTCAGACAATGGCCTGCAGGATCCATTTGAATCAATTTATGGTCGCATTCCCTACGTTCGGTACCAACAGGACCTATAGGGAGCCTCTGAATAAGTCTATAGTACCTCTGCGTGGTCTGAGGCGTGCCACCTGCTGCGTCACATAAAACGTCCACTATTTTGGCTAATAGTGCGCTGACGATACATGATAAGCTTGCGCCATCGCATCACCGTACTTCCAATTTACCAGGATGTTTAAATGAAAAAACTGTTGTTTTTTATTCTCGCTTTCTCAATACACATCGCGGCCACGGCCGCCGATAGCTTTTCTACCCTTGAAGAGCGTATGTCCGGCAAAGAATTCAAAGAAACAGGACTGGGCAAACTAACGGATGATGAACTCGCTGCTCTTAATGATTGGGTGAGACGTCATTCAGTGGCAACATTGGAGAATGCCTCAGCCCGCCCAGCCAGCAGCACGACAAATGCCGGTTCCACGACAGATTCGCGGGGCTTTGAGAACCAACCAAAAAACAGCCCGATGGGTAAGGTTGTCAATGGCACTATCGCTGGAACATTTAACGGGTGGAGCGGCAAGGGGACTCTCTTTAAACTAACCAATGGCATGGTCTGGCAGCAAACAGAAAAGGATACTTTTTATGTCAAACCCGTGGAAAATGCCGAAATAACGATTCGAAAAGGTCTTCTGGGAAACTGGCGATTGTCAATGGTGGGTCATGGTTCAGCGGTGGGGGTTAAACGCATTAAATAGCGTATGACACAAATACAAATTGACGCCTAAATTATCAGAAGTTGAATTTTCTCAAAGCTGCTTTGGATTTGTATAAATATAACCGTATGACCATATAACATACCGCCCCAGCGGCAAATAATACGTACGGGCCCACGGACGATCTATACTGAAAACCGGACGTATCTATCAGATACCAACCAAATGCCGCGATTAAAAGTGTCAATGCCACGTAACTGGCCATCTTCAAATGGTATACACGGTCCCTTAATTTCCGACGTCGGAATTCTCTTAGCTCTTCATCAGTGACTTCACCCCGTTGATACCCACAGTACGGGCACAATTGTGTGCGACTGGAGATGTCTTTGTCACAATTGGGACATAAAAAAATGACCATGATTTGATCCTTCTACCGGGCTAAAAAAATTCAAACATCAACTAATCAGTACCAAAAAACCTCAGCTCTGCACGCAAACCACCACTTTTTCGGTTTTCGAAGTGTATTGACCAGCCATATAACTCACACAAGCGCTGAACAATCGCCAGCCCCAAACCTGATCCCTTGCCAGAAATGCCTTCACCACGATAGTGCCTTTCCATTACTTGCGACAACTCCGACTCCGGAATACCTGGCCCCGTATCTTCCACCAGGATACGTCCACTGCCAATGGTACACACCACCTCGCCGGATGACGTGTAACGGATCGCATTACTGATCAGGTTGCCAACAGTGACTGCGATAACAGACTCCGGGGCAATCACACTGACCCTGTCTTCTCCGATTATTTTTAATTCGAGCGGCTTGTTATCCAACAGAGGCTTGTGTAAATGCAGCAACTTATCAACGATCTTACAAACATTGTGAGCTTCGCTGTCATCGTTGGTACCCTGCTCGGCACGAACAAGGTGTAGCAATGCTGTTGTGATATCCGTGGATTGTCTGGCTGCCCTGGCTATACGTAAAATTCTGGTTTTTGTTTTTTCCGCCAAATCCTTTTGTGCCAACAACAACTCCGTGGCACCGGAAATAACTGCCAATGGCGTTCTCAATTCATGGCTGACATCCGCGTTGAATTCCCGGTCCCGCTCAACCAGTTGGTGCACACGTTCCGCATAGGCGTCCAGTGCTGCAGCCAACTGCCCAACTTCATCATCCGGAAACCATCTTGCCAGTCCTGGTGATGGTGTCTCTTCACCCAATTGACTTAACCGTTCCGCCAAGTCACTCACAGGTTTCATTACCCTGCTGGAAGACCATAACCCCAAAGCCAGTGACAACATTGAAAATACGAGCACCGCTGCCACCAGCGACCAGATAAGCCGATTGGTTAAGCGTTGGTTTTCCGTGATGTCATAGATCAAGAACGCCCATAAATCGTCATCTTTACGTACCGCAGCCTTAAAGTAGCCTTCCGCCGTTTCAACCTCGTGCACACCTGTGTCGAGGTTTCTGATTTGTGCGATGACACTGTGGTGGGGGTCTCCCGGTCGGGTGACAAAGCCCTGGATACGAGTATGGAAAGGCTCTACGAGCGTGGGGTCCCGGTGTAACTGGACCAGGTAATCATCAAGCTCCTGCTTCAGCGTAGAGCCAATGAGTTCATCTTCGAGGTTGCTTTGCAGAAAAAGTGTGCTGATCGCAAACAAACTGCTAAGGAGCGTACCAAACAGCAGAAAGGAAAATATGATGCGGCTGCGGAGCCTACGCCGGTATAGCATTTGACTCCAAAAGACGGTAACCAATGCCGTGACGGGTCTGGATCATTTTGCTACCAAATGGTTTGTCGATAACCGAACGCAAGGAGTGAATATGTACTCGCAGACTGTCGCTATCAGGCATTTCTTCGCCCCATACCTCTTTCTCAAGCTCAGTCCGGGTCACAACGTTGGGGGAAGCCTCCATCAGGCAACGCAGTAGTTTTAAGCCAATCGGATTAAGCTCTATTTCGTGATCATTACGGCTAACAATGAGTGTATCGACATTAAACAACAGGTCACCAATCTGGATCTCCTTGCTCGCACGTCGGATACCCCGCGTGGTCAGAACCTCCAACCTTACTTCAACTTCCTGCAATTCAAACGGTTTGACCAGGTAGTCATCCGCTCCGGTCTCAAAACCAGCTAATTTGTCTTCAAGACGATCCCTGGCAGTCAACATCAGCACAGGGGTGTTTTTGCCTGCTTCCTGACGCAGCTTGCGACATACCTCCAGCCCATCCATGCCGGGTAACGCAAGGTCAAGAACGATCGCATCAAAATCATTGACAATGGCCAGATGCAAACCCGTTATACCATCACCTGCAAAATCTACGGTATGCCCTTTTTCATCCAGATAATCACCAATATTAGCTGCAATGTCTGGATTGTCTTCAATAATTAATATGCGCACATTCGGTACCCGTGTTTTGTGAACTTGAAATAGGAAAAGCCCAGACAGATGATATTACCACCGTGCCTGGGCCCGAAACGCCCTGTAAACCATATTCACAGCAGGAAATGCTGTATTTTAATACGAAAAAGCTTTTACCTGAAGTAGCAAGCCGATAATAGTGTATGCGCAAACGCGTTAAATATTGGTTAATCGAAGTGGAATTTTCCGTTAAAGCAATTTCTCAAATCACACATGCCAACTAAATGTCCAGAAGCTCTACGTCCTTGAGGCGTTCCGAAAGTGATTCTGCATCCCCACCTTCTGACATTTTAACAGCCAAGCGGACTTCATTGGCCGAATCGGCATAACGAATGGCATCGTCGTAGGTAATCTTGCCCTCTTTATACATCTCAAAGAGACACTGATCAAAAGTGATCATACCGTGGTGACCGGACTCCTTCATTATCTTCTTCAGTTCAGTAATTTCACCATTACGAATTTTTTCCTGTACCAATGGTGTAGCTAGAAGCACCTCAACTGCGGCCCAGCGTCGGGTCTTGTCTGCTGAGGGGACCAATTGCTGCGCGACGATTGCCCGCATGTTAAAAGACAAATCGAGTAAGATCTGTTCCTTTACATCGTCTGGGAAGAAATGAAGGATACGCTCAAGTGTCTGGTTTGCGTTATTTGCATGCAACGTACACAGCACAAGGTGACCTGTTTCAGCAAAGGTGATTGCGTACTCCATGGTCTTGCGCGTGCGAATCTCGCCAATCATGATGACATCTGGCGCTTGGCGCAATGTGTTACGAAGTGCCACTTCAAATGAATCTGTATCAATACCAACTTCACGCTGGGTAACCAGGCTTTTTCCATGGTGATGCACGTATTCAATCGGGTCCTCGACAGAAATAATGTGCCCACTCAGTCGCTTGTTACGATAACCAATCATGGCCGCCAGGGAAGTGGACTTACCAGTGCCGGTGGCACCCACAAACAATATGATGCCGCGCTTGGTCAATGAAAGCTCGGTCAGTAATTCCGGCAAGCCAAGCTCTTCAAACGTCGGGATGGTAGTTTCAATACGACGACACACCATACCAACATGTCCCTGTTGATAAAATGCACTGACACGGAAACGCACTTCGTCGCCAAGTGAGATAGCAAACTGGCACTCCAGCTTTTCATCAAATTCTCTGGCTTGTTTCCTCGTCATGAGGCTATGAACGATTTCATCGACTTCTTCCGGTAACAACACTTCAGTCGAAACCGCCTGGATCTTACCATTGACTTTAATGCACGGCGGTGCGTTCGCAGTAACAAAAAGGTCAGAGCCTTTCTCCTCGTGAAGTTTCCGTAACCAGTCTTCTACTACACTCATCTAAGTCACTCCAAGTTGAAACCGCCGATGGTCATGTAAAAACAGACCAGCAAACCTTTACATAAACAGTTTGCGGTCTACAGCCTTCCGTGCTGCTTCCTGACGGGAAACGATACTTCGGGAAACCAAACCTTCAAGATACTGATCGAGCGTGTGCATACCAAGGTTCTGACCGGTCTGAATAGCCGAGTACATTTGTGCCACTTTGTCCTCACGTATCAGGTTCCTGATCGCTGGTGTAGCCAACATGACTTCATGAGCTGCGATACGCCCACCACCAATTCGTTTCATCAGTGTTTGCGCCACAACCGCACGCAATGATTCTGACAACATTGATCGCACCATAACCTTCTCACCTTCAGGAAAAACATCGATGATACGGTTAATCGTCTTGGCCGCTGAACTTGTATGCAATGTTCCAAAAACCAGGTGGCCGGTTTCTGCCGCGGTCAAGGCCAGACGGATCGTCTCAATATCACGCATCTCACCCACGAGGATAATATCCGGATCTTCACGCAAGGCTGACCGCAGTGCCTGGTTGAAGCCATGGGTGTCACGGTTGACTTCACGCTGGTTGATCAAACATTTGCGTGAAACATGTACAAATTCAATCGGATCTTCAATTGTCAGGATATGCCCGGCCAAGGTGTGATTGATGTGATCAATCATTGCGGCGAGCGTGGTGGTTTTACCTGAGCCGGTCGGGCCGGTTACCAGTACCAAGCCACGTGGGACATTGATAATATCCTTAAAAGCCGATGGTGCACCAATATCTTCCAGGGTCCAGACCTTGGCTGGTATGGTACGAAACGCACCGCCAACACCCCGGTCATGGTGAAAACAATTAACACGAAAGCGCGCCAGCCCTGGTACCGCATAGGAAAAATCCAGCTCCAGGTTTGCTTCAAAGTCACGTCGTTGATGATCGTTCAACGTGCTATAAAGCAGCTCGGTTAACTGCTGATTGTCCAATGCTGGTAAATTTAATTGGCGCAAGTCGCCATCTACACGAATCATGGGTGGCAGACCCGACGACAGGTGAAGATCCGACGCCTTGTTTTTTACCGCAAAAGCAAGCAGTTCAGCAATATCCATCAAACCCTCCTTGTAGGGATACTGGTCGCGTTACAATACATTATGATCCAACATCAGAAAAATGCGTGAAGCCGTATCTCTGATTTATATTGTAACAAAAGCAACCATAGACAAAGCATACACTCGCTGCAACATGAATAAACCAATTGAAAGACTAAAATCTGTCCGGCAAAGAATAGAAAAAGCCTGCATTGCCGCTGGCAGACAGCCCGGTGAAGTTTCTCTACTTGCTGTCAGCAAAAGACATACGTCTGACAATATTATTATTTTCAATGGCTTAGGTCTTGTCTCTTTTGGTGAAAACCAACTTCAAGAGGCTCTACAAAAGCAAGGTGAACTGAACAAACTGGATTTGCAATGGCATTTTATCGGCACCATACAATCAAATAAAACTCACGCCATTGCAGAACATTTTCAATGGGTACAAAGTGTTGACAGACAAAAAATCCTAAAACGGCTATCGGCACAACGACCGGACCACTTGGCACCACTCAACATCTGTTTACAGGTTAATATCGATCAGGAACCACAAAAGGCCGGGGCAAACCCCGAAGAAATATTGCAATTGGCAGAACTGGCCCACGGTCTCAATAATATAAAGCTGAGAGGTTTGATGGCCATTCCCAGAATGACAACTGTTCCAACACAGCAACACGACAGCTTCAACAAGGTGAAAGCACTTTTTGAAAAACTAAAAAACGCAGGTCACGACATTGATACCCTGTCCATGGGCATGTCATCTGACCTGGAAGTGGCCATCGCTGAAGGAAGTACGATGGTGCGTATCGGCACAGACTTACTTGGAAAACGAGATACATGAAATCTATTCACAAGGACAAAACATGAGAATTGCATTTATTGGTGGGGGCAACATGGCCACAGCACTCATCAGCAGGCTGTTTGCATCCCGTCATAATGTTGACCGCATACAAGTCGCCGACCCCGGAACCGGGGTTAGAGAACGTTTACAAAAGCAATGGCCGGTCACTTGTTTTAAACAAACCGCCGATGCACTAAAAGGAATGGATGCTATTGTTCTGGCAGTTAAACCACAGGTGTTACCAATGGTACTTGAGGAGATCGGGAGCCTCGTCACCAGTGAACAACTGGTGATATCCATCGTTGCCGGCATACCCACCAGTCAGATTGCTGCACGACTAAAATCCAACCCACCCATTGTCCGCACTATGCCAAATACGCCTGCTCTGATCGGCCTGGGCATTACCGGCATCTACGCTCGCGTCAACTGTAGTCTTGCACAACGTGAGATGACACAAAATTTGATGGAATCCGCTGGCGAAGTTATTTGGTTGGACAAGGAAAGTCTTCTGGATGTTGTGACTGCTGTATCGGGCAGCGGACCAGCCTATTTTTATTACCTGATTGAATCCTTACGCAACGCTGGAACACGATTGGGCTTACCGGTGGATGTAGCAGCCAAGCTTGCACTGTATACCGCCTACGGCGCCAGTACTATGGCAGTACAAAGTGATCTGGATGTCACTGAACTCCGCCACCGGGTAACAACGAAAGGCGGCACTACGGAGGCAGCGCTGGAGCAACTCAATGCTGGTCATTTTGAGCAATTGATAGATTCAGCTATCAATGCCGCAACCAAACGCGGACAAGAGCTTGCAAATAAGGCTGAACGTTTATGAACCCGACTGGCGCATTCATTTTTCTGATCAGTACGACAACAGACCTTTATGTCTCAGCTATCTTGCTACGTCTGCTGTTACAGTGGGCAAGAGCTGATTTTTACAACCCATTGAGTCAGTTTCTTATCAAAATAACCAACCCAGTGCTGGTCCCCGCCCGCCGGATCATTCCATCAATCGGCAAGCTGGATACCGCTTCAGTAGTAATCATGCTGCTGCTGGAACTGGTACAGCTTGTTATCATCAACCAGCTCAGCGGGACCAGTTATGACTTACTGTTTCTGATGCTGTTTGCTGTTCAAAAACTGGTGATTACATTGCTATTGACCTATTTTGTTCTGATTATTGCCAGGGTCATTGTCAGCTGGGTTGCGAGCCAGTCGCGACACCCATTGATACCACTGCTTCACCAACTGACCGAACCGGTATTAAGACCATTCTACAAACTTGTTCCACCACTAGGCGGAATCGATCTTTCACCATTGTTTGCGCTGATTGCACTACGTTTTCTTTTGCTTCTGCTAGGATGGTAAGTAACAGGCAACATGAAGGCTTCCTGTACGTGTCGGAAGTCTTTTTTTAAAAACAAGCTGAAGTCTCTAGAAAGGATCTAAATGATGAAAATGCTGTTAAAAATACTAATTCTACTTACCGTTTTGGCATCGTTACCTGTCATCGCGCAACAGGCACAGGAGTTTGAAGACTATGTGGTTCACTACAACGCCCTGAGCGCCAGTCTGATCACGCCTGAAATAGCCAAAGCCTACGGCATTCGTCGTTCTGACAGTCGCGCCCTGATCAATATTTCGGTTTTGAAAAATACTGTAGATCAATCAGCCACTGCTGTAAAAGCGGCTGTAACCGCTTCCGGTCGTAACTTGACTGGCCAGACCCGTAACGTAGAGATGAGAGAAATCAACGAAAGCGATGGTGCCATCTATTACATCGGTGAATTATCCGTCAGGAATATGGAAACCTTTGATTTCACTGTATTGGTCACGCCCGAGGGCAAAAAAACCCCTTTTAAGGTAAAATTCAGACAACAGTTTTATACCGAATAGCCCACATACATTCGTTTATCAGAAACAACGCTCACTGACCCAGAACAGGCCAGGTAAAGGGCTTCACGCGGCACCCCAAATACACAAATTTGATAATGCTTATGGGTAAAGCCGCTGCCGCACCCACTCATTATCCTGCAGTGTAAAACGGAACCGGTCGTGTAGCCGGCTTTCCATCCCATACCAAAATTCAATCATGTCCGGCAAAACCCGGTAACCGGACCAGTGAGGGGGTCTCGGCACATCGGTGCTGGCAAATTTCTGTTCAAACTCTGCCACCCGTTGCTCCAGTCTATCGCGACTGTCCAGAACTTCCGATTGCATGGAAGCCCACGCACCAATCTGACTACCACGCGGCCGACTGGCGAAGTAAGTATCCGCTTCAGTATCTGTTACAGGCTCAACCTTGCCTTCTACCAACACCTGTTGAAAAATTGATTTCCACAAAACACACAACGCAGCCTGCGGATGTTGTCCGAGTTGTTGTCCTTTATTGCTTAGGGTATTGGTATAAAATACAAAACCCTTCTCATCGAAATCCTTCAGCAGCATGGTACGCACCGATAGTGTTCCCGATGTCGAGGCAGTAGCCAACGACATGGCCGTGGGCTCCGGTTCCGCCGCTGCCTCGGCGGCCTGCATTGCCTGCTCAAATCGCTCGATAACTTCAGTTGGAAAGTTCATGTTTTTTCCTCTAGCTTAAGTATTGCACCATAACCCACGCGATAATTCGGATAGGACATTATGAATCCGCTATCACGTAATCTTTGGTTATTTACGCGCTTACCAGCGCTTGCATGTTCATCGGTCAAGCCAATTGGTGCAAGTCTTCCCTGTACATTTGCCAACCATTCGACAACTTCATACCGGGGGACTGGCTGATCGTCTGTCGCCAGATACAAAGCCTTCGGCTCATCAATTTCCAGTAAATGCTTCAATACAGCTGCGACGTCATCACGGTGTATTCGATTAGTAAAATAAGGAGGAAATTGTTGAATTTCAATCCCTCCAGATGCGGCCAGCCTGATTAAACTTTCACGTCCCGGCCCGTAGATGCCTGAAACTCTTACGACAACAAGATTTTCTGTACAACGACTTGCAAGTTGTTCCATGTGCAACAGTACCTTACCGTTAAAACTGGTCGGGTCGGGCTTTGTCTCTTCATTTACAATGCAGCCACCCGACTCTCCAAATACCGCCGTGCTGGAAACCAACAACGTTCGGGTGGGTGCTTGTTTCAGACTGGCCCACACATTCTTCCAACCTTGAATAAAAATGGCTTCATAAGCGGCTTGGTCACGAACAGCGGGCGTCGGCATAAATACCAAACTATCAATTTCTATCGGCAGGTTGGTGAGTGTGTCGGGACACAAAAGGTCAGCCTGGACTGCCTGGACTCCCTCAGGCAAGGTTGATGTATCACGCTTCAAGCCATAAACGACATGACCGTCTTGCAGTAACAATGCTGCCAAAACGTTGCCTACGTCACCACAGCCGGCTATCAGCACTCGCATTACGCCGGTTCCTGCTCCAAATCATCCGGACTGGGATGCGAAACCGGCAACGTTCTCAACCATATCAACCAAACCACCAGTGCATCGAGAATGATCAAAGCCTGCCATAAATACAGATGGAACCATTCAAACGCGGTGTAATTCCACTGACCAAGGTAATATAGGCTTATGATTCTTACCAAGTTGAGGATTTGGATGGCAAAAAACCCGGCAACAAAGCCAATCAGTTTGTTTTTAAACGGTGCAGGAAATGCAAATATGGCCGAGAACAAAATTATTACGGCCTCAAGCCCGTTACAGCCACGCTCAATACGTACACCAAAGCCGGAGACCTTATCACGGAGCACATTGCCGGTAGCAATGACGTTGTCGTCAAACACCTGCACAATCCAGACACTGATATCCGCGATCATTGATGTGAACGGGAGGATGACGTACTTTTCCGCGGGCTGTAAAATCTCTAGCGTGAACAGCCCAATCAGCAGTACTGAGAATATGACAAAAAATCGAAGCATTAAACTGGTCACCATACCTATTCAACGGACCAGGGTAATGGTACCCAAAGCCAAACCGGCTTGCACGCCGTAAATTATGGTCAACACCTGATACGATGAGTCAAGTGCGTCAAAACATAATCCTGATTGGCCCGATGGGTTCAGGCAAAACCACGATTGGAAAACATCTGGCAAAAATGCTCAAGTTCGATTTTTATGATTGTGATCATGAACTTGAGCGTTTGACTGGTGCTAGTGTCAACCTGATATTTGATCTTGAAGGTGAGGCAGGGTTTCGCTTGAGAGAACACCTTCTTCTCAAACAACTGACTGCAAAAAGGGGCGTGTTAATATCAACCGGCGGCGGCACGATCTGTAACGAAGATAATCGGCGCATATTGCGCTCGCGAGGGTTTGTCGTTTATTTGAAAACCAGTATAGAAAACCAGCTTAAAAGATTGGGCAAGGACAAAAGTCGACCATTGCTGCAAACCGCAGACAGGAAGCAACGGCTACAGCATCTCGCCCAGGTACGAAATCCACTTTATGATGCCACCGCCGACCTGGTTTTCAGCAGTCGTAACTCAAGCGTTTATGCAAGCGCAAAAGCGCTTTATTCCACCTTATTAGAGCAGGTGGACCCACTCAGGCCGGAGAAGCCATATGCAGACAGTCAGCGTTGACCTGGCAGACCGTAGTTACACGGTATACATCGGTTCCGGCATACTCGGCAAGGAGCAAACCCCTTTAAATATCGCGAGCGGAAGCACGGTTCTAATTGTCAGTAATGAAACCGTGGCCCCCCTGTATCTGGATACGCTTGCAAATACAGTGGAAAACGCAGTTGTTCACAGCCTGATTCTACCGGATGGTGAGTCCTATAAAACATTGAAACACTGGTCACAGATTATCGACAAACTGGTCGAGATACGTGCCACCCGGGATGCAACAATATTAACTTTAGGAGGCGGCGTTATCGGTGATATGGGCGGCTTCGCTGCAGCAAGTTACATGCGAGGAATTAGCTTTATACAGATACCAACCAGTTTATTATCACAGGTAGACGCCTCGGTAGGTGGCAAGACAGGTTTTAATCATGCATCAGGGAAAAACCTGATTGGTGCATTCCACCAGCCAAGCGCAGTACTGGTCGATATCGATACACTGGAAACATTACCTGCACGTGAATTCTCAGCAGGACTGGCAGAAGTGGTAAAAATCGCGGCCATACGTGATGAAGAATTTTTGCTCTGGCTTGAAAATAACGCTACGGCCATCATGGCCAGAGATGCTAAAGCACTTACCAGCATGATCAAGCGCAGCATCATCAACAAGGCCAGTGTTGTCACCGAAGATGAACGGGAGTCCGGTGTCCGTGCGCTTTTAAACTTTGGCCACAGTTTTGCCCATGCCCTGGAAACCTTGACTGGCTACCGGCAATATCTACATGGAGAGGCTGTTGCCATTGGCATGATGGTGGCGAGTAGACTTAGTGAAATAAGAGGGTGTTGCGAAACCGGTTTCAGTGACCGACTGGGCAAACTACTACAATTGTTTGCCTTGCCTCTGGAACTTCCTGGAAGACTGGATCCCATCGCAATGCTTGAAACAATGAAACTGGATAAGAAAGTAATCGCAGGCTCAGCCAGGCTGATACTGGTAAAATCAGCTGGTCAGGGATTTATTGATAGTACCTCTGATAAACAACAAATTTTCGAGGCGATCAGCGCCAGCCAAACAGAATCCTGTTAAGGAAACTATGAATAACTTATGAGCTATTCAGAGCTTCCTTAACATTAATCCAATGGGACCAACATGAACTCACCATTAAAGAACGATTTATACATCAGGGCATTACTTCGCCAACCGACTGAGCGAACGCCCATCTGGGTCATGCGCCAAGCTGGACGTTACCTACCGGAATACCGCCAAATTCGCACTGAAGCGGGAAGCTTTATGAATTTGTGCACCAACCCGGAACTCGCGTGTGAAGTCACAATGCAGCCGCTACGCAGGTTTCCGTTGGATGCCGCAATTCTGTTTTCAGATATCCTTACCATACCGGATGCGATGGGTCTGGGACTTTATTTTGCCGAAGGTGAAGGTCCGAAGTTTAATAAAGTGATCAACTCCATAGCGGATATCAAACAACTTAAACGACCAGATCCTTCAGTGTCACTGGCTTACGTCATGGACGCAGTGGCATTGATCCATAAAACCCTCAACGGCGATGTTCCCTTAATTGGCTTCAGTGGCAGCCCATGGACCCTGGCCACTTACATGGTTGAAGGTGGCTCCAGCAAAACTTTCTCGAAAATCAAGAACATGATCTATAGTGAACCGCATACAGCCCATCTTCTACTCGACAAGCTTGCTGATGCAGTGATCGATTATCTCAATGCTCAAATTGAAAGCGGTGCACAAGCCGTACAAATTTTTGATACCTGGGGCGGGGTACTGGCACCTGATATGTTCAAAGAGTTTTCCTTACATTACCTGGAAAAAATAGTAGCCGGGTTACACCGCTCATACAACGGCTCAACCATCCCCGTGGTCTTGTTTTGTAAAGCTTGTAATTCGCACCTCGAAGCAGTCGCCGACACCGGCTGCGATGGTCTTGGTGTGGACTGGACAATCACCCTGTCCGAGGCGAGAGCGAGAGTGGGTGACCGTGTCGCCCTGCAAGGTAATCTCGACCCCGTCATTATGCTGACGAATCCAGAAACCATTGAAACCCAAGTGAAAGCAACACTCGCCAGCTTCGGTAAGGGTCATGGACATGTTTTCAACCTCGGACATGGAATAACACCCGAAGTTGACCCCTTGCATATGACTATTCTCACTGAAGGCGTTCGTCAACACAGCCCCGCGTGGCATATAGACTGAATTTACAGGCAATACTTTCGTCACTGGCTCGTTGCTCGATGCTTTCTTAGAATAAGGCAGATCAGGGAGACATTGTTTATGCGTGTTCGACTACTATTGTTCATTAGCGTAATGCTGGTAGCCGTCGTGACGCTATTTCTGTTGCTACTTGCCACCGACACAGCACTATCGGTATGGCAGCGTCTAAGCGAAGCGCCTTTATGGTTACAGATAGCTTACACGCTGGTACTGCTGTTGATTTCCAGCGCTACACTCTGGCTTTCGTGGCGCTGGCTGAGACCTGTTGCCAAGAAGATGCCAAACGAAAACCAAAGCCTGGACCCTCATTCTCTACAGGCGGATCTGCTGGAGTCTGCAAACGCTGGTGTTGATGTCAGTGCGGCTTTTGAAGAAATTAAAGAGCAGCAAAGACGCAAACAAAGTGGCGAGGTATTCATTGCCATTTTTGGCGAGATAAGCACTGGAAAAAGCAGCCTGGTTAGAGCATTGTTGCCCAAGGCTGATATGCAGACAGACCCCAGGGGTGGCACCACCCAGAGTATCAGCCATTACCGATGGCAGGCCGGTTCCGGGGATTCAGTCATCATCGCCGACTTACCGGGTTTTAACCTGGAGAATAACCCTAAGATTCTCGAAGAGGCACGTCGCGCACACCTCGTTGTATTCCTTTGCGATAGTGACATAACACGCAGCCAGATGAGCCAGCTGGAAAGTCTACTTTCCATACAAAAACCATTGCTGGTTGCGCTTAACAAAGTGGATCAATTCACAGGTAAAGAAGCACAATCGATCGCCAGGAATATTTCACAACGAATCAGTATCAATCGGGATGATATCGTTTTTATCCAAACAGGTGGCCATGAAGAGGTGATTAAGCTGTTGAGTGATGGTGGAGAGGAAATCATTGAACAGGACCGCAAACAGGATATTGAACCGCTTCGTGGCGCACTACAACGTAAGCTGGACAGCAATCATGAGTTAATGGAGCAGCTTCGCGATACTTCGGTCTTGCTGCTGGCCGCCGAAAAGCTGGAACAGGCACGCGATGTTCATCGTCAGCAACAAGCAGCTGAGCTGGTGCAGGCTTATTCCAAACGAGCCGTTGTCGGTGCTCTGGCTGCCGTAGCGCCGGGTTCCGATCTCATTATCCAGGGCTTGCTGGCCACACGCCTGATAAAGGCCTTGTGTGAGGTTTATGGCGTGTCTGTAAAAGAGGTGGAAATCGAATCATTT
The DNA here is from genome assembly GCA_021772935.1 of Gammaproteobacteria bacterium. GTDB lineage: Bacteria > Pseudomonadota > Gammaproteobacteria > Xanthomonadales > SZUA-36 > SZUA-36. The sequence goes on from JAJFLA010000052.1 coordinate 34,688, forward strand.
CTCAGACTCGCCGGTGGTAAAGTCAAAAAACTGACCGCCATTACACTGGCCATCATCGGCAATGCGCTTAAGGCTTTCCCTGGGATCGGCACACTGACCGGTGGACTGATACACGCCATCGCATATGGCATGATCTTCGACAGCCTTGGTCGGGCGGCTGCAGAAACCCTCGCCAGCCGGGGTGAATTACGTGCATATCCAGCAGCAAAGGCCTTTGAGGAGATACTGAGTGACAATTTTGAAACAGGTGCAATCCGTTTTGCAAAACTTGCCCTGGCTGAAAAAGGTAAAGACGAAAGACCCTGAACAGCACCTGATAAATGCCAACCAGCAAATCCAGACATTGCTGACAGATACCGGCGTACCCTCTGCGGTACGGCAGGAATTGCTCCAGGAATTTTCTGAGATGGAAGCCATCTCGGAAAAATTACAACAAAGTGAGATACATATTGCCGCTTTTGGTCGTGTTGGAACCGGTAAATCATCATTATTGAACGCCTTGCTTGGGCGCAAGGTGTTTTCCACCAGCCCCTTGCATGGCGAGACGCAATTCAAACAACGTAGCCAGTGGGACTCTGTAAATTCAGACCATGTTGTGTTGGTTGACACACCGGGTATCGATGAGCTCGATGGTGAAGCGCGTGAAAAAATGGCCACATCTGTGGCCCAAATTTCTGATATCGTCTTGATGGTTTGTGAGGGTGATCTGACAGAAACCGAATTGACAGCCGTTCGCAACCTCGCTGGGCGTAAACGACCGCTATTATTGGTATTGAACAAGTCAGACCGTTACAGCAGGGATGAACTGAACACTTTGTTGAAACACCTGAAAGATCGCTGTAAAAGCTTCATCAACCCCGAAAACGTCCTCAGTTGCAGCGCTGATCCCAGACCCGAAAACATTATCCAGATTGATCCAGCAGGTAACGAGCATCGTGACGAACGCCCCCGCACCACTGATATCAATGATTTGAAGGTACACCTTTGGAATATTTTGGAAAAAGAAGGCAAAACCCTGGCAGCTCTGAACGCGGCATTGTTCACCTCTGAACTGGACGGTCGAATAGCCAGCAAAATTGTGCTCGCCAGGAAAACTGTCGCAGAAAAAATCATCCGAAATTATTGCCTGGGCAAAGGTCTGGTAGTGGCGGTAAACCCGATTCCTGTGGCTGATTTACTGGCCGCAGCCGGCACCGATGTCGCGATGATCGTGCACCTCGGTAATGTGTATGGATTCCAGTTATCCAGGCGCGATGCCAGTAAGTTACTCCTGACCATCTCGGCACAAATGCTTTTGTTGATGAGTGCCTACTGGGGTGTAAACATGGTTTCCGCAGCGATGAAGACCATTAGTGCCGGCATGTCTGCCGCGCTAACCGCTGGCGCCCAGGGTACCTTGGCCTGGTATGCAACCTATGTAACTGGCCGCGCAGCAGAGACCTGGTTTGCAAAGGGTAAATCATGGGGTTCGTCAGGACCTAAAGAAACCATCAATGAAATACTTGACTCACTGGATCAGGATTCAATTTTACAGTTCGCTCGTAGCGATATTATGGGCAAACTCAAAGGTATACGCTAATCTACGCAGATGCCTGCATTCTCAAGGTACGCTTTCAAGGGCTGTAATTCACTGGCGAAATTTTTCCATTTATTAACTGATCTGGTATGTGCTTTCTCACGCACCTGCACCGCGCTTGCAGTGGCACTGGGGGTTTCATTCTGATCAAAATCAAGACAAGCCTGTTCAAAGTCCAACCCCAGTTTACCCAACAAGCTGCGGATCTGGCCTTCCTGGTCAGCAACCAGTGATTCGTATTCCACTTCAATCACGCGGTTGCCTAAAACTTCCTGCCAATGACAGCGTAAACGGTCATAGGCCACGTAATACCTGCCCAGGCTTTCCAGTGTATAGGCATACTTGAAAAAAGATTGTTTATACATCGCAAAGCAACTGTCCATCGGGTTTCGCCGGAGATGGATAATATGCGCATCCGGAAAAGCCTTGGCAATAAAGCCCAGGTAAAGGTAGTTCTCAGGATACTTCTCGATAAAAATGGATTTGTCACTGAGCTTGTAATCCACTGCATTCAAGTATCCATTGGCAATCAGTTTGACGTCTTTTTTCGCTGCAGCTGAAATCATTGCTGAACTCATGGTGTCCTTACTTTGAATGCCGCTCACGCGTTTGATCAGGTTCTGCAAAATATAGGTTTCTTCAGCACTTTCAACCTGTGAATGACTGGAGATAATCCGTTCGGTCAGCGTCGTGCCAGTGCGTGGCAGACCGACTATAAATATGGGGGTTTTGCTTTGCTTTACCGGCGCGGCTTTACTGCCGCTAGCTGACAGCCACTCTGAATTACAGGTGTCGATAATCTTGTCAATTAACTCGATGTCGGTGCCGACATCGTAGTCTGCCACCTGGGTAACCGCATCACCCGCCAGTTTGTAGTAGTGAAAGGCCTCCTGCCAACGTTGTAAATCTTCAAGCTCCTTGCCTATTGCGTAGTAAATGAAGATGTTCTTTTCCGCTGGCAGCCTGGTGGCATTCAAAACTTCTAACATCTGCTCAAGGTGTGAAGAGTCTTCCACCTTTTCCAGGCGGGATAATTCGTAATGGTTGCGCTGGTGATTGGGGTGTCGTGCAAGCAAACCCTGGTAGATGGTTTTTGCTTGCTTGATTTTACCCAGGTAGACCGCGCTTGCAGCCAGGTTTGCCTGGAACATATCCAGGCCCGGCTGTAATTCATTGGCTTTTTGATACAAGGGCCAGGCGCGTGCGTGTAAGCCGAGCCTTGAATAAATATTCGCGGCCATATCGAGATAAAGCGGACTGTTACCCAAATGGGTTTCATATCGCTTTAACAGCCTCAATGTCTCGCCATGACGCTGCACAATTGCATACTGGTTAGCTAGTTCTATCGCTGCATCATAACGGCCAGCATCAAGACTCAGCGCTTTCGAAAATGCAGCCATAGCCTTGACACCTTTTCCAGCAGCTTTAGCCACCAGGCCGGACAGGAAATAACCTTCAGGGTTTTTTTTAGCCAACTTGGTTATCCGGTTGGCATACATACTAACCGCTGCCCAATCTCCAGCCTGGACAGCTTTCCTTGCGATGGCGCTAAACCTTGAGAGATTACTATTCACATGATTCATCAGCTATTAACAGGCATCAACAAAGCTTCGGCCGGTAATGATTTAATCAACCCTGATACCCGCTTTTTCAAGGTGTTCCTTCAACGGTTGCAACTGTTTCGCGTACCGTGTCCATTTATTGACTGATTTGTTGTGGACTTTTTCCCGTACTTGCACAGAACTTGCGGTAGCGCTGGGTGCTTCATTCTTATCAAAATCCAGGCAGGCCTGCTCAAACTCCAGTCCCAGCTTGTCCAGCAGGATACGTGTTTGGTTTTCCTGATCGCCCACCAAGGATTCGTATTCAACTTCGATGAGACGGTCTTTCAACACATCTCGCCAGTGACGACGCAGCCGATCATAGGCCACAAAGTACTGACCCAAACCATCGAGCGAATAGGAAAACTTATAAGCCCATGTAAATACCTGTTTATACATTGAAAAACAAGAATCCATCGGGTTTCTACCAAGATGAACGATACGCGCATTCGGCCAGGCTTTAGCGATCAACCCAAGAAAAAGAAAATTGAATGGCAGCTTGTCGATGAACATGGGCTTATCACCGAGTCTGTAGCTCACCGTGTCCAGATAGCCTTTTGCAATCAACGCCAAATCTTTTTTTGTTACGGCCTCAATCATCTCCGGATTCATGTTCTCAATACTCTGAATACCACTTTCCTTTCGCAATACCATCTGCAGAAACATCGTCTCACCAACACTTTCCACCTGTGAATGACTGGAAACAATTCGTTCGGTCAGCGTTGTGCCGGTACGCGGCAAACCAACGATAAATATCGGTGTTTTTTCGGTTTCATCTACTGTTGGTTTGCCTGTCTCGCTTGCCAGCCAGTCAGCACTGCAAACCTCGATGATTTTATCGATAAGTGCAATATCCGCAGCAACATCATAATTGGCAACACTGCTTACAGCGTCACCAGCCTTCTTGTAATACTCGAATGATTGCTGCCATTGCTCCAGGTCTTCCAGTTCCTTGCCCAGTGCGTAATACAAAAAGATATTTTTGTCCGCGGTATCTGCATTGCCCTGAAGAAGCGTCTCCATCTGTTCAATATGTGTGGTGTCCTTTGCCTTACCCAGCCGGGATAACTGGTAATGGTTCCGCCGGTGGTTTGGAAAACGTTTTAACAGCGTCCGGTAAATATCGCGGGCTTCTTCAATTTCCCCCAGGTAAACACTACAGGCGGCGAGGTTTGCCTGAAACAGGTCAACACCCGGCTGCAAAACGTTAGCTTTTTTAAACAAAGGCCAGGCTTTTTGGGGCATGCCGATTTCCGTGTAAACAGTGCCGGCCAAATCCAGGTACATAGGACTGTTGTCCAGCTTTCCTTCGTATTTTTCAAGAAGCGCGAGCACCTCATTGTTGCGCCGTGCAACCGAATACTGATTAGCCAGCTCAATTGCAGCATCATATCGATCTGCATCCAATGACAATGCCTTCTCAAATGCGGCCGCAGCTTTTGCAGGCCTTTGTGAAACTCTTTGAACGATACCAGTCAGAAAGTACCCCTCCGCGCTGTCGCTGTTTCGCAGGAGAATTTCATTGGCACAACTGGCGACTGTCGACCAATCCTGTGATTGAACGGCTCTTCTGGCCACATCGCTGATTTGTGAGAGTTCGATTTTCATATTAATTAGACCAGGTTCATGAGCACTGTAAAAAGTTGGGAGTATTGTTATCGAATTACGATTGTTATACTAGTACATTAAGCCACGCAAACAATTCCAAACGCATGAACAAACAAAACCCTGACAACTCACAGGTAGCCAGTAGCTGGAACTCTTACTGGCACGGCACTGGCGATGTTGGCGCCTACTCAAGTGGTGGTGTCAACCACCCGGTTATCCTGGCATTCTGGAAAGATTTCTTTCAGAGTGTAAAACAGGATTACGCTCAACCAAGAGTCATCGACATCGCCAGTGGCAACGGTGCTGTGGTTGAACACGCGATGGCCGCACTCGGTAATCAATACCCCGATTTCACCTGCCTGGACGTATCCGAAGCGGCTATTGCAAATATTCGCGGTAGGTTTCCCCAGGTAAACGGTATTGTTACCGATGCACGCAGCATTCCATATGATCAAGGCAGTTTTGACATTGCCACCAGCCAGTTTGGCGTTGAATACGCCGGTGTGGAGGCCATCAATGAGACTGCGCGTTTGCTGGCAGTCGGGGGGCGGCTTGCGTTTTTATTGCACAATCAGGCGGGTAGTATCCATCAGGAATGTTTGGAAAGCCTGGACGCCGTCGTTTGCTTGAAAGAATCCCGGTTTATTCCGTATGCAATCGAAATGTTCGACGCCGGTTTCAAGGCTGTACGTGGTGCGGATCGAACGGCGTATGAACTAGCTGCAAAAAATCTTGCGCCAGCGATCAGCGCACTTGAGGCCGTTATGAAAAAGTATGGTCAGCACGTTGCCGGCGATACCATATCTCGTCTTTATAATGATGTCGGCCAAATTCATGAGAGAATTCAACATTATGATCCAAGTGAGATTCTGGGCTGGCTGAATGAAATGGATGGCGAGCTTAACGCCTACGCAGGACGTATGTCATCCATGAGCAAGTCTGCCATCGACAGCGCATCATTTAAGCAAATACGCGAAGGACTCCGTAACCGGGGCCTCACGATAGACCGCGCAGAGCCTTTAGTTATTCCGAACCAGGAGCTGCCGTTGGCCTGGGTCCTCATCGCGACAAATTAAACACATTAATTGCTGATTAAAACAAGGTTACAGATATGGAAAAAAACACGGAAAAGCCGGGACGGAAAGAGCTGGACGTCTGGATAAAAAAGCAACTCGATGCAGCAGTGCGAAAATTGATGAAAGAGGGTGTTGTTGACAGCCTAATTGTTGAGGCAAAACCATCCTGGGTACTGCCATTTCAGATATTGATCGGCAAAATTCGTGCACAAGCCCAATCAAATGATTTCGAATGGTTTATTTGCGGTGAAGTTCCGACAGACTACGTGGCTGCTACCGCGGCATCTACACCCAGAGAGACAGCAAAACATTTTGCACTGAAATGGCAACTCGCTGCGGCCAGGCATGAAGAAAAGATGGCACAAGATCAAACTGAAACGACCGGGGAAACACAACAAGTTGATTCCAGCCGTCAACTCATCGGTCACGCGGAGGCATTGTATGAACTGGTAGAAATTGACGGCTTGTGGTTGACACAAAGCAATTCGTGAGCCATGCGCAACGTAAAAAACAGCTTTGATCCGGAAATAGAATGCTCATAAAAACAACGGATTTCCAAATTACCCCGTCGGCGTTGCTGTTTGACCCGGAATACTACATTTTTGATTTTATGCCGGAAAAGGATTTGACCAGATTTCTCGCGGTCGACGAAAGCAATCTGGCGCTTGCGCCTTTTGTGGACATTCGCTTTGAACCGCTTGCACAAGGTCGGTTTTCCATGTCCACAAAAGAATTATTGGCGCTGGAGGGAACGCACAATATCCAGCGTCCTGAAACGGTCTTTATCTTTCATCATGCTTTTGTCTGTTCAACCTTGCTGGCACGTTGTCTGAATCAGATCGATGCTTTTTTCAGCCTCAAAGAACCCTGGATTTTAAGACGTCTGTCTGATTTTAAGCGCACACAGGGGCGGAAAATACCGCGTAATCAGTGGCGTAGAATGTTCACTTGTTATGTAAATCTACTGGCTAAAAACTATCACGGTGGCAGGACGCCCGTCATTAAGGTTACGAATGTAGCAAACAATCTGATCACAGACGTACGAAAATATCTGCCAACACGGAAAATTTTATACCTGTACTCTGATCTGGATAGTTTTTTAGTTTCAAACCTGAAAAAACCACACGACACCCAAATAAAAATGCCTGGTCTGGCGAATGCATTTCTGTCAGATGGTAATTTTGCACAGAGATTCCCTCATTTCAGTGATGTAAAAAAACTGTCTTTTCTGCAAGTATGCACGTTGATCTGGCTGATAAACCTATACAACTTCCAACGCAGCACCGCAAAGTTTGATCCGGCGCAGATTAGAACACTCAAAATGGAAGATTTCCTCGCTGATATGGCTGGAAGTTTGCATAGTCTCAGTCGCTTTTTTGGGCACAAGGTCTCGCCATCGGAGATCAAAAAAATGCTGGCCCCGGAAGTTACTCAAACAGATGCCAAACACCAGCACGTTTCTTATGGCAGGCACACAAAAGAGGCGGAACATGTGCAGGTTTTGAACAAGTACAGTGTTGAAATTGAAAAGGTTCAGCGCTGGATCACCCCCCTGATTGAGGAGCTCGGGGTGTTGGATTACTGCAGGAATAACCAACTTGGAAAATAGATAATGACTGACTTTACCCATACGAACCCACTGGCTGAACGAACCTGGGGAAACAAGTGATAAATCCAAATCTGGACACAAGCAAGCTCGCTCAGTCATTTAGAATAGACGAACGGCTAATGATTGATAACTTTTTGCTGCCTGAAGCGGCGGAACGAGTTCACGATGCCTGTCTTGATAGTATTCCCTATAGCCTCCAGTATGTACTCGATGGACAGTACCAGAGCAAAAGCCCCGAGGAGATTGCAAAGCTTAGCCCCCAGGAAGGGCAGGATATCAACACCAGGATTTCGGCAGCCGCGAGCCAGGGTGTCGGTTTTCTTTACGATGCTTACCTGAAAAGCAAAGTGAAAGCCGACCCGGAGCGAGCACATAATGAGAAGTTGGCATTTCTCCATCATGTTTTTAATTATATTTGCAGCGAAGAAGTCCTTTCCCGCATTCGCGATATTACCGGCGATGACGACATCACCGGGGCCGAACCGCAATATACACGCTTTTCACCCGGACACTTTCTCACTCGGCACCAGGACGTGGTGCCCGGAAGAGAACGACGTATTGTATTCATGCTCGGAATGAGCAAAGACTGGCATCCGGACTGGGGCGGTTTACTGCAATTTTATGAAGAAAATGGTACCCCCCGCGACGCCTGGGTACCCCGGTTTAATGTGTTGTCTATCTTCGCTGTGAAACATATACACGCGGTGACCTATGTCACGCCCTATGCAACAGCACCAAGACTATGCTTATCCGGTTGGTTTGTGGCGAGGGCTTGAAACAAAGGCTCTCTGGAAAACAGGTAAGTCTGCTATTTACAGGAATTTCGGCGGGATGTATTTGAACCTTTGCATTTGTTGTCGGTGACTTTCTACGATTCGCTCCACTTGCGCATCACTGAGTTCATCAACCCACTGGTTTTTCCGACCCTTACGAAAAAATTTCTTTGAATTCTGGCTGCACTCAATAAAACCTGTGTCCATTTCCTGTTTTTTTAATTCAGCAAAAGAAGAAAACTGGATAGCTCGCTTAATTCCATTCTTGTCTTTCCCTCGTCCCAGCAGCCTGGCAACCTGCCCAAAAGCCTTGAGTGGTTTATCCAACATATCCTCGTAACGTACCACCACGACCTGCTTGTGCGGCTTACCGGTCCAGCTTTCAACATGATTGGACCATGAGCCGAGAAAGCTAACCATGTTTTCCATATTACTGGGTGTGCCGGTCTCTTCATTAGCCATAAAATTAATAGCGTCATCAACAGCAAGACCAAAATGATCGGCCGTTGAAAGCACAACATCCAGGGGGTTTCTAACGATGTAAATTGCAGCCGACATAACAGAGACGTTATGTAGTGGGTGGCCATTGAACTTGCCAAAGCGGTTGTGGGTCTTGGTGAAAATGCTGCCGCGTGGCCGTGAGGCCGCAATCTGGCGATGCACAGCGCTTTTGAGACTGATGATTTCTTCATCGTCGCATTCTTCCGGCGACTTGCCAGCCAGCATTGGTATATACCATCGTGGATCTGACTCGGATTCAAAATAGTCTGTCAGTATAGCGATCCGTCCCGGTTTTGAGGGCTGTTCTATCAGGTTATAAAGAAAGGCCCTTAGCCATGTATTACCGGATTTTGGATAAGTTGCAAGCCAGACAATGTTTCCCATGCATCACACCTTCACGCAAATCAGGATAGAACCGAATGATTATCTCATCTTCAGATAGCATTATCAGACACCGACTTCAAAAGCACATATATATCGAAGACATATTTAGATATTTTAAACAACAAAACCCCGGTTAAAAAACCGGGGTTTGTCTTGGATCTGCGAGCCGCCCTTAGGCGGCCCTTCTTCGTAACTAACTAAGCAATAACCAGCTTATCAATAAGCCCACTTAAGGCGCAGGAAATACCCGGTACCAAACAAGCGGTAGGTTGATGGATCTGTGGATCCATTAAAACCAGTTTCGATAAATGGTGGAGCTTTATCAGTGATGTTGGTGATACCAGCAGTTATGCTAGTTGTGCTACCAAATGAATCAAACGTGTAACTGGCAGTTATATCATGATATAGGAAAGAGTTAATATCCTGAATATAGGTGCCATCCGGTCGGTTTCCGGCGCCACAATTACAGAAGGTATCCGCATCCAGACTACTGATGAACTCTGCCAGGTAATTGATTGTGAGATCATTCCTGGACCATGCAAAACTGAAGTTGGCTTTATCTTCAGCAAATGCAGCACCTTGTGCACTACTATATCGACCGACAAAATCTTCTGATGGAACAGCGTCAGAATTCTGAATTTCACGATCCAAGTTGTGAGTCCACAAAAGAGAGGCCTTAAACAGACCAATATCGGTTGCGGTATCCCAACGAAATTCTGTATCAATACCGCTGGCGGACTCAGTAGAAACATTCAGGTTAGCATTCAGAATGTTATTAATGGAATAATCTGAATCGTTATTACGCGTAATCAATGCGCATGCAGCCGCATCCGAATTAAGATAACACTGGTCCAGGATAAATTGAACACCAAGTGCACCAATGCCCTCGTCCAGATCAATCTGCCAGTAATCAACAATCACAGTAAAGTTATGATCGCCAAACTCGGGTGTCCACACAACACCTGCTGTGAATGTTTCACCGGTTTCCGGCTGAAGGTCTGGATTACCACCAACACGTGCCAATACCTGTGTATCAGTCTGGTTACTCACCTGACTACAACCGGCTGGCAGTGTCTGTCCAGCGCCAATAGCACATGGGTCGGTAAACTGCGGGAAGCTGTCAACCACGCCACCGAACAAATTACCGATGGTCGGGGCCCGGAAAACAGTACCAAAGGTTGCTCTAAGCTTCAACGATTCTGCTGCTACTACCTCGAGACCTATCTGGTAGGTTTCGTCACTACCAAAGGCATCCCAATCGTCATAACGCACACCACCTTTTAAATCGATTCTTTGTGTACCGTTATCATATAGCGGTGCCAGGAACTCACCATAAAAGGCGTTGTTAGTCAGGTGGCCGTCAGTACTCGCACCCACATTACCGGTTACCGCACCGATGGTCTTGGCCGAATCAAGAATAACAGCCAGCTCCTGTTTCCAGTAGCTCCAGCCAAAGGCCCAACCGATTTCACCACCTGGCAACTCAAAACTCGAGCCTGCCAGACTCGCACCGGCGGTACGCTGTCTTTGGCTGATGGAATCAATGGTATCAAGGCTGATGTAATCCAGCATCTCTTGAGTCAATGTTGTAAGGGTGGGAGTACCACCCGCATCAACAACGCCACCACCGAACAAATTCAGAGGCACACAGCCCACGATTAAGGTAGATGGATTGTTGATGTCCGCATAACATTCAGGTGCGCCATCGCCATTTAGATCAGCTGATGGTCCCAAAGCATTAAACAGGCGACTTCCGGCAAATTGACCGAAGTCCCGACTTTGATTGTTGCGATGACCTTCATTGATGAAAACGTCCCAGTTCATATCGTTGAACTCGCCCTCAAGACCTGCAGTCCACTGATACTGGGTGATTTCTTGTTCAAAACGACGATTGGTTTCGATCATACGCCGACGTGGATTAACCACAGGTTCATAGCGCAAAGATGTACCGTTGGCCGCATTGTAGGCATCAACTGCCCGGCGCAGGTAGAAGTTATCCTGAGAAATACCGGTAAAAGCTACGGTTTCTCCTGTATCCGGATCATCAAAAAAGCCGTTGAACATTGGATCGCCACCGGTAAACGGTAACGGTGCCAGTTGCTGTGCTGATTCGCGGAAATTGCCACGGAATTCTGAGTTAAAACGAATGTTGTCTGTCAGGTCAAAGTGACCTTCAGCAAATATATTGGTTCGCTCATATGGTGTTTGCAGGAAGTTAACCGGCGCATAATTGTATGTACGACCATCGTGCGGAGTCATCAAACCAACTTCGTTGGGTGATGATGCCGGGGTACCGATCAGGAACAAACCCTGGGTTAAAAATGGCAGACGGCTCTCTGGAATACGTGAAGAACCAATCGGGTAACAACCACCTGTTGGCGTACCATCGTAAGGTGCTGCAACCTGATTTTCGCAACCTTCAGGATAGATGTAGAACGAATTCTGCATGAAGTCCCAAGGTGTATCACGTTGGAAAGCTTCCTCTTGCTTCACAAACTCGGCACCAAAAACGAAGTTGCCCTTGTCAAACTCTCTACCGGCGATCAGTGAAAATGAATCCTGCTGACCTGCAGTGTCAAACCAGTCATTTGTCTGTGCAGTCACTTCGATGCCTGTGAAATCACGCCGAGTGATGATATTTACAACACCCGATACCGCATCAGCACCGTAGATGGCTGAAGCACCATCTTTCAAAATTTCTACGCGTTCAATCATGGTTGACGGAATGGCCTGAAAATCACCACCATCTACAACACGTCTGCCGTTAACCATCGTCAGGGTACGGGATGTGCCCATACCGCGAAGGTCAATCGTTACTGAACCGTTACCACCATTGTTGGTCGTGGTACCGATAGGCGAACCAGACATGGAAGGTATGCTTTGTAGCAGATCACCAATATCGGTCAGACCCTGCATTTCCAAATCTGCTTGATCAAGAACGGTTACCGGGCTTGCGCTATCAATGTTTGCGCGCCTGATACGTGAACCCGTGATAATCACCTCTTCAATCGCGAGATCTTCATCCGCATCCGCGTCGGCTTCCTGTGCGAAAACATTGGGTGCTGAAAAAGCCAGCACACCCGTGCTTACGCCCAGCGCGAGCTGAATCGCTAATTTTAAATTACTGTTTGTTGACATGAACTTTTCCTCTGTGCAAAGAGTAAATAAACCAGTTTGACGTTTCTTCCGAACATGTAGCCGGTTTGTTAAAAATATACCTGCTAATTATGTCACACCTGCGTGTGAATTTAACTATTATTTAATAACTGAACTTCCTGACGGAGGCTTTATACCATTAAACACCACCACAGTAAACATTAACGCCTCCGTTCCAACAGGTTCGAATAGCGGTAATTGCTTTGGGTATTAATTCGTGGGGGGGGGGTTACACAAGGCTGGACTTGCCGGGTTCAGGGCACAGCTACTCAAAATTGGCCGCAGTTGTCACAAGAGCATGATTCGTTGACCAGCCCCTACCAACGACTGCGGACCGGATGGTTTAATTAATCATGTTTCAATTTTATGTTGCCACTGAAACTTTCGACCCGAATTTCAGCACCATCGCTACCGGAAACATGTTTTAAATGACTGCCTGGACCATGTTTCGCATGATTAACCGAGCCAAAATCTGTGTATATTCGGCCGCTGAAACTCTGGGCTTTGAACAGGCCGGACTGGGATACCGGTAAGATAATGATGACATCACCGCTCATACTTTCAGCACTCAATCGTCCGTTGCCGGAAATTTCGCCTGTTGCCGTTATGTCGCCAGATACCGTTTCCAGTTTGGCACTTTCCACGGCACCTGCGTACAACACCATATCGCCGGAAACCGTGGTAGCTGCAATCTCTCTGGAAATATCAGATAAATCAATATCGCCCGATACTGATTCGGCAGAGATGCGCTCGGTATGACCACTAAAGTCAACATCTCCACTAACCGATTCAATAGATACCCACTGACTTGACGCATCGATATCAACATCACCACTGACAGAATCTGCAGTCAGTTTTTCATTATCCAAACCTGAAACCTCAATATCTGCACTGACTGCTGAAGCATTTACATTCGCTCCGTTCGGAACCATTAACTTCAAATAAGTGCTATCTATATTCCTTTCATTCCGGTTAACCACATTGATTTGTAAATTGGATTTAGTTGCGCTTATTTCCACTTCGTCAACACTATTTCCCAATTCGCCAGTCAGCTGAGCTTCACTTCGCTCCCAACCCTCGATAACAATTTTCCCAGCAACATTCTCGATGGAAATTGTTGCTTTCGCGTCGATGTCCCAGCGTTCATCAATAGACTCTCCAGCGAATGCTAACAATGGTGTCAGCGCCAGCAAGGCACCGATAAACTTCAGATTTCCCGTACTCATGTCCTTCTCCAATTATTTTGCTCCAGCAACGCAAGCTGTTTAACGAACTGTAATTGCTGCGATCTCAAATCCAGCAGTTTTCCGTTCAAATAAATATTCGATGGGTATTGCCGCAAAGCGGCCAGCAAAGAAGTTTCTGCTTGTTGTAAACCTTCCCAACTTGCCCTCAAAGCATCTGGCTCTTCACCTTCAAGACGAAGACCGGAATAATCAAGTGGTACCAGTTCACGAAAGGCGGCCTGGTACTCTCGCTCAGTCGCCTCTACTGTGCCAACCAGTGCGAACTCCCACATGGTTTGCAGTGGCTGCCCAGCTGGCCCCGTACCCACCCCGCGACCAATGAAAATACCGGTGGCCAATGCCAGTAAAACTGCCGCCGCCATCGCTGGCGTACGCCATAGTGGTGCCTTGTAAAAAGTATTGTCGACATTGCCAACCGTCCCTAGCCGCTTGTTGATACCAGACCACAAATCACGTTGTGGCTTGATGCTACGTGGCAATGCCGCGATTGCACTTTGTAATTCAGTTTCATTCATCTCTTTCACAACATCCTTCAGCTATTGTCAGTATCCTTCAATACTTTCCTGACTAATTTCCGGGCACGATGTAATTGTGCCTTGGAAGAACCAACCGCCATTCCGGTCATTTCTGCAATTTCACTGTGCTGGTAACCTTCGATGTCATATAACACCAGCACTGTTCTTGCTCTTTCCGGTAACTGGGCAATGGCGGCTTCGAGGTCTCTTCTCAAACCCGCTGACACATCCCGCTCACCAACCAATGTGCGATCCAGATCATCGCTCAATTCTCGTTCACGTTGTAGCCGTTTTAACTGGCTACGGCGATCACTCAAAACAACATTAACCGTCAAACGGTGTAGCCAGGTTCCGAACTTGCTATCACCTCGAAACAGGTCAAGCTTGTTCCATGCCCGGACAAACGCTTCCTGCACCATGTCTTCCGCCAACGCCTTGTCACCACCACACATACGCCAGCAAAGTCCGTATATTCTTCCGCAATGGCTGCGGTAAATCTGTTCAAATGCAAGATGATCTCCGGCCCGAGCCTTCTCGACCCAACGCGTTTCGGTGGCGGACAATTCTTTCTTGTCGTGCTGCCACGTTGTCACCGCTTGCATTCCTCCCATGAAAATTTAGATGTAAACCAGCTCAAATGGTTTAAACCCAGCTTATAGCGGAGAAAGTTAACACGCCAGCCTGCGCATCACTAATTAATTGAAGTGTCTGATAATTCGATAATATTCGGACTACAGGCCCCGAATGGGGCCCGTATTGGTCAGGAACAAAAAAAAAGGATCAGATTCATAAAAACCCCGGGGTCAGATTCAAATGCACCTGGCACAATTCAAAAACCAAACGGGCATTAATGCATTTGAGTCTGACCCCGATTCCGAAACAGGCATAAATGCATCTGAGTCTGACCCCGATTCTGCAAAAGCTGGATGAGCCGTGTGTGCGACCTAATTCGTTTCCAAAAGCAAGCTACCCCAGATCAGCAACAACCTGATCCAGTTCTTTCAACATTTGATTAGGCAAGCGGTCGCCGTATTGTTCAAGGTATTCTCTGATTTGCTCCATTTCAACAGACCATGCATCGCGATCAACTTCCAACAGGGCTCCAAGATCAGTATCAAGACCATTGACATTGATATCTGATGAGTGCGGCATACCCCCGATAGCAGTGGGCTTGATATCAACTTCACCTTTGCTGCGCTTGATGACCCACTCGATGACACGCATATTATCGCCAAATCCCGGCCACATAAATTGACCGGCTTCATCTTTTCTGAACCAGTTTACGTGGAAGATTGGGGGCAGGTGGTTGCTTCGATCAGCGAAAGACAGCCAATGTGCCCAGTAGTCTGCGAAGTTGTAGCCGCAAAACGGTTTCATGGCCATTGGATCACGACGCACGACACCCACCTCGCCGATGGCTGCTGCTGTCGTTTCAGACGCCATGCTTGCACCGAGTAAGACCCCGTGCTGCCAGGATTTACTTTCAATCACCAATGGCACCAGTCGCTCCCGGCGACCACCAAACATGATGGCAGAAATCGGTACACCACGGGGGGCTTCAGCCTTGTCCGAATAACTTGGACACTGCTTCATAGGTACCGTAAAACGGGAATTTGCTTGTGCCGCCGGCCCGACTTCAGGGTCATAAGGATTGCCTCTCCAATCGGTTACGGGCACCATCTCATCCTTACCTTCCCACCAAGGCTGATTATCAGCCGTAACGCCGACGTTGGTAAAAATTGCATTGCTGTTGAGCGAGGCTAATGCATTAGGGTTCGTGTTTTTACTGGTCCCTGGGGCAACACCAAAAAAACCGGCTTCCGGATTAATCGCCCATAGACGGCCATCTTCACCCGGCTGCATCCAACAGATATCGTCACCGACAGTCCAGACTTTCCAACCGTCATATTCTGCTGGCGGAATCAACATGGCGAGATTGGTCTTGCCGCAAGCTGACGGGAAAGCTGCAGCCACATAATGTGTCTCACCTTGTGGGTTTTCGATACCTACAATCAACATATGCTCAGCCAGCCAGCCTTCACTACGGGCCTGAAAACTTGCAATTCTTAATGCATGACATTTCTTGCCCAGTAATGCGTTACCGCCGTAACCGGAACCAAAGCTCTGAATCATCAGGTCTTCAGGAAAATGCATGATAAAGCGGCGATCTGGATCCAGTTCACCAATAGAATGTAAGCCTTTGACAAAAGTACCTTCACGCTCAATTCGAGCCAAAGCAGCACTGCCCATACGGGTCATCATGCGCATATTGACCACAACATATGGACTGTCAGTAATCTCAACACCGCATCGTGATAAGGGTGAATCAATCGGGCCCATGCAATAGGGAACGACATAGAGTGTACGTCCTTGCATACAACCATCATAAAGATCACGCATCTTGGCTTTGGCTTCAGTGGGCTCCATCCAATGATTGTTCGGACCAGCGTCCTCACGCTCAGGTGTGCAGATGAATGTCACGTGCTCTACCCTGGCGACGTCATCCGGATCCGAGCGATGTAAGTAGCACCCTGGGTGTGTTTCCTTGCTCAGCTCAATCAATTCCCCGTTACCCAACATGCCATTAACCAACTGTTGATTTTCTTCATCGCTACCGCAACACCAATGAATATTATCCGGCTGGGTTAACTCACGGACTTCATCAACCCATTGCTTCAAAATTTCGTTACTGGTCACTGTTAGTACCTCATCAGAATTGTACGCACCAGCACGAACTGAGTGCATCTTGAAAAGCGACGGAAAAACCGTACGCCAGTTGTTTTCATTGTGCCCGAACCGAAACCCGTGGGCGGAACTTACACTACTTTTCCGGAATTAAAGTCGCAATGACGTGGGTCATATAGGCTTCAAACTCTTCAGAACTCAGATTGGGGGCCTGGTGCTGTCTTTGCAACTGCAAAAACCCCAAGTAAGTTGAATAGGTTAGCCGCGCACGATGTAATGCTTCTTCAGCTGCGAACCCGATTTCACCAAAGGCTGCTTCAATGTGTTTCATGCGACGTTCCGCCACCCTTTCCAGCAGTGGCTCAACCTTTGGGTGATCAGAAGCCGTACACAATGAACTGTAAACATCGTGAGTCAACTTTTCACGGCCTGTTCGTCTGAAAAACGACCTCAATCGCTCGCGCGGGTCCGATATAGCCCCTAACGATGCTTGTAGATTGGTTTCATCATGTTTTTCCCAGCGCAGCAACGACTGTTCCAGCAAGGCATCCCGATTAGGGAAGTGCCAGTAAAAGCTACCCTTGGTAACACCCATACGCCTGGCAAGTGACTCAACGGCAACCGCCCGGATACCTTGTTCCGCAATCAACACCAAAGCCTGCTGTTCCCAGTCACCCGCGCTGAGAGTTGATCGTTCTTTCTTTTTTGACACTGGTTGAGTCACAAATGCTACCTGACACCGGATTGAATTGAACGACTAAGGATAACCGACAAAGACATTTCAATACACCTTCGATAGTGGTTGACTCAGGACAAAGTCTTTACCATACTCTGGCGTATGGAATGAGGTTTTCATATCGTAGTCTCAAAGTGTATGGGCCATGGTCCATGTAAGAGCTATCACAGGAAACCGGTATGAGTATTTTTGGAGGGTAGTAGCAATGTTCTGGATTCTGATTGCAAGTTTGCTGGGGTTATCAGTCACTGCAGCATTTCGTGGCGTAAACCTGTTGAACTGGTCACTGGGAATGGCGCTGATATTGACAGGATTTACCGCTTTCACAAACGTTTCAACACCGGCAGTCATTGTCCTGTCAGTTTTATTGGCTGCCATTGTCGTACCACTGAATATCAAACCCTTGCGTCGAAGCTGGCTGAGTGAGCCATTTCTGGCCTTGTATCGCAAAATGTTACCGACTCTCTCAGATACAGAAAAGGTTGCATTGGAAGCAGGAACAGTAGGCTGGGAAGGTGAGTTATTTGCTGGCAACCCAGACTGGGATTCATTGCTGGAACAGAAATGGCCAGAACTTAATGAAACAGAACAGGCTTTTGTGGACGGACCAGTCGAAGAACTGTGCCATATGCTCAAGCCTTGGGAGATATCACACGAACTTGCTGACCTGCCACCTGAAGTCTGGAGCTTTCTAAAGGAAAACCGGTTTTTCGGCATGATCATCCCAAAAGAATATGGTGGCCTGGGCTTGTCTGCACTGGCGCACCGGGCGGTGCTGCAGAAAATTGCTTCGGTTTGTCCGGTCGCTGGCAGCACAGTGGCGGTCCCCAACTCACTGGGTCCAGCTGAGCTTCTAGTGCACTATGGTACGGACGAGCAAAAAAACCACTACCTACCGCGTCTTGCCAAAGGTGAAGAAATTCCCTGTTTCGGCTTGACCGGCCCCACAGCGGGTTCAGACGCAACTTCCATTCCAGATACCGGAATCATTTGCAAACGTAAATACAAGGGAAAGGAAGTACTGGGTATGCGCCTGAGTTTTGATAAGCGCTATATCACCTTAGCACCCGTTGCAACGATCGTTGGCCTAGCCTTCAAATTGTATGACCCGGATGGTCTGGTCGGTGATAAAAAAGACCTTGGCATCAGTGTCGCCCTGGTACCCAGCGAAACCCCAGGGCTGGAAATTGGCTCACGCCACTTTCCGTTGAATGTACCTTTCCACAACGGTCCGATTCGTGGCAAAGATGTATTTGTCCCATTAGACGCCCTGGTCGGCGGCATTGATATGGCCGGTCATGGCTGGCGTATGCTGATTGAACTCTTGTCCGTTGGCAGAGCCATCACGCTGCCATCTTCTTCTGGCGGAGGTGCTAAATTATGTACGCTTTCGACCGGAGCCTATGCCCGTATTCGCAAACAATTTAATTTGCCGATAGGCCGTTTTGAAGGTGTTGAAGCTGCGATGTCAAGGATTGCGGGCTATACCTACGCAATATCTGCCTTGTCCCGAATGACTGCGACAGCAGTAGATCTGGGTGAAAAACCTGCGGTCCCTTCAGCCATCGCCAAGTACCATGCGACCGAGATGAGTCGCCAGGTTCTAACCGATGCCATGGATGTGCACGGTGGCAAAGGCATCGTCATGGGCCCACGTAACTACCTCGGTCGAGGTTGGCAGGGCATGCCCATCTGGATTACCGTGGAAGGCGCCAATATTCTGACTCGTAGCATGATGATTTTCGGCCAGGGCGCCATCCGTTGTCATCCATACGTATTGAAGGAAATGCACGCCGCCAGGATGGAAGATCAGGCAAAGGGTCTTGAGGAATTCGATCACAACCTGTTTGCTCACATTGGCTACAGTATCAGCAATGCGGTACGCAGTATGGTACTCGGTCTGAGTTTTGCTCATTTTGCAGCAGTTCCGACTGACCGCAAAACGGCACGTTATTACCGCAAATTGACCCGTTACTCAGCCGCTCTCGCCTTTGCATCCGATGTCGCCATGCTGTCACTCGGCGGTAAGCTGAAATACAAAGAACATATATCTGCACGCCTCGGCGACGTCTTGAGCCAACTGTATATCTGTTCTGCCATGTTGAAACGGTTTGAGATACAAGGCCGACCGGCCGCTGACCAACCCATATTGGCATGGGCATTCCACGATGCTATTTACAAGATACAGACCGCCTTGGGCAGTGTAGTGGATAACTTCCCCAACCGCGCTATTCGCGGCTTATTGAGACTATTTGTTTTTCCTTTCGGCCGACACGAGCGCCAACCGGGCGACCGGCTTGGTCACAAGGTATCTCAATTACTGATGTCACCTTCAGCAACTCGCAATCGTCTGACCGATGGTGTATTCATCTCTGATAAAGCCAGCAATCCCATTGGCCTTTTAGAATTAGCCTTGCCTCGGGTGATCGCGATGGAGCCATTGGAACGCCGCCTTCTCAAAGCTGAAATCAATGCTGGACTCGATGCCGGTGACCCGCAGACAACATTGGAAAAGGCGGTTGAACAATCCATCATTACAGCCAAAGAAGCACAGGAGCTGAAAGCTGTGAGGGCAATGGTCACTGAGATTGTAGCCGTCGATGAATTTGAAAGTAGCTACCTGAGGATGGGTAAAAGCGGTGACGCAGACCCCATAAAAGTACAAGCAGCCTGATATTGGATAGTGCCAGTAACTGTACTCATCCCAGTCATTGACGGGGTGAGTGTTCACTACGATTTAAAGCATTCCAGTTTCCAACTTGGCCGCCTCGGTCATCATCTGGTAATTCCACAACGGTTCAAATGTCAGTTCGACATCCACCTTAAACACCGTTGGTATGATTTGAATCTTGCTGCGTACATCTTCAACGATGATATCCCCCATACCACAGCCTGGCGCAGTCAATGTCATGGTAACGGAAACCTCTCTTTGACCCTGCCCGTTTTTATTCAACCCACATGAGTAAACCAGGCCGAGGTCTACGATATTGACCGGAATCTCTGGGTCATAGCAAGTTTTCATCTGAGACCAGACCAGCTTTTCTACATCATCATCACTGGCATTATCTGGCAGAGCCGGTGGTAATACGGGCTCTTTACCGATGGCATCAGCATCAATTCCAGCCACGCGAAACAAGTTGCCATCGATAAAAACAGTGAAGCTGCCACCCAGGGATTGGGTGATATACCCCACCGTTCCGGCTGGCATTGTTAATTCATCACCAGAAGGAATCATGACAACGGCACAGTCTCGTTCGAACTGGCAGGGTTGGCTGGTATGGCTAAACATGAGTTGTGGTAATTAGCCCATTTTGGCTGCGTAACACGGCATTGAGGAACTCAATAACCTTACGGTCGCCTTTCATCAGGCCAGACTCCTTAGAAACTTGGTAGCAAATAGATACGGTTGTCATTTTGGTCAATTAAGCCAAAGAATAACTTACTCAGTTTGTGCCTATTTTAGCAGGTGTTAATAGTGACCCGCATACTCTGGTAGAGTCTGAAATCCAGGCTAATTACATGACCGGCAGTAAACGTTGCGTTTGCTGCGTTGCAGACACAAACGCACATGAAACTTCCCTTTAATTTAATAAAAACATTTTAAATGTTAATGAGAATGATTGTCAATTAGCTTTAAAAACTATTTGACCTTCTTACGGAATGTTGCTGAAAAGATAGTGCCATGTCAAGCCTGTAGTGTAGGGTTCAGAGCTACCCAGATGGTCCAAGACAAGACGCAGCCCGCAGGGAATGGCGTGTCCTTTTCAAGGGCTGCAACGCCGTATTGGAGCATCTGGGTAGCTCCCTTCGGGCAAGCCGTGAAGCGGTGTTACGCCTCTGGGCAAGGACCAGGCCATTGCCGGCGAGACGTGCCTCGCCTCAAGCGCCTACTCTTGGTGCGCCCAACCACTTCACGGCTCGCTGAACCCCACACTACAGGCTTGACATGACACTAGTCTGATGGCTCCACCGGCCCAAACGTACCCGACCCGCTTGTGGTCAGATATACCAATGTAACCCAGGCAGCCAGATTTTGGCGCAGGAATTCCGGGTTGACTTTTGCCAGTGTATCGTTGGCCGTATGGTGCAAATCAAAATACAGGCTGGCATCCTGGTTCAGATCAATAACAGCCATACCGAGCTTTCTCATTTGACCGACATCGGCACCACCACCCGCTGGTTCAGTGTCTTCACGCTTGATACCCAATCTTTTCAGGTGTCTGGCCAGGTTTTCAATTGTCGCCTCAGCCTGTGGCAGCACCCGGGTTTTGAAACCATAAATGCGGTCGGCACCCAAATCCGACTCGGCACCTATGAGGTGGTCGTGCATATTCAATTGATGTAATTTAGCATAGGCTTTGCCGCCATAAATGCCTTGTTCTTCATTGGCGTACAACACCACTCGTGTGCCATAACGCGGGCGCACAGACAAATTGGAAATCAGTTTGGCCGTAGCTAAAACAATTGCAACACCCGCGCCATCATCAACAGCGCCCGTGCCGAGGTCCCATGAATCGAGGTGCGCGCCCAGCAGGAACCGTTCTGTGAGATCTTCACTGCCATCAAACTCCCCGATGACGTTGTAGGACGTTGCTTCGCCTTCAAAACCAACATCAAGGTTCAGACGAACATTTACAGGCTCTTCACGGCTCAGCATGATCATCAGATTATCGGCGTCCGGGTTTGACATCGCTGCTGAAGGAACGCGCGGCCCCGGCTCAGAACCAGACATCATGCCGGTATGAGGCAAACGGTCTCTATCCGTGCCAACAGAACGAATCAATAATGCGGATGCTCCTTTCTTTGCTGCCTCAAATGGACCACGACTACGGTTTACAACCGTCTCACCGTAACCACTTCCTTCGCGGGATTTACGCATCCGTGTGGAAAGAAAAACAATTTTACCGGTCACATCTTCAATGCTTGCCGCCTGTAGGTCCTCAAGGCTATCAAATTGAATCACTTCAGCATCAATCGGCCCACCCGTTGACGGACTGCCACCCAATGCAGTAACCATCAGGCGTTGCGCAGCGGGAGCCAAAACTTCAGCACTCTCATTGTTTCTTACCCAGCGCGGAAAAGTGACTGGTTCGGTCCAGACACGATCAAAACCCATGCTGTGCATCTTATCCACAGCCCAGATTACAGCACGACCATCAGACTCGGAGCCACCCATTCTGGGACCGACCTCGGAGGTCAATGATGCCAATATTTGCCAGGCCAAATCACTGGACAAGGCAAGCTGTTGTAACTGCTCCACCACATCGTCCGAAGCAGTCTTGCGGTGTAAACCAGTTTGGCAGCCTGTCAGTAAACTGACCAGGATTAAGGTCAAGGTTACAAATATACGTTTCAAAGTATTCCTCCTAAAAGCATCTGTAATAGGCCACAAAACCTGTAAAGCAGCACTTAAAGCCACTGTTCATTATGTTGCTTAAGGAGCCTGCCTCGGGTACTTGGTGCACAAGATACAGGCAAGCAACGATGAACCATGCCGGGTGAAAATTACCAGGTCATCAAGGACAGCTTGTATCCATCATCGGCTCAAGCAATGTCAGGGCCTGCCGATAGACCCGACGCTTGAACCGAATAACATTGTCAGCGGGATACCAAAAATCCACCCAGCGAAAACCCTGGAATTCCGGTTCCTTGGTTGTTTTGAAATTAAATTGCACATTGTCATCACGTAGCTTCAATAAAAACCACACCTGCTTCTGACCAATACACAAGGGCTTGCTACCAGCCCGCTGGAAGCGACGCGGCAGCTGGTAACGTAACCAACCGGGTGTAGAACCCAGCATCTCGACATTTTTTGCGTTCAGGCCAGTTTCTTCATGCAATTCACGGTACATCGCCTCCACCGGAGTTTCATCCGTATTCATACCGCCCTGGGGGAATTGCCAGCCATCATTGTTTAAACGCTGGGCCCAGAATACCCGGCCTTCATTATTCATGATGACCATGGCTACATTGGGTCTGAAACCGTCAGGATCGATCATCAGCGTTTTATTTTTTTGAATCTATTCATGGTCGATGTTATGAGTAAGCTAAATACGTGCGATAATTTTAAGTCTCATGATACAAACCATGTTAATCAATCCTGCAGAATGATTCCAACTACATTACACCGATCATTGCTTTTTTTATTGCTACTGATGTCAATTGGCAGCATTTTTTTTGCCAGCGCGACAGGCTCGGTATCCCTGGATTGGTATGAATGGCTGGCAGCGATTCAGAACGCTGGCAGTCAACATGGCGAATTGATCTGGCGCCTCCGTCTGCCGCGCGCACTGGCCGCCTGGGTAGTGGGCTCGATGCTGGCTATGTCTGGCTGCCTGATGCAGGTACTGTTACGCAATCCATTGGCAGACCCTTATGTCCTTGGCGTTTCCGGTGGTGCTGCATTCGCCACGCTATTGGGCATGGTATTTGGTGTCGCGGTCGCGTTGTTGCCATGGCTGGCCATACTGGGAGCACTGGTCTCCATATTGATAGTTTTTGGCCTTGCCCGCGGCACTGGCCCATGGAGCGGCACACGTTTGTTGCTCACCGGCGTGGTAACCGCTTCCGGCTGGGCGGCATTGATCAGCCTGATTCTCTCATTGAGTCCAGATAACAGCCTGCGTGGAATGTTATTCTGGTTAATGGGGGACCTGAGTTACGCTACACTGCCATTATGGTCATTACTGGTACTGGGTGGTAGCTTCATACTGACGCTGGGCCTGGCGCGTAGTCTGAATGTGCTGGCGATGGGAGAAACCACCGCACGATTACTGGGGGAGCCAACCCGTCATATGTTATGGCTGGTCTACCTGCTTGCCTCAGTGTTGACTGCGACGGCAGTATCCATTGCCGGCAGTATTGGCTTTGTGGGTTTGATCGTTCCACACTTGATGCGAATGTTGGTTGGTTCCGACCATCGCACGCTGATTCCGTCTGCAACCCTGTTTGGCGGCCTGTTCCTGGTATTGTCCGATACACTCGCACGTACCGTACTGAGCCCGCAGCAATTACCGGTCGGTGTGATCACGGCATTACTCGGGGTGCCATTGTTTCTATTGCTGTTAAACCGTGCACGGTTAAAGGGCGTATGACTTCGCTGATCTGTCAATCTCTTGATGTCAACATTGCCAGCACAAACATCTGCAGCAAGTTGAATCTGGAGCTTGCGCCAGGACAGTTCTGGGGCATGCTGGGACCCAATGGCATTGGCAAAACCACGCTGCTCAAATGCATGGCGGGTTTATCTCCACCCGATAGCGGGACCGTGCTACTTGAAAACCAGATAATAGACAATCTACCGCGCCGCGCCATCGCCCGTTTGCTTGGTATGCTACAACAGCACACAGTTTACGTTTTTGATGCCAGCGTGCTCGAAACAGCTCTCACCGGACGACATCCCCACCTCGCTTACTGGGAACGCGAAGGCCCGCAAGACAAACAAAAGGCGCTGGATGCCATCCGAGCCGTTGATCTGGAAGGTTTTGAATCCCGCAGTGTCACAGGGTTATCCGGTGGAGAAGCGCGCCGTTTGGCATTTGCTTCCCTGATCGTACAGGAACCGGCCATTCTCCTTTTGGATGAACCCACCAACCACCTTGATATGAAGCACCAGATTCGCATTATGGACCACGTTGAAATGCAGGTAACCGGGGAACAGCGGGCGGCCATGATCGCTTTGCATGACGTCAACCTGGCCGCTCGTTATTGCAGCCATATTGTTATGCTGTTTGGAGACGGACTTTGGCAGGCAGGTCCAGCTAAAGAATTGCTGAACCTGGAAAACCTCGAAAGACTCTACCAATGTCCGGTTGAGTCTGTGCAAACCTCAAGCGGCCAGCGATTTTTACCAGGAAACTGAGCCTGGTTAACTCTAATGTGGCGATTAAGAGCCCCGCGATTCCACTTCACCTGGGGTTTCATACCCAAAAGGTTGACATATGAAATCAAAGGATCGGTTGATGTCTTTCACTGCCAGGGTTATGTGGCTTAAACCATTGATCATCAACTTTCCCTGTCAAAGCTCAAGGCGAATGCCTTCCAGCGCAACATTAAAACCAGCAGATCGGACAAGTTTACTCTCTTCACTATTTGTATTGAGTAATGGGTTGGTGTGGTTCATATGAATAAACCACACTTTGTTGCGCTCCTTTAAAGCAAGCGCTTCTAATGTCTTCATACTCTCAAGCACAAATGGATGTGGTATTTTTGACATGTCACGACCCGGCAACTCACCGTCCGCATAAAAGGTTCCGTCAATCAAAGCATAGTCCACCGTTTTTAACAGTCCGGATAAATCAGTTCGCCACTTTGTCCACTTATCTATATCCGGGATAAATACCGCAGATTTATGTGGGCCATCGATACGGTAACCCACCGTTTCAGAATATTCATCCCGGTGAGGCACCAAAAATGGTGTCACCTTAAGTGACCCAAGTGATTCAACCCGGTCGGTTTGTAACGCCGTCAAAACAATATTCCTGTAAGAAACCAATTGGCTCCAGGGCCCATTTGTTTTTAAAAAATCGAACATTCCAGGCATGGCATAGACAGGTATACCTAACGCTCCCATCGCTTCATGACCCAGGAACATCAAGCCTGTGTAATGACCAATGTGGGCATGGGTCAGAAATATTCCCGCAAGCTTAAAGTCTGCAGAAGGCGCTTCCTTCTCAAGCTCGTATAACTGCGCTGGAAAATCGGGTGTTGCCTCAAACATATATTTTTTATGGGAGCCAGGATCAATCAACCCTAACGATACTGCACCCCGTCTCAAACCCGGCTCGACCCAAGCCGGCATGCAGTGGGTTTCATAACATCCGGTTTGGGGGTAACCAGCGTCTTGAGTGACACCCAAAATATAAAGATAAGGGTCATTGTCATGCGCAGTCACTAAGGGGATGGCAATAAAACAAACCGTTATAAGCAATAGGTATTTAAATATTTTATTTTTTGACATGATCAGCTCTCTGTTGATCAGACTTGGGCCAGATGAATGCTGACTTTTGCCTCTGCCAACCTTGCTTAAGATAAAAAGACTCCTTGCCAGCAGCCGATGACAATGTGGTAAAAAGATAGCTATCAAGCTGCTCCCTTAAATCAGCAAGTATCTTTTTGCCAATACCCATCTTTTGAAAATCGGGAGACACCACCAAATCAACAATAAGCGCATAATACTTTCCATCATCTACAGTGCGCCCAAAACCAACAAGTCTTCCATTGCAAAAGGCAAACCGGAGGTATGAACTGGTCTCGAACGCTTTGCGTATTTCTTCGGGGTCTTTGACACCCCACCCCACGAGCTGAAACAGCTCTGATACATCTTGCCAGTTGATCCCTTCGACATTGTTTCTATATTCAATTTTCATTAGTGACCTTGTATGCCTGATATCAGAATTGACCGCTACATGAAATACAGTACGACGGTATCGCGTCTCTCGATTTTCCCGCACCGGTTGAATAAATTGTCAGGTATGTCGAATGTATCTGCATAGAGTTACTCATTCTCACCGTTAGGGTCTAGCTGTACCTGTAAGAAATTGATTGTACGCAGAATAATCTCTCGTGACCTTTGATCATCTTTTTCCAGATCAAAACCGTGGGGACCTGTTGGATGATTCCAGTACTCAAGCTTCCAACCATTTATTAGAGCCGTCTGCGCAAATTGCTGTAAACCTGCGTTGAGTGCTGCATTATCCTTCCCCGCCTCAGCTATAAAAAATGCCGGATCCCAATCCGACTTGGACTCCAATAATGGAAACGGATCTAACCCCACTCGTTGAGCATCAGGTACCTTTTCACCTGTGTTCTCCCAAACTTCAGGCCCAAGAATTGCGTAATAAATGGCCATACATTTAAGCCATTTTGGCCGCTCCGAGAGAAATGGTGCTACAAAGCTTCCAGCACCAGAAAAAAACCACAGACAGATACGATCTTTATCGATTGAATACTTCTCGGAATTTGCCCGTACAAATTCCACCGCCGCCCGGATGTCACCGTTAGCGGTTTGCAGGTCGTTTAAGCTATTGAATCTATGATTGAACACGACACCTGCAAGCCCTGCACTGGCCACTAAATAACCGTAGGACTGAAAAAACTGCCAGTCTTTTGCCGCTGGTAGGTTTTTTGGTATCGGACCACCATGAACAAATATCACGGCCGCTTGTTTTTTGTCTGAACCAGTAGGTAGAAAAATATCTGCAAGTGTTCGACCCTCTGCAGTATCCAGATAAACGAGGTTTTTATGGGTCTTGAATTCACCTGGATTGGGAGTAGAAACTACAATTGGTCGAGTGAAGAATTCATCTTCTGGCTTTGCTGTCGAAATAAAACAGAGAGCAATAATGGTGGTGAACAAAACCCGCTTCACAAACGATACTCCTATTGCCCGTGTATTAGTTATGTGGCCTGACGTATGAACTACCCGGCAGCTGAATCCATCCGACTTTTTAATTGCGTATAGGCCTTACCCAGGTGCCAGGCGCCGATACCCCAGCACGCCATTATTGGAACATAAATCCATGCCACCTGACTAATTGAAAGTCCCGCCGTCATCATGCCTTTGAACAACCAGCTAGCGGTCACATCACTGCCACGATAAACCACGGTATCAATGAAATTTTTGCTCTTGTATTTGGTTTCGCGTTCAACCACCGTAAACAGCATCTCCTTGACCGGCCCCACCAAACCATAATTCAGTGCCCGCTGCGCTACCTGAACGGCAGCGAACAACACCAAACCAAGCGAACTGCCCAGCAGCACAAAACCAGCGGCCAACAGGATTGGAGGCAAAATTGCGGTGCGCGGCATGCCGAGGTGTATCACCAGTCGTGATGTAATCAGAAACTGAAGTAGAAACGCCAGCACCTGCACGATCAAGTCGACATAACTGAAAAACCGGGTGCGCTCGTCAAACCCAATTATGTTCTGGTCAACCAATACCGCCAGACCGTTATACAAAAAAGTTGATGTCAGGTTATGGGACAACATTAACAGGCAGATCAATAATAAGTATTTAGATTTGAAGACATGTACCGCACCCTCCCAGATACTGCCTCCAATTACTGGCGTGGGCAGGTACTGGTGACGTTGGCGTTCGAACCGGCCAAGGGTAATGGAGAACGCTGTCGCAACCAGCAAGCAGAGAATCGCCAGCGTCATAACACCTCCGGAGCCGATCGTTTCAATCCAGTTGGCCGTCAGCAACGGGCCGCAAATCGCACCCATGCTGCCACCTGCCATGATGCTGCCAAACAGGCGTTGTGCCTGACCCGGTTGGAAGATATCTGCCATGAAACTCCAGAATATCGACACCACGAACAGGTTGAACACGCTCACCCAGACATAAAAGCTGTACTGAACCCAATCACTGGTCGCATCACCTTTAAAGGTATATGCGAAAAATATCAGGTTTGAAATGAAGAACAGGTAAATTCCAGGTATAAACCGACCGCGCCGGAATTTTGAAACCAGCCAGCCGAATACCGGCACCAGCAACAACATCGATACAAATGTCGCCGTATACAACCAGTGCAAGGATTCGGAGTGATTAGATGCAACCGTGCCCCGAATGGGCCTAAGCATGAAATAACCAGCCAACAACAAAAAGAAATAACTGAAAGCCAGCAGAAAGCGTGGCCACTCATGCTTGCGGATATCTATCAGCTTGAACAGAGGTTAACCCTCCATGATGGAAACCGTTTGTCCCGGTCGCAGTCGTTCATTCCCCCGGATAATCACCGTGTCGCCATCGTTCAAATCACCGAAGACTTCGATCCTGTCACCTGCGCCGATTCCGGTCGTCACCGTCAGCTGTTTTGCCTTCTGCTGCTTATCGACCACAAAAACAGTAATCCCTCCTGGTCTCAGCACCAGGGCATCACGTGGAACAACAAGTGCGTCTCGGTAATCTGAGGTCGGGATCGAAACCCGCAAGGTTTGCCCGACAGGGAAGCTGTCGCCATCAATGTCGAGCCTGAGTTCGAACTGATGAGTGTTCTCCGAGCCCACAGCTACAACTGTTCTGACCGTCCCTATGGCAATAACCAATCCTGTCCTCAGCTCCAGTTGCTGGCCCGAGCGTACAAAAGAAAAGTATTCCAATGGTGCTCTGGCTATCACTTCCAGATGTTGTTGATTCACCAAACGAACGACGTTGAAGCCGCTGTCGACGCGTTCGCCAGGCATCATCAGACGCTCCACCACGATCCCATCGAAGGGTGCAGTGATCCTGGTGCGGACCAACTGGTCTTCTATTTGTGCCAGGCGGGATTTTGCGACCCGTAAATCACCTCTGGAAACATCCCGGTCCGAGCGTGTTTGTTCCAATTTTGTAGCGGCTGCCAGATTGGAATCCGCCAATTTGACATATCTGCGCTCCTCGCTTTCAAGGTATTTCAACCTGGCCTGGGCACGTTCGACTTCAGCCTGCTGCTCGTCTTTCTTGAGTTGTAACTGTGTATCTTCAATCATGGCAATCACATCACCCCTGACCACCACAGTGCCAACATCTGCCACATCGATCAGGCGACCGCTTACTTCTGCCGCAAGTTTTGCATCATTGCGGCTCACAACAGTACCTGGCACAACGGTTTCCGGGGCCAAAGATTGTATCGAGGCTTGCGCCACACGCACGTTGGCTGCTTGCGCTTCATCCTGAGCCAGGGCTACAGCTTGAATCCCCGCCCCAATGACAACACTAGCCAGTAAGTACGCTAATTTTTTCATTTTGCCCATATCCGTTTAAATGTACTCATGATCTTTATGACTGCAACACATGTTTAGCAGGGAATTCAACTTCCCTGGAGCGCAAAAGACTGGGCAACAGAACAAGCGTAAACAAAGCGCTGACCAGCATGCCGCCGACAATAACTACGGCCATACCCCGATAGAGTTCTGTGCCGGACCCCGGGATCAACATTAGCGGCAGCATGCCAAAAATACTCGTCGTCGTACTCATTAAGATAGGTCGCAAGCGTAACCTTACAGCACTTTCTACAGCATCCCGCCGCGACATGCCTTCACGCTCGCCATCACGCGCACGATAAACCAGCAAGATGGCATTATTAACAACCAGTCCCAACAAAATAACGAAACCAATCATCGTCAACAAATCCATTTTCTGGCCGCCGGTTGCGGATAATGCCACATCCATCAGACGCAGGGAGATTATTCCACCAACCGTAGCCATCGGAATAGTCAGGATAACGAGCAGAGAATCTTTAAACGACCGAAACAACGCAGAAATCAGTAAATAAAGAATAACAATGGCCAGTGAAAAACTACCTGCCATGCTCTCCAGTGCCTGATCCAGCGCTTCGGCGGTGCCACGCATCTGGATCGAACCATCCTGTGGCAATTGAGCCATGATTTTTGGTACCACCTGCTCCGTGATGTGCCCAATAGCGTCTTCCAATGCCATCTCGGCAGGTGGCGTAACTTGCAGTGTCAAGGTGCGTTTGCGATCTACTCTACGAATCTGCGAAGGACCCGCTGTGCGTGTGACACGAGTCAATTCACCGATGGTCTGAATCTCACCATTTGCGGTGGCGACCGGCATAGCCGCCAGTTCTTCCGGCGAATGCCACTGTTCGGCTCGCATAATGACA
Organism: Gammaproteobacteria bacterium; assembly: GCA_021772935.1. GTDB lineage: Bacteria > Pseudomonadota > Gammaproteobacteria > Xanthomonadales > SZUA-36 > SZUA-36. Next base: position 65,762 of record JAJFLA010000052.1, read on the forward strand.
TTATAACGCCGGGTACCATCAAAATACTCCCCCATAAACGCGCCATCACCCATCGCACGGATGATGGTGGCCATCCGTGCCCGGTTCCAGCCTACTTCAGCAATGCGACGATCATCCGGTATCAAGCGCAACTCGGGCTCTGCCTGTTCCAGACCGGGTAAAGGCCGTACAGTCGCACCTGGCAATGCTTTCAGTATGGCATTAAAACCCACTTGCCCGCCCTGGATCAGGGATTCAAAAGAGTCTGCCTGCAAATCTACATTAATTTGCCGCCCACCCCTTGATCCACCAAAAATAGCCCTACGTCCAGCAAACGCGATCGTATCTGGGAAACCTGACAATATCTCCGAATTGAAAACATCGATCAATTCATCAACATCGGCCGGGTCATTCGCCCGACCACCGATAAAAGTTCCAAACCCAGGTGATACACCAAGAAAATAATTATCCAGCTGCAGCCGGTTTTCACCATTGATATATTGATCAAGCCGCCGGTCAATGACGTTCATAACCTCATTTTTTGCAGTTTCCACACCCAGACCTGGCGGTGCCACCATAAAACCAAATATAAAATTGCGTTTGCCTTCAGGCAGGTAATCCGCCGAAGGCTTGAGTGCCAACAATAAGATTAAGGGTATTACGGTTAATCCTGTAACCCACAAACGCCGCCGATGGGGGGTGTCAGTCCACCGCATAATGTGGTCGGTTATCCATCGCCACCAGTGATGATGGATGTCTTCAATTGCACTACCTTTAATCCAGTTGGATGCCGCCGAAGGAAGCACTGTTACAGCAACTATTAATGATGCCGTAACGGCTGCTGAAATTGTAATGGCAAGATCACTGAACAGTTGGCCAGCTTCATCGCGCAAAAACACGACCGGCATAAAAATTGCCACGGTGGTGGCAGTTGATGCCAGTAATGCGCCCCAAACCTGCGAGGTGCCACGCTCCGAAGCGTCATCACCATCACGACCGCTTTCACGTTGCCTGAAAATATTCTCCAACACAACGATAGCCGCATCGAGCACCATACCTGTTGCAAAGGCGAGACCGGCAAGGGAAATGATATTTAGAGTCCGTCCGGTAATATTGAGTACCACAAATGCTGAAAACAGGCATAACGGGATAGACAAAGCCACGATTAATGTGGCGCGGAATTTCCGTAGAAACCACCATAAAACCACAACCGCAAGCACCATACCCAGCAACAGATTATTGCGCACCATTTTGATTGATCCAACGACATAAATGGATTCATCATAATTTTGGTCGATATCCAGGCCTGCACGCTCAAGTTCATTGGCCGCAAGATCGGCAACCGCCTCTTTTAGCGCAGACATCACTTCAAGTACATTCACGCCTGACTCAGGTATGACATTAACCGCGATTGAAGCACCGCCATTCATATGAAGCATGGTGGTGGGATCCACCATAGTCAGTTGAATAGTTGCGATGTCCTTTAGCCGTATTGGCTCTCCTTCGCGCCACTCAAGCACCAGGTCACCCAATGATTCAACCTCGTATTTGCCGCTAAAACGCACTGTATATTGCCGTCGACCAACCTCGGTACTACCGGCAGAGACATTGGCGTTCGCACCCAGCTCACTTGAAATCGAAGTCAGATCCAAACCAATGTTTGCCGCTTTGTATGGATCAAACGTAATCCTGACCTCATGTCTTCGGCCACCGAAAGCACCTGTATTGGATACTCCCGGAACCCGCTCCAGTCGGGTAATAACCGTTTCCTCCAGAAAATCCTGGTAGGATTCAATCGGACGCTCATTACCAGCTTTCAAACGGACAGCAAACCAGGCTATGACTTTCTCAAAGCGATTCCCACCAACACTGATAACCGGTTCATTGGCATCCAGTGGATACCTGGGGACCTGGTTCAAGCGATTCATCACTTCTATAAGCGCACGGCTCATATCAGTACCGATAGCAAACTCCATCTGAATAGAACCGCTGCCAAAACTGGAACTCGATGACATTCTGAGCAACCCTGGCACACTGCGCAGCACATCCTCCTGGGGCTCAATAATTTCTGATTCGACTTCATTAGGCGCAGAGGCACGCCATGGTGTCCGAATGGATATCTCCGGCCGTTCAATCTCTGGTGTCATCTGGACAGGCAGACGCATCAGACTCAGGGTGCCAAATATGACCACCAGGAGGCCAGCGACAATCACTGCCACCGGGTTGCCTAAAGATATTCGCGTTAACTTCAACTGATAGCCCTTTATCGATTTTTGTTGCAACTATACCTGATTTAATCAGGTGACAAGCAAGACACTGGATACACCAAACCCTATTCATACTTAATCACGTTTAAACAGAACATTTTGGCTATCTGCAAACGCCACAATTGGTTATGATTCAGGTTCAACTTGAGGGATATTCTAATGGAATATGACTACATCATCGTCGGTGCCGGATCCGCTGGTTGTGTTATGGCTAACCGCCTGAGTGAAAACCCCTCAAATCGTGTTTTGTTGCTTGAAGCGGGTGGCCCTGACAACAACCCGTTTATCCACATGCCCGCTGGCCTGGCCCGGTTAAGCAACAACACCAACATCAACTGGGCATATATGACTGAGCCCCAGGCGGGATTAAACCAGCGCAAAATGTTCTGGCCGAGGGGTAAAGTTCTCGGCGGATCCAGCTCTATAAATGCAATGGTTTACATTCGTGGTCAACGTGAAGACTATGAGAACTGGGCTTCCATGGGTAATCCCGACTGGTGTTTTGAAAGTGTCTTGCCTTATTTCCTGAAATCGGAAGACCAGCAACGCGGCGCATCTGACCTACACGCGACAGGCGGTCCATTATCTGTGCAGGACCTCAAATACAGCAACCCACTTAGCCAGAATTTTCTGCAAGCCAGCGCCCAATTAGGCTATGCACACAATGATGATTTCAATGGCCAGCAACAAGCTGGATTCGGGCTTTACCAGGTTACCCAGCGTAACGGCCAGCGATGCAGTGCCGCGAGTGCGTATCTGAAGCCAGCGATCAAACGCTCCAACCTGAACGTATTAACAAAAGCGCTCGCTGAAAAATTGCTGCTTGAAGGTAATTGTGCGACCGGTGTCGAGGTTTCGCACAAAGGCGAGAAACACAGGTTTTATGGTGGAGAAATTATCCTCTGTGGTGGTGCCATTAACTCACCCCAATTACTCATGTTGTCGGGTATCGGACCAGCTGACCATCTGCAAACAACCGGTATTGAGGTACGGCACGACCTCAGGGGTGTTGGCCAAAACCTCCAGGACCACCTGGACATTTGCACCCTGATCTCAAGCTCCAGTCACGATACCTATGACAAGGTCAACCAGGTGTCTGCGGGCCTGAAATACCTGTTTGGGAAAAATGGTCCAGCAAGTTCCAACGTCGCTGAGGCTGGCGGCTTTGTTACCAGTAGCCTGGCGACGGATCAGCGTCCAGACATCCAGTTCCATTTTGTGCCAGCGATGCTGGATAATCATGGGCGAAATACGCTGCCCGGTCGTGGCATGACCATTCATGCCTGCCCCCTTCGGCCACAAAGTCGCGGTGAAATTCTTTTGAACTCCAAAGACCCCAGCAGAGATCCGTTTATTCAACCTAACTACCTTCAATCCGATCACGATCTTGAGTTGATGCTGGAGAGTGCCCGCTTAGCAAAGGAAATTTTCAGTCAGGAAGCCTTCAGCGCCCACCGTGATGGTTTTATTTTTCCCGAAGAAACTGTCTGCACAAGGGACGAAAAGCTCGAATTCATCCGGCGCAAAGCTGAAACAATTTATCACCCAGTAGGCACCTGCAAAATGGGCGATGATCCCATGGCAGTCGTAGATTCAGAACTCAAAGTGCATGGTATGGAAAATTTACGTGTTGTAGATGCATCCATCATGCCGGAACTGATCTCTGGCAACACCAACGCACCTGTGATTATGATTGCGGAGAAGTGTGCGGATTCGTTTCACCACTAGCAATCATCGGCAGCGGTACATGTATTACGGAGCAAACGACGCGTAACAATTCCATTTCCACAACTGCAACTTGCTTATCATCCATAACGGTCGCTATCAGCGCCTTAACCAGTTTTTCCTTGTCAGGCGGTTTGAGCTGATCAAGTAGGGGTAAAGCCTTATCCAGCGCGCCAATCCAGTTTTCTGTTTCCGGCATCGCCGTCGTCGCATCATCACCCAGTAGTTCAATCCCCACCCTGTATGCGCTTTCGGCACTCTGGGAACTTGTATGACCATGCAAAGCCAGCACTGCAATCACTTCCTGTGCCTGGCCGGCCACCTGCATCAGGGACATCTTCCCTGAAAGCCTGACCTGTTGCGGATTTGCAGATTCCCACAAGTGTTGAGCAATAATCTTTGCCAGCAGGTACTCAAACACGTCGGTTTGTCCATCCGCTTGACTCAATGTCTTTACGGTGGTCAGTACCTTGCTGACATAATCCGCTGGCCTGCGTTTGAGTTCGGGAATTGCAATTTCAAGTAATGGCAGGCGCTGTTCACGCACCAGCTCCGGAGCTGCGTTCAGCAAACCGCGTACGCGGACCTCGCTGTCACTACCCATATTTTGTGCGACCAACAGTAATTGTTGCTCACGCGTTTCGTCGTCCTGGTCCATCAGGCAATAAAAAAGGACTTCCGTCGCCCATTGGCTGGAGTGTGCTGCTTTACTGATTTGTTCCGGAATGGAAGTCGCCAGTGCCGCTGCCATCAATATGTTCGAAAAATCCGGGCGACCTATCTGGTCAATCAGCTTATCGGCATTAAACAGGCCACCATCAAGTGGTTTCGCAGTCTTTTGATGTTTAACTACCTGTTCTTTAGCCGCCGCTCCCTTTCGTTGGATATTTTGAGCCAGTTGTACAAGGTCTTCAGGCTTGAAAGAACTATCAATACGTCTTATTCGCTCATTCATGGGCGGGTGGGTCGAAAACATACTCATTTTCTGGCCATCGCCAAACAGCATATGGCTGACTTCTTCGCTTTCCACATTCAGATAGGAGGCCTCACTATAAACTGAGATTTTTTTGAGCGCGCCGCTAATTCCGTCCGGGTCGCGGGTGAATTGTACGGCTGACGCATCCGCCAGGTATTCGCGTTGACGGGATACGGCAGACTTTATCCATCGACCGAAAAATAAACCGATATAACCCACCAGCATGACTGCAACGGCTGCCGCCATGATTGCGCCGCCGTTGCTGTTTTTTGAACGCCCCATGTAATAGGAACCATGCAATACCCGCCGACCAATCAATGACAGCATCAGGATACCAAACAAGGCACCCATCAGACGGATGTTAAGACGCATGTCACCGTTGAATATGTGGCTGAATTCGTGTGCAATAACACCCTGCAGTTCGCTACGATTGAGCTTTTCCAGTGCGCCTCTGGTTACTGCAACTGCGGCATCTGCGGGTGTAAACCCTGCCGCAAAGGCATTGATGGCGGATTCCTGTTCCAACACGTAGATTTCCGGCACCGGTATACCAGACGCCAGCGCAATTTCTTCAACCACGTTGTAGAGGCGCCTTCGCAGGGGATCGTTTGCATCTGCTTCAACCAGGACTCCACCCAAATCACGTGCGACTTTTCCACCGCCCGAGCTTAATGCTGCAGTCTTGAAAAGACTGGCAACAACAATAACAGCCGCAGTCACCAACGCACCAAGCAAAAGTGCGGGTAAATTGGCTTTCAGTGTCTGTACACTAAACAAAACTTGTTGTTGTTCAGTATCCATGATCCCGAACGCGACCAGGATAGCAATATCAATCACCACAACAATGGTGATGACAGCAAGAATAAACAGGAAAATAAGCCAGCGACTCTGACGACGTGCCTGTTCCTGGAATTCGAAGAAGTTCATTTAAATTGATGGCTGCCTGCGATCGGCAACCATCATTTCATCAGAAAACCTAAAACGAAACCTGGGGCGTTTCGCGTTTGGCTTCATCCTCAATTTCCAGCAGCTCTGCCTGCTGGAAACTGAACCAGCCTGCAAAAAGGTTATTCGGGAAAGACTCTCGCAAAGTGTTGTATTGCATGACCGAGTCGTTATAGGCCTGTCGTGCAAAGGCAACCTTGTTTTCAGTTGTGGTCAATTCCTCAGAAAGCTGCATCATGTTCTGATTGGCTTTCAGATCCGGGTAGGACTCAGAAAGAGCGAACAATCTGCCAAGTGCACCGGAAAGCCCCTGTTCTGCTTGTGCCAATTGCTTCATGGCAGCAGGATCAGATGGGTCTTTTGCAGCAGTCTTGAGACCCGCGACAGCAGTATTGCGCGCCGTAATAACCGCCTCAAGGGTTTCGCGCTCATGCTTCATGTATCCCTTGGCCGTTTCTACGAGGTTCGGTATCAGGTCATGGCGGCGTGTGAGTTGCACATCAATTTGTGCGAAAGCGTTCTTGAAACGATTTCTGCCTGCAACCAGGCGGTTGTAGATGGAAATCGCAAAAAAGATCGCACCGACAATTAGAGCAAGTACTATCCAACCCATCGTAAACTCCCTTAGATACAAACCTGTTGAACCGAAATTCTAACAAACACACACTCAATAAGAGTGTGCCTCAAGTCATCTTGTGTCGTGTATCGAACTGATTGCATACTTAAGAAGTTCGATACACTGCACTAGTCACTAATCTCTTTTTCCATGTAAGCGTAGCGGTAATCGGTCGCCGACACCATGGTCTCCTTAATCGTGCGCGCACTGCACCATCGAGTCAGATTAAGTGCACTGCCCGCCTTGTCATTGGTGCCACTCTTGCGTCCACCACCAAATGGCTGCTGACCAACAACAGCGCCCGTTGGCTTGTCATTGATGTAGAAGTTGCCTGCACTATGCCTGAGACGATTAGCAATATAATTTATTACCGTTCTGTCACGGGCAAAAACAGCACCGGTCAAGGCATAGTCACAAGCCTGGTCGATTTCATCCAGTATGCTGTCCAGTGCTTCGTCTTCGTATTTATAAAGAGTCAGAACCGGGCCAAAAATTTCTTCCGTCATCAGTTTTGAACGCGGGTCACTGGCAATCACGACCGTCGGACGGATAAAAAAGCCCTTATCATCATCACATTCCCCACCGGTGAGAATTTCATGCCCGCGGTCATGACGGGCGAAATCAATGTAGCCTTTGATCTCATCATATGCATTGCGATCAATAACCGCGCCGACAAAATTCTGCAAATCGGTAGGTGGACCAACAAGCAAACCGGCTACCTGCTGTTTCAATTCGCTGGTAATTTCATGCCACAAACTAGCCGGTATATAGGCACGGCTGGCAGCAGAACATTTTTGGCCCTGGTACTCAAATGCGCCACGTATCAGGCCGGTGATCAAGGCTTGTGGTGCAGCGCTCGAATGGGCAATGACAAAATTCTTGCCACCTGTCTCACCGACCAGCCTTGGGTAGGATTTATAGTGGTCTATGTTTTCAGCAATTTTGCGCCACATCATCTGGAATATCGCGGTGCTACCAGTGAAGTGTATACCGGCCATATGCTCATCATTCAAAATGACTTCACCAACAGCGGCCGAATCAGCGGTCGGCAGGAAGTTGATGACACCATCGGGCAGACCGGCTTCAATCAACAACTGCATCACCACATGTGCAGATAATACCGAATGTTTCGAAGGTTTCCAGACTACCGTGTTACCCATCAGTGCAGCTGAAGTCGGCAGATTGGCTGCGATTGCAGTGAAATTAAACGGCGTAACCGCAAAAACAAACCCATCCAGTGGTCTGTACTCAACCTGATTCCAGACTTCGGCAGACGACAGGGGTTGTTCAGAATATATCTGGTGGGCGAAATCCACATTGAACCGCAGAAAATCTACTAACTCACAGGCCGAATCTATTTCTGCCTGCTGAACCGTTTTGCACTGTCCGAGGACAGTAGCCGCATTTAATCGTTGACGCCAGGGTCCTGCTGCGAGGTCTGCCGCCTTCAAAAAAATTGCAAGCCGTGCTTGCCAGGGCATATCCTGCCATGAAGTCCGTGCCTGCAACGCCGCAGCAATAGCGTCTCTGGCATGATCCGCTGTCGCGCTGCTGTAGACCCCCAACGACTGGGCATGATCATAAGGGCACTTAATTTTAATTTTTTCAGCGGTATATACAGCCTCACCACCTATGACGAGCGGTACATCAACAGGCTGCTCGCTTGCAAGCTTGATAGCCGTGAGAATCGCTGCCCTTTCGGAACTTCCAGGCGCGTAATCTTTGACCGGCTCATTGATGGGGATTGGTAATTTGGGATATCCATTCATCGAAATAATCCTGTAATCGTGTTAAAAGTAACGGTTCCTCCCACTGCTCCAGAAGCCCGCTTACCTATTTATTTTCGCCCATGAATCCCGTAAAGAAACAGTCCGATTCAGGATTGGTCGTGCTGCATCCTTGCTGTCCTGATCAATTGTGAAATAACCCACGCGTTCGAACTGAAAGAAATCACCTGGCTGACCCTGGGCAACAGTTGGTTCTACGATAGCGCTGGATACCACGCTTAAAGAGTCAGGATTGAGAAACTCAAGATAGTCCTTTTCTTTGTCAGCCAAGGGGTTAGCCACATTGAACAGACGGTCATACAGGCGAACCTCAGCATTGATACCATGCTCTGCGGATACCCAGTGAATGGTTCCCTTGACCTTGCGTGCGGCACCCGGTAGTCCACTACGGCTATCGGGGTCAAACTCGCAATGAATCTCAGTAACGCTGCCATCAGAATCCTTGATGATATCGTTACACTTGATAATAAAGGCGTTACGCAAACGAACCTCACCACCTGGCCGCAAGCGGAAAAATTTCCGTGGTGGGTCCTCCATAAAATCAGCACGCTCTATCCAGATTTCACGGCTTAAAGGTACTGAACGATGACCCATTTCGGGGTTTTGCGGATGAGAAGGTGCTTGCAACCATTCACTCTCACCTTCCGGATAGTTAGTCAGAACAACTTTAATCGGATCCAGTACCGCCATCACGCGGGGTGCATTCTCATTCATGTCATTGCGGATGGCATTTTCCAATACACCCATAGGAATAATGCTTTCTGCCTTGGATACACCCGCCTCTTTCCAGAATGTACGAATGGACCGTGCTGTATACCCACGACGACGCAGACCGGCAATGGTCGGCATACGAGGGTCATCCCAGTCTGACACATGCCCTTCTTCAACCAGCTGTCTGAGTTTGCGTTTACTCATGACAGTGAAATCCAGGTTACCGCGCGCAAATTCTATTTGTTGCGGGTGACAGGTCGCTGGGATATTTTCAAGGAACCAATCATACAAAGGCCGGTGGTCCTCAAATTCCAGCGTACACAGTGAATGGGTAATACCCTCAATGGCATCCGAAATACCGTGAGCCCAATCATACATGGGGTAAATATTCCACGCATCACCGGTACGGTGATGCGTAACCCTGCGGATACGGTAGATCGCCGGGTCACGCAGGTTCATATTGGCTGAGGCCATGTCGATACGTGCACGTAATACGTGTTCACCATCTGCAAACCCACCATTTTTCATACGTTCAAACAGATCGAGGTTTTCTTCAACTGAACGATCACGATAGGGACTGTCCGTACCCGGGTCTTTCAACGTGCCACGGCGTGAACGCATAGCCTCGGCATCCTGGCTATCGACATATGCTTTACCATTTCTGATCAGGTGGACCGCAAAATCATACAATTGTTGAAAATAATCAGATGCATGTCGCAACTCAGTCCATTCAAAACCCAGCCAGCGAACATCATTCAAGATGGCCTGAGCAAAATCGTCACTTTCCTTCAATGGGTTAGTATCATCAAAGCGCAAATTGGTGGCGCCACCGAATTCAGCTGCAATACCGAAGTTAAGGCAGATAGACTTGGCATGACCGATGTGTAGATGACCATTAGGTTCTGGCGGAAAACGTGTAATGATTTTATCGTGTTTGCCGGTCTCACGGTCACGCATAACAATATTGCGTATGAAGTTGCTCACAGGCGGTGTCTGGTCGTTATTCAATGGGTAAGCCTTTTTACTGTTTTGATGGTGGTTCTGACTTAGGAGCCTGTCGGATTTAGCATGATTTGTTATGAAAAAGCCGACAATCGCCCTGAGATTGGATTCTATCGCATAACGGTTAGGCGAAGCACCTTTGACCTTACCTATTTGAGGCTTTGTGGAGAGTGTAAATCTTAGTAAAAGTCGAAAAAGTCAGGACATCCACATCTCATAGCGGTGAAAAGCCAAAAAAACAATGGGTGAGGTGTCCGCGTTCTCGCTCCCCTGGAAATGTGCAATGGCGCTATAAAAGATAGTTATTTGCAGTTGTACAAAGCTCTACGCACAAAGCCCTGCACAGCAACTCGGCTGAGGTGCTGGCCGAGGATGCAGTGGTGGCTGTGTACCCTTTGAATATCAAGAAGGTCTACATTGTGCAAACCGCTGGTACATCTAATTGAAACATTCTGCGCTGAAAGGCGAGTTATATTTTTGACTGGATTGCTAATTCAATTGATTTGGTCTATACCTAACAGGTACGTGTTAAATAATAAGAATACGAAGTAGCAGGACTGGGAACTTTCGAGGCCGTAAAACAACCTGAAAAGGAAACCTTGATGGAAGATACTCCAACGTCGTTCGTACGCCATTCATTAGTGGGTTATTTTAATAATAAAAGAACTTTTTCAACACCCAGTAGCATTACACCTAAAAGCCGTCTGATTCATTTGATTTCCATGGTACTCGGGATTGCCGCTTGCTTTGGTATAAGCGCTTCAGCCCTGGCTCAGCTGCCATCAATAGATGAACTTACCGAAAACAATGCAGCGTCTTGGGCGGCGGCTGCAGACAGTGGGGAGATATCTGTTGAAGACGCCTCAGATCAAATACACGACGGTAGCGGATCCATCCGAATCACCACTGATTCAGGTTTTGATACCTGGGCCTGGGTGCCCGCAACACGAAATGCAGCTTGGGATCTGAGTGATATCTCCTTCATACGCTTCTGGGCGTATGCTGAAAACCCTAATCTCGGATTTCAGAACAACTCACCATGGATACGGTTGGGAACCACTGAACAAGACTATCTTGAGCTACGCCCGAAATTTGATATGTTGAATAATGCTCGCGATAATTGGCACGAATTCGTTGTGCCCGTACTTGGAGGGGAGAACTGGGAATCAACCAGGGTTGGGGCTCCCAATCTGTCCAATATTAACTTTGTGGAAATACACGCGGATACCTGGGGCTTTGGATTCCAGATATGGTTGGACGGTTTTGCATTTCTTTCCATCTCGGAAGTAAGTTTCAAACGAGAGACCATGGAGTTATTCGAGACCTGGCGATTCACACCCAGACTGAATGCTGTGACCGAACTTGGTACGTTCGAGTTACCGCCCTCTTCACCGGAACTGATCAACTGGTCAAGCAGCGAACCATCCTTCGCCAGTATAAGTACAAACGGCGAAATTTCCGCGAAAGCCGCTGGCACTGCTGAAATTTCCGTTAACGTTCGAAAGCTTGCAGCCAGCATTCCTGTCAATGTTGTTGCCCCGGTTCTGCCACCTCGCCACGAACAGATCCCAGCAGAACTGACAAAATCTGCAGACGGTGCCCTTTGGGATATTCCGGTTTTAATTATCAGGTACTTACCCACAGCTGATGGTGTCAACATCGACACCAGGGTCGCATCCGACTTCTGGGCACTGGGAGAGATTTCTCTGGCGGATATGATTGGAAAAATTGATGTATTTGATCGCCGCGTAAAATTTATTCTTGAAGAAGGTAGTAAATTCCGAGGCTACAATTCAATGGAAGCACCACCTTCTCTGGGATACCGAGTCGTAGATTACATCACCGTGTACGAACCACTGCCTCCCGGCAAATTTCGCTTCATGGACTCCTTCGGGAATGCCACTCACTTCACAGACTACCATGGGATGTTCGATCGCCTGGGGATTGAGAATATCGTCAATGGTTTAGACGTACGTGAAATATGGCTCTGGCAAGGCGGTGTCGATTCCACTTTCCCTGTTTATGACCCCTCGTTTCACAACCCACTCGTCTTCATTGCTGATTGGGAGTCAAATATGTCCTCGCCTTTCACATCTGATGTTTCAAACAGCAACCGTGATCCCACCGATTTACCAGTCTATGACCACACGTATGTGCTTTATGGCCAAAACATTCGGCGTACCCAAGCGGAGGCAATACACAATCACGGCCACCAACTTGAGTCCATATTAAGTCACGTCAATGTACACACTGAGGGTAATTCCAAATTGTTCTGGCAAGACTTTGTCGGGCGGGATGAGCAATTCAATTGGCAGCAGGGCCGTGTTGGCGACACTCACCATCCGCCAAACGCCGATGTGGACTATGACTATCAAAATGAGGCTTTTGTGGAAAGTGACATCGAAGACTGGCTGCCCGACAAAAGCGGCGCCACGATAACGATGAACAAGGACCATTGGGGCGGCCTGGTTTTTCCGTGGCCGGGTGGTACGGATGACGCTATGCCCCAACGCATTGAATCCCAGTGGTACATTTACTGGATGCAAAATATGCCGGGCATTCAGAATCTGATTCCCCGAGCAAGCAGCGCGTCGGCGAGTAGTCGAACACAATTTATGCCCGGTATGGCGAGTAATACAAAACGTGCCGGAGATGACGTGATGAGCAACTGGTGGACTTTCACAGGTGCCTGGGATGAAAGTAATTTGGCACAAATCGGGCTTTCAGTCGGTGAAGCTGAAGCTGAATCTGTTGAACCGCGTGGCAGCTATGAAGTGACCAACGAAATAACCGGTGCGTGGTTTGATCCGGCACATGACGGTGAGGGTTTTGTCGTCGAGTACCTTAACGAATCAGTGGTGGTGGTTTATTGGTTTAGCTATGACGAAAACGGTAATCAAGCCTGGATGGTCGGAGTCGGCCCGGTAAGCGGCAATAAAGTGACCATCAGCAAGCTGACCCGTCCGGTAGGTGCAAAATTTGGTGTCGATTTCGACCCCAATGATGTCGTTCGTGAAGAATGGGGTTCGCTTACCCTGGAATTTGGCTCATGTACGGGTGCAACAGCCAGTTACAGTGGGCCAGCAGGTTTTGGCGATGGTACATTTCGGCTCAGCAAACTTACGAGCATCGCGGGAAATGCCTGTGCTGGCAAACTTTCAGCTACCGATAGGATATCCCAGGGTTCGTATACCGGATCCTGGTTTGATCCTACACACGATGGAGAAGGGTGGATTGTTGAGGTATTGAACGAGACCACCGCGGTTGTCTTTTGGTTTACTTATACACAAACCGGTGAACAGGCCTGGTTTACCGGGGTTGGTAATATCAATTCAACAGGTATCAAATTTAATGACCTTACGTTGGTAACGGGGCCTAAATTTGGCCCGCAGTTTGATCCAGCTGACCGGAAGTTCAAAACATGGGGGGAGCTTGACATAGTATTTGATAGCTGCGATGAAGGTGAGTTTGCTTTTGATTCTAGTTTATGGACAGAAACTGGCAGCTATCCAGCCAAGCGATTAACCGCACCAGATTCGGTTTCATGCACGGCTACTCGCAGTTGGCCAGCAAATAAGGTATTTTTAATTGGCAACCCAGACAGTGAAGTGTTGGCTGAACAAGCGGCTGGAGACGGCACCAGGTTATCTTATATAGGGTCACGCGATTCAACCGGGTTTCCGGCAACCATTACCAAACTTCAAGCTTCAAATGATGTCGGTGAATTGTTATCAGAAGTCACTCTCGATGAGCTTGGTCGACCCACATCCTTTTTACAATTTAATGGAATTTCAACTCATCTGGCGTGGAGCGGTGAAAGTGCCGTTGCCCAATGGGTCGATACCGATGGCATAGTATTAGGGGCGGTGGAGATAGACATCTCTGGGGCACAAGCAAATGTCAAACGTACACTCCCGCGCCTGACTGGAAAGAAATACCAGCCAAGCACAAGCAGTCAGGAATCTCAATTTCAGAAAATACAAACCCACGATAAGGACGTGGAGTTAACTATCAACCTTGTCCGATCGAACGGGAGCCCAATCACAGGCGGCGCTGCCGTTGAAGCAAACCTTTTTTCACAGCTGGATAATAGTAAATCGCCTGTATGGAACAGATACATTTTGGATGCCAAAGCAACAGAAGTATTTACCATACCAACTGAAACTTTTGAAATAGTACAGATTGCAAAGGCCTGTAAAGGTTTTGTCGATGCGCTGCAGTTTATGTGTCTCGATGGACCAGATGCCCCACGCGTCCTTGATCAGGCTGTTAAAGGTTTGATTGCAGCCTGTGGGCCGATATCACTGGTTGTTCCAATTACCGCCGCAGCCTGCGCGGCCCCATTCCTGGTTTATGAAGGTCTGTGCGGTAATATCGCCAGCGTCGCGGCATCTGCATTGGTCAAGACCTGCGAAGGCATAGATTTTGTCAGCAAACTAAAGTACCAGAATATTATAGATGGGAAATATGACCTGGTGATTAAAGCACCGATTAATGGTCGAAATTATTCGCCAACGGTAGGCAACCCGACCACTTTTAACGGCGAGTCTCCACCCTCTCAATTGGAATTCACGATTCAAACGGAAGCCACTACCGTGACTGTTCCATCAGGCAATCCGAGGGGTGTAGATACCAGGCTTGATGTCTTTAAAGGCTTAAAGTTAAGCTTTAGTGCAAGCGGCACGTGGTGCTGGGGCGGAAGTAACTGCACGAATGGCAATGGCTGGCCAGGCCGTCCAAGTTCTCAAGAGCTACCTGTTCTGGTTACCGGAACTGAGTTCGCCACTCTCGTCGGCCAGGTCGGTAATGGTAAAGGCTGCTATTTTAAGATTGGAAAATCAGCAACAGTGTCAATGCCATGCACGGGTCGCTTGAAACTGATGATGAGCGACCGAGTGAATTACTATGGAGACAATAGCGGTTCACTAACGGTTACAGTCGAGTGAGCAATTCTTTAATGGACCGGATATATTTAGATCGTCAGCAAGTACGATCGAAACTGTATCCGGTCACTTTTTTTGGCAAATTAATTCGATTATTCCCCCTGGTGTGAAGATGCAGACCCGGGTAGGGTAAAAGCCTAAAAGCCAAGACAGCCACATTTAGTCCCAAACAAACATCAGAATTATTTTGAATATTCTATTCAAAATAATTCTGATCTATCTATTTGGAGAGTTACTAAATCAGATCTAAAAGCCACTCCTTAATCTCTTTTCCGTTAATACCATGCCGGTTTAATTTTCCACAATCCATAAACCAATCTTTTGCAATCCCGTAAGGAGAAATATTACTTTCTGATGGTTCGCTTGCACAAACCATACTTTTACCTAATTTCTGCTCGAGTATTTCGATAAATTGTTTAAGCTCAATAGGCTCAGGACTTGCCGCATTGACGGGACCAGTAAGCTCTGATTCTCCAAGCTGCAAAAGTGTTTCCGCAGCAAAACCTGATGAAATAAAAGATATTTTCGCATTCATATTTGGAAAATAGATTGGAATACCATCTCTTATTCGGTTCAGGTGAAATAGAAATCTCCCGGTGTAGTCATCGTCACCGATAACAATGGGGAATCTCACAACAACAATAGGAAATCCCGCGAAATCATAAAAAGCCTTTTCAGCCTGCCTCTTGGCTTCCGCATAATTCTCATGCGTTGATACTGGTTTTGTGATTTTGTGATTTTCAGGATCAAAATTTTCTTCTTTGATATACGCTCCTGCAGCGTAGACGGATTGCGAGGAGGTGAATATATACTTTTTCGTATTCCGCGAAAAAACTTTACAGGCCGCCTTGGCTTGGGAATAGTCAAAACAGATCTGATCGTAAATAATGTCCCAGTCCTGGTCCGCCGTTAGCCCCCTCAATTTTTCCGAATCATTTCTGTCACACTGAATCCGGGTAACGGCTTCAGCAAAGCCATCATCAATACTACCGCGATTAACAAGAGTGACCTTGTGTCCTTGCTCAAGAAGTCTTTCAGTCAGTTTTCGGCCAAAAAATCGGTTTCCACCCAATATCAAAATATTTTTTGTCTCCAAACTACTTACTCTCCATAAACACCCACGTTTACCTAATCACCCCAAATTCTTTTACTGACCGCTACAATCACCGCAACCGGGTTCTCCAGGATCTTCATGTAAGATCAAATCAAAGTCTCCGATGCATTGTTGAGGCCACCACAGCTGATTTCCAGCCTTGCAGACGAAGCCTAAAAGCAAAACAGATCCAGACTCAGATAGGTTTTCTGATGGCAACATTTACAGGATTTTGATCTTCCGGGCCCTGCAAGTTACTTTTGATGTGAATGTCCCTTTGCGGGAATGGAATCTCGATGCCATTGTCATGTAAAAGAGTCTCCAGTGCCCACAGGAAGCTTGCCCGGGTCCGGCCTGGTCTGCGCACACCTTGTCGGCTTACCCAAAACAGAACAGTAAACTCTAACGCGTTATCACCAAAGCCGGAAAGCCTGATCTGAGGCTCCCTTCCTGGCATATTTGTCAGGGCGCAATCAACCTCTTTAACCGCTTCAATCGCTGCATGTTTGACCAGTTCTTTGTCTGAACCATAAGCCACACCAAATGACACGCGTAAACGCGCATATGATTCGCGCAAGGTCCAGTTGGTCAGCTGAGTGGTGACCAAAACTGAGTTTGGTACCACTAAGTCAACGTTGTCATTGGTGTTAATAACAGTGGCACGAGTATTGATTTCCTTGACCGTGCCACGCAGGTTACTGTCCAGCTCGATAAAATCGCCGACCCGCAGGGTCCCTTCAAACAGCAGGATAAGTCCCGAAACAAAATTACTCACAATTGCCTGTAAACCGAAACCAATACCAACAGACAACGCGCCTGCGATCAGTGCAAAACTGGTGAAATCGATACCGATCGAACCAAGTGCCGCAAAAACACCCGCAATGACAACAATGTAATGTGTCAGCCTTCCCAGTGTATAGAATGCAGGACTCTGGGCAGCGGGTTTTTTTCTGATACCACGAGCAAGAAGGTGACGGATAAACCAGGATATACCCAGGGCCAGTCCCAGGATCAAAAGCATTTTAATGATGCCCGCCTAGGTCACCGACGTTTCGCCGATGTTGAATAGACGAACACCAACTAATTCAATCAAGCGGTCCCAGGCGTTGTCAAAAACAAGACCCAGACGTGCGCCGGTATTGCGTAAACCACTTTGGGCAGAGAGCATTTCTTTGGTAAGGATGTCCTGGACTAATAAAAGACTGTCGCCGGTACTCTTGATCTGATCAACAATCGCCAAGGTATCACGCGCCACAGTCTGTGCAATTTCAAGATTTTTAACTGCATTCAGGTTTGTGTCAGACGAAGGTGTAATCAGTGTAGTTTGACTGATTGAAGACCATAGCTCTGCCTGGCCAAGGGCTTCTTCGGTGAGGCGGCGGGATACTGCGCTTTCAGATTGGATATCAAATCCGAAATCCAACAATCCGGCCCGGAAGTGGTGCCAACTTGATTTGGAAACGACCAACATTTCTTCCAGCTGTGCCAGCTCGGCATCAGCAGATGCGCGTGTTAATTGTTGTTTTCTTAGCAGTTCCAGGCTCGTATTGACGGTAGCGGCAGAAAGAACATCCAGCAATTGTGGTTGCACGGCAGCCACTTTCTCAGCCGTTGCTATCACCTTCTCACGGGCTTTAAAAATAATGTCTTCTGCTTCGGCTAAAGTCACATCAGTGTTGACCAGATGATCTTGTGCAAACGTTTGCTGCTCGCTGACCAACAGACTTTGCACATTAATCAGTTTTTGAGTCTGGCGGGAGCTTTCGATGTGTTCCAGTGCCAGCTCATATTCAACCTTACTTGCTAACCGGTTGATACCAATGAGTATTCTGGAGGGTGACTCAGGATCGCTGGCTTCATATTGGCGTAGTAGTTTATCCCGCCGTTGCTGAAGCAAATTGACCTGGCTTTCTGTCTGCTCAATCTTCAGGTCGATTTGCGCCGCATTTAATTCAAGTGCACGCCATTGCCCACGCAGACTCAGCACATCGTCAAGAAAATAGGTCTCTTTAGCCAATGGCGGACCGAATTGGGGATCGAGAGGGCCTTGCTTGGCCAACGCCAGTAATTCAAACAGACTCTTCAAATTGGATATTGCGTTTTGCGCAGCTATCAGCTCACCACCACCAAGCCCCTGTGTACGTTGTTCCAATGCTGACAGAAACAGATTAACGCGTTGACTGGTTATCTCCGCTGAAACATCCGCAAATGGCACCCACCAGTCCAAATCCAATGCGGTCAGGTCAGGTGCCTGCCAGATATTCTCTGTGGACTCAACGGTTACCGGAACCTTGAGTAACTGAGCCGTAGCTGGAACAGAGACCAGACAGGTGCTTAGTAAGCACCATGCAATGAAAAGCAGACAGTTGCGCTGCCAGCTTTTGGTGAACGGATTGTCATTCATGATGAGACAACTATACCTGATTTATTCGGCTGATTACTCAGGCGCAAGATCCAATTAATCAAATTTAGATTCAACTTGAGGGTTAATCTGATGGAACATTACTACAAAGCTGCACCCCATCCGTGGGACAGGTCGAAGCCGGAAATAAGGAGTTGTTTTCTGTTATATAACCTCAACAAATCCGGAACATAAAATGAGCAGAAAACGTAGAACCCATTCACCGGACTTCAAAGCCAAAGTGGCACTGGCAGTGATTAAGAGCGATGAAACCTTGAGCGTTTAGCCAGACGATACCAGATCAACGCGAATTTGATGGCTTCTATCGCATAACGGGCCAGCCTCTCGACCGGTTCCCGGTGGCCCAGGCCAGCCTCTCGACCAGTTCCTGGTCTCACCTTCTCCTTGTGCTCTATCGCGATATACCGCACATCTTTGTTGCCGTGCAACACCTTATCAATCGCGCCGCACATGGCCCAGGCCACCCTCTCGACCAGTACTCGGTGGCCCAGGCCAGCCTCTCGACCAGTTCCTGGTCTCACCTTCTCTCACCTTGTCCTTGTGCTCTATCGCGATATACCGCACATCTTTGTTGCCGTGCAACACCTTATCAATCGCGCCGCACATGGCCCAGGCCACCCT
>JAJFLA010000053.1 GCA_021772935.1 Gammaproteobacteria bacterium
ACTGGATTTTGAATCCAGCGCGTCTACCAATTTCGCCACTCCGGCAGGATTTGCGAGGCGCAAAGTATATATTTGCATGAACCTTGAAGCCAGTGTTTCAGATCGTTTTCTTAAATTTTTATTGTTTCAATTTGCTTTAGCCTGCAAGGCCGTCTTCATCCCAGACACGATTGAAATAAGCCACTATATGCGGGTTGAAGTGATCGTAGTCCACCAGGAACGCATCGTGCCCCATCAGTGACTCCAGATTGGTAAAGCAGGTATCCACACCATTGTCTGAAAGTGCGTTGGCAATGGCTTTTTGCTGTTGTACAGGGAACAGAATGTCTGTTTCCACGCCGAGTACACAAGCTGATTTAAGCTGGATACCGGCCAGCGCCGTCGGCAAGTCCGAATAACCGTCAGCCACGTTGAACCAGTCCATTGCGCGGGACAAATAGAGATAGCTACAGGGATCAAATGAGTGGATGAAGCGCCGCGCAGCAGCCTCAAGGTAGGATTCTACTTCATAGTTCATACCGAATATTTCGGTCGGGAAGTAGTCCTGTTCGCGACGGCCGAAGCGGATGCTCCATTCTTCTGCTGAACGGTAAGACAACATGCCCATCTTTCGCGCCATTCGCATACCGTTTTCAGGCCAGTGCTCTTCGTCGTAGTTGCCTTCATTCCAGGCTGGGTCTGAAACCAGCAGTTCTCTTTGCAATGAGCGTATGGCGATACTGAATGGTTCCGAATGTGGAGCACTTGAAATAGTCAGAAAATGACGCGCACCTGTTGGGTTGTGTTGAAGGTAGGATAAGGCACTCATGCCACCCATAGAGGGTCCTACCATGGTGCATAATTGCTTGATACCCAGGTGTTCAACCAATATTTGTGCGGTCGCTGCGATGTCTTCGACACACAGTTCCGGAAAGTTCAGACGGTAAGGTTTGCCTGTCTGCGGGTTTTCACTGGCTGGCCCACTTGAGCCTTTGCAGCTACCAAGCGAATTGACGCTGATGACAAAGAAACGGTCGGTATCGATGGGTGAGCCATGCCCGACCATTGGTTCCCACCAGCCGGGTGAAGGGTCTGCTTTGCTCGATGCTACATGGGCGCTCGGTGAGAGGCCTGTTAATATCAATACGGCGTTGGAGTGATCAGCATTAAGCTTGCCCCAGGTTTCGTAGGCGAGTGTGAAAGATGTTAAGACACCACCTTTTTTAAACGTAAAAGGTTTGTTGATATGCAAAAATTGGGTTGCGGAAGACATAAGGTATGATTCAAATTCTAAGTTAGGTTAATGATAACGTGTGGTCAACAGGAATGCGCGCTGTAAACAGATTGAAACCAACAAAAACCAATAAGGATATCACCAAATCCGGACTCGTCACCAGCGGCCAGGACGGTATTCACGCACATCTGAAAAAAACCCTGCGCAAACACCTGCAAACACCGTGGTTACAACCTTTGCATCAGCCAACCATCGATGTTTACCAGCAACTGAAAAACGAAGCTATATTTGCTTCAGGCCAGAGCTTTATCCTGGACTCTGGATGCGGCACTGGAAAAAGTACACGGTTGCTCGCTGATTTGTATTCTGGACACATAGTAATTGGAGTGGACCAATCACTTGCCAGGCTCGCCAAAAGTGGTGTGAAATCGGCTTTCTCTCGCACGGGAAACTGCATCCTGTTAAGGTCAGAGCTATCAACTTTCTGGCGCTTGTTGCTCAACGATGGGTATTCCCCCAAACGCCATTGTCTGTTTTATCCTAATCCGTGGCCCAAACCTGGTCATTTGTCGCGGCGTTGGCACGCTCATCCAGTATTTCCACAACTGCTGTGTTTGAGTGGTGAAATTGAACTACGTTGTAACTGGGAAATATATGCGCTTGAATTTGCACAGGCGGTTAATTTTGTAAGTGGTGCAAAGGTTGAAGTTAAAAAATGGCTGCCTGAAAGTGGTATTTCACCCTTTGAGCAGAAGTATCTTGATCGAGGGCAAACATTGTATTCTGTGATGGTGCCTGCGCAGATAACAGATACCTTCCGACTTTCTCGCTTAAAAGCGTGATTGGCAGCCAGCTTCGATCGGGGTTTATTTTGTGCCGGTTTCAGCCGCGGTTGCTGGCGTGTAATGATGGATGGCCTTGAGACTGTTGTATATAAAAGTGACAAATTGGGCGGGTGTAATCCATGTCTTGCCCAGTTCTTCGTCCCATTGTACCGTTGGTTTGGCAGCGATTACTTGCGCCAGGGTCATGTGCTGATCAATCAGGGTTTGTACATTAGCGCGGGCTTTTTTCAAAAAGTCCCGGTAGGTCTTCAACTCTTCCACCGTTGCCAACGGTCCGTGACCCGGAATGATGTGGGTGGATTCATCTGCCATTGTTAAGGCGAGGTCTGCCGCAGTGATCATGCCCTGAATAGAACCACCTGCGTCCAGATCAACATAGGGGTACAGACCGTTGAAGTACATATCACCCATGTGGATCACGTTACTGGCCGGGAAATGTATGATGCTGTCGCCATCGGTATGGCCGTTGGCAACGTAATACGCAGTTGCAGTCTCACCATTGAGGTGTAATGACATCTGGTCATTAAATGTCATCACCGGCAGGGCTTCTTTTGTATAGGCTGGGGTGGTGCTGTTTCTAAAAATGCTGACCTGCTCGCTGCTCATCCTTTTGCGGATATTGTCATGCGCAATAATGACTGTGCCGGTACCACCAATGGCTTCGTTACCACCAACGTGGTCGCCATGATAATGTGTATTGATAACAAACCTGATGGGTGAATCACTGATTTTTTGGATCGCTTGTAATAACTGGCTGGTCACTGGCCGGACCTGATCATCAATAATGTAGAGACCATCCTGACCAGTGGAAATACCTACATTGCCACCACTTCCTTTAAGCATGTAAACCGTTTCGGAAAGCTGAAAACTTGTGAATTCGACTTTCTTGTCCTGGGCTGTTGCGCTGTTTACCACGGCAACAAGCAGGATGATGAACAGCAAAGGTCTCATGTGTTTATCCTTGATCAGTCGGTTTGGGGCTCCTACGGTACACGTTGATCAAGGTGTAGTGCAATTGCGGTAACTGCTTTGGTATCCAGACTAACAAGATTGGCCTGGTAGTCACCTGTTGCGGTGTTGGCTACGCCGGTCATGGAGATACGCGCACTAATGTCTAGTTGCTCAAAATCCTGTAACGATATACCTGGGCGCAGAAGATCAGTATCGTTAAAATGCAGTGATTTTGGGAACCCCTGTGCTGCCATGCGTTTGACTGCCAGCGGCATGCCAACGCCACCGGCCGGATGGATGAAGACAAACAATATCGCGTTGCCGGGTAATGCAGCGGCCAGATCATCGGCAATGGTGACGGTGACCGGGATGTCAAAACCAGTAGTCACAATCTCTTCAACTGGTTGACCCAGCCTCGTTTGAGCCATTTTGATTTGTTGCCTGACAGATTGGGAGGCAGGGGATGCCGGGTCAAGTTGATCCAGTAATCTTTGCCAGAATGAGATGGCTTGTGATTCGTTACCGTCTTGTGCTGAAGCCATGCCCATAAACCACAGGCCTTTTTGTTGCTGTGGATCAATCACCAGCGCGGATTCAATCAATTGGCGGGTCTCCACGCTGATTTCCGCTTTTCCAGAGGCATACAGGCTGATTTCAGCGAGGTCAATCATCACCGCTGGGTTGTCAGGCAGCAACCGATTGGCTTTACTCAGTGCGGTCTTCGCTTCTGCGTAACGCTGCATGGTTTTCAGGCTGCGCCCAAGGATCAGCCAGCCCTCTGGGTCGTCAGGGTTTTCGCTCATACGTTTTTGCAGCGATGCGACCAATTCATCCATTTGAGCCGACTGCGATGAATGGGCCTGCTGTTCCTGTGTTGATTGTTGCGGGGTGGCGGCTGCCAGGTTTATGGCCTTCGGCGTGCCGATTTGCTGGTACATCATCAAACCCAGGAGTGGCATCATGATAATAACCCAGATACCGGTCATGCGTTCTTTTACGGTTCCAGTGATAAGGGGCCAGCTGATAGCAACAGCGGCTATGGCAAGTATGGCAACAGCAAAAATCCAGAAATTCATTCAGGTTTTCTCTTGGTTAAATGACCGCTTTATAGGGTCAGTCTTGATGGTTATCGTCTGCATTCAATAATGCAGCACGTTTGTTGATGTTGGCACGAAGCACCCAGGCGCCTCCCAGTAACAGAATCAGTGGTGCCAGCCACAACAGGTAAGTGTTGTTTTGAACCGGTGGCCGGTATAGTACAAAATCACCATAACGCTCCACCAGGAACTGCTTGATCTGTTTATTGGTTTGGCCTGCCATCAACATCTCGTGAACTTCACGGCGCAGGTCATGGGCCAATGGTGCATCCGAATCGGCCAGGTTTTGATTCTGGCACACCAGGCATCTTAGTTCCCGGGTCAGCTCGTCAAACCGCTTCTGTTGCTGCTGGTTCTCGAAAACCAGTGGTTCTGGTGTAGATGTGACTTGCGCAAGAGCAGAAAAGGAAACAATCAATATAAACAGGCATATGAAAAATTGCTGGATTCTCATCAGTTTCTGGACTCCATGGATGCGATTCGTGGCAGGATTTCAGTTTCAATGATCTCAGGTGTCATCGCTCCGATCTGTTTGAAAACAATCATTCCTGCCGGATCGACCAGGAATGACTCAGGTGCTGCATAGACCCCGAAATCAATGCTGATCTTTCCGTCCAGATCGACAAGGTTGACCTCGTAGGGGTTTCCGAATCGTGCCAGCCAGGCCTGTGCATCTGCCGACTCATCGCGAAAGTTGAAGCCGACAACACTTAAAACACCGCGTTTTGCCAGCTCGGTAATAACCGGGTGTTCTACACGGCAGGTCACGCACCAGCTTGCCCAGAAATTGATCAGGTAAGGTTTACCCAGAAAAGACGATTTCGATAAAACCCGTCCTGGTTCTCCGAGCACAGGCAGGTTAAATGCGGGCGCAGGCTTGTCGATTAACGGAGACGGAATCAAGGTTTTGCGGTCGGATATTTTCAGACCAACAACCAATAATGTAACCAGCAGGATGAATGCCAATAGAGGTAGCGTACGACTGTTCACACAGTGACTCCTTCCGCCTTTGTGGATATCGTTTCATCGGCCGGTACTTTACGCCGATAACGCTTGTCGGCAGCCGCAGTCAGGCCGCCGGCGAGCATCAAAATTGCACCCAGCCAGATCCAGCGTATAAAGGGTTTGTGATAAATACGTACGGCCCAGGCTTTGCCGTATTGATCCAGTGGTTCGCCAAGTGAGACGTATAGGTCACGCGTCCAGCCGGGGTCAATGGCCGCTTCAGTCATGCTGCTGCCGCCCTGGGCATATTTCCGTTTCTGAGAATAAAGGCGAGTGATTTCAGAGCCATCTTTTGAGACGACGAACGCACCTTCATCAGCTGAGTAATTAGGGCCTTGTACAATTTTGGTGCCGAGGAATTCAAACGAATAACCGGCCATCTCAAAGTGGTCGTTCGCCTCCATTCGTAAGTGTTTTTCACTGCTGATGGTGCTGGTCAGGCTGACGCCAATCAGGAACACACCCAAACCCATGTGAGCTAGTGTCATGGCCAGTGTACTGGCAGGCAATCTGAAACTTTTACGACTGCGTAGCAGTTTTCCAGCATAGAACAAGCTGCCTGAGATGACCCAGACGCCACCGGTGACACCAGCAGCAGCGATTGGTCCGATGGCGGGCTCGATGATCCAGGCACCGGCGCCGATGATCAGCGCTATTAATAACGACCACTGCAGTTTTCCAGCCAGTCTGCCGACATTGTCCTGCTTCCAGTTACTGAAAATACCGATGGGCAGGGCAATAACGATTGGCACCAGCAACCATGAAAACAGGAAGCCAAAATAAGGTGGCCCAACAGAAATTTTGCCAGCGTTGAGCGCGTCCATCAACAAGGGGTATAAAGTGCCGGTGAGTACCATGGCTGCCATAACAGTAAACACCAGGTTATTGACCAGCAACAGTGTTTCGCGGGAAAGCCCGGCAAAACCACCACCCTGGATCATCCTCGGTGCACGTATTGCGTATAGCGCCAATGAGCTACCAACGACCAGTCCGAGGTAAACCAGGATAAAAACACCACGAGTCGGATCGGAAGCAAAAGCGTGTACCGAGGTCAATACACCGGAACGTACCAGGAAGGTACCCAGCAGACTCAGCGAAAATGCGGAGATGGCAAGCAGCAAGGTCCAATTGCCGAATGCGCCACGCTTTTCAGTCACAGCCTGTGAATGGATCAGTGCGGTTCCCACCAGCCAGGGCATGAAGGATGCATTCTCCACCGGATCCCAGAACCACCAGCCACCCCAACCCAGCTCGTAATAGGCCCACCAACTACCCAATGCAATACCGATGGTCAAAAAGGCCCAGGCGACCAGGGTCCAGGGGCGCACCCAGCGGACCCAGTCACGGTTTATTTCACCGCCAAGTAGTGCGGCAACTGCAAATGCAAATGCAACAGAAAACCCTACGTAACCCATATAGAGCATGGGTGGATGAACAATCAGACCGAAGTCCTGTAATAGCGGGTTCAGGTCGAGGCCTTCAACCGCCCCGGGAATCAGGCGACCAAAAGGATTTGAGGTCAACAGGATAAATAACAAAAAACCTACTGAAACCCAGCCAAGTACTGAGAGCACCCTGGCCTTGAAAACTTCAGGAAGCCTTTTGCTGAACAGTGCAACAGCGGCTATCCACAAGCCAAGAATCAATTCCCAGAGCAATAAAGAGCCTTCATGCGCACTCCAGACTGCCGAATAACGATAATGCATGGGTAACAATGAATTACTGTTGCGGGCGACGTACTCGACTGAAAAATCCTGGATGACGAATGCGGCTGTCAAAATACCAAAAGCGATCATCAAAAGCAGGCATTGAATCAAGGCGGCACTGGAACCAAGAGCCATCAGGCGACGGTTGCCGGTGTAGCTGCCTATCATTGGAAATAGCCCCAGGCTGAAGGCTGTCAACAGGGCTGCCAGTAAGGCAATCTGGCCGAGTTCGACGGTCATTGTCCCGCCTCCGAGTGTCCAGCTTTTTCAAGCGCATCAGCGACTTCAGGGGGCATATATTTTTCATCATGCTTGGCTAACACTTCGTCAGCTTCAAAATGGCCATCAGGAGATAATTGACCAATGGCGATAATGCCCTGACCTTCACGAAACAGGTCTGGCAGAATACCGTCATATCTGACATCGACCGAATAAGCGCCATCGGTGACGACAAATTGGACCGCGAGACTATCACCTGCTCGGCTGAGGCTGTCACCTGCAACCAGTCCACCCAGCCGGAAACGTTTGCCCGCTGGCAATGATTGTTCTTCGACATCAGTGGGGCTGACAAAAAACAGCATGTTTTCATTCAAGGACTTGATGGCGACGATCGCGGCCGCTCCGACACCGATGATGATGACCAGTACGGCGATCAGTCTGCGTTTGCGTGTTGGGGTCATTGTGATTTATCCAGATGTGCTTGACGGGTTTTCAATTGCCGAAGCAGGGCGCGTCGGCTGAGTACAGGCGCCACAGCAGTCCATAACAGCACGCCAGCACTGATCAGGTAAGAAGCTAAAATAAAGGGTGTGTGTGACATAGTAGTGTAGTGTCCTGTATTAAGTGGTGATTAAGCGATACGAGAAAGCATTAGCTGTAAGGCCCGCCTCGCAGGGAATGGCCCAGTCCTTCTCAAGAGGCGCACCAAGAGTAGGCGCCCTCAGGCGACGCAGCAGATGATGCTTTCTCGTATCGCCCTTCGGGAGCCCCACAAAAGCTCCAATC
>JAJFLA010000054.1 GCA_021772935.1 Gammaproteobacteria bacterium
TAGCTAGCTATGGCCTACAGGGACGTAGGTCAGGGGCGTGAGCAGGATGCGGAAGCTTTACGTGCGATTCGCGCCTCGCCTAAAAGCGCCTACTGTTGGTGAAGCTAAACATTTTGGACGCAAGATACGATCTCATGAATAAATCAGAGGTTCCCTCAGGTAAGCGGGATTGCGTTGTGATTAAAGAATGCTGGAAAGCTGGGGTTGGTGCCCTTTGTCATTTGGTAGGAAAAGGACTGAAATGAATTTTCGATCGACAATTATTCTTATTTTTCTACTTACTTCCCCTCTAACCTTTGCATTGGCATTGCTTGAAAATGGTGGGTTTAATAATTGCTCGTCCGATTCCTTTTCTCCGTGGCAGGTAAAGTCTGGTGGCCATGAGGTTTCGATTGATCATGACATCAAGATAGAGGGTTGTAGTAGTCTTCGATCAAAATCCGACGGTTCTCTGACTAACCCGTACTCGTTCGTTGAGCAACCGATCAATCCAACTTTATCGCCTGACGAAACACAAGTACTGTCTGGTTTTATCAAGACCTCAAACATTCAAAAGTCCGCAACTCTCGTTGTCCAAATAGAAGGACCAGAAGGGCGGCTTTATAAAGACGACATGAACGATCGAAAAATTAATGGGACCACTGACTGGCAAGAGTTTCAACTTACGATTCCCTATTTTGCCACTGCAACGAGCATCAAAATAGGTGTGCTAGTCATGGGTTCAGGTACCGCATGGTTTGATGACCTTAAAATTCAGCAAGCACAGCTTGAGCAAGACACCGCACCAGTTGTAACCGAGTATCTGTCTGAGGTGCTGTCGACCATGGAAATACACCATGTCGAGCGAAAAAATATAGATTGGGAATCAATAAGACACGCAGGCTTCACTTCTGCAAGCGGTATGCAAACTATCGAACAAGCGTATTCGGCGGCCAGGGTCGCGATTCAAATGCTCAAAGATGGGCATAGTGGTTTGAAAACCGGTCCTAAAGGCGCCAACGATAGTATCGAAGGAGGAACAATTGATGGTAAGCAGATTAGGCCAGTTATCGGATACATTGCAGTTGGAAGTTTCCATGGTAATAGCGATGGTCTGGAGGCCAAGAAATTCGCGAGGTACGGGCAAGAACTAATCCGCGATCTGGATTCTGCCGGTACCTGTGGCTGGATAGTTGATCTGCGTCAGAACTCTGGTGGAAACATGTGGCCGATGATCGCTGCAGTTGGACCACTGCTTGGCGAAGGTATCGTAGGCGCACATGTTGGTGCGGATCCTGAGGAACGAGTGGAATGGATATATGAGGGTGGAAAAAGTATTGCCAGGTCTGCTGCTGATGGGACATTCAAAGTGAGGACGAATGTAAGCACTGATAGTTATTCCCCAATCGACCCAGATATCCCAATAGCGGTACTTATCGGAAAAGATACCGCCAGCTCGGGTGAAGCCGTTGTCGTAGCATTTTCTGGCCGTGCCAATACGCGAAGTTTTGGCCAGCCTACTTCTGGTGCGACAACTGGCCGTGCCGTGATACCAATGTCAAATGGGTCAAAACTTGCCCTTGTGGTCAGCTATTTACAGAACTCAAAAGGCTACACTTTCGATGCAATGATCAACCCAGATGAACTGATAACGGATAAAAGCAATAACGCATCCCAAGCCACGGTTGATACTGCTCTCGAGTGGATACAACGCTACTCAAGTTGCAACAGCATATCAACAGCCACCCCACGATCCATCTGATCACGATAACCCAATTCACGCACCAGGCGGTTGTGGATACGGCAGAGCAAGACAAGATTATCCATGGAAGTCTCACCACCATCGGCCATGCGATCGAGTTCGATAGCACGTTCATTGATCAGGGTAGTAATCGGCGCGTAGGAGGTGGTCGGCTGGTGGGTTTTATTGGGTGATTGACATGGTTTTATTCACTATAAATCGTACTATATATCTTTATATTTCTATACTGTAATAAATTCATATATAACTTATTATTCAGCTAGTTAACCTACATTATATGGTGTTTTCTCGCGATAGTTTTATATTGGGATGGGGGAGATGCGGGCGGCCTGAGTTTTTGCTATTTGCAATCTCCTAAAAATCACTCTCGCGTCCACTTTAGCTTCGACTGCCTCTGCTCTAGTCATCACCATCATCGTCGTCATCACTTGGATCGTCTTTGCTTGGGTCATCATCGTTGTTATCACCCGAATCGTCTTTGCTCGGGTCATCATCGTTGTCATCACCCGAATCGTCTTTGCTCGGGTCATCATCGTTGTCATCACCCGAATCGTCTTTGCTTGGGTCATCATCGTTGTCATCACCCGAATCGTCTTTGCTTGGGTCATCATCGTCATCATCACCCGGATCGTCTTTACTTGGGTCATCAGTACCTGGATCATCGGTACCTGGGTCATCAGTACCTGGATCATCAGTACCTGGATCATCAGTACCTGGATCATCAGTACCTGGATCATCGGTACCTGGATCATCAGTACCTGGATCATCGGTACCTGGGTCGTCAGTACCTGGGTCGTCAGTACCTGGGTCGTCACCTGATCCGTTTGCTGCCAGAATCTGTCTACATGGTGCAGGCAGGAACTCAAAGAGCATTCCCCCAACATAAGTTCCACAATCCCATTTAATGCTGCCCAAACCTGTACCTAGCATGCCTCGTATTACCACAGCCTTGTTTACATCCACCTTCGGATGCAATTTGTTACTTGGCCAAACTTCAATGAACATTGTCTGTGGAAAGGGTCGAGCAAAGGATATACGGCCAATGAGTTCCGTCGGGTTGTCTACTGTCGCAGCATCGCTAGCTGGCCCTGGTTCGGGAAACGCACCCGTTATTGCGACGTGCTCTGAGAAACTGGTTTTGTATGGAGCAGCTAAAGCTATTAATTCTGTAACTTTTGAACGGATGACAAAATTCTGATAGCTGGGCACTGCAATGGCCACCAGAATGGCAACAATTACAATAACAATCAACAATTCGAATAGTGAAAACCCTGAGTTTTTAGCTACTTTTTTCATTCCTGAGCTCCGCGCTTAACGCATAATGGCCAGGCATGGACCATTCGGGTTGCCTGGTCTGGTGATCAATCAGCACTCACATACTCTTCCTTGGAAAAATAGTAAAAGCCATATGCAACAGAAAACACAAAAAAGAGCAGGACAAAACTCAACGTTCTAATATCGTCAAGCCCCCCGGACATAAAGCTACTCACGAAAACGATGAGTGAAATAATATGTTTGATCAGGTTAGCATCCATTATTGCATGCAATGCGTTGACATCGCTTAATTTTCTTGCCTTCAAATTCAATACAGAAAAAGCAAAGAATGCCGCCGCAGCAATATCAGCCATTAGTACCCCTGAAGTGTCCAGTTGTATGCCATGTAAATCGAGCAATTCCCTGGCAAAAATCAGCGTCCCAATTGAATAGATAAAAAATACAACCGCATCTATCAGGAGTAATCTATCGTAATTCATCCTAAGTACAATATGCATTATTTGTTCCTCTTCACCATCAGGAAGACATCACAGTCCCCAGTTCTGTGGATAGACTTGACACCAGCCACCAGAAACCTTTAAACACCCTTGCCAGTGCGTTGCTTCCATGCAACCACCTTCAAGATACATAGCAATTTCTCTTTTTAACTTATAGATTTAGCATGGGGTGAACTACTGTACCAATTGACAGTCTTTGGAGCAATTCAATAGTGTTTTTCAGCGAAAAAAAATTAATGTATTCAACCTGAATTGCACTTATTTGAGAAATAACAACCATTGACCCAACCTCATTAATCGATGGGATGGGGAAGATACGGGGGGCCTTAGTTTTTGCTATTTGCAATCACCGAAAACCACATCCTTGTGGTTCCCGGTAATTGATTGAAATATTATCTGATGACTCATCCAATATCCGTATTGGATTACTGCTTCCTTGCTTCTTTCGTCCGACATCCTTGTCAGATTGCTGCTTCCTTGCTGCTTTCATCCGACATCCTTGTCAGATTGCTACCCCTTGCATCCTTTGTCCTTGGGCTCTTCTAAATCTCTATGTTTATTGTGCTCCAGCTACCCGCTTGCGCCTACTGTAGTAAATGACAGGCTTCTGCTGGAAAACGCCTAGAAAGCTTCTGAATAAAGTGTCAATTTCTAAAAAGGAGACAAGATACATTTCCCTGAGTCCTGACCCCTTTCATTTATTTATTCACCATACCAACAGGAGCAACCTCTTTTCCATACACTTCATTTAGCACCTGCGCCAAAGCGGTATAAATAGCTGAAAACCCGCAGAATATCCCTTCATAACCTGCGATCAGCTTGATCGTTTGACTACCGGTATAATCTCCGAGGGCCAATAAAAAAAACAACACCGTTAATGATGCGAATACGACCTGCAATGCCCGACTCAATCTTAGAGTTGCTAAAAACAACACCCCGGTAAACACCCCCCACATGATTAAGTAGGCAACCATGGCTGAATTTTCAGGCGCTTCGACCAGCCCCATCTTGGGTAACACAACCAGCATCACTAAAGACATCCAGAAAAAACCATACGAAGTGAATGCTGTTGTGGCAAAGGTATTACCCTTTTTCCACTCCATCAGGCCAGCGATGATCTGGGCAAACCCTCCATAAAAAAAACCCATCGCTAAGATCATCGACCCAAGCTGAAAGATCCCTGCATTATGAAAATTCAATAATACGGTCGTCATTCCAAACCCCATTAAACCCAGTGGAGCGGGGTTTGAAGACATATCTTGTTGTCTGATAACTTGTATTTCGGTTTCTGGTAAATCGGTATCATTATTCATAATATATTCCCTGAATGAGTCGTTATTAGTCGCGTAGATGAACCACATAAAGTTTTGCTCGGCTCACCCTCTGACCAAATTAGTGCTCACCAAAGGGGCGAGACACGTCAGAATCATTAATACTGAAACAGTCTGGCAACAACTAAGAAAAGACCAAGAAAGAAAAAACCAAAAAAGAAAAACCAAGACCACATATTAAATCGAAAAAAGTTATGTGTATCAGCTTTTGTAAGCTTTTACCGCTTTTGCAGGCGGAAAAGGGCTCTGACCCCTTTTCCTTTCCGACCGACAGTCAAGCGGGTCTCATGAAAAAGGTATATTTGTTCTCCTGAATTTCCATGAAACTATTCCAATCAAACCGATCAGGACAACAAGTACCCACAGCCCCAGTTGATTCAACATTGGAATTACTGAGACCGCACAAGTCACGGCGATGAAGCGTGGGCTCCTGAGCTGGGTCGCAGCCCCCTCGATGGTTCGCAATGGAGAAACGTTGCCATTTGCGCTAGCAGCATAAACTGCTATCAGGTCATCGTTGCGAGCAGTTGCGAAATACTCACCATCACCTGAACATACTGCAACGCCACGCGGCGAATCGAGGCGTGTAGTCACCCCGATGATAGAGCGAGTTGGCGACACTGCACCGTTCGCGGTACGTGGCCAAACGCGAATTGCGTCCGAACCATGGTTGGCAACCACTAGTTCGGCACTAGCCGTATCTAAGGTAATTTGCGACATGTCACCTATTGTGGGCAGTGGTGCGATCGTACGCAGTGGTATCGCAGCACCGGAAGCCGTCCTCGCGAAAGTGAGCACCTGACTAAAACGGGTCACGTAGAGCTCGCCAGCGCCGGCATTTACAAATACCCCGCGGGGCTCCAAGCTCGTTGTCAGTGTGCGAACCGGTGTGGCGGCACCATTAGCGGTACGGCTGTAGACAACGATCCTTCCTCCCACACCGCTACGGTCAGCAACGAATATTTCATTATTCACCGTATCGACAGCAATGCCCTGGAAGTCACCGCTACTGGTGATTGTTCGCAAAGGCGTTGCCGCACCCGATGCGTTGATACTGTAGACAAAGATGCTTCCGTTTTGAGTTGCGACAAAGATCTCGGCGTTGGCACTATCAACATATATCCCGCGCGGTGTTTCAGCAATATCGAACTGTCGCAATGGCGGCTGGTTGCCTGCCGCCAAATTTGAATAAACGGTTACAGTATTCGCACCATCGTTGGTCACGAAAATATTGGCGTTTGCGCTCAGGCTTGCAGCAATAAGTAAGATTGCGAATGCAGCTGACCGGCCGACCGACTTGGATTTCTTGGACATCATTACACTACTCTCCCCGCAATAACACGCTTGGTTGAAAGACTGTGTTCCGCAGCCCAACCAGACGGTTTTTCAGCGCGTACCAACGCCCTGGCAAAGCGTCGAATGGGATCAAGAACACTTAACAATAGTGCACTGGTTTAGGAATATAGTTGATTTGCATCATGACTGCAACAAGTCAATAGAATTAACCACTTACAGCTAATGGGGTCGGATACATTTAGTTCAGAAAATGTATCTGATAATCCTCTAACCGCCTCCTGAATCATGTGGTATTCATTGAAGTGCTAGCGACAACGAGCCACAAAAACAAGAGACGACCATGATACTTTGTTGTGGAGTTGACCTACATAGAAAAAACGACCGAGACACCCTGGGGTGACCCCTTTCATTCTCCCCGTTCTGCCGGTGAACAGAATACAACGCCTTCATTGCTCCAGCCTTGTGCAATCATCTGGGCGAGTAGACCAAGATTTGTGACATAGCGATGATTACTGTCTTTACCGCGTGTGAATCCATTATTGTAAGCTCTGTACACTGGGGTAAAGGTGTCCCGGCAAGGTTGATGTTGATCCCGAAAGGGTGGCATAAGAGAGAAAACATAAGCCTCAAAATTCCAACGTGGTTTTGTTGAAGGCCCTGTTTCCTGAAGCTCCATCAAAAACCTGCAGTCCTGGGTTGAGAGGCTAAAGAAGTGACTGTTGGGGCCGGGTTTTAGTGAGCCATAAAAGCGACACACGTTTGCGGCTTCAACATTACTACCGACGCTCCAGGCAAGAAAACTCTCACCTGTGTGCACCCAGCCTTTACCAGCGAAACCTTGATCAATGAAGTTAATGTCTGCTTGCGAGGCGGTAATAAAATAATGATCCAGATCGGTATTATAAAACTCGATAACATCTACAATGCCACCCTCTTCTTCCGGCGCCATCAATTGGCTCAGACCTGCGCAATCTACGGCGTGACAGGTAAAATAACCTGCATCACTGGTCGCAATCAACATGCCGTGCCCGTAAGTAACGGTGTGTGGTATGGCGAGTAAACCCGCACTCATATCGAGCCATGATTCGGCTTCATCGACACTCACTTTGACGCCGGTATCGGTGCCTACAATTAACGCCCGGGAAAGCCCGATCATGCGCTCGACAAAGACCATACCGTGAACAGGTTCATCAATCAGTGACGTGGCCTGCCAGGAAATACCCCGATTG
This sequence comes from Gammaproteobacteria bacterium, assembly GCA_021772935.1. Taxonomy (GTDB): domain Bacteria; phylum Pseudomonadota; class Gammaproteobacteria; order Xanthomonadales; family SZUA-36; genus SZUA-36. The sequence goes on from JAJFLA010000054.1 coordinate 7,370, forward strand.
ACACTAACAAAAAGTCCATAGCTGGTCAGGGCGTACGAGACAAGTGAGTTATCGGGGTCGTGTATAACGCGCACGGTATCAGGTGGAAAAGAGCCGTCATCAACCTGCCACCATGTAGAACCATGATCAGTCGACTCCCAAAGACTTCCCGGTAAATCGAAAAACTCTGAATTAATGGCCCACAGGGCATTCTTGTCTGGATTTTCCAATAAATTAAATCGATCTTCACCGATGCGAATATCAGCAACATTCTGCACCCAAGTGTTGCCATCATCGGTACTCATATAAACGCTTGAACCTCCACCTCCTCTTATGCCTGTATACATGACATTATCTACAATGACTGGTGGGCCAATAAGTTCGGCAAGATTCAGAAAGAGGACGTTTCGGCCAAACCAATCGATGACCTCCGTGTCTTCATCTGGAGTAAACCAGGCAACTGCGGCCCCGAGAAAAAATGACAACATTCTTCCTGTTGGGCTTTGTACTGCATTGGCATCAGAGACATAAAACCTATCGCCGAAGTTTTCGAGCCCCGAAGCAGCCAGTTGGAAAATGTGACGAACTGGAATGGTACTTGCATCAAATATGGGAAATTCGAGTGGAGTATGGTGTAGTAAAATGCCCTCATTCGTAACTAGTGGCCCTGCTGCATGCCGATCAATGGGGTGATAGCCCTGCGTGCCGCCGCCCAGCCCTACCTGATAAGGCGCGTTGCACGAGCTACCTTCGATACAAAGTGGTTTCCATTGTCCTGCGAATGCAGGGCCAAAAAGAAATAGTGAACACAAAGAAAATAGCCTGACCAAACAAACCAAGACAAACTTTTGCATACCTAAGCTCCCCATCTTTAATCGCCTTTTCAAATATTGGCTTCTTGTGCTTGCATCGGTATAAAACAATTCTGTGAGTATCCTGAACGTTTAAAGCAGATCAAAAAAACACTCTACAGATGCTACGGACGCTAGTTTTAATTTTAAGGGCCTGTTCCTGAATTTAAGCTGAATGCACAATTAGGGGCTCTGACCGCTTTTCTACAGACCCTTTTTCTACCCTGACCCCTTTTCTGCCATAATCACTGCCTATTTCCTGGAGGCTACCGAGTGAATCCTGAACTCAAACGCGCGGCAGAACTTGCCGTTGAATATATCGAATCTTTTGATCATCAGAAAGTCAGTGAAGAGCCCGATCCGGAAACACTTCGTAACAAGCTATACAAGGAACTGACCGCCGATGGTCTGCCACCGCTGCAGGTTATCGACGAACTTGCCCGAGACGCCCGGGACGGATTATTAAATAGCGCCGGAGGCCGATTCTTCGGTTGGGTCATTGGGGGTGGAATCCCGGTCTCAATCGCAGCCGACTGGCTGACCTCGGCATGGGACCAGAATGCCGCCGCCTATGCCTGTTCACCATCTGCCGCCATCATTGAGGAAGTGGTTGCCGGTTGGCTAAAAGACATACTCGGTCTGCCACAACAGGCATCCTATGCATTTGTTACCGGTTGCCAGATGGCTCATGTCACCGCATTGGCCGCAGCCCGTCATAAAGTGCTGGCCGATAAAGGTTGGTCAGCCGAAAAACAGGGCCTGGCGGGGAGTCCACCGATTCGTGTGCTGGTTGGGGAACATCATGAAACGTTGTTGCGTGCCCTTCGTCACCTGGGTATTGGCACTGATGCTGTTGTCCAGGTCGAACAGAAAGACGATGGCACGATTAATGTCGCTGAATTGAAAACCGAGCTCGAGAAAAACCCTGACATGCCAACCATCGTGTCACTTGCCGCTGGCGATCTGAATCGTGGCGCCTTTGATCCATTCGACGAGGTTTGTGATTTGGCTCATGCGTACAACGCCTGGGTACATATCGATGGTGCTTCCGGTTTATGGGTAGCCTCCAGTAAGCGCCTTCGCCACCTGGTGAAAGGCATTGAAAAAGCCGACTCCTGGGCGACCGATGCACACAAGTGGCTGAATGTCCCTTACGACAGCGGCATCGCATTTGTAGCTGATCCTGAGTCACATAAAACCGCGATGACTATACCGGCAGCCTACAAGGTCGAGGTTGATAATGTACGCGACCAGTTCGAATGGGGCCCCGAGTGGTCAAGACGTGCTCGCGGTATACCACTGTACGCAGCACTGCGGACGCTTGGACGTAATGGTGTTACCGAAATGATCGAGCGTTGTTGCGATCTGACTCGGGATTTCGTGTTAAAACTGGGCGAACTGCCAGGCGTTGAAGTGCTGACGACACCGGTCATCAATCAGGGCCTGGTACGGTTTCTAGACCCGGATGGCGACCATGATACGCGGACCCTTGATGTCATAACCCGCATTAACGCAAGTGGTGAAGCATGGTTTGGTCCGACGTTGTGGAATGGCATGCGTGTCATGCGGGTTTCATTGAGCAATTTCCGTACGACGCCGGATGATATTGACCGGGTGGTTGCGGCGGTCAAAGTGGCAACAGAAACCTGACTGAGCTCGATAGCTCATTCAACTCTGGCCCTATTTATTAATTTGCCGGGAACGCGGTTGCCATCCCATCCAGGTAACGCCATTGTGCCTCGATAAATGACTGAAGCTCATCAGGATCACCCCAAACCTGGCGAAAACGACGCTGCTGGCTGGTGTAGGATTCAACCGGTGTGCTATCGGGTCGCTGGTTGATCCTGTAGCGAATTCCGTCAAATATTTCGTAGAGAGGGAACAGACCGCTACGTACAGCAATTTCGATCAACTCGGTACTTTGATCGGGCTCCGACTTCCAACCGGTCGGACAAGGAGACAGCATTAACAGGAAACGAAACCCCTTCACCGAGCGTGCGTACCGGATTTTCCGTAAGAAGTCTTCGCGATGACCTATGGACAACGTGGCGGCATAGGGGATTCTGTGCGCTGCCATGATGGCCATGATGTCTTTTTTACCCTCGTTTTTTCCTGTTGGCGTGGTAGTGGTGACACTACCTACCGGTGTTGCACTACTACGTTGGCCACCGGTATTGCCGTAAATCTCATTGTCATAACATATATAAATGATGTCCTCATTGCGCTCCGCTGCCGCCGATAGCGTCGCCAGACCAATATCATAAGTACCACCATCACCTGCCCAGCAGATCACCGGATTGTCAATATCGTTCAACCCGGTAACTGCGGCAATCCCAGTGGCAACGGCCGGGGAACTGGCAAAGGTGGAAGCAGCAGTGGGCGCGCCATAACCAGAGGTGGGAAAAGCACCCGCAGTGACAATGCCACAACATGACGGTATCACCAGTACCGGTTGCTCGTCGCCAAGCGCCTCATCCAGCCATTGCAGACCGACCGACATACCACAACCGGCACAATTGGTATTACCCGGTCTCAACAGGTGCGATTCATAAGGTTTGGATGGAGTGGTCGTGCTCATGCTGTAGTATCCTTCCATTCCGGGTCCGAAGCCGTTGTGCGGTGGTTGAGGTCATCAATAATCGCATTGATGTTTTCCGGTGTAACATCACCACCACCCAGGCCAACCAGGTAATCCTGCAATAACACATCGGGACACTGCCTCAGTGTCGCGGCGATTTCCAGCCAGAATATCCCACCTGAACCCGGTGAATGATTACGGTCCAGTACGGCAACCCGTTTTGCCGTGCCGATCGCTGCCAGCAATTCCTTGCGTGGGAACGGCCGGAACAGCTTGGTTCGTATCATGCCGATTTTTTCACCTTTTTTTCGTCGCTCAATGACTACGTTGTGAAGCGTACGTGCCATGGTGTTGCAGGCGATCACGATGGTTTCTGCATCATCGGTTTCAAATGTTTCCAGCGCGCCAGCAGGACGCCGACCAAAGATGTCTTCAAACTCGTCACGGGCCTGTTCCAATACCGGAATAACGGCCTCCATTGACTGTTGTATTTCGTACCGGTGATGTTCTGTTTCACTGGGCCAGGTCAGACCGCCAAACGTCGCTGGATGATCATGCTTTAAACCGTGGGGGATAACACACGGGGGTAAAAACTCATCAACCTGGTCTTGTTCAGGCAAATCAACCACCATTTGTGTATGTGAGGTAACAAAACCATCCATCGCCACGATCACGGGCAGCATCACGCGATGATCTTCTGCTACACGGAACGCGAGCAGGACCGTATCCTGCAAATCCTGGTGGCTACCACAGTAAAACTGGAGCCAGGCGGCATCACGCATTATCAGGCTATCACCCTGATCCACCCATATATTCCAGGGCGGCCCCAGAGTGCGATTGACTGCGATCATAACGGTAGGCAGACGATAATAACCGGCTGCAAATACATTCTCAGTCATATAGGCCAGCCCGTTTGAAGAACTGGCAGTAAACGTGCGTGCCCCTGCCAGTGCTGCACCCATACAAACACCCATGGCGCTGTGCTCCGACTCAACCAGCACAACCCGCCCCTTGGTGAAAGAAAATCCGGAAAGATATTCGATGATTTCGGTTTGTGGCGTAATCGGGTAGGCCCCAGCGCAACATCCTCGCGAATTACGGTTGGCTTCACCTGCAAGTGCCAGTGCGTGACCAGCAACGTGGTTTCCGGTTGCAAGCGTTCTGCTCATCAAAAAATTCCCCATGGGCGTCTATAGTTCAAAGCCGACAAACTCATGCTTACAGACCTGTCATGTAAATGGCAGCACGCGGACAGGCCGTCATACATACACCACAGCCCTTGCAGTATTCCAGGTCAAATACATATCCGCCGTCTTCGCAATCTTGCCGAAGAATGCCTTCCGGGCAATATTCCAGGCAGCGGTCACATTGATTGCACACACCGCAACTGAAACAACGAAGTGCCTCGGTGACTGCTCCCGCACCATTGGGGCCAGCCTGAAAGCCGAGGTGTACCTCTTCAAAAGAACATTGGCGCGTGGCAGGGTTGAGCGTATTCACCGATTCACGGGCCTGAGGCTCAAACCGGTTGAATTTAATGACATCGGAAGTTGCAACAGGCTCGGCGGGGGGTGGAAACAAGTCTTCACCAGAAAGCGCCCGATGGATATGCTTGGCAGCCCTGACACCACAACCGATTGCGGCTGAAACCGTTCCTTCATCGGTCGCAAAATCTCCACCTACATAAAATGGTGCACCGCTGAGGCCAAGCAAGGCCTCACCTTCTTTTATCACTGCACCTTCCGGAAGAATGGAGACATCGTGAGATTGCCCCAATGCCAGGATCACCAGGTCGCAAGACAGGTCGAAGTGGGCGTCTGGGCTGATATCTTCCATTGGCCTGGGTCTGCCGCTAGCATCGGCTGGACCCAACACCATACGCTGACAGCTTAACAAGTGGTGCTTACCAGATTCGGAAAGACGCACGGGAGATACAAGCTCGTCCAGAATGATGCCTTCTTCAAGAGCCTGTTCGATTTCCTCGTCTATAGCCGGCATTTCACTACGGGTCCGACGGTACACTACGCGCACCGTGTCGGCCCCGATTCGCAATGCAGAGCGGGCGGCATCCATGGCGGTGTTGCCTCCACCGATGACAATGACACGTTGCCCATCAAGTCGCATACCTCCAGTACGAACAACTTCCAGAAACTGAAGGCCCTGCATCGGGGCAGGCGAACCTTTATCGCCAAGATCAAGTTCACTGACAGTCTGTAGACCAGTTGCAACAAATACAGCCTGGTAGTCTTGGCTCAATCGCAGTATGTCTTTGCGTTGCAGTTGACATCCCACGCGAACACTGACGTCATGACGAAGTATGTAATCAATCTCCTCATCAAGGATCTTAGGTGGCAAACGATAAGCCGGGATACCGGTGCGTAAAACACCCCCCAGTTCCTCGTCAGCCTCATACATGGTTACCGCGTAACCTAACCTCGCCAACTGGTATGCGGCGCTAAGCCCGGCTGGTCCGGAACCCACCACTGCAATTGCCGCTTCCCGCCACGATCGCGTGGGCTCGGGGCGTGTACCCAATTCAGCCGCAGAACGCTCAATTTCCCTGACATTAACGGGTTCATCAAACTCTGAGCGGTTACAGGATTCCATACATGGTCCGGGACAGACCCGGCCGCAAACTGCAGGCAAAGGTGAGGTTTCAAGTAATACGGACAAAGCCAGGTTGAAATCCTGTTTACCGACCGCTTCAACAAATCCCCGTACGTCATTGCCAGCAGGACAAATCTGGTTGCAGGGAGGGGTCAACTGGCGTCGTTCCGGTTTTTCAGTCGCCCAACTCCCTGTCTTGATTTTTGGCATGCCTCCGAGATCCTCATCGAATATATCTGCAACCTTAATGGGGTCGACGGAAACTGTTGGCTTATGGATATCGCCCTCCACGTGGTGGGTTTGTACCTGTTCGAATGCCTCGGTAACACAGATTTTATTGGGTGTGGTGAAGTTCAGATACTCAAGTGCTGCCAGCATGTCCGCTAAGGTCAAATTGAGTACCTTTGCAATCGATCCCGCCATGGTCGTGTTGACGATTGGAACCGTACGCGTACCCAGGCCATTCGCAACCGCAATAGTTGTAGCGTCGATGATGGATACTGTTCTGCCGGAAAAGTGCTTCAGATCATCGTTCCTGTCCTTGGGTAGATTAACGATGATAGTGCCACCGGGTTTAAGGATGGCATCCATACCCGGAACGATCAGGGTTCGATCAAGCACCACAATATGGTCAGGATGCTGAATCTGGTTATGGTTGGTGATTTCCTCGTCGTCTACGCGAACAAAGGCCTGTAATGGTGCACCAGAGCGTTCCGCGGCGTAGAGGCCAAACGCCTGCACATACTTGCCTTTTAGAAAGTAAGCCGAGGCAATAATTTTGGCCAGCGTAACACCGCCCTGCCCTCCGCGCCCGCAAATTGTGAGTTCCATCATCGCGGCAGTTTCTATCCTCTTTTGCACTGTTCGATTGAAATGCAGACAGATAAGAGGCCCGTATTCCAATCGCACGATTGAGACCCTGAGGAAGACAATACACCCCTTCGTTTCACAAGCAGTTGACGTTAATCAAGTAGTTTGCATTTATGCGGTAACAACAGGCAGACGCCACCATGAGAGCATTATTGCGCCAATATGCTCCATTTTCTCTCGAAATTGACGCTATTGCCAAACCCCGGTCTAAAGAGTTTTACTCTGACCCCATTTTTGCCTGAATACTTGATCTAAGTCGTGTTATCTACGACAAATTCGAGCTATTGTTTGTCTGATACAGCCAAACTTTATCCATTTGGCTGATTCAACAAATATTCCTGAAACCAAACAAGTAGAAGGGTATTTGTTTTGTGTATTACTCACAATTTGAGGATACCAGCATGAATCTCATCTCGGATCGTACCGCTCTCATTAATACCGAAAATGCGTTTAAGGTCGGACCTTATATCGTCGCCCTCGAAAACGCGGGACACAAGGTCGTCAAATGCAACCTCGGCGAACCTGACTTCCCCCTTCCAGCGCATGTGCGCGAAGAGGTTAAGGCCCAGTTAGACAAGGACAACACTCACTACTGCGATCCCCAGGGGGTTCTCGGCCTCAGGAAAGCCGTTGCCAAGTACATTGGCGACGCACGGGGTATCAGTATTTCGGCAGAACAGGTCGTCGTTTTTCCAGGTGGAAAACCCCCCATCGGGCTCTGCCAACAGACGTACTGCAACCCGGGTGACGAGATCATTTACCCAAGCCCCGGTTTCCCCATTTACGAGTCCTTTATCCATTATGTCGGGGCTGTTCCTGTGCCCCTGCATCTGCGTGAAGAACTGGGTTTCAGCTTCAATGGTGCTGATCTGGAAAAACTGATTACGCCAAGGACAAAACTCATATATCTGAATTTCCCATCAAATCCAACCGGTGGTGTAGCCACGCCTGAGCAACTGGAAGAAATTGCCGATGTTATCCAGCGAAGATGTGATCCGAATGTCCGCATCTATTCCGATGAAATCTATGAAAATATTCTATTTGATGGTGTCAAAAACTACAGCATCGCATCCATAAAAAGCATGCAGGAGAAGACAATTATCGCCAGTGGTGCTTCAAAGTCTTACTCCTGGACAGGTGGCCGCGTGGGTTGGGCTGTTTTCCCTTCGGTATCGGAGGCCCAGTTGTTTAAAAACCTCAATATCAATTACTTTTCCTGTATCCCACCTTATAATCAGGAAGGGGCTCGTTTGGCCATTGAATCACCTGAAAGCGAGAAAAGCATTGCTGTCATGATCAAGGCTTTTGTGGAACGTCGGGATTTTGTCGTAGATGCCCTCAACAAGCTGCCCGGAGTCAAATGCAAACTGCCCAAGGGCGCGTTTTATGTATTCCCGAACATCTCCGGTGTGATTGAAAACCTGGGGATTGATAAAGCTTATGCTGCAATGCCCGAAGAAGTGCGCAATTCCACCAGTCCGTCAACCCTGTTCCAGATGTTTTTACTCTGGAATCACCTGGTGGCAACGATGGACCGCAAATCGTTCGGCCAGATCGGTTGTGAGAATATGCACTACCTGAGGCTTTCGATTGCAACGGGAATAGAAGACCTGAAACTTGGCATGGAGCGAATGGCCAATGCCATCAATGATGCAGCCGGATTTGTAAAGTTCATTGAAAACAAAGAACACTTTTCCTGAGAGGATCAGACCATGTCATTCTCACTCAATCTGAAAGATCGTGGCACTGAGTATATTTCACTTGATCCCAACGCCAGTTCAACACTGCCTGCCCTTGATGCTGACAGCCTGGAGTTTTTGGATATCTGCTACCGAACCTTATGCGCTGTCATGTTCAACCATTTGTCTTCGGGGCATCCGGGCGGGAGTGTTTCAAGTGGTCGTATCGTGGAGTCACTTATCTACAGGCAAATGCAATATGACATTTCCAACCCTATGGATCGTAGCGCCGATATTATCTCTTACTCGGCGGGACACAAAACTCTGGGTCTTTATGCCATGTGGGCATGCCGAAATGAGATCGTGCAACAATCTCATAAGGACCTTCTGCCCCAGGTAAGCCAGCAACTCAGACTCGAAGACCTGCTGGGATTCCGGAAGAACCCCACCACAAAAACCCCCTTGTTTTTGCAGTTCAATGCAAAACCCCTGGATGGACACCCCACACCGCAAACCCCGTTTGTCTGGTTGTCAACCGGTGTAAGTGGTGTCGGTGTCGCTGCATCGACGGGTTTGGCGCTGACTTTGAAGGACATGTACGGCGAGGATGCGCCGATGGTGCATATCCTTGAAGGTGAGGGAGGTATGACACCTGGCCGGGTGGCTGAATCACTGGCCGCCGCTGCAAGCTCGGGTTTGGATAACATCATTTTTCACCTCGACTGGAACCAGGCATCCATTGATTCAGAAGCGGTTACCCGTGAAGGCAAAACAGCCGGTGATTACGTCCAGTGGGATCCTTGCGAATTATTATTCGTTCAGGGCTTTAACGTTATTTACGTCCCGGACGGTTTTAATTTTGCGCAAATACGTGAGGCACAGGAAAAAGCCAAGGCATTGAATAACGGTCGCCCCACGGGCATTGTTTATCGCACGATCAAGGGTTGGAAATACGGTATAGAAGGTGCTAAATCCCATGGTGCTGGTCATAAATTCTATAGTGAAGAATATCAGCAGGCACTACAGCCATTCGAACAGAAACTCGGATTGACCTTTCCACGATTTGAAGGTGAGAAAACACCCGAACGCGTAGAAAAAGCCTATTACGACTCGCTTATGATCATACGCAAGGCATTCGAATCCAACCCAGCCCTGACCCGGCACCTCGGCGACTGGGTTGCAGATTGTAAGCAACGACATGAGGCCTCACCCAGGCGTTTTCGCAAAGACGCACCTGAGTTGGATAAGTTATACCAAGACAAGGCCATTTCACCCACACAACGCCCTGCATCGTGTACCTATGACATAGGCTCACCCCAAACCTTGCGGGCTTGTCTGGCCCATAGCTTGAATCATGTTAACAGGTTGACCAATGGCGCGGTTTTGTCAGCAGCAGCTGATCTTTATGGTTCAACCAATATTTCCAGTATCTCCGACGGTTTCGCGCCGGGTTTCTGGCATCCGACAAAGAATCCTGAAGCCCGACTCTTCTCAGCAGGCGGCATTGCAGAAGATGCCATGGGAGGAATATGTTCGGGAATCTCCACCATGGGTTATCAAATTGGCGTGGGCTCTTCTTATGGTGCATTCATTGCTCCGCTCAATACGATTTGTGCCAAGACACATGGCATTGGTCAGCAGTCGCTCAGGCACCGCCTGCCCGGTGAACCGAACAAGACATTTGTCATTGTCTGTGGTCATGCCGGTGTCAAAACCGGTGAAGACGGCCCAACCCATGCGGAACCGCAGGCATTGCAAGTATTGCAGGAGAATTTCCCCGGTGATGTCATGATCAGCCTCACGCCTTGGGACCCAAATGAACTTTGGCCCCTAACGGCTGAATCTCTCATACAACGCCCAGCTGTGATAGCCGCGTTTGTTACCCGGCCCTCAGAAATTATTCTGGATCGCAAGGCGCTGGGCCTGGCCTCGGCCGAGCACTCCGTAAAAGGCGTATATAAACTTATGGAGTCCAACGGAACTCCGGATGCCACTATCGTCTACCAGGGCAGTGAAGTGGCCTATGCTTTCGCAACCGGCGTTCTGCCACGTTTAAAGGAAAAGGGTATCAATCTGGATGTCTATTATATTTCCAGCGTGGAGCTCTTTGATCGGCTAAATGAGCAGGAGAAAAAGCAGATATTCCCGTACTCATCAGCAGCATCAGCCATGATGATCACAGGCTTTACAGCTGCAACAACCTATCGGTGGACCATGTCCGAACGTGGTAGGGAGCACACCCTATACCCCTGGAAGAAGGGCGAGTTCCTGGGTAGTGGCCCCGGTGACGCCTGTCTCGAACAGGCAGGTATGCACGCCGAGGCGCAATGGGACGTTATTCAGAGCTTTGTTGCAGGTAAATAACAATAAATGGGGTCACCCATTAGCCGTCTCCGGTCAACTGGCACAAAGCAACCCTGATGCCAGCCATCATTTTATACTACTGGTAGTGATCTGATTGCGCACCTGGATTTTCAGTCATTGTGCTGCTTCGGACGGAAGCGCA
>JAJFLA010000055.1 GCA_021772935.1 Gammaproteobacteria bacterium
AACCTTATGCTTATCTGCGTCGTGTCTTTACTGAACTGCCGAAGGCGGAGACGGTTGAAGCTATCGAAGCATTGCTGCCGGGGAATATAGATCAGATCAAGGCCGGTTGAGCAATACTGTCGTTTATTAACCGCTTACAAATAATCCACGTTATTAGGTGTATTACCGAGGATCTTAAATGTATCCTCGTTAAGATCATAAGACCACAATTGAAATTCCTCATTGATTCCATAAATTACATTGTGTTTTGTTATGAATCGTTTGTCGCTTCCTTGGCCTTCTAGTGATTCAATCAGTTGGTCTTCGGCGGGACCTGGCTGCCAAAACCGGTCCATACGATCGGTGTAGATCAATCGACCATCTTCACTTTTGAGCGCCCGTTTTACTTTCTTGTCAGTGATTACTCTAAACTCTGAGTTATTCAGATTGAATTCAACAAACTTTAATATCCCTTTAATACGCGCAATCAATAAGGCGGTATTGTCTTCACTATCCCATTGGAAAAGTTGCGAAACAGGGTGGCCGAATGGAAAGGATATTTGGCTTGAATCCAGGTACACCTGGGTGAGCATATTATTAGCATTGACTAAAATACTTTTACCATCAGTGGCCCAATCCATTCCATATAAATAAGTGTCCATCGGAAAATGCGTGAGTTGCCGTGAGCCGTTGCCATCGGTTATCCAAAGCTGATCCTCGCCGGAACGTTCTGACTTGAAAGCAATTAACTCACCGTTTGGTTGAAATAGGGCACTGTCTTCTCCCTGTATTGAGCGCTCTAGTATTGAGTAATCCTTGCCTGGATTGGTATGATTTTGTTCCGTTTGCAGCGGTACAATTTGTGACAGTGGTATGGTCGCGATATCACTATCGTAGTACCCTTTAATCACGAGCATCCGTTTACCATCTGGGTGAAATATCGGAGACCCTATTGGCTCATCAAGGGGCAAACTTATATTTGAGACTTTACCTTCATAAGATAGGGTAAAGAGCTGTCTCCCAGTGCTAAAAATAAGCTGATTATCTTGTGGCATAAAATTCGGATAGATAAGCCTAAAGTTTGATATTTCTTTCGGGAACTCAATCTGATGACTTGATAAAACATGGCCGTCAGGTTTGAGTATTTCAATGTAGTGTTGACCGTCTGTGTGGATACTGGTCAATGCAATAAGGTCGTCTTTGACTGAATAGTCGAAGTCGAAAAAGTTACCCTCTTCCAGCTCATATATGACGGTACTTTTGTTGTCCGCTACCGAATAGCTAGTTAATTTCCAACGATTTGAAAACTGCTGCAATAAAGCAACGTTATTATTATTTAGCCACATGGGCCTGGCTATTTTTGAGTTTTTACACTCCATTAATACGTTCGGAGATTGAGGCGCTTTAAGTGCTTTTTGAAAATCCAGGGTCATTAATTTGTAACAATTCTTCTGGGTGATCGGTTTATCGCAGTCTTCAGTTTCTATAAATACCAGCTTTTTTCCGTCTTTAGAAAAACTTTGACTGCCGTATTCGCCCAAGTTTTTGGTGAGTTGGGTTTCTTCCTGAGTGTTAGTGTTTTTTGCCCATATATTATTAACACAAGACGCTTCTGAAGTGCGTTGAAAAACCACGTATTCACCGTCTGGCGAATAGATACCCGCATACTCTTTGTTGTCTGTGGCGGTTAGTGAGCGTAACTCTCCAATGGTCAGTTTCAAAGGATGCGTTGGTGTTAGGTAGTTAAAACCGATAATACCCGAAATAACAATTCCGGCGAAAATAGTGATCAAGCTTAAAGCTGATCTGGATGTTTTTACAGCGTCGCTGCTTTCAATATGGATTTGCGGGGTGCCATGTCTTCGTTTTATCTCAGATTTTGCAGTATCAGCGTCTGTTGTAATGCTTGTATCGGCTTTTAATAAGCGCTCTTGTTCAACTAGCGATTCGGCATCGATATTATCCTGCCATCGAACCTCGCACTCCAGACTATATCCCTGTTTGGCATGGGTTTTAATATAGGACTGGTATTGACTGTCTTCACCCAGCGCTTTTCTTAATTGGGCGATGCTTCTTTGCAGGGTATTCGGTGTTACAACGGTGTCAGGCCACACCTCCGATAATAACTCATCATGACTGACAACTTTATTGGCGTTTTTAGCAAGGTGGGTTAAAACTGCCAAAGCTTTAGGCGGAATCGTCTGAGATTGCGTTTTCTGTGTGATTTGATTCCGAGTTAAATCGATATAAAAATCACCTACCCAATACTGTGCGGCCATAGTTGCGCTTTCCAAAATGGAAGTTGATGTTTAAAAGTAAATTAAAACAAGAGGGCTTATATTAGCATAAAGCAAGATTACCGCTAAACCTGGCTTTGTAACTGTTTGGTAATTAATAAGCTTATTGCCGTCAGAAAGACGTCATTCAAAAATCAGGCGGACGTCAGGCATTTTGCATTTTATTCATATACATTCAAATTCTTGCTGATTTTCAAGAAGAGCCTTACATGCAATTTTGCGATTTACGAGTGAGTGATTTAATGGATATGAAAAATGTTTTAGTTTGTCTATTTTTGCTGCCTTTTCTAACCGTCGAGGCGAGCGAGACCAGTGATTTCACATTGTCGAGAATACAAGTCCTCCCTATTAAAGACACTCAGCCTGATAGACAGTATGAACTGTACATTAAATTGCCTGAGAGTAGCCATCAGACAGCGTTTGCTATGACTGGAGTACGCAGTGTGACTTGGTTATCAAACTTCACAAAAGAGAAAAGATAAACCATGAAACCTATTTATATTTTCATTACTCTGCTGCTTTCTGCACTAACTATGAGTAGCAAAAGTTATAGTCAAGATGAATTTCCAGTTCTTAAAGGTCCCTATCTCGGGCAAAAGCCACCAGGCATGGTGGCGGAACCGTTTGCACCGGGCATCATCTCCAAACAAGGCTGGGAGATTGAGGGCGTGTTTTCCCCCGGCATGAAGGAGTTTTACTTCACCACGAAGGGTGGCAAACACACACGTCCCACAGTTATCGGCTTCCGCCAGCAGAACAATGTCTGGAACAAATACATTGAATTTGGGCGAAACGGTGAAATCACTTTCTCGCCTGATGGCAAGCGTATGCATATGGCTAAAGGGTATAAGGACCGCATCGGTGATGGCTGGACAGAACGCAAAAGCCTTGGGGCCATGTTTGACCGGGAAGACTGGGGGATTATGCGCCTGTCGGCATCGGCCAAGAGCAGCTATGTTTTTGACGATTATAAAAACAAGGTGATCCGCATATCAACGCTCAAGGGCGGCAAGCGCCAAACCCCAAAAAAGATGAGCTCTGTGGTCAACACAGGCAAATGGACAGCTCACCCCTTTATCTCCCCAGACGAAAGCTATCTGATTTGGGATAGCGAGCGCAATGGCGGCTATGGTGACTCTGATCTTTATATTAGTTTCCGACAAAAGGATGGGGCATGGGGCTCAGCGATCAATATGGGCGACAAGGTCAATTCTGCTAAAGGGGATACCTATGCCAGCGTCACCCCTGACGGCAAGTACATACTCTTCAACAGACGTATAGATGACGAAAAAGATAATACTGATATCTATTGGGTGGATGCAAAAGTTATTGAGACCCTCAGACCCAAATAATAAGCCATATAAAAGGAACGTTAACTCAGATAGAAAGGGCGTTGATCCGAATCAATTTGAGTACTGGTGGTTAACAAAACAATGGGAATAAATATGAACATCAACTTGAAATTCAAAAGTTTCATCGCCGTTGTGCTATTGAGCGGTTTTAGCATCGCTATTGCAGCAAATACTGAAGAAAAAAATAGCCTCGCACCGGAGGCTACAGCCGCCGAAGCCACGCTCTCATACAGGGATATTCCTGATCTCAAAGAAGCCTTTATCGATGCAGCGCCAACTGATAGAAAAGACGGTATCCTCGTGGGCGAATTAGGCATCGATGGTGGCAATAAAGCGATTATTCTTAAGCTGGCGCAGGAGATCGCCGACCATAAACATGGTCCTTTCGACAGCTTTCTTATTGCTCACAAGGGCAAGCTCCTGTTTGAATCCTATTATTTACGTGGTCGCATCAATCTGCCACATTTCCAAGCGTCAGCGACTAAAGTCTACACTGGCTTGGCGCTCGGCCGTGCTATCCAGTTGGGTTATCTGACCATGGCCGATTTAGACAAGCCGTTGGTTAGCTTTCTCAAAGACCTGGACCCGACAAAATTTGTTGAGGGTGTAGAAAAAATCACGCTGCACCAGGCGCTGACTATGCGTTCCGGTATCCGCATCAGTAAAGAACAGAGAGAAGAATTCGAGAAAAATCCAAGCCTGTTAAAAGGCCAGGGGCAAGTTCAGGTTTTCCTCGAGCATAGTGCGCCTATTACCTTAGCGTCTCAGAGTTTTAAATATCAATTCGATCCAAGGTTGGTGATGCAAGTCATTGACGCCGTCGTACCGGGGTCGGCCAAAGACTTTATTAAAAATGAACTCCTCGACAAAATGGGCATAACGCATTATGGCTGGCAGACTGACGTTAGCGGCCTGCCAGCTTCGGGATCGAGATCGAACATGACATCGCGCGCTATGATCAAGTGGGGAACTTTGGTCATCAACAAAGGCAAATGGAATGGACAACAGCTGGTTCCGGAAGCGTTTATAGCCAAAGCAATCAATAGAATTGTCCGCCACAGCGACGATGAAAATTTCTCTGATGATGGCAGTGTCTCTAATACCGGTTACGGCTATTTCTGGTGGCAGGCAGATATGAAATACGGTAATAAAAACTATTTCAGCACATCTGCACGAGGAGGTGGCGGCCAGTATATCATTCTGATCGAGGAGCTTGATCTGATGGTTGTGGTCACTGCTTATAATCTCGATGACAGTACCCTGCAAATAACCGCAGAGAGGATCTTGCCAGCTTTTATTCAAAATTCTATTCCAATTATGAGCGGAAAAAGTGATAGCCAAGATAAATTTCCAGTCCTCAAAGGCCCTTATTTTGGACAAAAGCCTCCAGGTTTAACGCCTGAAGTTTTTGCACCTGGAATTGTTTCAGTAGATGGAAGATATGAATATGGTGTTTCTTTTTCTCCTGATTTAGATGAAATGTATTTTTCGCCTACGGTAAAAGGCCATTCAGTTGTGTATTTTTCAAAACTCAAAAACAAAAAATGGACTAATCCTAAAAAAGCAAACTTTACAAAAGGCAAGATAAGTGATGAATTTGGTGCAATTGTAAGCCCTAGTGGTAAAAGGATTTATTTTTCAACTTACGACTCAATATTTCCCCTTAAAATTTGGTATGTAAACCGTTTTGAGGATTCCTGGAGCAATGCAGTACTACTTGATTCACCTATCAATAATGAAGAGGTTATCTTTTCGAGTGAAGCCAAAAATGGTGATCTTTTTTATATAAATTCGTCAAAAGACAAAATGTATTATGCACCTAACAAAAATGGCAGATTTCCCGAAGTGCACGAAGTTGGAATTGATTATGGTTCACACGGTTTTATTTCCCCATCTCAAGATTTTCTAGTGGTAGGAGCCCATAAAGAAAATGATAAAACAAAAGATCAGGATGTTTACGTCTATTTCAAGAAGAAAGACGGAACATGGTCAAAACCAATCAACCTTGGAAGTGCTGTAAATTCTAATTATAGAGAAGGAGGCCCTACTATCACTCCAGATGGTAAATATTTATTTTTCAATAGATATGACGAAGAAAGTGGGAACCCAAACATTTATTGGGTGAGCACAGAAATTATCCATAAGTTAAAAACGGCTTATCTTAAGAAGTAATAATAAATACGAGTTTATAAACTATCACTTTGCCTTAAGTGAAGAGGTTGGGTTGTTTACTACTTTGAGGATACCTATGAACATCAATTTAAAATTCAAAAGTTTAATCGCCGCCGCTCTATTAAGCGGTTTTAGCAGCATTGGTAATCCGCCCAATAATTAATTGACTTGGATTCAACCGGTCAATGCAACACTTCATCTAACTTCTCAGCTGGAGTGCGGAAGCCATTATACAAAAGCGGTCTGGAGCAGTGGAAAAACTTTGAGCCATACCTGAAGCCTTTAAAAATAAGTTTGTGAATTGCTTAAAACCGGATAGGACAAACTGTAACCAGCAGAATCAGATCAAAACATCCTTATTCTCCGTAGTAGATCATGTAAAATCTGACAGGCTCCTAGGCCTTCTGCGCCGGCTTCTGCCCCGTTCCTGTGTTTCGGTTGGTTTGGGCATGTTCACAACTTTGGCCAGTTCCGGAAAATGGTCTATCTTGTGCGGAATCGCCATTGCGTTGACAAAGTACTCCTGGAATTTCGGTTCGATCGCGGTTTCGATCTTTTCGATGCGGCGCACAACAGACTCAATTTCATCGCGGGCGACGATATTGAGTAGCGCGATGCGTGCGCCGGTACCGGCGGCATTTCCGGCGGATTCGACTTTGTCGAGGCTGCAATTAGGGATGAGGCCGAGCACCATTGCGTACTTTGTATCGATATGGCTGCCAAAAGCACCCGCGAGCCGGATTCGATCGACGTGTTCAATACCGGCATGATCGAGCAACAATTTGATGCCCGCATACAAAGCGGCTTTCGCCAGTTGAATCTGGCGTATATCGGTTTGCGTAACGACGATACGTTGCTTGCCATCAAACAGCAGGAATGACCAGGTTCGTTTTTCAGCGATCAGGCGGTCGCTGCGCCCGGCCAGCGAGCCATCGACAACACCGTCCGCGCTGATGACACCACTCAGATACATTTCAGCAACAGCCTCGATGATGCCCGAGCCGCAAATACCTGTGACACCAAATGCCCGGATCGATTCTTCGAAGCCCGGGTCGTCAGACCAGCGTTCGGAGCCGATGACACTGAAGCGCACCTCGAGTGTCTGCCGATCGATGCGAACGCGTTCAATCGCCCCGTTTGCCGCGCGCTGGCCGCAACTGATTTGTGCGCCTTCGAATGCCGGACCCGTAGGGCTGGAACAGGCCAGCAGTCGCTCACGATTGCCAAGCACGATCTCGGCATTGGTGCCGACGTCAACGACAAGCGAAATTTCCTCAAGTAGGTGGGGTTCTTCTGCCAGGATCATCGCCGCAGCATCGGCACCGACATGACCTGCGATGCATGGCAGGATGTAGACTGCAGCGCCTTTGTTGGTCTGCAAGTCGAGTTCCAAAGCCGTCAGGTTCAATGCCGCATCGGTTGCGAGTGCGAAGGGTGCGCTGCCGAGTTCTACCGGGCTGATACCGAGAAAAAGATGGTGCATCACTGGATTGCCGACAACCGTGACCTCAATGATCTCATCTGCTTCGATATCAGCCTCACGCGAGACCTCCCGGATCAACTCGTTAATGCCTTGCCGCACTGCCCCGGTCAATTCGCTGACGCCCTTGGGATGCATCATGACGTAAGAAACACGGCTCATCAGGTCTTCACCGAAGCGAATCTGTGGATTCATGATACCGCTGGTTGCGACCACCTTGCCGTTGCTGAGATTGCACAGGTGTGCCGCGATCGTCGTAGAACCGATATCAATTGCAAGCCCGTAGCTGTCGCGTCTGAAGCCTGGCCAGATTGTAATAACACGCGAATTCCTGCAGACGGCAACCGTAACGCGCCACTCGCCCTCCCGCAGTGCAGATTGCAGCTCCGGTAACAGCGAAAAATCAAACTCGATATCGTCAAGCTGCCAATCTGATGACAGCGCGTGCAGCAAGCGTTGCACATCGCCGGACTGTTCGTGCATGTCGAGTGTCTTAACTTCGACATAGTAGAGGCGTACGCCCGTATTGAGTTTAAAGTCACGATGGTCAGCATCCTTGCGCACAAGCTGGCGATGCACTTGGCTTTCGTGTGGGACATCGATGACGAGGTCACCCTGTATCAGTGCCTGGCAACTGAGCCTGGAGTTGTGCCCGAGCTTTGTCCGGCGCTCTGCGAAGCGGGTTTCGACCTCACCAATCGGCGACAAGTGCCCGGAGCGCGAGCAGATAGTGTGTTTCGGAAAATCACCTTCTGTAAGTGTCACCTTGCAGCGACCGCACAAACCACGTCCACCGCAAACCGAATCCAGGTCGACACCGAGGCTGCGTGCTGCGTCGAGCACCGACGTACCGTGAGCAAACGTGCCGCGCTTGCCCGACGGTGTGAATACTATTTTTGCTTCTTTCTTCAACGCTGTACCAGGGTAATCCGTTAGCCCGAACGGCGGCGCTTGCGTCTACCCCGGCCGCGGGTTGCATCAGAGGCACTCTTCTCGCGGTACTGCTGAATCCAGCGTGCGCAGTGCGGGTCGTGGCCCATCATCACGTCCGCGCCGAGCACGGCCTGCATAACCTCTGCATGCAGCGGGTTGGTGATTGCAGATGTCAGGCCGGCAGAAATTGCCATGGTCAAAAACGCACTGTTGATACCGTTACGGTTGGGCAGGCCAAAGCTGACATTAGACGCGCCGCAGGTTGTATTGACTTTCAACTCATCGCGCAGACGCCGAACGAAGTGCATGACCTGTTTGCCGGATGAGTTAATCGCGCCAATCGGCATTACCAGCGGGTCGACGACAATGTTCTCGCGGGGAATACCATAGTCGGCCGCACGCTCGATAATTTTCTTCGCGACTTCGAAGCGCACATCCGGATCTTCAGAAATACCGGTTTCATCATTGGAGATAGCCACAACCGCCGCACCATATTTGGCGACCAATGGCAGCACCGACTCGAGCCTGTCCTCTTCGCCGGTAACGGAGTTCACCAGGGCTTTGCCTTGATATACTGCGAGGCCGGCTTCCAGTGCTGCAACGATCGATGAATCAATCGATAGCGGCACATCGGTAACCGACTGTACGAGCTTTACAGCCTCAGCCAGGATTGCCGGTTCGTCGGCAAGCGGTATGCCCGCGTTAACATCGAGCATATGTGCACCTGCTGCCACCTGGGCAAGTGCGTCCGCTTCAACGCGGCTGTAATCGCCATTGCTCATTTCTTCGGCAAGGATTTTTCTGCCTGTTGGATTGATGCGCTCACCGATAACTACAAACGGCTGGTCGAAACCTATGCGTACTTCCTTGCTGGCCGAACAGACTAGCGTAACTGTCATTGCTGTTTACTCCTGAACGGCATTTGCCGTGCTGTGATGGTTGAGCCTGTTAATATTTACGATGCAGTACACTAGCTGAGAGCAGGCTCTTCATCGCGTGCAACGCCGGGATGCCAAAGCTCACGGCCCTCCAGGACGTTTGAGCGCTCGACGATCTCCACTACACGATGCTCCTGGCGGTACGCCATAATGTGAACACCGTGAACACCTTCGATTTCCTTCAACTCGTTGATCATGTCAATGCAAATATTGACGCCTTCTTCATTCTGCTTATCCGCGCCCTGCAGGCGTCTAATGATGTTGTCCGGGATATGTACGCCCGGCACGTTGGTCCGAATCCACTCCGCAGACCTGGCCGATGCCAGTGGCCCGACACCGGCAAGAATATACACTTTTTCATGCACGCCCAGGTCACGAACTGCGCTCATATAGTTCCTGAATTTCTCTAAATCGAAACAGTATTGCGTCTGCACAAATTCGGCACCCGCAGCGACTTTCTTTGCGAGCCGATGCGGCCTGTAGTCTAGCGGCGGGCCAAATGGGTTGGCGGCGGCGCCAAGGAAAAGCTCTGGCGGGCTGGTAAGCTTACGTCCACTGAGGAACTGCCCATCGTCACGCATGCCGCGGACCATATTCAGCATCGACATGCAGTCGAGGTCGAACACAGGCTTGGCTTCCGGGTGGTCCCCGACTTCGACGCCGTCCCCGGTCAGGCAAAGTATGTTACACACACCCAACGCAGCAGCTCCAAGCACATCGCCCTGAATGGCGATGCGATTCCTGTCGCGCGCCGAAATTTGCATGACCATTGAATATCCGCGTCGCGTCAACAAAGCGCACATGGCAACGCTCGACATGTGGCAATTGGCGCCGGAACCGTCGGTGGCGTTGATGGCATCCACATGGCCATCGAACATCGCCGCACGATTATAGACCTCCTCCGGGTATGAAGAATCCGGTGGAGCGAGCTCAGCTGTTACCGCGAAAACACCGGCACGCAACACCCGCTCAAGCCGCCCGCGCGAATCATGGTCAGATCGGATCGGCAGGTGCTCACCCGATACCAGTGGTTCGTCATCAAACCTCATTGTTAGCTGTCGTTTGCGAACTGATCGGTTGCGTCTCGCGCTGCAACATATGCATCCAGGCGGAGGTGCCAAGCAGTCGATGATCGACCGGCGGCTGAACAATCTGGATCGGGTATTCGTCTACACGGAGCCGTTTGTTGCCTTCCCACGCCAACACCCAGACGCAGGGCATGTGCGGATCGACTTCACATGTGCCGTCTACATGGACCCCGCCACACGGTCCGTTGCGTATCTTCTTCGGGCAGTTCATCGGGCATGACATTCCGGTAACGCTCAGGATGCACTGGCCACAGCTTTGTGAGTCGAACAGGGAAACCTTTATTATTTTCTCAACTGCAACGAAAAGCTTGTCGAGGCGTTTATAACCGATAAGCCTGAACACGGGGTTGATTGTCCGCAGTACTAACTCAAAACCGCCGTAAACGACCTCAAGCCAACGTGCGTTTCGCACCGACCATGACCGCATGCGATGAATTGTTACTGACTGTTCACAAGGGCCGTGGTTGTGGACATACTCAGGCACTGGCGACTGCCTCACGTCGCTCCATGATCAGTTGCGGGGCTATTTCGGCCGTTTGCGCTGCATCACGGCAGTAAGCATCAGCACCGACGGCCACGCCGAATTCTTCATTGAGGGGTGCGCCGCCAACCAGCACGATATAGTCGTCGCGAATACCTGACGCAATCATTTCATCGATAACGACTTTCATGTACGGCATTGTCGTGGTCAAAAGGGCCGACATACCAAGGATGTCTGGTCTATGCTGCTCAAGTGCTGCAAAGAAATCCTCGACTGATTGGTTAATACCAATGTCGATCACCTCAAAGCCGGCACCTTCCATCATCATGACTACCAGGTTTTTACCAATGTCGTGGATATCGCCTTTGACTGTTCCGATGACCATTTTGCCGATCGGCTTGACACCTGATTTGGCAAGCAACGGCTTCAAAATCGCCATACCACCTTTCATTGCATTTGCAGAAAGCAGAACTTCGGGCACGAATAGGATGCCGTCACGAAAATCGATTCCGACAATACGCATGCCCTTGACAAGTGCCTCGTTGAGCACCCTGTCAGCGCTCCAGTCGCGATCCAGTAGAATTGCCGTGCCTTCCTCAATCTCTTCCTTCAGACCGTCGTAGAGATCATCGTGCATTTGCTCCACAAGTTCTTCGGTAGACAGTTCAGATAGAATGATTTCTTCTGACTCTTCAGTCATTTTGTGCTCTCTGTTTATGTCGGGTTGGCTTAAAACTGCTCCGTCGCGTACATCATGCGACATGCCCAATACAATGCAGAGCGCCGGACACTCCTGTTATTCTCTAGAAATTTCAAATCTGAATCTTATGGAAATGAGACTCTATTTATCATAAAAGGGAAAAAGAGCTATTTTCACTGCATCACAATTTGACCTAAATCCTCATTTGATGGTTGCGACGGTGCTCGCCTGGGGTGGTGCCATAGTACTTCTTGTAGGAACTGGTCAAATGCGACTGGGAGCTAAAACCGACCGCACTTGAAATAACAGCTAATGGCAAATGGGAATGCAACACCAGCGAAAGGGCGCGTTCAAGCCGACGTTGTATCAAGATAGCTGTGGGAGTTTTGCCGGTCTCACGGCGAAACAGACGGAGTAGCTGGCGCCTGGTCAGTCCGATCTGTGCTGCCAGCTCACTCACGTTAAATCGTTTTTCAGTATTCGAGTCAATCAGGCTGAGAGCGCGCTGCACGCGTAGTGAAAAGTGGTGACTACCATCAAAAATCGATTTTTGTTCGACAGTGGTAGGATGTGAGTACTCCTGCAGAAGCATTTGGCGAGATATCGATATCGCCAAATCGGCACCCAGATCATTCCGGACGATTTCAATAAACATATCCAAGGTTGAAGTGCCACCAGAACAGGTCACTCGGTTACGATCGAAAAGGAACCGTTGATATTGTGACCGTACTCGTGGATACAAGGCGCAGAATGCAGAGAAGTCTTCCCAGTGAACAGTAGCCGCATAGCCATCCAGTAATTTAGCCCGAGCCAGCAAGAATGCACCGTTCGAAATACCGCCAATTGAGCAACCAGCGGAGGCCTGTTTACACAACCAATCTTGAAGGTTTGGAACTTCGAGTTCGCTTGGATTGAAGCCGGCAATTACAAAAGCCATGTCTGGAGTTTTGGCGTTTTTTATCTTGGTATCAGGCACCAGAAAAAGCCCATTGTTGCTCTGAATAGGCTTGTTGTCTTCGCAAAGAAAAGACCAGGAATAGACCGGTTCTTCGACAAACCGATTTGCGTGGCGTAAGACTTCCAGTGCCGAGGCGATGCAGAACAGCGGGAATCCCGGGCAGAGGCAAAAAGTAATGTGGCGGCTTTGTTTGTTTGGCATTGTGTGGAAAAGGGTATAAGTGTGCTTCCCAAATATAACAAATAATGTCCCAATAGTTAAGGAAACGGAACGAGTGATTCGTTAGTGTAGTGTCCTGTACTAGTGTGGTTTAGCGTATAAGAAGGCACATATCAGAGGCTCACAAATACTGGAGAATTCCCATGGCGAAAGCCGGTCGCAGACGTGGCAGGCGTAGGGCAACCGATACCAAGGTTGCCACTATTCACCAGATTGACAGAAAAGTCCTGCGAAATCGCATGGCTCCACTCGAACCACTCGATGAAGAACAGCTCGAAATTATCGACAACATGTCGATGAGGATACTCGAAGAGCAGGGTATCGAGGTCATGGGTGAGCATGCGCTGAACCTGTTCAGAAAGGCCGGTGCATCGGTTGATGGCAATGGTGTTGTTTGTATCGATAGGGAACTCCTGCTCGATACCGTCGCATCGGCACCCGAACGGTTCGAGGTGACGCCTCGGAATCCGGAACAGACCTTATATGTCGGTGATGATGTCATTAACTTCGGATTGGTATCCGGTCCGCCAAATGTTCACGACAACATCAACGGCCGACGCGCCGGTAATTTTGAAGATTACAAGAGGCTGATTAGTTTTGGTCAGTACTTCAATGTATTAACCTTCTTCGGCAATCAGGCCACACCACCAACAGATATGCCGGCCAATTCGCGGCACCTGGACACCACCTTTGTCAACCTGACGCTATCGGACAAGGCCTTTTTTACGACCAGTATCGGCGCCGGTCGTTCTCTCGACGCAATTGAAATGTCGGCGATTGCCCGTGGCCTCAGTCTCGATGAAATAAAAAGTAACCCGAGTGTGATGACCAACATCAACGTCAACTCACCACGCAAGCTGGATGATTCGATGGCATACGGTGCCATGCAAATGGCATTATACGGACAGCCGGTGGCGGTTACGCCGTTCACGCTAATGGGGGCGATGACACCCGCCACAATGGCTGGTGCACTGGCGCAGCAAAACGCCGAAGCATTGCTGGGCATCGCGTTGTTGCAGCTTACGCGGCCCGGGACTCCGTCGATATATGGTGCATTTACCTCGAATGTCGATATGCGTTCGGGCTCGCCGGCATTTGGAACACCGGAAAACAGTCTTGCCAATATCGCTGGAGGACAACTGGCGCGGCGTTACAAATTACCTTATCGAACCAGTGCGTGCAATGCTTCGAATGCCGTGGACGCCCAGGCAGCCTATGAAACGCAAATGGCATTATGGGGCGCGGTCATGGGCCATGGCAATCTCATTTACCATGCTGCAGGCTGGCTTGAAGGTGGCCTGGTTGCATCATTCGAGAAACTTGTTATTGACTGCGAGATGCTGCAACAGATGTCCGCAATGCTGCAGCCACTCAAGATTGACCTGACCGAGACCGGATTGGAAGCAATGGAAGAAGTTGGTCCTGGAGGCCACTTTTTCGGCTGCAAGCATACGCAGGATCGTTACAAAACAGCATTTTACGCTCCATTTATGAGCGATTGGCAAAACTATGAAAACTGGCAGCTTGCTGGTTCAAAGAGTGCTTTGGAGCGGGCAACTGAACTCTGGCCGAAGATACTGGCCGAGTTCGAGCCACCACCGGTTGATGCCGCGGTGAAAGAAGAACTTGAGGCTTATGTGGCGAAGAGAAAGGAAACGTTGGGGAAAGAAGAGCCAGCACTTGAGCCGGTTGGACTGTGAGAAGGCTAGGGAGCCTCAATCACGCCTTTTCGTTGCGTTACCTGTGTTCGTGGATAAACTCGGGAACACCAAGTTTGTTGATCAACCTGCTGGTTTCGAGATGAACGAGAGCGATATTGCTGTCACGCACGGTGGGCAGTTGGTAGCGTGCCCGGCGAACCTGATCGAAGTCGAGTTCAGCGGTTATCATTTCCTCGCCGCTTCCGGCGACCGCAATTTCGACACCGAATGGGTCGATAATGCGGGAGCCGCCCCAGAACGTGAGGTCCTTTTCGACACCTGTGCGGTTGACCATGATGCCCGGTGCACCGTAAATCATTGAATAGAAGCGCATCGCCAGCGCCCAGCCGCTGGGGTTGTTGAATGCCGGGCCGACGGCTTCGATGCCGGAGCTGACCGGCGTGATCATCAGCGTCGCTCCGTGCAGAAATGCAAGGTGTGTCAGCGCCGGGTTCCAGAGATCGGCGCAGATTAACAAGCCGGTACACCAGTCTTTGTCGAACGGGAAGGTCTCGACAAACCGGCCTGTTGCAAAGTGCTTGCCTTCTTCGAGCCTGCCGTAGTTAGCCAGGTTTACCTTGCGGTGCAGATGAACGACCTTTCCATCCCTAAGCATTACTGCGGTGTTGTAGAACTGCGCTGCCACGCCTTCCTCGATTAAGCCAACGACAACAGTCATGTTGCCTGCTGCCTCGGCCAACCGCATCAGCCGGGGATCTAAGCATGTCATTGCCGTCTGCAAAAGGTTTTCGGCACCGTAGTGACCGGTCAACGACAATTCGGGCATAACCAGCAGATCCAGCTTTGCTCCATGGCCGCGCGCGATCCATTCGAGATGAATCTCAATATTGGCGTCAATGTCGCCGCATACACTTGCAAACTGGGCAGCACCTATTTTCATTTCCAGCACCTCATTAAATAGCCGCTACCTTGCCGTTGCATTGCGTTTAGCCGAGTGTAGCGATCTCATCAATGCGTAACTGGCGATGACACCAATCAGGGCAAACACTGAAAGGAACCAGAAGAAATGCTGATGTCCCACAAGACCGGGTGTGCGGTCAACCAGTACACCCGCAACATAGGCCACGAAAATATCAGGCGTGTAGCCGATCACCGAGACGAACCCTACTGCCGTGCCGGTCAGGGCCGCCGGCACTTTGGCCTCCTCGAACAACGCGAAGTATAGTCCCCGGAGGCCAAAGAATGCCGTAGCGCCAAGTACTATGTTACCGAGCAAAATCCATGTAGCGCCTTGTATCGGCGTCGTCGTTGCAAAGAACAGGTCCGAAGCAAGCAACAGTACAAATGCAAGCATGGTTATGCGCGACACGTTGAAGCGGTCACCGAGCAAGCCGGCAGCGAGAGCCGCAAGGGGTCGCACCCATGAACCAATGGCTACGACTCCAGCTGCTTCAACCTCATCCAACCCATACGCTTCCACTGCGAACAGTGAATAGTTGTCGAAACCCTTGTATGCCACATAAGCGCATATGATGATCACAGCTTGTAACCAAACCGCAGGGAGACGCAACACATGACTGATATGTGACCACACACTTTCCGTGTGCGGCTTCCACTCTTTGAGTTCAGGCTCACCCGCAGGATGGCCATCGGTTAAAACGAACCAGACGAATACGCCCGCGAGTGCTGTCACGGCAGTGTAGCCATAAATGATCAGTTGTAATGCACGCTGCTTTTCTTCAAAAGTGGCAGCAGCGTAGCCCTCGGAAAATGCCAGACCAAATAGTATCACGCCGATGGATGCCAGGCCCGCTGCAAGAATTCCGCGGCCACCATCCAGCAGGCCGTAGGCACGCCCCTGTTCATCGTGACCGCCCCAGTCCCGTGTTGCGCGAATCAGTGCCGCCCAGAACAGCAGGATCGTGGTAATACCAAAGAAACCCCAGACCATTAATGCGCCAGCGTATCCCGGGAATGTTGCCATGTAGAGACCACCTGCAGCCGTCGCCCACAACGACGTTGCAAGCAACTTACGCGCCGAGAAGCGGTCTGCCAGAAGTCCTCCCGGAAAATATGCAAGCATTGCCACGATTCCATAAACGCCCTGCGCAGCGCCGAGTTCGGTGGCAGATATCGAAAACACCTCGAGAACGGTCGGACGGAAGAAACGCGCGACGTGAAACGGTAATGCAAATATTGCCTCGCCGGCAATGATGAGGCCGAGCATGAACAAGAAACGGTGCAATTTATGAGGAGAATTGGAAATGGTTTTATGTTTCCCTAAGCCAAAATTATTATTTTATGTGTGCATTTGCTTTGCTCTTTCCAGGGGGCTAACGGCTCAAGCACCGCCTGAATATACAGGATGTATTGTCTGAACTCTATCAGTATCACTTTGACACGCAAGTGTAGCCGTGGTCGTGAATCAGCTGCAACAAGAGTTCGTCGGAAAATTCCGACTCGAATCGATTCACTTCCTGTTCAACAATCTTAGCCAGCTCGGTTTCGGTTTCAACAGTTGACGATTCGCGCCGCCACTCGGACAGGTAGGCGTCACTGCGCCCCTTGCCGGCGCGCATTGCGGCACGATCGATCGCTTTCTGAAAACGCGAACTCAGTCGTGCTTTCTCGCGTCTTCGACCGCGTTGCACAATGACTTGGGCCGGAATATCACGCCAATAGATGAGCGTTTTTTTGACCATGGGTTTTACCTGTTAGCAGTGACTGGAGACTCGTCTCCAAAGTTCCGTAGCCGCAGTTGATATGCTCAAAGTCGAGCGACAAGTGCTTCGCGGCATTTGTCGCAGCAGCGAGCAAGGACTCATCGCTGGTCTGCGACAAAAATACCAAGCGGCGGTAGTTGCCAAAGTAAGCGTCGCGTAGTTGCGGGTGCACATCGAGTTTCAGCGGTCTAAGCACCAGGCGCTCGAAATGCTGCGCAAGAAAATCCGTCAGATAGAATGTGCCCGGTTCTTTGTTGGCCAACGCTGCAAACCGTTCTGCTCCGGCATAGAATTGGTAACAGTGCGCGCCTGGTAGCCGCTCGATCCCTTCCTCTTCAAGCACTGCATCGATAGCGCCGCCTGTGCCACAATCCGCGTAGGCAACAAAAATCTGATCGTATTTGCCCTTGTAGCGGTGAATTTTCTCTCGCAGCCGGTCAGGAATCAGCGTTGGCCGGTTGTGCAAACGAGCATCAATGCATTTGAGATGAAGGTGGTGCCATCCATAGGACCGCCTTAGCTCGTTGATTTCCCGAGCCAGGGCGCCGCAGGCAATGACAAGTACCTGCTCGATCAATTCGTCATCAGACAAGTTGCACAATACTGTTTCTTCGGAATCCTCGATCATATCGTCCGCTTTTTGTTGTGGTGCATTCTTCAAATTGATAGCGAGCCCCAAGTGTGTTCAGTATTTTCCAAGAATATCGAATCTGGTTCTTACGAAAATAGGACGCTATTTGTCAAAAAAGAGCCGCAGACAGAGGTGGCCCCGTTTGATTGGACAACTAAACCCCATTCAATAAGTGGATTCCAGCCCATCGTTTAAGCAGCCAGGGTTAGTGACTGCTGAGAAAAATATACACCATCTGGCGTCTTTCGTCCCAAAGCGCAGTGGGGCCGTCTTTGATTGTACAGATCAAGGTACCGACTTATACCAGCTCTTGAGTCAGATACCGTGCCATACGCGTGAAGATAAACTTTGTGGCTTGCGGTACAACGCCTCGATGCCCATACGCTTCATCAACGTTGCGATGTGCTTACGTCCAACTTTGATGCTCTTCAGGGCCAACAGGTCGCGCAACATGCGCAAACCCGAGAACGGCATTTCAAGATGTAACCAGTCAATCAGCTTCATAAGTTCAAGATCACTATCCGAGACGGGTCTTGGCATTGCATAAACTGGGGAACGGGCAACATACATCAACTGGGGAATAAAAAACACCTCGACAGAGGGGATCACTGGGGGGTAGTGACTGTCAGGACAGATTAAGGTCTGAGCAGATAAACATCAGGTGGCAAAGCTCCAACATCAACAGGCGACTTCACAGCCTCACCATCCAGTTGCTTCAGAGACCGTCGGCGCTTGCGACTGGCACCAGACTCGCGCTTCAACCAGATCGAAAGCTTCTCAGCAAACGGATCCAGCTTACTGACACTCTTTCTTGGCAGGTACTTCGGCTCGGTAATCCCACGGGCCAAATACTTGCGAATGGTGTGTCGGGAAAGCCCCGTTCTTCTTGAAACCTCCCGGCTGGACAGCTTATCACGCCCATGCCATCGTCTTATTACACTCAATAAATCCACGTCTATCACTCCTTATATGTACTCCTGCTATCTCATCAGCAGGAAAGAGGGTTACACGTAGGGCACTTTTGGATGTAATTATAGTGGTTTTGTGGGGCACTTTTGGACGCAAATTAACAGGTATGAGTTTGGGTTTAGATAGCAGCTAGAGCTAACTAATTGATAGTTACTGACTACAAGGAAATAGAAAATGACGAGGATGACAACCTGCAAAGTAGAAGGGCAATTTATGAGTGTTGATGAAGCTTTAGATGCAAGAGCTTTCGCCGAAAACCGGGGAACCGAAAAGCCAGACTTCCACTGCATTGAGTGTGACCAACCAAAACCACCCTGCAAGCTTTTCACCCAGCCATGGATGACTAAATAAGTTTGGGCTTGATTGGTTCACGTTCAAAGAGGTGATTTGATTGAACGCTGTAGGAATACCACACCATAAGAGTAATCCAGCCCCCATTGGGTTAAAATACCTGTACATTCCTAGTGGGAATGCCTGAGGGGCGGCCAGATGGCCTGAGAAGCACCCTTTGAACCTGATCCGGATCATACCGGCGTAGGGATAGGGCGCGTTTATTGTTCAATCTCTCCACCCCTCCGGGTCTCCTGTTACGAGGAGGCTTTTGTGTTAAAAAGAATGAGTATTTTAATGTTATTGATTGCCACTGGGCTGGCGGCGGTGAGCGCTAATGCCCAGGAAGCAGCCGATAGCAATTTGGAAGAAGTCATTGTCACCGCCAGTTTTCGTGATACAGAATTACTGAAGACCAGTGGAAGTATTTCAGTCGTTCAGCAGGCCACCTTGTTCGACCGGGCTGCGCGCCACCTCGAAGACACGCTTAACGTCTTACCCAATGTCAACTTCTCCTCGGGGGCATCGCGCGCACGCTTTATCCAAGTGCGTGGTGTCGGCGACCTGGAGCAATTTGTCGATCCAAAGTATTTCCCGTCAGTGGGTATCACCATTGATGATGTGGATATGAATGGCTTGGCCTCGGCAGCAGTAATGATGGATATTCAGCAAATAGAATTGTTGCGCGGCCCACAGGGAACACGTTTTGGCACCAACGCATTAGCCGGCATGGTCAATATCCGGTCCAATGACCCCACCGATACACTCACTGGCTACGCCCAGGCGGGTCAAGGTAATTACAACGCTCAGAATATCGAGGCGGCACTCAGCGGACCACTCAGTGAAAACTTGCTGGGCCGCTTGGCGGTCAGACAAAACCAGAGCGATGGATTTATCCACAACGACTTTCTTGACCGCGACGATACCAATGATCGTGATGAGTTCAGCCTGCGTGGCAAACTTCGCTGGCGTGGAGACAATGAGAGTTATGCCGATTTAACCCTTGTGTATGTCGATATCGATAATGGTTATGATGCCTTTTCACTGGACAACACCCGTCAAACACTTTCCGACGAACCTGGCCGTGACCAGCAGCAGTCTGTCTCGATTGCCGGCAAAAGCCATTGGCAAATTAATCCAAATCTGACATTGGAAACCATCCTCAGCTGGTCGGATGTCGACAGCCAGTTCGGCTACGACGAAGACTGGTCAAACCCGGATATCTGCAACGGCTTTGTTGATTGCTACCCCTTTTCCAACACCGACCAGCAAGACCGTAGCCGTGACAACGTCAGCCTGGATAGCCACTTGATGTCGGTTGATGGTGAGCGCTTTAACTGGGTGGCTGGTGTCTATGCCCAACAACGCGATGAAAACTTTATCCGACAATACTTTGGCCGCTTCGATAGTGAGTATGAAACCCGACGCTACGCCGTTTATGGCCAGCTTGAATATGAGCTGTCACCCGAATGGCGGTTAATCGGTGGGCTGCGTTTTGAAACTTTTGAGGATGATTACAGCGATAGCAATGCGCTGGTGAGCGAAACCGATGACGACTACTTCACCGGTGAGTTGACACTGCAACACACTTTTGCTGACGGCACCTTTATCTACGGCACGGTTTCGCGAGGTGTCAAACCGGGTGGTATCAATACCGAGGCCAACTCAGTATTTGCCTTTATGGATCCAAAGTTCCAGGCCTTCATGCAGGACCGCTTACAATTCGGCAAGGAAACCCTGCTCAACCGTGAAATTGGTATCAAGGGTCGCTACCTGGATAACCGTTTAAGCTTGAGTGCAGCTGCATTTCATATGGACAGGAAGGACGCGCAACTGGAAGCATGGATATGGGATGACATAAACTTTTTCTGGGTGGGCTATCTGGACAGTGTGCGTTCCGGCACTAATTATGGCGTGGAACTGGAGTTCGACTACCAAGTATCCGAACAGATTAACCTGTTCGCCGGTATCGGTTGGCTCAAAACCAACATCGATGAAATCAGCGTGGTTGATCTTGGTGAAGCAGGCCAACCAACCCAATCAACCATCACCGTACTCAAAGATCGCGACCAGGCCAAGGCACCGGAGTGGCAATACAATTTCGGCACCAGTGTGTATTTCGGTGAAAAACTCAGCGCTCGGCTTGAAGTCGAAGGCCGCAGTGACAGCTTTTACGGCTATTACCATAACCAGAAAATCGCATCCTATGCACTTTTTAATGCCAGCCTTGGCTACCAGGTCGGTAATATTTCTTTCCATTTATGGGGGCGTAATCTGGGCAACAAGGACTATGCCGTGCACGGTTTGTTTTTTGGCAACGACCCACGCAAGGGCTATGTCAACGAAGTCTTCCGCCAGTTCGGTGAGCCGCGTGTTTATGGTATCGATGTGAAATATGAGTTTTACTGAATTGCATGTATAGCTGGTTGCAAGCCTCACTGGCAAACCTACAAGCCATGTCGCCATGGGAAGCAACGGCTGTTCTACTGGCCATTGCCTATCTTTTGTTCGCCATTCGTGAAAAGGTTTTGTGCTGGTTATTTGCCTTCATAAGCACCGCGATTTACACGGTCCTGTTCTGGGATGTCAGCCTGCTGATGGATTCAGCCCTGAATCTATATTACATGGCCATGGCCGTTTATGGATGGTATCAATGGACATATGGTGGTACTGGTGACAGCCAACACAGTCTTAAGATCAGATCCATGTCCAGACATCAACATAGCTGGATGATCGCGACAACCATCATTTTCAGTGCTGGCTCCGGCTATCTACTCAGTAAATACAGCCATGCGGCATGGCCCTACATTGATTCATTTACAACTTGGGCCAGCGTCTTCACCACCTACCTGGTCGCTCGGAAATACCTACAAAACTGGCTTTACTGGATCGTCATCGATGCCATATCTGTACCGCTGTATATCGACCGTGGACTAAGCCTCACTGCCCTGTTGTTCGTTGCCTACATCGTTATCGCAACCGTCGGTTACTTCAGTTGGCGAGCACATCTCCGTACCAACGAACAAGTCAATGCAGCCTGATAGCGCGCTTGATAGCTGGCGACAGTGGATTGATGGACTGCGCAGCAGGCCGACCATTCTCGGACCACTGACTGCTGGACGAAGCAACCGTAGTTTTTTGCTGGATTCTGATGGTAGCAAGATGGTCCTGCGTCTAAATAGCTCAGCATCCGCCTTACCCAGCGCCAACCGCAACAGCGAAATCGATATTTGGCGGGCAGCAAGCAAACAGGGTATCGCACCACCGTTATTACACGTAGATGAGCAGAACACATTCCTGGTCAGTGCCTATATCAACAACAGCTTGCCGCAACAACCGCCATTGATGGAGGCATTTGTTGAAGAAGCATTTTGTTTACTGAAAAAGTGTCATCAACTGAATGTGCATGCACCCAACATCGACTATGCCAGCCACATTGGGCGTTATTGGCAAATTATTGAAAACAGGGAAACCTCACCCAATCCGTCCCTTGAGGAACAGCGTGAGCCTATGCAGTTGGTGCTTGATGCGCTACTTGACGGGCAGTCGCAAACAGGCCTTTGTCATCACGACCCGATCATTGCAAATTTTGTAGGCGGCACATCTCGTCTCTACCTGATCGACTGGGAATACGCTGCGCACGGCTTGGTGGTTATGGATTATGCGGCACTGGCAACAGAGTGGGGTATCGATGATGCAACGATTCTGAAACACAGTGGCGTCGAGCCGGATGTGCTCAAAAAGGCGAAAACCTTATACAAATATTTATGCGCCCTTTGGGAAGAAGTAATCACTTAAACGCAAACAGGACCAGCCCCGTTGCCACTCTTGCTTAACTTTGCTTTGCTCTGTTCTGGCCCTGCTCTTAAACCTCCCCTTTAAAGATGCTGAGGAGAGAGGCGCGACTGGTATGAATGGCCAGGGAGAAGGTGAGACCCGGAACGGGTCGAGAAGCTGGCCTGGGCCAAGGCCATTCAAGGGCCGCTCGGGTCAGGAGACCCGTCGAACCGCTACCACCAAGCAACAAACGACGAGGGCACCCGCGAAGTGGGCATCTGACCGGGGTGCACTTTCTTTTCGTTAGTTTTCTTTGTGCAAGCAAAGAAAAGTAACTCGCCCATTGGGGCGAAAGCCTTATTCGAGATCTAAAAAGCTGCGAAGCTGCTCCGAGCGTGTCGGATGCCGTAACTTACGCAATGCCTTGGCTTCAATCTGACGAATACGTTCACGCGTAACATCAAACTGTTTACCCACCTCTTCCAACGTATGGTCAGTGTTCATATCAATGCCAAAGCGCATCCGAAGTACTTTGGCCTCACGTGGTGTCAGACCGGCAAGCACCCCTTGCACGGTACCGGTCAAGCCGGTGCCGGTGGCAGATTCTACCGGTGATGCAATGTTCGCATCCTCAATGAAATCACCCAGGTGTGAATCTTCATCATCACCGATGGGGGTTTCCATGGATATCGGTTCTTTGGCGATCTTCAGCACCTTACGTACTTTGTCCTCCGGCATTTCCATCCGAATTGAGAGCTCTTCAGGTGTGGGTTCACGACCAATTTCCTGCAGCATCTGGCGTGAAATACGATTGAGCTTATTAATCGTTTCGATCATGTGCACCGGAATACGAATGGTGCGGGCCTGATCTGCTATTGATCGCGTAATGGCCTGACGAATCCACCAGGTTGCATAGGTAGAAAATTTGTAACCACGACGGTATTCGAATTTATCCACCGCTTTCATCAAACCGATATTGCCTTCCTGGATCAGGTCGAGGAATTGCAAACCACGATTGGTATATTTTTTGGCAATGGAGATCACCAGCCTGAGATTGGCTTCGACCATTTCTTTCTTGGCCCGACGTGCCTTGGCCTCACCAATTGACATGGCGCGGTTGATATCCTTGAGTTCGGCTATGGTGATGCGGTTAGCCGTTTCCCGACGGGCAAGCCGGGTCTGCGCTTCCAGTATTTCATCTCTATATTCGCTGAGCGCTGCGACCCACTTTTGCTTGCCTGATAAAACTGAATCAAGCCATCCAACATTTGCTTCGTTTTCGTGAAAACTTTTGATGAATGATGTCTTGGGCATTTTTGCCTCTCGCACAACCATCTGCAAAATAGACCGCTCGTGTTCACGCGAGCGCGATACGGCATAGCGCAAACGGTCAACCAAATGGTCCACCATTTTGGCTGGCAATTTTAGATACATGAACATTTCACTCATGGCATCAAGGTGTAGCTGTGCCTCGGCGTTGCCTGGTCCATGTTTGTCATTCAGGGCGATAAACTTCGCGTGTAGCCCACCGAGCTTCTCAAAGTGTGCAGCTACTTCTTCCAGATCCGGCCCGGTTGGACCTTCATCTTCTTCTTCGTCATCATCTTCCTGGTCCGCGGCATTTGTACCCGCCGCCGCCGCGTCCTTTTTAATCACATCCGCAGGTTTTTTTGCCACTGGTATGGGTTGCTCGGGAGCATTTGGGTCAATGAAGTCGACCATGACCTCAGTCAGGCGTTGCCTGCCTTCCTGGTGCAGAATATAGCCGTTAAGCAAGGTTGTATGAGTGCTTGGAAAACGAGCCAGTGCCAGATGCACCTGCTTGAGCCCTGCCTCAATACGTTTAGCAATGACAATTTCGCCTTCCCTGGTCAACAGTTCAACGGTACCCATTTCACGCATATACATGCGTACCGGATCAGTCGTACGCCCGATTTCAGTCTCAACAGCAGCCAGTGCCGCTGCTGCTTCTTCAGCCGCCGAATCATCATCGGATGTAGATGCTGCATCATCATTCAAAATCAAGGTATCGGCATCGGGTGCTTTTTCGTGCACCGAAATCCCCATATCATTGATCATGTTGATGATGTCTTCGATCTGTTCCGGATCAACGATATCATCGGGCAGGTGATCGTTCACCTGGGCATAGGTCAGAAAACCCTGTTCTTTGCCCTTGGTGATAAGATCTTTTAATTGTGATTGCTGATTTTGATTCATAAATTTTGCTTCACGATAATTAACTATAGTCCATGAAAATCACTCCGGCGAGCCTGATCACCAAAGAATTCACATCACTCAATCTTGCTGGCCTTTAAGCTGCTCTTTAAGCGCTTGTTGGCGTTGCTGTAATGCCAAGTACTTTTCCCTTTCTTCAGTATCTTTCATTGCCATTGACATGGTTACCCTTGACAGCAATATTTCCACCCAGCTCAGACGAATGCGATTGACCGCATCGATAAACTCCTGCGCCTGGCTTTCTTCTTCCCCGTGAAGGTGCCAAACCGCCAGTTTCTGCAAGTGAGTCAAGGCCGGATGTTCGTGCCAAAGCTCTACTAGTTGCGCGGTTGTGATATTAGGGCGTTGAGCGCAGAAATCAACAAGTTCTCTGAAGATTTCCACCCCATGAAGATCATCATTACCAGGTCCAATGAATTCGTCAGTGTTGTCAAGCTTACCAACTAACGAAGGATTCTGAATCAGGTGCGCCATCGCAGTACGCATAGGCGTACGTTTTTGAACAGGTTTGCCACCGCCATCCATTCCGACCGCTGCTGTTGACGTGATGGCTTGTTTACGCTGCAACCGGTGTTGTGCGAGGGATTCCAGCTTTGCTGTCAGCATGTCACGAAAGACCCCTTCTGGCACAGTTTCAATATAAGGCTGTGCTTGCTGCACCAACCGTGCCCGGTCATCAAGACTGGCAAGATCTGTTGCAGCGGTAAAGTGATCAAAGAAAAATTCTGACAAGGGACTGGCTCTTTCAATCTGTTGCGCAAAAACTTCTGTACCATGTTTGCGCACCATACTGTCAGGGTCTTCACCGTCCGGCAGGAACAAAAAACTTGCCTGCAGCCCTTCCCGTAATTTAGGCAAAGTGGCTTCCAGTGCACGCCAGGCAGCCTTGCGACCTGCCTTGTCGCCATCAAAACAAAACACCACAGTATCTGCAGCACGAAACAGTATTTCCACCTGCTGAGTAGTCGTAGCCGTACCGGATGTCGCAACGACATTTTTGAAACCGAATTGCGCCAGTGCGACAACGTCCATGTAACCTTCTACCACGATGATGGTGTCCAGGCGACTGGTTCGCTGACGTGCCAGGTAAAGACCGTAGAGTTCTCTACTCTTGTGGTACAAGGCAGTTTCAGGCGAATTCATATACTTGGGGCCATCATCAGACAAGGCCCGGCCACCAAATGCAATTACACGGCCCCGACGGTCATGGATCGGGAACATGATGCGGTCACGGAATTTGTCATAGCTACCGCTCTTACCTTCACTGAGCATACCTATCTGTTTTAGCTGCTCCTGTTTGCGATCGTCAGTCCCAAGTTGTTTGATAAGTGCGTCCCAGCCTGAAGGCGCATAACCAATGCTAAAATCATGACTGACTTCACCAGATAATCCACGCTGCTTGAGATACTCGATCGCCGCCGGATGCTTTTTCAGTTGTTCAACATAGAATTTTGAACAACGTTCCAACATCTCATACAGGCCGGTGTCAGGACGTTGTTTCTGCTGCCCGCTAGTGGGTACTTCAAGACCGGCAGCACGTGCCAACTCCTCGACTGCATCCAGGAATTCCAGCCCTTCATACTGCATCAGGAAACCAATCACTGAACCGTGGGCACCACAACCGAAGCAGTGATAGAACTGTTTTTTAGGACTAACCGTAAAAGACGGGGTTTTTTCATCATGAAAAGGGCAGCATGCCTGAAACTCACTGCCGACACGCTTTAATGGAACGCGCCGTTCGATCAATTCCACAACGTCGCTTCGTGCCAATAGCTCTTCAATAAATGAATCAGGTATAAGACCACTCATGAGATTTCTCTCATGAAATTTTTATATGCGGGTAAGTTGCCCTTAAAGACGCCTGGACCGGGACTATCAGGCCTTTGGCCAAGAGCATATTCAGGCGCCGAGCTGTGCTTTAACGGCGCTGCTGACGGCCTTCATGTCGGCGCGACCCTGCACCTCTGCACGCAGTTTGTTCATGACCGCACCCATATCGCGGATATTGTCGGCACCGGTATCGGCTATGGCCTGTCTTATTAATGCAGCCACGGCGTCATCGCTCAAAGCTTCAGGAAGATAGGCGGTGATCAAATCGAGTTCAAATTTTTCCTGTGCTGCCAGGTCGTCCCTGCCTGCAGATTCATATTGCTCCAGGGAGTCTCTGCGCTGCTTGACCATCTTATCCAGCACTGCAAGTACCATCTGGTCATCCACTTCAATACGCTTGTCCACCTCTAACTGCTTGATAGCTGCGGTGATCAAACGCAATGCGGTCAGGCGCTTTTGATCGCGTGCACGCATGGCGGATTTTACATCATCCAGGATTTGAGCCTTCAATGTCATAATGGCAAAGTCATAGCGGCAACTTCTACAAAGATAGAAAACTTATAACCGTGGTTCTCAGCATTTTGAGTTCCAGCTAAACCAATCACCCGAAACAGGTGCTTCGGGGCAGAAAAATCCTAAAAAAATCAATACAAACGGGTACGACCAATATTTTCCCGATCCAGACGACGCAGGTCACGTTTTACTGCTGCTGCAGATTTACGCTTGCGCTCTTGTGTAGGCTTTTCGTAGTACTCACGGCGACGTGTTTCCGCCAGTACCCCGGCCTTTTCACACGACCGTTTAAAGCGACGTAGTGCATATTCAAAAGGCTCGTTTTCGCGAACTTTTACGCTTGGCATTGTTACTCCGGTTTCTCAGTTGTGCCCACATTGGGCGTAGCCGGGTATTTTAACCTTTAAACCTTCGTTCTTGCAAAGAAAAATCAACCGGAATCCACAATTGCGACAGCTCCACCCCTGCGCGGGTCACCTGCAGCACGGAATGTGCCATTGGCAAGGCGTTCAACCGCATGCACACCTCCAAAAAACAGACTGGCTCCCGACCACTGCTCCATCCCCGGCCATTCAGAGTGCAATGACTTCAGCGCAGCACCGGAAAATCCAGCCTCCACGTCCAGATGACTACCCTCGAGATGTAGCCGGGGAGCGTTCACTGCTTGCTCCAGTCCCATACCAAATTCCAGTACATTGACCAAGACCTGTAGTATCGCACTACGAATCCGGTTGGAGCCACCCGAGCCAAGTGCGAGTTGCCTTCCGTCTTGCAAACTGGCAATGGTCGGCGTCATCATTGAGGCTAGGCGTACACCGGGTGGCATACAATGAAATCCGTCCGGGTTAATATCTTCTTCACCCAGCATGTTATTCAACATGGTACCGCTACCCGGTATTATGTAGGACGAACCTTCGCCATTGGATAAAGTCAGGCTGGCCAGGTTACCATCGGCATCCGCCACACTGATCTGTGTTGTTCCACGAGACGCAAGCGCACCTGTTTGCAATGTCTTGTGCCAACCAGAGAGATTTTCCGGCGACAGCATTTTTGCAGCAACTTTGTCGTCCATGCCAGTTGTCAGACCACCACGTTTGCGCTCCAGACCAGAAGCCTGCATCACTTTGGTCAGTGCGATGACGTGCTGCTGACTACCCCATTCACAATCTGCCGACATACTTTTATGCAACAGGGACAATGCAAACACAGTCAGGCAGCCGCCTGGCGATGGCGGAGGGTTGACACTGATCCTGGCGCCACCGGATTCAACCATAACCGGCCGGCGCAAAACCACTTCGTAGGCTTGCAAGTCCGCTGCGCTGATCAACCCACCAGACTGGGTACAGTCACGCACCAGTTGCTGCGCGAGATCACCAGTATAGAACCACTGCGGGCCATACCGGGCCAGAGCCTCGAAAGTATTTGCCAAATCGGCGTTGCAGATAAACTCACCGATCTCTGCCAGACGGCCCGGAGCAAACATCGGGGCCGCAAACGCTGTTGCTTCGGGTGAAGCATCAATAATTGGCGCAAGTATCTCGTTGAGGGATTTTTGCAGCCTGTTGATACGCACGCCTTCACGCGCCAGCCAGACCGCTGGCTCAATAATTTTTTTCAGTGGCAAACGACAAAACTTCTCATGCACTGAAAACAAACCGGCAACAACCCCTGGCACGGCGATCGAACCCATTCCAATATGAAATTCCTGGGTGGTTGTACCAAAATCCGCCTGGACCGGATAAAAATCCAACTCACCTTTTGGGGCGCCAGGGGTCTGGGTGAAAAAATCAAACACCATTGATTCACCAGCAGCCGTTTGCGCAAGCAAAAAGCCGCCGCCACCAAGACTGGCCAACATCGGCTCGCACACACACGCGGCACACATGGCACCCAACGCGGCATCGAATGCGTTACCACCCTCTTCAAGCAATATTCTGGCTGCTTTAGAGGTTTCTTTATGCCCCGATGCGACAGCCCCCAAGGGGTTGGTCAAAGCCCGTCTCCAATAGAAAAACCTGACAATATGTTAACCCAGCCCAAAGTGGCAATGATGAATTAATTTTAATGTTAAGGAGCCTCTGATTTATTCTGAGCGAAGTAGATTGTGAGTCAAAACATTCAGGTTCACCAACAACAGGCGCATGATGCGACGAAAAAGCTGGGGGTTTGAATGCAAGATACGGGCTCATGAATAGATCAGAGGTTTCTTAGTGTTTGACCAGGAGCTGCAGGGCATCCTGAAATTATGTGGTGCAGCAGTTTTTGCTGGCTTGATTTACAATCCTCTTTCCAGAACATAGTTGATATACCATGATTGTACTTGGCATCGAGACATCCTGTGATGAAACTGGCGTGGCGTTGTATGACAGCAAAGCCGGTTTGCGCTCGCATGCCTTGTTCAGCCAGGTAGAAATTCACGCTGAATACGGTGGAGTCGTACCCGAAATCGCCTCACGTGATCATGTACGTAAATTGTTGCCACTGATCAATCAATGTCTTGAAGAGGCGGGTCTGACCCGTACTGACATCGATGCCGTTGCCTATACCGCCGGCCCGGGACTAATCGGTGCGTTACTGGTTGGTACCGCCATCGGTCGTAGCATCGCCATGGCACTGGATCGGCCCGCAATTGCAGTTCACCATATGGAAGGCCATCTGTTGGCACCAATGCTCGAAGCAGAACCACCGACAGTCCCATTTGTGGCTTTGTTGGTGTCCGGTGGACATACCCTATTGATAGAGGTTCGTGCGGTCGGTGAATACAAGATCCTTGGAGAAACCCTGGATGATGCAGCAGGAGAAGCTTTTGACAAAACCGCCAAACTGCTGGGCCTGGGTTACCCAGGCGGTCCCGCGCTGGCAAAACTGGCCGAAGAAGGTGATGCTGAACGGTTTTCCTTTCCCCGGCCAATGACCAATCGGCCAGGACTGGATTTTAGTTTTAGTGGATTGAAAACACATACCCGTAACCTGTGGACCAACGGTGAGCAGGATGAAATTACCCAGGCCGACATTGCTGCGGGTTTCCAGAAAGCTGTCGTAGATACCCTGCTCATCAAATGTCGACGGGCCATGCAACACACACGTGCACAGCAACTGGTAGTGGCGGGTGGAGTGGGGGCCAATCTGGCTCTGAGAAAGACCTTACAGCAGGCAGGTCATCAATATGGTTGGAAAGTTGCTTACCCACGACTTGAGTTTTGCACCGATAATGGCGCAATGATCGCCTTCGCAGGTTGTCAACGGCTGATGGCTGGCCAACACACCGGGCCCGTCTTGAAAGCCTTTGCACGCTGGCCGCTGGATCAATTGCCACCCCTCCAGAACAAGAGAGCACCTGCATGAACATGGACCGTGTATTCATAGAAGATTTACGTATTCAGACCGTGATCGGCATATTTGACTGGGAACGTGAAATCACCCAGACCATCAGTCTTGATCTACAAATGGCGTTCAATATCGCCCGCGCGGCTGAAAGCGACGATATTGTGGATACACTGGACTACAAGGCGGTTTCAAAACGCCTGATCCAGTTTGTCGAGGCCAGTGAATTTCAACTCGTTGAAAGTCTGGCGGAACATTGTGCAAACATCGTACTGGAAGAATTCCCGGTGACCTGGTTACAACTCAAGTTGAGTAAACCCGGTGCAGTTCGTGGCTCAAGTGCGGTTGGTGTCATTATCGAGCGCGGGCAGGCCTGACAATGAGCACTGCCTGGCTGGGCCTGGGTTCCAACGTCAATGCGGAAACCCACATTCGTGCCGCTATCAATGCGCTCGAAGTTACTTTCAAAAACGTTCGCCTTTCACCCGCTTATACCAGCACGGCGGTCGGCTTTGATGGCAATGATTTCATTAACCTGGTTGCCCGCGTTGAAACCGATATGCAGCCTATGGAGTTGCGCCAGTACCTGCGCGACCTGGAGGATGGTTACGGACGCAAACGCGATGTGCCAAAATTTTCCGACCGTTCACTGGATATAGACATCCTGCTGTATGACGATCTCGTATTGCTGTCCCCAGTACTTGAAATACCGCGTGCTGAAATCCTGCAATATTCGCACGTACTCAAACCATTGGCCGAGCTTGACCCTGATCTCATCCATCCCTCTGAAATGCGTTCCATGGTTGATATCTGGGAATCATCAGGCCTGGATAGTGCTGGCTTACAACGGTTGCCTTAATTTCGATACCGGACCAGCACCTGGTTTTTCTAAATATTTAGACTGCGGCCACCATCAACCGCCAACACCTGACCGGTCACGTAGCTTGCATCCAGACCCAGATAGGCCACAGCAGTCGCTATATCCTCAGGTCTCCCGGCATGACCCATTACCGTTTTATTCAGGATTTTTTCCCGAGCCTGCGAAATACCACCTTGCTCAGGCCACAAGATTGCTCCGGGAGCGACGCCATTAACCCGTATTTGCGGGCCGAGGTCTCTGGCCATGGCGAGCGTCATCATCTGCAAACCAGCTTTGGCCATGCAATACACCGCATGTTCTCGCATCGGCCTCGTTGCGTGTACATCCAGCAGGTTGACCACACAACCCTTGGCAGCGGCAAGTTCCGGCAACAATGACTGGGTCAGAAAAAATGGCCCACGAAGATTGCTGTCCATCAATTCATCCCACTGCCCCATGGTGGTCGCACCAATAGTCGTGGCGAAAAATCGGGAAGCATTGTTGACCAGTAAATCCAATTGGTCTGTGTGGGCCTTCACCTGGTCAGCCAAATGGTTGATTTGTTCCATCTCTCCGAGGTCGGCCTGCACAATGGTTGCGCTTTGCGCTCGTTGAGCATTCAGCTTTTTAGCTAATTGCTTAACTGCGTCGCCACTGCTGTTGTAATGTAGAAACACATTGCAGCCACGTTGATGCAGGGATTCTGCAATACAGGCACCGATGCGTCGTGCTGCGCCGGTGATTAGTGTATGACTGACTCTGGACTTTGT
Source organism: Gammaproteobacteria bacterium (assembly GCA_021772935.1). Lineage (GTDB taxonomy): Bacteria > Pseudomonadota > Gammaproteobacteria > Xanthomonadales > SZUA-36 > SZUA-36. Next base: position 32,220 of record JAJFLA010000055.1, read on the forward strand.
TGTTTCACTCACTGAAACTACCCACCTATGTGTTCTGCAACTTCTCGCAATATCCTGCCCGAACCACCTCCAGACCTCAAGTGTGTGAGCGAGGAATTAGCATCTGTTATTCGTACAAAAATCAGCCTCAATGGCCCCATCCCATTCTCGGAGTACATGGAAATGGCCCTGTACGAACCTGGATTGGGATACTACAGCGCCGGATTGCAAAAATTTGGCGAGAGTGGAGACTTTGTAACTGCACCACAACTCGGCAATATATTTGCGCGATGCCTGGCGAAACAGATCGAACAGGTTGGTACTGAGCTGGGCCAATACGAAATCATTGAGGCCGGTGCCGGTACTGGCGTGCTGGCGGCAGACCTGCTCATAGCGCTGCAGAAAAATCACCCGCCAAAGTGTTACCGGATACTTGAACGCAGTGCCCACCTGCGACAAGTGCAAAAAGAAACCCTGGGCCGCCGCGTACCAGAGTGGATGGACAGAATTAGCTGGCTGGACGAACCACCCAAAAATAGTTGGCAGGGCGTTTTCCTGGCCAATGAAGTGTTGGATGCGCTGACAGTGGAACGGTTTTGCGTGGCAGATGAAGGTATCAGGCAACTGCAAGTCATTGACACTCCCGATGGTTTCGACTGGCTTAAAGGCTCCTGCCCGGAACCCATGCACAAACAAATCAAACTGATATTATCGCAGTTAGGGCAACAACCGGGCGTAGGCTATTGTTCTGAATTGAACACTCAACTACCCGCCTGGTTACAGGCCGTTACCGTCAGCCTGCAAAAAGGGCTGGCATTGCTCATCGACTATGGTTATACGCGCCATGATTATTATCACCCGCAACGCCGCGATGGGACACTGATCTGCCATTACCAACACCGGGCCCATGACGACCCCTTCAAGTGGCCGGGATTAACCGATATCAGCACTTCTGTAGACTTTACAGCAGTAGCGGAAGCCGCAGATTTTTGTGAGCTTGAGGTCAGTGGCTATACCAGTCAGGCTATGTTTTTACTGGCTTGCGGATTGGATAAAGTGCTCGCTGATTTTGAGTTATTATCCGAAAGAGAACGATTGATGATGAACAACCAAGTACGTCGCCTGACCCTGCCCGGCGAAATGGGCGAACGTTTCCAGGTGATGGCCTTAAGTCGCGGTCTTGACGAAAGTCTGAGCAACGATTTGCAAGGGTTTTCCCTAACAGACCTGAGGTACAGACTGTAAAAAACCACCCCCGTCAGGGGTCACGTCAGGCACGTCAGGCACGTCAGGGGTCAGATTCAAATGCGGCACACATCATCCGAAAATCACGCAGAGCCAGGTGCATTTGAGTCTGACCCCGGTTAGGGAAGTGCATTTGAGTCCGACCCCGGTTTTGCCATTTTCGCGATTGCCTCAATACGCACCTGTCGCAGATGTTCACCTATCTGCGCACCGCTGATACCTTGCAGGTCGAGATCACGGGCACGGATGAGTGCGACCTCGCGGTATACCGCTTGCAGATAGTCGCCCTGTGGATAAGACCGTTGATCCATCCCTTCTCGACCCCGATAATCAGCCTCGCAAGCTGCTACAAAATTCGCCAATAGTTCCGGCTGGCGGAAGACATCCAGTCTCTCCAGCAAACGCAGGACCGTCGCTGGCCGAGCTTCGAGTATTCGGTGACAATCAAGATGCCATGCACACACCTTACGGGCAAGATCATGAAACGCATTCGGAACTTTCATGCGACTGCAAACAGCATCCACCAACGGCACACCCGCAGCTTCGTGGCCTCTATGTGACGGCCAGTCCTGTGGTGGTGTAAGACCTTTGCCAAGATCATGCAATAACACTGCAAAAACGACGTTGGCTGCACCCTGACGCATGTCCGCCGCTGCATTCAAAGCCATTAGCAGGTGCACCCCGGTGTCTATTTCGGGATGATATTTTTCTGGCTGGGGCACACCAAACAAGATGTTAACTTCCGGCAGCAACACCTCCAGCGCACCACACTCGCGTAACACATTGACAAATTTTGCGGGTCGGTCTGTTTTCATGGCCCGTTCAAATTCACGCCAGATACGCTCAGCCGCCAGGTGTTGAAGCTCGTCGGAAAGTGTTATCTCACGCATCAATGTCAGTGTTGATTCATGTACGCGAAAACCAAATTGTGAAAACCGGGCTGCAAAACGAGCAACGCGCAGCACCCTTAAAGGGTCTTCCACAAATGCTTCCGAAACATGACGCAAGGTTTTTTGTTCCAAATCCCGTTGACCACCATAGGGGTCAATCAGGCAGCCCTCTCGATCTTTCGCAATGGCATTGATGGTCAGGTCACGGCGTTGCAGGTCCTCTTCCAGTGTTACATCGGGATGAAAATCCACGTTAAAGCCATGGTAGCCATGACCTTGTTTTTTTTCGGTACGGGCCAGTGCATATTCCTCGCCAGTTTCCGGGTGCAGAAAAACAGGAAAAGAGGCACCAACCTGTTTGAACCCCTTATCCAGCATCTCGTTCGGTGTACTACCGACCACAACCCAGTCACGTTCCGCTGCTTGCAAGCCTAAAAGGCTATCGCGTACCGCACCACCAACGAGATAGGTCTCGGCAGTTTTCAACGCCGTGGCTGCCGCCGTAAGTTCTGTAACCGATGTTGATGAGTCGAACCGGTGAGGTAATACGGAACCACCAGTTCGATCGCTCGTGGATCAATGCCAAAATATGCAAAACCATTTTGGTTACTTGTGTTGTCGGTTTTCAGTGACAAAAAATTGTCCCACGAAAAAGGCTTACCCGGCACCAGGCCCATCAACAATGCCATACTCGCTGACAACGGCCCAGGCAGGCCGATGATACGTCGGCTCTGGCCCATGTTGTTTGCAGTCCATTCCACCAACTCTTTCAGAGTAAAGCTTTGCGGGCCAGCCAGTTGGTAGCTCTTACCCCAGGTCATGGGGTCTTCCAATGAAGCGGCCATGACTGTCGCCACATCTTCAGCAAAGACGGGTTGCAGACGTGCATTGGGGCAGGCCAGCGGCATCACTGGCATCAAACTCAACATGCGTGCAAACCGATTGAAAAACTGGTCACCCTGGCCAAAGATAACCGATGGTTGAAAAATGCTGATATTCAGGTCATCTGCGACCCGTAAAAGTGTCTCAGCCTCACCTTTACTTTTCAAATAATGGCTTTTGCCCTGGCCAGCGTGTAAAGCACTGAGGTGAAGTAAACGTAAAACACCTGCCTGTCGGCAGGCCGCAATAATAGATTCAACCAGTTCAACATGGACTCTGTGAAAACCCTGTCCGCCACGACCGCTCTCATTCAGGATACCGGCCATGCTGACGACAGCATCGGCACCGGCAAACTGTTCAGCTAGCTCATCAACGTCGTATACGTTGGCCTGAACCAGCTCAACTCCCGGTAACATGTCTATGCGACTGCGGCGTACCGCGGCACGGGTCAGCACAACGCAATGATGTTGTTCAGATGTCAGTGTACGTAAAAGATATCCGCCAAAAAACCCACTGGCCCCTACCAATACAATTCGCATGTCACTTCCTCAAAACCGTTTCATTATCTTGACCCCGGCACACCACTTCTGTGTAGCCCCTGACGCCTATCTTACCGGATTCAATGTGTGGCATTCTGCTTGAAACACGTTTTACCGTTCCGCCCAGGCGCCAATCGTACAGTGTCGCGAAGGCCAGCACGCGTGGAATGTAATCGCGTGTTTCAAAATATGGCAGCGTTTCTATCCACACCGCGGCTTCGCCCAGTGGGCGGTCTTCCAGCCAGCGATTGACGGCGTTGGGGCCGGCATTATACGAGCCTGATGCCAGCACTGGGTTGTGCTCGTAGTCCTCAAACAAATCTCCCATGTACGCCGTTCCTATGGGTAGGTTGGCGGCTGCTGTTTTCAGTTGTGCGCTACCGCTCCAGGTCAGGCCGTGTTTTTTTGCTACCCGTTTACCAGTCGCCGGTGTCACCTGCATCAAACCCAATGCATTGGCCGAAGAACGCGCCGTCTCCATCATGGCGCTTTCTGAACGTATGGTGCCATAAACCCAGGCAGGGTCCAGTTGATTGGCTGCAGCTGCACGTTTGATTTCCGCTTGCCATATCAACGGAAATCGCCATTCATAAAAATCCAAATCACCGCTGTTGCCAAGCATAAAAATTGTCCTGTCATACCAATTTTCCCGGTGCGCCAATGCGGCCGCAGTTTTCAACTCCTCGACGAGAAGGTGATTTGTCGCCAATGACCATTCTCCAACAGCCCAATCGTGCAACTGTGCTTTTTTTAATTCAAGCGCTCGGCGGAAACCCTCAAGGTTGGCAATACGCTCTATCTCGCTTACGTCTATATCAGGTTGTCGGGGACAAATGTTATACCTGAGACCGAGCTCATCGGCGGCCAAAAACCCATAATAATTGGCCTTGTTTGCCAGCTCCCGTAACGGCGCTGAGGGCGCTCTCACCTGCCCTGACCGCAAACCAGCCTGTGCCAGCCAATAACGCCATCGATCATCATTTCGTGTTTCTTCGGGCATTTGCTCAATGACCATTGCGACCCCGGTCCAGTCTTGTCTGCTGAGCAAAAACCGTGCCCACCATTCCAGTAATTGCGAATCACGATATACAACCGGTACACGGACCATGTGTGTGTCCGTGCCATCTTCCAATTCCACCGCTGAATACAGGGCGATATCCCGTAACAACTCTGCTCTTTTTGTCTCTCCCCAGTTAAAACGACTATCCAGAACTTGGAATTTTTTCGCCGCCAAACCAGCATCCTTTCGTGCCAGCCATTGCAACGAGGTTGCCGTGATCATGCGGGTTATTTCGTTATCCGGCCAGCTTCGTGTTCGCTCCAGCCTTGAATAACCAGAGCGACTCAACTTTTGCCAGTCCTGTAACCAGCGTCGTTGTTGACTGGCAACAAAACGCGCCAGGTAAAGGGTCAGGCTCCGGTTGTCAGCTGCCATGGCCAGTTGAATCCGCTGCCAGGCGAGACTTTCTGATATGCCGTCATTTTTTATCAACCAGGCAAACACAGGGTTGCATTCATCCGGTTGGGATTTGCCTGTCACCCACAAATTTTGTGCTTCGCGCAAAACACCATCGGTCTGTTTCAAAATGATCTGCCCGCGGACACGCTGACACCTGAGGACAGTGTCGCTAACACCTTCAGAATTTGCCACCAGCTCCGCCCAGCGCCCTTTTTTCGCAAGCGAGTTCAACCAGGAAGCACGCAAACCAGCCGAAAACGCCCAGCCCTGGTAGGTTTCGAGGAATCCCGACATTTCATCCACCGGCACGTTGGCACGGCGGTAGCGGTAGTCCTCATATTGCAGGTAAGGAAATAGCACATAACCCTGGAGCGTGTTCTTGATCTGGTTGAATCGGGTGTGATCACCCTGTTTTGCTGCTGCCCACGCGATTCTAAATTGTGTAAGCTCGGATACACCAGTACGACCGGATGCCATTGTCATACTGCTAAAAGCAAACAATGACACCGCCAATAGATTTACAAACCGCCGCATGACGGTAGCCTGGGTTATGCTAGTGTAGTGCATCGTATTTCAAAGATAATCTCACCGATGGTGTCATTAGACATCCTAATTTATGCAAATGCAGTCTACGCCGCAAGCCAGATCGAAGAATACCCGGCATGAACCTCAAACACACACATGATTTGGCTTGAATACGCACTAACAGGAGTTTTTGCCGGCTTCCTTGCGGGTTACCTTGGCATCGGTGGCGGATTGGTTCTTGTACCGGTGCTGAGTTGGTTATTCAGCCGCGATCCAGCGATCGCAGGTATAGCTGTTCAGATGGCGGTTGCCACGTCTCTCGCCACCATGTTGTTTACATCGATGAGCTCGTTGCTTGCGCACCATAAACGCGGTGCCATTGTATGGTCGTTGGTCAAACAATTGCTTCCCGGCTTGCTGGCTGGCGCTCTGCTTGGAAGCATCATTGCTGATCGCATAGGTAACGAAGTGCTTGGCCTTGTTTTTGGTATTTATGCACTCATTGTCGCTCTACAGATGCTGTGCAGAACTGATAAGCAGGGAAACCGGTCTCTGCCCGGGCGGTTTCCAGTTACTGGCACAGGTTTTGGCATAGGCATGGTCTCCAGCCTTCTGGGTATTGGTGGTGGCAGTATGACCGTACCCTGGTTATTGTGGCACGGTCAGCAAGTTCGGAACGCTGTAGCTACAGCTGCGGCTTGCGGCTATCCAATTGCCCTTGCAGGTACGGTGGGGTTTATATGGCTGGGGGCAAACAATTCATCCGTACCCACTCTGGGTTATGTGCATTTGCAAGCGCTTGCTGGCATTACCCTGTTCAGTATATTTGCAGCACCTTTGGGTGTTGCAGCCGTACACCGAAGCTCCCCTTTGTTAACAAAAAGATTCTTTGCTCTGTTTCTGCTGGCGGTTGCCATGAAAATGCTGCTGTAGTGTCAACTTGACACCTGACTAACCCGATAAAGGCAGGATTATTGTAGTACAAGCACCGCCAACTGTCGGGTTATGGATGGAGATGCGACCATCATGTTCGCCGACAATTTTGCGGCAAATGGCCAGACCGAGACCACTACCATGGGTTTTGAATGTCACATACGGCTCAAAGGGTTTGTCCAATACCGCCTCGGGATAACCGGGGCCACGATCACTGACCTCCACCTCCAACCACTTTTTACCAGCCTGTGTAATGAGTCTTGTACGAATATAAACCTCTGCAAATTCACCTTCCGTCACAGCCTCACTTGAGTTGGCCACTAAATTGTGTAGCAACTGTCGGATTTGACCACTATCTACAGACAAACCCGGTGGCCCAGTAATCAGCCTCAGGTGAAACTGAACCCGTTGGTCCTCGTGCTGGTACAGCGCAACAACATCTTTAACCAGCTGGTCAAGAGCCATTGGCATGCGTTCCATTTGTGGTCCTTGTGCATAATCTCCAAAGGCATCAACCAGAGTCCTTAATGCTTCAACCTGCGAAACAATGGTTCCGGTAGCGTGCTCCAGCATTTTGCTGTCTTTGTTGTCCAGCTTACTCATAAGTTTTAGCTGCAAGCGTTCCGCAGCCAGGCGGATAGGTGTCAATGGGTTTTTCACTTCGTGGGCCAACCGGCGAGCCACTTCAGCCCAGGCTGCCTCTCGTTGTGCCTGGTTAAGCATGGTGACATCATCAAAAACAATGACTGTGCCACCTGCGTGGCTTATGTTTTTACCCAGGTGTGAACCACGCACCAATAAGACCAACGTTTGCCCGTGAGCATTCAAACGTATTTCCTTTTGCCACTCAGCTGGCCCACGACTCATTTGCCACCTGATCAACTCAGCTAGTGGGGCCAGAAAGGGAGCCATTTCGGCACGTTCAGCCAGGTTTTGTCCGGCAAAAAAACCGGCTGGCATACCCAGCACCTCTTCAGCAGCAGCGTTAACCGTCACGACAGTCTGATTGTTGTTCAGCGTCAACACACCAGCGGTAAGGCTGCTCAGAACGGTTTCAAGATACTCGCTTTGCGACTGCAACTGAGCCCTGCTGTGCTCGGCTTCTTCACTTGCGCTGGTCAGGGCTTCAGTCATTTGATTAAAAGACTGCACCAGGAAACCCAGTTCATCACGGGTCTCAGCCTGAATTTCATAAGCCAGGCCGCCAGCTGCGATTTCACGGGTCGCCTGTGCAAGTTTGGAAATTGGGGTTACCATCCTGCGTGCGACATTCAGCGCAGCGAGTATGGCGAGCAGTACGGCCAACAATAACACCAGCGACAGGATCAGAATAAAACTTTGCTTCAGTGGTTCACGCAGATAACTAAGGTTTTGGTAACGGTGGTATTCCTTTTCTATTTCACTGGCGAGCGAAGTGATTGATTCCGGCAGAGGGTAGATGGCTTGTAACAAATAGCCCTTCCCTCCCGGCACATTGAAAGAAAGGCGTTGAATCACACGAATAAGTAAAATACCATCGGCTACCGGTTCTGCCGCAGCATATTCACCCTGATCCAGGGCCTGTAGCAATGCATAATCACCCGGTCGTTCGGGGAGGTCGGCAAGTATATTGATATTTGCACTGGCCACCAATCGACCATCGCTTTCCAGTACTGAAAGCTCCAATGGTCCGGCAGCACTGACATTCTCCAGTAGAGCCCTACGCACTGAATCCACATCATCATCGGGGTTATCAATTTCCCGACTCAGACGGCGCACCTGATTACGAACCTCCAGGGTCCGGTTTTCCAGGAACTGCTGACCCAGTTTCAATGAGTCGGCAAGTGCCGACTCCACACCCACATCGAACCAGCTATCGACTGTCCGGGTCAGGAAATAGGCCGAAAAAAAGTAAACGATCAAAGCGGGTGGCAGCGACAAAACCAGGAAGTACCGGACCCAGCGGGCTGACAACATGGCACCGGGTGCGTGCTCCCGGACTTTTCTGGTCAGTGATATAACGCGGTGAAATATAGCAGCCAATACAACGAGCAACGCAAAAACAGTCAACAGCAGTACCCATACATATGGCTGGCTAAGACCACTGGCGTCTTGTTGAACATTGCTCACAAGAATCAATGATGCAAGCAAAGCGCCCAAGCCCACTGCCACTGGCAACAGCACCAACACAAGACGTCTTACACGCTTAATATGAAAGGCCACACCGACCACTCCGAATTGTGCTGCCAACTGGATGAAAACCAGGTGGGCAATTGCATAGGTGCCGGTAAACGGCTTTCATCCAGGCGAACGCGGGTACGTAACTCATAACTTCCAGCTAATAGTGGACCGGTAGACAATTGGATATTTAAATCATCAATAGCTGCGAGTAAATGGCGCAATCGAGGGAAGGTCTGCAACTCACCAGTTCCTTCTCTTGACAACTGGTAACGTTCACTCAAAGGCAAGAATCGAAGTTGGAACCGCCTGATGTCCTGCCGATCAACTATCATGATATTGTCTTTATGCAACTCCACTTCTAACCTGATGGTTAACGTTACACCATGCTCCAGCGCTTCACGCGCTTGCTGGCTCAGTTCAAGATTTTGATGCAGATGAATATTCAGGGACTGGTAGGCGCGGCTGACCGATACATTATTAATGCTAAAGCCATAATCAACAGCGCCTTCCGAACTGCATCCGGCAAGAAAAATTACTACGCTGCTAAGAAGACTTACGCAAAACCGCATAAAAGAACCCATCCATCTGAGCTTCCCCTGGCAAGATCTGGCGACCGAATGGTTCGACCATGCCCCATTCTACAGCAGGTATCTCTACAGCTGCGTCAGTATGTTGCTCCAGAAACTGATGAATTTGTTGGCTATTCTCGCGCTTTAACAATGAACAGGTGGCATAAACGAGGGTGCCACCGATTTCCAGCAATGGCCACAAAGCGGCCAATAGAGCGGCCTGCGTTTGCACCGCGGCCTCCACCTGCTCGCTGTTACGGAGCCACTTGATTTCCGGGTGTCTGCGGATTACACCGGTCGCGCTACAGGGTGTATCCAGGAGAATTTTGTGGAATTTTTTCCCTTTCCACCAGCTTTCGATGTTGATCGCATCGGCCACTTGTGGCTCGGCGGTCAAACTCAGACGATTCAAAGTCTGGTGAATTTGCTCAACACGTTGTAGCTGTTTGTCCAGGATAGTCAATTCAATCCCGCTACAGCTCTCCAGCAAATGCGCCGTTTTCCCTCCTGGTGCGGCGCAGGCATCAAGGATTCGCTCTCCAGGCTGGGGAGCCAGCAAATCCCTCGCCAATTGCGCAGCGGGATCCTGTACAGAAAGCCAGCCCTTGTCAAAACCCGGTATGTTAACGACGGCTACAGCAGGGCTGATACTAATGGCGTCACGAGCATACGGGTGATCGCAAACTTCAAACCCTGCCATTTTTAAATCATTTCGTAGGGTTGTTTCCTCTGCCAGTTGGCGGTTAATTCTCAGCCACAGTGGTGCCTGTCGGTTGTTGGCATCGGTAATGGTCTGCCAGTGCTCAGGCCAGTCCAGTTGAATTTCCTTTAGCATCCAGTCCGGGTGCGCAAACCGTTGCCTGGCATGCTCCAGTTTGTCCAGAAGTTGCTTTTGCTCACGCTGGAATCGTCTCAGAACAGCATTAATCAAGCCAACCGCCCAAGGCTTGCCCAGTAATCGGGCACACTCCGCTGTTTCATTCACGGCAGCATGGCTGGCGGTTTGGTCATGCCACAGTTGTTGCAGGCCCAACAGTAACAATCGCTGCACATCCCGCTCACGTTTTTTAAGTGGTTTAGCGAGCAACTCGGCAGCCAACCACTCCAGTGCTGTCAACCAGCGTAAAACCTCGTAAGTCAAATGTCTGGCGAAAGCATTATCACGACTGTCACGGAGTCTTGAAAGGGCCTTGCTATCACCCAGATTCTTATTTGAATCCAGCACTTCTGACAGCGCATGGAGTGCTGCTAAGCGTGGATTTTGCGAGTTTTTCATTTTTTTCGACAAACTATTTACCAAACCTGGGACTGATGAGCATTCAAAAACTTCTCCATCTTCATTCGTTGACCGCCTGCGCGCTGTATTTCCAGTATTTTCAAAGACTTTTCTATTGTACCCACAACAAATGACTGGCCCTCAATGATAACTTGACCGGGTTTGCAACCCGCTACATGGTCTACGACCTCAGCTTGCCAGATGCGCAAACGGTAGCCGCCAAGCTCACACCACGCAACTGGCCAGGGGTTGAATGCACGCACTTTACGTTGCAATACCTCCGCCGCTTGACTCCAATCCAGCTCAGCTTCTGCCTTGCTTAATTTACGGGCATAAATAACCTCAGCATCATCCTGGGTCGTCGCTTGCGGTAATTCATCCCGCATGACCTTTTCAATGCAATGTTTGAGCGCTTGAGCTCCCATAGTGGCCAGCCGGTCATGCAGGGTGCCGGCATTATCCAGCGGTCTGATAGGTGTAGCAAGACAATGGTAAAGCGGACCGGTATCCAGTGTGGTTTCCATCTGCATGATACATACGCCGGTTTCTTCATCACCAGCCTCAATGGCACGTTGGATGGGCGCAGCACCCCGCCAACGGGGCAGCAATGAGGCATGAATATTCCAGCAGCCCAAGCTCGGTAGAGCCAGCAACCGGGCCGGAATCATCAATCCATAAGCCACCACAACCATCAAGTCAGGCTGCAAAGCTGCCAGTTTTTCCTGCCAGGCAGCATCTTTCAGGCTTTCTGGTTGCAGTACTTCCAAGCCTAAACCCAGCGCCAGTTGTTTAACCGGGCTGGCACGCAAATGCTTACCCCGGCCAGCGGGACGATCTGGCTGGGTCAGAACTGCAACGATCTCACAAGCCTCATCAATCAGAGCTTGCAATGGCTGCAGCGCAAACTCCGGGGTTCCAGCAAAAATGATGCGCAAAGGTTGTTTCTGTTTATTCAAATTCAGATGACCAGGTGATCTTCAGCTTCTTGTGATGCTACTTTTCGCTGCTTTTCAAGCTTTTTTCGCACCATATTTCGTTTTAAAGGTGACAAATAGTCAACAAAAAGTCGGCCTATCAAGTGGTCCATCTCATGTTGAATACACACTGCATGTAAGCCTTCCAGTTGCTCTTCGAAGCTGATTCCGTCTATACCCACTGCCCGGACAGTGATATTTTCAGCCCGTTTGACACTAGCATATATGCCTGGCACTGACAGACAACCTTCTTCATGACTCTGCTCGCCGGACCGGCTCAATATATCCGGGTTAATATACACCCGCGGTTGATTCTGTTCTTCACTGACATCCAGTACCAGCAATCGTTTGTGAACATTAACCTGGGTTGCAGCAAGACCAATTCCATGTGCTGAATACATGGTTTCAGTCATGTCAGCAACTAATAGTTTTAGCGCCTCATCAAAGACTACCACCGCACTTGCAACGGTCGTCAAGCGCGGATCGGGGAACTCCAAAATATTCAGTTTAGCCATACGCCCTCTTTGCCTGATAAATAATTTAGGTGAACTTTTGCACCACAGGAATTATGATAGCTAATGACGAACCATGTTCGCCAGTGAAGAATGCTGACCGCATCGGTCAAGATGGCTGGATGCCAACTAAATATGGGGAAAGGACTGTGATTAAGAAAATTTTTCACCTTATCCTGATAGCAATGGTAATAGGTACTGCGATCGCACAAGACGTTTCCGTGCGCTCCGATCACCCTGATGAGTACGTAGTCGTGAAGGGCGATACCCTGTGGGACATCTCCGGTAAATTTCTTGAGCAACCTTGGCAATGGCCCGCTATCTGGCATTCCAACCCTCAAATTGAAAACCCGCACCTGATCTATCCAGGCGATCACATATCATTGATTTATGTTGATGGTAAGCCACAACTGGTCATCAATGACGACAAAACGACTGTACGCATGTCTCCTGGAGCGCACCCACTTCAACGTGATGCAATCCAGCCGGTTGAATGGGATGCTATCAAGCAGTTCGTTACCAATGCCCGGGTTTTATTGCCCGGGACCTTTTCAGACCTGCCTTATGTTGTGGCCAATGAAAATGAACGCGTCATGGCCACGGTAAAAGATCTTACCTATGTACGAGGCATTGACGGACGAGTTGGCGAGGAATTTGCCATAGTTCGATTACGCCATATTTATTATGATGACAACGGTGTAGTGAAAAGAGCGAGACACCACAGATACCGCGAACACCTGAGTGGTAACTCGGAGTATCCGGATGACATCTGGAATGCAACATTGTCATGGAGGCGCAAAAACCCTGAGGTGTTGGGTTACGAGTTTTGGGATATTGCAGTGGCAAGACTGGTCAAGGGCGGTGATCCTGCGACCCTAAAAATTCAGGGCGGCCAAACCGAGGTCAAAGCAGGAGATTTTGTATTACCGATTGACGATTATAAATATGACGCACAGTTGATACCGCACACACCAAGACCGGTACCCGATGGCATGGAAGTGATTGCACTAACCCAAAACACCTATGGTTCGGGTCACTACCAGATCATTACGATCAATGTCGGCCAGAATCAGGGTGTTGAAGCAGGTCACGTATTTTCGGCTTTTCGACCAGGCAAAAGGGTACAGGACCAAGTGAAATATCCCACAGGTAGTTGGGCGGCCAATAAGACCCTGAAAGGTGACAAAGTCACGCTTCCGGATGGGTTCAGTGCTCATGTCCTGGTTTTCCGGGTTTTTGATGAGGTCAGTTACGCCATGATTATGGATGGGGATCGCCCGGTACGTGAACACGACATACTAAAACACCCGGACGAGACGCTTTAACAATAGCGGGAGCTTGTCGGGTTTCTCTAACATAGCGTTGATAGCTTAAAAGGGGGCTGCCACGAAGCAGCGTGATTGGTTAGTTATTCTGAATGCGCCCTCGGTTGGGGGCGTTTCGCTTATCCGGGTAATCGAAGCACTGGGTGGTGCCTCGGCCATCGTTTCGGCAAGCACCCGGAATTTAATTCAACACGGTTTATCATCCGCAGCCGTTGATGCTATTACCACGCCAGATGAGGCACGAATCGAATCAGACCTGGAATGGCTTTCTCAGCCCAACCACCACCTCTTATGTTGGGATGACGATGCCTACCCAGCCTTATTACGACGCATCAATAGTCCGCCAGCCGCTTTGTTTATAGACGGAGACCCCGGTTGCCTTTGGCAGCCTCAAATCGCCGTCATTGGCAGCCGCAACCCTACCGCTGGTGGACTTGATCATGCCAATGATTTCGCCACTACCCTCGCACGCCAGGGCATGACCATTACCAGCGGTTTAGCCAGCGGTATTGACAGCGCCGCCCACACAGCAGCACTGGATGCGGGTGCTTTCACCATTGCCGTCAATGGAACCGGGCTGGACCGGGTCTACCCCAGAAGCAGTCGTGCAATCGCAGAGCGTATCCGTTCACAAGGTGCCATGATTTCTGAATTGCCCCTGGGCTCACCACCAAGGCGTCAACATTTTCCTTCACGAAACCGGATTATCTCGGGTTTAAGTTTGGCGGTTCTGGTCATAGAGGCCGGTCTAAATAGCGGCACATTGATCACCGCACGAAAAGCCGCAGAGCAAGGACGTGATGTATTTGCCCTGCCCGGCTCTTTGCACAACCCCATGGCCAAGGGTTGTCATCGCTTGATCCGTGACGGCGCACGGCTGGTGGAAACAACGGCCGACATTATGCAGGAGCTGGGACCGTTAGCTGCAGAGTTGCAAGTGGAGATCCGTCAACAGCTTGCACAATCTGATGATGGCCAAGAGAAACCAGTAGTCGGCAAACAAAACCTGCTCGATGATTCGGACTACAGCACCGTGTGGGCCGTGCTCGGTTATGATGCCAAGTCAGTGGATACAATCATTGAACAAACAGACCTGAGTGCGCGTGAAATATCTTCCATGCTATTGATGATGGAACTCAAAGGCATGGTAAAAAAGCAGGGTAACGGGCGCTATGTACGGGCGTAACCCTTGAATATTCACCTAACTGTACCAATTTGCTTCAAACGAATACTGAAAAAGCTTTCTTCTTTTAGGTCATATTCGAACAGGCATTTGCGCAAAAGTGCATTGACCCTGCGGCTGGTCTCAGCCATGCTTATGACACGAGAACGGGGAAGGCTGAGGCAAGTGGAAGTTATGGTGAACCACCAGCCAATGGTCACAGAGGCATAATAATGAAAGAAAACGTACTCGATGTACTAATGTTTCTTTTTGAGAATTATTTGTACGACGAACCGGAAGAAGCCCCAGACAGGGACTCGTTGGAAGAGAACCTCCATCAGGCAGGGTTTACCAATGGTGAGATCGACAAGGCTTTCAATTGGCTGGACGGTCTCGCCGAACAACGTCATCAACCCGATTTGTTTCAGGATAATCACCGGCCAGTCCGCGTTTACGTAGATTCAGAAACAGCACGACTGGATACCGAATGTAGAGACTTCCTGATGTATCTGGAAAATATAGGTATCGTCGATGCCCAGCGTCGTGAGCTGGTGTTAGACCGGGTACTTGCGCTGGAAACAGATGAAATTACCCTTGAGGACATGAAATGGGTGGTGCTGATGGTGTTGTTCAACCAACCGGGTCAGGAAGCCAATTTCGCCTGGATGGAAGATTTGATGTTTGACACCGAGCAGGAGTATCGGCACTAATATGGGACACGACCGTTACATGCGGTCGAATTTCTGCTGAGAAGCTACACAATTGGAGGGATTAACCATCTAAACACTATTCTGCCCGCTGGGACCCTGTCAGATATAATCGACAGATTTTCAGGCAGTTAGTGCTTGTTTGAACTTGAAATATGGCAAAAAACCTACTCATTGTAGAATCGCCGGCCAAGGCGAAAACCATCAACCGGTATCTCGGAACAGATTTTGAGGTGCTGGCTTCTTATGGTCACGTGCGCGACCTACCATCAAAGGATGGTGCTGTAGATACTGAAAACGGCTTCTCAATGCACTATGAACTTAGTGAAGGTAGTAAAAAACACGTTGATAAAATCATTAAGGCAACCCGTAAAGCTGAAGCGGTTTATCTCGCAACTGATCTCGATCGCGAAGGCGAGGCTATTTCCTGGCATATCTTTGAGATTTTAAAGGACAAGAAGCTGACTGAGAAGATTCCCTTTTACCGGGTCGAATTTTCTGAGATCACAAAGCGCGCAATCCAGGATGCCGTGGCTAACCCGCGTGAACTCTCCATGGATCTCATCAACGCACAACAGGCAAGGCGCGCACTGGACCACCTGGTTGGTTTTACTTTATCACCGTTGTTGTGGAAAAAAATCAAACCCGGCTTGTCAGCAGGAAGGGTACAAAGCCCTGCATTGCGCATGATTGTAGAACGCGAACGCGAAATCGAGGCTTTCAATGCGCAGGAATACTGGACCATCGAGGCCGATCTGCAAAAAACAGAGCATGCGTTTACAGCTAATCTCGTGCGTCTGGATGGTGACAAGTACCGCCAGTTCGACATTCAGGATGAAAAACGTGCAACTGCTGTGCGTGACCAACTGCTTACTGACGCCAATGGTCAGCTGAAAGCAGACAGGATCAAGCGAAAAGAACGCAAACGCAGACCGGCACCACCTTTTATTACTTCTACATTGCAGCAGGATGCCTCTCGAAAACTGAGGTTTTCAGCACAAAAAACCATGCGTACAGCACAAACACTGTATGAAGGTATCGCGATCAATGGCCAGACCGAAGGCCTGATCACTTATATGCGTACTGACTCGGTCACACTGTCGAATGATTCACTTACGGACATCCGCAGACAGATCACTGAGCAGTTTGGTCAGGACTATGTTCCGGAAAACCCGAATTTCTATAAGACCAAGTCAAAAAACGCTCAAGAGGCGCATGAAGCGATTCGCCCGACCTCAGCCAGTCGGTTACCCAACACAATAAAAGCAAGCCTCAGCGATGATCAGTTCCGCCTTTATGAGCTGATCTGGAAACGCACTCTGGCCAGCCAGATGACACCCGCAAGAATGGATACAGTTGCAGTGGAATTTGATTGCGGTGCAAATGCCAGTTTCCGCGCCAACGGTTCTGTTGTGACATTTCCCGGCTTTCTCGCTGCCTACGAAGTTTCGATACCTGAAAACGAGAAAAAAGCAGAAAGCCGACTGCCAGATATACAAGAAGGGGATGTACTCAAGCTTAATGGCATACGTTCCGAGCAACATTTTACAGAGCCACCACCACGGTACTCTGAAGCCAGCCTGGTTAAGGCTATGGAAGAGTACGGGATCGGACGACCGTCAACCTATGCCAGCATCATGTCCACATTGGTCAGACGGTATTATGTTGAGCTTGACAAGCGTCGCTTCACGCCCACGGATACCGGTCGTGTCGTTGAACGTTTTCTGGAAAGTCATTTCAAGGAATATATTGATTACGAATTCACCGCTCGTCTTGAAGACGCGTTGGATGAAGTTTCACGCGGCGAGAAAGACTGGATACCGTTGCTTGAGAGTTTCTGGACACCATTCCATGCCCGCGTGACCGAAAAGCAGGAATCCGTCAGCCGTGATGAAGCTAAAGCGGCTCGTGTACTCGGCACAGATCCCAAAACAGGCAAACCGCTGTCGGTACGTCTTGGTCGCTATGGCCCCCACGCCCAGATTGGAACCCGGGATGATGAAGACAAGCCCACATTTGCAGGTCTCAGACCTGGGCAAAGTCTGGAAACAATTACCCTGGAAGAGGCCCTGGAGCTGTTTAAATTACCACGCGAGCTGGGCCAAACACCGGAAGGTGAAAATGTCGTCGCCGCGATTGGACGTTTTGGTCCCTATATCCGCTTTGGTAATCAGTTTGTTTCATTGAAAGATGCTGACCCACTTGAAGTCACCTTGGAACATGCGTTGAAACTGGTCGCGGAGAAAAAAGAATTCGAGGCCAACCGCATCATTAAAACCTTTGATGGTACCGATATCCAGGTTTTACGCGGTCGCTATGGTCCCTACATTACCGACGGTAATAAAAATGCGCGCCTGCCAAAAGACCGCGAACCGGAGTCCCTGACACAAGCCGAATGTGAAGAATTAATCGCGGCGGCACCCGATCGTAAACGCGGCAAGAAAAAAACAGCCAAGAAAAAGGTCGCAAAAAAGACAGCCACGCGCAAAAAGACGACCCGCAAAAAGAAAAAAACAAAAAAGAAACCCGCAAAAAAGAGTGCGGCAAATAATGCTTAACGGGCGTAAAGCTACCCACTAAATCATGGCAACCCACACACTGCTGGATACTGCCGGTGCCGTTGAACAACTGCGTGCCGGTCATGTCATTGCCTATCCCACGGAAGCCGTTTTTGGACTGGGCTGCGATCCCGGCAATGAATCTGCTGTGCGTAAGCTGCTGGCACTCAAAGGTCGACAAGAATCAGCAGGCCTGGTGCTAATTGCCAGTGATTTTTCACAATTACAACCCTGGGTATCAACCCCTGACAGCTCATTAACGCAGCAGGCCATGCAGACCTGGCCGGGTCCGGTTACCTGGTTGTTCCCACGCGCCACCGCAGTACCAGATTACGTGGCTGGTGATCATGACAGCATCGCCGTACGCATCACCGCGCACGAGCCCAGCCGGGCTTTGTGTGAAGCGTTTGGCTCAGCACTGATATCATCCAGTGCAAATCACAGTGCCGCAAAACCAGCCCGCAACGCAGCCGAAGTTGAGGGCTATTTTGGTCACTACATCAAAGGCATATTGGCTGGGCCATTGGGTGGTGCCAAAAACCCCAGTGAAATTCGTGATCTTATGAGCGGAAGTATCATCAGGCAGGGCTAATGCAGGTTGAACGGGTAAAAAAATATTTGCTCAGGCTGCAAGACAAGCTCTGCAGCACACTGGAGATGACAGATGGTAGCGGTCGATTCAAACAGGACTTGTGGCAACGCGAGACCGGTGGTGGTGGGCGTACCCGGGTGTTGGAACAAGGCGATGTTTTTGAGCAGGCTGGTGTCAATTTCTCACACGTTTTTGGTAAGCGATTGCCGCCTTCAGCAACTGCGGCAAGACCCGAGTTGGAAGGGCGGGATTTCCAGGCGATGGGACTCTCTTTAGTCATTCATCCACGCAACCCCTATGTACCTACCAGCCACGCCAATGTACGATTCTTTATTGCTAACAAGTCCGCCGAACAAAAACTTGAAGCTGAGCCGATTTGGTGGTTTGGCGGAGGTTATGACCTGACCCCTTATTACCCCAACCTGGACGATATCATTCACTGGCATCAAACTATCAAGGCAAGCTGCCAGCCATTTGGTGAAGATGTTTATCCACGTTACAAACAATGGTGTGACGAATATTTCTATCTTAAACATCGCAATGAAACCCGCGGTGTCGGCGGCTTGTTCTTCGATGACCTGAATGAATGGGGTTTTGAGCGTTGCTTTGAATTCATGCAGACCGTTGGTAATAGCTACTTGCCTGCATACCTGCCTATCGTTGAACGCCGTAAGCAGATGGAATACACAAACCGCGAACGTGGTTTCCAATTGTACCGACGCGGGCGTTATGTTGAATTTAACCTGGTCTATGACCGCGGTACATTGTTCGGCCTGCAATCCGGGGGCCGAACTGAATCGATACTTATGTCACTGCCACCAACGGTAAATTGGCGTTATAACTACCAGCCCGAAACGGGTTCTGCAGAAGCAGAACTGAATCAGTATCTGAAACCAAGGGATTGGCTCACATCAGAAACAAGGCCCGAACAGGATTAAGAACCATGAATAGAACCGTTACCACCTTGACGCTCTCCATACTACTGGCAGCCTGCGGGCAAAATAATAACGTGAGTCAAAGCAGTGTTGACGAGGCCGCGAGCGATGTTGCTGGCGTTGAAGTCGAAAAACACTCAGGGCTGCTGATCGAAAACATGAACAAAGAGGTACGACCCGGTGATGACTTCAATGCCTTCGTCAATGGAACCTGGATCAATACCACTGAAATCCCGGCAGACCGCGCCAGCAACAGTGTAGGCCTGATTGTTCACGAACAAGCCACTGCAAATGTCAAAACCATTATTGAAGAGGCTGCTGATGGTGACTTCGCCAAGGGCAGCGATGAGCAAAAGGTCGGTGCTCTTTATGCTTCATATATGGATATGGAGACCCGAAACCGATTGGGTGTAACACCTCTTGAGTCTGAGTTTGCGAAAATCGCTGCATTGGAAAACCATGAGCAACTGGCGGTGTATTTTGCCGAAGCGAACAAGATCGGTATTGATTTGCCTTTCGCGTTAGCGCAATACGTCGACTTCAAAAATCCCAACACCTACATGATGTACACATGGCAGGCAGGCTTGGGCTTGCCCGACAGGGAATATTATTTTGAGGAGGGTGAACGCTCCGAAGAAATTCGCAACGCATACCTATCACACATGGAACAAATGTTTGTGAAGGCCGGAATAGTGGATGGCAAAAATGCTGCGGAAATGATCATGGCGCTGGAAACACGCATGGCCGCTGAGCATATGAAAAAAGAGCAAACCCGTGACATGGTCGCCCTGTACAACAAGATACCGCTGGTGGAACTGCCCGATCTCATGCCGGACTTTGCCTGGGATGCATATCTGAGCACGGCCGCCATCAGTGATATCGACGGTCTTGTTGTTACACAACTCGATCATATGCGCGCACTGAATGACATTATAAAGACCACCGACATAAACGACTGGAAGACCTATCTCACCTGGAAAGTTTTGAATGGCAACGCCAGTTTGTTAGACGCAGCCCTGGATCAGCAAAGTTTTGAGTTTTACTCAAAAACCCTGCGGGGTATTGAACAACCTCTGCCTCGTTGGAAGCGTGCTGTAGGCAATGTGAATGATAACCTGGGTGAAGTCGTTGGCAAGGTCTATGTTGCACGCCACTTCCCACCGGAAGCCAAACAACAGATGTTGGAGTTGGTCAACAATCTGATCAAGGCATACGAGATCAGCATCAAAGGGCTTGACTGGATGGGTGATGAGACTAAAGCGCAGGCGCTGGACAAACTTTCAAAATTCACCCCAAAAATTGGCTACCCTGACAATTGGGAAGATTACACCAGACTGGAAATTGAGTCCGGTGATCTTGTTGGTAATATGCAGCGCTCAGCTATGTTTGTGTATGAAAAAAACCTCGCGCGCCAGGGCGGGCCGGTTGACAAATCCGAATGGGGCATGACACCACAGACGGTGAATGCTTATTACAATCCACCACTGAATGAAATCGTTTTTCCGGCCGCGATTCTGCAGCCACCATTTTTCGACCTGGGTGCAGATGATGCAGTCAACTATGGTTCAATTGGTGCGGTCATCGGTCACGAAATCGGTCATGGATTTGATGACTCTGGCAGTACATTTGACGGCGATGGCGTGCTTCGCAACTGGTGGACCGATGAAGACAAGACCGAATTCGAGAAGCGCACCGCAAAACTGATTGAGCAATATTCTGCTTTCAAACCATTTGATGATCTGAATGTGAACGGTGAATTCACACTCGGTGAAAATATTGGTGACCTGGGTGGTTTAAGCATCGCATTGCTCGCCTACAAGTTATCGCTCGCAGGCAACGAGGCCCCTGTTATGGATGGTTACACCGGTGAACAACGTGTCTTTATCGGCTACGGACAGGGCTGGCTGGGTAAATCCCGTGATGAGGCATTAAGGCAACAAATCAATACCGACCCACACTCACCGAGACAGTATCGCGTCAATGGCGTGGTCAGAAACATATCGGAATTTTATGAAGTATTTGATGTTGCCGAAACCGATGCTCTTTATTTGGCACCCGAAGAACGGGTAAAAATCTGGTAATCAACGATTTGTAAAAAATCCAGCAAGAATTTCTGATTGCTGGGCCGGGATACGACCGCGGTGTATGAAGGGCGTACACCGCTCCTTGGCAACTGCTCCTGCGTCGCCTGGAGCGCCTACTTTTGGTGCTCTACCTCCCGCATCCCTACAGTCGTGCGCGTCTGTGCGCTTGTGGTGTTCGAAGGGCGTACACCGCTCCTGCGCATCCATGCGCCCGCGGTGTACCGTTCGTCCTGAACATAAAAAACCCTGCCGGTTTACCCGGCAGGGTTAAAAGGGTCTCGGTTTGGGGGAAATAACCGATCCCACTGTCCGCTTTAGAGGTACGGACAAGACTGCAAAAAACAGTCACAAATTAGGACCAGCTCCCGTTCGGATGGTTCAAATAACCCGGGGTGATTTCAGGCTTTGAAAGCTATTAGACAACCTGTATCAATGTGCGGTATCCCAATCCGGACCAAAACCTGTATCCACGACCAGTGGCACATCCAGCTCGACGGCAGCCGACATGTGTTCGACCACCGCGTCACGAACGACATTGACCTGTGCTTCTTCAACTTCCAACACCAGTTCATCATGAACCTGCATGACAAGTCTTGCTCCGGGTTGGGTGGTCTGTAGCCATTCATCCACCCTTATCATGGCAATCTTGATGATATCTGCTGCCGTGCCTTGCATCGGTGCGTTGATAGCAGCACGTTCTGCGCCCTGACGGCGCATCATGTTGCTGGCATTAATTTCAGGCAAATACAGCCTGCGTCCAAACAAGGTTTCGACAAAACCCTGCTCACGTGCCTGTTCACGAATTTTTTCCATGAATACCTGCACCCCTGGGTAGCGGGAAAAATAGGTGTCCATGTATTCCTGTGCCTCCGGCCGGCTGATATCCAGCTGGCGACCGAGACCGAAGGCTGACATTCCATACATCAGCCCAAAGTTGATCGCCTTGGCTGCACGGCGCTGGTTATCCGTTACTTTTTCATAGTCTTCTGCAAAAACTTCACCCGCGGTGGCCCTATGGATGTCGACACCATCATGAAAAGCCTTGAGCAGCCCCTGGTCCCCGGAAAGGTGTGCCATGATACGCAGCTCGATCTGAGAGTAATCGGCTGCCAATATCACGTTGCCGGCAGGTGCTACAAAGGCCTTGCGTATCTTGCGGCCCCGGGTTGTCCGGATGGGTATGTTTTGCAGGTTAGGGTTGGATGAGGATAAGCGACCGGTCGCCGCAACCGCCTGGTGATAAGACGTATGTACCCGCCCACTGTGCGGGTTGATCTGCTCGGGTAGTTTGTCAGTATAGGTAGATTTGAGCTTGGAGATCGAACGATGCTCGAGAATCAGTTTCGGCAGTTCATATTGATCAGCCAGTTCCCTTAACACGTCTTCGGCAGTTGATGGCTGACCCTTGGGTGTCTTACGGATAACAGGCAACTTCAGTTTTTCAAAAAGGATCTGTTGTAATTGTTTCGGCGACCCCAGGTTGAAAGGCTGTTCGGCAACTTGATGTGCCTGCCCTTCCAACTCATGGATACGTTTGGCCAGTTCGTTACTTTGCTGCGACAACAATTTACCATCAATGAGTACGCCAGCCTGTTCCATTCTTGCCAGTACCGGTATCAACGGTATTTCTATTTCCGTCAATACCTTCTCAAGTGCGGCCTCGGTTTGTAACTTTGGCCACAGATGCTGATGCAAACGCAAAGTGATGTCGGCATCCTCGGCCGCATAATGCCCTGCATCCTCAATGGACACCTGGCTGAAAGATATCTGGTGGGCACCCTTGCCGGCAACTTCTTCATAATGGGTGGTCTGCTGACCAAGGTATTTTAATGCCAGTGAATCCATGTCGTGGCGGCTACCGGTGCTGTTAAACACGTAGGATTCCAGCATCGTATCAAAGGCTATGCCATCCACCGTCAAACCATAACGTGACAGAACATTCATATCGTACTTGATGTGTTGGCCCACCTTCTTGGGAGACTTGCCCTCCAGTAGCGGTTTAAGCGCCTCCAGCACAGTTTCGCAATCGAGTTGCGCAGGTGCTCCCGGATAACGATGACCAACCGGTATATAAACCGCCTCAAACGCATCAACGGCAAAACTCAACCCCACCAGCTCAGCCTGCATTGGGTCCAGGCTGGTAGTTTCAGTATCAAAAGCAATCAACTCCGCTTTTTGCAGTTTTTCCAAACACAGTATGAAAGCAGCTTCATCCAGTACCGTGGTGTAGTTCGTCTCAACGGTTAACGGCGACGAAGATTCATCACCAGCGAGTTCCTGCAACCAGCTGCTGAACTCCTGGTGCTGCAGAAATTCACGTAACGCTGTCTCATCAACAGGTTTACGTTTAAGTTCATTGAGATCCAGGTCCAATTCCAAATCACTTCGGATAGTGGCCAGCGCCTGTGACAAAGGTAAAACCTCTAATGCATCCCGCAAATAGCCACCGATTTTTCCCTTCATGTCGTGCGCATTGGCTATCACACCTTCAAGGTCATGCCACTCACCCAACCACTTGGCAGCGGTCTTCGGCCCGCATTTCTCCACTCCGGGGATGTTATCTGCCTTGTCGCCAGTCAAGGCCAGGAAATCGATGATTTGCTCAGGTTTCACGCCAAATTTTTTCATCACACCAGCAGCGTCCATATGCAGATTAGTCATCGTATTGATCAGTGACACGCGGTCATTGACCAATTGGGCCATATCCTTATCACCGGTAGAAATAACACAATCCATTTTTTCAGCAGCGGCACGAACCGCCAATGTGCCAATAACATCGTCAGCCTCCACACCCGAAACCTGGATCAATGGCAGGCCCAGCAAGCGGACAATTTCATGGATCGGCTCAAGCTGCTGCCTGAGCTCCATTGGCATCGGGGGACGGTTTGCCTTGTACTGCTCATACATCTTGTGACGGAAGGTCGGGCCTTTGGCATCGAAAACTACGGCGACATTCTCTGACCCCGCATCCTTGAGTAGGCGTCGTAACATATTGGCAACACCAAGCAGCGCGCCAGTCGGCTCGCCGGCAGAATTGGTCAGGTTGGGAAGTGCGTGGTACGCCCGGTAAATATATGAAGAACCGTCGACCAGATAGAGAGTGTTTTTAGCGCTCATAGATACAATGTAATCCAGATTCAATTATTCGGGTCTGATATGCTGAGAGTATCGAAAAATCTGCAAATAGACATTAACAATTTGCCTTTGATGGAGCGAAGCGAATGAAACACACTTGGATAGCCATCGTGGCCGCCAGCACATTAATTTGCAGCTTGGCCCTTGCGCAGCCAGGGACTGCGAAAAATGCCGACCCGGCAGCACCACCACCGATTCCACCCAAGGTGCCCAACGAGCAAGTTGAACCCAGCGTTGTGATCACGGAGCGGGAAGGTCAACGTATCGAAGAATACAGCGAGAATGGTCGCGTCTACATGATCAAGATAACACCCATAAAAGGCCCCGCTTATTATTATCTTGATGAGGATGGTGACGGGCAGCTTGAACTCAGACCATCCGACAAAAAAATGAACCCGGTCCAACCAGTCTACTGGAAACTGAAAGAGTGGTGAAAGTGTCTGCTCCAGCAAGCAGCGTAAATTTTTTTGCTTTGCGCCGGATAATCACGCTGTGTGGGAAAACTGTTGCCTGGCTAACAGTGGCAATGGTACTGCTGACTTTTGCCATGGTTGTGCTCCGCTATGGCTTTAATCTGGGCTGGATATGGCTTCAGGAAGCGGTGACCTACCTCCACGTTGCGGTGTTCAGCATCGCCGCCGCATGGACATTGCAACAGGACGGGCATGTGCGGGTGGATATCTTTTATAGCAACATGCCGCAGCAAAAACGTGCGCTGGTGGACCTTCTGGGTACTTTATTATTCCTTGTACCCTTTTGCATCTTTATGTTGGTTGTTGCCTGGCCGTATGTTGCCAATTCGTGGAAGTTGATGGAAACATCGAGGGAGGCCGGTGGGTTGCCGTTAGTATATCTACTGAAATCAATGCTTCTGATTATGCCTGCATTGTTGTTGGGCCAGGCCTTCATCAACATGACAGATGCTTGGAAAAACCTGCGTAATAAAAGTCATGGGTAATCCGTGACGCCTGAACGCTGTACCAGGCTGGACGCCGTACTGGCTTTGCGTCAGCCCGATCTGACCGTGTTTGCAGAAAACCTGCATAAACCAAGAAATTTTTCTGCGATGGTACGTAACTGCGATGCCGTTGGCGTCAACGAAATGCATGTACTGCCCGGCGAGGACGACCTCCGCACCCATTGGAACACCTCCCAGGGGGCGGAAAAATGGATGCGTATCAGGACCCACAACAACCCAGAAGACGCCTGTACCTACCTCAAATCAAGTGGTTTTCGCCTGGTTGCAGCACACCTGGGCGATACAGCGATAGACTACCGCGAGATTGATTACACCCGTCCCATTGCCCTGGTTTTGGGTACCGAGTTGTTTGGTGTCAGTGACATCACCTTGTCTCATGTTGATCAGCAGATCAGAATCCCAATGATGGGCGTTACCCAATCCCTGAATGTTTCAGTCGCCTGTGCCATTGTGCTCTATGAAGCGCAACGACAAAGGCAAGCCGTGGGAATGTACGACCACTGTCGGCTGGATGATGAAACCCTGGCGCTACAACGTTTTGAATGGTTACACCCGGTGTTGACAGATTATTGCCGCAAGCATCATCTTGCTTACCCGGCCCTGGATGAATCGGGGGACCTGGCGGAGCCGATGCCAAGAGGTGTACACAGCTAGAGTTGAAACTAACCAAGCTCAGCAGTGTCCATCAGCAAACCCATCGGAGATCGCAGATGTTGAAATACAATGGCTTCCTGGCCAGCCTGATATTAATGCTTGTTCTGAGTGCTTCGCTGGTTGCCTCAGCTGATGATGTAATGCAGGGCCATACCGAAGCGGTTGCTCCATTCGAATTCCTGACCTCTGAAAAAGGGGTCTATCAGTCACAAGTTTTTGTGCAATCGGATGGTAGTTTGTTGCTGGTCTGGGTGCAAAAAGGTCCGTATGACCTCGATCTGTTCGTTGCCCGTCAAAAACCGGACAATGCGTTCTCCCATCCTCAACGCATCAATCAACGTGGCCTCAATCATTATACGGGCGATGAAGCCAGGCCAGCTGTTGCAGTCGGACCAGATGGGGCAGTAGCCATCGTCTGGACCGCGGTCAACAATGACATCATGCTCGCTGTCGGCTCAGGCTTTGGCGATGCATTCACTGCGCCTGTGAAACTGAATCAGGATAACGCAGAGGCCGCCAGGACGATGCCTTCGGTCGCCATCTCCGCCGATGGTTCGACGCATACCGTCTGGCTCGATCCGCGTGCGGCGCCCAAAGGACGGGAGGAGCCTTCCGATCTCTACTACGCCAGCGTAAAAAACGGTATTGTGCAAGAGTTGAACCTGACTGCGAACCAGGAACCGACGGTTTGTGGGTGTTGCCGGCCATTCATCACAATAGATGACAGCCAGCGCTTCGATATCGTCTTCCGCAATGCGAACATGGATGGTTACCGGGATATATCCCGTATCAGCGGCACCACCGGCTCATTCAGCGAACCGCAACCGACCAGCCCTCCCATCTGGAAGCTAAATGCGTGTCCCTCAGCAGGACCCATTGTCAGTCTGGGTGGCACGCTTTGGAAAGACGCTTCGACCGGAACCTGGCGTATGTTGTGGTCAACTGACCCAGGCGCGCTGCCGATCGAGTTATTCACTGATCGAACCGACCTTGAACTCACTCACTCTCCACGCACTGTCAGCGGACGGGAGACGTGGGTGCTGGTGGGTGCCCGACCTCACAGCCTGATCACGACGTGGAAAGACGGTTCCTGGCAGGTCGTGCGCGACAACCTGCCTCGCTGGGCATCCAGTGCTGTCGTGAGAGATAAGCAGTTAATTCTGATTGGTAACGAAAAGGGGCTGCTATATACAGCCACTCAAGCCCTCTGATTTAAACAACAGAGGTTTCACCCAGTCTTTTATTGAATAGCAACGTGATACCCTGGTGACCGGGTAGATTCAGGTGTTTTATAAGGTTAAACAAGCAGCAAGACCATCACTTGCTGTCTGAAAACGCACTATCGGCAGGTGCGTTGTTACGTAATCTCTCGATGACACAATGACTTTCTGGTCGGGTGCCGGTCCAGATGTAAAAGCTCTTTGCAGCCTGCTCAACCAGCATGCCTAATCCATCAATATAGGACTGACCAATTTCTTTACAAAACATCTTCAAGGGCCGGCTGGCTTTGTAGTAGTTCAGGTCATAGCAGACTGCACCCGGTGCAAAAACAGATGTCTGCAGCGGTGGTACCTGGCCATCGTGGCCCAGTGATGTTGCATTTATCACCAGGTCAAAGCCACGCATTCCGGGCAAATCCGTCCAACTCGTGACCGTAATGTTACCTGAAGCAGCGAATTGCTCTGACAAAGCGAGGGCACGTTCCAGGTTTCGGTTTACCAATACCACTTGCCTGGGCCCTGCGGCCAACAAATCACCCAGAATCCCAGCCGCTGCCCCACCGGCTCCCAGAATAAGTATGCGTTGAGTTTCAAGCCGTACGCCATGATTCCCACTTAAATCAGCAAGCAAACCAACACCGTCTGTATTATGTGCGAACCAACCCGACGAGGATTGATAAATGAGGGTATTGGCCGCTTGTGCCTGGCTGACTTCCGGTGATGACTTTGTTGCCAACTGCCACGCATGACGCTTAAGCGGCAAGGTCACATTACAACCAATACCACCGGCAAGCCGAAAAGCTTCCAGCGCCTCCCGGAAGCCATCAGCGCCCGTCTCGATACGCTTAAACTCAATGTTCAGACCAAACTGATCCGCAAACATTTGCTGAATGGCCGGCGAAAGAGACGTCTTGATCGGTTGCCCGAAAAGCGCAAGTTTTATTGGTTCTTTTCTCTGATCCATGCGGCCGCCTGCAAGGCATAATACGTCAGTATGCCGTCAGCACCGGCCCGCTTGATACCTGTCAAGGCCTCCATGACAACAGATTTTTCATCCAGCCAGCCGTTAATAGATGCAGCCTTTAACATCGCGTACTCACCAGACACCTGGTAAACATAGGTCGGAACCCCAAAAGTCTCCTTCACCCGCCGCACCACGTCAAGATAGGGCATGCCTGGTTTGACCATAACCATATCCGCACCCTCTTCCAAGTCCAGTTCCACTTCCGAAATAGCTTCATCGCTGTTGGCCGGGTCCATCTGATAGGTGTATTTATTGCCACCACCCAGTGCACCGGCAGAGCCCACCGCATCCCGGAACGGCCCGTAAAAAGCGGATGCGTACTTGGCCGAATACGCCAGAATTCTGGTATTGATGTTACCCGATTCTTCCAGTGCTTCCCGGATGGCACCAATACGACCATCCATCATGTCTGATGGGGCGACTATATCTGCGCCGGCCTGTGCATGCGACACAGCCTGCTTTACCAATGCAACCACCGTCTCATCATTGACGATATATCCGTCTTCGTTCATCAAGCCGTCCTGGCCATGACTGGTGAAAGGATCGAGTGCGACATCAGTCATGACACCCAACTCCGGAAAAGACTGCTTCAGCGCCCGCACTGCCCGTTGGGCCAGGCCCTCAGGGTTCCAGGCTTCGCGGGCATCATCGGTTTTGGCTTCCGGTGCCGTAACCGGGAACAAAGCAATGGCCGGAATTCCCAGGTGCACACACTCACCCGCTTTCAAAAGTAAACGATCGATGGTCAGACGTTCAACACCTGGCATGGAATCCACTGTTTCGATACGGTCTTCACCTTCAATGACAAACACCGGCCAGATAAAGTCGTCCGGGGTTAATACTGTTTCTCGCATCAAACGGCGGGAAAAATCATCTGCGCGCATCCGGCGCATACGGGTGGAAGGAAAACTCATTTTATTTGTCCTGTGTGATTACCACGATATTGTTGTTTGGGATTTTAACTCTGTTTGTCATCATACTCATACCACACACTCAGTTTTTCCACCAATTCATCAAGACCGGTCTTATTACTGGAAGAAAAAACCTGGATGCTGGCAATAGCCGGCAGATCACGCCGAATCTTGAGCAAGGTCGACTGTGCCGGTCCGCGCTTAAGCTTGTCTGCCTTGGTTAACAATATATGACAAGGGATACCCGCTGAATCACACCAAGTCAGCATCTGTTGATCAAACTCACGCATGGGATGACGAATATCCATGACCAACACAACACCTCTCAAGCACTTGCGGGTTTGAAAATAACGCGCCATTACGATGCGCCAGTGCGATTTTAGTTTCAGCGGTACCTTGGCATAACCGTAACCAGGCAAATCGGCAATACGTCGCTCCTGGTCCAATTCGAAGATAATAATCTGCTGGGTGCGACCGGGGGTTTTACTGGTCCGGGCCAGTGACTTCTGATCAGTAAACGTGTTGATTGCACTTGATTTACCAGCATTGGAGCGGCCGGCGATAGCGACTTCTATGCCATGGTCTGCTGGTAATTGCTTCAGTTCGTGAGCACTTAGCACATAGCTTGCGATACGGAATGGGTTCACTTTCTTCATTGGATATTTCTCATATTTTTCTATCTTATCGCTGGAACGCCTGAGCCTAAAACGGGATAATGGCGGCCCATTTCGGTCATTGTACGCAAACAATTCTGGAGAGTACGAAATGAAGCACTTATTGCAACTCGCTATCGGCCTATCACTGCTGGTCTCTTTACCTGTGTTAGCAGTGGGTGACGCGGGTGCCGGGCAAAATAAAGCTGCCATATGCGCAGCCTGTCACGGTGTTGATGGTAACAGCGTAGTTCCAAACTGGCCCAAGATCGCGGGTCAACATGCCGATTATTTGGAGCGCCAGTTAAGTCTGATTAAAAATGGTGACCGCCTGGTTCCTGAAATGGCTGGAATTATTATGAGCCTCAACGATCAGGATATATCAAACGTTGCCGCCTATTTTTCTACTCTGGTTAGCCGACCAGGCTTGACCGATGAAACACTACGTGCAAATGGTGAAAAGCTTTACCGTGCCGGAAACTCCGTAACCAACGTGCCGGCATGCATGTCCTGTCATGGTCCTGCCGGTCAAGGCAACCCCCTTTCCGGATACCCCTCACTTGCGGGGCAGCACTCCGTATATTCCGAGAAAATGCTTAAGGGCTTCCGGGCCGGCCAAACATGGGGAAATGATGACCCCAATAGCAAGATCATGACCGACGTGGCCAACAGGCTGACCGATACCGAAATCAAAGCCGTATCCAGCTACATTCAGGGCCTGCACGTCATAGAAGACTAAAACAAAGGAACAATGGACACCTGACGGGGTCTGTAAGTCAACAAGAGTATATTGTGGAGAAATTAGTAATGATACATAAAGCAATACTTGGCTTCAGCTTGCTGTTTAGCAGCCAACTGGTCATGGCACAGCAAGACAAATATGAGGAAGGTGTTCATTACTTCAAAATAGACCAGCTACCGGCCCAAACGGTTGATGGCACTGTAGAAGTTACCGAAGTTTTCAGCTATGCCTGCTCCCATTGCAATACCTTTGAGCCCTATATGCAAAGTTGGGCCAAGGACAAGACGGATAGCATTAAGCTAAATCGCCTTCCGGTTGCTTTTGGCCGAAAATCCTGGGAAATGATGGCGCGCGGTTATATCGTTGCAGAAATGATGGGAATTGTTGAGAAAAGCCACGTTGCCATGATGGATGCTATCTGGAAACAGGGCAAGCAATTCCGCAACCTGCAAGATCTGGCTGATTTCTACTCGGGATTTGGAATCGAAAAATCCGCTTTTATTGCACATTTTCAATCATTTGCGGCAGATAGCCAACTACGTAAAGGCCAGCGCGATGTGCGGCTGTTTGGTGTCACCGGCACACCCAGCATGATTGTCAATCGCAAGTACCGGATCACAGGTAACAAGGCTGTAGGCGATTTTAACGCCATTCTGGATGTTGTCGATTTTTTGGTCGCAAAAGAAACTGTAGCCCCGTAGAGTCCCGTAGGATAAAACTCACTCGAACTCGCTGTTCATTGCCGTACAAACGGGGATGAACAGCGACGTATTTGACTACATGATGGTCGAATGACATCTTGATGGTTGACTCACCCACCCATTCGGGTATTCTGTTGTTTCCTTACCACACCCTAGAGTACAAAAACTTTTGCAATTAATGTCACAAGCCCAAATTCTGGTCGTTGATGACGAGCCTGATATTCGGCAACTGGTAAAAGAAATTCTCGAAGATGAGGGTTATTCTGTACGGGTTGCAAAAGATGGTGAAAGCGCTCGACTTGTCTATGTACAGCAAAAACCCGACCTGGTTTTGCTAGATGTCTGGATGCCAGACATTGACGGCATTTCACTTTTGAAAGAATGGTCCGCTAACGGAAACCTTGAATCACAAGTCGTCATCATGTCAGGCCACGGCACATTGGAAACAGCGGTAGAAGCTACCCGTCTGGGTGCATTCGATTTCGTCCAAAAACCATTGTCACTGGCCAAATTACTGGCTACAGTCCGCAAAGCACTGGAATCACGACCGCCAGCTATAGCTGCAGAGCTATCTGGACAGCAAGTGCTAACCGTGAAACCGCTGGGCAACAGCCCAGTCATGCAATTACTGCGTAACAACGCTAAGCAGGCTGCAAGTAATGCATCACCGGTAATGATTACCGGCGAAAACGGAAGCGGCCGGGAAACACTGGCTCGATACATTCATCAGTTGTCATCCTCTGCAGGCGACCTGGTCATACTGGACCACAGTCAGGCAGGTGGTGACAATGTCTGCAGCTACCTGTTTGGTTCTGTCTTGAATGGAGAGGTACTCAAGGGTTTGCTGGACAAGGCAGCTGGTGGAATATTATTCATACCAAAATTACACAAGTTGCCAGCCGAAGCGTTGGAGCTGCTTAACAACACCCTCGAATCGAATGGTTATACGCCCCAGGGTGGCATGGAGCTTAAGCCATTGGCATGTCGTATCATTTGCAGTGCGGGTGAAAATCTGGAACAGCTAGTTGAGGACCGCCTTTTGCCTGGCCCCTTGTACTTCAGCCTGAATGTCCTGCCGTTAAAGGTTCCCGCACTGCGTGACCGGCCGGAAGACATCCCGGAGTTGATCGGGTATTTTTCTGATTGGTTACCCAACCATGAAAATCTACCCTACCGTTCATTTTCAGTACCAGTGCAGAACCGGATGCGCAACCACAGTTGGCCAGGTAACGTGCGTGAGCTGCGTAATGTAGTCCAACGGCTACTGGTGCTTGGCGGTGAAGGTGAGGTTTCGGTACGGGAGGTTGATGAAACCTTAAGCCAAAATGCGGCCAACATAAATACTGCAGAGTCGGGTCATAAGGGCTTGTTTGAGCTACCACTGCGTGAAGCCCGGGAACAGTTTGAACGTGATTACCTGGTCTACCAATTGAAAAAAGCGGGTGGCAGTGTCGGTAAGTTATCTGAATCGGTGGGCATGGAAAGAACACACTTGTACCGTAAACTTCGTTCGCTGGGAATTGATCCCAAAACAGTGGGTAATTCATGAAAATTGTCATTCTCGGTGCCGGACAGGTTGGCTCTACGGTTGCCAGTGCACTGGTCCACGAGGACAATGATATCACCATTGTTGATATCGACCAGCGACGGCTCAAAGAGCTCCAGGATCAGATGGATATCCGTAGTGTGCTGGGACACGCCTCCCACCCAAAGGTGATGGAACGGGCAGGCGTCGAGGATGCCGACCTCGTCATCGCACTGACCAACTCCGATGAAGTCAACATGGTCGCCTGCCAAATTGCCTATACACTGTATAAAGTCCCGACCCGTATGGCGCGCGTACGCACAGCTGCTTATACCAACAGACCTGAACTGTTTCATCGTGAACACTGTCCTGTCGACGTTCTCATCAGCCCGGAATTGTTATTAACCCAGTATATTTCCCGTCTGATTGAATACCCGGGCGCTTTGCAGGTTATGGATTTCGCGGATGGGAGAGCACAACTTGTAGCCACCGGCGCGGCAGCCGGAGGGCTGTTGGTTGGGCAGAAACTACATACGCTGCGACAACATATGCCGGGGCGCTCAGACGCCCGGGTCGCTGCAATTTACCGCCAGGGACAATTAATTTTGCCAAAAGGCAATACCGTCATTGAAGAAAATGACCTGGTGTTTTTCCTTGCAGCACGTAGACATATTCCTGCGGTCATGAAAGAGCTCAGGTCGATGGATAGTCCCATCAGGCGCGTTATTCTTGCCGGTGGCGGCAATATTGGAAAAAACCTGGCACGGCGACTGGAACGTGACCATCACGTGAAAATTATTGAGCGCAGTCCTGTAAGAGCCGAGGCTATTGCGGAAGAACTATCGAAAACTATCGTGTTGGTCGGGGATTGCACCGACGCTAATCTGCTCAAGGAAGAGGCCGTCGAAAGCACCGATGTTTACTGTGTGCTCACCAATGATGATGAAGCTAATATTTTATCCGCATTGCAAGCCAAACGTATGGGGGCAAAGAAAGTCATAGCCATCATCAATCGACCGTCTTATGTGGACCTGATGGAATCAGGTACGATCGATATTGCCGTTTCTCCCCAGCAGATTACCATCGGCGCCTTGTTAGCCCACATACGCCGGGGCAGCATTGTGCGTGTGCATTCACTCAGACGTGGTGCCGCTGAGGCGATCGAAGCGATCGCGATTGGCGACCGACGCAGCTCAAAAGTTGTTGGCCGCTCGCTCGAAGAACTGGGCCTGCCGGAAGGTACAACCATTGTTGGCATAGTCAGGGGTGAAGATGTCATTATTGCCCATCATGACACCGTGATCGAAGAACACGACCACGTCATATTGTTTGTGCCGGATAAAAAACAGATTCACGCAGTAGAACGACTTTTCCAGGTTAGCCCGACTTTCATATGAAACACCGCAGAACGGCAACCGTTCAACGAATCCTGGGTTTTCTTATTGCCGGTGCCAGCCTGATGATGTTCCCCCCGGTACTGGTATCCTGGTGGTATCAGGATGGTACGGCTAATCTGTTCCTTCTCAGCGCCGTGCTCTTGTTTATCACTGGCATGGCAATTTTCCTGCCGGTGCGCCATGTGCATGAAGAATTACGTTTGCGGGACGGGTTTCTGATCGTTGTTGCGTGCTGGCTTGCGCTTGCCTTGGTCGGCGCACTGCCATTTCTATTGTTGAAGCAGCCTGAAATTTCTTATGTAGATGCCGTTTTCGAATCCATGTCCGGACTAACCACAACAGGCGCCACGATACTAACCAATATTGATGACCTGCCCCGCGGTGTATTGTATTACCGTCAGCAACTTCAATGGCTCGGGGGTCTTGGTATTGTTGTGCTGGCTATCGCCGTTTTGCCCATGCTCCGTATTGGTGGCATGCAACTATATCGGGCAGAAACGCCAGGCCCACTAAAAGACAGCAAACTGACCCCACGGATTACCGAAACGGCCAAAGCATTGTGGCTAATTTACCTCGGAATTACCGTGTTATGCGCGTTGGCCTACTGGCTTGGAGGCATGACATTTTTTGATGCTGTCGGCCATGCTTTCAGCACCGTCGCGATTGGTGGAATGTCGACCCACGATGCTGGTTTTGCCTGGTTCGACAGTCCCACTCTGGAAGTAATTGCGACCTTTTTCATGGTGATAGCCGGTATCAATTTTGCCATCCATTTCACCTCTTGGAAACGAGCCAGCGCACAACCCTATTTTCAAGATCCCGAACTTAAGGTTTACGCATCGCTGCTGCTGGGATTTGTGATCCTGACGACCATCGCACTATACCTGAATGGGACTTATGGATCGATTGCGGAATCTGCGCGCTATGCGAGTTTTCAAGTGGTCTCATTGATGACAACAACTGGTTTTAGCACCGCTAATTTCTCCATCTGGCCAGGCTTCATTCCTATTATGTTGATCTGTATTGCATTCATCGGTGGTTGCGCTGGTAGCACCTGTGGTGGCATGAAAGTGATCCGTATCATGCTTTTGTACCGACAGGCCATTCGGGAAGTTCGTCGACTGATACACCCTCACGCTGTTATCCCGGTAAAAATCGGTAACAGGAAAACATCTGCTACCGTCATGGATGCGGTCTGGGGCTTCTTCTTTTTGTATGTCGCCAGTTTCGTGATGATCACGATCGCACTCAATGGTGTGGGCGTAGACCCGGTGACCGCTTATGCAGCGGCAGCAGCCTGTATTACCAACCTCGGCCCGGGGCTCGGTGATGTCAGCGCCAACTATGCCAGCCTGAACTCCACCGCCAAAGTCATTCTTAGTTTTGCCATGTTGATGGGCCGTCTTGAAATTTTCACCTTGCTGGTACTGTTTTCACCTGCCTTCTGGCGTGATTGAATACTAAAAAACGGTGTTTGGGTAACATTAGCGTTGATAAAAGGACCTGTCCCCGTCGGGCCGATTCCTGAAGCGTTTGTACGCCCAAAGGTTCTGCTCAGTGGCCACATCGATGCATTGCTCAATTGCATAATTCACAGCTGTCAGGGCAATGCGCATGTCGTCATCATAAATGGCCTCACCTGCTTTGAAACATTGCACACGGTAACGTCCACCCTTGCGCCGCTCACAGGTGGCAAATATCACGGCGGCGCCAGTGCGATGCACCATCCGTGGCAACAACACGCCGGTTAATGTTTCGATACCGAAAAATGGCGCAAACTGTCCCTCACCCAGGGTTGGTTCCTGATCAGGTACCATCGCAATGCTTTTACCCGTTTTGAGAAACCTGAACATGGTGCGCAAACCAGCCGCTGTGGCTGGCACCAGTCGAGCTCCTCCGCGCCGACGTTTTTCCAGCAACATTTTTTCGAATTCAGGATGCCTGCCAGGCTTATATAGAACCGCTCCGTTAAGATGTTGTTGCATGAACAAGCCCAGTAGTTCCCATGCGCCGCAATGTACCCCCGCCAGTATCAGGCCCGACCCAGCCTGCTCAGCCTGGTGGTAAAGTTCCATACCCTCTGCTTCATCAAAATGCTCAAGAACCCGGTCCAAAGGCCAGTGCCACAACATTCCCGCTTCAAATACTCCTCTGACATAGTGCGTCATGCTGGCTCGGGCAATTTTGTCCCTACGGCGTGCATCCATATCCGGGTATACAGCATTCAGGTTGATCCGGGTAACACGTCTTTTTTGCGGTGACAGATACCACAGCAAAATAGCTACGGGTGGCGCAATAAACTCAGCAGCACGCGGTGTTATCCAGCTGAACACTCGTATGACTACACGAATTATCAATATTTTCAAATTATTCCCCGACGATTAATTCTGAATCCTGTAAGCCTGTTACCATGATGTTTTTCGGGCTTTGGCATTGAAATGATCGCATTATTGCAAAGAGTATCGGAAGCCAGTGTGCTTGTTAATGAAAATTCTTCAAGTGCCAATGTCACGGGTGAAGTCACAGGGGCAATTGGAGCCGGTATCCTGGCCCTCATCGCAGTCGAGAAAGGTGATACACGGGCCCAGGCGGACAGGCTTTTGCAACGCATTCTTGCCTACCGAGTATTTGAAGATGAAAACGGTCACATGAACCTGAACCTGCGCCAGGCAGGTGGGCAATTGCTTTTGGTTCCCCAGTTCACCCTGGCAGCTGATACCAATAGCGGTAACCGCCCCAGCTTCAGCCCAGCGGCTGAGCCGAAAGTAGGCAAAAGGCTGTTTGACCACCTGCTTGAATCCGCGCGCCATCAACTCGGCGAAGCCCCCAGTGGTCGCTTCGGTGCCTATATGAAAGTCAGTCTGATCAATGATGGCCCGGTAACCTTTAAGCTGCGAGTACCACCGCCGAGCCTCTAAACAGCTCATGAACTCGTGCCAAGGGATCTGAATCAAGCAAAGGTTCCCTGGCCCGGACTATTCATGAATAGTTCGGGCCAGGCTATTTTTCTTCAAGTCCTTTTAGTTTGCGAGTCAAGGTATTACGACCAAGACCCAACAAGCGTGCAGCCTCTACGCGTTTGCCACTGGTAAACTCAAGCGCACAAGCCAGGATGGTTTTTTCCATTTCAAGCCGAGCCTCAGCCATTAGGTCAACCTGACCACGAAACATTGCTTTTCGAGTCCAGCGGTGCAAGGCCTGCGACCAGGATTCACTGGACTCACCCACAAACTCTTTTGCTCTCAAAGAGACAGGCAGGTCTTCAGGTAGTATTTGCTCGCCCGGAGCCATCACGCATAACTGTTGGCATAGATTCTGTAATTGGCGAACATTACCCGGCCAGGATTTCTTTTGTAGCTCCAGGATGGTTTCGGGCAGTAAATATTTTTCATCCAGTCCCATTTCCTCTGCTGCCTGGTGTAAAAAATGTCTCGCCAGCAACGCAATATCTTCACCACGCTCACGCAGCGACGGCAAGTCAATGGTAATCACGTTTAAGCGATGATAAAGGTCTTCACGAAAGCTGCCTTCAGCAATTTTTTGCTGCAAGTCCTGGTGCGTTGCTGTTAGTACGCGCACATCCGCACGTAACAAGTCCCGCCCACCCACACGGTAATAATCACCTTCGGCCAATACCCGTAGCAGACGCGTTTGCAATGGCAACGGCATATCACCAATTTCGTCAAGAAAAAGTGTGCCACCAGCAGCCTCTTCAAAACGCCCGGATCGTCTACTGTGTGCACCCGTAAATGACCCCCTTTCATGACCGAACAATTCGGATTCCAGCAATTCAGCCGGTATTGCTGCTGTATTGATGGCAACAAATGGACCATGAGAACGGGGGCTATGTTGATGTAGTGCATGTGCGACTACTTCTTTACCCGTTCCGGTCTCCCCACAGAGCAATACACTGATACTGGAGCGCGACAACCTGCCTATGGTTCGGAATACTTCTTGCATCGCCGTAGATTCACCGATCAATTGCTTGTCCTCTACCGTCTTTCCCATGACCGGAACGACAGTTGGGACAGCCGACGCGCGAGCGACCACGGACAGCATCTGGTCGAGATCAAACGGTTTGGAGAGGTAATCAAACACACCTGACTGGAATGCAGAAACAGCCTGATCCAGATCTGAAAATGCTGTCATGGCAATCACAGGAACTTCGAGGCGGCGTTTTTCCAGAGCTTGCAAAACACTTAGCCCATCAGCGTCTGGCAGACGTATATCCGTGATGATGACGGTAGGATGATTACTATCAAGTGCTGCAGTGACCGCTGACACCCTTGCAAAACTTTCAGTTTCATAACCAGCACGGCCCAACGCTCTCTCCAACACAAAGCGGATGGCTTCATCGTCATCAACCACCCAGACCAATATCGGTTTAGGCATGAGTGCGGTCCAACGGTAGTCTTAGCGTGAAACGGCTACCCGGCTCCAATGGTGCATAGCTCAACAAGCCCTCATGGGCAGCCGCACTTTGTTGTGCCAGTGCGAGACCCAGGCCGGTGCCATCACGGCGACCAGTAACCAATGGCAGAAACAACATATTGCGCAAAGACTCTGGTACACCACAGCCATTGTCTTCAATATCTACCCGGACGACACGACTGCTTCCGGTTTGCAACAGGGCACTGTCATAATCAATACGACTGCGAATAATCATCTCACTTGCACCTGCTTGAAAGGCGTTACGCAGCAGGTTAAGAAACACTTGTCGCAGTGCCGAGAAGTCGGCCAGAATCTCTGGAATGCTGGGGTCATAATCCTGAACAATTTTTACACTTTCGGCAGACTCCAGGCGTAATAACTCTGCGGTTTCCTGCAAAACGCAATGTACATCAAGTGGCAGGCGCTCGAGCTCAGCTTGTCCGAATCGTGCCAATAGTTCGTTAATACGATCGACCTCCCGCATGATCAACTCTGCCAGAGTACCCAGTTCGCGGCCATTCAATTCTGCTGCCATCATTTGTGCAGCACCACGTATACCGCCCAATGGATTTCGAATTTCATGTCCCAAATTTCGTCGTAACAAATCCATCATTCCGGTCTGCACTTCGCGCTGTTGTAATTTGTTTTGCTGTAATTGCCATTTTAGATCATAAAACTCCAGCAACATGTGCTGCTTTGGCATGGGTTGGATAGCACAGTCAAACCAGCCGCCAGCGAGCCTGCACTCACGTAGGTGGCGACCACGTTGTTCGTTGGCCGTTGTTGAAATGGCCTGGAGCAATGCGTCAGGTATGCCTTCAACATCCTGAAATAAGCCGCCACGGGCACGTTCTCTACCCATTGCAAGACAATGTTCGGCAGCTATATTCATCTCCCGAACACAACCGTGTTCGTCCAGTTCTACAATCGCTGTCGAAAGTGTATCAAGCACGGAATGACGGGCGGCGTTACCCACCTGGCTGGGTACGGTTAGTATGGATATTTGGTTGTCTGACGAAAAAAATGACTGGTTTTGCAGTGGCAATCTTACGGTTTTTTACATCATTCAGCTCTGCCGTTACCGTATGTTCACCACGTTCCAGACCACTTACAGGAATAATCTTCTCGGCAGTGCTGGCTTGTTGCTTACCATCTATAAATACCGTTGCTTTCATACCCGCCTGCAATTGGTAACGTGTTTGCCAGACAACCCGGATGGCTTCTGCCGGCAACCAGATAGACTCTTCCGACTGTGGTGCAACAATCGCAAAATCTTTGTAATTTCTACGCAGATCACCGAGTGACATCCGCTGCCTGTTCCCATCATCCACGTCTTTGTCGGCTGACTTGGGCGTCGCTTCATAAATTGGTGCTTCAATGATGCTAATTGGAGCCAGTTCTATCGGTTTGGAGCCATCATTTGGCGGTTGGTCGGTATAGGTCACTTTGCCATCTTCATCAACGATTTTGTAAACCTGCGCCGGCAAGCTACTGGCGGTCATCGCTAAGGTAAGCACCATCAGGATGTATAAAAGTGGTTTATAGATTTTCAACTTCATCGTATGGCTCCATATTTGGTACCGGTAAAAACACCCCGCAAGCCGCAGGATGCACCAGTTTCCGTGGAGCTGCCAAACGACAGCCCCTCTATATAGAATAATACATATCAAATTCAACCGGGTGAGTGGCCATACGAAAACGTGTGACCTCTTCCATCTTGAGTTCTATATAGGCGTCAATCAGGTCATCATCAAAAACCCCACCCGACTTGAGGAAATCTCTGTCAACATCCAATGCCTCAAGCGCCTGCGCCAGGCTGACACATACCGTTGGTATATTTTTAACTTCCTCGGCTGGCAGGTCGTAAAGATCCTTGTCCATAGCTGGACCAGGATCAATCTTGTTAATGATACCGTCAAGACCCGCCATCATCATGGCGGCAAACATCAGGTAACCATTACCGGTCGGATCACCAAAACGCACCTCGATACGACGCGCCTTCGGGCTGCCAACATGGGGAATACGGACCGAAGCAGAGCGATTACGAGCAGAATAAGCCAGCATGACAGGTGCCTCAAAACCGGGCACAAGACGCTTGTAGCTGTTGGTCGAAGCGTTTGCAAATGCGTTAATAGCACGAGCGTGTTTGAAAATACCGCCAATATAATGCAGAGCCATGGTCGATAGCCCACCGTACTCTTCACCGGCGAACATATTCTCACCATTCTTGAACAAAGACATATGCACGTGCATTCCAGAGCCATTGTCGCCAACCAACGGCTTCGGCATGAATGTGGCAGTACGCCCCGTGACATGAGCTGCATTGTGGGTCGCATATTTGAGGATCAACATTTCATCCGCTTTGCGTGTCAGTGTATTGAACCTGGTACCTATTTCGCACTGACCGGCTGTACCCACTTCATGGTGATGTACTTCGACCGGCACACCCATGTTTTCAAGTATTCCACATATGCTGGCGCGCAAGTCGTGCAATCCATCCACCGGCGGCACCGGGAAATAACCACCTTTAACGCGTGGACGATGCCCATGATTGCCTTCTTCGTATTCAGCACCGGTGTTCCAGGCGCCCTCTTCCGAATCAATATTGTAAAAAGTTGAGTGCATGTCCGTGCCAAAACTAACGCTATCAAACACGAAAAACTCTGGCTCAGGGCCGAAGAAAGCCTCGTCAGCGATACCACTGGATTGCAGATAAGCTTCCGCACGTTTTGCCAGTGAACGTGGACAACGGTTGTAGCCCTCCATGGTATCGGGTTCGAGCACATCACAACGCAAAATCATCGTGCTGTGCTCCATGAACGGATCCATCACAGCAGATTCAGCATCAGGCATCAGAACCATGTCCGATTCATTGATACCCTTCCAGCCTTTGATGGAAGAACCATCAAACATTTTGCCTTCTTCAAAAAAATCTTCGTCAACCATCCCGACCGGCATGCTGACGTGTTGTTCTTTGCCCGCGGTATCGCAAAATCGTAAATCGATGAATTCAACTTCTTCATCGATGATCATCTTTTGAATATTTTCTATGCTCATGTCACTAATTCCTGTGCTGCTACCTGGGTTAAAGTCCAAAATGGGTCAGTATGTTTATGCAGTTATCGTGCCAGATTGTGATAAAACCCTGATCAATCACAAAGTTGACAGCATGGACTTTAGATGTGTTTTCAAGGAATTTACCGACATTTTAGAAGCTTTTACATGATGCCAATGAATTCAGTACAGACCAAAAAAACCCAGGTCGCACCAGTATTGCACAAAACAATAGAATACGCACCAATATGGTGCGTTGCTTGACTTAAAACGCCACCACAAGCAAAGCCACACCCAGCGTCAGCCGATAGATGACAAAGGGTAGCAATCCTACACGTTGTAACAGCGCAAGAAATGCAGCGATACAGAACCAGCCCGCCAGAGCAGAAAGCGCGACAGCAAGACCGAACTGAAACCAGTCTATCGGCGTATCATGTAATAACATTCGCATCACACCATAGCCACCAGCGGCCGCAATGACTGGAATCGAAAGCAGAAACGAGAAGCGCGCGGCACTATCGGCACTAAAACCCAGCGCACGCCCCATGCTAATAGTGATTCCCGATCGTGATGTGCCGGGCACCAGTGCCAGCATTTGGGCCAGACCAATCATGATGCCGGATCTCATACTCATGTCCCGAAGAAGCTTGCTACGTGCAAAGCGGGCATCCGCCCACCACAACAACAAACCAAAACCAATCGTGCTAAAGGCAATTACGCGGATATTTCTGAGCGCTGATTCGATCCAATCGTACAACAGCCAGCCAGTAACGACGGCTGGGAAACTGGCTACGAGCAATATCAGCCCCAATTTACGCGAGCCCTCATCACCCTTATCACCACTGAACCACGGCCTCACCATGTTGCTGATATCCTGGCGAAAGTAAACCAACGCCGCCAGCAAGGTACCCAAGTGTGTGGCAACATCAAAAACCAGCCCTTGATCTGGCCAGTTAAGGACTTTGCTACCAAGGATCAAGTGCGCAGAACTGGAAACCGGCAAAAACTCTGTCAGACCCTGGACCAGGGACAACACAACAATCTGAATCAAGGTCATTTTGTATAACTGATCCGGTAAACTACATTGGTCTGGTCATCTGATACCAGCAGTGCCCCATCGGGCATCACCAATACATCATTAGGCCGACCCCATACCTCTTCGTTTTGCAACCAACCGGATGCAAATACCTGCTTATTCAATACCGTGCCATCTGCCCGTACATCCAGAACAAGAATTTGGTAACCACTCTTTTCACTACGATTCCACGAACCGTGCTGGGCAATAAACAAACGATTTTTGTATTCCGCCGGGAACATGTCGCCAGTATAAAAAGTCAAACCCAGTGCCGCACCATGTGGGTCGAGCTTTGCCACCGGCGCAGTGTAGTTTTTACAGTCTTTGCCCACACCAAATTTTTCATCCAGCAGATCACCCTGGTGACAATATGGGATTCCAAAATGCATACCGGCTTGTGGCGCATGGTTCAGTTCATCGGCGGGTATGTCATCTCCCATCATGTCCTTGCCATTGTCCGTAAACCACAATTGTTGGTTTTCAGGGTGAAAAGCCAGACCGACACTGTTACGCACGCCTTTTGCAAAGGTATCCATACCGCTTCCATCCGGGTTCATACGGCGTATCTCACCAAAACCTTTTTCGTCACAGATGTTACAGGGCACGCCGACCGGTATGTAAAGTTTGCCGTCCGGCCCGAATCGTAAGTATTTCCAGCCGTGGTGCTCTTTATCAGGGAACACATCGGTAACCACCACAGGCTCGGGGGGGTGATCCAACGTACTTTCAATATTGTCATAACGCAGTATCCGATCAATCGCGCCCACATACAGTGCGCCATCAAGAAACTCGACACCCGAAGGCATACTGAGACCTTTATCGATCAACCTAATGATCTCCACGCGGTGGTCACCATCGGCATCAGTCAATGCCCATACTTTACCGGCACTTCGACTACCGACGAATACTGTGCCATTGCCCCCCCGTACCATTTGGCGAGCGTTTTCCACACCTTCTGCATAAATTTCAATATTAAAGCCAGGCGGTAATTCAATCAGATCTAACCGTGTCTGTGCGTGAATAGGGGCTACCAGAAGAAAGCCGAATAATAATGAGAGCAATTGGAAGTTTTTCATGGTGGCCATGGTAGCAGCAGATTGTTCCTGCGACACCCTTCGAACCCAACTCAGCAAAGTGGAAAAGGAGGGAAAAGGGGTCGGATACGAATGGCACTTACTTAGCAACGGGAAGTGTTCAATTTCAACGACTTAGAAAACTATCGGTTCATGCAGTAATTATTACTTACTAGTGGGTAGTCAACAAGTTGAATTCAATAAAATCAAAAAGTTGGAATTGTTTGGCGT
>JAJFLA010000056.1 GCA_021772935.1 Gammaproteobacteria bacterium
AGGAATATGCAACCCGGTGGCTGTGGACGTACAATCATGAGCGACCTAACATGGGTCTGGGTGGTATTACCCCGATTCAGAAACTGGCCATGGTGGCCTGACCTCTACTTTTGAAGTCGGTTAAAAAAGGGAGGATTACCCTGGCAAGTAGAGTAGGTAATAAAATACAGGAGATGTTCAAAGGTTTTTCGCTGCACCTATCGTGTGCTGTAAGCAGAGGAAATCGCAACTATCAAAAGAAGATAAGCGGCGTGAACAAATCGTTGGTATTTAGAGGTTGCCGGGAGCATCAGCGTGATTATTGACGAGACACTTCCTACAATCCCGGCGATTTCAAACAAAGGATGCCTTTCACTAAATATCAACTATTAGAAAAACTAAGGGGTCGTCAACTTAAAAACAAGGATCCCGACAAAAAACGGAAATATTATACTGATTGATAGGAACTTGATGGTGACATCTAGCTTAAGTGGCCATTCACCAACAGCATGCAAATCAGTGATAAGTTTTCTGTAAAACGAATATCTACAATAATTTGTATTCGTAAAATCACCGTT
This sequence comes from Gammaproteobacteria bacterium, assembly GCA_021772935.1. GTDB lineage: Bacteria > Pseudomonadota > Gammaproteobacteria > Xanthomonadales > SZUA-36 > SZUA-36. Next base: position 558 of record JAJFLA010000056.1, read on the forward strand.
TAGTTTACCAATCAATTGATTTGCAACAGCACAATAAGACTGTGAAAGATTCTCTTTCTCCAATATCAATTTTTTTCGAATAATCATTATCGGATAACAGAACGCAAAAGCAATAATTAGAACGTATAAACCAATAAGGGTAAGCGCAACAATATATTCGTAAATCTGCCCATGATTACCAATTAGCAACACTAGCGGTACAATGAAAATACCAGATAGAAACATCATACTGGTATTCAATGCAAAATTACCTATAAAAGAAAAACCAAAAACCCCATCTCTGTGATACACCCTGTTTTCAAGACCAGAAACATTTACTTTTTTCGTTAAAAGTATCGTTTTATAAATATAACAAAACCCTATAGATGAGTAGTACCCATACAATAAAACCCCCATGGAGAGAATCCACCAAAGCCAATCGTCATAACCTGATATTCCAAATCCTTTTACAAATTCTATTGCAAGTAAATATCCAATAAATACTATCGATACCCATAAGATAGATATAGCCCTACATATTGGCATACTAAATATATTTGAATACACAAGTTTTCTTACACTACAGCGAAGTGAATCATTTTTAATTAAGCGTCTACAGTGCTTATAAAATATTGGCACCGTATATCTTTCGTAATACCATATCAATGATGGCCCAACCCACGCCCACGTTCCTGCAAGCCACAGGGCATTTATTTCTGTCATGCTGTGTGTGAGCTGGCCCTGTCGAAAATAAAATAGTGTTAATAAGCCAACTATCACAGGGATTAAATGCAAAAGCCCTCCCCAAATCCACTTTCTTTTTTTTGATCCTGGGAGCATTTGAAAAGTCTTAGATACGGAGCAAAGATACTCAGGTAATGGAATCACCTTCCCAAACCAACTCATTATTAAGCGAATAAGTGTGCCCATAAAAGATTGTCCGTGACTTATATGGCTTTACTGTGTTTTGTTGTTTGATGTGTTTGTTAAAAACCGAAATAACTTCCTTATGGCTTTAGCAGTCTGCAATATAAACAGTCCGTACAGCCTGTTGTACTCATGCTCACCTGCGAGTATGTCGAGATAACCTTTTTGAAGTGTCCCCGCATCTGAAAAAGCCCACGCAAAGGGTTTTCTTATTAACTTAGGGAAAATAAGATATCTCCAAATTTTGGCTTGCCGGATTGATTTTGTAATTTCTTTATATCTCTTCCTATAGAGATCAAATGCGTTTCCTCTTCCATGTATATCATCTGATACCGAAACAGCAGCAGCGTTGCCACTCTGCATCGCATAAGCGATCCCTTCTCCTGTTATTGGATCAACAATACCAGCGGCATCTCCGCAAAGTAACACAAGATCCCTTCCTGGCTGTGAACGATAGTCACCGAAAGGGATGAACTGACCTTTAACGTTTAACTTTTTGACATCAAGACCTTTAGCAGATAGAAAATTCGCAAAGCTTGTTTTTATATCAGAGTTGAGCCTATGTATCCCCCCAACACCGATTGTAAAGGTACTCTTTTTTGGAAAAACCCAGCCATAACCCCATTTGGCGGCACCGAAATCAATTTCAACATTTTCCGAATGAGTTGGTAACATTTCCCTAGGTACTTCAGCCTCCAACCCGAAACCAATAGTGTTTTTGTTGAATGATGATCCAAATAACTCCTTTGCAACTTGACTATTTACACCATCAGCTCCTATCAGGAACCGGTAACCGATGGTATCACCATTTTTCAAATGCACGACTTTATCCACAAAATCTAATCGATCAATTTTGACACCAAGTTTTAATGTTGTACCAGCATCCTTTGCGAGCCTCAATAAGTAGTCATCAAAATCTTTACGCATCGTGAAAAATAATCGAGAGTACCCTTCGGTACTGGCAAGGAATTTCCCATCAGAATAAAAATCCACATGATCTGAATAGCTAATGATATTACTATCCAACTCCTGACCAAATACAGTCTCGAATACATTTTTACTACGCTGAGTAATCAGTCCACCGCAAAGTTTTTCTCTAGGGAAATTGCTTTTATCAATTAGGCAGACGCGCAGTCCTTCTTTTGCAGCCGTAAACGCAGCGGCACTGCCCGCTGGCCCACCACCAACCACAACAAGATCATAAATTTCTATTTTTTCATTTAACATTCTTTCGCGACTATTATTCATGGACTTTTGCCACAAGTTAATGGAGAGAAATGTCTCAAAAACAGGGTCTGTATAATACTCTCAAATTGTCCACAGCGACCCTTTGAACCATTGAGCAAAACGGACTACCTCCGTCCACCGATCTACATTGTAGATTAGCAGCCTACGCCACACCAATTGTATCAAGTATTAACGACTCTGGTTCCAAACTAACGCTAATACCCTCTTCCCTCCACCAATACACAAAGGTCAACTACTCTCGGTCGGCCTTTTTTGTTTCAGGTCATGGTGTACTGGTGCGGGTTCTTGCATACACTTGCGGACTTCGGGGTGATGAGTTAGCCAGGCTTCAAGAGCGCGTAAGACTCTCTCACCCCCAGCCAATCATAAAAAGAGCCACCCTTGCGGTGGCTTTTTTTATGACTGACAGAGGGAGGGGGCAAGAGCAGCGACGTCGAGCAAAACCCGAACGGGCCGATCCGTAATGCGGGTGGTCAGCGTTTGTTCCTGCTTTCCATCATCGTCCACAAGCCCGTCTCCGATCCTGCAGGAGACCCAAGCTTATTCTCCTTAGCTGTTAATTGACCGGACACAAAGATATATTTGACAATAACAAATCCATACCATACCGTATGGTATGTTTAATGTCACAATCAAACATTAAGTCCACTAACCATCATGAAACACCGCACCACTAAAAAATCATGGCTTAAAACGGGGCTGCAAATACTTGCACAACAGGGCGCCGAAAAACTTACCATCGCTGCCCTCTGCACTCAATTGAATGTCACCAAGGGTTCGTTTTATCACCATTTCAAAAGCCGGGAAAACTTTATTGAAAATCTTCTTCAATACTGGGAAGAAGCCAATACGCTGGCAGTCATTCAGTTGAGTGAAAACCTTGGCAGCACGCGGGCGAAAATCAGGGAAATAACTACGATTGCTGTTGCCAGCATGTCTTCCAGCCCTGAAGTATCCATTCGTGCCTGGGCATTAAAAAATGACAAGGTCAGATTGTTTCAGGAGCGGGTGGATAAAACCCGTCTGGATTATGCCCAAAAATTATGGACAGAGCTTTTAAATAATGATGAGAAAGCCAGATCTGTTTCCAGACTTCATTATTCTTTCTTTGTTGGTTGTCAGGAAATTATGCCGACCATGAAGGAAGCCGAAATTTACGCCATGTTTGACCTGTTTATAGACAAGATCACTCAGTAAGGCGGAGTGTCTTTTGTGGATAAGGGTTGACCAGAAACCAGAGCACACGGAGAAATTTCATGATCCTTCTGAATCCCAAAAAATATTATCGTGAAAACTCAGACGATAGATCCCGTGAGGTGATGCAAAAGACCATTCAGTTTTTTGAAAACAAGGGACTGGAAAAACTTAAAGAAGATTTCCACGAAAGGACCTGGTACGCCGACTTCATTGAATTTATGAAGCAGGAACAGATTCTGGCTACCATGATGACCAATGCCGAAAACGGTGATGAAAATGCGAGATGGGATTCATCCCGGGTTTGTGAGTTTGCGGAAATATTAGGTTTTTACGGCTTGTGTTATTGGTATACCTACCAGGTTTCCGTATTGGGTATCGGGCCAATTTGGATGGGTAAGAATAAGGCACTAAAAATGCAGGCGGCCCAGTATCTAAAAGACGGCGAAATTTTTGCGTTTGGGCTTTCTGAAAAAGAACATGGTGCTGATATTTACGCCTCCGATATGGTCGTGACACCGAAAGCAGATGGCAAATACTCTGTAACAGGTGGCAAATATTATATTGGTAATGCCAACCAGGCGCGCATGGTTTCCACGTTTGGAAAAATGTCAGATACAGGTGAATATGTGTTTTTTGTAGCAGATTCCCAGCACCAGGATTACCACCTGGTTAAAAACGTAGTAAACAGCCAATCATACGTAGCCCAATACGAATTGAAAGACTATGAGATTTCCCAGGAGCAGATATTGGCCAAGGGCGATGATGCCTGGAATGCTGCCTTGAACACAGTCAATGTTGGTAAGTTTAACCTCGGCTGGGCATCCATTGGTATGTGTACGCATGCCTTTTATGAAGCCATTGATCATGCAGCCAACAGAAATCTTTATACGATGTATGTTACCGATTTCCCACATGTAAAAAGACTGTTTACCGATGCCTGGGCAAGGCTGGTTGCAATGAAATTATTCGCACTCAGGGCGTCTGATTATCTGCGCTCTGCGGCATCGGATGACCGCAGGTATTTACTCTATAACCCCATCGTCAAAATGAAAGTTACAACACAAGGGGAGGACGTTATTAACCTGCTTTGGGATGTGATTGCTGCAAAAGGATTTGAAAAGGACATGTACTTTGAAATGGCTGCGATTGATATACGCGGATTGCCAAAGCTGGAAGGTACGGTTCATGTGAACATGGCGCTGATCATCAAATTCATGGCTAATTATTTCTTCGCACCGAAAGATTATGAAAAGGTGCCACAAAGACTTGATGCGGCTGATGATTCTTTTCTATTTGATCAGGGTCCAGCCAAGGGTCTCAGTGATATCCAGTTCCATGACTACAATACGGTGTATAACAGCTACGATTTCCCAAATCTGACAGTTTTCAAAGCGCAAATTGCCTTGTTCAGGGAAACACTGATCAGAGCCCCGGCATCTACCGAACAAGCCAAAGATGTTGATTTTTTATTGACCGTGGGTGAGCTCTTTACATTGGTCGTGTATGGGCAGTTGATTTTGGAAAATGCTAAAATTTGTGATGTTTCGATTGAGGTGCTGGATCAGATTTTTGACTTTATGGTCAGGGATTTTTCCAGCTTTGCATTAGAGCTTCACAACAAACCTTCCAGTACTGAAAACCAAATGGCATATGCGCGTAAAATGATTAAAAAACCGCTGGTTGATGAAGCGCGTTACCAGAAAGTCTGGAAACAGCATGTTTACAGCATGAAAGGTCAGTACGAAATGAATGCTTAAAGTACGCTGTTGGTGTGTTGTCAGGTGAAGGTGTGGCTGGGTTGTGAAAAACCCCACAGCCTGGCCGGAAACCTTATCCTCATCGGGCTTCCGGCTCGTGCTACGAGTTTCGCCTATCCTTGGCGTTTTCAACTTCCTTGTTGGGTTAGTGCATCCTTGCTGGATTCATCCGTGAATCCTTAACCTCAGTTGTAGAATGCTTCAAATTCGTAAATGGTGATACTGTAGAAAGTAACAGTCTTTCACCCAAGTTTTACCCGTCTTGAATAAGCCATGCCTTTAAATCTTCTCGATCGGTTGCCTTTTCTGCCTTTTCTGCCTTTTTTGCCTTTTTTTGGCTTTTACGCACCCAACCGCCCCTTAGCTGATCGACATCATGTGCTTCGGCTCGTAAGACTTTTACTCTACAGGCCTTATGTCTGACTTATTTAATCCGATTTCATCGGCACAATTAATCGAGTGGGTGTTTACTGAACTGGAAACCCACGATTCCATCTTTTCTATTCCCCGGCAGCATTTCTTTGTGCCGAGCGAAGACGACCCATTCCGAACCAGTGCTTTTTCTCATCCGCTGGAAACTCCATTTGGTCCGGCCGCTGGACCCCACTCACAGATGGCGCAAAATATCGTTGCAGCGTGGTTGTGCGGTGCCCGTTATATCGAATTAAAAACCGTGCAGACTCTGGATGTGCTCGATGTATCCAAACCGTGCATCGATATGGAAGACGAGGGCTACAACGTCGAGTGGTCGCAGGAACTGAAAATCTACCAGTCGTTTGATGAATACCTGCGTGCCTGGGTACTGATCCATGCCTTGCACCACAAGCTTGGTTTTGCGGGTGAGTCACCCGGCATTGTGTTCAATCTCAGTGTCGGCTACGACCTCGCAGGAATCCAGAAACCGAATGTGCAATGGTTTCTTCAACAAATGCGTGACTGCTCCGGCTACAAGCAGACGCTGGTTGATCAGGTGGCCCGTTTTTATCCCGCTATCAGGCAACTACAGGTACCTGATCGTATCTCTGACAATGTGACTTTGTCCACGATGCACGGTTGTCCGCCTGCGGAGATAGAGCGAATTTGTGCATACCTGATGCAACAACAGGGCCTGCATACTTATGTTAAATGCAACCCGACGCTGCTGGGCCCTGAACGCGTGCGCGGGTTGTTACATGATGAATTGGGATACAACGATGTGGTCGTGCCCGATTCTGCCTTTGAGCACGATCTGAAGTACACGGCGGCGGTGCCGATGTTGCACTCGCTGAAGGCGGTCGCGCGTAAAAATAATTTGCATTTTGGTGTGAAGCTCAGCAATACACTCGAGGTGGAAAACTTTCGCAGTGTGTTTGATGCCTCAGAAAAAATGATGTATTTGTCTGGACGGCCGCTACATGCAATCACGGTTAATCTTGCCCATGAGCTGTTGGAAGAATTCGACGGTGATTTACCAATGTCATTTTCCGCCGGTGCGGACTGTTTCAACTCGGCCGACCTGCTGGCTGCGGGTATGCAAACCATCACAGTATGTTCCGACCTGCTAAAAACTGGTGGGTATATGCGTCTGTTGCAGTATATCGAGCGGGTCAGAGATGCCTTTAAAAATGCCGAGGCGAGCAATACCGACGAATTTGTGCGTGCAAAAGCGGCGACTGTCACCAAGGAGACAGATAACAGTACCAACACTCGTGTCAACTTGGCTCGGTATGCGGAACAAACACTCGGACAAAGAAAGCTAAAGAAAGCTACATTTCTGACGTCTCGCAGTAAGACCGAGCGCAAGCTGGGTTTATTTGATTGTATTCAGGCGCCCTGCATTGATCGCTGTGCGGTCAAGCAAAAAGTCCCGCAGTATATGAACGCGGTTCGGGAAGGTGATTTTGAAGAAGCCCTACGTTTGACTCAGAGCGATAATCCGATCGCCACGACGCTCGGTCGGGTTTGCGATCATCTATGTGAGACCACGTGTATCCGCACCCACCTTGATGAACCACTGGCAATTCGCGATATCAAGCGCTTCATTATGGATCATGAGCTCCGACCCGGTCTGAGCACCCAGGTGCCGCCACGGGGCCTGAAAGTAGCGATAATCGGCGCTGGTCCCGGTGGCATGGCGGCGGCATCAGAATTAGCACAGGCTGGTTGTGCGGTCGAAATCTTTGAAATGCATACTTACGCGGGTGGCATGGTAGGTGGTGCGATTCCAGAATTCAGGCTGCCACAGGCGATGTTCGACCGCGACCTCGAACGTCTGTTGCAATTGGGTGTGCGTATTCATTATGGAGTTAAGGCAGGGCGGGACATCCATCTCTCACAACTGCGCCAGCAGGGATTTGACCGTGTAGTCATCATGGTTGGGGCCCAGCTGGGCAAGAAACTGGGCTTGGCGGGTGAAGAAAGTGATGGTGTCATGGACGCCTTGTATTTTCTACGGCAGGCGCGGGAAGGACAACCAGCCCACATCGGTCAGCACGTCGGCATTATCGGTGCAGGTGACACGGCCATGGATTGCGCGCGCACCGCCTGGCGGCAGTCCGACAGTCGTGTCAGTGTAATCTACCGACGTAGCATCGATCAGATGCCGGCAGATCGTGAAGAGGTGGCTTTGTTGGCCGAGGAAGGAATCGACGTTGTAGAAATGACAAAGCCACAACAGCTGCTGATCGAACACGGCGCACTACGCGGCCTGCTGTGCCGACGAATGGAATACAAGGGTCAACGGGATGCCTCTGGTCGTAAAATCCCATACGAAGTGCCTGACTCAGATTTCGAAATACCGTTGGATACGCTGATTCTGGCCATCAGTCAGCACGCGATTTTGGATTTCTTCGATCAGGAACCGATCACGGTCAACCAGTGGGGTTACATCGAGGCTGATCCGATTAGCTTTGAAACGTCGGTGCCTGGGGTCTATGCCGGTGGTGACGTGGTCAATGACGGACCTTCGTCTATCGTTGAGGCGGCCGCCGACGGTAAGGCGATAGCCGCGGCCATTCTGGATCGACATTCTGTCGATGCTGTACCGGTGCCAGGTTTCGATACCACGAAGCTGTTACGCAAGCGCGCCCAGCGGCAATGGCGGGTGCCCGTGCAGCACACGGCGCTTGAGAATCGGCACAATGATAAGGAGGTGGTTCTCACTTACAGTGAACAGCAGGCACAGAGCGAAGCTGCACGCTGCCTCGATTGTCACAAGTACTGCAGCCTTTGTGTAGGTGTGTGTCCAAACATGGCTTTGCAAACGTGGCAAATGGAGCCATTTGAGGTACATTTGCCTGATATCTACATTGGATCGGAGGGTGTTAACACACGTCCAGGTAAGGTTTACTCGGTGCAGCAGGCTTTTCAGATCGCTGTCTTGACAGATTTCTGTAATGAGTGCGGCAACTGCACCACGTTTTGCCCTACTGCGGGTGAGCCCTATCGCGATAAACCACGGCTCTATTTGAACCAGAATGAATTCGAAGCGCAGCAGGACAATGCGTTTATAGTTTCCCGCGAGTCAGATCAATGGGCGATGGACGCGCGCTGGCGGGGACAAACGCACCACATCGAATTGAACGGAACCCTGGATTACGATGGTCCGTGGTTCAGTGCAAGCCTGGACCCGGTCAGCTTCGAAGTTGAAAATATAGCGCTAAAACAGAGCGAAGCAGCGATCAGTGCCAGCGACAATGAGGTGCTTTCACTCGAACCCGTCGCTGCGATGTATGTACTGCTAAACGGGCTTCGGCGGTCCCTACCTCAGCTTCCAAGCGCTTTACCCGCCGAGCAGACGGTCGATGGCAAAATTGCCCACCCGGGATACGAGGAATGAAGCATTAACCCAGGATTCCTGGTGGAGCATACTGCTGAAGTAGGGTATTCGTCCCTGAAATTAACTTTTACTCTATCGTATCCAAACTCAAAATTAATAGTATCTGACATCCAATATTCTGGATTATTTTTAAAACTACACCCTCAACGGCAAACAAGGGGGAACTCAAAGTTATCAGTATCAAAGAACTGATTTACTCCGGAACGGAAGTGAGCGTCTAAAAATATAGGGGCGATCGTGGGAATAATCGGTGAAGTACCTCGGCCAATAACCACTCTTCATTCCTCATGGAGTATGATCTACAAAATATGGCGAATCAATTGACCCATCTAAATGTAATCTACCAAAACCAGACTGATCAAATCATTAATCAGCCTGGTCGACGGTTTGAAGATGTGAAATTTAGTCCATCAAATAATTTCATTGCGTTAGCTGATTACGGACTTAATCAAATTGTACTTCTCAATTTCACGTACCTCAAACGGTCGAGTTCTCTTTGTATTGTCGATTGCCGAATAATTACATCTGATACATTGTGCCAACCACACGGACTTGATTTCATAGATGATATGGCAATTGTGGTGGCCAATCGTGCTGGGAATACAATTGAAGTGTACCAAGTACCGAGTGTCAGCTGCCATCAAGTCCCCACTCAATCAATCACATATCCAGCTGCCTCAACCGTAACGATTAAGGGTGATCGATGTCTGGTGTGCAGTAATTCTAATCACACTGTTTCAGAATTTCTGATCGATCAGAAAGGGCAACTGTTGGTTCCACGAGGAATCTTAATTCCCGATGGACTCAATATCCCAGACGGAGTAGCTATTAGTTCTAGTGGACATCGAATTGCGGTCAGTGATCACGCGACTCACCGTGTCTTGATTTTTGACAAATCTGGGAAACCCGTAGGAACATTATCTGGATCTGAACTATCGTATCCACATGGTCTGTGTTTTTCGTTAGATCAAAAAAAGATCTATGTGGCAGATGCTGGCGAACAAACACTCAAGATCTTTGAATCAGAAAACGGAGAATGGATTGGTCCCCAGGAAACAGTCAAAGACGACATCAAAGTAATTCATGATCACCCTTTCGCCCTGGGTCGAATCAGCCCAGAAGAAGGAGGAGGGAAGGGACTCGGTATAGATCGAACAGGTCGACTCTTGGTTGTCACATGTGAATATCAGCCGATCAGATGGTATCGAATACGACCTAATAGGTCTCCTTTTTCTTCATACGTCGGTTTTTCAAACAATTGAAATTGTAACGGCAATTCATTCTTACTCTTGAACTGACCAGGCCACACAGTTCGCTAAGTTATCAACCACCGACAATGTTCGCCCAACAGGCAGCCTGATATGATTACCTTCCCACACTAAAACTGGACCGACTACGGGGAAAGGTCAATTGCTCAGAGCTTAAGCCAATAACCCGCACCGCGGGCAGTGAGCAGATGGACCGGTCTGGCAGGATCGGCTTCCAGTTTTCTTCTGAGCTCACCCATGTGGGTATCTACGGTGCGTGTCGCCACTTCCTCGTTGTGCCCCCAAACCCGATTTAACAACGTATATCTGCTTTGCACCTGACCGGAATGATCTGCCAGCGCAAGTAGCAGGTCGAATTCTTTCGGAGTCAGTGCAACTTCCTTATCGTTCATGAGTACCTGGCGACTGGCGCGACGTAGTAGCCAGGGGCCAATGTGTTGCTCGGCGGGAGCTTGGGGCTTTCCGCCAGATCGGCGTAACAGTGCCTCTACCCGGGCCAGTAGTTCCATCAGGCCAAAGGGTTTGGTGACATAATCGTCAGCACCTTTGCGCAGAGCCTGTACTTTGTCCAACTCCTGACCGCGGGCCGTCAGCATCAGCACCGGGCTTGAGTATTGACGCTTGCGTAAGGCCTGCAACACGCTCAAGCCATCGGTACCCGGCAACATGACATCAAGGATGATGAGGTCGAAGTTACGGGTTTTCAGCAAAGACAACACTTCATCACCGCGCGCGCAATGGCTCACGACGTGGCCTTCAAACTCCAGGTTGGCTATTAAACCCCGGGCAAGATCTTGATTGTCTTCAACCAGTAATAATTCAGCCATCGGCCTTTTCACCTGGTGGTGCTTTGGTAGCTGGCAGGGTCAGAACAAATTGACCGCTTGAAGATTCACCTTCAAAGCAGAGCTCTCCCCCCATTGAAATGGCGATGTCTCGCGCCACACTGAGACCAATACCTGTACCGGTGGAGCCATTTTTTTGATCCCGGCTCAAGCGTCGATAGGGCTCAAAAACTGATTCCCGTCGCGCCGCCGGTACACCGGGCCCCTGATCCGCAAAGCCCAGTTGCCAGCCATTTTCCAAAGCCAGATAACTGATCACTATCTGTTGGCCATTCGGGCCGTATTTCAGTGCATTGTCCAGCAGATTACCTGCAATCTGAGTCAAAGCATCACGATTGTGCCGAGTCGCAACATTTGGTGGAATTGAAGCAAGCAATGTTACGTTTTCTGCATCCAGCAAAGGTTGATATTCAACCTTGAGGGCATTGCTCCACTTTTTAAGTAGGTAAGGTGTCTGCTCAAATGCTGGTGCGATGGTTTGTGGACCTTCGAAACGCAGAATACTGTCCACCATATTGCCAAGTCTCAGGGCTTCCCTGTTGATCACTGCCAATGCGTCCTTGCGCGCATCATCATCCAGAATCCGTTTGTGCAACAAGGATTCAGCATACATGCGAATCTGGGTCAGGGGTGTGCGCAGTTCATGTGAAACACGTGCAACAAAGTCATCACGTAAAGCATGCACATCGCGTTGCCTGCGCATCAGGAAAAACCCGAACGCGCCCAGTGCCAAGGCGATGAAGAGCAAAGCAAAGAGAAATGGAAGCCGGTCATATGGCAAGCCGCCAATGATGAGTTCGGTACTTATTGCCGGGTTGATAGACGCGCGGATTTCAAAACCTGCCATCAAACCAGAATAATCACCGTCGATAATGCCAGCCCGGGCCAGACTTCCATCAGGTGGATGCTCAGTGCTGAAAATAATGCGGCCTGCACTATCAGCCAGGGATAGATTGATATTAGACCGGAGTTTTTCCGGGTCACCCAAGGCTGCGGGTAACAAGGTTGCTGTTTCAAGTTGTTGCCGTACCGTTGATACGATGACGCCGGGGTCAAGCCAAATAAGTAGCTCTGTGTCCTGACCGGGTACAGGTACTGTAATCAGGGTATGTGTTACTCCGTTGAGCTCAGGGTGGCGCAGCTGAAACTGTGCCTGGTCGAAGATGGGTTCACCAAGTGTCTGCAGTAAATTCACTAGCTTGATGTTTATATCAGTATCCGGTTTAAGCCACAAAAAACGTAAGCTATCTTGCTGTTGCGCTCTCGTTACAACGGCGAGAATATCTTCAGTGGCCACCGGCAACGGTGTTGAATCAGCAAATGCGGTAGGTTCCCAGGCCCGGTCCAGTGGAAACAAAGCCGGCTGGTTTTGCAGCCCTTTCACCAGGGCGTAAAATGTTCGGAACCCCAGTGCGACATTAAAACCACGTTCGGCATTTTCAACAATGAGCTGTGCATAATCGCCCATCAGGTCGCGTACGATCTGCTGCTGGGTCCGGGCAGCCACAATGCCCTGCCAGGCCAGCACTGTTACCAGGGCTAGTAAAGTAATCTGGCTCACAAGGATCCAGTGATTAAGACGTAGCTTGCTCATCATATAAAACCCATTGTTACCAGTCACCGCCGCGGTAACAAGTACTGCTTAGTGCTACAGGTATGAATCCTGACAAAACCCTGACAAAACCCCTACCCAATGATGTCAGTGGCGGTACCTATTTTTGCTACGCTGAAATCACACTATCTGGGCAGACTATCAGCTGATCCCTGTTGTTGTTTTCATTTTGAGCCTAAGGAGCTTGCCATGTGTTTTCCCCATCGTTTTATCCTGACGTTTGTAACATCGATACTGCTCGCCGTGTCATCACCGGTTGCCGGGCAGATATTCGATGAGCCCAGTAACCTTCAGGTACTACCCAAAAACACGGATGCCACGACGCTGAGAAACACGATGAAATCGATTGCCATGGGCACCGGTTTGCGTTGTTCGTCATGTCATGTCGGTGAAGAAGGACAAAATCTTACAGAGTACGACTTCGCCAGCGATGATAAGGCACTGAAAAAGAAGGCACGAGTGATGTTGAAAATGGTCAATGAAATCAATCAAACCCACCTGGCCCAATATGGAGAAGACCGCGTGAAAGTGCAGTGCATCACCTGTCATCGTGGTGTTTCCAAACCTCGCCAGATCGGTGAAGAACTGGCATTGGCAGCCAGTGAGGGTGGTCCGCAGGGTCTAAAAACCCGCTATGTCGAACTTAAAGAAAAGTATTACGGCAGTCATAGTTATGACTTCCGTGAATTCACGATTTCTGAAGTTGCCCGCTCACGGGCACAAGCTGGCAGGATGGATGAAGCGACCGTGTTACTCGACACCATGCTGGAAGAAAATCCCCAGAGTATCTCCGGCCACTTTATCTATGGAGAAGTCAAGCGCAATTCAGGCGATCTTCAGGCTGCCCTGGCTCACTTTAAAAAGGCACTGGAAATCAGACCTGAGTCTGTATCTATAAACCGCAGAATCAGTGAAATCGAAAAGGAACTTGCTGGTAAAAGTGAGTAGTTTCAATAACGGAATACACTATGCGTGAGAACATCTGGAAATTTGGCAAGTGGCAAACTTCGGCTCGAAATAGATATCATCCACTGTAGTAGTATCAAATGCTGCGGGATAGCTTTCTTTCCAGAAAAATTCCAACCAGTCCCAGTATCGTCATCAACACGCCGATGAAAGTGACGAGCTTGTTTTGCCAGGGATCAATTCTCTTTTCGTTTTCGAGGTAATAGGTCCGTGAACCACCCTCGACTTTCACGTTATAGATATGACCGCGAAATTCATTGTGTAACAGGTAGTCCTCATCGGTTCTGGCCGTCGCCGCATCAAACCGCTCGATAGCTGCCTTATGTTGAGGGGATTGAGCTGAAAATGAACGCGTTTGCCTGGGTCTGAAAAACTCTTTCGACTCGCCCTCATGTACAACCCCATGTGACATATATTGATAAACGGTATCGGAGAAGAACAGATGCACCTGGCCTGCATATATGAAAGCAACCCCGAACGATACCAGCACTGCTGATACAAGTAACCAGCGTCGACGGTTACCAATTAGCTGCTGTTTCTGGCGCTTGAAGTGGTCCGCCACATCGGGTATCTGGCGTAATTGATTTTGAGTGCCCTGATCCAGATCACCTAACAAATCGCCGATTTCCAGACCAAAAACATCCAGAATCCGGTTTAAGACGTCGTTTGATGGTAGTGACTTATTGTTCTCCAGCTTGGATAGATACGACTGCTCTATTCCCATTGCCTCGGCCAGCTCTGGTTGTCCAAGTTTTTTGGCATGTCTGAGTTGTTTGAGTTTGTTACCGAAGTTCATGGCTGTTCCCTATGGGTTGTTGATAACCGTAGTCTTGGGTATTCATGCATGAATAGGTAGATGAATATATAGGAATAACCGAGAATAGATGAACATATATGTGAAAAGCGACGAGCTTGCACTATTGATGCGCAGTATGTGATTAAAATCTCTGATAAATAGCAGCCCGGATAGATAAAGTATGAAGCGACTAAAATGGTTTGGTGTTGGACTTATATTGTTAGTGGTTACCACTACTTTGTTGGCTGTTTTATACGTCTATCAAAAAACACCCGACAGAAACCAAACCCTGACGATGCCGGGCTTAAAAAATGAAGTTGAAGTGATCTATGACGACTTCGGCGTACCGCACATCTATGCGCAAAGTGATGAAGACATGTATCGGGCATTTGGTTATGTTCACGCGCAGGACAGGTTGTTTCAGATGGATCTTTTACGACGTCTTGGCGAGGGCAGGTTAGCTGAGTTATTTGGCAAGGATGCAGTAAAAATCGATCGATTGTTCAGGACAGTACAGGTCAATCGTTTTACCAAAAGGTGGATGGCACAGTACGCAGAGAAGGCACCAGAAAAAATACTCAATGCGATTGATGCTTATATTGACGGTATCAATCAATTCATAAAAGAAGGGCCAACACCGATCGAGTTCGAAATACTGGGCGTTGGTAAGACACCCTTCACGCGTGAAGATATGGCAGCCGTTCTCGGGTATACCGCTTATTCGTTCACGTTCGGTCTGACTCAGGATCTGGTCGTAAGCAATCTGATCCAGGGTTTAAGCGACGAATATGTTCAAGACCTGGGCATCAGGTGGCAAAAAGGCTCCGCGCGGATTCCGGTCAATAGAAAAGGCATCGAGGTTTTATCAAAAGAACTCAGTGCTGTCATCGGACAGTTAAACCCGGTGGGTATTTTTCAGGGCAGTAATGGCTGGGCTGTTGCACCAGCAAAGACGCGTTCGGGTAAGGCCATGTTGGTGAATGATCCCCATATGGGTTTTAGTCAACCATCTGTATGGTATGAGGCCCATTTGGTATCCCCCGAGTCAGAGATATATGGTCATCACCTCGCCTTGGTGCCGTTTGCATTTTTAGGAAACAATCGTGATGTTGCATGGGGTCTGACGATGTTCATTAATGATGATATTGATCTGTTTAAAGAGACGGTAAACCCCGAAAACCCAAATCAGTACTGGGCCATCGACCATTGGCAGGATTTTGAGCTGTTTAAAGAAACTATCAAGGTAAAGGATGCGGAAGATATTGTATTAAATTTAAAAAAATCACGACATGGCCCCATCATCAGCGATGCATTTTCAGGCTTTGATGGTCGTGACAATCTGTTTCTTAATTCCAGGGATCAACTCGCCATGTGGTGGGTGTTTTACGATGAAGGTAGTGATCTGGTGGGCTCATTGTACGGCCTAACCCGTGCGAAGAATGTAAAACAGGCTGAGCAAGCAGTTAGAAAGATCTATTCACCGGGGTTAAACGTGATGTACGCGGACAAACATGGCGATATAGCCTGGTGGGCGGCAGCAAAACTGGTTAAAAGACCTGCGCATGTGAACAGCAGCAGTATTCTGGATGGTGCATCAGGTAAGGATGATCCTTTAGGGTTTTATGACTTTTCGAACAACCCCCAGATACTTAACCCTGAAAGTGGTGTGTTGTATTCTTCAAATAATCAACCCGCTGATACCGGTATAGGTTTGATACCGGGCTACTATGTTGCAAGGGACAGAGCCCAACGCATTGAGGAGTATCTGCTCAGTGACGAACAGCAGTGGGACGCGGATAAAATGAAGTCCATGCTGATGGATAACACACCGCCGTTAGTGAGTAAGTTTCAACAGGATGTTTTACCCATCCTAAGCCACTTACCTGTTGTTGGTGACACCACCTTAAGTAAAAATGCATTGCAGGTTTTTAGTGATTGGCACGGCAATCATGATCCAGAAGAGGTTGCGGTGACTTTATTTTATTATTTTAAGAAACAACTACTGCAACAGACCTTTCTGGATGAAATGGGTGAGCATACTTATGGGGTATTTGAAGACGGCTTTTTACGCCACAAAACATTGTGGAAAATGCTGGGTAATGAAACCTCGCTTTGGTGGGATAATGTCAACACAAGCGATGTAGTAGAGACACAAAAGGATATCGTACTCAGCAGTTGGATAGCCATGCTCCAGGCACTGGAAGACAAATTCGGACCGGATATCAACAACTGGCAATGGAAACGCGCGATAGTGCTCGAGCATTCACATCCAATGGGTAGCGTAAAACCGTGGAATTACATTTTTAATATCGGACCATTTGAAGCCGCAGGTGGCAATGAAACAATCAATAACATGATTTTCAAAATTTCAGATGAAAATTTCAAAGCAGCCTGGGGGCCATCAACCCGGCGAATCATCGATTTTGGCAATATTGAAAATAGTTGGGGGATCAACCCGACCGGTCAATCAGGCGTCCTTTTAGATAAGCACTATGGTGATCAGGGTGAAATGTTTGCAAAAGGTGTTTTCAGACGACAATACACACTGAAAAGTGAAATACTGGAACATCAGGAAGGACGCCTGGAGTTATATCCGGAGTAGTTACCATGATGGAGCCATTGTGTGAACATTCACTTAATTTCCATCATTCTTGCAGCTGTCAGTCAATAAATGGCCTGCACAGAATGAATGGTTTAATCGGACTCACAAGCGGAGGGGGGTGGTGATGGATATGGCCCTGCTGAATCTTTTTATTGCGTCTTTTGTCACTTTATTTGTGGTGATCGATGCGCTGGGCGTAGCGCCGGTTTTCGCAACGCTGACAGCCGGTACCAGCCCTGCACACAGTCGCAATATGGCTATTCGCGGAACGGTCTACGCAGCGATGCTCTTGCTTGCGTTTGCTTTTGGCGGCGAATGGTTGCTCACCCGCATGGGGGTTAGTCTTGATGCTTTTCGAACTGCAGGCGGACTTCTTCTGCTTTTGATGTCGATCGAAATGTTGTTTGAAAAACGGCAGGCCAGACGGGAAAACCGTGCTGAGCACATGCTGGATGATGAAGATGGGCCAGAGGATATTTCTGTTTTTCCTCTCGCCATTCCGTTGCTGGCTGGGCCAGGTTCTATTGCCGCAGTTATGATTTTCATGTCTCAGCATCACGCTGACCCCAGGGGGCAGCTCGTGGTGGTGGCAGCAATACTGGCCAATCTTCTGATCGCACTGGTGCTGTTGTTGATGGCGCCCTGGCTGTTGCGGGTGATGGGGCATACTGTCGGTGCACTGATCACCCGTGTGTTCGGGGTCATTCTGGCAGCGTTATCGGTACAGCTCATCTTTGATGGCGTCAAAAATGTCTTTTTTAACGGCTGAATGTGGTGTCAGACAAAGCATGTCTGTCTGGAACGGGCCCTGGAGAGTGAATTAAACGTGGATTTACCGTCAACACAAATATTATTGATGGATCAATTGCAGTCGTTAATGGATGCCTATGACGCTTCGGAGCTGGAAAATACATTTTATTCTCCACAAGACATTCAAAAAACTGTTTCACTTTCGATTCAGGATGAACCGATGTCGGATCAGTCCTTGTTGAAAAGTCTCGCAACTATTGTCAGCTGTACACCAAAAACGTCCAATCCCAGTTTTTTTAACCAGTTATTTGGTGGCAAAGAAGATGTCGCGGTGCTGGCAGACATGATGGTTGCACGGATGAATAATTCTATGTACACCTATAAAGTTGCCGGCCCCCATATCCTGATTGAACAGGAAGTTCTCAGTCAAGCCTGCTCGGTATTGGGTTATGAGAATGGCGAAGGTGTGTTCTGTCCAGGGGGTTCAATAGCCAATCTGATCGCGATGATACTCGCACGTAATAGCATTGATCCCAATAGTCGCGATCAGGGCTTAAGCCAAAATGGTTATGTCGCTTATACCTCAGAGCAGGGTCATTATTCGATCAAAAAGAACGCAGGCATCATCGGGATTGGTCGCAATAACGTACGAGAAATCGCGGTGAACGAAAGTGGGGAAATGTCGGCCGAGGCATTGTCTGAGCAACTTGAGTGGGATTTAGCTGCAGGCTTAACCCCGTTTTTCTTGAATTTGACAGCGGGGACCACCGTGCTGGGCGCATTTGATGATGTTGCTCGAATGAGTGACATTGCAAACCAACACAAGCTATGGGTGCACGTGGATGGGTCCTACGGTGCAAGTGTGTTGTTGAGCAAGAAGTATGCTGTATTGCTGCGTGATGTAAACCTCGCCCACTCGGTTGCTTGGAACCCACACAAGATGATGGGGGTTCCACTGACAAGCTCCATGTTACTGTGCAAAAACAAGGGTCTTTTGGCGAACAGTTTTTCTGAGGTTTCAGATTACCTGTTTCAGGAGGATACCGATGAGCTGAATCCGGGAATAAAATCTATCCAGTGCGGACGCAGAAACGATGCTTTCAAAGTCTGGGCCTTATGGAAGCAACTTGGAAATAAAGGCTTTTCACGGAGGATAGAAAAACAGTTCTACTTGCGTGATAAAGTGGTTTCAATGATAAATTCAGACCCTGACTTTGAATTGATCATGGAGCCGGTATCATTGAACGTGTGTTTCAGGTATCGCGATATTGCCAGTGATAAGATCTGCTCGGCTCTGGATAAGCGGGGTCTTGGCAAGGTGGGTCACGGTAGTTTCAATCAACAGCACTTTATTCGCATGGTTATTGTGAATCCAAACCTTGCCTTGGAGGATCTTGAGAATTTCCTGGCGACGATAAAACGGGTGGCGCGAACACTTAAGGATCGGGGCCGCACAGAATAAACCAAAACTTGCCCGGGCATGTTGGTCGTTGGGGTAGCGTTGCGAAAGAACAAAACGAAAGCCAAAGGCGATGTTGAAGTCTGTTATTGGTTTTTGAAAAATTATCATTTTGAATAGGAGTCTGAGAGTTAATGAAATATAAAACGATGATCGTTGTAGCCTCGCTGGCAGTCGTTGCTGGCAACCATGTATTGGCCGCGGGTGGAGTTTCTGCCAATACTGAATTGAATAAAGGCAAGGAGGCTATTGTTGAAGCTGTGGCCGAACAAGTTGAAGCGACAGCTATTGAGGTGGTGTTGGAGCGTGGTGCGGAGGTCTTTGATCTCTGTTCGGGCTGTCATGGTGACCAGGCGGAGGGTAGTGAAGACCTTGGTGCGCCCAAGCTGGCAGGCCAGCATGGTTGGTATCTCAGTCGCCAGTTGAATAATTTCAGGGCCGAGATTCGTGGTGCGCACGATGACGACGAGTACGGTTCAATCATGCAACCGATGGTTGCTGACCTGGAAGATCAGGAAATCAAGGATGTAGTTGTTTATATCGGCACACTCGACGCCAACTTCGTGCCTGAAGACGATTGATTGCAGAGGTATCTCAGAATAATCAAGAGTATCCAGCGCTGCGCTGGATACTCCTTAAACTACTTGCCTCACTGTGCCGCAAGATAGTCTTTTTGCACGACATCTACGGTATAAGCGGTCAATGCGGCCAACTCTTCAGAATCCCAGGCGAAAATTTCGTCCCGTTTCATGGCCGCGATCATGCAAAACTGTACCATTTGCTCTGCATCGACCTGAGTCATCTTGGATTTGCTCTTGGCCATCTTCACTTGGTGTGGGTAATCCTTAGCGAATGACTTCTTAAATGTCTTGGTGTTGCCTTTATGGCAACTGGCGCATGCTTTTTTACCTTTCTTGCTCAGACTTTTATCGTTCCAAAGCAATTCGCCTTTTGCAACCAGTTCAGCACGGTCGCCCTGGAAAGGCACGCTGCCTTCCGGTCGTGTCATTCTTTCTTTTGAGAAATCTGCCGCAACAGCAGAGTCGGCCGTAACGATTAGAGCCAAACTTAAGATGAGTGAGGTTTTTTTCATGATTGATGATCCTGATTAGATGAGAAATAGGACTGCCTGTTCAATTGACCCTGCAAAACACGATTACATTGCATGCAGGAGGCATTTTTATCCAAATGCAATGTATCAGAGGTTCCCTAAGTAAATTCGTATCGGCGACGAAAGTTAGCGGGTATTTGTTAAGCTAGCGAGCCTTTCAGTTTCCAAAAAATACTCACCCTGGATATACCCAACGGGCAGCAAGCTGACGTAGATCAACGCTTGGTGTAAGGATTCCATTCAGAATAAACCAAAATAAAGAAAAACAATCCTTCTACCTCAGGAGAAAAAAACGGGTGAGCTCACTGCTGATCACCAATGGACATCTGGTGACGCTCGACGAAGCCAATCGCTTCGTCGTCAATGGCTGTGTGTACATCGAGAATAACCAGATTATTGAGGTTGGCGGGTCATCCATAGCCCCGCGCAAGGCGGACCGTACCATAGATGCGAGGGGTAGTATTGTCATGCCGGGGCTGATCAATGCCCATCATCACCTCTACTCCACTTTTGCGCGCGGGTTCACGCCACCGGGCTTACCAGCACAGAATTTTGAAGAAATTCTTTCGAAGTTGTGGTGGAAGCTCGACGCCGCGCTGGATACTGAGGACGTTTATTATTCTGCTTTACTGGCGTTGATGGACGCAGCTCGAGCCGGTTGCACCACGATCATCGACCATCACGCGTCGCCAGGCTGTGTTGATGGCAGTCTCGACCAGGTGGAACGGGCTTTCAGAGAAGTGGGCTTGAGTGGTTGTCTCAGCTATGAGGTCTCAGATCGTAACCGTGAAGGGGAGGGGATTGAAGAAAACGAGCGCTGGATCCACAAATGCCGTGAAAGCGGTGATGGGCAGATGTCTGCGCTGTTTGGTATGCATGCCCTGATGACACTTGGAACAAAAACACTGCAGCGTTGCGCTGATCTCGGACATGCCCTGGATACCGGTTTCCATGTCCATGCGGCTGAGGATGAGATCGATGCGCGGTTGACCATGGAGCGTTACGGTCGGAAGATCATGGATCGTTTCCAGGATTTTGCAATCCCTGGAGAGAAGACTGTTTTTGTCCACGGTAGCTATTTTGAACCACGCGAAATGGAGATGTTGAGCTCCAGTGGTTCCATGTTGGTGAATAACCCTGAATCCAACATGAATAACGGGCTCAAGGTCGCGCCGATCCTGGACTTGCTGAAACAAGATGTTACCGTCGGGGTCGGCACTGACGGTATGTCCCCACACCTGATTTCCCAGGCTCGCGCCATGTATCTCCACCAACGCACATACTACCGGGACCCCACCCTGGCTTTTACTGAAGCCTGTCGGATTCTGTTGGAAAACAACCGCTCAATCGCTAACCGTCTTTTTAATGAGCCCCGCGGTACGCTGGCACCAGGACAACAGGCCGATATTATGATTCCTGAGTACCTGCCGTTCACGCCACTGAATGCCGATACTTTCTATGGGCACCTGCTGTTCGGTCTGAGCTTTGCCCCTGTGCGCACAACCATTGCGCGTGGCCGGGTGGTCGTGGATGAAGGTCGTTTACCGCATTTGGATGAAGATGCCATCCGTGCCCGTTGCGCGGAACGAGCATCGCGCATCTGGAGCCGGATTCACTGAGTGTGAAAGTCCGGTTAATTACAAGAGGAACGCAGTAATCAGAATTTGCTGGAACAAGTACCACAGCCCACGATCCATTGATGAAGCAATCGAGTGGCTGACACACTATGACGGACGAGCCCAGGTGATTGGTGGTGGCACCGACCTTTTGCTGGAAATTCAGCAAGGTCTGAAACCCGCAGTGGAGGCCATGGTGGACCCCTGCCGTATTGCCGGTTTGAACCAGGTTACGATCGATGAAGATTACATCGTCATCGGTTGCGCAGTCACCCACACACAGGTCGTAAGCGATAAGCGCATCATTCGTGATGGCACCTGTCTGGTGGAAAGTTGTGGCGTCATCGGTGGTCCACAAGTCCGAAACGTGGCCACACTGGCAGGAAACGTTGCCCATGCTCTGCCCGCGGGCGATGGCAGCATTGGCTTATTGGCACTCAATGGAGAGGTCGAAGTGGCCGATACCTGTGGTCGCCGATGGATGCCCTTGCAGGCGGCTTTTCTCGGCCCTGGGAAAAGTGCAATTGATCACCACCGCAGCTTATTGACACGCCTGCGATTTCGAGCCACCGGAGCATCTGCGGGTTCAGCTTTCACCCGTGTTATGCGGCCACAGGGCGTGGCGCTTCCAATGATTTCTATGGCGGCACGAGTTCAGTTGGATGCAGACAATACCATTAGCGCTGTTCGTATCGCCCTGGGACCAGCCGGACCCGTGCCCTATCTGGCCGAGCCGGCAATGGAGGTGCTCACAGGAGGGCCAGCCGAGCCAGGGCAGTTTGATAAGGCGGTAAAAGCGGTATTGGCTTCTGCGCCATTGCGCACCAGCAAGTACCGGGCCACGCGGGAATACCGTGCAGAAATGATTCGTACACACTTACCGTTGGTACTGGCTCGCGCCACCGAGCGCGCCTGCAGTAGTGACGCAGTGCCAGTGGGAGCCGGGCAATGAGTCGGTTGCTGATGACAGTCAATGGCAGAGCGGTGGATATTGAGGTGGCTGAATCACGGTTTTTGTCCGATGTTTTACGTCTTGACCTGGGTCTGACCGGCACCAAAATCGGTTGCAACGAGGCCGAATGTGGTATCTGTACCGTATTGGTCAATGGCACACCGGTTGTCAGTTGTACTTATCCCGCATTCAAAGCACTGGGTGCTCAGGTTGAGACCATCGAAGGCTTGTCAACAGATGAGCGGTTACATCCTTTGCAGCAGGCGTTTCTGGATCATGGTGCGATTCAGTGCGGCTTTTGCAGCTCGGGTCTGATCATGACAGCCAAGGCTTTGTTGGATGAAAAACAAGCGACAGGAGAAGTGCCTGGCGAAGCTGATATCAAGACTGCACTAAAAGATACGTATTGCCGTTGCACGGGCTACCAGAGTGTCATCAATGCCATCCAACAGGCGTCTGGCCAGGATGTTCCGCCCTATATTCCATCGACAGTCACTGCTGGTTTTGAGGTTGGTAAGGCGCAACCGAACCCGGATGCGCTGGCCAAAATTCGCGGTACGGCAAAGTTTACCGATGACTACAGCTTCCCGGGCATGCTTTACGCACGCACATTGCGTGCTGGTGTGCCGCATGCCCGCATCCGTTCGATTGACACTGCTGCGGCGCGTAGCCTTGCTGGTGTGCGCGCTGTGTTGACCCACAAAGATGTATCTGGTCGCAACCTGCATGGCATCGTCGACCTTGACTGGCCAGTGCTGTGTGATGACAAGGTGCGTTATTCTGGTGATGCGGTGGCGATTGTCGCTGCCGACACTGAAACCATTGCAGCCCAGGCAGTTGAGCGGATCCGGGTCGAGTACGAACTACTTGCAGTGGTGAGTGACGCGATGGATGCGGTCAGACCGGGTGCGCCCGTGTTGCACGAGGGTCGTCCGGATGGCAACTTGCTGAAGCATATCAAGGTCAACAAAGGTGACGTCGCAAGTGGCTTCGCCGCGGCCGATGTGATCGTCGACCGGACCTATCGCACGCCCACCACCGAACACCTGTTCCTAGAACCGGAATGCGCCATTGGTGTGCCGGCTGGTTACCATCCTGCTGATTTTGGCGGGAACCAGGATGCCGAAGCCTTGCGTGGCGAAACGGCAATTCACGATAAGACTTCGATCTATGTTGGCAGCCAGATACCCTATCTTGACCGAGACCAGACTGCGGCCGCTCTGGGCGTAAAGCCAGAGAGTGTGCGAGTGATTGCAACACTAATGGGTGGTGGTTTTGGCGGTAAGGAGGACGTTGCGGGTCAAGTACATGTGGCCATGCTCAGTGAAACAACACAGCGTCCGGTGAAAATGCTCTATTCACGTCAGGAAAGTCTGCTTTTCCACCCCAAGCGGCACGCTACCGTCATCCGCATTCGCACTGGTGCCACTCGGAAAGGTCAACTCACTGCCGTTGAAGCGACCCTATATGGCGATGGTGGTGCCTATGCCAGCCTCAGTGAAAAGGTACTTACCCGTGCCACCACTCATGCCACCGGTCCTTACACCGTGCCGCATGTAAAGGTTGATTGCTTTGCGGCGTATACCAATAACGCGCCCTGTGGGGCATTCCGTGGATTTGGTGTGTCGCAAAGCTGTTTCGCGGTGGAAAGCAATATGGATATCCTCGCAGAGGAATTGGGTCTAGATGCAGTTGAATTCCGCCGTATGAACACACTGGATGTCGGCTCGGTGACTGCAACTGGCCAAAAGATGCGTGAAAGCGTCGGCCTGAACGAGTGTATTGAGCGGGTCGATCACGATATGCGTGGTGATGATTTTCGCTGGGCCTGGAAACAGGGCCACCGCCATTTTGCCTGGGGTTTGGCTATTGGTTACAAAAACACCGGCCTTGGTGGCGGTGCACCGGACAAGTCGATTGCCGAGGTTGAGGTATGGGTGGAGCCAGCAGACAGTGGCGACCCTGTTGTACACGCTGAAGTGCGGACCTCCTCTGCAGAAATGGGTCAGGGCTTGCCAGCCGTGTTGGCTGCCTGCACGGCAGAGGAATTAGGTATCCCCAGTAGTCGTATCAAGGTGTTACTTGGAGATACCGATTATTGCCCTGACGGTGGTCCGACCACCGCCAGTCGTCAGACGTACGTGAGTGGAAATGCCGCCCGGCATGCGGCAAAGGCTGTGCTGGCGCAACTTGCCCCAACGGCTGCCGGGTTACTGGAGTGCGCTGCCGGGGCAGTGACCTTTGCTGCCAATGAAGCCACAGCCGAGGGTAAGTCCGTGGGCCTGGCTGAGGTGATCATGCAGGCGGCAGATTCCGGTGTTCCACTACTGGCCGAGTACGAATACTGGGCACCGAAGACCCAGGCATTGGGCAGTGGAGGTGATATGCACTTTGCCTTCGGGTTCTGTGCCCAGGCGGTATTATGCGAGGTTGACTCGCGCACTGGCAAAGTCCATGTGCATAAAGTGATCGCCGCTCACGATGTCGGTCGCGCGATCAACCCATTAACACTGGAAGGCCAGATCGAAGGCGGTATCGTCATGTGCATTGGTTATGCTTTGACCGAGCACTACATCCAGGAACAGGGTGAACCCTGGACCAAGGTGATGGCGCGCTACAAGATGCCTGGTATCAAGCACACGCCGAAGATCATCTCGCACATCGTGGAGCACGCAACTGCCAGTGGGCCATATGGGGCCAAAGGTGTTGGTGAATTACCAAGTATCCCTACCAGTGCCGCCATCACCAACGCCATTTACCGCGCAACCGGTGTACGGGTGCGCAGCTTGCCCGTCGACCAGGACGAACTACTACGGGCCATGCGATCCGGGGCGAAGGAAATTGAACTGGGATGGGGTCACGAGCAAGCCATTCCCACAGTCACCCTTGGAGGTGAAATGTGAAACTGATACCAGAAATACGCGAAGACGTTCTCAGAAAAAGTATCGCCCGTGCCCGCGAGCGCAACATCATCCTGCCGACCTTTGCCCAGATGAAAGACCCCGGCCTGATACCGGCAAAGATCGCCACGCGGCTTCAGGATGTCGGCTTGTGGGACATGGATCCGGCTAATCTGTTCCGTATCAGCTGGAAAAATGAGCCGGTGAAACACGGTGGTGGCTTCGGTGAAGGTAACTGGATCGAATTTCCCTCCAGTCTCACCGGGGTGGACGCGACTATCGTTGGCATCGTTGGCAAATGGTTTCCCACCGGTGCACATAAAGTCGGCGCAGCATACGGTTGCCTGGTGCCACGCCTGGTAACAGGGGCTTTTGATCCGGATACGCAAAAGGCTGTCTGGCCATCCACTGGTAACTACTGCCGTGGCGGTGCTTATGACTGCGCCTTGCTGGCTTGTCCTGCGGTGGCCATCCTGCCCGAGGGAATGAGCCGCGAACGTTTTGAGTGGCTGCAGGAAATCGGCACCGACGAGATCATCGCTACGCCTGGGACGGAATCCAACGTCAAGGAAATATACGATAAGTGTTGGGAATTACGCAGAGAGCGTGGTGACGGCATTATGATTTTCAACCAGTTTGAGGAGTTTGGGAACGCCATCTGGCACTACCAGACGACCGGCTCGGTAATCGAAGAGATTTTTAGCCATCATTATGGCGATAAGCATGAGGACGGTAAGAGTCGTCTATCGGCTTTTGTCAGCGCGACAGGTTCTGCTGGAACATTGGCAGCCGGTGATTTTCTGCGCAGCCGCCACCCTGACATCCGTGTAGTGGCCACCGAAGCCCTTCAATGTCCCACGTTGCTTAGCTTCGGTTTTGGTGAACACCGTATCGAGGGCATTGGTGATAAACACATACCGTGGATTCACAATGTACGTAATACTGACATGGTGGTCGCTGTGGATGACGAACAGACGATGCAATTGATGCGTCTGTTTAACGAGGACGAAGGCCGCGCCTGCTTGCGTCGTGAGGGTGTCGATGAAACCACCATCGAAGCACTGGGTCAGATTGGTATCTCTGGTCTGTGCAACCTTGTCGCCAGCATCAAGACCGCCCGCTATTACGATATGGATGGCCGAGATGTGATCTTTACACCGTTGACTGACTCAATGGAACTGTATTCATCCCGCGTCGAAGAGATGCTGGATAAGCACGGAGCCTACACCAGCCACCAGGCCGACCAGCATTATGGACGGTACCTGCTAGGCACCGGCACCGACCATCTTCGGGAACTGACCTACGCCGACCGCAAAGCACTGCACAACTTCAAGTATTTCACCTGGGTGGAGCAGCAGGGGCGGTCAGCAGAAGAGTTGCGCCAACTGTGGGATGTGGATTTCTGGCACGAAGTCTTTTCGCAGGATGTGGTCGATGAATGGGATCAACTCATCAACAACTTTAACCAGGCCGCCGCGATAGGCTAATCCTGGCAGACTTGCGCAATAATTTATTAAAAAGTGAGAACAAACAAATGCTGAGCAACAGCCACTACTATACGGATGCCAAGGAACTCGAATCTGAGCTGGCGTGTTTTATGCAGGATATTATCCGCATCCCGTCGTTGAGTTCCAAAGAGGGTGCCGTCATCGAACGTATTCGTGAGGAAATGCTGCATGTTGGCTTTGATGAAGTCAAGGTTGACCCGATGGGCAATCTGATTGGCCGGATTGGCTCAGGACCGTATAAGATTGCCTTGGATGGTCACGTAGATACGGTCGATACCGGTGACTTGTCATTGTGGGATCGTGATCCGCACTCCGGCGATATCGAGAATGGAATCCTGTACGGCCGGGGTGCCAGTGATATGAAGGGTGGTGTAGCCTCGAGCGTTTATGCGGGTGCATTGCTCAAAAAAATCGGGGTGCCGGACAACGTTTCCTTGTACGTGACCGCGACCGTGCAGGAGGAAGACTGCGATGGTTTATGCTGGCAATACATCGTCAAAGAAGACCAACTGCAGCCTGACCTGGTTGTTATCACCGAACCGACCAGCCTGAACATTTACCGTGGACATCGTGGTCGGATGGAGATGGAAGTCCGTACCTCGGGTATTTCCTGTCATGGTTCGGCACCTGAGCGTGGTGTAAACGCGGTCTACAAGATGGCTGGCATCATTGCCGATATCGAGAAGCTCAATGAACAGTTGGAAGCACGTGAGCCGTTGGGCAAGGGTACTGTGACGATCAGTGAGATACGCTCAACTTCGCCCAGCTTGTGCGCAGTGGCTGACGGTTGCACGATTCATCTCGACCGGCGATTGACCGTAGCAGAAACCGAAAAGACGTCGGTGGCGGAAATCCTTGCGCTGCCATCAGTGCAGGCCGCGGATGCCATGGTGACGGTATTGGACTATGCGGTAGCCAGCCATACCGGACTGACCTATCCGACTCGCAAGTACTATCCGACCTGGGATATCGACGAAGACGACCCTGCTATGCATAGTGCGAAGCTTGCTTACCAGGCAGCGTTCGGCAGTGAGCCCAAAACCGGCTTCTGGACCTTTAGTACCAACGGCGTCGCGACGGCGGGTATGCACAACATTCCATCCATCGGCTTCGGGCCCGGCCATGAGCACTTTGCTCACGCCCCGAATGAACAGGTTGAAATCGAACACCTGGTGCGCTGCACAGCCTTCTACACCGCGCTGGTGAAGACCATCGCCCAGGAACAGGGAGAATAAAATGACTCGGGAAGTACTGGCACTAACGGATCGTATGAAGGGTCGTGACTGGTTGATGACGCAGGATTGGGTGGATGATGAGATCGAACTGGTGTTAAACACCGCCAACCAGCTCAAGACGGATTTTAAAACAGGTGTACAAACACTACACCTGCCACATAAGACGATCTTCCTGATTTTCTTCGACAAGTCCACTCGCACGCGCAATTCATTCGAAGCCGGTATCACACAGCTCGGTGGTCACGGACACTTTATCGATTCGGCAACATCTCAGATTGCGCACGGCGAAAGCCCCAAGGACATGGGTATCATTCTCTCTAGTTACGGACACGGCATTGCCATACGCCACGATACCGTGCCCGGTGAAGGCCAGGCCTATATGCGTGAGGTGGCTGAGTGGGCTACTGTACCGGTGATCAACATGCAATGTGATGTGGATCATCCCTGCCAGACACTGGCCGACCTGATGACCATCCGCGAGGAGTTTGGTAAAGACCTGCGTGATCTCAAGATTGCTGTCTCTTGGGCCTACGCCCCCAGCTATGTCAAGCCGATGTCTGTACCGCAGGGGCTAATCATGTTGATGACCCGCTATGGTATGAACGTGACACTGGCCCATCCACCGGAATACACCTTGATGGAAGAGCCCATGCGCCTGGCCCGTGAGAACACGATGCGTTCCGGCGGCAACTTCGAAGTGGTTGACAACATGGAAGAAGCCTTCGCTGACGCAGATATCGTGTATCCAAAGAGCTGGGGTCCGGAATCCCTCTATGGCAATCCGGAAGAGGCGATGAAGGTGGCCGCGCAGTACCGCCATTGGATTTGTGATGAACCGATGATGTCGAAGGCAAAACAAAAAGCGATTTATATGCATTGTCTGCCTGCAGATCGCGGCAGCGAAGTGGTCGATGCCGTGATTGACGGACCACAGTCGCGAGTTTATCCGGAAGCTGAAAACCGGATGCACACGGCCAAGGCATTAATGGCGCTGACGATGTAGCATGAGATGATCAAAATGACACACAAGTCCAGCTCTGATAATGGTCACGAAGCACCCCTGGTGGTGATTGCCATTGGGGGCAATTCACTAATCAAGGACAACAAACACCGCACGGTGTTGGATCAGTACAATGCCGTTGGCGAAACAGCTCGCCACATTGTGCCGATCGTACAAGCGGGTTATCGCGTTGTAGTAACACACGGTAATGGACCTCAGGTCGGCTTTATCCTGCTGCGCTCCGACCTGGCCCGTGATGTGTTGCACGAAGTTCCGTTGGTCAGTTGTGTCGCGGACACCCAGGGTGCGATTGGTTACCAGATTACACAGACACTACAAAATGAATTGCATTTGCAAGGTATCGATAAAGAAGTGGTCTCAATTGTGACTCAGGTGGTTATTGACCCTGACGATCCGGGTTTTCAACACCCGGATAAACCCATCGGGCCGTTTATGAAAGAAGACGAAGCGAAAGAGCGGGAAACAGAGGAAGGCTGGGTTGTTGGTGAGGATGCGGGTCGTGGATGGCGGCGACTGGTGCCAGCACCGGCACCGCTGGAGATCATCGAACTGGACGCAATCAGGGCGCTGCTGGATCGTGGAACGCTGGTGGTCGCAGTGGGTGGTGGTGGCATCCCGGTCGTGCGTCGACCGGATGGCACGCTGAAGGGTCGTGATGCGGTCATCGACAAGGATGCGGCCACGTGCATACTGGCTTGCGAGCTCGGTGCGTCAATATTGATAGAGTCCACCAGTGTGGACAAAGCCGCACTGAATTTCGAAACACCACAGCAGCTTGACATTGACCATATGAACAGCGTCGAGTGTCGTCGTTACCTGGATCAAGGACATTTTGCCCCCGGTAGTATGCAACCCAAGATCGAGGCCGCGTTGACCTTTCTGGAACAGGGTGGAGACAGGGTGATTATCACCCAGCCCCATCACCTCGAACAGGCCTTGCAAGGGATATACGGCACCCATATCGTGCCCTGAAAGGAAGCCATGATATGAGCATGAATGGATACCGGTGTATTGCCTGCTCTGCGACACAAGCAGCAGATTTTGAAGGCTTTCTGTGCACCTTTTGTGGTGGCAACCTCGATATCAGTTATGACTATGGGGCAGTTGCAAACAAAATTGGCGACAGTTTTTTGAAAGGCCCCCATGATCTGTTCCGGTTTGCAGCATTGCTGCCACTGGAACAACCCCGGTCGCCTTTCCCGCTTCGAGTGGGTGGTACACCGCTTTACCTGGCGACTCGCCTGGGTGAATTGCTCGGTATGCGAAAACTGTATCTTAAGGACGACAGCCTGAACCCCAGCGCTTCACTTAAAGACCGTGCCAGCGCGGTAACCATTGGACGTGCCCTTGATATAGGTGCAGGTGTCGTATCCGTTGCCAGCACGGGCAATGCCGGTTCTTCACTGGCCTGCCTGGCGGCTGCTACCGGTCTGGATGCCGTGGTCTTCGTACCAGCCAATGCACCGTTGGCGAAGCTTACCCAGATGCTTGCTTTTGGAGCCCAGGTGCTCGCAGTACAGGGTAACTATGACGATGCCTATGATCTTTGCCTGGCTGCTTCCGCTGAATTTGGCTGGTTTAATCGAAGCACCGGTTTTAATGCGTTTACCCGAGAAGGTAAAAAAACCTGTGCTTACGAAATCTGGCAAGATATGGGTGGCCAGGTGCCGGACCGGGTTGTAGTCTCCACTGGGGATGGCAATACCCTCAGCGCCATCTGGAAAGGTTGGTGTGATCTGAAAGCTATCGGCTTGATCGAGCGCTTGCCGAAAATAGACTGTGTGCAATCGACCGCCAGTGCTGCCATCTGCAAGACTGTGCATCAAATTCGTAATGGCGCTGGGTTAAAAGTGGATTGGTCCACATTGGTGGTAGGGGAAGTGAAGGCGGCGACCGTTGCCGACTCCATATCCGTTGACCGGCCACGTGATGGCTTGGCCGCCGTAAAAGCCGTGATTCAATCCGGTGGCGAAGCGGTGACAGTTACGGACCAGGAAATCCTGGCTGCCATCCCTGAGATGGCACGGGCCAGCGGCGTATTTCCAGAGCCAGCTGCGGCGGTACCATGGGCCGGTGTGAAACAGATGATAGGCAATGCTCGGGTTGCCAGCGAAGAACGGGTGGTATGCATTGTTTCCGGCAGTGGTCTCAAAGATATCGCCAACGCCCGGGCTGTTGTCGGCGAGCCGCAACTGATCGAACCTTCAATCGAAGCCGTCCGGAAGTGTCAGATATAAAAATAAATGGTTTTGACGTAGGATTACGCGTTCAAGAGTCGGCTCGAGATTCGAAAACAGGTTTTGTTAAATGATGCAAAAAGAAGATGTTGGAGAGGCTATTCAAACAGGCTGGGCACTGCTTTTTGCCGCCTGGATTATCGCAAGTAGCGCGACGCTGGGCAGCCTTTTTTTCAGTCACATTATGGACATTCCGGTATGTGTGCTGTGCTGGTATCAACGTATAGCCATGTACCCGTTGGTGTTGATTCTGGCCATTGGCCTGTTGACCTATGATCCCAGGGTGGTGCGTTATGCCGGTGCGCTGGTAGCGGTCGGGTGGCTTTTGGCTTTGTTCCACATATTGCTGCTCGCCGGGATTATTCCGGAAAGTGTTCAACCCTGTGTGCAGGGTATCCCTTGTTCGGAAACACACATTTTACTGCTTGGTTTTTTGAACATTCCCGTTCTCTCTCTTTTGACGTTTACTATCATTGGCGTTTTGTTGTTTTATACACATAGGAAGGAAGCATCATGAGTCGAAAACTCCTCTTTATTTCCGTGGCCGGGTTACTTTTATTGGCCTTCGTGATGGCCACGGTGATTTATCAGAATTACAAAACTACGCAGCAGGGTGCATCTGTGACCAGGAACCAGAGCGTCGTGGAACGGCAAGGTGCGCCCATCAAAGGTCCCATCGATGCCAAGGTTACCATTGTAGAGTTTTTGGATCCGGCTTGCGGAACCTGTCGGGATTTCTATCCCCTCATGAAACGACTTATTGACCAGTATCCGGGAAAGGTCAGAGTGATGGTTCGCTATGCTCCGCTTCATACCGGTTCAGACCAGGTTGTGAAGATGCTGGAGGCAGCTCATCGTCAGGGTAAATTTTTTCAGGCTCTGGAATTGCTGTTCGACAACCAACATCGCTGGGTTGTTAATCATGTGTCTCAGCCAATGCGTGCCCGGGGCATATTAAATGGTCTGGCTATGGATCATAAAAAGTTGGATGCTGATATGAATAGAGCCGATGTGGCGAATGTCATTCAACAGGATGTGACCGATGGTCAAGCGCTTAAAGTCCAGGCAACTCCGGAATTTTTTGTTAATGGGCAACCTTTGCCCAGCTTTGGCTACGAATCCTTGAGTCAAATGGTCAAAGAAGCGGTGGCTGACATTGAGTGAGAGGCACTAGGGTGCCGGGTTAATCGGCTAACAGACCCGAAACGGAAAGTTTGCAGAACCCATGCAAAAAAAAGCCGGGATTGGATCCCGGCTTCAACTCAAACTAACAAAATCTATTGGGCAGCGAAATAAGCAGCCAGGTTGGCAATGTCGTCATCGCTGAGGGCGGCAACCATGGGCGCCATCATTGGGTCTTTGCGTGTGCCGTCACGGAAGGCCGTAATCTGTTTGGCCAGGTACTGCTCTTTCTGTCCCGCGAGGTTAGGCCACATAGGATTCAGGCTGATACCGTTGGCGCCATGGCAGCTTGCGCAGATGGCTGATTTAGCTTTGCCTGCTGCCGCATCTCCGGCCATGGCTGATGATGCTGCAAAAAGCAGTGCCGTAAGTAGCGCAAAAAGGAATAGTTTCAATGTAAAGTCCTCCGTAGAATTCGGTAAATAATTTTATGGGTGGTTTAAGTGGCAGGGATTTTACCGGAAAATGAGCACCTTAGTAACCAAAACAACAACAAATAGACAGCCTTGGTCGCAACAGGATGTAGCAGGGTGCGCCCACTTGAACAAACCCGCGAAAATGACATGGTGGTCTGTTAGGCTGAGCGGCAATCATCAATAACGGAAGCTTGGAATGCGACAGATAGTTTTTTTAGTATTGGTCTTTTTGGTATGCGCTTGTGGTTCCAAAGAACCGGTTGGTGTTCCCCCGGTAAGCAAACAAGCCACCACAGATTGGCGACTGATTATTCATTTACCTGATGTTGAGCTACCGGTGCACCTACACTTGGCGGCTGATGCAAGCGAAGCGTGGCTCTCCAATGGTTTGGAAAAGGTCAGCATACCGGAGGTCAGCCGACAAGAGGAAAACTGGCGTCTGCATTTTCCAGCATTTAACAATACACTTGTACTGCATCAACAGGGAGATTCTCTTGTCGGTAACCTGACGTTGGTAAAGCGGGGTTATGAACAGCTCATGCAAATTACAGGGGAGCCTGATCCAGGTTACCGATTCGTGCCGGAACCCCGGCCAAACGGTGAATTTACCGGGCGCTGGGATGTGACGTTCGTAGATGATGACGGTAAAGAAACGGTTGCCATTGGTGAGTTTGATCAGCAGGGCGGTAAACTAAGCGGGACCTTTCTGACCCCGTTAGGTGACTACCGTTATCTTGCCGGAGAAGTGGATGGTGACGCACTTCATCTGTCAACCTACGATGGCGCACACGCGTTCGTGTTTGAAGCACACATGCAGCCGGACGGTAGCCTGAGAGGTGATTTTTGGTCGGGTACACGTTGGCATGAAAGCTGGGTTGCACACAGGAATTTTGAAGCACAATTGCCGGATGCGTATTCCCTGACCTACCTGAAGGACGGTTATGAGCAAATGGAATTCAGTTTCCCGGACCTGGAGGGGAACACGGTTGCACTGACCGACCCGAAATATCGACACAAAGTTGTACTCGTGGTCCTGTCGGGTAGTTGGTGCCCCAACTGTGCGGATGAAGCGGAATTCCTGTCTGGCTATTATCGTGAGAATCAGGCCAGGGGGCTGGAGGTAATAACGCTGTTGTACGAGCATTCTGAAGTGTTCGAGTTAGCCGCAAAGCAGGGCCGGGCGCTGCAGGCCAAACACGGGATCGAATTCGATCTATTGATTGCTGGCACGTCAGACAAGACACTGGCATCGGAAACGCTTCCGATGCTGAATAGTGTACTGGCATTCCCCACCATGATCTTTATTGATCGCATGGGCGGCATTCGTAAGATTTACACAGGTTTTTCCGGGCCGGGAACCGGTCAGCACTACACGCAATATGTAACAGAGTTTAAGGCCCAGATGGAAGTGTTACTTGAAGAGGGGACAGGCCCTTAACAGTGCAGTCCAGCAGACAGGTCCCATTGAAATTTTAAAGTTGTTCTACTCCATCTTCTGTGGCTATCAAAACCAGGTCTGCCGGGCGTAAGGCAAACAGCCCACAGGTCACCACGCCGGCCAGGTTATTGATGGTTTTTTCCATCCTCACTGGGTCGACCAGGTCGAGGTTATGGATATCAAGAATCCAGTTACCATTGTCGGTCGTAAAGCCTTCGCGCCATTGTGGCCGACCACCCAGTGCAACCATTTTTCGTGCGACCAGGCTGCGCGCCAAAGGGATGACCTCAAGCGGCAACGGAAAAGCACCCAACACATTGACCCGCTTGGTCTGATCAGCGATACATACAAATGTTTTGCTCGCGGCCGCAACAATTTTTTCCCGGGTCAATGCGCCACCGCCACCTTTGACCAGACGTCGGTGTGCATCGAATTCGTCCGCACCATCAATATATACATCCAGGCCACCGGTTTGATTCAGATCCACAACTTCGATTCCGCCTGCCCGCAAAAGCACACTGGTGGCTTCGGAGCTGGATACCGCTGCTTCAATGCGGATACCACTGTTAATTAGTGCTTCAATAAAGCAATTGACAGTGCTACCTGTGCCGACACCGATAATGCTGTCAGGCCGGACATGCTCCAGTGCGGCTGTGCCGACCAGTCGTTTTAATTGAGACTGGTTCAAGCTGCTTGCAACGACATGATGTAATCCCACTGCTCGACGGCAACGGGCATTACAGACAAACGGTTTCCTCTGCGGATCAGAGGCAGATCGCCCAATACTTCGCCATGTTCCTTGATGGTTCTGAGCGAAATCGGCTGATCCAGTTTGTGGGTCAGGCGGATATCCACCAGGAACCAGCGTGGGTTTTCGGGGTCGCTCTTTGGGTCAAAGTATTTGGCCTTCGGGTTGAAGGCATCAGGGTCCGGATAGGGTCCTGAAGCGATCTCAGCAACACCGACGATGGCTGGAATATCAGTGTTGGAGTGGTAAAAGAAAACACGGTCACCTATTTGCATATCGTCACGCATGAAGTTGCGAGCCTGATAGTTGCGTACATGTTTCCACCAGCGTGTCTGGTCAGGGCATTCTGCAAGATCATCAACACTGAAAACGATCGGTTCGCTTTTTACCAGCCAATGCTTCATTCAATTCTCCGGGCCATTACAATTATCATTCGACAAATGTAAACCATCCGTGCTCATTTACAAGACCATGTAATGGAATATCCCACTTATTCGTGTCAATCAGGTCAATTTTCTGAAGACTGTAAGCAATACCCACCCTCAATGGTTTTTCCAGATCACGCAATGATTCGAGATGACGGTCATAGTAACCGGCACCCATGCCCAGGCGGTTACCAAGCTGGTCATAGCCCAGCAGTGGCATGATCAGCAGATCAAAATCGGAAATCGACGTTGATGGGCTTGCTTCTGGTTCGAGGATGCCGTATTTATTTTTCGTCAGCAGAGTGTCCGCCCGCCACCAATGAAATTGCATCGAAAAGTTGTCGCTTGTTGAGATTACCGGTAGTGCAAGCTCATGACCGTCAGCCATCAACTGCCTGCAAACTGGTGTGATGTCGGGCTCACCGTTACATGGCCAATAACACGCGATCGAGTTGGCTTTTTGGGACTTGATCAGTTGCGATATATGTTGTTGTATCGATTCATCAAAACTGGTGCGCATATGGCTTGACAGACTTCGCCGCTTGCGGCGTAGTGCGCGACGTATGATTGATTTGGAATCGTTTGCGGATTGACCAGTGGGTGGAGGCATGCGTGGACTGCTCTAGCTCGGACTAGCGTGGCGTAACGTATAAATGGCACATATCAGCGTTGTGAGAAGTAGTTAGATGCAAGGTGGGTCTCGTAGGGAATGGCATGTCCTTTCCAGGAGGGGCCACACTAGCGTGACGCTGACAAGGTGAAAAATAGACGCGGTACAACGAAAAGGCCCTCCGTGGATGCCGCTGTGGACCTGATTACCTTGAACCAAAGGTTCAAGTGGGCCGGCTGTCTGCGCATCAGGCTTTTCGCACCAGGGCGAACATGCACAACAGCAGTCAGATATGCCACCCCGAAGTCACAAATTAGGGACAAGGTATCTATCATGTCTACTGGCCAACACCACAGAGGGCACCTTTATTCTAGACCAATTATCCTTCGAGTGCATCATCGAGTTTATCGGCCAGCATGCGGATACGGCCATCGACTTTTTCCTGGCGATAGGTTTCGTTCTTTTGCAACTTGAGCAATTCATCAGACAGATTCAAGGCAGTCATTACGGCAATGCGCTCAAGTGTCATCAACCTGCCTGCACCTTTAATGGAGCGCATACGCTCATCCAGAAATATAGCAGCTTCTTTCAGTGCTTTACGCTCCTCTGCCTTACAAGCGAACTGGTATTCCCGGTCAAGGATGGAGACAGAGATGGGTTCAGATGATGATTTGTCCACGTTTCTTCAGGTCTGTTCCAATCCTTTGAGACGATTGATCATAGCCTCAATTTTGGTGCGGGCTTCATCATTTTTGACCACCAGTGAGGCACGCTCTGTTACCAGGGTATCCTGGCGTACGTGTAAAGACTGATTTTCTTCACGAAGCTTCTGAATTTGACTTAGCAGGTTCCGCAGTTGCGTTTCGAGCCGTTGAAGGTCTTTGTCGGTTTGTTCTATGGAGTCCATAGCAACACTATAATTTGGTGGCTAATAGGGGTCAATCAGCAATGTGGATATCCGCAGGATTTAATCATCCTGCTTTGAAGCCAACCACCCAACTGATAACATCGCTTCTTTCAGGGTTTGTTTATACACCCTCAATTTCAAAAGATTAGAGAATGACAGTTATGAGTGCAACGCGCCTACCTGATTTTGAACACACGCTGGCCATTGCTCAAGGCAACCTTGAGGCTCCTGAACTGGCGGAGTGTCATGGTGTTGCCTGCGGCTTGTTGTGTCGGCAATCGGATGCCAGTCCAGCGGTGTTTGTCAGTTTGCTTGATATGCTTGAACTGGTAAAAGTCCCGGGAGAGGGGCTCAAAATATCATTGCAAGAGCTGTTAGATTCAAGCAGGGAGCAATTGGCGGATGAGGACATGGCTGTATCTTTGTGGTTGCCGAACGACAATGAGACGCTGGAAGACCGGACCATGGCGCTATCACAATGGTGCAGCGGGTTTCTCGCAGGCCTTGGCAGTGGTGGTGGCGATACCTTAAAAGCCATGTCTGAAGAAGCCAATGAAGCATTGAAGGACTTGCAACAGATATCTGCAGCAGACGTGGCTGATACATCGGAAAGCGAAGAAGAAGAACAAGCATTTGTAGAAATTATTGAATATATTCGCGTTGTAATTTTGCTGATAAGGGAAGACCTTCGTGGCCCTGATGGACAAGATCTAGTTCACTGAAGACCGCATAAATAAAGAGACCGGAACAACGTCATGATCAAACAAAAAGAATTTGCAAAACGCCGCCTCCAGTTAATGGGGGTCGCTGGCGCTGGGTCCGTCATCATCGTACGCGCGGCTGCGCAAAAGGTTCGTAACAACGATGTGCACTACCCCTATCGTCAGAACAGTGATTTTTTATACCTGAGTGGGTTTTCGGAACCTGACGCGATGATGGTGTTGCTACCGCAGGAGAAGGGATCTCGTTCAATTCTTTTTTGTCGAGCGAGGGATAGTCATCGTGAAATGTGGGATGGCCTGATGACTGGGACTGAAGGTGCAGTCGAGCAATTTGGCTTTGATGAGGCTTTCCCTATTGGCGAAATGGAAAAGCGCCTGCCTCAATTGCTGCGTGGCTGTGAAAGGATTTATTATGATCTCGGCAAAGACCCGGATTTTGACCAGGTTCTGATTGGTTGGATGAATGACTTTCGCGCCAAGACCCGAAAGAAATTTCTTGCCCCTGATGAGATCGTTGCGCTTGATCATAGTCTTCATGAAATGCGTCTGTTTAAGAGTCGTACAGAAATTACCGCCATGAGAAAATCAGTGCGCATTGCGGCCAAGGCCCACCAGCGTGCGATGCAAGTTTGCAAGCCAGGTATGAATGAAGCGGAAATTCATGCGGAGTTGCTGCATACGTTTACAAGTAATCAGTGTGAAGCCTCTTATATTCCTATCGTTGGTGGCGGTGTCAATGCGTGCGTGCTGCATTACATTTCCAATCGTGACCCGCTCAACGACGGTGATCTGTTGCTGATTGATGCTGGCGCTGAATACGATGGCTATGCCTCGGATATTACCCGCACATTCCCGGTCAATGGGAAATTCAGTGGGCCACAAAGAGATCTTTATCAGGTAGTGCTGGCGGCACAACAAAAAGCCATAGACGTGGTTCGTGCGGGTAATCCCTGGGATCATGTACATGAAACAGCAGTACAAGTCGCAACCGAGGGCATGATTGACCTGGGTATCTTGAAAGGCAGTCTCGACGAAGCGCTGGAAGAGGAGTATTTCAAAGATTATTACGTACATAACACAGGCCACTGGCTGGGCCTGGATGTACATGATGTGGGCGAGTATGAGATTGACGGTCACTCGCGAGTGTTGGAACCCGGAATGGTTTTAACCGTGGAGCCGGGGATATATATCCCGAAAAATGCCACCGCTATCGATGAAATCTGGCGTGGCTTGGGGATACGTATCGAGGATAATGTTGCGGTGACCAGGGATGATGCAGATATATTGTCCTCCGATATTTGCAAGACCATGGAGGATATTGAAGAGTTGATGGCATCATGAGTTTGACCTGTGATGTGGCAATTGTTGGCGGCGGCCTTGCCGGGGCCAGTCTGGCAGTTGCGCTGGCGCCGTTGGGTTATGACATCAAAGTAATCGAGGCTGTTGCCTACAAGGCAAGCGAGCAACCCAGTTATGATGACCGGACCTTGGCGCTTAGTCACAGTTCATGCCGGATTCTTTCCGGAATAGGTTTATGGGAAAAGCTTGAAGCGGACGCAACGGCTATTCGCAAGATTTATATCACCGAGTTGGCGCGCCCGGGACGGGTCGTGCTGGATTCGGTTGAAATGGGATTAGCAGCGTTTGGTCATGTGGTCGAGGCGCGCAGGTTTGGTGCTGCGGTAACGCAGCTGTTGCAGGAGACCGTCAATATTGGCCTTATTAGTCCTGCCAGTGTCAGTGATATTACAATAGGTGACACAAAGACTGTTTTAAGTCTTGAGTCCAGTCGTGGCACTGATGAGTTGGAAGCACGTCTGGTGGTGGCCGCTGACGGCGCCAATTCTTTCATCAGGCGTCATTTACAGATACCCACACACAGTCGGGATTATGGTCAGACTGCCGTAATCTGCAATATCACACCGGAAAAACCTCATAAAGGACAAGCTTTTGAATGCCTGACGAATACCGGGCCGTTCGCGGTGCTACCGCACACGGGCAACCGATGTGGGCTGGTCTGGTCGGTTGCCAGTGAAAAAGCAGCTGAGATATTGGATCTGGATGATGCCACCTTCCTGTCATGTGTAGAAAAACGCTTTGGAAACCAATTGGGTGCATTCACAAAAGCAGGTAAACGTACGGCCTACCCGTTGAAACTGGTGCGCGCGAAGGAAGATATCCGCGAGCGTTTGGTTCTGCTGGGCAATGCGGCCCACGCCATCCACCCGATCGGTGCTCAGGGTTTTAACCTGGCATTAAGGGATGCAGCGGTGTTGGCAGAAGTGTTGGCTGATGACGATCAGCATGATCCAGGTGAAAGCGGGCTTCTACATACATACAGTCAATGGCGTCAACAGGATCAGCGTGGCACGATTGCGACTTCAGATGGCATGACGCGGCTTTTCTCCCACCCTTCTCTACTGGCGGCCGGTTTACGTACAACAGGTTTGATCGCACATGCACTATTGCCATCCCTGCGTCGCAGGTCAGCGATCAAGGCGATGGGTTATCGTGGCAGGGTTCCCCGGTTAGCGCTGGGCGAACCGCTAGCATGAGTATTTCACATTACGATGTAGTTATTATTGGTGCAGGCATGGTTGGTGCCACACTGGCCAGTTTGCTTTCCCGTAGCGGTTTCACCGTGGCGCTGATAGAAGCTTATAAACCTGAGCCGTTTGATACCGAGGCTGAAGTCGGTTTGCGTGTATCAGCTATTTCACCTGGCTCAGCGGCAATTTTGGAACAGGCGGGGGCATGGCAGCAAATCAGCACACAACGGTCCCGGCCGTATCGACGTATGCAGGTTGAAGACGGTGTGGAGTTGGACCCTCTTCTATTCGACGCGCCTCAATTCAACTTGCAAAGCTTGGGTACTATCGTTGAAAACGCGTTGCTGCAGTGGTCTGTTTGGCAGGTGGTCAGCTCGGCTGGACTGGTGGATATATATTGCCCAGACCAGCTTGATAACATCGAATTTTCAACGCAAC
Source organism: Gammaproteobacteria bacterium (assembly GCA_021772935.1). Lineage (GTDB taxonomy): Bacteria > Pseudomonadota > Gammaproteobacteria > Xanthomonadales > SZUA-36 > SZUA-36. The sequence goes on from JAJFLA010000056.1 coordinate 41,796, forward strand.
AGAACCATGTGTCGCTTAAAAGTGGCAAGGCAATAACTGCCAGTCTGGTGGTGGGTGCTGACGGTGCTGCGTCCGGGGTGCGCAAGGCCTTGGGTATTCGCCAGGATCATTACGCCTATAATCAACATGGTCTGGTCGCGGTTGTGGGTAAACATAAGCCCAATCCGGGAGTGGCTTGGCAACGATTTTTACCGGGTGGTCCCCTGGCTTTTTTACCACTTGACGACGGACGTTCATCTATCGTTTGGACACGACCGTCAGCCGAGAGTGAACATCTGCTGGCAATGAGTACAGAAGAGTTCATCAAGGAACTGGACACAGCCAGTAGTGGTTGGTTGGGCCGGGTTGAGTCTTGTGGGCCGCGGGCAGCTTTCCCATTGAGCATGCGCTTGAGCGAGTCTTACGCCGCACAGCGCACAGTGTTGGTCGGAGATGCAGCACATGTCGTTCACCCATTGGCTGGTCAGGGTGTAAACCTTGGCTTTGCGGATGCAGCTGGCCTGGTTGAATCAATGATTAGCGTACGTTGCGAGGGTGGTGACTTTGGTTCAGCGACCATGCTGCAAAAATACGACCGCTGGCGCCGTTCAGAATCCGAAGCAATGGCATTTGGCATGCATGCCTTACGCAGTCTGTTCAACCTGGATGGGTTGTCTCCCTTACGGCGCGTGGGCTTGGCGCTGGTTAAACGCAGCTGGACCATCAAAGACATATTTTTGCAGCGAGCGGCCGGGGTAGGAAAAAACGCACCACAACTGGCGAGGGGTGTGAAGCTTCGGGACTTAATGCAGCGGTGAGACGGTTTTTCAACAGGCAATGAAGACCGTGCCTGGTTTAAATAGTCAGCACCATCAAGCAAATTGATCTATATTAAGGAACCTCTGATTTATTCTGAACGAAGTAGATTGTGATTCAAAATGTACAGGTTCAAGGCGCGAATCGCACGTAATAGCTAGCTATTGCGAAGATTTGCACCAAGAGTAGGCGCTTGAAGCGACGCGGAAACTGGACATTTTGGACGCACCAAGAGAAGGCGCCCTTAGGCGAGATACGATTTCATGAATAGATCAGAGGCTCCTTAACTTTTTACAAAGATTAAAAAAGGACAGCACTGTGATCTATAGCAATATTCTGGAAACCATTGGCAACACGCCCGTTGTAAGTATCAACCGTCTCGCACCTGAAGGCATTAACATGTATGTGAAGGTGGAAGCCTTTAACCCGATGGCTTCGGTCAAGGACAGGTTGGCCATTGGCATCATTGAGGATGCAGAGCGTAAAGGTTTGCTAAAACCCGGACAGACAGTTGTCGAGGCTACTTCTGGAAATACAGGTATTGCGTTGGCCATGGTCTGCGCAGTTAAAGGCTATCCTTTTGTAGCGGTGATGGCTGAGTCGTTTTCCATAGAGCGTCGGAAATTAATGCGTGCATTGGGTGCTCGCGTGGTGCTGACCCCGGCAGCAGAGCGTGCAACCGGTATGTTGCGTGTTACCAAGGCGCTTGCCAAAAAACATGGCTGGTTTATGACCGAACAGTTTGACAATCAGGCCAACCCGGATTACCACCGCAATACGACAGGGCCGGAAATTATTCGAGATTTTGCCGGGCGACGTCTGGATTATTACGTTTCCGGCTGGGGTACCGGTGGCACTATCACTGGTACAGGTGAGATTATCAAACTGGCGCGACCAGAAGTTCAGGTAATTGCCACGGAGCCTGAAGGGGCGGCGATGTTAAATGGCAAAGAATGGGCACCCCATAAAATCCAGGGATGGACACCCGACCTCATCCCTTCTGTACTGGACCGGGAAGTTATTGATGAAGTACTGACCGTAACCGATGATGAAGCGATAGCCACAGCGCAAGCTCTGGCGACAGAGGAAGGTATATTCTGTGGGATTTCATCGGGCGGAACCTTTGCAGCGGCACTGAAAGTAGCCGCACGCGCCGAGCCGGGTTCGGCCATTCTGGCGATGTTGCCGGATACAGGTGAGCGCTACCTGTCAACACCGTTGTTCGAGGGTGTGAAGGAAGGTGGGGATGACGAATTGCTGGAGGGGTTGTAGCCTGTTGGTCGTTTAAATATTGGTACCGCCCATAACATCAGGGCTCTAGCAATGAAGCCGGCTGCACCTTCAGGCATTCGGCCAGCTTGCGTAAAAAACCACCGAGTGGTGAGCTGCTACGCCAAACCAGGGCAATCGTACGACTGGGTGCCGGCGACTTGAAAGGTCGAAGAGCGATATTATCTGTAGATGGTATGGGTGGTTTAACGGATAACACAGGCATTAGGGTGACACCGGCATTGCTGGCAACCATCGCACGCAGGGTTTCCATACTGGTGGCATGAAAATCAACACGTTCGTGTGCACCGGCCAGTTCGCAGACGGCCAGGGCATGTTGCCGCAGGCAATGACCCTCTTCCAACAACAATAGCTCTTCACCTTCAAGGTCCTGTAACTCAATGGTTTGTTTTTCGCACAAAGGGTGGCAGGACGGCATTGCAGTGACAAAAGGTTCTTCAAATAATATTTCGACTTCCATGCCGTGCTCTTTGACCGGTAATGCAAGCAATCCTGCATCCAGTCGTCCCTGATCAAGCATGTTCAGAATGTCGTCGGTTTTCTCTTCGGCGAGTTGCAATCGTAGTTCGGGGTATCGCTGACGAATGACCGGAATGACATGCGGCAGCAAATAAGGTGCAAGCGTCGGGAAAATCCCCAATTTTATCGTACCTGTTTCAGGATCCTTACTGCGTCGCGCCGCATCTTTTATATGCGCAATATCACGCAAAATGTGTCGCGCACGGTGTGCTATATCTTCACCGATAGGTGTCAACATCACTTTTCGAGGTGCCCGCTCGACCAGGCAAACACCGAGTTCCTGCTCAAGTTTACGTATTTGTGTGCTCAGTGTGGGCTGGCTCACAAAGCACGCGTCAGCTGCCTTACTGAAATGTTTCAGCTCAGCGAGTTTGACAAAATACTGTAATGCACGAAAATTCATAGCTGTATTATAGATTGTAACTATAATATTTGTGCGCGCGATATACTGCAATAATGAATGAAAATACGACGATGTTCGGTCGTTTTTATATGCTCTACTGATAATCAGGCTCATATGCAGGTAACCACCATCAGAATTGACTTGAATACTGCCCCATCGAGCATACTTTTTTTGCGGTCACTTATACTGCTGATTCTAATCTTGATCACCGGCACGAGACCCGCCGGAGCTGCTTTAACTGACTTGAGTACAGAAGATATGGCGCGTTTGAAGGACGGTAAAATCCTGCTGCAAACCATACATAGTGAAAAGCCTGGTGCTGCGGCTCGGGTCATTGCTTTGTTTCACTCTAATGCCAATGCAGTATGGGACATCATTGGCTATTGCAAGTATGAATTCATCTATATGCAGGGTCTCAAGTTATGTGAAATGCTGGAAGGGGATCAGTTTCATATGAAGATGCGTCATCGTGTGCGTAAGAGTTGGTACACACCGACGCTGGATTTTACTTTTGAAGCAAACCGGGAGCCCGGTGGCAATGGTGAAGCTCATCTTATTGGCGGTGACCTGAAAGTCCTGCAGGGTGAGTGGAAACTCTTTCCACTCAAGCATGACAACAGTGTGATTGTTGTGCATGAGATCAGGATTCAGCCAAAAATCCCTGCCCCCAAATGGCTGGTGCGTCGTAGTCTGAGAAAAGACCTGTCAGGGATGTTGGCCTGTATACGGGGTTTGGCAAAGGCCTCGGGGGATAAAGCCCGCACCGAAGCCGATCTGAAACGTTGCCCGGGCAAGAAGACTGCAGTGTCTGAATAAAGCCAACTATTTGGTTAACGATTGGCTTAAAATACCGCATCTGGATTCTTGAAGACCAAAAAGCCAATCATGAATAAACGTACTATATTGACCGGTATTACCACGACCGGGACCCCGCACCTTGGAAACTATGTTGGGGCCATCAAGCCTGCCATTCAGGCCAGCCATGGTGATGGTGTCAGATCCTGTTATTTTTTGGCGGATTATCATGCGCTGATCAAGTGCCGCGACCCGGGTGTTGTGCACCAGTCTACGCTCGAGATTGCCGCTACCTGGCTAGCCCTGGGACTGGATACCGACAAAGCCCTTTTTTATCGCCAATCTGATATTCCAGAAATTTCCGAATTGACATGGCTTCTAACCTGTATCACTGCCAAGGGTTTGATGAACCGTGCGCATGCATATAAGGCTGCTGTACAGGAAAATGTGGAAAAAGGTGAAGATTCAGATTTGGCCATTGCCATGGGCTTGTTCAGTTATCCGATACTGATGGCTGCTGATATCCTGATGTTTAATGCGAACGAGGTTCCGGTTGGAAGAGACCAGGTGCAGCACCTGGAAATGGCGCGGGATATTGCACAACGCTTCAACCATCATTTTGGCGAACATTTTATTCTGCCGGAAGCCGTAATCGATGACAACGTTGCGGTTTTACCCGGTACCGATGGCCGCAAAATGTCCAAGAGCTACAACAATTCGATTCCTTTGTGGTTGCCGGAAAAGAAATTGCGTAAAGCAATTATGAAGATCGTGACCAATTCACGGGAGCCCGGTGAACCCAAACAGACTGATGATTCTGCGTTGTTTGCCATCTATTCTGCTTTTGCGAGTACTGAACAACGTGACGAGATGAAACAGGCATTTGCTGATGGTATTGCCTGGGGTGATGCCAAGCAGAGGTGTTTTGAATTGATCAATTCAGAGCTTACAACATCGAGATTGGTTTATGAGGATCTGCTTTCAGAACCTGCCAAGATTGAAATCAGATTGCAGGAAGGTGCTGAACGGGCGCGTGAAATCGCAGGCCCGTTGATGCAACGGCTGCGTCATGCGGTCGGCATCCGACCACTGGTTTAGGGCCTCGTTGGGCGTGGCCAACAACTCCGACATACCACTAACAGATACCGGTATACAGGTTGCTGCTTTTTACAAGTTTGTTCCTTTGCTTAATATCGAAGGCTTGCAAGCGAACATACGCCAGGTTTGTGAAACGGTCGGCTTACTGGGAACAGTATTGCTGGCAACCGAAGGTATCAACGGCACCATAGCGGGTACAGCGGGCGGTGTTGACGAATTGTTCAGGCATTTGCGACAGTACCCGGGCCTTGAGAATTTGGGCAAGAAGATTTCTTACTGTAGACGCAACCCGTTTTACCGGATGAAAGTGAGGCTCAAAAAAGAGATCGTCACGTTGGGGGTGCAAGGTATTGATCCAAGACAGGACGCAGGGCAGTACATAGCACCAGAACATTGGAATGAATTAATAAGCCAGCCAGAGGTGCGCCTCATTGATACCCGCAATGATTATGAAGTTGGTTTGGGCACCTTTTCTGGAGCAGAAAACCCGGGTACCCAGTCTTTCAGGGATTTTCCTGCCTGGGTCGAAGACCATCTGGGTGGCGACAAAGATCAGCAGATAGCGATGTTTTGTACTGGTGGCATCCGTTGTGAGAAATCTACCGCCCTGTTGAAAGGCTTGGGTTATCGCAATGTCTATCACCTTGAAGGTGGCATACTTAATTACTTGGATAAAGTGCCAACTGACAAAAGCTTGTGGCAGGGCGATTGTTTTGTGTTTGATAATCGCGTAACGGTTGATCACGAATTAGCCCAAGGCCGATTTGAGCTTTGCCCGGCCTGCCGTATGCCGTTGTCTGAAGAAGACCTCAACTCCCCAAAGTATGAAAAAAACGTTTCCTGTCCTTTATGTTTTGATCGTTTGACACCCGCACGGCGAGCAAGCCTTAAGGAGCGGGCCCGCCAGATCGTGTTGGCAGCGGCGCGTGGGGAAAAACACTTGGGCAGCCGTTGACGATGACTCGGGCTGGCAGCTTTTCCTGATCACGGATAAGATGAGCCTGACTCAATCTCGGGCGTGATTCATGCAAGCAACTGAAGCAGTAGATACAGGCACACCAGCTTCTGTGATCAGACCAGACCTGGATATGTCACATTACATTCCCGACTGGTTGCAACCTATGTGGGATTTTTTTGCGCCTTATCCGGGTTTGTTGACCCTGTTACTGATCGTGTTTGCCTATGCTTTAGGCAAAATTTTGAAACTGGTGATCTCAAATAGCATGATGAGGATGGCCGTCAGGACCAGCAGCAAGGCAGATGATCACCTGATCGAATACCTGACCGCTCCATTGGTACTGACAACGGTGACGTTGGCGCTCATGATGGCGGTTTCAGTCTACCGGTTACCTCAGGGCCTGAATGATGCGATGCTTTCGCTATTGGCGACCGTGCTGTTATTTTCATGGCTGAGAGCCGGTTTGCGAGCTGCGCGTATAGTTTTGGAGTTGGTCGCAAGCAACCATCACCGTTTCGATATTATTCAGGAACGTACCATTCCACTGTTCGATATGACCATCAAGGTGTTGTTGGTCGGTTTAGGTGCCTATTTCTTCTTAATGATCTGGGGCATCAATCCTACTGCCTGGTTGGCATCCGCAGGTGTGATCGGTATTGCGGTAGGTTTTGCAGCGAAAGATTCTCTCGCAAACCTGTTTTCCGGTATTTTTATCGTCGCTGATGCACCGTATAAAATAGGTGACTACATCGTTCTTGATACCGGTGAGCGTGGCAAGGTTACCAACCTTGGCATGCGTTCGACCCGGTTACTGACAAGAGATGATGTTGAGGTGACGATTCCAAACGCTGTGATTGCGAATGCAAAAATTGTCAACGAAAGCGGTGGTCCATGGGTGAAGCATCGTATCCGTGTGCCGGTTGGCGTGGCGTATGGTAGTGACGTTGACGTGGTCTGCAAGGTTTTGCAAGATACGGCCGATGGTCACCCAGAAGTCGTAAAACAACCGGTACCGCGTGTACGTATGCGGGCTTTTGGTAACAGTTCACTCGATTTTGAGTTACTGGCCTGGATCGATCATCCTGAATTGCGTGGTCGCATTCGTCATGATTTGCTGATGAATATCTACAAGAATTTCAACCATAATGGTATCGAGATCCCGTTCCCGCAAACAGATATTCATGTACGTAGCATGCCGGAAGATAGTGAGTAGCAAGAGTGTTTTGTAAGCTGCAACCACTGCCCTTACGGATTTAATTCATACCTAGTTTATGCAGGATAGCGTCAACCGCGCCATCGAGTGGGATTTCAGAATTTTCAGTGTCTTTACGCTGGCGGTATTCGAGCATACCACTGTCCAGGCCACGCTCTCCTATGACTAAGCGGTGTGGGATTCCGATCAACTCCATATCATTGAACATCACGCCAGGCCGCAGGTTACGGTCGTCATAGAAAACATCAACACCGGCATCGATTAGCTCAACATACAGGTTTTCGGCTGCTTCACGTACGCGGTGGGATTTTTTTGCGTTCATCGGCAAGAGAGCAAGCTGGAAGGGTGCGATTGGCTCTGGCCAGCAGATGCCACTTTCATCATTATTCTGTTCTATGGCGGCGGCTACAATGCGTGAAACACCGATCCCGTAACAACCCATATGCATAACATGAGATTTGCCGTCTTCACCGAGTACAACGGCATTCATTGATTCGGAGTAGGCGGTGCCTAACTGAAATATATGGCCGACTTCAATACCACGTGCCATTTGCAGAACGCCCTTACCATCCGGGCTATTATCGCCTTCGACGGCTGTCCTCAGGTCGGCTGTGAGTGGTGACTCCACATCCCGGTCCCAATTGATGCCGAAATAATGTTGGTCATCGCTGTTGGCCCCGGCCGTAAAATCAGACATCAGGGCAACCTCTTGATCTGCGACGACGGGTAAAGAAAGACCGACAGGTCCCAGTGAGCCTGGACCGGCTCCTATTGAGTCGTGAATGTCTTTATCGCTGGCAAACAACAGCGGACTGGCAACCTGTTCCAGTTTTTCGGCTTTGAGCGGGTTGAGTGTGCGGTCGCCGCGTACCAGCAAGGCTACAAAATCAGCTTCATTATCATCCGCTGCATGTACGACCAGCGTTTTGATCGTCTTTTCAATCGGCACACCATAACCGTTTACAAGTTCATCAATAGTGTGTGTGTCCGGTGTGTCAATCGTGCGTAATTCCTCAGTGGGTGCCGCCCGCTCGCCTCGTGGTGCTGCCACCGCTGTCATTTCTGTATTGGAGGCATAATCTGATTGGTCGGAGAATGCGATCTGGTCTTCACCGGATTCGGCCAGCACATGAAACTCATGTGATTTGTTACCACCGATTGCGCCAGAATCAGCCTCTACCGAACGAAAATGCAATCCCGTGCGAGTAAATATGCGCGTATATACGTCGTACATTTCCCAGTAAGTTTTATCCATGCATTGGTGGTCAGAATGAAAAGAATAGGCATCTTTCATCAGAAACTCACGTGCACGCATGACACCAAAACGTGGACGAATTTCGTCTCGGAATTTGGTTTGAATCTGGTAGAAAGTGATAGGCAATTGCTTGTAACTGCGAATTTCATTACGAACGAAATCGGTCATGACTTCTTCGTGTGTTGGACCAAAACAGTAATCGCGGCCGGCACGATCCTGTATCTTCAATAACTGTCCGCCAAATTTTTTCCAACGACCGGTCTCTTGCCATAATTCAGCGGGTTGGACAGCTGGCATCAGCATTTCTTGATAGCCTGCCTTGTTCAGTTCATCACGAACGATTTCTTCAACCTTACGCAATACTCGCAAACCCAGTGGCCCCCAGGTATAAATGCCCGATGTGAGCTTTCGGATCATGCCGCAACGCAGCATAAGCTGGTGGCTGACAATTTCAGCTTCGGCCGGGGTTTCCCGGGTCGTGAACAGGTGGAATTTACTGGCTTTCATTTTGAATTCGCTAATTTACAGGCGGATTTGCCGCATCAAAGGGCAACATTTTAGCCTGCTACGCGGGCCAGTTACACGCTTCAATTTCGAAGTGTGGCCTATTTGTCACAATTCGCAGCAATATAGGCCTTGGCTTCATTCAGCTTATCGAGACGATCATTGTCATCCATGCGGATCACAGTGCCATCTTCTTGTTCCAGCATTACCTTGGTCACGGGCTCCAGTTTGGCAACTAATTGATGGCCTTTTTCACACTGTGCGGCAATAGCCTGTTGAGTTTCCGCGTTTTCTTTACGCTTTTTAGTACGCTCATCACGTCGTTGTTGCGCGTATGATGGCTGTGGTTCCTGTTGCTGGTCGGCGTCAGTTGGCATTGAAGGTGAAGGAGGTTCGCTGCTGGCCGCCGGGCTTTTATGAATGTTGACCAGTTCAGCATTAGTTTGCTGGTCAGGCCGGTCACCGAAGTGAACAACCCCGTTGTCATCGACCCAGCGATAAACTTTATCTTTTGCTACGGCATCCATTGGCAAGGGCATCAGTGTACCCATAACAACAATCATAATAATGGTTGCAATACGCATTTTTGTATCCTTTTGCGAAGAAGTCCTTTCCGGTTTATAGCACAGTGCAGCAATCCTCCCCAATAATTTGGCAGGTTTGCGTGTTATTATCGACCTTAAAACGAAGGCGTGGAAGTTTTGATGGAATCAAACAAATCAATTCGCAGGCGGGGTGTATACCTGTTGCCCAACCTGCTGACTTCGGCAGCATTATTTGCCGGGTTCTATTCTGTTATTTCAGGAATTAACGGAAAATTCGAGGCTGCGGCTATCGCCATTATTGTTGCAGGTTTGTTAGACGGTCTGGATGGACGTGTGGCACGCCTGACCAATACGCAAAGTGATTTTGGTGAACAATACGACAGCCTGGCAGATCTTATATCATTTGGTCTTGCGCCTGCATTGCTGGCTTTCAACTGGTCGCTCTCAAGTCTCAGCGAGATCAGCACACTGGCTGGCAAGCTTGGCTGGTTGGCATCATTTCTATTTGTGGCTTGCGCTGCTTTACGTCTGGCACGGTTCAATACCCAGGTTGGAATTGTTGACAAAAGCTATTTCCAGGGGCTCGCCAGTCCGGCGGCAGCGGGAACGCTTGTATTTACGATCTGGTTTTTTGTCGATAATGGTATCGCTGGAGATACCGTTCGTTGGTTGATTTTTTTTGAAGTAATCATACTCGGAATATTGATGTTTTCCCGGGTTCGTTATTATAGCTTCAAGGCTGGCCCAAGCGGCGACAAGGTGCCTGCGGCCTGGGTATTGCTCGCGGTGCTGATCATCGTGTTGCTGGCCCTTGACCCACCCATCATGGGGATGATATTCGGCAGTGTATATGTGTTGTCCGGGCTGCTCATTACGGTGGCAGGTCGTCGTAACTGGAAGGTGAAGCGCGAACAACGCCCACACAAACAGAAAAAATCCAGTGATTGAGTCTGAGTTTCAACCAGTTAAAGCTGAAAAATAGCGATGTCTGACACCCGCACCCGACAACGGGCCTATCTTGATGCTATGGACATCGAAGTTTGGTCTTTACGTGAAATATATTCGCCTTCAATACCTGACACCGACAATGCTCCGGGCCTGAATCTAGGTCCGGGTGGTGGAGGCGTATTGTTGATTTGTGCAGCCGATACCGATTCAGCCAGCCGCCTGGCTAATGATATCAGTCGTGCGCTGGGTGGTGCCCCGGTTTGGGCGTGGCCAGATGCCGGTGCCAGCGCGATTAAATTGCCCCATGCTATTGAAGAAAATCTTTTCACCACGGTTGCTATATTTGGCGATGAGCTGGCCCTGCAGTTTTTTGACGGCGAACTGCCGACCAGCCTGAATGCGGCGAAAGTGGTTTTATTGCCGGCAATGCCGGATCTTCAGAGCCAATCTGAAGCCCGTCAGGCACTTTGGGCTACCTTTTGTCGGGCAGCTATGATTAGCCTGGATTCCAAATGAAATACTCGGGTTAGTCCAAATTGATCATTAAGCCAGATAAGGGGCATCCCCTGATCCGTCGACTTGGGATGCAAGACGTAGACCTGATTTATGAGATCGAGCAGCTTGCCTACCCCTTTCCATGGTCCCGCGGTAGTTTTGTGGATTGCCTGCATGCTGGTTACATCTGTTTTGGTTTGCAGATGGGAAAGGACCTGGCTGGTTACACGATATTTAGCTCAGCAGCCGACGAAGCACATTTACTGAACCTTTGCGTACACCCAGACTGGCAACATCGGGGCTATGGTAGTTTGTTACTGGAATACTCGATTAATCATGCGGTAAAGCTAAAAAACGAAGCGATGTTTCTTGAGGTGCGCGTAAGTAATCCGCGTGCTGCAGCCCTGTACGAAAACAGGGGCTTCAGAGTTATTGGTCAGCGGTCTTCGTATTACCAGGCCGGCGAAGGACGCGAGGATGCCATTGTCATGCACCTGGAGCTGGGCTGTACAAACACATAATCTCAATCGCGTAGTTTTTTAAGTTTTCCGATTTGTGCTTCGAAACCCGCAACCTTCGTCTTGTGTGTCGCCAAACGCTGGTGCTCTTGTTCGACCACAACAGGTGGTGCATTATCAACAAACCGCTTGTTATCCAATTTGCCCTCAGATCGTTTCAGGTCCGTCAGTTCGCGTTCCAGTAATTTGTTGAGGCGAGTCAATTCATCTTCCAGATCGACAAGACCTTTTAGTGAAACCAGGATTTTTAGGTCAGCGACCAGGGCGACAGAGTATTGTGAGGTATCGGCTCCTTCCTTTAACCACTGGCTCGCCCCAATTTTTCCGAGGCCTTGCAGCAAGTTTGAAAACTGTTGTTGTCGCTTCTTGTCAGTGGTGGAACCTGCCTGGAATGCGATATCCAAGGTCTTTCCGGGCGCTACATTCAGCTCAGCACGTATATTCCGGATACCCTGCAATACGTTTTGCAACCAGCTAATGTCATCTTCAGCTTGCCTGTCGGTGTCACCGGCTTGCGGATATGCTTGTAACATGATGCTCTCGCCCTCGATTTTAAGCGGTGCTTTGAGCCGTTGCCAAATGTCCTCGGTAATAAATGGCATGATTGGGTGTAAACAACGCAGGCTTCTTTCAAGTACGTACAACAAGGTATAGCGAGTGGCATTCTGCTCTTCTTTGTTGCCCTTTTGCAGCACAGGCTTTGATAACTCCAGATACCAATCACAGTATTCGTTCCAGATAAACTCGTACAGGCGCTGGGAGGCCAAATCAAGTCGGTACTCATTGATATGTCCGCGAATAGCGGCAATCATTTTATGCATCCGGGAGATGATCCAGCGGTCAGCGGCACTGGATTGAGCTACGGCGTGAACCTCATGATCTGTAGTGCTCATCAACACGTAACGTGCTGCATTCCACAGCTTGTTGCAGAAATTCCGGTTGCCCTCAATGCGCCCGAGGTCAAAGCGGATGTCACGGCCGTTGGTGGCCAGTGCCGCGAAGGTAAAACGCAATGCATCACAACCAAAAGCAGAGGTTCCATTTGGAAATTCTTTACGTAGATTTTTCTCAATCATCGGAGCCATGTGCGGCTGCATTAGACCGGTGGTGCGTTTTTTGACCAGTTCCTCCAACTCAATGCCATCAATCAGGTCGATGGGGTCAAGCACGTTGCCCTTGGACTTGGACATTTTTTGTCCGTGTGCGTCTCTGATCAAGCCGTGAACGTAAACTTCACGAAACGGCACATCGCCCATAAACTTCAAGCCCATCATGATCATCCGGGCGACCCAGAAGAATATGATGTCGAAACCTGTCACCAGCACATTGGTAGGATAGTATTTGTCCAGGCGTGGTGTCTTGTCCGGCCAGCCGAGCGTGCTGAAAGGCCACAGGGCGGATGAAAACCACGTGTCGAGTACATCGTCATCTTGTTTGAGTGGGATATCATCAGCGAGGTTGCCACGTTTACGGGCGTCGGCCTCATCAAAGCCAACATAGATAGAACCATCAGGGCCATACCAGGCCGGAATTCGGTGACCCCACCATAGCTGACGGGAAATACACCAGTCTTCTATTCGATGCATCCAGTCAAAATAGGTTTTGTTCCAGTTATCAGGTACAAAACGGATTTTCCCATTCTGTACAGCTTCAATGGCGGGTTCGGCCAGTGGTGCAATTTTTACATACCACTGGTCGGTCAGGTAAGGCTCAACGATCGCCCCGGACCTGTCACCACGCGGAATCATCAGTGAGTGCGACTCAATTTTTTCCATCAGGCCAGCAGCTTCCAGGTCGGCTACGATTTGTTTCCGGGCCTTGAAACGGTCAAGTCCCCGGTAGGCTGGTGGGGCTTCATCATTGATGCTGGCGTCATCATTAAGAACATTGATTGTTGCCAATTGATGGCGCTTGCCCATTTCATAATCATTAAAATCATGTGCCGGGGTGATCTTCACGCAACCAGAGCCGAATTCGATATCTACGTAGCTGTCGGTAATCACCGGTATGGTACGCCCACTCAACGGCAGTTCCAGTTCCAGGCCTATCAGGTCTGTATAACGTGGGTCTTCCGGGTTTACCGCAACGGCAGTGTCTCCCAGCATGGTTTCTGGTCGTGTTGTGGCGACTACGACGTAACCCTTACCGTCCACTCGTGGATAACGGATATGCCAAAGATGACCACTTTCTTCTTTCGATATGACTTCCAGATCTGAAAGTGCGGTATGTAATACAGGGTCCCAGTTCACCAGTCGCTTGCCGCGGTAGATCAGGTCCTCGTGGTAAAGATCGACAAATACCTTTGTAACTGCAAGTGACAGCTCATCATCCATGGTAAAACGACTGTGGTCCCAATCCACCGATGCACCCAGTCGACGCATCTGTTTGGTGATCTGGCCGCCTGAGTCGTTTTTCCAATCCCACACGGCGTCGATGAACTTGTCCCGGCCAAGGTCATGACGGGAAAGACCTTGGTCACCCAGTTGACGTTCGACCACCATTTGCGTGGCAATACCGGCATGGTCCATGCCGGGTTGCCATAATGCGGATTCGCCCTGCATGCGGTGAAAGCGTGTCAGCACATCCATAATGGTGTCCTGGAAAGCATGGCCCATGTGCAGGTTACCGGTTACATTGGGTGGTGGCAGCATGATGCAGTAGGGCTGTTCCTGTTCGGTGGGTGAAAAATAGCCCTTCTCTTCCCACAGTTGGTACCAGTGTCTCTCGATGGTATCCGGCTGATAACTCTTTTCCATTATGTATTAGTACTCCTTTAAGGTGATATTGCCGTGCTCAGCGAGTCGGGAAGCGGTTGGGCGCAAGGCACGTCACGCAGGCAATGGCTGGTCCTTGCCAAGAGGCATAACACCGCGAACGACCGCTTCCCGACTCGCCCGAAGGGAGCCAAGCAGATGACCCAATGCGGCGTTACAGCCCTTAACAAGGACCAGTCATTGTCTGCGGATTGTGCCTTGTCTTGGGTCATCTGCTTGGCTCTGAACATGACAATATCACCTTGAAGGAGCACCAGTCTCGTGCGTTTGGGGTTTAAGCCCTAGATTACGATAGACTTTATATTTCACTCTGGAGGCTTGCCTTTCGTCCTCTGCGTAAGGAACGATCTCCAATACACGGCGGAATCTCTCTGGTTGTGGAACAGCCTCAGGGCAAAGGTTAATCACGACGTCAGTTGGGTTCAAGCCGGAAAGCGTGCCAATATTGATTGGTGCCTTGTCGAAATCCTGATTGTCGACTCCGGCATGTGGTAGAAACCTGCCTTTCGGGTATTCCCACATCAGTTTAACCAGTTGCTCACTGGCCGCTTTCGTGGTCGTGATGATGAAGATTTTCTGCTTTCGCTCCCAAGCCATCAACGCCAGACGGCAGGCAAGCTCGCCTGCCTGTGATGACGAGGCCCCCAATAGGTAAAAGTCAACCTGGCAAGTCTCTGGATTGGTGTTTTTGCGGGACAAGGGTTGAAGAATACAGGATCAGGCTCAGCTGGCCTGGTCAATCAAAAATTGGCTTAGCAGACCGACCGGTCTGCCAGTTGATCCTTTGTCCCCGCCCCATATCCATGTCGAGCCAGCACAATCTATATGGGCCCAGCGCTGACCTTTTGTAAAACGGGAGAGGAAACAGCCTGCGGTGATACTGCCGGCCGCCATACCACCGACATTCCTCATGTCAGCAAAAGTGGATTTGAGCTGAGGCTGATAATCATCCCAAAGTGGTAAACGCCAACCCCGGTCTATGGCTGCCTGGCCCGCGTCGATCAACTGCTTGGCGAGATCATCGTGCTTGCTCATGATGGCTGAGGCATGGTGTCCGAGAGCAACCACGCAAGCACCGGTGAGTGTCGCCACGTCGATCAGTGCGGCCGGATTGAAGCGCTGGCTATAAGTAAGTGCATCGCATAATACGAGGCGTCCTTCTGCATCCGTATTGAGTATTTCTATGGTCTTTCCTGACATGGATGTGAGAACATCGCCTGGCCGATAGGCATTGCCATCAGGCATGTTTTCAGCGGCGGCAACGATACAGATCAGATTGATGGGTAGTTGGATGTCTGCACAGGCTTCAAACGCGCCGATGACACTGGCTGCTCCGCCCATATCAAACTTCATCTGTTCCATGTTTGGACCAGGTTTGAGTGAAATACCACCGGTATCAAAGGTGATCCCCTTGCCAACCAGGACGATGGGTCGTGTGTTTTCGTTGCTGCCCTGGTATTTAAGAACTATCAGTTTCGGTTCGTTGACACTACCCTGACCAACAGCCAGTAAGGCCGACATCTTGAGCTGGGCCATTTCATCTTTATCAAGAATTTCGACACTGACATTTTCATAGTCGTTTGCGATCGCCCGCGCTTGCTCTGCGAGAAAGGCTGGGTTGCAGATATTGGGAGGAAGGTTACCGAGCTCCATTGAACGCAGATAGCCTTTCACAATACCCCTGGCCTCAGCCAATGCAAGCTCCATTTCAGCATCAGCATTGAATGAAGCGCTGACTAATGGTTTGTTATCATCATCTTTAGGTGCCTTGGTAGCAGTGTAGCTATAGTTAGCCCGACCCACATTGACAGCAGCCTGGCGAAGGCGCCAGTGGGCCTGGTCCAGACCAGCCTCTTGGCCGGTTCCCGACATCACTTTGCCAGGCTTGACGGCCTCGACCTCGTTCAGACAGATATGGGCACTGGTGGTGGCATGATCGCGCAAGAATACACCTGCGCTGCCGCAAACACGGTCATAACGCACCTCGCTGAATTTTTCAGTTTCACCACAACCCATGACCAGGATACGTTTTGCGACCACCCCTTCCAGTCCATGTAGCATGGTTGTGCCTTTCCAATCGGTATTGATATCCCCGCTATCGATCAATTGCTGCAGCGCGCCATTACTGGCTTGATCAATCAGTTCTGCAGACCCATGCAAGGCAGCGTGCTCAAATATTCCAATGACAAGGCAGGCTGTACCGAGCTCTGGTGCTGGTGTTGTGTCGAGTGTAAATTTCATTGTTTTGGGTCCCTCCCTAAATGCTCCAGCTCTAAAAATGGCCAGTGAGTCATTTAACACTGCTAGAATGCGGATGAATCAGGCATTCTACAACGATTTAATTGCGAAGATACTAAATTTGAGCATACTGCAGAAATACATATTGCGTGAGTGGTTCTGGACCTCACTGGCTGTAAGCAGTGTGCTTATCATTGTGTTGCTTGGTACCTACCTTGGCGACATGCTCAATGACATCGCTGATGGCCGGATGCCCGCAGGGCTGATGACCATACAGTTATTGCTGCATATGCCTGAAACGCTTAGTAATATTTTGCCGTTGGCAGGTTTTGTTGCGATCATGTGGGGCCTGGGTCGTCTGTACCGGGATCAGGAAATGGCAGTCATGCGCTCCAGTGGTTTCGGTTGGTGGAAACTGTTAAAACCACTGCTCAGTCTGGTGATTCCACTGGCAGTCCTGTTACTGGTGTTGGGCCTGATTGTTGCCCCGAAAACTGCACGCCTGGCTGAACAACAATTGGAACTGGCCTTTCGTTCTGCGGCTGTCTGGGGTTTGCAAGCCGGTAAATTTCATGTGCTTCGGCATGGTGAACTGGTTATATATGCTGAAACCATTGAAGAAGATGGCAGTACCCTGCGAAATGTTTTTATCAAGCAACGTCAACAGGAAAGAGAACAGATTTGGGTGGCTCAGAAGGGGCGCTACTGGATGGACCCCGATACCGGTGACCGTTATCTGATTCTTGAAGATGGTAAGGTCACTGATGTTACTCCCCAGCAGCTCGATATACGGGTGTTGCGCTTTGCGCGCAATGATCTGCGTTTGCCCGAGCCAGAGTTTCGAGATCAGAAAAAGAAAAATTTTAGCTCAAAACCATCAGCAGAATTGCTGAATGACGCAAGTGCAGAATCCATCGCAGAACTGCAATGGCGTTTATCCCCCGCAATCACCGTTATTGTTTTGGGTTTGCTGGCTATTCCTCTCGCACACTCAGCGCCTCGTGAAGGTAGAGGTGTCAGGATTGTACTGGGCATTCTGGTTTACTTATTGTATGGCAACATGCTCTACCTGTGCCGCTCCTTGGTGGCAGATGGCCTTCTACCCACTTATATCGGGATGTGGTGGGTCCACGTTGTTTTCCTCGCTATTAGTTTTGTATGGGTTCGGCGACAAGGGCGATTTCCTGTGAAGACAAAGTTGACATGATCAGGACCGTGGACAGGTACATAGGTAAAGTTGCCATTGTTGGCATTCTGATGGTGTGGGTCAGCCTCACAGCCTTGATGATGATGTTCAGCTTGTTGAATGAGTTACGCGACACCACGGCCAATTATATGGCGTCTGACGTTTTCTGGTTTGTATTGCAAACGGGTCCCACCTCGGCATACCAGATTTTTCCTGTGTCGGCCTTGATGGGCTCCTTGTTAGGTGTTGGTAGTCTGGCAAGCGCAAATGAACTGGTGGCATTTCGCACATCTGGTGTGTCCCGACTCAGACTGGCGGTTGCAGTAATGGTCGCAGCGTTGTTGATAACCATTCCTGTGATGATGATTGGGGAGTGGGTTGCACCAGGTGCTGAGCAGCAAGCCCGCGCATTCAGGTTAAATCAACTGGTCGGGCAGATGATTATAGGTGGGCCATCTGGTATGTGGATGAGAGACGGCAGCGATATTGTCAATATCCGGCGACCGCTGCTTACCGCGGACCGGGGGCAGCAATCCATCAGTTTTCAGGATATAGAAATTCACCATTTTGATGGGTTTTCGGAGTTGCAGAAAATTACCCGTGCTGAACGAGCCTTTTTTGATGGGGATCAATGGACACTTGAAGGTGTTTTTGAAATAAACATCGGTCCCTTGGCGGTGACTCCTTTGACGGTTGAACGAACACCTTGGGTTTCCGGGATCAAACCTGAGTTGCTTGAATCGGCAGTAACACGCCCCCCTTATTTGTCAATGCGGGTTTTGTGGGACCAGCTGAATTATCTGCAAAGCAACGGTTTGGATGACAGTGTTTATCAATCTGCGTTTTGGGAGAAAATTATTTACCCGTTCGCAGTTGTTGCGCTGATCTTGGCGGGCATGCCTTTTGTTTTTGGATATTCCAGACAACAAAATCTTGGCTTCAGGCTTTTTGCCGGCATGATACTGGGTGGCTTGTTCATGTTGGTCAATGGTGCTGCCCAAAATTTTGCAGCCGCCTACTCGTTACCAGTGGCGTTGAGTACAGCGTTGCCCTCGTTCATTCTGATGATTGTGGCGATCACAGTTTTACGTCGATCGGTTTGAGGTTTGACAAAGGTCGTCGGCCTGTCAGGGTTCACGGGGGTCGTCAGTTTTATTGCTCGCAGGATTTAATTAACAGGGTATAAGCGGCGAGGTCATGCCAACCCCGGTTTTTTGAATCTACCAGCGCCCAGAGAATACCGATGCCGAAGACGGATAGTGAAATCACACCGATAAAAAACCGCAACAGACACCTTGGCCATGAAATTATTTGGTCATCACCGCTGATAAGTTTTATGTGCCAGGCGCGCATGCCCAGGGTCAGACCTCCGTATCGCCAGCAACTGCCAAGGTAGGCGAAGCAGACTCCCAACAACCAGAGAGTAAACCAGAAATCCTGAAAAGCAACCTTGTCCACACTACCAAACGGCAACGCAATTGCTGTTCCCAACATCAGTAAGCCGAGCATAACGACAGCATCATACAACATGGCTAACAACCTCCGCGGTAGTGGGCAAAAGGCTGCGTCGGGGATTGAATTTGGCGGTAGATTTGCTTGCAATATAAATGTCCATTTACGTGTCAATTTAAGAATGGTGGCTTAATGTTGCCGATGACCGTATACCGCCTCGATGCATATCGCCGTTATGAGGAATAAAGTATCATTTTTTTGACTCAGTGCCTGAAAAAAATGCTCTTTAGTATGATTCCAGATTGGTTTTTCACTAAAAAATATTGCAGTCTTGTGGCACAAGATACTGCCCTCGGTTATTCTGAGCCACCCGGTTTTCGGGAATGAATATAAAAATCCATTGATATCGTTTTACTGAACTGGAATTATTCTTCGAACAAACCAATATGGAAACAAGCCATGCCAGATAAATTTATTCGACGAACCTCAGGCCTGGTTTTAAGCGCCATGGCCGTGCTGCTTCTGATGTCCCCTGTCTATGCCCAGATGTTAGAAACCTCGGTGAAAACAGAAACCACTATTAACGAGGCGGCATCAATTTCGCAAAAACGTGTAACCCGGTTGTCGCAGCAGACAGCTGATTTGCTGGCTGAATACCGCATAATTGTGCGTGAAACTGAAAGCCTGAAGATTTATAACGACAATCTTGAGAGGGTTGTTATGGATCAACGTAAAGAAGTTGTGTCGATCAACCATCAATTGAGTGGTCTTGAAGCAACCAATCGCGGTATCGTGCCTTTGATGTTGGAAATGATTGATACATTACATAAAATCGTTGAAAACGATATGCCATTCCGATTGGAAGAACGTCGTGCCCGGGTTGTACGATTGCACGATATGATGGATCAGGCCGATGTGACTGCCTCAGAAAAATATCGTCGGGTTATGGAGGCTTATCAAGGTGAAATGGAATATGGTCGTACCACTGAGGCTTATGCGGAAACGTTGCCCTCAACGGGGCAGACAGTGGACTTCCTGCGTGTTGGGCGGACCTTGCTTGTCTATCAAAGTAGTGATCAGGTGACGACAGGTTGGTTTAACCCCACCACACGTCAGTATGAAGACCTGCCAGACCGTTACCGTCTGGAAGTCAAAGAAGGGCTGGCCATTGCCAGGAATGAAAAAGCACCAAATCTCGTCATGCTTCCTGTACCGGGTGCGAGGGTGGAAAAATGAAAAAAATTATTATCATTTTAGCCGTCGCCCTGTTGTCGTTTTCTGCGGTCGTTGCTGCACAAACACTTGATGAGTTGGCGGAAATCGTACGGCGAGCCGCAAGCAGTGAAGGGCAAATTAACCAGGAGAGGGAAGAGCAGTTCCTGCGTGGACGTGATGATCAACGCAAGCTGCTGGCCAAGGCCAAGGCAGAAAAGAAACGAGAGGAAAAGCGCAGTGATGACCTGAAATCAGAATATGATCGCCTGGAGAGGGTGTTGGCTGAGCTGACCACCGTACTGCAAGAGCGTATGGGCAACCTTGGCGAACTGTTTGGTATCGTGCGACAGTCTTCAGGTGATATCCAGGCGGCGCTAAACGACTCCATGGTCTCTGCCCAACGCCCCGCGCGTGGTGTGTTCCTGTCTGAACTGGCACAACGCAAGGCATTGCCAAATGTTCAGGAACTGCGCACCGTCTGGTCGAGGATGGTCACAGAAATTGCTGAATCCGGCAAAGTGGTGAAATTCAACACAACAGTTGAGCGTGCCAATGGTGTTAAAGAAGAGCTGGAAGTTGTTCGGGTCGGTGTGTTCAATGCAGTGGCCAATGGGAGCTATCTTGATTGGGATTCGTCCAAAAGCACTGAAAACCTGATTGAACTTGCCCGCCAACCCCCAACCCGTTTTCAGGCAATGGCAAAAGACCTGCAAACAGCTAGTCCAGGGGAAATTACTGCGATGGCGGTAGACTTCACACGAGGTCAGATTCTGCGCGCGGTTGTACAGAGCAAAACACCGATTGAGCGTGTTAAAGAAGACGGTGGCCCGGTAGGTTATGTCATTATCGGTGTGGGTATGTTCGGCTTGCTGTTATGTCTCTGGAGAGCATTCATGCTTTATACCACTGGCGGCCGGATAGGCAAGCAGCTCAAGAATGAAACTGCGAATAAAGGCAATCCATTGGGTCGTGTTATGTCAGTTTATTCTGACAATCCGGATATCGATATAGAGACACTTGAATTAAAGCTCGATGAGGCTATCTTGCGTGAATCTGCACCACTTGAGACGGGTCTGAGCTTTATCAAAGTGCTTTATGTTGTTGCACCCTTGCTTGGTCTGCTGGGTACCGTTGTAGGTATGATTGCGACCTTCCAGATGATTACTTTGTTTGGCACCGGTGATCCCCGTATGATGGCCGGCGGTATTTCCACCGCCCTGGTAACTACGGTACTGGGTCTGGTGGTAGCCATTCCCCTGACTTTGCTACATGCATTCCTGCAAGGTAAGAGTAAGGCATTGATCCAGGTGCTTGAAGAGCAGGCTGCAGGCATTATTGCCAGGCTTGCGGAGCGCAATGGATGATTTGGTTTTATGACGCACTGGCTTCCATCAGGAGTTTTCTTGATTTAGGTGGCGATGTCCTTTATGCCATCATGTTGGTATTGTTCCTGATGTGGACTTTTATACTTGAGCGTCTATGGTATTTCTACAGGGTTCACCCGGATGAAAAACGCGCCACCGTATCTACCTGGGAAGCTCGAGCAGACACCCAGTCATGGTATGCCAAGCGTATTCGCGATGAAATGATTTCGAATACGTCCATCGCGCTAAATAGCAATATCGGTTTGATCAAGGCTTTAATCGCAATTTGTCCGCTATTAGGGTTGATGGGAACAGTTACCGGTATGGTCAGTGTTTTCGACGTTATGACTTATTCGGGTTCCGGCAACGCTCGTGCTATGGCTGCGGGTGTTTCCATGGCGACCGTGCCGACTATGGCCGGGATGGTTGCGGCACTTTCCGGTGTGTATTTCGGTACATGGCTGGAGCACAAGGCAACCACCGAAACTGAAGCACTTGGTGATTTACTGCAGTCACACTGATTACGATGCCTAACATGAAACGACATGCGCACACAGAAGATGCAGAAATCAATATCACGCCTATGCTTGATATCGTTTTTATAATGCTGATCTTTTTTATTGTCACGACATCCTTTACCAAGGAAACCGGAGCGGTTATTACCAAGCCGATCGCTGAACAGGCAGTTTCACTACGTAACGGAACGATCCTGATCGGTATCAAGTCAAATGACGATATATGGATGAGCAAACGTCTGATTGAACTGAGGGAAGTCCGCTCCATGGTAGAGTCCGCCAAAGCTGAAAACCCCAAAGGCAGTGTCGTAATCGTTGCGGACAAGGGCTCCAGGATAGGTACCGTCACCCAGGTTATGGACCAGGTAAAATTAGCAGGCGTGCAGGGTATTGCCATTTCTGCTGAAAACCCCAGCGGATAGGTTTTTGAGTATGTTTTCGAGATGATATTAATATTGGTATGAATAGATTTAGAAGCTTAATCTCTGCATTACTTGCTGTTGGCGTGACTTTCGGTTTGTTCCTGTTCATGTTTAAGCTGATTTCATCCGGTGGCACTAACAATAGTGAACTGGAAGCGATTGCCGGTATTCATTTTGGTCCGGTTGATATTCCGGATGATGTGATGACTAAAAACCGACGGATCCCAAAAAAGCCACCGCCACCTAAAAATCCACCGCCACCACCGAAAATGCAGATATCCAAAATGGATCAGACGGTGCAAAACATGCCAACCCTCGATTTGCCCAACCTGGATGTTCCAATGTCAGGTGGTGAAGGTATGTACATTGGTAATTTTGCCAGCATAGACAAGACTGAAGAGGGTGACATCATCCCGATCGTTAAAATCCGGCCCATATACCCCCGTGATGCACAGATGAAGGGGCTGGAAGGCTGGGTGAAAATTGAGTTTACGATTAACGCAATCGGCGCGGTGAAAAGTCCGCGGGTAATCGACTCCAAGCCGGCAAGAATATTTAACCGTGAAGCCATACGCGCCATACTGAAGTGGAAATTCAAGCCACGGGTTATAGATGGTGTCGCGGTGGATCGACAAGCCACGCAAACTATTGACTTTAACCTGGATCAGTAGGGGGGTAATGAATGTATATTTTGCTTAGAAAGGTTTTGTTTTTAGTTGTGTTGGGCATGATCGTCTTGTCGCTTTCGGGTCAGGCCATGGCCCAGGCATCCGAGTGTGGAGTGAAGCGTGGCAAGGGTTCCGGTGCATTGGATGAGATGACCTGGAAAAAACTGAACGACGTCTACGAAGATGTCGGTGAAGAGCTTTATGATGTCGCATATGAAAAACTGCAGAGGTTAAACAAAAGGGCTCATAACGATTATTTAGAGGCAGTATTGGCCCAGGCCATGGCCCAGGTTGAGTGGGCCCGCTCAAATTATGATGCATCTCTGGTCCACTTTGAGAAAGCTGTCGAGCTTGACTCACTGCCTGATCTGGCGCATTTCTCCTTGATGTACCAAATCGCGCAGTTGTATTACTTGAAAGACCGTTACGATGAAGCCCTGGATAAACTGGCGTTGTGGATGTGCAAGGTTCCGGAAGACAAAGTTACCGATGTATCTTATTTTTTAAAAGCTTCAATTTATGCACAGAAAAAAGACTGGAAAAACGTCATTCCAGCGATCGAAAAAGCGATTTCTATGTCGGATGCGCCAAAGGAATCCTGGTATCAGTTAATGCTGGCTTCTCACTTCCAATTGGAACAGTTTCCGAAAGCGGCAGAGACTTTGGAAATCATGATCCAATCGTGGCCGGATAAAAAGAGCTATTGGTCTCAGCTTTCCCAAATTTATTACAAACTGAAAATGGAAGACGAGGCACTTTCGGTGCTCGCCCTGGCTAACCGCCGCAACATGTTGGATAAACAGACTGACATCATGTATTTATCCAATTTGTACTCCAACAAGGAAGTGCCACTCAAGGCCGCCGCCGTGCTGCAAAAGGGTATAAAAGATGGCATTGTCGAATCTAACCAGAAGCATTGGACGATTGTTGCCGACACCTGGTATGCCGCCGAGGAAATGAGCAAGGCCCTAGACGCTTATGAAAATGCCGGAAGGATGTCTGATGATGGTGAGACAGATTTGCGCCGAGCTTACATCCTGGTAGATATGGAGCGTTGGAGTGAAGCTTCAGAAGCAGTAAATGCGGCAATAGAGAAAGGTGGTTTCAATGAACGAAGAACAGGTGATGCTTACGTGCTTCAGGGAATGAGTGAATTTAACCTTGGAAATTATGCGAAAGCCAGTACGGCCTGGGGTCGTGCCAGCAAATATCCAAAAACCAAAAAGTCCGCCCAGCAATGGATGAACCATATGCGCGAGGTGCGGGCCAGAAAGTCTTCCTGAGGTTGGACTTACAAGGTCAAGGCAAGCGATGAAACAGGACCTGCTGGTTGAACGTTTCCTGGATAATCTGTGGGCAGAGCGCGGATTGAGCGATAACAGTCTGCAAAGTTATCGACATGACCTGTTTCATTTACAAAACCGGCTGACTGCACGTTCCAAAACCCTTAAGACGGCCGCCCGTGAAGATATTTTGTCGGTCCTGGCTGCCGAAGTCCAAGGCGGAAAAAGTCCGCGTTCAGTATCACGATACTTGTCTGCTTATCGTCAGTTCTATCGTTGGTTGGTACGTGAAGGAACTATCAGCTGCGACCCAGTGGCTTTAATTGAAAGCCCCAAAACCGGTCGAGGCTTGCCAAAAGCACTAACAGAAGCACAGGTTGAATTATTATTGGCGGCACCGGATACTGGAACCACGCTGGGGCTGCGTGACAGCGCCATGCTGGAGCTGATGTACGCGACTGGTTTGCGGGTTAGTGAATTAGTAGATTTGGAATTGCCCAATTTAAACCTGAATCAAGGGGTTGTTCGTGTGATAGGGAAGGGGCAAAAAGAACGACTGGTGCCCTTTGGGGATGAAGCACATGAAAGCCTGAAGACTTACTTGACCAGCGCCAGACCGGTGTTGTTGAAGGGGGCGCAAATCGATCATGTGTTTGTTACGACACGCAAAGCAGGCATGACTCGCCAGGCATTTTGGTACATGGTGCAACGATATGCTATCCATTGTGGGGTATCACACAAGCTGTCACCACACATGTTACGTCACTCCTTTGCAACGCACTTGCTCAATCATGGAGCGGATTTACGCGTTGTTCAGCTATTGCTCGGACATCGTGACCTTTCTACCACGCAAATTTACACACATATTGCCCGCGAAGGATTGAAACGATTGCATGAGACCCATCACCCTCGTGGCTAGTGTAGTGTCAACCCTAAAAGGTAGGATCAGTGGTTACCAGAATGTTCAGCACAAGGCATACTCGCGCAGGCATAGTGGTTCTACGTCAAGCGAGTGTAACGCCGTGATGGACATTCTGGTAGCCACCCGCAGGGCGAGCCCACAAGCTGTCATCTGCTACGTTAGCGTTTCTCGATATAGAACCACTATATCTTCGAACCACTGCCTTGCAGCTAACAGCTTGTGAACTCGCTGATCCTACCTTTTAGGGTTGACACTACACTAGTGCATTCGTTGACCAATTTGAATGTGCGGAAACCGACAGGCGATGAAATTATGGGTTGAACTTTTCACTCTATGCAGGTCCAATGCAACCAAGGTACAGACTTAAATATAAGCTCGGAGAAAAAAATGAATCGTGCACCGCTGATTTTCGCGGCGTTGCTTACCAGTTTGTTTATCACAACTGTGTATGCCGATGTGGAAAAAGATAAAAATTTTACGATCGTTGAAGAGAAGTTGCGTACTTTGGTACCCAATGCAAAAACCATGGCAATATCAGAGACACCAATCGAAGGTATATTGCAAGTTCAGATCAACAGCGACATCGTTTATGTGACGAGCAATGGTCAGTACCTGTTGCAGGGTCAGATCCTGGATATCGATACACGCACCAACCTTACTGACCATGCTAAATCTGGAATTCGTCTTGGCCTGTTGGCTGAACTGAATGCAGATGAGCAGATATCATTTGCACCGGAAAAAATAAAGCACGACTTGCTCGTGTTTACTGATCTTGATTGTGGCTATTGTCGTAAACTGCATAACCAAATGGCAGAGTACAATAAAGAAGGTATTGCCATACATTACCTGGCATTTCCGCGCGCCGGAATCGGTTCTGCCTCATACGACAAGTTTGTTTCTGTGTGGTGCGCTGATGATCAAAAAGAAGCTTTGACATTGGCGAAAAATGGTAATGATCCAGAGCCACTAAAATGCCCAAATCCGATAGAGGCCCAATATGAGCTTGGTCGTGAAATCGGTGTAACTGGTACCCCGGCACTGGTGACAACTGACGGTACCTTGATACCGGGTTATATGCCACCTGAAACACTGCGCTTGCGGCTGGAAGCTATACAGGTATCCGTTGAGTGAATTAGAGATAACGTCTCCAGGAGCCTCACCTGAACCTATGGAGAGGGACTCTGATAGTCAATTTATCTTTAAATATTTTCAACTAAACAACATCGCACCGGGGCAAATACCGGGGTTTGTCATCCATCACAAAAAATGCTGATCCATTGAAGCCGATCAGCCGCTATAATGTTGCCTGCTAATACGGGAGTGATGCTTTGACCGAGTTTACCTGCCTGCTTGGTGGTCCAGCTTTTTCTGAATTCTGCAGGCAAAAACTTGTTGCTGCTTTGTGTCGACGCACGGTTCAAGAGTTTTCGTTTACAGCACAATTCATCTACTTTGTTGAAGGCCCACTGGTAGACCCGGCCAGTTTCTCGACCGAATCCATGCCTCCTTCGCAGGACAAGCTGGTGCGACTGGAAGCTTTACTTCAGGCAGAGCTTGTAACGCACATCGACCCCAACGGAATGTTGCTTGTTGTGCCACGCCTGGGAACGCAATCACCCTGGTCCAGCAAAGCCACCGATATCGCACACCGATGTGGTCTGGGTACGATCAGTCGAATAGAGCGGGGTATTTTATTCCACCTGCCTGCAGAAGCATTGGAGGCGAGTATGCTTTCAACCATTAAACCGCTCATTCACGACCGCATGACACAAACAGTATTGTGCAATCTGGAGGCTGCAAAAGCGCTGTTTGATCATCATCCTGCCAGATCACTGGGAACTGTAGACCTTTCAACGGGTGCTCAGCGGGCGCTTGAGGTAGCTAACCGTGACCTTGGCCTGGCATTGTCGGCATCTGAGATTGATTACCTGATCGCCGCCTATCGACAGCTTGGCCGGAACCCAACGGACGCAGAACTGATGATGTTCGCTCAGGCAAATTCCGAGCATTGTCGGCATAAGATATTCAATGCCAGCTGGACCCTGGATGGTGAGCCTCAAGAGCTTTCATTATTTGCGATGATCAGAAATACCCATGCCCAAAGTCCGGTAGGTGTTCTGTCTGCGTACCATGATAATTCAGCAGTTATCGAAGGACGCCGCAACGAGCGCTTCTTTCCAGACCCTGATAGCGGTGAATATACCTATTTGGATGAAGAAGTGGGTATACAAATCAAAGTGGAGACACATAATCACCCGACGGCAATCTCACCATTTCCCGGTGCAGCAACCGGTTCCGGTGGCGAAATTCGTGACGAAGCCGCAACTGGCCGAGGCGCGCGACCAAAGGCTGGTTTAACCGGGTTTTCGGTTTCCAACCTCCTGTTGCCGGACAAACTGCGAGACTGGGAAGAAAACTCAGGTAAACCTGATCGAATTGCAAGTGCACTGGATATTATGATCGAAGCACCAGTAGGTGCGGCCTCTTTTAATAATGAATTTGGCCGTCCGGCGCTAGCAGGTTATTTCCGCACTTTTGAGCAATCCATTGGCGGTCGGTTATGGGGTTACCATAAGCCAATTATGCTGGCTGGTGGCATGGGTAATATTCGTATCGGGCAGGTCGAAAAGCTGCGCCTGGCTGAAGGTTCCGCTGTCATCGTTTTGGGTGGTCCGGCGATGTTGATTGGTCTTGGCGGTGGTGCCGCATCTTCGCTTGGTAGTGGACAGGGCTGTGAGGAGCTGGATTTTGCTTCGGTCCAACGTGGTAATCCCGAAATGCAACGACGTTGTCAGGAAGTTATTGATCGGTGCAGTGCACTGGGTGACGTCAACCCGATTATTTCCATCCATGATGTCGGTGCCGGTGGTTTGTCCAACGCCCTACCTGAATTGTTGAATGACTCTGGCCGTGGTGGTGTACTTGAATTGCGGGAAATCCCCAATGCAGACGGTGCCATGTCACCCATGGAGATCTGGTGCAACGAATCACAGGAACGTTATGTGCTGGGTATAGAAACTGACCGGTTGGAAGAATTTGAATTTTTGTGCAGACGTGAGCGCTGTCCTTATGCAGTGCTGGGAACAGTGACCACTGAACGTAATTTGCGTGTGAATGATACGTTGTTGCATGAGACACCGGTAGATATACCACTGGAAGTACTGTTCGGAAAAACACCCAAAATGCACCGCCTTGCGACTTCCAAGGTAGTCAAGCCAGTTGCAGCCCTGCTCAACCATACCCATTTGGAAGATAACCTTTTCAGCGTCTTGCGGGTGCCGGCGGTTGGCAGTAAATCCTTTTTAATCACCATTGGTGACCGCTCGGTTGGTGGCCTGGTCGCACGTGACCAGATGGTGGGGCCATGGCAAGTGCCGGTGGCGGATTCGGCGGTAACACTACATAGCTTTCATGGCTATACAGGTGAGGCCATGGCAGTGGGTGAGCGAACACCACTGGCAGTTGTAAATAGCCCCGCTGCGGCCAGGCTGGCGGTGACGGAGGCAATCACCAATATTGCAAGTGCACCGGTTTCCAAGCTCTCGGATGTACGTTTGTCTGCCAATTGGATGGCAGCAGCAGGAGAAGGTGGACAAGATGCCGCGTTGTTTGAGGCTGTCAGAGCGGTCGGTATGGAGTTATGCCCCGCATTAGGTATCGCTATACCTGTGGGTAAGGATTCTTTATCTCTTAAAACCGACTGGACAGACCATCATCAGTCGCGACACATGCTCGCTCCGGTTTCACTGGTGGTTACTGCTTTTGCGCCGGTCACTGATGCCCGCTTGGCGGTCACACCACAATTGATTCATGCTGGTGAGGCCAGTCGTCTTTTGTTGATAGACCTGGGTCATGGTGCAGACCGTCTGGGCGGGTCTTGCCTGGAACAGGTACATGGAGCATTTAGTGACCAGGTTCCCGATTTGGATAATGCCCAGGACCTGGTTGGTTTTTTTTCAGCGATTCAGGAATTAATGACAAGTGGCCAAATACTTGCCTACCATGATCGATCTGATGGTGGTTTGATTACTACACTTTGTGAAATGGCTTTCGCAGGGCGTTGTGGTCTTGCATTGTCATTTGACGAGTCTCTGATTTGTGCTGAAGACAGATTGAGTGCGCGTTTGTTTGCTGAAGAACCCGGTGCAGTTATCCAGGTTGCTGAGGCGCAGATACAAAGCGTGCTGGCGTGTTTTGCAAGGCATGGGCTGGAAAACATGGTTGAAGATATTGGCCGACCGGTCAGTGGCCACAGCCTCAGTATCAAGCTTGGTGAGTCCACTTGTCTGCAAAGTGATCTGCGCAAACTTCACCAGGTCTGGAATGAAACCAGCTTTGAAATTCAGAAATTACGTGACCACCCGGGTTGTGCAGATGAAGAATATGCTCGCACTCTGGAGTGGGAACAGCCCTTTTTGAAGCCAGAATTGAGTTTCGACCCACTATCAACTCTCACGGCCCCGACAATAGTCCGTGGTATAAAGCCAGCGATTGCAGTTTTGCGTGAACAAGGTGTAAATGGTCAAATTGAAATGGCCGCGGCATTTGACGCGGCAGGTTTCAGGGCAATTGACGTGCATATGTCAGATTTATTGGAGAAGCGTACCGATTTGTCGGCATTTCAGGGTCTGGTGGCTTGTGGTGGCTTCTCTTATGGCGATGTTTTGGGTGCAGGTCGCGGTTGGGCGGCGTCCATATTGTTTCAGCAGGAACTCAAGGACCAATTCGAGACGTTCTTTGCACGCACTGACCGCTTCGCTCTTGGGGTTTGTAATGGCTGCCAAATGCTTTCTTCGTTGAAGAATATTATTCCGGGCGCTGATAACTGGCCAGAGTTTGTGGCCAACCGTTCAGGTCAGTTTGAAGCCCGTTTGAGTCTGGTAAAAGTGACTGAATCGACGTCGTTGTTTTTCACTGGCATGGCCGGTAGCCTGTTGCCGGTGGCAACTGCGCACGGTGAAGGGCGTGCGCAGTTTCACCAACAACCACCATCGCTAACACAGGTAACACTGCGATACGTGGATGCGACTGGTAACGCCACGGTCGGGTATCCATTGAATCCCAATGGCTCGCCCCAGGGTGTTACTGGCTTGTGCAACAATGATGGTCGGGTAACGATCATGATGCCTCATCCGGAAAGAACCTTGCGTACGGTCAATTTTTCTTGGGCACCGGAGGATTGGTTGGAGGGTTCCCCCTGGCAACGAATGTTCCTCAATGCGCGTCAATGGGTGAATTGATGGAGGGGCAAGCAGACAATCAGGCGCCACGGTTGAGTGAATTACTGATCCTGGCATTATTATGGATGGTGTTCGGTTTCATGCTCTGGTATTACCTGAGTGCTTTTCATGGAGTACCAGTACGTTTGCTGGCCAATGAAATTCTCTCTCGCTGGTTGGGTAGTGAATTTCTGAACATCATACCCAACCCGGATCACCATTATTTATTTCAGGTGCAAACACAGATACCTTTTCAATTCCCGGATGGCACTCACGAAGCCTTAGGGTTTATTGTCAACCCCTTGATTTATGGTTTTGGTTTACCGTTACTGTTTGGGTTGGTGATGGCTGCCGGTGCTTCTTTTTTACGTAAAATCGGGATTCTGCTGGCTGGTTATGTGTGTGTCATGTTGGTTCAGGTATGGGGCGTGGTCTGGCAGACACTGAAGATGCTGGCTTTTAATTTTGGAACCGATGCACACCAGGTCGTCATTCAGGCCGGAATTTCGGATTCCTTGATCGCCCTGTGTTATCAGTTAGGTGTTTTGATATTTCCACCCCTGGTGCCCGTTGTTTTATGGGTGTTGAGCAATTGGGCGCTGGTTGAACAATTCACAGGGCGGCAACGAAACACTGATTTGTGAATGCCGGGAACTGTTGATACAAGACTGTGGTCTTTGTGTTCGCACCGGCTACTTTTACATAGTCCGGTATTTGGACTGACAGATGGGGTTATAATTTCCATAAAGAATCAAACTCCGCAGGGACATTACGTGCAAGCAACAGAAGAAGTAAAAAACAACGCAGAACAGCAAATTGAGATGGTTGAAGATGAGGTATGTGTTTACCTGATTGAAAGCGGTCGCTTGAAAAAGTCTGATTTAAGGCGAGCCGAGACTTTTCGAGAGCAGAATGGCGGTGATCTGATCACCTTGCTGGTTCGTCTTGGGCTGGTTTCAGAGCGTGATGTTGCTGAAGCTGAGTCAAGTCTGCTGCAGCTACCGTTAATTTCCAGTGCAGATTTGCCGACCGAAGCACCAGAAATTGGTAAGTTGTCCTTACGCTATTTAAAACAGAACCTGTTGTTGCCGGTCAGCGTTACCGATACCAACATGGTTGTCGTAATGGCCAACCCCAGGGATGAATTTGCGTTGAAAGCTTTGGCCTTGGCCAGCGGCAAAACAATCAACCCACAGGTCGGCGTCGCTTCTGAGATAGAAAATGGTATTGAGAAACTTTACGGCGTAGGACGCAGCGCCATGGGTCAGATTGTTGACACTCTTGGTGATGGTGAAGGTGACGATCTGGAAGATGTTGAACATCTGCGAGATCTGGCCTCCGAGGCCCCGGTTATCCGCTTGGTTAACCTGATTATGCAAAGGGCAGTGGAGGCGCGTGCATCGGATATCCATATAGAACCCTTTGAAAACAGGCTTAAAGTCAGATATCGAGTTGATGGTGTATTACAGGAAGTTGAGGCACCGCCCGCAAGTTCAACGGCGGCGGTCATTTCCCGTGTCAAGATCATGGCGAGATTGAATATTGCTGAGCGCCGCCTGCCGCAGGATGGTCGCATCATGCACCGTGTGCAAGGCAAGGAACTGGATCTGCGTGTTTCAACCATCCCTACATCTCATGGCGAGAGCGTCGTGATGCGTATTCTCGACCGAGAGAGCATTGTGCTGGATTTTGATTCGTTGGGCTTTGATGAGAGCTTGAAGAAGGCGTTCGTAAAGGATTTGGAAATGCCACATGGCATTATCCTGGTTACGGGTCCCACCGGGTCGGGTAAAACAACAACGCTTTATACAGCACTGAGTCAGATTAATACGCCTGCAAGAAAAATTATCACGGTGGAAGACCCGGTGGAGTATCAGCTTGAGGGCGTTAACCAGATTCAGGCGCAGTCATCTATCGGTCTCGATTTTGCCCATGCATTGAGGGCTATCGTGCGTCAGGACCCGGATGTCATCATGATTGGCGAAATGCGTGACCTGGAAACTGCCCGTATCGCAATCCAATCTGCGTTAACTGGCCACTTGGTGTTGTCAACTATCCATACTAATGATGCGGCAGGTGGTATCACCCGTATGCTGGATATGGGCGTGGAAGATTACCTGTTGACTTCCACGGTCAATGCCATCCTTGCACAACGCCTGGTGAGAACCCTCGGCAAAGGCGCCAGAGAGGCAGTGCAGTTGTTACCTGAAGTTGCGACAGAAATGGGTTTTGAGGAGTTCCTGCAACAAGATAGTTATACGGTATACCGGCCTATGGCAACCGAGGACAACCCGTCCGGTTATTTCGGTCGCACAAGTATTCTCGAATTGTTGCAGATGTCAGATTCCATTCGTCGCCTGATCATGCAACAGGCAACCTCGGGTCAGATTCATGAACAGGCGGTCAAGGAAGGTATGCGAACCATGTATCAGGATGGTTTGTTAAAGTGCCTTCAGGGTGTCACTACGATTGAAGAAATTCTCAGAGTGACGCAGGAAGCCTGATGCCTTTATTTGAATATAAAGCGGTCTCCCCTTCAGGTGAGACCGTGCGCGGTACCATGGAGGCTGGTTCTGCAGAAGGAGTGGTTGCCAAACTCCAGGAAGGTGGCAATATTCCTTTATCGACCAACGCGGCAGGCGAGGGCGGTTTCAGTTTGGATGCCCTGAGTCTCAAAAGGCGTGGCATGAACGCGCGTGAAGTTGGCCAATTTACCCAGCAGCTGGCGACCTTGCTTGCTGCCGGCTTACCGCTAGATCGTTCACTCCAGGTATTGCTCGAGTTGTCTGAAAATGACCGCATCAAGCAGACGGTTACTGCGGTGCGTGACCAGGTAAGAGAAGGCGAGAGCCTGTCCGACGCACTGGATGCGCAACATGGTTCATTCAGCAGATTATTTATCAATATGGTGCGTGCCGGTGAAATCGGTGGCTCACTGGATACAACACTGGAGCGTCTGGCCGATTATCTGGAGCGCTCCAAAGATCTGAAAGATAGCGTGGTTTCAGCGATGATCTACCCGCTTTTGCTCATGTTACTGGCCGGTGGTTCGCTGGTTCTGTTGTTGGTTTACGTTATCCCCCAGTTCACACCGATTTTTGAAGAACTGGGCGGTGACCTTCCGCTTATTACCAAGCTTGTATTGGCTGTTGGAGGTGTGTTGCAAAATTTCTGGTGGGGATTGATTGGTCTGACTGTACTGGGCGTAAGTATGTTTCGTCGTATGTTGGCCAACCCGGAAAAACGCCTGCGCTGGGATACACGGGTGTTGGGTATGCGCTGGGTGGGAGACCTGGTGGCCAAAATGGAAATTGCACGTTTGGCACGTACCCTTGGTACCTTGTTGAGCAATGGTGTGCCATTATTATCCGGTCTATCCATAGCCCGCAATGTAATGACCAACAGCCTGCTCCGGCAAAGTCTTGAGGCGACCACACTGGAAGTCAAAACAGGTGGTGGACTGGCGCATAACCTGGCTGAAAGTGGTCAATTTCCCCGGCTGGCATTGCAGATGGTCAGTGTGGGTGAAGAAACTGGCAAGTTGGATGTCATGCTAATGAAAGTCGCCGACACCTACGATAAGGAGGTGCGTAATACTATTGATCGCTTATTGGCAATTTTTACACCGGTGATTACGATGTTAATGGCCGTCATGATCGGTACCATCGTCATGTCTGTATTAATGGCAATCATGGGTATTAATGAACTGGTCGGTTGAAAATACGGTCACAGATTACAATACTTGAAAAAATAAAATCGGTTACCCGTTATGTGAGCGGACCGGTTACACAGTTGAGAACTTTGCAGGAGACTTTGGGAATGGACTTTAAAAAGCAATACAGCGCGCACAAGCTTGGTCAGCGTGGATTTACACTGGTCGAATTATTATTGGTGCTGGTGATACTGGCCTTGATTGCCGGTCTCGTGTTGCCTGGTATTATCGGCAAGGCTGAGAGCGCAAAGGCCAAAGCAGCCTCATCCCAGATCAGTCGTATCTCAATGTCGGTTGAGAGCTTCTACCTCGACACCGGCAACACACCGTCTTCGCTCGAGGAGTTGGTCAATGAACCCTCTGGTGTTACTGGCTGGAACGGTCCGTATATTAAGAACTCCCTGTTAAAAGACCCTTGGGGCCAACCCTATCAATACCGTGTACCTGGAGAACATGGCGATTTTGATATCCAGTCCTTCGGTGCTGACCGCCAACGGGGTGGTGAAAAAAATAATGCCGACATTACCAGTTGGGAATAGTGATGGAGGCTCAGATTACATCGGTATCCAGGCGCTGGCTTGCCCAACTACGCTTGGACTTGCGTGGCTTACGGCCCATCGCTGAGGTCATGAGCTTCAGTTCAGCGCTACGTCCAGTCACAGTTGGTCTTCAGCGTCATCCAGAATACTGATGTAAGCGCAGAAGCAGGGATAAATGAGGATACCTTGAGATCGCAGACTCAGATGAAGTTCGGTCCAGTTCGGGGTTTTACCTTGATCGAGTTGATGGTGGTCATGGTCATTATTGCCTTGATTATGGGCCTGGTTGCGACATCAATGTCACGCAGTATTTCTGGTGCGGAGGCGCGGGTCGCATCACGCAAACTGGTGGCATCACTGCGCTATACCAGGGCCCGGGCAATCATTGACAAAAAGGAACAGGTCTTCCAGGTTGATACCGAAAACCGTAGCTATCAAGCCCCCGGTCGTAAGCAGGTCGACCTACCCGAAGGCGTAGACGTGACAGTCACAACCGCACGCTCAGAGGTGACATCTGAAGCCATCGCCGGAATCCGCTTTTTTCCTGATGGGGGATCGACGGGCGGGCACATAGAGCTGACCGTCAACGAGCGCGAATACCGGGTTAACGTTGCCTGGCTGACCGGCGAAACCAAGCTGGAAAGAGCAGAGGGATGAGACCTCTGAAACTGCAATCTTTTAAACAAGGCCGACAAGCGTCCCGGGGTTTTACGTTGCTGGAGGTGATGCTGGCTTTTGTTGTTTTCGCTTTGAGTTTTGCCACCATTCTGGAAATAATGGCGGGTTCAATTCGCAGTGTCAGACGCGCCAGTGACGATACAGAAGTCGCCTTGTTTGCCCAGTCCATCATCGACCTGGTTGGTACTGAGATTCCAATTGAAGAGGGTGAGTTCAGTGGCACGGGCATGGATCGTTACGAGTGGCGGTTGGGTATTTTTCTCTATGACGTAAGTGATGAGGATGTGAGCACACAGGAACTGGCCGAGATGTCAGGTGTCGAGCTGTACCAGGTTAATCTGGATATTGACTGGAAAACGGGTCAAAACCGGCGAGATTTGCATTTCAGCACACTACGCAGCATTTTGGCGAACCGGCGATGATAAAGCCGTTCACAAACAAGCCAAAGCGTGCCGCAGGTTTTACCTTGGTTGAATTGCTGCTTGCGATTACCCTGATGAGTATATTGCTTGCGCTGACCTATTCGGGCTTACGCGCGGCGACGCGCTCTACCGAGCGAGGTGAAGAGTTGCTGGCTGCTGGTGGAGAGTTACGTGCTGCTCACCAGTTTATGCGGCGTCAACTAAACCAGATGCTACCCCTGGCGTTTGCGGTGACTGAGGGGAACGAAGATATCCGTGTCGTATTTGAAGGCGATGCAAGTCGTATCCGCTACGTTGCTCCTATGCCGGGTTACCTCGGTGCCGGTGGCCCGCAAGTGCAGGTACTGGAGTTGGCTCAAGGTGATGATGGCGAAATTCTTATCCAGTTCACACACGCTTTGCTGCAGGGTTTTGAAGAGGACCGCTTGTTTGATCGGGACCCGGTTGTTTTGCTTGAGGGGGTGGAATCCGCGGGTTTTGAATTCCTGAGCAAAGACGAAGACGGTGAGTTGATTGGTTGGACTACGAGTTGGGATCTACCGGATGTCTTACCCGTTGCTATTCGCTTGAATGTTGAATTTTCTGAGGGCTTGAGTTTGACCTGGCCGGATCTGGTTGCAGGTGTAAAGGTGGATGAGGCCGCAGTGAATGCTGGGGCTGGGCGTGCAGGAAGGCCAACCTATAATTCAACCATTCAGGACCTGATTCAACGTAAGGGCCAGAGCAAGTCATGATGAAGATTCGTCACACAAGGTCTCAGCGTGGCATCGCCCTGGTGCTGGTGTTGTGGGTGTTGTTGTTGCTTACAATAGTTACCGGGTCGTTTGCCCTGATGGCACGGATGGACCGGTTGGAGGCCAATACCTTGATATCGGGCACGCAGGCACGATTCAGTGCTGAGGCTGCAATCAATCTTGCTGTGCTGGCGCTTCGGGACCCCGATGATGAAAGCCGTATGCGCGGCGACGGACGGGTTTATCAGCAAGATATCGATGGGATTGTGGTGGAAGTTAGTGCGATAGATGAGCGCGGTAAACTGGATATTAATATTGCCCAGGAGTTGACCCTGGCGAACATGTTCATTGGGCACGGAATGGAGCTGGATGCTGCTGAAATGTTGGCTGCTGCTGTATTGGATTGGCGCGATGAGGATGAGCTGGAACGTGTGAATGGCGCTGAAGAGGATGCTTATCTGGCTGCAGGTTTGGAAGTGGGACCCGCCAATAGGCCATTCATGATGACCGAAGAATTATTGCAGGTGATTGGCATGTCTTACGGCTTGTATCGTAAGTTGGAACCGGGCATAACAGTATTCTCGCGCGCCGGTGAGCCAGACCCTGCCTTTGCTCCGGTAGAAGCACTGATGTCAATGCCAGACATTACTTATGACGAAGCAGTGAACTTCGTGGCGGAAAGAAACTCTCAAGTACCTGGTGATTCCCTGGGTACAGCATTGCCAAATGGTATCGTGGTCATGGAACAAGGCAGGGGGGTCACGTATAGTATCCAGGCTCGGGCGACTATGCCCAATGGAGTATGGGAACAATTGCAAGCCACCATCCGGCTTGGGGGCAACCGAGCCGGTAGCCCCTACCGTGTTTTGCGTTGGCGTGAAGGATTTCAATAATCAGGACCTTTGACACCGATGGCTATCGCACTTAACAACACCATCCAGAATATCCGCTTTCGATTTGTGAACGGCCCGGCCGGTCAGTTTTTTCAATGGTGGTGGGAAGAGCTTCGTAACGCATTACCAGCGCGGTTGCGTGTGCGTATGCAGTATGCCCAACGCAGGGTGCTGGTACAGATGGGTGCTGGAGAAATTGCTTTAAGCATAGACAACGCTGCAGCAATCCAGTCGCTGGACACCTTGGCCACCGACCAGGATGCCCAACTGCAACACCAACGGATACGGGAATTGTTGCAGCAACATGAGTTAACAGAAGTGAATCGTGATCTGCTTCTTCCAGAAGCTGTTGTATTACGTACAGAAGTAGTGATGCCTCTGGCTGCTGAAGCCAACCTGCGACAGGCGCTAGCGTACGAGATGGATCGACACACGCCATATCAGGCTGAGGATGTTTTTTATAATTGGCGTATTTTGAGCCGGGATCGTGAATCAGGACAGCTTCACTTCGAGTTATACGTCACGCCGCGCGAACCTGTAGAGAAACATATTGAGTTGTTGAAACGACTGGGTTTGGCACCTACCGGAGTTGACGTGGCTGTTCGTGACCAGCCGTTAGGGATTAACTTGCTGCCAGAAGCCTTGCGTTATCGTATTGTTAACCAACAGGCTCGTCTGAATTGGATAATTGGGGCTGCGAGTGCATTTCTGATGATATTTGTCATGATGCAGTCACTGTGGCTGCGCGAGCATCAGGTACAGGTTATTAATGAAGCCATTGATGCCGTGCGTGCGGAGGCATTGACCGTTCAGCAAATCCGTAAACAGATTGAAGACGCCAATCAGGCTGCAGGCTTTTTGCAGGAGCGTAAACTGGAGAATGGATACAAGGTTGAAGTGCTTGCTGAATTGACCCGTGTGCTGCCGGGTGGCACCTATTTGGACCGCTTGTCCATGCAGGCAGAGACAACACAGATGCAGGGTAAATCAGCTAATGCCCAGAGCCTGATAGAGTTAATTAACGATTCTCCGTATTTTGAAAATGCATCTTTTCGTGGACCTACGCGACTGGATAATCGTAGCCGTAAAGAGATTTTCGATTTGAGTGCAAATAACACTCAACAGGATGTGCGCTGATGCAAGTCATACCTGATCAGCGAAATTCGAAAACAACAGCCCTGATGCTGTTGCTCATTGCAGTATTGCTGGTGTATTTACTGCTGTTCCATTGGTTTGTATTGCGTCACCAGGAATATGCGCAAGAAATAGGTGATTTGCGCACACAATTGAACCGCTTTCAGACCGTGGCTTCCCAGCGTGAATCGCTGCAAACGCGCTTAAGTCAGATACGTGGCTCACAAAAAGATGCCGATCTGTTTTTTGAGTATCCGGAGTTTGATGAAGCAGCCGCAGCGATGTCTGGAAGTATTGGAGATATGGTAAAATCGCTGGCTGATGAATCCTGTCAAATCGTTAGTCGACAGCCTGTACGGCCACGGGTTCAGGAACGTTTTCAGAAGGTAACGGTCAATGTGCGGATGCGCTGTGATGCCGAGGATTTTCTACAAATTTTGTACAGAATGGAAACGGGTATGCCACTGATGCTGTTAGACAATCTGAATATCATACGACCACGAACACGTCGTCGGAGTGCAGCGAAGGTCGTAGAACAGGGCAAACTGGATATACGTTTCAATGTATCAGGGTATCTGAAATGAAATGGTTGCAGGACAATCCCCTGGGTATTGCGCTGGTGACCATTAGTGCTGTGTTTGTGCTGTTTGCGTTGGGAATGACTGTTGTCTGGAATTTGCCGGTTGCGCAGGAAATGGCCGTGACAGAAGCACTGGAAACCGTTAATGGTGACACTGTTTTGGCTGCTCACCAAGTTGCTGCCATCAGCGAGTTCCAGGTGATTAACCAGAAGCCGGTATTTAATGTATCCCGTCAACCTGTAGTAGAAGACGCCGACGCGGGTGAAGCAGTGGTGGATCTCAGCGTTGCGGTAAAAGATGCACCGGATGTCCGCTTAACTGGGGTCATTATTACCCCAAGTATGAGGATTGCATCCCTGACCCCAGCTAATGAAAAGCTGGAAAGCGTTATGGCCCACGAAGGGCAGGGTTTGACCGGGGAATTTGTGGGCTGGCAGGTCAGTACAGTGAGCCCGCGTACCGTGGTTCTGGAATCACGAGATGGTCAAAGGCTGGATTTGGAGCTGCAGGTTCATGACGTCAAAATTAAGCAGCCACCCAAACCAGTGGCAGCGACCAGCGCGGCTCGGCATGAACAGGGTCAGGCTGGGCAAACGCTCGATGAGAATGGTCTGCCGCTAAGCAGGGCGGAGCAGATTCGCCAACGTATTGCCGAGAGACGGGAGGAGTTGCGTCTTGAACAGGAAGCACAGCAACCTCAAAGCGGAGCCCGGGCTAATAATGCTGCCAAGGCGGCAGCGCCACCAACTTACGAAAGTGCGATCCGCAACTTAATGAGAAACAACAGGAAGGATAAGAGCAGCGATGACAAACAAGATGGATAGAGCACATATCACCGGGGGTGCCATCAGATGAAATCACTGATAAAAGCCATGGTCATTCTGCTGTTGGTCAACAGTTGTGCCACGGCCCCAAGCTTGCGAGAGACACCTCACAAGCGATTGGACAAGGTTGAAAGTGCAGAAAATGCTGAGCCAGTCTACAGCACGTCCGTGGATGCATCCGACAGGGGTGGTGTTGAAAGTGTAGAAACATACCAGGGTAGTGGCAGCTTTCTTAATGAGGAAGCGGCACAGCGTAAATTCAGTGCGGTTTCGGAAGATGGTGAAATTGTATTAAATTTTGAAGGTGAATCGTTACAATCGGTTGTGCATACGATTCTGGGTGAGGTTCTTCAGGAAACCTTTGTCATTGGTCCGGGTGTCAGTGGGCAAGTGACATTTTCTACGTCCAAACCGGTTTCCCGCGACCAATTAATGCCCATTCTTGAGCTGCTGTTACGCTGGAATGGTGCTGTCATGGTTTTTACGGAAGACCGCTATCATATTCTGCCTGTTGCAGGCGCTGTCCGTGGCAACCTGGTACCGACATTGAGCAAAGAAGCCCAGGCCATGGGCTATGAAGTACGGGTTGTGCCTTTAAAATATATTGGTGCTCTGGAAATGGCCAAAATTCTCGAACCTTATGTGCGTGAGGGAGGCTTGGTGCGGGTTGACCCAACAAGAAATATGCTATTTCTTGCTGGCACCCAGGATGAGTTACGTAATTACCAACAAACCGTTGACATCTTTGATGTGGATTGGTTGGCAGGTATGTCTGTTGGCATTTATCCATTGAAAACCGTGGATGTGGAGTCTATTACAACCGAATTAACCGCCGTATTCGGTATGGAATCAGAATCACCACTTGTCGGTATGTTTCGTTTTATACCATTGGACCGCCTGGGCGCCGTCATGGTCATCACACCACAAGAGGAATACCTTGAGACTGCCCGCCAATGGATTGAAACACTTGATCGCGGCGCAGCAGGTTCCGGTGTGCAATTGTATGTCTATCGCGTAAAGAATCTGGAAGCTGAGGTATTGGCAGGTTACCTGTCGCAACTATTTGGTGGTCAGGCTTCAGCCCCCAGGCAGAACACCAGTCGTGGCACCCTGGCGCCAGGTTTGCAGGAAGCCCAGAGAAGCTCGCTCGGTAATTTCAATTCAAACCGTCAGGCAGCCAATAACCGTGGTGTTCAGGACAACCGTGGTACAGGTGGCGTAGTTTCAACCGAAGATGGTGAAATACGCATCACTTCTGTTGTTGAGACGAACTCCTTGCTGATCCAGGCTTCGCAAGGCCAGTATTCATCTATTCAGGCAGCGATTGAGCGCATCGACCAGGAACCGCTGCAAGTACTGATTGAGTCACAGGTATTAGAAGTTGAATTAACGGAAGACCTGTCGTTTGGTGTCAATTGGTTCCTGAGTAATAACCCTGACTTGATACCTGATGGTGCGGGTAATTCGAATGGGCGTTACATTGATACGGTAACGTTTGGTGGTGATACTAATTTTTTCGCAACAATTTCCAATCCAATCAAGGCAGGTTCCGCATTTGTACGGGCTACTATTGAAGCGTTGGATAGTGTTACCGATGTACGCTCAATAGCAGCATCTTCATTGTTGGTGCGTAATAATGCTTCGGCAACGATTACGGTTGGCATACAGGTACCCGTACAATCGTCCAGTATTTCGACGGGCACTAATAATGTCGTCAGCAGCGCGCAGTATGTGTCTACGGGTGTTACCTTAAGTGTTACACCAAGAATTAACCCG
The DNA here is from genome assembly GCA_021772935.1 of Gammaproteobacteria bacterium. GTDB lineage: Bacteria > Pseudomonadota > Gammaproteobacteria > Xanthomonadales > SZUA-36 > SZUA-36. The sequence goes on from JAJFLA010000056.1 coordinate 83,683, forward strand.
GGCGGCCTTGTCTACATGGATATTTCCCAGGACGTCAGCCGGCCAGGAGCCAGAGACGACGATATTTCTACCAGCGGTAACCCGCCAATTAATAACAAGACGGTTACAACACAGTTGGCTGTGCAGTCGGGTCAGACCATATATTTGGGAGGGTTGATTTCTGAGCAATCCTCGCGTACCCGCAGTGGCGTACCTTATTTGAACCGTATACCCGGTATTGGTCGTTTGTTTGGTAACACCTTGGATAGCACTACCCGCAGTGAAACCATCGTAATGATCACACCAACGGTTATAGAGAATACGTCAGACCTCGCAGCGGTCAGTGAGGACATACGTACTGAGTTTAGAAAAGTACCCCCAATCAAACATGCAACATTACAAGGTGAGGACTAAATTAATGATCAAGTTATTTTTAAGGCGCTGGAACGCACTATTACCGGGTTTGTGCTGCAGTGTATTACTGCTGTCTGCCTGTGCAACCATAACGCGACCAGAGGACACGGTGAAACAACGTGTCACAGCACGTTGGGAGGCATTGTTGAGTGATGATCTGGCTGGTGCCTATGAGTTTTTGTCACCTGGGTTCAGGTCGAGTGTATCCTCTGTGCAATATCAAAGATCACTGCTGCTCAAGAAGATTAAATGGACCGGTGCCAGGTACATTGAAAGTGAGTGCGAAGAAACCACGTGCAAGGTAAAGATTTCTTTAGATTACACTTTGCATGCCGCTTTGCCGGGTGTATCATCTTTTTCGGGTAGCGAGACGACCGAAGAGTCATGGATACAAAGTGATAACAGTTGGTATCTCGTACCAAAACGCTAGTGTCAGGCCGCGAAGTGGGTGTGACATTTAATTTATTGCCATGGCGTTGTTTTTGCCGTAAGATTGCCATGCAATAATGCGAAAACAAATGTGTCGCGACCAATAAGATATATGGGACAGGCACACGTGAAATTATATCTATAGCCCTGTGTACACAATAGGAGTGTTGTAATGAACAGAAAAAATCTAACAGCAGCAGTACTTGCAGGTCTGGCGGGAGCCGCTGGAATTGTAGGCTCTGCTCAGGCAGTCAATATCAACCCTGACGGTCTTGGTCAAGTGTTGCTATACCCGTACTACACCACCAATGGTGGTAATCAAACGATCCTTTCGGTGGTCAATACAACGAGCAATGCAAAAGCCGTTAAGGTTCGTTTCCTGGAAGGTCAAAACTCTCAGGAAGTTCTCGATTTTAACCTGTATATGTCAGCGTATGACGTATGGACAGCAGCTATATTTGACGATGCGGGCACACCAACCCTGGTTACTCGTGACTCAACCTGTACTGTTCCATATATTTATGGCTTTGCAAATGCTGGTCCGGATGCGGGTGGCAAGCAGGCTTTTCTGACTTATGAGTTAGATGATGGTGGTCCGACTGACATCAGTCGTGCAACCGAAGGTCATTTCGAAATGATCGAAATGGGTACACTAATCAATATGACAGTGGGTACTGGTTCAGCCTGGGCTGCAACCCACTCAGCTGGTGAGCCGCCCCTTTCGTTCATAACAGGTATTTCAGCCTCACCGGGTACCCCTTGTGGTCAGTTGGTAGATGCCTGGACAGATCCTGATAATACTGTTGCTGGTGATGAAGGTTACTGGTTTGGTAGCCCGCTAACTGATATAACAGCACCCTCCGGCGGTTTGTTTGGTGGAGCAGCGATCATTAACGTAAGCGCTGGTGAAATGTATAGCTATGATCCGACTGCTATAAACGGTTTCGCAGTATCAACAACCAGTGGTGGTATCGCTCAGATACCACTTCACCAACGGCCTGGTTCTGTACAACCTGGTTTGGATAATGGTGACCAGAAGTCTGCAACGGTGTTCCTGAGCAACGGCACCCTCGCATCATCGACTTTCCTGCGTGGTGTAGATGCTGTTTCTTATACCTTCATGCGTGACCAACTCATGAATGAGTACACCACCGAACTGGTTGTCGGTGGCGCCACCGAATGGGTTCTTACTTTCCCAACCAAGCAGTTTTATGTGTTTGAGGATCAATCAAACAGCCCTGTTGCTGTTGCACCGTTTACATCGTTTTGGGATGACACTTTGGAAGATAACTCAGCTGAAGCTTGCGAAATTGTAAGACTTGACCGGTTGTGGGATCGCGAAGAACAGACTCCGGGTTCAGTACCTGGTGAGCCCGTTCCACCGATTGTATCTCCAGCCCCACCCAGTGAAGACGAGCCTGGTGTGGTTCCGTTTGAACTGTGCTTCGAAACCAGCGTTATCCGTTTCGGCGACGTAACCACGGTTGGTGCAGCCACGGAAATCCTGGGTTCAGCTAACTTCCATAACATTGATAATGTTGTGAACAACTTCGAGTTTGGTTGGGCAAGATTGGAACTGGCTGATTACCCACCAACTTTGGGGGGTGTAATCGTAGCGGGACCAGATCTGACCCGTACACTGCAAGGCGTTATTGGTACAAGTCTTGATGGTCTGCCTGTCATGGGCTTCGCCGTTCAACGCTTCACCAACGCTTTTCTGGATGGTGGTTTACTGGCCAACTATGGTGGTATTTACGATCACAAATACACACGTAGAATCAATAGCTTCTTTGGTGGTAACGCCCAGTAGAAGTTACTCTACCAGTATTTGTTAGTGTGTTAAAAAGGGGAGGGCCGGGTAACTGGCCCTCTCTTATATCTGGGTGTTTATTTTGTAAATTGTTTGTTAAAGTTTGAATTAATTAGATTGACATATAAACACGGTAGTCTTATAAACACGTTAGTTACATATTTATAGGTATTTGATTCTAAGTCTGGCAGTTTATACAGTGGATAGTTGGTGAACTATGCGGCACATTAGTCAGTAGGTAAATGTAGGTAGTGAGTGCCAATTAGTAACTGACAGGATGCTGGTGCAAGTTTAGACGTTAAATCAAAAGGAACACGCATAAATGGTCGGAATCAGAGAGAGAGGAATTATGAGTAGCTTAAACGGATTTAAATTTTTAAATGGAATTAAGTGGATATGCTTACTTGTTTTCATAAGCGGTATGGCGAATGCAGATCTAATTCTGGACAATGCCATTGTCATCACCGATATCACCGGGATAACTGTCAGCCCGACGACCGGTAATATTACTATCAGTACGGCTTCACAAAACTATACCGTAACCCAGGGTGATCCACCTGCCCCCAACTCGGTGGTTATCAACAGTTTCACCGCTTCTCCAACTGCGATTACCGAAGGTCAATCCACGACACTGGCCTGGACAACCAGCAATGCGACTTCCTGTACCGCAAGTGGAGGTTCTGGCGGTTGGGCAGGGTCAGCTATTACACTCCCAAGTAGCAGTAAAACGGTAAGTATCGCATCTGCCGGCTCATATACATTTACGCTTGCCTGCGCGGGAACCAATGGCCCGGTAAGTAAGTCCTTGTTGGTTACCGTGACGACCGTGGTTGTGAACCCACCACCACAGCCGGGTAATTGTAGTAATCCTGCACTTGCCGGCGATATCATCTTATGGAAGGCACTGTGGGGGGTCGACTTCCCGGAGCCGGGATATGACACCAAGACACTGCCTATCAACAGAACCGGCTATAGCGCCGTTCAGTTTGAATCTGGCAATATTGATGACCATGGTGCTATCATATCTCTTGCCAACACCTTCACCAATGGACGCCGACTGGGCTCAATAAGTAGCTGTCCAGGTGATTTTGATGTTGCGGATGAATGCACCCATAGCTGGGGCTCCAACGGCGGAATTGGTTGGGCCACAGATGGTTCGCCAGGGTATTGTCAGATGCTGCCCAATACCACTTATTACATGAACTTCACATTTACCGATGGCTTTGACCCGTCCACCAGTAGATGTAACCCAGGTGATAATTGTATTGCGACTATTCAACACATTAATCTGGATTAATTAATAAACCAGCAAGTGGTGTTTCAAGCCGGGTAGCCTAGGGCTACCCGGCTTGATTTATGTCAGAAACAATGACTTTGTAGCAGGAATTATTAATGAAAACGTCCCACATCAAATATTTTGCAGTTTTTTTGCTTGTCTTACCGCATTCAGTTTATGCCGAAACGCAGACATCTGATTCAGAGCTACTCGCGCAACGTGGCAATGGAAAAGTAACACAGGCAGAGTTTAGCGCTCGTGCTGACAGGATCCCTGCGAACATCAGACAGGCCACCCTGCGTGATACCGGCCGTTTACGTAGTGTGCTTAACACGCTGTTATTGCGTGCCCAACTGGCCGCCGATGCCCGCGCAGCAGGTTTTGATCAAGGAAAGATCGTACAGGGCCGAATGCGCCTTGCCGCTGATGCGGAACTCGCTGAAGCATGGATGCAACGGTATGTGGAAATACAACCCGAAGGCGATTATGAGCAACTGGCACGAGAATACTATGAGCTGAATAAAAAGGACATGCTGTCTCCGCCTCAGGTTGATGTCACTCATATTCTCATATCAACTGAGGACCGGACATTGGATGAAGCAAAGGAAAGGGTTGATTCGGTAAGTCAGCAGCTTGAAGGGAATCCCGAGCTGTTTGATGAATTGGTTATGACCTATTCTGATGATGCCAGTGCAAAAGCAAATCAGGGCAAGTTCTACAAAGTCAATAAGGGGGATATGGTTGAATCCTTTGAGGAAGCATCGTTTGCAATGACGGTGGGATCAATATCCAAACCGGTGAAAACGCAATATGGCTTTCACATCATACGCTTGGATCATTTTTATGCAGCCAAAATGCTGGACTTTGATGATGTCAGCATACAGCTGATTGAGAGTGCACGTACTCAACATGAAGAGCGCTTAAAACAGGAATACCTAAGTGAACTGTCGGCTTTGGATGTAATTATGTCTCAGCAGTCCCTTAAAGAGATGGTTGATAGGCAATTGGGTGATGATTATGCTGAATCACCGGATAATGGAGCAGAATGAGCGTAAAATAATGCCCTGTCAATACGGCCACAATAGCAATGATAAAGGCAAACCAGAGAAAGCTTGATCTCGTATTTTTCCAAAATTTGGTGATACGCCAGATTCGTCAAGATTATCTGGAAAACATGACTGGTTTTGCCTGGTTGATTTTGCAACCGATGATATTGCTTGCCGTTTATGCATTCGTTTTCTCAACCATATTCAAAGCTCGTATTCCAGAGGCTGCGGACATAGGTTTTGTACCCTATCTGGCCATTGCTTTTTGGCCATGGACTGCATTCTCCGAGGCGATATTGCGTGCAAACACATCAATAACTGCAAATGGTGCATTGATTGGAAAAATAGCTTTTGCCACCGAACAAATCCCGTTGGCCACTGTGACAGCTACTTTTATTATGCACTTGATTGGCTATGGTGCGGTACTTATCGTATTGCAGTTAACGGGCACCAATATTCATTGGCTTTATTTCCTGCTGGTCATACCGGTCATCATTTTGATGTGGGTATTTGCCTGTGCAATCGCCTTATTCACAAGCGCCATTCAGGTTTTTGTTCGTGATGTGGCGCAAATTCTACCGCCATTGATGACGTTCTGGTTTTTTACCACTCCTATTCTTTATGCCGCTTCCTACTTGCCCGATTCAGTTCAGGTCATCGCCCAATGGAATCCGATGGCCTGGTTCATCGCCCGTTTACGTGAATTATTATTATTTGGTGAAATCAATTTTGGTTTTACTGCCTTGGCTATGGTGCTTTTTATAACTTTTTTTGCGTGGGTGTCAATACGCTTTTTTAGACGTTTTTCTGGGCATTTTGAGGACTTCCTCTAATGGATTCATTGGTCAGAGTTGAAGCTGTATCAAAAATATATCCTCGTGTACACAAACCACGAGAACGAATGCAGGCTTTTACATCTTTGTTGTTAGGGCGTCAGCCAGCACATGGCGCTACTGTACTCAGCGATATTAACCTTGATGTAGTTCGGGGTCAGTCACTTGGTATTATTGGCGAAAATGGCGCCGGAAAATCTACCCTGCTCAAATTATTGACAGGCGTTATTCAACCGACTCAAGGGCGTGTTGTGGTGCATGGGAACACTGCGGCCATGCTGGAACTCGGTGCTGGATTCCAGCCAGATTTTAGCGGCATGGACAACGTACGAATGAAAGCATCATTAATGGGTTTGACTAATAAAGAGTTAAAAGAACGAATGCACGATATTCTGGAATTTGCAGATATCGGCGAGTATATCTATGAGCCAGTCAAACATTATTCATCGGGTATGGTCGTCAGACTGGGATTTGCAGTGATCACTGCCTGCAGGCCAGACCTGTTGATTACCGATGAAGTTCTTGCGGTGGGCGATGAATCATTCCAGAAAAAATGTATTCAATGGATACAACGGTTTGTTGAGCAAGGTGGCACCTTGCTGCTTGTCTCACATAGTATGTATGTTGTGCAAAAACTTTGTCAAAAAGCACTGTGGATTCACAGTGGCAAGGTTGAGCAGTATGGCGATGTATTTCCGGTTACACAGGCCTACCTGGCCTGGCATGAAACACGTCTTGCCAAGGAAAAAAAACTACGTATACAAGCAACAGGCGAAGGCGCATATTATCGCATTGAGGGGTTATCACTGGAAGGTGCGATCGATGGGCAACCACCAGCATTTGCCATGGGTGATACGCTCAAGGTTGAGTTGCAGATTTATTCACCCGATGATCGCCCACCTGTTGGAGTAGTAGGTGTTGTGAGAGCAGATGGAACACCTGTCTATGGTGTCATTTCAGATAACGAAGGTATTTCTCCGGTCAAGTTAGCTGATCATTACTATCGATTTAGATTGCAGTTTACCGACATTAGTCTTTTACCGGGTAGTTACAACCTACGTGGGCATTCCATGGATCCAGAAGGGGTCCGGCTATTTGATACTCAAGAGTTGGTTTTCACAATAACTGGTAATACCAAGGAAGTAGGTTATATCAGGCTCCCACATTATTGGTCCGACTAATGCCATTTCCGTTGATTATTGTGCCTGTTTTCAATGCGTTCGATGAACTTGAAGTTTGTCTGCAGTCAATTACACGTACTGTGTCGTCTGACACGCAGGTATTGCTGATAGACGATGCTTCAAGTGATAAAAGAGTGCGACCTTTGTTACGCTCGTGGGTTAATGAAGCACAACCACATCGTCAGTTGCTTGTTCATGAGCAAAACAGGGGGTTTGTTGCAACAGCCAACCATGGTATGCGTTGTGCAGAAACAGATGTCGTGTTACTTAATTCAGATACTGAAGTTACTAGCGGATGGCTGGATCGTTTGGCCAAATGCCTGGCTTCTGACTTGTCAATCGCCACCGCCACGCCCTGGTCCAACAATGGGGAAATTGTTTCTATACCCAGTTTTTGTGTTCCCAATCCTACGCCAGAGAAGCCGGATCTTATTGCAACCACATTGACATCCTGTGGCAAGCCACAGTACCCGGATATGCCAACAGCAGTTGGTTTTTGTATGGCAATTTCATTACGTGCGATCAGGCGTGTTGGCCTTTTCGATGAAACTACTTTTGGTCGTGGTTATGGTGAAGAAAATGATTTTTGCCAACGTGCTGAGCAAGCTGGTTTACGCAATGTATTGTGTGATGATGCCTACGTGGTTCACCATGGAGGGGCATCTTTCGGACCTTTGGGTTTGAAACCAGACGAAAAAAGCATGCAACGTCTGCTAGGCAAGCACCCGGATTATCATCGTAAAGTGAGTGAGTTTATCCAACAAGATCCGCTGGCAGGCCGTCGAAAGGAAATACTTGATTGTCTTGAACGCGCGGGTGTTGGAATGCGTTAAAATTACCTTGTCTCAATTACGGGTAACGAATGTGTCAGGCTCACTTGAATTTACCGGCGAACGATTCACGCCTGAATGCGAGCGTGAAATTTGGTACGAACATCTCCATCGCTATGCGCTGGCGGCGCGTTGGTGTGTTAATGCACGCACACTGGATGCGGCATGTGGTGAGGGCTATGGTTCCGCATTGCTGGCGCGTTCGGCGGCATCTGTCGAAGCCGTGGATGTTTCAGAACATGTCATTGAACATGCCCGGCAACGTTATGGATACCTGGAAAACGTTGGCTTCCACACTGCGAATTGCACAAGTTTGCCTTTTGCCGATAGTGAATTTGATCGTATCGTTTCATTCGAGACACTGGAGCATCTTGATGCTCATGACGAATTGTTGGCTGAGTTTAAACGTGTTCTTAAACCGGAAGGTTGTTTGATTCTTTCGTCACCCGACAAGGCCACCTACTCTGACGGGCAAAACACAGTTAACGAATTCCATGTCAAAGAACTCTATCGCGAGGAGCTCGAGGCGTTGATCGGGCGGCATTTTCCGGTCAGTCACTTGCTTGGTCAGAAACTGATGTTTCATTCATCGATATGGTCAATGGATGGCCTGGACCGGGTCACACTTGACCAGGTTTCAGAAAATGAACTGATCTCGCCGAAACATATTACCCAGGCACCGATGTATTTTATTGCGATATGTGCGGCAGATCAGGCCAACCTGCCAAATTTGAACGGACGGCTGTGGCTTTTTGATGATCGGGATGAATCTGTTTATCAACATTACCAGGGAGAGATCAGGCGCAATATGGCTGCTGGCGGCATCATAGCCAGGCTGGAAAAGCAACTTGCTGATTTAAAAAATCACTCTGATCAAGTCATTACACCAATGAGAAAATCCTGGTGGCGACGATTTCTGAGCAAAACCTGAAACAGCTATGACCATAGCTACCATCATTGTTAACTATAATGCCGGTGAGACCCTGCAGCAATGTGTTAATGCCGTGCTGATGAGCACCGTACCGACGAGTGTCAGTGTGGTGGATAATGCTTCAAGCGACGCCAGTTCGGAAGAACTGCACAAACTGTATGGTAACAAGCAGGGGATTGAATTCTTGTTTAACCCACGCAACCTTGGTTTTGCCCCCGCGGTGAATGCGGTCGCACGACAACTGAATACCAACTGGGTATTAATACTAAACCCTGATTGCATGCTAGAACCCGAAACCCTGGAAAGATTAAAGACGGCTCTTGAGTGTGATCCCCGTGCAGGAATCGCCGGCCCTGCTGTGTACGATGAAAGTGGACAAATTCAACGAGCCACCGTGCGGCGTTTTCCGGACCCATGGAAATCTCTGTTGGCGACCAGCGGCCTTTGGCGACTGGGTAAGTGGTTTCCTTTTTTTCGTGGTATTGAAGTTGATGTTACAAAATTGGTGATTGATACGGAAATCTGTGATGCCGTCAGTGGCGCCTGTATGCTTGTCAGACGCACGGCCCTGGAGGCCGTTGGTTTTTTGGATGAAGCCTATGCCATGCACTGTGAAGACCTGGACCTGATGTATCGCCTCAAAGAACACGGCTGGCACTGCCTTTATGTTCCTCAAGCCAGTTGTGTTCATCAGCAGGGTCTTTCCAGTCGTAACCGTCGGACTTGGGTACATTTTCAGAAACATCGTGGTATGGTCAGATTTTTCAGAAAATTCCAGGCGAAAACGACGGTTTTTCCGCTTCGCTTACTGGTTTATGCCGGTATCTGGCTCAGGTTTATTGTTTTATGGCCGCTACAACTGATCAAGTGAAAAAAGCATCTGGCGTGTTAGTGTTGGGTGCGAGTGGCCAGATCGGGATATTTGCCATTCCACGCTTGGTACGTGCCGGCTTCCGGGTGTTCGCTATCAGTCGCAGCGACCAGCCAAAATGGTGTCAGGCACTTGAGCAGGTTGAATGGTTGACCGAGACTGATGCCGTTGAGGCCTCAAAAAACTGTCGGTACTTATTGTCGGCCGGACCAATGGAACTTGCTCACAAATTTTTGGCTGTCGGTCCGCAATTACGAACCGCAGTCATATTCAGCAGTAGTAGTGTTGTTAGCAAGCTGGATTCACCAGACCCGGCAGAAAAACAGCAAATGCGGCGTATGCTCAGAATCGAATCAGAACTCAGGACAATTGCTGAAAAACTTGGGCAGAAACTGGTGTTGTTAAGACCAACCCTTGTTTATGGTTGCGGACTGGATAGTAACATCAGCAGATTGGCAAATTGGATCCGCCGTTTTGGTTTTATGCCCTTGAATGGTGAGGCAGACGGTTTGCGACAACCTGTGCATGCAGACGACTTGGCATCGGTTGCGATAACGGCCTTGCTCAGTGAAAAGGCTTTGCCCCAGGTATTGTCATTAGCTGGCGGTGACACGTTGAGCTATTCGGATATGGTTAACAAGATATTCGCAGCTTTGGGCAAGCCGGTCAGGGTGATTGGTTTACCGGAGTGGTTGTTTGTATTGTTGGTTCGTCTGGCAAATACACTCACAAGCAATGCCAACATTAATTGCCAGATGGTCAGAAGACAACAGCTTGACCTGGTGTTCGATGATCAGCAAGCCCGGGTGTTGCTGAATTACAAGCCACGTCCGTTTGCCCCGGTTGAAAAGGACTTTTCTCTGCCGGCACACATTCTGGAGCGCCGTCTCCCTTGAGTTCCAGCATGTCGAAATTGCACGTAGCGAATGAAAAGCTCAAGCAGGGTAAGGTCGACTCAGCGTTCAGTATGATAAAAGCTGTATTAGAGAATGAGCCGGACCATCTGGATGCCCTGGTGTTGGCTGGTCAGATTCAACAGGGACAGGGACATCACGAACAGGCGGTGTTTTACCTGCGCAAGGCACTAGACCTCGTACCAGGGCACGCTATTTTGTCTGCCAATCTGGCCGCGGTGCATCTTGCCCTGGGTCAGCCCAGAGTTGCAGAGCCGTTAGCACGCGCCGCAGTGTCCAGACTGCCTGATCATTTTGGTGCACGCTTAAATTTCGGCCTGGCCCTGTTCGCACAACGTCGCTACGAATCTTCCCTGACGGAGTTTTCAGCCGCCCTGAAGCTACAGCCGGACAACTTGTTAGCGCTCAAAGGCATGGCTCATGCCTTACAACGTTCAAAGAAGACCCATTTCAGCACCCGCCTCATGCTGCAAGAGGTGCTGGAGCGATTACCCGGTGACCCGGAGACGCTGGCCATGTTGGCCGATTCCCATATTCAGAATGCCGAGACGGACAAAGGACTGAGCCTGTTTGAAGAATTGCTGGATTCGGATAAAGACATTTCAACCGAAGATGGTAGCAGATACTTCGACTCTTACTTGCTTGCGCTGCAATACCGGCAGGAAACAGTAGCAACGGACCTGCTGAAGGCAGGCCACTTGTGGGCGACAAGGTTTTCACAAAATGAGCCAGTTGGGCTCAGAGTGCACGTTGGCAGGAAATTACGTATTGGCTGGATTTCTCCGCGTTTTTCCGGTGGTCCGGTCGCTTGTTTCTTATTGCCGGTCATGGAAGCCTTCGACCGTTCTCGAGCAGAGCATTACCTGTACGCGGCGCGATCTCAAGAAGGACCAATTAGTGACAGATTCAGGCAACAAGCAGATTTTTGGTGTGAATTGGATGAGCAATCGTCTGATGAGGCAGCGGCACTCATTGCATCTCATGAACTCGACATTCTGGTTGATCTTGCAGGTCACTCACCTGGGGGAATGCTGACAAGCCTGTGTCGCCGGCCGGCGATAGTACAGGTTAGCTGGCTTGACTCATTCTGCACCACTGGCAGCCAACACATCGACGCTTTTTTCAGTGACGCCTACCTGAGTCCGCCGGGAGATGAGAAGTATTTTACTGAAGCCCTGGTGCGGCTTGAGCCAGCACGATTGTGTTATCGCCCACAGATTCCTGTTCCCCAAGCACCGAGACACATGGGCGAGCCTGGTATCGTTTTTGCCAGCTTCAATCGTCTCAGTAAATTGGGTGACAAAGTATTGAGGGCCTGGGCAAAGATACTGGATGCTTTACCCGGTTCACGTCTGGTCTTGCGCAATTCAATGTTTGATGACTCACAGGTGTGCAAGGCTTTTTATCAACGCTGCGATGATCTGGGTTTGCTCCAGACCCGTGTCCTTGTGCATGGCTATTGTGATTATGCGGAAATTATGGCCTCTTATGCTGATGTGGATATAGTGCTCGACCCATTTCCGTTTTCCGGTTGCACGACCACCTGTGATGCCCTGTGGATGGGTGTGCCGATCATCACCCGCGTTGGTTCAACGCTTGTTTCCCGGCAGAGTGGTGCGATCCTGAACGCGCTTGATTTGGGCAGGTTTGTCACAGAAACCACACCGGACTACATAAATGCCGCCATTGCTCTTGCGCGCAACGGTGCCAGGCGTTCTGAATTAAGAATTTCATTGCGGCAGATGATGAAAAAAACCTTTGATCCGCAGACATTTTCCGATCACTTGCTGGATCAGCTGGAAAAACTAGCCTCACAGAGTCGGGAATAGGCTCAGGTCGACACTTTTTTATATTTTACCCGCTTTGGGTTCTGAGCTTTATCGCCAATACGGCGCTTTAGATCCTGTTCGTACTCTGAATAGTTTCCTTCGAACCAGGTCACCATACTATCGCCCTCAAAGGCCAGCATGTGTGTCGCGATTCGGTCGAGGAACCAGCGATCATGCGAAATCACAACGGCACAACCCGGGAATTCGAGTAGCGCTTCTTCCAGCGCACGCAGAGTTGCCACGTCCAGGTCGTTAGTGGGCTCATCAAGCAGTAACACATTTCCCCCAGAACGTATCAATTTTGCAAGATGAACACGATTTCTTTCACCGCCGGATAGGTCTTTAACCCTTTTCTGCTGGTCGGAGCCACGGAAATTAAATCGACTGACATAAGCACGCGACGGTATTTCGAAGTGGCCTACGCTAACGGTTTCCTGACCATCCGAAACTTCTTCCCAGACGGTTTTGTCTCCATCCAGGCTGTCACGACTCTGGTCAACATAGGCAAGCTCAACCGTAGAACCCAGGGTAATCTGACCGCTATCCGGGACTTCAACACCCGTCAGCATTTTGAACAATGTTGTCTTACCAGCACCGTTGCCACCGATAACACCAACGATGCCACCGCGAGGCAGGTTAAAGCTCAGGTTTGAGATGAGCAACCGGTCACCAAAGCCTTTGCTAACATTTTCGACCTCAATAACCTGGTCTCCCAGGCGTGGCCCGGGTGGAATATAAATCTCACGCGTCTCGTTCTGCTTTTGGTAATCACGACTGTTGAGCTCTTCGAATCGTTGTAGCCTGGCTTTACTCTTGGCGCGTCGGCCTTTCGGGTTTGACCGCACCCATTCCAGCTCTTCACGAATAGCTCGCTGGTGGGCTTTTTCACTGCGTTCTTCATGTTGAAGGCGTTTTTCTTTCTGCTCCAGCCATGATGAATAGTTACCTTTCCAGGGTATACCGTATCCTCGGTCCAGTTCGAGTATCCACTCGGCGGCATTGTCGAGAAAATAGCGGTCATGGGTGACCGCTACGACGGTACCGGGGAAGTCAGTCAGGAACCGTTCCAGCCAGGCTACAGATTCTGCGTCAAGGTGATTGGTAGGTTCATCCAGTAACAACATATCGGGGCTCGCCAGCAATAAGCGGCACAGGGCGACACGTCGTTTTTCACCACCTGACAGGTGAGCAATTTTTGCATCCCACGGCGGTAGGCGCAAAGCATCAGCTGCTACCTCCAACGTGCGTTCCAGTTCCCAACCGTTGCTCGCTTCAATGGCTTCTTGTAAATCCGCCTGCTGCTGCAGCAGGGAATTCATTTCTTCGTCACCCATGGGTTCGGCAAACTTGAGACTGATTGCGTCAAAGTTCTGCAACAGATCCCTGATTTCAGCCACACCTTGTTCTACTGTTTCGCGCACCGTGATCTCATCAATAAGTTTCGGTTCCTGCGGTAGATACCCAATGCGAATGCCAGCCTGGGGGCGGGCTTCACCCTCAATATCTTTGTCCAAACCCGCCATGATGCGCAGCACGGTTGATTTGCCGGCGCCGTTAAGTCCGAGAACGCCAATTTTGGCACCTGGGTAGAAAGACAGCGAGATGTCTTTGATGATGGTGCGATTGGGCTGCACGGTCTTGCTCACGCCAATCATGGTGTATATATACTGGGCCATGGTTATTTCTCGATGAAGTCTGAGGCGGAATTATCCTTCAAGACAAGCAAAGGAGCCAGCACCAAGCCCTGACATTGTTCATCATTCATCGAAACCTAGTGTAGTGTCCTGTATTAAGAGATACCGTCATCCCGGCGAAAGCCGGGAACCCCACTCGTTTCCCATAATCTCAATAAGGGTCTCATTTTCAGCATGGCGGGAGCGTGACAAGATCTTGGCTACTGCTGAGATGGTGGTGTGAATAACCAAGCAGGTAGGATCGTGGACCTGCGTAATGATAGAATTAGGGGTTATATCTTCACATTACCCTACACAGGAAAAGACATGTTTGACGACAGTTTTGGCATTGAAGAATTCGATAGCGAATTAGCAGCGGCCATTGCCCGCGAACAGCAACGGCAGGAAGACCATGTTGAACTGATCGCTTCCGAGAATTATGTCAGCCCAAGAGTGTTGGAAGCACAAGGCTCAGTTTTGACCAACAAATATGCCGAAGGCTATCCAGGTCGACGTTATTACGGTGGTTGTGAGCATGTTGATATCGCTGAAAGTCTGGCGCAAGACAGGGCAAAACAATTGTTCGGGGCGCACTATGCCAATGTGCAACCGCATTCGGGCTCTCAGGCCAATGCTGCCGCATACCTGGCACTGATAAATCCAGGTGACACATTGCTGGGGATGGACCTTTCTCACGGGGGGCACCTTACCCATGGTTCCAAGGTGAATTTCTCTGGTCGTTTGTTTAACGCCGTGTCTTACGGGCTCAATGAAGAAACCGGTCTGGTCGACTACGATCAAATGCAACAGATTGCGCTGGAGCATAAGCCACGATTGTTGATAGGTGGGTTTTCAGCTTATTCCCGAATTATGGACTGGGCAAAGATGCGCGAGATTGCCGATTCCGTGGGTGCATATTTTCTGGTTGATATGGCACACATTGCCGGCTTGGTCGCTACTGACTTGTATCCAAGCCCGCTGCCACACGCGCATGTCGTTACCTCTACAACACACAAAACTCTGCGTGGACCCAGAGGCGGCATCATTCTTGCTCAGGAAGACGAGGCCATCCAGAAAAGACTGAACTCGCTGGTATTCCCCGGAACCCAGGGTGGTCCCCTAATGCATGTGATTGCCGCCAAGGCAGTGGCATTCAAAGAAGCGCTGCAACCAGGGTTCAAACAATATCAACAACAGGTTGTCGACAATGCTAAAGCGATGGCAGAAGTTTTGATTGACCGCGGTTACCGTATCGTATCTGGTGGTACTGACAACCACCTGTTTCTGGTTGATTTGATTGGCCGTGAATATACGGGTAAGCAAGCAGAGGAAGCACTGGGCAAGGTGTCGATTACAGTTAACAAAAATACTGTACCTGGGGAGCCACGTTCACCATTCGTTACGAGTGGTTTGCGATTGGGTACACCGGCAGTTACCACACGAGGGTTCAGCGTGAACGACTGCCAAAACCTGGCGAGCATTATATGTGATGTTCTCGATCATATTGATGACCCGATAACGGCGGCCACCGCGCTCGAAGCAACGAGCAAGCTGTGCCGCAACCACCCTGTATACCGGCGTTGAAAGTGGCAATACAGAATAGCGCCTTATAGGAGTACTAGTGCTTCTTCAACGTGATAATTACGGATGCAGTTGGTTTGTCAGTGTTCATGGCAAGATGCAGCTCGCAGGTAATGGCCATAGTCCTTGGCAAGAGGTGCAGAGCCGTCCATGGGCACTGACAAACCAACCCGCAGGGCGCTCCTGTGGGCTTCCGCCGCTGCGTTGCAGTGCTTGTAAAGGACCAGCCATTCACTGCACACTGTGCCTTGCTGCGAAACCCCGCAGGAGCGCTGCACCCGCAATTATCACATTGAAGGAGCACTAATCACGATGTGGTGTCCTTTTTGCAATCATGATGATACCCGGGTCGTGGACTCCCGGGTAACCGGTGACGGTATGCAAATCCGGCGCCGACGTGAATGTGCCAGTTGTACTTCTCGCTTTAATACTTATGAAACACCGGAACTGGTAGCACCCCGGGTGATTAAGTCAGGTGGCATCCGCGAGGCTTTTTCAGAAGAAAAGTTGCGTAACGGTATGCTCAGGGCGCTTGAAAAAAGACCGGTTAAAACCCGTGAGATTGAGCGTGCCATACGTGTGCTGTTACGAGAAATTCGCAGTGTTGAAGAGGCGGAAATACCCAGTAGCCTGATCGGTGAGTGGGTGATGCGCGAGCTGAGCGAGTTGGATCAGGTCGCTTATGTCCGGTTTGCTTCTGTTTATCGCAGGTTCGAAGATGTACAGGCTTTTCGTGATGAGATTGAACGGCTGGAAAGAGAGAGTCCAGGTCGTTTGGATAAACGACAGATTTCCTTGCTGAAGGAGCACTAGTGCCAGCAGAACCTCCAGTAATCGCATTGAAGGAGTAGGTGTAATGAGCTTCACTGCGTTTGATTACGAATGCATGGCCAGTGCCTTGCAATTGGCTCGTCAGGGTCTGAATACCACTCACCCTAATCCGCGTGTTGGTTGTGTAATAACTCACGAAGGCCGGGTTGTCGGAAGCGGGTGGCATAAAAAGGCTGGTGGCGCCCATGCGGAAATTAGTGCATTGCGTGAAGCCGCTGACAAAGCCGTGGGTGCAACGGTTTATGTAACACTTGAACCCTGCAGCCATCATGGCCGGACACCTCCATGTGTGGAAGCACTGATCGAAGCAAAAATTGCCCGGGTTATTTGTGCGCTGGAGGATCCCAATCCTGACGTCAACGGCAGTGGTTTTCAGTGTTTGCTTCAGGCTGGCATAGAAGTGCAAAGCGGGCTGATGACAGCAGAAGCAGAAGAGCTTAATTCTGGTTTTCTCATGCGTATGCGGCAACGGCGCCCCTGGGTAAGGATCAAGTTGGCGCAAAGCGTGGACGGTCATATCGCATTGGCTAATGGCAGTAGTCAATGGATTAGTGGATCTGAGGCGCGTGCTGATGTTCAAATATGGCGCGCCAGATCAGATGTTATTTTGACCGGGATCGGCACGCTGTTGGCAGACGATCCGTCATTGAATGTGCGCAACAGTGAAATGGCCAGGCAGCCAACACGTGTTGTTGTTGACAGCCGCTGGCGTACGCCGGCAACTGCACGGCTTTTAAGCCTGCCCGGCAAAGTTCTGATCGCCGGTCTGGATGAAAACCCGATACCAGATAGCCTCAGCGAAACGAGCGCCGATTATTTGGGCGTGACGTCATTTGAAGGGCGAGTGGATATGTCAGCCGTATTCACTGAGCTGGGAAAACGAGGGTTTAATGAAGTTCAGGTGGAAGCCGGAGCGGCGCTGTGCGGTACATTGATTCAACAAAAACTGGTCGATGAAGTTCTCATTTACCAGGCACCTGTAATTTTGGGTGGTGGCGCGCGTAGTCCTTTTGCGACACCACGACTTGATAATATGCAGGATCGCGTCCATCTGGAGTGGGTGGATTCACGACGTATCGGTAAAGACCTGCGTTTAAGGTTAAAGCCGGTTTATTCAAGCTAAAGGCATCTTACAATATGTTTACAGGTATCGTAGCGGCCACCGGAAAACTGCATTCTCTGGAATCTCACCAGGGTGATTTGCGAATCCGGTTTGAGTTGCCATCAGTTTTGATGGTGGATTGCAAAACAGGCGACAGTATCAGTGTCTCGGGAGTATGTCTGACCATGCTTGAGCCGGATAATACCGGGTTCAGCGCGGATGTGTCGGTTGAGACCTTGGATAAAACCAGCCTGGGAAACCGGCAAGCAGGGGATAAAGTCAATCTGGAGCTCGCAATGAGAGCATCAGACCGCCTTGGTGGCCACCTGGTATCCGGGCACGTTGATGGTCTGTCCACCTTGGTATCACGTGTCGCAGATGCCCGTTCGGAGCGGTTTCTTTTTGAAACAGATCGCAACCTGGCCAGATACATTGCACCGAAAGGCTCAGTTTGCCTGGATGGCGTCAGTTTGACGGTCAACGAGGTTGATGATAATCGGTTCTCGATTTGTATAATTCCACATACCCTGACAGTGACTACGCTTGGCGACCTGGCTGCTGGCGAAAAAGTGAATTTGGAAGTTGATCTGATCGCACGCTACCTGGATCGACTGAATCAGTATGGCTATTCAGACGATACCGGCGCATAGTTCGGCTGAAAGGAAAACAAGCTATGAAACTTAACACTATCCCCGAGCTTATCGAAGACATTGGCGCCGGCCGTATGATCGTGCTGATCGACGATGAGGACAGGGAAAATGAAGGCGACCTGGTCATGGCTGCGTCTATGGTTCGGCCTGAAGATATTAATTTCATGGCCCACAACGGCCGTGGCTTGATTTGCATGCCAATTACACGCGAGCGATGTGAACAGTTGAATCTGTTGCTCATGGTCAACAAGAACGAAGCCAGGTTCGCCACCAATTTTACAGTTTCAATAGAAGCTGCGGAAGGCATTACCACGGGTATTTCTGCCTATGACAGGGCGCATACTATACGTACCGCCGCGCGTCCGGATGCAGGTCCTGCCAATATTTCTCAACCAGGTCATGTGTTTCCACTAATGGCCCAGGCCGGCGGCGTGTTGACGCGTGCCGGTCATACCGAGGCCAGTGTCGATTTGGCGATGTTGTCCGGGCTTGAACCAGCGGCAGTTTTGGTCGAAATTTTAAACGAAGACGGTACCATGGCAAGACGGCCACAACTGGAGGCCTATGCACAGAAGCATAACCTCAAAATTGGTACCATTGCTGACCTGATCCGTTACCGACTTGAAACGGAGCATTCGGTAGAGTGCTTGTCCACCCACGACGTTGATACAGATTTTGGGCCTTTCCGTTTGTTGACCTACCGCGACAGCATCAATGACAAGCTTCATCTTGCCTTACTCAAAGGTGAGGTTGATCCCGTTGAGCCCATGCTGGTCAGGGTACATGTGCAGAATCCACTCAGTGATGTCCTGGGTATCCAACGTGATGATTTTGGCTTGCCGCTCAGACTGGCTATGGCAGAGATAGTGCGTGAGGGTAAAGGCATGGTGTTGGTGCTTGGTGGGCATGAAGATGACGATAATCTGTTACGGCGTATTCAAAAACAACCTGAGCCAAGTGTGCTAAGCAGTGGCGATAGCCGACAGTCCAGTGAACTCCGAACGTATGGCATCGGTGCTCAGATCATCGTCGATATTGGCATAAGGAAAATGCGGGTTTTGAGCGCACCCAAACGCATGACCGGTCTTGCAGGATTTGGCCTTGAGGTGGTTGAGTATGTAGAAAGTGACCCAAGCGCCGATGCGTTTCATGAGGACTAAGTAATATGAATGAATTCTCCCTGGAAATGCCACAACGAAAGTGCAATGTCGCCTTGGTGGCCAGCGAGTTTAATCACTTCATCGTGCAGCAATTAGTGGATGGAGCAATTGATGCTTTAGACAGGAATGGTATTTCCGAGCAAGACACTACACTGGTATGGGTGCCGGGGGCATTTGAACTGCCATTGACAGTGGATGCGTTGGCCATGACTGGGCGGTATGATGCTGTGATTGCCTTGGGGGCCGTAATTCGTGGTGGCACACCACATTTTGATTACGTTGCTGGTGAGTGCGCGCGGGGTCTGGCCCAGGTTGGCCTTAAACACGGTTTGCCGGCTATTTTTGGTGTGTTAACAACTGACAATGTTGATCAGGCACTTGAACGCGCCGGATCCGGTGCGGGTAATAAGGGTTTTGACACCGCGATTGCCGCTCTGCAGATGATTGCCGTACTGGACCGCATCCGTGTCAAATAGCGCAGAAAACAAATTTGAGCCCCGTCGCCGAGCCCGTCGCCGAGCCTTGCAGGCTTTGTATCAGTGGCATCTGACCGCGCAAGATGTAGGTGAAATACTCATTCAGTTTCGTGAGGAACAGGATTTCAGCAACGTTGATACCGAGCTGTTTGCGACCTTGGTCAGAAAGGTCAGTAAAGGCCAGGCCGGTATCGACGAGAAAATGAAACCATTTCTTGACCGGCCGTTGACACAACTGGATGTCATCGAGCATGTGATTTTGAGTATCGGTACATATGAATTGTTGCACTGCATTGAGCTTCCTCACCAGGTGATCATTAATGAAGCGATCAACCTGGCAAAACAGTTTGGTGCTGAACAGGGACACAGCTTTATTAACGGCGTTCTGGATAAGGCAGCGAAACAATGGCGGGATCCTTCTTCTTTGTCACCATTTAATCCAGTTTGATCGTATGAAGGAGTTTCAGCTGATAGAACAGATTCAGCGGGAGACCTCCATTGCCTCTTCCTCCGATTCAGATCAAGGAGTCAGGCTGGGTATTGGTGATGATGCAGCAGTACTTGAATTACCCGCTGGCCAACATCTCGTTGCGGCGACTGATACATTGAATGTCGGCATCCACTTTCCCATTGATACTTCACCTTATGACATTGCTTACAAATGTCTGGCTGTGAACTTGAGTGATCTGGCAGCGATGGGCGCTACTCCTCGTTGGGCGCTACTTTCATTGTCACTACCCCAGGTGGATTCGGTTTGGCTAAAGTCATTCACTGCAGGTTTCAAAATATTGGCACAGGCCCATGGCGTAACATTGGTGGGTGGCGATACGACCAGCGGACCACTATCTGTCAGTCTGACCGCAATGGGTTTTGTCGGACCCGGCAAACAACTCACACGTGGCGGTGCAAATCCGGGTGATTTGCTTGTCGTCTCCGGCACCATTGGTGGTGCTGCCCGGGTGCTGGAATTATTGCAGAAAGAGACATCTGTGCCGAATCGGCAATTGCTTGATCGTCCACAACCACGGGTCAGGTTAGGGCAGGCTTTGGTGGGGTATGCAAGCGCTTGTATTGATGTTTCTGACGGCCTACTGGCGGATCTTGGCCATGTGCTTAAGGCATCGGGATGTGGTGCACGGCTCGAAATTGAAAAGCTGCCACAGGCTACCGTACTTGAAGGGCTTGAGGATAGTCAGAAGTGGAATTACCAGTTGTCAGGTGGTGATGATTACGAACTATTGTTTACTGTGCCGCGTCATCACAAAGCGTTGATAGCGAGTTGGAGTCAACAACTGGGTGTCAGTTTAAGCATCATCGGTGAAATTGAAAAAGATGAAGGTGCCCGCTGTTTAAGAGCCAATGGTACAAGCTACCATGCGCAATACGCTGGTTTTGAACATTTCAGGCAGAAGGCATGAGTTCTACCGAAAAAGATAAGATAGATATTGACCGCGCGGTGCTTAAGAAAGTGGCGCTGACCTCACCATCCGGTCTGTTGGCTTTTGGTTTTGGTATGGGTCTGTCCCCGGTGGCGCCGGGCACTATGGGCACCTTGATTGCGATTCCTTTTACTTTTGCATTGAAAAGCCTTGGCAACCCAGGCTTTTGGATTGTGTTGATACTGCTATTTTTACTGGGTATTGGCTTGTGTGAGCGGGTTAGTCACAGATTGGGGGTACACGATCACGGCGGCATCGTCTGGGATGAAATGGTTGGCTATTGGCTATCAGTTGCCTTTGTGCCTTTACAATGGCGTTGGTTGCTGGCTGCTTTTTTATTGTTTCGCTTTTTTGATATTTTCAAGCCCTGGCCAATCCGTCAACTTGACCAAAGAATAAACGGTGGCTTTGGCATCATGCTTGATGATGTTGTTGCTGCCATATTTACCATGATCTGTTTGGCTATATTGCAAAGTGTGTTCTGATCGCTATTCCTGAACAGGCTCCTGATCTACATAATCAAAGATTTTGACGACTTTTTCCACACCACCGATATTGCGAACAATCTCCGCGATTTCATCACCTTCCTGGCGCGTGACTAACCCCATCAGGTAAACCGTGTTTTGTGAACTAGTGACTTTGATTCGTGAAGCATCATTGCCAGGCAGCGAGTTTTCTTTGAGCAGTATGGAGTTTACTTTGGTGCTCAGCCATGAATTATCCAACATGACACCCAAACTCGCCTGTTCCCCCACCTTGAGGTCATTGACGACACGTCTGCTCAGCCTGGACTCTTCGGCAAGTTTGGTAGCCAGGACCCGGTTTTCTTCAGAAACCGTTTCTCCTGCAAGCAACACCACACCCTCGTGAACTTCCACCTTGATATGATCTTTGTTACTAAAACTAGGGTCAGAGTAGATGTTTTGAATAACACTGTACTCCAGTGACTGATCATTGAGTACGGTCCCGGTGCTGCGTCGCGCAAAATCGGCACAGGCAGAAAGAATCAGGGTTGAGGTCAGCAGGGTTAAAGCCATAAACCCTGGGCCAATTATCCGATAAGTATTTGATAGATCTGTTAGTTTTGTTGGTAGCCGATTGAAATGTCCTTGCATGTTTCTGTCCTTGTTTAGTGTCAGGGGTCAGACTCAAATGTATCACATACGTTTTATAAACACGCAGAGTCAGGTACATTTGAATCTGACCCCGGTCAGGTGCTTTATAAGGTTGAGTAAAAGGCATTCTGGATCCAGTTTATGTCTGGTTCCATTTTTTGTAGCCCAATGGATATTACGTCAAATCGACAATATTGCTCAGACCTGTGAGGGTTTTTTGCCAGGTACCAAGCCGCCGTGCGTGAAATTTTATTTTGTTTTTGGAACGTGACAGCGTCCGCACCGCTGCCGTGCCGGCTGCTTTTCCGGTATTTTACTTCAACAAATACAACAGTTTTTTGATCCTCCATGATCAAGTCAATTTCACCAAAACGGCTAAAAAAATTCCTGTGTAGTAATCTGAGACCCTGGCTGCACAAAAAAGATTCAGCAGTTTTTTCCCATTGTGCCCCCGACTGTTGCTTGTTCAAAGTTCAGTTCTTAAGTCAAAACGTCACAGGTCAGATTTAAATGTGCCATACAAACATCAATGATTACACAGAATTAAACGCATTTAAGCCTGATCCCGGTTAGTCCACAGTGTTAAGTGTATTTGAACCTGAACCTGAACCTGAACTTGGTTGGCGGTGTGGCCATTGATAGGGTATTGGCCGACCAGCAGAAATTTTTGCCCACGTTGGCTGCCTGTAAAGGCGACCGTTTGGCTGCAGCCGTAATGCACCGACATCACCGGGAAACCATAAGTCAGGGTCTTTTTGCATTAACGGTAGCCACCGTAACAAATGCCAGGCGTCCTGACCGAGAGCGTATAGGTTCCCATAGACCCCGCCACGAACGCTGTCCAATGTCAGGGGGGAATCGCCGGTGGCGTTTAGCTGCCAGGGTGTAGCAGGAAAAATAATACCATTCAGATCCTGGTCGGAAGCCCGTTCCTTTTTACCGCTGAAAATACGACTCACGGCATAGACCGGTACATCGCCGGCATCGTGAAAGCGTAACAAGGGCTTGAGTTCTCGACCCTCAAGCGGGTCTGCTGCCAGGAAAATAAAGTCGAAATCATCACGGTGACTGGGCTCAAAGGTCAATGGTATGCCAAGCCGGGATTGCAAGTCTGCTTTACGTTGATTGCTTTTGTCTATCTCAAGTAGCTGTGTCAGCGTCGCACTGTGATCACTGGTGGCTGTATTGAAACGTGTGCTGGCTGAGATATGACCTTCACCTTGTTCAAAAACAGTAGCAAAAGCGGTCTCCATACGGGTGCCCCAGGCTGTGTTTGGGACAATCACAAGCGCCTGTTTTTGTCCTTGTGCAAGTGCAGCACTGGCAATGGCTGCCACTTCTTCGGCTTGTGACAATGAAAGACTGGTCAACATGGTTGTTTGATCAAATTTTCCTGGGTTGTTGGGCAGTTCGTTGAGTAGCAATATGGGTACACTCAGTCCTTCCAGGCTGGCTAAGGCACGAGTGGATTCAATCCTCAAAGGTCCAACAATCTGTGTGGCACCATCCGCCAACGCTTGCAGGTAGGCTGCGATGGCAGATTCAGTGTTTTTCCCACTGGAATAAAAATGAAGAACAGATTGACCCGGCTGTTCAAGGTAAGCGCTCACAATGCCATCCCGAATCGCTTTGGCTGCTCCGGCAAGACTGCCCTCGGTGGGTAACAGAATAGCCACTTGGGGAGGTACAGGAAATAAGGTGCTATAACGGGAAACTAATTCGAGAAAGTTGGTTTTGTGGATGATATGTTCTGGGTGGTCGTTAACCCATTCATGGGCCGAGGCTGTAATCGAACGCCCATTGATCAGTAGTGTGCGAACCTGCAATGACAGTTCGAGCCATTCATCAAGTTCACGATCATTTTGTTGGCTGTCAATCACGGTATTGAGGTGACTGGAAGGCACCGACTCAAGTGAGTGCAAAATCTCGAGCGCCACGTCCGATTGGTAGTATGACAAACTGCGTGATAGTACCGCCGCTTTTGTCAGGCTGTGGGCGTATCCATCCAGTGAGGTGTTGTACTGGCGTTCGCTGTCACGGGTTCCGGCTTGTGGTGGCAGGACCTGGCCAGCAGAAGTTTCACCGGCTGGCCCAGGTCGTGTTGTACTGCATGCATTGAGACCGACTAGCAAGGCAAAAGACAACAAGAATGGGTGGATTCGTAAAGTCATAGGTTTTTACAATTTTAATAGCTCCAGAATGATAACCTATATCACCGGTCCGCAAACAAAGCTGACTGGGATTTTTCACATTGGATGTAGTGTTAATCCTACACCAGTGCTCCTTCAACAAGATAATTACGGATGCAGTTGGCTTGTCAGTGTTCATGGCAAGGCGCATCTCGCAGGTAATGGCCTTAGTCCTTGGCAAAGAGGTGCAACGATGTCCATGGGCACTGACAAGTCAACCCACAGGGCGCTCCTGTGGGATTTTGCCGTGGCGTTGCAGCGCTTGTAAAGGACTAGCCATTCACTGCACACTGCGCCTTACGGCAAAACCCCACAAGAGCGCTGAATCCGTAATTATCTTGTTGAAGGAACACTAGCACGAGCAGGAATATTGTTATGTCGCAGGCAGGCCTTTATGTTGTAGCAACTCCCATCGGAAACTTGGAGGATATTTCCTACCGTGCTGTCAGGCTTCTGTCTGAGGCAGATTTGATCGCGGCAGAAGATACCCGTCACTCGCGTGTGTTGTTATCACACTACAACATCACTACTGCAATGCAGTCCTTACACGAACACAATGAAGTACAGGTTGAAGGCCGCATACTTGAACGCATTGCTAATGGTGAATCCGTCGCATTAATTTCTGATGCCGGCACACCATTAATTTCTGACCCGGGTTACCGGATTGTACGCGCTGCGCGTGAGGCAGACTTACCGGTCTTTTCGGTGCCTGGCCCCAGTGCAGTTACTGCTGCATTATCCGTTGCAGGTCTACCACCGGACCGCTTTATGTTTGAAGGGTTTCTGCCATCAAAGGCTGCTGCCAGAAAAAAAAGGCTGGAAGCGCTTTGTCACGAAACCCAGACCTTGGTGTTTTTTGAATCCAGTCATCGTATCAAAGCTACAATTGGTGATATGACAGAATTATTTGGCGAACAGCGGCTGGTTGCTGTGTGCAGGGAGTTGACAAAAAAATTCGAAACCGTTTTGAGGGCACCATTGGTTGAAATTGGCAAACAACTAGCAGCAGAAAAAAACCAGACTCGGGGAGAGTTTGTCGTCATTGTAGATGGCTACGCAGGTAGTGAAGATGAAGCAATGTACAACGCCCATAAAACTGCTGTGGCGCTATTGGAGTATTTGCCCACCTCCCAGGCTGCACGGATTGCAGCCAAGTTGAACGGTGTGTCGCGAAGAAGGGTTTACCAGTTACTCGAAAGCTGAAAGTGGAGCCTGTGCAGGCATCGTCTAACAGGGTACGGCGGTCATGGTTCAGGGGTCAGATTCAAATACTTTAAGTATTTGAATCTGACCCCGCTAAGTTTCCTAGGTCCAATCCTCAGGCATCTAAACTACTATCAATGAGATTCCGAGTAGAGGACAATAGCCGCGGGAGTCGGCCAGGCAATCGCGTTTCCGCTTTTTGGGCGGAAGGGAGGAAAGTCCGGGCTCCATAGGGCAGGGTGCCAGGTAATTCCTGGGGGGCGTGAGCCTACGGAAAGTGCAGCAGAAAAAATACCGCCTGCTCCCGCTATCACTAGTGAGGGTCGGTAAGGGTGAAATGGTGCGGTAAGAGCGCACCGCGCAACTGGTAACAGCTTGTGGCATGGTAAACCCCACTTGGAGCAAGACCAAATAGGAAGACTATATCGCGGCCCGCGGTGTCTTCGGGTAGGTCGCTTGAGGATGCTGGTGACAGCAGTCCCAGATGAATGATTGCCCACGACAGAACCCGGCTTATCGGCCGACTCCTTTTTGTTTTTACCTCCATAATTGTATCTTTCGGCTGTTGCTGGTTGGATTCATATTCAAATGTTCTCCCCGTCTTGGCATAACATGTAGGTTTTTTGCTTTCTCGGGTGCCCCGAGATGACCATAATCGTGTCGCTATCCAGCCCTTCTATCTTGCTCTAATCCCTTTGCTCTGCTTGACTTTGTTGCTTTTAACTACTATCGTGCATAAATGTGGGAAATTGTGGTAAACAAGTATAGTTAAGTGGGAATAAAGTGTTTTTTGGTGAAACAGCAATTAATCTGGATGCGAAAGGACGTCTCGCAGTACCAATGCGATACAGGGATGCCCTTGTGGAGCATTGTGGGAATCACATGGTGCTTACCCATAGTGCATTTGATTCAGGATTATTGTGGCTTCAGCCCGAACAAACATGGGAACGCGTGCGTGATGATGTCATGGCGCTCCCCAGCTTTAATGCCCGCCACAGGAGTTTACAGCGGCGCCTCGTAGGTAGTGCAACCGCCGTAGAACCAGATAGCAGCGGTAGGATCTTGTTACCGGCAAGCTTGCGCCAGGTGGCAGGCTTGGAAAAACGAGTGGTCATGTTGGGTATGGGTGACCGTTTTGAGATATGGAATGAAAACGCGCTGAATGCCAAGCGATCCGAGGAAGAGTTAAACCTTGATGAGCAGGCTTCAGCAGAGATGGCCCGCTTGGTGTTATAGGCAAATGCTTCTGAGTGGGCTGAATGTAGTTAGACCAGAGGTCATGATCGGAGCTGATGAACAAATACCAGCATCAACCTGTTTTGCTGGAAGAAGCAGTTTCATCACTCGGTCTTCGGGGAGATGGTTTCTACCTCGATGCAACCTTTGGCAGAGGAGGACACAGCCGCGCCATTATGGCTAGGCTGACCAAGCAGGGACGCTTATTTACCCTGGATAAAGACCCACAGGCGGTGGCAGTGGGATTAGAGGAATGGAACGGTGACCCGAGGTTTTCCATCGTCCAGGGTAGTTTTGCGGAAATGGACCGCATGGTTCAGGAGTGGCAAATAGAAAGAAACCTGGATGGCATATTGTTGGATCTTGGAGTTTCTTCACCACAACTGGATGATCCGGAGCGTGGCTTTTCGTTTAGGAAGGGCGGCCCGCTGGATATGCGGATGGACCCAACAAAGGGTGTATCTGCAGTTGATTGGCTTGCAGAGACATCGGAACGGGAAATGTCCCGTGTATTTTGGGAGTTTGGAGAGGAGCGCCATGCGCGCAGGATCGCCCGGAGTATTGTGAACGCCCGGCAGCAGCAGTGTTTGGAAACAACCACTCAGCTGGCGCAGCTTATCGAGGCAACAATAGGTAAACGGGAAAAGAAACATCCGGCAACACGATGTTTCCAGGCTATCCGAATAGCGGTCAATAACGAATTGGATGACCTGAGCACTGGGTTGCATGCAGCAATCAGGCAGTTGCGTCAGGGAGGGAGGCTGGTGGTGATCAGTTTTCACTCTCTGGAAGATCGCCTGGTCAAACGGACGTTTCGAGAAGCTGTGAGACCAGGCAAGGTTCGTCGCAACATTCCCGCTCACCCGGACTGGTCTCCAAGTTTAAAGTTGGTTGGCAAAGCTACGCGCCCTACCGAACAAGAAATCTCCGCAAATCCAAGGGCACGCAGTGCAATTATGAGGGTTGCGGAGAAACTAATTTGAATGCTCGGGTTCTGGTTCTGTTACTGGTTCTGATAGCTGATGTCGGCAGCGCATTGGGTGTTGTCTATACGCGACATCACAGCCGTCTTCTGGCGGTGGAACTGGGCCTGCTCGAGGCCCGTCAGGATGAAGGCCTGGCTGAATGGAGCCGTTTACAGATAGAGCAGGGCTGGTTAGCAGATGCGAGCCAAATTGAAAAAACAGCGCGCGGGGTTCTGCAAATGCGGCAACCTGACGAGACAAAAATACTGGTTGTCGATCCTTGAGTAAACGAACCCAACAAATGATACCCAGCAGCAGGCTTTACGCGATGTTGCTGATTTTCATGTTGTGCTCAATCGCGTTGATTGCACGTGCAGTGAATCTACAGGTCATGGAGACTGACTTCTTGCAGGGACAAGGAGAAGCCCGATTTTTGCGGGAAGTCACTATCGCTTCTACACGTGGCGTTATCACTGATCGAAATGGTGAGCCACTGGCGGTGAGCACACCGGTTGACTCTGTTTGGGTACATCCTGGTCAATTGCTCGAATACCCGGAAAAGATCAAACCCCTGGCAGAATTGTTGAACGCTAACCCTGAAGAAATTGAACGCAAACTGACACAACGTTCCAACAAGGAATTTGTTTGGTTATTGAGACGTCTGAATCCTGATGTAGCCGATAAAATTCGTGGCCTGAATATTCCTGGTGTTAATCTGCAAAAAGAGTACCGCCGTTTTTATCCGGCAGGTGAAGTAACATCCCACGTCATTGGCTTTACCAACATTGATGATGTTGGTCAGGAGGGCCTGGAGCTTGCCTATGATAGTTGGTTGGCGGGCAGTCCTGGCCGTAAGCGCGTTATCAAGGATCGTAAGGGCCAGATAGTAGAAGAGGTCGAACTGATCAAAGAGTCCGATCCGGGTAAGGATTTGCGCCTGACCATTGATAAGCGTTTGCAGTATCTGGCCTACCGTGAACTGAAAAGCACGGTGCTTCAGCATGGTGCACGTTCAGGAAGTGTTGTGGTCTTGGATGTGAACAGCGGTGAAGTGTTGGCCATGGTCAACCAGCCGTCGTATAACCCGAACGATCCTGGACATGATACAGACGGTATGCGCAACCGGGCGGTTACTGATGTCATAGAACCAGGCTCAGTCATGAAGCCCATTGCGATTACTTCCGTACTGGAATATGGGCTGGCGATCCCAACAACACCGGTGGAAACGTCACCAGGTTATACCGTGGTTTCCGGTCACACGATCCGTGATCACAGCAATTACGGTTTGCTGGATGTTACTGGTGTTGTTATGAAATCCAGCAATGTCGGAGTGACAAAACTAGCGCTCCAGTTAAAACCGGAACAAATGTGGGACACCTACCACCGCTACGGGTTTGGTGAAGCAACGGGTACTGGTTTTCCTGGTGAATCTGCTGGTGTACTGCGAAATCACCGCCGCTGGAGACGTCTGGAACAGGCAACCATAGCATATGGTTATGGAATCTCCGCAACACCTTTGCAACTGGCGCAGGCATACGCCGCCATCGCAAACGGTGGTAATTTGCGTCAGCCCGCTTTTATCCAGGGCTCGAATAACCCGCCTATTTCTGCAATCGATCCAGAAATTGCCCATTCAGTGGCGGTCATGCTGGAGACGGTGACCACCACTGCAGGAACAGGTACAAAAGCGCGTGTTGCAAATTATCGTATTGCCGGGAAAACCGGTACATCACACAAGGTCAGTGCTTCGGGTTATGCCGCGGCCAGATATGTCTCGAGTTTTGCGGGGTTCGGCCCGGCCAGTAATCCTCGCCTGGTTTGTGTGGTAGTGATTAATGACCCGACCGGTGAAGAGTATTACGGTGGGTTGGTTGCTGCACCTTTGTTTTCCGAGGTCATGACCGGCGCGATGCGAATTTTGAATATCCCACCTGATGATTACCCCACGATGCTGGTGAATGCTGGTGACGTTACGGGGGGCGGTGCTGATGACTAAGAATCTTTTGGAATTATTGGAAGGTTGGGTTGATGAAGTACCTGAGGTCAGGCTTACAGGTATTTGCCTCGACAATCGCAGTGTTGAGAAAGGTGAAGCATTTGTAGCTGTGCAAGGTCAGATGGGCCATGGTCTGGATTATGCGCGCAAGGCCGTTGCCGCGGGTGCAGTAGCGGTTATTCATGATGGTTTACACAGCGTACCGGAACTGGGGGTGCCGTCGGTCAAAGTTACCGGCCTGGGTCAAAAACTGGGAGAATTGGCATCCCGGTTTTACGCCGCACCTTCAGAGCAAATGACAATTGCTGGTGTGACTGGCACCAATGGTAAAACTTCAGTTGCACATTTTCTGGCCCAGTCCTGGCAAACGGTTTACGGCAATGCCGGGATGGTAGGTACCTTGGGTTATGGCCCTGTCAGTAAGTTGCAGGAGGCACCACGCACCACGCCCGATGCGCTTCGTTTGCAGCAGGTGTTGGCTGATTGCCTGGAAGCCAATATTGAGTACATGGCGATGGAAGTCTCTTCACATGCCCTGCAACAGCATCGCTGTCAGACGGTGCAATTTGATGCTGCTGTTTTTACCAACCTTAGTCGAGATCATCTTGATTATCACACCGATATGGCTGAATACGCTTCAGCCAAGCGACTTTTGTTTACAGACTATGCACCGTCTTTTGCCATCATCAATCACGATGATGCCTATGGCAAAAAATGGTTTGGTGAGCTCAATGGTGGTATGCAAATGCTCAGTTATGGTCTTGATAAAGGTGCGGAATTAACCGCTGAAATATGTTCCATGGATATTAACGGGATGATGATCCGCATTGATGGACCATGGGGTTCGGAAGAAATTCATAGCTGTCTATTGGGTAAGTTCAATGTTTCAAATCTGCTGGCGACTGCGGGCACATTGGCGCTGCTTGGAATGCCCTGGAATCTTGTTTTGCACCAACTCGAGTTGATGCAAGCGGTGCCGGGCAGAATGATGCGTCTGGGTGGAGACCCAGGTCAACCTGTTGTAGTTGTGGATTACGCGCATACACCGGATGCGCTGGAATGTGCCTTGCAGGCAGTGCGGGCGCATCTGCATGGCAAATTGATATGTGTATTTGGTTGTGGCGGTAATCGAGACCAGGGTAAACGACCGCAAATGGGTCGGGCTGCGGAATTACTGGCCGATGACGTATTTGTTACGAGTGACAACCCGAGAGATGAGTCAGCCGATAAGATTATTGAAGAAGTTGTTGCCGGGCTGGATGCGCCGGGTAAAGCAACGATCGAACCGAATAGGGCAGCAGCCATTCAGCAAGCCATCGCGAACTGTATGCCAGGTGATGTCGTGCTGGTAGCTGGAAAAGGTCACGAAACCTGGCAGGAAATTGGCGGTCAGAAAATCCCATTCAGCGATGAAGTCACCATCCAGAATGCACTCCGGGGTGCTGCATGATACGTATGAACCTCAATCAAGCTGCTGGTTTGTTGGAATGTACACCCGTGCAGAGTGATGTTGCCTTTACTGGTATCACGACAGATAGTCGCCAGGTTGCGCCCGGGATGTTGTTCGCGGCTCTGTCGGGTCAGACTTTTGATGGCCATGATTATGCTCAACAAGCAATGGAGCGTGGCGCTGCTGCCATATTGGTATGTCGCAAGGTGGAGGCAGATTTGCCGATACTACTGGTTCCAGATGTGCTTGTGGCCCTGGGTGTTCTGGCTGGATACTGGCGCTTGCAATGTCCTGCAAAAGTGGTGGGTATAACTGGTAGTAATGGTAAAACCACAGTTAAGGAAATGATTGCCAGTATCCTCCGGCAAAATAGTACTGTGTTGGCGACGGAAGGTAATTTGAATAACGAGCTGGGTTTGCCACTGACGCTATTCCAGTTGAGCAAAACACATGAATATGCCGTGCTCGAAATGGGCGCAAGCAACCCTGGTGATGTTGCTTATCTCGCTGACATCGCGCGCCCGGATGTCGGAGTTATCACCAATATTGGCCCTGCACATTTGCAGGGTTTTATCAATGTGGAAGGTGTGGCACGTGCCAAAAGTGAATTGTTTGCCTCGTTACCCCAAGACGGTGCGGCGATTATCAACTCAGCCGAGCCCTGGCTCGACTTATGGCAAAACATCAATATGGCAGAAACTATTTATTATTTTAATGGCGATGGTGAGGACCATGTCCAGGCTCGCCACAACGCACAGGGGGTAGTGGTTAGCACGCCGGTTGGCGAGTATTCACTACAGTTACCCTTGCCCGGGCAGCACAATTTGACCAATGCATTAGCAGCTACTGCAGTCTGCCTGGCTTTGAAGGTGTCGCTGAAGGATATCAAGGCTGGGCTCGAAGCAGTCAAACCTGTACCGGGCCGGCTCAGTCTTGTGCGTTCCAACGCAGGTTGGACTGTGATCGATGATACCTATAACGCCAATCCTGCCTCGCTATATGCAGCATTGCAAGTTCTCGCCAAGCAGAGTGGTGAGCTCTGGCTGGTACTTGGTGATATGAATGAGTTGGGTGAAGACAGTCGTAAGATGCACGCAGAATTGGGTGATGCTGCACGTTCATTAGGGGTCAAGCGGCTATTCGCGCTGGGAGACGCGAGCACTGCAACCGTAGATGCGTTTGGAGATATGGCAGTTCATTTCAGCAGTAGGGTTGGGTTGATTGAGGCTTTGCGTTCACAGCTCAAGCCCGGTGTGGCCTGTCTCGTTAAAGGCTCACGTTCGATGGGTATGGAGCAAGTCGTCGTTGCGATTTCCGATGAGTACGAATACCGGGGGGTTAATGGCTGATGTTGCTTGAATTATTCACATGGTTAGCCGAAATCAACCCGGACTTCAGTGTGTTTTCCTATATAACATTACGGGGTATTCTCGGTGCCTTGACCGCGTTGGCGATCTCGTTATTGCTGGGTCCGTCCTTTATTCGGCGACTGGTCAAGAAGCAGGTACGTCAGCCGATTAGAAAGCTGGGGCCAGAGTCGCATTTCTCAAAAGCTGGCACGCCGACCATGGGTGGTGCGTTAATTTTATTTTCAATCGTTGTTTCCACCCTGTTGTGGTCTGATCTGGGCAATCGCTACATTTGGACGGTATTGCTGGTGACCTTAGCCTTTGGCGTGATTGGGTGGGTCGATGACTATAAAAAGCTGATCCTGCAGGATTCCGCAGGGCTGGCCGCGCGTTGGAAGTACTTGTTTCAATCAGTGGTTGGTTTGGCTGCAGCCATTTACTTGTATTCAACTGCGCAGTCACCAGCGGAGACCGAGATGATAATCCCTTTCTTTAAGGGTGTCATTATCCCCATGGGTATGGGCTATGTGCTTGTAACCTACTTTTTTATCGTAGGGTTTTCCAATGCAGTCAATCTGACTGATGGTCTTGATGGGCTGGCGATCATGCCGGCCGTTTTCCTGGCGGTAGCACTGGGTATTTTTGCTTATGTGACCGGTCATTCCATTTTCTCCGAATACCTGGCGATACCTTATGTTGCCGGTGCGGGGGAGCTGGTTGTGTTTTGTGGTGCACTGGCTGGTGCCGGCTTGGGTTTTTTGTGGTTCAACACTTACCCCGCACAGGTTTTCATGGGTGATATCGGTGCATTGGCCATGGGTGCGGCACTTGGGCTTATTGCAGTCATTGTACGCCAGGAACTCATATTCACACTGATGGCCGGTGTTTTTGTAATGGAAACCGTGTCGGTTATTTTACAAGTGACTTCATTCAAGCTGACCGGTCGCAGAATTTTCCGAATGGCACCGATTCATCACCACTTTGAATTGAAGGGTTGGCCGGAGCCAAGGGTTATCGTGCGCTTTTGGATTATCTCGGTGATCCTGGTATTGGCTGGCCTGGCGACATTGAAGATAAGATGAAAATGAAAGCAGCCAAACAACAAGCCAGGCGTGGACCACGCATGAATAGGGCAGTGAAGGTTGACGCCTGGTTGCTGGTTCCTGTGCTGCTTCTGGTTGCCTCCGGTCTTGTCATGGTAGGTTCTTCATCGATTGCGATCGCGGAAAGTCATGGTGTGAGCACTTACTATTACCTTGTACGTCATGTGATTTACATCTTATTGGGTTTGATGCTTGCTTCAACCTTTCGAGTGATACCGATTGTCTTTCTTGAACGCATCAGTCGTCCGTTAATGTGGCTGTCTGCATTGGTATTGCTGCTGGTGTTTATCCCGGGTGTCGGACATAGCGTCAATGGCAGTACGCGTTGGATAACACTTGGTTTCGTGAATTTCCAGGTGGTCGAAGCGGTTAAGGTCATGGTAATTATTTATATGGCCGGATACCTGGTGCGTAAGTCGGAGATGGTCAAGATAAGATTTTTTGATACGCTCAAACCCTTGCTGCTGGCGGTCATGTTGACCGGTATATTGTTGATTCAGCCTGATATGGGTAGTGCGGCGGTTATTACCGCCATAGTCGGTGGCATGGTATGGCTGGCGGGTGCGGCATGGCGGCATATTCTGTTGTTGGGAATGATGTCCTTACCCGTGTTTGGAATTGCAGCGATGGAGCCTTATCGGCTAAAACGTATTGTCAGTTTTATGAACCCATGGGCAGACCCGTATAACAGTGGCTTTCAGTTAACTCAGGCCTTGATCGCGGTAGGCCGTGGCGAGGTGTTTGGTGTTGGCCTGGGGGCCAGTATCCAGAAACTGTTTTACTTGCCTGAAGCACATACAGATTTCATATTCGCCGTATTGGCCGAAGAGTTTGGTCTCTTGGGCGTAATTTTCATTTTATTTATATTCATGTTGCTGGTAGCACGCATCATGATTATTGGCCTGATGGCCCATCGGGCCAAGCGGCCATTTGCCGGGTATGTTGCGTACGGTGTTGGTCTTTGGATCGGGTTACAAGCCCTTGTTAGTATAGGTGTGAACCTTGGTGTGTTACCCACCAAGGGTCTTACTTTGCCGCTAATCAGTTCCGGTGGAAGCAGTGTCCTGATGACCTTTTTGGCACTGGGAATCGTATTCAGAATTCGTTATGAGCTGTATCGTGACGCACCCCTGAAGATCCCGCGTGTACCGAATACAACGGGAGCGCGTCAATGAGACGGTCTGGTCAGGGTGTGTTGATCATGGCGGGTGGTACCGGTGGGCACATATTCCCCGGTCTCGCTGTTGCCGATGTTCTCAGGCAAAAGAACGTGCCGGTACGCTGGTTGGGTGCTGAGGGCGGTATGGAGGCCCGTACCGTACCGCAAGCAGGTATTGACCTGGATATGGTCGCCATTAGCGGTTTGCGGGGTAAGGGGTTGATACGTTGGATCCGCATGCCCTTGATGTTGCTTCGTGCAGTTTGGCAGGCGCGAAGGTTGTTGGAAGTAAATCGGCCGGGTTGTGCGGTCAGTTTTGGCGGTTACGCGGCTGCACCAGGAGGTATTGCTGCCTGGACCAAGGGCATACCCGTATTGGTACATGAGCAGAACCGAATTCCCGGTCTGACTAATCGCTTACTTGCCCGCTTTTCTCGCAGAATTCTGCAGGGCTTTCCTGGAACATTCCCGTCAGCAATGTCACCCATTGATTGTGGTAATCCGGTACGGCGTGATGTGGCTGCACTGCCGGAACCGCAAACACGTCTTGCCGGGCGCAAAGGCCCGGTCAGAGTGCTGGTTACCGGTGGTAGTCAAGGTGCTCAGGTTTTGAACCTGATGGTGCCAGCAGCCCTGAAAATTTTGGCATCATTTTTTGCGATTGAAGTTCGTCACCAGGCTGGTGCCAAGCGTGTCGATGAGGCGCTTGAAGCTTATGTTGAGGCGGGGGTAGAAGCCGAGGTTCGGCCTTTTATTCATGATATGGCCGATGCTTATGCATGGGCAGATCTGGTAATTTGCAGGTCTGGTGCGTTGACGGTTGCGGAACTTGCTGCTGCCGGTGTGGCATCTGTGTTGGTTCCATTTGCTCATGCTGTTGATGACCATCAGACACGTAATGCTGAATACCTTTCGCTCGCCAACGCAGCGATTATTCTTCCCCAGAGCACACTTGACCCGCAGATACTCGTAACCGCGCTGAGGCCCCTGCTTGCCGATCGAAGTGTATTGTTATCCATGGCAAACGCTGCAAGGCAGTTAGCATTGCCGGATGCAGCAGAACGAGTCGCTGAGGCCTGCGGCGAATGGCTGGGCGTATGAATAAAAACAGTGGACATTTGCGACCCATGCGGCGTATTCAACGGGTGCACTTTGTGGGTATCGGTGGTGCTGGTATGAATGGTATTGCAGAAGTTCTTGTCAACCAGGGCTTTGATGTCAGCGGCTCTGATTTACACGACTCACGGGCTACCCGGCACCTCAGAAAACTTGGGGTTACCCTATTCATAGGTCATGATGCGGCGCAGGTTGATGGTGTGGACGTGCTGGTCGTGTCAACAGCGGTACCCAAAAACAATCCCGAAGTGGTGGCGGCCAGGGAAGCAAGAATTCCAGTGGTGCCCAGAGCCGAAATGTTGGCGGAATTGATGCGTTTCAAGCGTGGAATTGCAGTTGCCGGTACCCACGGTAAAACGACTACCACCAGCCTGGTGGCCAGTTTGTTGGCTGAAGCAGAGATGGACCCAACCTTCATCATCGGTGGCGTGGTTAACGCCTGGGGTAGTAATGCAAGACTGGGGCAGGGTGAATATCTGCTGGCAGAGGCGGATGAAAGTGATGGCTCTTTTCTACTGTTGCAACCCACTGTTGCGGTCATCACCAATATCGATCGAGACCACCTTGAAAGCTACGAAAACAGTTTTGAGAACCTGAAGAAAGCTTTTCTGGAGTTTCTTCAGCACCTACCTTTTTATGGTGCCGCCATATTGTGCATCGATGACTTAGAGGTCAAGGCGCTGATTCCGCAGGTTAGCCGTGCCGTGGTAACTTTTGGTCTTTCAGAATTGGCTGATATACGTGCCACTGATCTGCGCCAGGATGGGCGCAATATGTCTTTCACGGTCCAGTTACCGCAACCGTCAGAGCCTGTTGAGGTAACGATCAACCTGCCGGGCTTGCACAATGTACGTAATGCGCTGGGCGCAATTGCTGTCGCTTGGGAGATAGGTTTGGAGGTAGGCACCGTGGTGGCTTGTCTACGTGAATTTAAGGGTGTTGGTCGTCGTTTTGCCGAGATCGGGGAACTGCCGTTTGATGGCGGTCGAGTACGAGCGATTGAAGATTATGGTCACCATCCTTCCGAGCTTGAAGCAACGATTGCCGCGGCCCGTGCTGGCTGGCCGGAAAAACGGATTGTCGCCGTTTTCCAACCACATCGTTATACGCGTACCGCCAGTTTGTTTGATGAATTTAGCCGTGTTCTGTCCGAGGCGGATGCCGTTGTATTGACAGACATCTATTCTGCGGGTGAAACCAGCATTGAAGGTATCGACAGTGCTGCTCTGTGTAATTCCATCCGAGCCCGGGGAAAGGTTGACCCGGTATTATTTCATGATGTCACGCAATTAACTGTGTTCCTTCCAGCCTTGTTATTGGATGGGGATTTGGTGTTGTTGATGGGTGCCGGAAGCATTGAACAGGTTGCACAAGAGTTGCGTGAATCAGGTTTCAATCTGGGAGTGGCAGCGTGAATAGGGTCACAGCCATGAAAACCAATGATCCCGGGTGTTTTGGCAATGTGGGGCTACTGGTTGGTGGTGATAGTGCCGAACGTGAAATCTCTCTGGATGGTGGGCAGGCAGTATTGGCGGCGTTACAACGCAAGCAAATTGTAACCGAGCTGTTGGATGGTAGTGCTGCCTTGTTTGAGGCTATTAATGTTGGTCGCATCGACCGTGTGTTCAACTTGATACATGGACCGGGTGGAGAAGATGGCGCGATACAAGGTGCCTTGCAGTTAATGAACATTCCAATCACGGGTGCCGGTTTGCTCGGTTCAGCACTGAGCATGGATAAAGTCAGATCCAAGTGGGTCTGGGAAAGACAGGGTATCAATACACCTCCGTTCACGTTAATCAATAAAAGCGCGAAGCTAGCTGAAGGATTTGTTGATAAATGGGGGCTACCACTATTTGTAAAGCCCGCTGGACTAGGTTCCAGTATCGGCATTTCAAAAGTGGCACATCTTGATGACATGGCGGCCGCCATTTCGCTGGCGCGCGAATACAGTGAGACCGTAATTGTTGAACCCGCAGTCAATGGCGGAGAGTACTTTGTCGGTATTATCGGGGATGTCGTTTTACCTCTGATTCGTATTGAGACACCACGAGAATTTTATGATTACACAGCCAAGTATGAATCTGCTGACACACGGTATTTTTGCCCTTGTGGTCTGCCAGAGGATGCTGAAAAGAGGATACAGGCACTGTCACTTGAGGCCTTCCATGCTTTGGACTGCTCGGGTTGGGGTCGAGTAGATCTGATTCTGGATGAAGCAGGAAAGACCTGGTTTCTTGAGGTTAATACGACACCCGGCATGACCAGTCACAGTCTTGTTCCTCAGGCAGCGGCGCAGGCCGGTATTGGGTTTGATGAATTGGTATGGAGAATTCTGGAGAGCAGTTTGTGATCGCCAGAAAAAAACAAGCCATGAAGCATGCTATCCGAGGGTTCAGTGCCGGTGTGATCGTGACCTTGTTATTGTTTGTATTTGCATCAGCAGGCGCGGCATGGGTCTATGCTGGCATGATTGCCCAGGACCGTTGGCCGATTCGTTGGCTTGAGATCGATGGATCTTTTGAGCGGGTCAGCGCAGAACAGGTGAGAGCTACTCTCACACCGTTGGTTCGAGGTAGTTTTTTTACGGTAGACACTGGGCTGATGCGTGAGAAAGCCAACGATATGCCATGGGTCTCTGGTGTAACTGTCCAGAAAAGCTGGCCGGATATGATACAGGTCACAATTCACGAGCATACGCCGGTCGTTCATTGGATTAGCGGTTATCTGCTAGATGCCAATGGACAGCAGTTCATGGTGCCTTCCGCAGATGAAATGCAGGGTTTGCCATGGCTTGAATGTCCGCAAAATCAGCTGGATCTCGTATTTGAAAGCTGGAGAAAATTTGACGATAAGCTGGTTCTAATCGGCCAACACGTTGAGCGGCTTACTTTGGATCAGCGCGGCTCGTGGTCTGCCCGCTTAAGTGGGGGCACCATGGTCAGACTTGGCAAAGGCGATATATTCAAAAACCTGGAC
Source organism: Gammaproteobacteria bacterium (assembly GCA_021772935.1). GTDB lineage: Bacteria > Pseudomonadota > Gammaproteobacteria > Xanthomonadales > SZUA-36 > SZUA-36. Next base: position 122,798 of record JAJFLA010000056.1, read on the forward strand.
ATGCTGGTATCCACATGGGCTGGACTTATGCAAGGGCAGTCGATGCCACCTGTCAGTGTGGATCTCCGGTATACCAATGGGTTTGCGGTGTTATGGCCACAAAACACAAACGCTATTGTAGGAACTTATGGCAAAAAAAGCTGAAAAATCATTAGTCGTTGGCTTGGATATTGGAACATCCAAGATCGTGGCAATTGTCGGTGAACTGCAAACCGACGGCAGTGTAGAAGTGATTGGTCTGGGCTCGCATCCTTCGCATGGACTCAGACGTGGAGTAGTCGTGGACATGACATCGACGGAGCAGGCCATACAGCGTGCGGTTGAAGAAGCGGAATTGATGGCGGGCTGCGAAATCCATTCCGTATTTGCCGGTATCTCTGGTAACCATATCCGCAGCATGAATTCGGATGGTACGGTTGCAATCAAGGATCGGGAAGTCAATGAAGGCGATGTTGAGCGCGTGCTCGAAGCTGCCAGAGCAGTACCGGTGGCTGCAGACCAGAAGATTCTGCATGTGCTGCCACAGGAGTATGTGCTCGATAACCAGGATGGCATACGTCAGCCCATCGGTATGGCAGGTGTGCGATTGGAAGCACATGTGCATGTGGTTACTGCTGCCTTGAGCGCTACGCAGAATTTGGGCAAGTGCATAGCCCGGTGTGGCCTCTCCGTGGACGAACTGATCATGCAACCCCTGGCTGCCAGCTATGCGGCTTTGAGCGACGATGAGAAATCATTGGGTGTGTGCCTGGTGGATATCGGTGCTGGCACAACCGATATCGCTGTGTTCTCGGATGGTGCCATCCGGCATACAGCCTGTATCCCGATAGCGGGCGACCAGGTGACTAACGACATTGCGGTCGCACTACGTACACCAACACAACACGCTGAAGACATCAAAATCAAATACGCCTGTGCGTTGGAACAGCTTGCCGGTAGCGATGAGAGTATTCGCGTGCCCAGTGTTGGGGACCGGACTTCCCGTCAGCTTGCAAGACAAACACTGGCGCAGGTGGTTGAAGCGCGTTATCGGGAGTTATATTGTCTGATTTTGAATGAGTTACGACGCAGTGGTTTTGAAAATATGGTGGCGTCAGGCATGGTGTTGACAGGTGGGACGGCAAAAATGGAAGGCGCTGTGGAATTGGCGGAAGAGTTATTCCATATGCCGGTGAGACTGGCTACCCCACAATATGTGACCGGTCTCTCAGATGTAGTTTCAAACCCGGTACATGCGACCGGTGTTGGATTGCTACTTTATGGCAGCCAGGCGGATAGTAGTCGCAATCTGGCACTGTCTGGAAGTGGTGATTCATTATTGTCCAGGGTTCAGAGTTGGTTTCGAGGTGAATTTTGAGACCGAGAGAGCTTATAAATCAGCCCGGGAAACAGGTTATTAAAAAATGGAATTCGTGAATCCGGAAAGTCAGACTAACAACAGAATTCGCTGCAAGGCGATCAACCGGGATTTAACGGGTATTTTTACGGCGAGCGAGAGGAGATATAAAAATGTTTGAATTGGTGGAAAACTACACGCCCAGTGCAGAGATTAAAGTCATTGGCGTTGGCGGTGGCGGCGGAAATGCTGTATCACAGATGATTGATGCGAACATCGAAGGTGTAGAGTTTATTGCAGCCAACACGGATTCCCAGGCTTTGAGACAGTTCAAAGGCCGCACCCTGTTACAGATTGGTTCAAGTGTGACAAAAGGCTTGGGTGCAGGTGCTAATCCAGAAGTTGGTCGTCAGGCCGCGCTGGAGGACCGTGACCGCATCATCGAGATGATCGATGGAGCAGATATGGTGTTCATCACAGCTGGCATGGGGGGTGGAACAGGTACCGGAGCTGCACCGGTTATTGCGCAGGCTGCCAAAGAGTTGGGTATTTTAACGGTCGCAGTTGTCACCAAACCGTTTCATTTTGAAGCAAAACGTCGCATGACAATTGCCGAGCAGGGTATAGAAGAACTGTCCAAACATGTGGATTCGTTAATCACCATACCCAACTCCAAGCTGCCCGAGGTTATGGGTGAAGATGCGTTGTTATTGAATGCCTTTAAGGCGGCCAATGATGTTTTGCAAGGTGCGGTTCAGGGTATTGCAGAATTGATTACACGACAGGGTCTCATCAACGTGGATTTTGCTGACGTGCGAACCGTTATGTCGGAAATGGGTATGGCAGTAATGGGTGCCGGTCAGGCGAAAGGTGAAGATCGTGCCATTATGGCGGTACAGTCCGCCATTGGAAGTCCGTTGCTTGAGGATGTGAACCTTCAGGGTGCCCGCGGCGTGCTTGTCAATATTACTGCTGGCATGAATCTGACGATGAGAGAATTTGAAGAGATCGGTTCAGCTGTGTCCGACCTGGCTTCAGATGATGCCACTGTTGTAATTGGCACTGTGATTGATCCCGAAATTGGTGATGAACTGCGCGTAACTGTGGTGGCAACCGGTCTTGGCGATAGTCAGGTTAAACGTAAACCGGTTGAGTCGATTGAAAAGACCATTCATGTGGTCCGAAATGGAACCACGGGTCAGCCAGAACCCACGTACATGGGTGATGAGAATCAGCCCCATTATACTGGAGCTGCAGGCGGTCGGCGGGCGGACTCGGGAACTACGGATCTGTTTGCACCAGATGCGAGTATTGACTACCTGGATATCCCGGCGTTCCTCAGAAACCAGGCTGATTAACTCTCAGTTACAGGTCCGGCAGTCCCGGAAGGGATTTGCTCGCCGTAAATTCCTGGACGTTTGGTCCAGTAATCCCAAGGCTGTCGGGTCCTGATTGTTAAATAGTTGTTAATTATCAATATTTGCTGGAGAGCTCTTGATAAATTCTATGTTGATATAGTGGATTGTGATAGTATTCCGTCGAATAATAGGCCCTGGTGCCACAAAAATGATCAGACAAAGAACCCTCAAAAACGTCATTCACGCCACCGGCGTCGGTTTGCATACCGGTGATAAGGTATTCATGACGTTACGGCCAGCGGCGGTCAATACCGGAATTATATTCCGCCGTGTTGATTTGGACCCGGTTGCTGAGATCGCTGGTTTTGCGACCAATGTTGGTGATACCAGCATGTCGTCGACATTGGTCGACGGTGAGGTGCGGGTTGCCACAGTTGAACATTTGCTATCTGCACTGGCAGGTATGGGTGTTGACAATGCGTACGTAGATCTGAGTGCTCCGGAAGTACCTATCATGGACGGCAGTGCCGGGCCTTTCGTTTTTCTGATTCAATCAGCGGGTATTGAAGAGCAATCAGCAGCAAAACGATATATTCGCATTCTGGAACCGATCGAATATCGTTGCGAAGACAAATGGGCAAAAATTGAGCCCTATGAAGGTTTTCGCGTTTCATTCAAAATCGAATTTGATCACCCGGTTTTCAAATCGCATACAAGTTTTGCCTCTGTTGATTTTTCGACCACCTCATTTTTGAAAGAAGTTTCCCGTGCACGCACGTTCGGCTTTATGCGTGACTTGGAAATGTTACGTGATCGAAAGCTGGTGTTGGGTGGTAGCCTGGATAATGCGGTGGTCCTCGACGATTATCGTGTGCTCAACGAAGATGGGTTGCGTTATGAAGATGAGTTCGTCAAGCACAAGGTGCTTGATGCTATTGGTGACCTTTATCTGCTGGGTCATAGTCTTATCGGCGCCTATTCAGGATACAAGTCCGGTCATGAACTGAACAACCAATTGCTAAGACGGTTACTTAGACAACCTGAGTCCTGGGAAGAGGTTACTTTTGACGAGCAGGAATGTGCGCCTATTTCATACCTTCAACCTGCACAGGCGTTGTAATGCAGATGAGGTGCGTCAATGAGTCCTGTACAAAACGAGTATTTCATAAGGCGGACATTGATATCCGCAACTTAATACTTCTGGCCAAATAGGTAAAAAACTCGAAAACTGTTGTTATTAGCGGTTTCGACGGGTGTTAATTTTTTCAAAAATTGCCTGGATGTCAGCATCACCACTGTCTGATGCAAACCTGCCGAGTGCTTCAATGGCAGCAGACGATAAAGCCCGTGTTTTAGGTGTTTCGGGTTGGGGGCGGTTGACTGGGGCAATGCGTATTTTCACACGTTCAATTTTGAATTCGCCTTCTTCCCTGAATGAGTCAAGTAACTGTTGCGAGATCATTTGGATGCGTGTGGCAAATGTGGCGTTGGAACAAACCAGGATAAGGCAATGATTACGAAATTCAGCAACCTGGCAATGGGGCGACAAAGCGGGATCAAGTCTGGATTCCAATTGTTGGTCGAGACGGTCCAATTCGCGGGCATGGGCGAGAAGTTGCCCAAATCCAGGGTTGCGGTTTTGCATCAGCGTCTGCACGCTTTTGAACTTACCGCCAGGTTTTCTTGAAGAGTCAGACATTGTTAAACACTAAACTATCCTCAATACTTGCTGCCAGCAAGAACTATATGCAGTCACTACAAAGCAAGCACGGTAGGCGTGTAGTGCCGATTTTACTCATGCTGACATTTTCTATGTTTGTTATCGGCCGCTGGAGTGCATCCATGCCGGAGCTAATGCAGCAGACAATGGCCGAAATGAGGATTGAAATCATACAGCAACAGAATATGCTTGATCAGTTGTCGCGTGAGCAAGAAACGAACATTAATGCACTGGCTGCCAGACTGGCCGAGTTGAAAGCCGCTTCGACCCGTCTTGATGCATTGGGTGAGCGCCTTGTCCAGTTGGGTCAGTTGGATACGGAGGAATTCAATTTCAACCAGCCACCAACAGTAGGTGGGCCTGAACGACTCGTCAATGATGGTCAAACAAATATGATGGTAATGAGTCAATCTATCGGTCACTTGTCACGGATGTTCAACAGCCAGTTCGCTCGTCTTGATGCTCTACAATTATTATTGCTTGACAGCAATTTGGAGAATGAAAGAACACCCGCAGGGTGGCCTGTTAGTTCAGGTTGGATATCTTCGGGTTTTGGCGAACGAAATGACCCCTTCAGCGGAAAACCAACTCACCATGATGGCCTGGACTTTGCGGGTGTTAAAGGTACCGAGGTGTTAGGTGTTGCCGGTGGTGTGGTGACCTGGTCAGGTTCGAGACAGGGTTATGGTAAGCTTCTTGAAATTGACCATGGGAATGGTTACATCACACGCTATGCTCACAATGATGATCTGCTGGTTAAGGCTGGTGAAAGGATTATTGCCGGCCAGGTAATTGCCACAATGGGTGCAACGGGCAGGGCCTCTTCACCGCATGTTCATTTTGAAGTGCTGTATAAGGGCAAAGCGGTTAACCCGTATCAATTTGTTAAGAATATGCGTTAAGCAGCCTCTGGTTTATTCTGAGCGAAGTAGATTGCGAGTCAAGATATTCAGAATTGCCAACAGTAAGCGCTTGAAGCGACGAGAAGCTGGACATTTTGGACGCAAGATACTAGTTCATGAATAGATTAAAGGCTCCTTAAGCAAGTGCATGGCAATATTTGGGTTAAAATTACTTGTATCATTGAGCAATTGACCCCATTTATTTCGCGGGGCACTACACCATTTAAAACTATCCGGAAAAGCTAAAACCTCATGTTGAACGCACTGTTTACCAAAATATTTGGCAGCCGAAATGACCGTGTTGTAAAGAAAATGGGCCGGGTCGTTGACCAGGTCAATGCATTTGAAGACGGCATCAAAGCGCTCTCCGATGAAGAACTCAAAGCCAAAACGGCTGAGTTTCGTCAACGTTTTACTGCTGGCGAAACACTTGATGCCTTGTTGCCAGAAGCGTTCGCTACTGTCCGCGAGGCCAGTGTCAGAACATTAGGCTTACGTCATTACAATGTCCAGTTGATCGGTGGCATCGTTTTACACCAAGGCATGATCTCGGAGATGAAAACCGGTGAAGGCAAGACGTTGATGGCCACATTAGCGTGTTACCTGAATGCCTTGAGTGGGCATGGGGTACACGTTGTGACAGTCAATGATTACCTGGCCAGTCGTGATGCTGAGTGGATGAGGCCAATCTACCACGCACTCGGCATGGAAGTAGGTGTGGTCATTCCGGGTATGACACACGATGCCAAGCGTGCCGCTTATGCTTGTGAGGTCGTTTATGCTACCAATAACGAGCTGGGATTTGATTATTTACGCGACAATATGGCGTTTACCGTAGATCAAAAAGTCCAACGAGATCATATTTTTGCCATTGTGGATGAGGTTGATTCCATCTTGATTGATGAGGCACGTACGCCGCTGATCATATCAGGCCCTGCAGAAGAGACACCGCAACTTTACGTACGTATCAAGCAGTTGATTCCTAGTATGCAACTTGCCGAAACACCGGAAGTGGGCTCCGAAGAAGTGCCTGCCGGTGACTTCACGATCGATGAGAAACAAAAACAGGTTTACCTGACTGAAGATGGCATGGCCAAGGTAGAACAGTTAATGGTCAGTGGTGGCCTGCTAACGGCCGAGGACAGTCTCTATAACGCACAAAATCTGAACCTGGTTCACCATCTGAATGCGGGGCTTCGAGCTCAACACCTATTCAACAAAGATGTAGATTATATCGTCAAGGATAACGAAGTTGTTATTGTTGATGAGTTTACCGGGCGTACGCTGGCTGGTCGACGTTGGTCAGATGGTTTGCACCAGGCGGTTGAGGCCAAAGAAGGTGTGCCAATCCAGCGTGAAAACCAGACATTGGCTTCGATCACTTTTCAGAACTACTTCCGTTTGTACAAGAAACTGTCTGGTATGACCGGAACGGCCGATACGGAAGCCTATGAATTTCAGTCCATTTATGACCTGGAAGTGGTAGTCATTCCCACAGCCAAGCCAATGATCCGTCTGGACCACGACGATCTGGTGTTTCTGAAGGAAGAGATCAAGTTCAAGGCCATCGTTGAGGATATCAAAGATTGTTCGAAACGTGGTCAACCGGTGCTGGTGGGTACAACCTCGATTGAGACCTCTGAACTGATTTCCAAGCTGTTGAAAAAAAATAAAATCAGTCACGAGGTTCTAAACGCCAAGCAACATGAACGCGAGGCACAGATCGTCGCCCAGGCGGGGCGGACTTCCGCGATAACTATCGCAACCAACATGGCCGGACGTGGTACTGACATAGTGCTCGGTGGTAGTTTTGATGCTGAAGTTGCGGAGCTTGGTGAAGGCGTAAGCGAGCAACAGATAGAAGAGCTTCGTGAGCAATGGCAGCAAAAGCACAATGCAGTGCTTAAGGCCGGCGGTTTGCACATTATTGGTACCGAGCGTCACGAGTCTCGTCGTATTGACAACCAGTTACGTGGACGTTCAGGTCGCCAGGGTGACCCAGGCTCGTCTCGTTTTTATCTGTCACTTGAAGACAACCTGATGCGCATTTTTGCATCTGACCGGATGTCATCAATGATGCAACGTTTTGGCATGAAAGAAGACGAGGCCATCGAGGCTGGCATGCTGAATCGCGCGATTGAAAATGCTCAGCGTAAAGTCGAAGCACATAACTTTGATATCCGTAAGCATTTGCTGGAATATGATGATGTTGCCAATGATCAGCGCAGGGTGGTTTATGGACAACGTAATGACTTGATGGAAGATGAAGATATCCATGATGTCATTCTTGAGTTCAGATATAACGTATTTGGCAGCATTGTGAACCGATACATGCCGGAAGGCAGCATTGATGAACAATGGGATATCCCGGGTCTTGAGAAAGCACTGGAAGGTGAGTTTGGTATTAAGGTTCCGATTCACAACTGGCTGGAAAAGGATGAGAACCTGACAGATGTGGATGTTAATGAACGTATATCAGCTGCGGTTAACGCACATTTTGAAGCCAAAGAAGCCGATACCGGTGCTGACGTTATGCGTCATTTTGAAAAGGCTTTGATGTTGAACGTACTGGATCAACAATGGAAAGACCACCTGGGTAATATGGACTACCTTCGTCAGGGGATTCATTTGCGGGGTTATGCCCAGAAACAACCGATGCAGGAATATAAGCGTGAGTCGTTTGAAATGTTCTCGGCGCTACTTGAAAACATTCAGCACGAGGTTGTCAGGGTACTCGCACGTGTGCAAGTGCAGGCTGAAGAAGACGTTGAAGCAGTGGAGACACAGCGACGGCAGGATGCCCCAATGGAATATCGTCATGATCAGGCTTCGGCAGTTTCAGGTGGCCAAGATCAAAATGGCCCTGCCCCTGATGAACCTTTTGTTCGGGATGGGCGAAAAGTAGGTCGCAATGAAGCCTGTCCTTGTGGATCAGGTAAAAAGTTCAAGCATTGCCATGGAAAATTGACTTAGTCTACGGACTTTTCAGCTATAAAGAGACCCGCCAGGTCACCGTTGTTGTGTTGCCAGTTGTGTGTATCTTTTGTGCAGTCGGGCTACTGCATCACGTGCCAGCGTCAACGAACCTGAGTTATTCAGAACCTCATCCGCAATTTCTAAACGCTGTGCCCTGCTTGGCTGAGCTGCCAAAACTTGCAATGCTTGTTGCCGGTTGCAGTTGTCTCTGGCCATTAAACGATGGACCTGAGTGTCAGGTTCAACGTCGACGACCAACACACGGTCGAGATACGGGTAAACATCCCTATCAGCCAATAGCGGAATGACCAGGATGCAATAAGCAGAGGTTACGGCTTCAATGGCCTTTCTGACTTTCTGCCTGATTTGTGGGTGCAGGATGGACTCCAGGTGTTTGCGTGCTTTTGGGTCAGAGAAAATTAGATCTCTTAAATCCGACCTTTTAAGCTGCCCATTTTTATCAATAAACTGGGTTCCCATTGTGTGTTTTATTTCTTCCAGAGCGGGTTGACCAGGTTCTACAATTTCATGTGCGATAACGTCGGCATCGATAACCGCGATGCCAAGTTTGGCAAACTCATCTGAAACAACGGTTTTGCCTGAAGCAATGCCACCGGTGAGTGCAATGGTGAAAGGATGGTTGGTTTCAAGCACAGGGTTCGGGCTCACAATCAGATCAGAGGCCGCCTAAGCCACTACTCCTCAGGTATATATTGATGATTTGATCACCCCACATCAGGGCTATCCAGCCAGCCAATGCAATAAACGGCCCAAATGGCATGGGTTGTGATGATTTGTGGCGCTTGAGAGCAATCATGATCAGCCCGATCACAGCACCAACCAGGGAAGATAGAAGAATGATTAATGGCAACATTTGCCACCCTGTCCAGGCGCCTAGCGCTGCCAGTAATTTGAAGTCGCCGTAACCCATACCTTCTTTACCGGTCAGTAAGCGGAACAGGTGGTACACGAGCCATAAAGACAGATAACCGGCCAGTGCACCGATAATACTACTGACAGGGTCGGTGAATACATTGAACAAGCTTAAAAATAGCCCTGCCCACAGCACAACGAAGGTAAGGTCATCGGGCAGTAGTTGGTGGTCAATGTCGATGGTAGCCAATACGATGAGTAATGCGGTTAATCCAATTGCAGCCATTGATTGCAGAGTCGGTCCAAAATGCATCGCCACCACCAGAAACAATATGGCAGTGGTGGCTTCAATCACGGGGTAGCGGATGGATATGGGTGCTTTACACCCAGCACAGCGTCCTTTCAGGAACACGTAGCTCAGCAAAGGGATGTTTTCATGGGCTCTTATCAAGTGGCCACATTTGGGGCATTGTGAGCGCGACCACATAATACCTGGTGGTGGTTCAGCCACCGCATTGTCCTGGTTTTCAATTTCCAGCAATTCTTTGCACTGGCAGTGCCAGTCGTGTTGAAGGCGAGCAGGTAGTCTGATGATGACGACATTGAGAAATGAACCGATTAACAGACCGAAAACCAATACCCCAGCAAAAAACAGAGGAGAACTAGTGCTAATCAATTCCAGCATTGAGGATTAAATGACGGCAGCCATCTTGAAAATGGGCAGGTACATGGCAATCACCATGGTGCCAACGATTAAACCTATGAAGACAATAATTAACGGTTCCAGCAGGCTGGATAATGCGTCTACGGAGTTACCTACTTCCTCCTCATAGGCCTCTGCTACCTTGAGCAGCATTTCATCAAGAGAGCCGGCCTCTTCGCCAATGGCGGCCATTTGGATAACCATGCCTGGGAATACGTTGGTTTGCTGCATAGCAAGCTGCAACTGGTGGCCAATCGCAACATCGTCCCGAATGTTTGATGCTGCATTGTTGTAAACAGTATTACCCGTGGCGCCTGATACGATTTGTAGAGCATCGACTATCGGAACACCGGCCGCGAAAGTAATTGCCAGGGTTCTACAAAAACGGGCAATGGCAGATTTCTCAAGGATATCGCCAACAATAGGTACTTTTAGAGAAATCCGGTCAATCCAATGTGAGAATGGCTTAGAGCGCTTTTGTGCCATGATGAAAGTGACAATAAAAGCAATGAAGAAGAATAATACATATAAACCATTTGCTCGCAGCCAGCGGCTCGTATCAATGATCGCCTGTGTAAATGCGGGTAAGGCAGCACCAAAACTTTCAAAGATACCTTCAAATTGAGGAATCACATAAATCAACAGAATGGCAGATACCATGATAGCAACACCGACGACTGCAATCGGGTAATACAGGGCTTTCTTGATCTTACCTTTAATGCTTTCGATACGTTCTTTATAGGATGCAATTTCGTCCAGTATGGTATCCAGCACACCGGCGCTTTCACCCGCTTTGATCAGGTTGGTATAAAGCTCATCAAATTGGACCGGGTGCTCTTTTAACGCTTCATATAAGCTACCACCACCTTCCACTTCAGTGCGGATTTTTTCTACCATTGTCCGCATTCTGGGGTTTTTGACACCGCTGGCGATAATTTGAAATGATGTTACCAAGGGCACACCGGATTTCAACATGGTCGCCAGTTGGCGGCTAAAAACTGCGATCTCCTTGGGTGTGATTCGCTGACCTGCACCACCGAATAATGCTTTGGGCTTTTTCTTTACCCGGATGGGGTTGATACCTTGGCGTCTAAGTTCCGCCCGCACCAAGTTGGGGTTGGGTGCGACTTGCTGGCCCTTTAGCTTGTTGCCGCGTTTGTCGCGCCCTTCCCAGAGGAAGGTAACGAGAGTCGTTGGTGCTACCGCCATAAACCTAGTCCTTGGTTACTCGGTTGGTTTCAGTTAGATCTATTGCGCCTTCAGCCACTTTGTTCAGTGCAGAGCGACGTAAATCATTAATGCCTTCTTCTCTGGCTTGCATGGCGATGTGCATGGCGTCGCCTTCCTCCAGTACAATTCTCGCAATACTATCGGTGATAGGCATCACTTCAAATACACCGGTTCTGCCCCTATAGCCCTGATTGCAGTCACTACAGCCAACGGATTTGTAAATCTTAAGGTTGTCGATTTCATCTTCTTCGAAACCAGCCTCCAACAAAACCTCTTTGGGCAGATCATCGGGTTTCTTGCATTTATGCAAGCGCCGCATCAAACGCTGGGCAATTACGAGGTTCACGGCGGATGTAATATTATAAGTCGGAACACCCATATTCATGAGACGGGTGATGGACTGCGGTGCATCGTTGGTATGCAGGGTCGAAAAAACCAGGTGACCGGTTTGAGCAGCCTTGATCGCGATCTCTGCGGTTTCCAGGTCACGTATCTCACCCACCATGATGACATCCGGATCCTGCCTCAGGAAAGAGCGCAAAGCACGTGCGAATGTCATACCCTGCTTGACGTTTTGTTGTACCTGATTGATGCCGGGCACGCGAATTTCTACTGGGTCTTCAACGGTTGAAATATTACGTCCCACGTCATTCAGGATATTGAGGGCGGTATAGAGGGTCACGGTCTTACCGCTGCCGGTTGGTCCGGTAACCAGTATCATTCCATATGGTTTGATGACAGCACTATGGAAAGTTTCCTGTTGGAGCGGTTCAAAACCAAGACCTTCTATCCCAAGTTGCGTGGAAGATGAGTCAAGTATACGCAATACGACTTTTTCCCCGAACATGATCGGGCAGGTCGATACACGGAAATCGATAGATTTCTTACGCGAGAGGTTGAGCTTGATGCGCCCATCCTGGGGTATACGTTTTTCAGCAATATCAAGCCCCGCCATAACTTTGAGTCGGGAAGACAGTCTTCTGGACATCTGGATTGGCGGGTTAGCGGCCAGTACCAAAATACCATCAAGGCGGTAGCGTATCCGGTATGATGTTTCATAGGGCTCAAAGTGTATGTCAGAGGCCCCTTTTCTGATCCCATCCAGCAGTACCTTGTTGATGAACTTGACGACAGGGGTTTCATCAACGGCGGGGTCAAAAGAATCATCATCCAAATCGTCATCACCAGCTTGAAAGCCTAAGTCTTCCAGGCCTTCGTCTTCAAAATCATCAAAGACCGGCTGAGCGGATTGCAATGCTCGTTCTATAGCAGCTTCGAGATGATTGGGTGCAACCAAAATGGGTTCAATCCGAAAACCTGAACTGAATGAGATCGCGTCTATAACTTCCTGGTCAGTGGGGTCAGATACAGCGAGAAAAAGAGAATTTCCACGTAGGTATAGTGGAAATGCCCGGTGTTTTTCGATCAACCTCTCATTAACCAAACTGTCTGGGGTGGCGCTGAGGTCTACGGCTCTGATATCAATAATTGGAACACCATATTCAACCGAAGCTGCAATGGTCAATGCTTCTGGATCCACACCATTATTTTTAATCAGCCAGGCTAGGATTGTACTGCCTGTTTTAGCCGCTTCCTGGCTGGCAGAAATAGCAGCTTGTTCTTCCATCAGACCTTCGGCAACCAGACGACGGGCAAAGCCCTGCAGCTTGCTGGTTGCTTTTAGCTCTGTATTCATTAGCGGGTCACTCCATGTTCCCTGGTGTAGTGTCAACCCTAAAAGGTAGGATCAGCGAGCTCACAAGCTGTTAGCTGCAAGGCAGTGGTTCGAAGATATAGTGGTTCTATATCGAGAAACGCTTACGTAGCAGATGACAGCTTGTGAGCTCGCCCTGCGGGTGCCTACCAGAATGCCCATCACGGCGTTACACTCGCTTGACGTAGAACCACTATGCCTACGCGAGTATGCCTTGTGCTGAACATTCTGGTAACCACTGATCCTACCTTTTAGGGTTGACACTACACTAGTACCATTATACTTAAATGTTACCGGTTTACTGTAAATTACCGCATTTTAAAGAAAAAAGCCACCACGCAAGCGTGATGGCTTTTGACTGATTGTTCGTTGAGAGGGCTTAGCTATCGCGACAAACTGATGGTAAGTATTTTAACTCTATAGGAGAGGTTTCACCTGGAGTGCAGCTCCACTTAATGACGTTACTAAGGGTTACTGTGGGGATAAAAACCGGTGAAATGTCTGTCAAATCAGGGTCAACGGCAGTCTCATTCACATTAATGGTGAAAGCACCTGTCGTGCTTTGATAATCGCTAATGGCAGTGCAGAAAGTGCTCGCGCCAACATTGACCAATCCGGCAGCCTCCAGGTTGGGTGGCCATGCACCCAGGGTTTGTCGGTATTCAGTTATTGCCACCTTGGCTGGAACTATGCCGTTAACACACTCGTTGATCTTGGCACGAATCATATAATCGGAATAGGCTGGCACGACGAGTGCCATAAGAACAACTACGACTGCGATTGCAATCATACCTTCAAGTAGTGTGAACCCCTTGTTAAAGAGAACTCGTTTGATGCTTTGCATCGTAACGTCCATTCCCGCCATTCTTCAGTGTCTCAACTTCATGCTTTGAAGTTGATCCCCTGACCCACTGGATCGCTTATTGCGATCACATGTCCTTGTATTAGGCGGGTGATATCTTCCCCTACGGTCAGTATATGCCGATATTTGTTGTTTGTAAAGATATACAGCACCTTGCCCACACGGCCTAAGGCACCCCTGGTCGATTCATGAAGGCGTGGTCTTGTGCCGAAAGATTCAGGATATGTCATGCAGAATGGTGTTCACCAGTTGATTGCCAATGGATAGGCGGGTATGGGGTGCGAACGGGGGGGGGCTTTTACGTGTCTTGTGGTTTGGTTCTGGGTGGTTCGAAGTGAAAGGTACTTTACCTGAAATGAAGCAGAGGCTTCTTGGTGGTTTGGATCACAAAAGAAAAGCCCCTGATTGTTCAGAGGCTTCTCTTTTACGACTTACGCTTAGGCTGAAAATTAATGATTCAACCTTAGCGTGTGTATTACTTAAGAAGAACCACCACTACGGCAGGTTGATGGTAGGTACTTGGCCAAGGTTGCGGCACCGCCATTTGAGCAAGCCCAGTTGATGGTGCCCGTGGTTGCGTTCACTGTAGGGGTCAATGTAGCCGTAGCGCCTTTATTAGCCGCAGTAGCTTTAACTGTTATGGCACCGGTTGTAGCTGAGTATGTAGTGGCGACACACTCGGTGCTTAACCCAGTGTTGGCATCAATACCAAGCTGCGCGGCAGTTGGCAGACTTCCAGTAGTTATACGATGTTCTGAGACTGCCAGTTTAAGCGGTGCGGCACTATTAACACATTCGGCGACTTTCGCACGAACGGTGTAGTCCTGATAAGCCGGTACGGCCAGTGCGACCAGAATCGCCACGATGGCGATAACGATCATGAGTTCGATCAAGGTAAACCCTTGTTGTACGTTACGTTTCATATTCTTCATAATATAACCCTCCAATGGTGGTTTGACAGACTGTTTAAATCAGACGTGCCCGTTTATTCCCTTAAAATCCCTGGGATATGACAATCCCTTAAAATCCCTGGGATGTGATCTTATTAATGCAAGTAATATGCCAAGGTGATCTTTGCTTTAGAAACAGTGGCATAGTTAAACCAAAATTGCCTATGGTGAAGGCACTTGACCGTAAAACGTCAGGAAGTGACAAAAAATGTCACTTCCTTGTGTCGAGATGAATCCTGGGGATGAAATGCGATACCGAAAAAAGCTAAGGAGCCAGGGTGATTCGGTCGAATGCTGACAACCCGTGTGTTTGAGTTTTTTTTGGCGTCTGTCCCTCTGCTTTATTTTGCAGGGTGCCGACTGTCAGTCGATATCGAACTTTTTCAGTTTGTAGCGAAATGACCGAAAGCTGATCCCTAGCGAATTGGCCGCGCGGGTTTTGTTATAACGCGCCTTTATCAAGGCGTCTTCCAGCATCTTCTTTTCGATGTCTTCGATATAGGTATCGAGAGTTTGGTCTTCATCAGGCCCTGATAAAGCCTGCTCCGAATCTTTGATAGAAATTTGTTCCAGCATCAGGTCATCAGGCTCAATGATGTTGTTTTCGCACATGGTTACCGCGCGTTGCAGGATGTTGATCAGTTCCCGTACATTACCTGTGTAATGGTGATCTTTGAGTTTTTGCATGGCTTGTTTTGAAATAACGGGTGTTCCTGACTCATCCCATTGCTCGTTAATTTCTTTCAGAAAACGATGGGCTAATAATTCGATATCGTCTCTGCGTTCCATCAAGCTTGGCATGGCCAGTTCGATTACGTTAAGCCTGAAAAACAGGTCGCTCCGGAACTTACCAGCCTCAACCAGGGGTCTTAGTGTCTGGTGAGATGCGCTGACAATACGTACGTCAACTGGCACCTCTTGACGAGCGCCGATGGGCAGTACCGCTTTTTCCTGTATTGCGCGTAACAGTTTCACCTGCATATGTAAGGGCAAATCTGCCACCTCGTCCAGCATCAGAGTGCCACCATCTGCTGCCTGAAAAAGCCCCTCCTTGTCAGTTGCAGCGCCGGTAAAGCTACCCTTACGGTGACCGAAGAATTCACTTTCCATTAATTCAGTCGGAATAGCGCCGCAGTTAACGGGTACGAATGGCTGGTCAGCGCGCGGGCCAAGATCGTGAATCAGGCGCGCCGCCAATTCCTTACCGGAACCAGACTCACCACTGACAAGTATCGGTGCCTGGCTACGCGCCAGCTTTTTGATCATGGCCTTACATTTTTGTATGGCCTCGGAGTTACCGGTCAGTTTGTCGAGTCCATCATTGCTAAAGGGACTGTCATTGTCAGTTAATGTTGCAGTTGCCTGCAATTCTTCATCGCGTAGCTTAAGCGCTGCATTGACCAACTTACGGAGAATGTTAAGGTCAACTGGTTTGGAAACAAAATCGAAAGCACCCATTTTCAGTGCGACTACGGCATCTTCAACTTTCCCATAGGCCGTGATCACTGCCGCAGGCAGTTGAGGGTATTTCTCTGAGATTTCACGTATCAAATCCAGGCCGTTGCCATCTGGCAGGCGCATATCGGTCAGACAAAAACTGAAGTTTTCATTAGCCAACGCCCGTCGTGCCGTAGCCACATCTTCGGCGGTGGTCACCTTTAAACCCATTCTGCTCAGTGTCAGGTCGAGCAGTTCCCGGATGTCAGGTTCGTCATCTACGACTAATACATGATGCTGCATGATTGAGTACTTTTTCTCCGGGCTTTATCCAGTTGATACTTCGGCAAGTCGGCCTGCCTTATCTATTGAGCTGCGTGCCAGTGCCAGGCGTATGTGGAACCGTGTGCCTTTACCGGGTGAAGAGTCTACGGTAAGTTCTGCCTGATTGACTTCGCAAAGTTGGCGGGCAATGTATAAACCAAGGCCAGAACCTTGTTTGTGTGTGGTGTAAAAGGGTTCAAAGATATATTCGATCTGTTGTGTCGGAATGCCAGGGCCGTTGTCTTCAATCGTTATCACACAATACCCGGTGTTGCTTAAGGGCTCCATTATTATCTTTACGTTTGGCGTCTTATTTTCGTCTTTGGAATGTTGTAAGGCATTTTCCATTAACTTCCAGATAACCTGATGCAACTGGCTGCGATCGAACAAAACCAGCACGTCCTCCGCAGAGAAATCAGTGCTTAAGTCGATGGTCATGGCGGGCAGTGCAGCTTTGAATTCGTGGGCAATGGCTTTTAACCATGCTTTCAGATCAAGTATCTCGGGGCGTGATTTTTCCCGCCGAGACAGCTGCAGGATATTCTCCACGATATCATTCATTCGCCGTGACTGATTCTGAATGATATTGACCAGACGGGCATCAGCTTCGGATAGATTCTCCACCTCTGTCAAAAGCTGTGCGGCATGGCTGATAGCCGCGAGCGGGTTTCGAATTTCATGTGCGATGCCACCTGAGAGCTTTGCCAGCGAGTTGGCAGACATCTCTGATGCCCGTTGTGCGACAACATCGTTGTCCTCGAGAAAAATCAACACACGGATTTCGGCATTGCCCGGCAGGGCTACAAATTTTGGCACCGCCTGAGCTTGGCTCGCCTGCAAAGTGATTGGTTCAATGTCGCTGGAGGGGTCGTTGCGCCATGTAGCCATCGCAGCTTCGAGTTCGGGTGAAATATCGGCCAGGGGTTGATGATGACCGGCCGGGCTACCCAGCAGAAACCAAGCAGACTCATTCATTAATTGAATACAAGAATCAGCATCAACTGCCAACACGCCACCACGCATACGGCGAATAATCAGCTCGTTAATTTGCTCCAGTCGGTTCAGGTCAAGTGCCTGTTTCTCAGCGAGTAGGCGATAGTCTCTGAGCCAGAACGAAAGCAGATTGACGAGTATGGAAATGATAAATGTGGTGACACCGTAAAGGCCTGCTTGTACCAAATTTGCGTAGGTTCCACCGTGAAGCAATATCCCAGCCACGGTCTCACCGATTAATGCCAGAACTACCAGTGATGCTATAAATAGTGCTATTCGTAATGGCAACAAAACGGCGGCCGAGGCACTGGCAAAAATGAGCAACACAGCCAGACCGCTGTCCAACCCACCAAAGATAAACAGCAAGACCGTCAGGAACAAAATATCGGTATACAGTGATAGTTGAGCCAAAAAGAAAGGCTGGGTGCTACGTCTTGTGGTCTCCACGGTCAGGTAAACAGCCATAGCGAAATAAGAAAGCACCAGGGTGCCAGCGATGGTCCCGTTGTCCAGAAAATACACCTTAATCATCAGGTCGGTAAAAAATGCAAGCATCAGTGCGAAGCTGATGAACAGGCGAAAAACCGTCAGATAGGTCACAACCCGGCGGGTCAATGCCACAGGTAAGGGGTAGTTGCTGAAGTCGGGTGCCTGGCTCATTTTCTTCCTGCAAAAGAGATTTGTACGGATTCCACCTATATCCATTTGAGGTCTATTTGCAGACGCAGTATACCACTGAGAAATTAACGCAGCTTGCCTTTGCTTTAAACTTCGTTTCGGGGGAAAATACATCCTTTTGGCCGAGCTGAGATTTATTCGCAGCTTGATCAGCGTGGCGCCTTATGCGCCATTTTCTGAAGGAGTAAGCATGAATTTCCATGAATATCAGGCGAAAGAACTGTTCGCCAGTTACGGAATACCAGTCCCTGAAGGTAAAGTAGCACGAACACCTGAAGAGGCAGTCATTTCGGCACAGAGCCTTGGTGGCAATATGTGGGTTGTCAAAGCACAAGTGCATGCGGGTGGTCGTGGTAAAGCGGGTGGTGTCAAACTGGTTCGAACACTCGATGAGGTACGTGCTGAGACCAATCATATGTTAAACATGAAAATAAGCACCTACCAGACAGGTGGCTTGTCACTGCCGGTGGATTCAGTCCTGATTGCTGAGGCGATTGATATTGAAAGCGAGCTTTATCTTTCAGCACTGATCGATCGAGTCAACCGCTGTGTGACGTTTATGGGTTCAGCCGCAGGCGGCGTGGATATTGAGCAGGTAGCAGCGACTGAGCCGGAAAAAATCGTCACGGTCAAGGTTGACAATACTGTTGGTTTTCAAGCATACCAAGGCCGTCAGATGGGTTTCGGTATGGGGCTTTCGGCCAAGCATGTTAAGCAAATGACTAAAATCATGTCGGCGCTTTATCGCTTATTTATAGATAAGGATCTCAGTCTGCTGGAAGTTAACCCGTTGATCATTGACGGTGATGACAACCTGGTGGCATTGGATGCGAAGATCAACATGGATGACAATGCCCTTTTCCGGCACCCGGCCCTGGCGGCGATGCGTGATGAAGCTCAAGAAGATCCAACCGAGGCAACCGCGAGCCGTCATGGTTTGAACTACATCACTCTGGACGGTAACATCGCCTGCATGGTCAATGGTGCGGGTCTTGCAATGGCGACTATGGATGTGGTCAAGCTTAATGGCGGTGAACCGGCGAATTTTCTTGATGTTGGTGGTGGTACCAACGCGGAGCGTGTTAAAGAAGCGTTCAAAATAATCCTTTCCGGCGAACATGTTGAAGCCATCCTGGTGAATATATTCGGAGGTATTGTCCGCTGTGACCTGATTGCCGAAGGCATTATTGCCGCGGTCGAGGAAGTTGGCGTGAATGTACCGGTGGTTGTCAGGCTGGAAGGCACGCTGGTGGATGAGGGCAGGCAGTTGCTGGCCGACAGCGGTCTTGCCATTATTTCTGCATCAGATTTGAATGACGCCGCAAAGAAAGCAGTTGCGGCAGCCAATAACAATGGAGTGGCCCAATGAGTGTTCTGGTTAACAAAGATACAAAAGTCATTTGCCAGGGGTTTACAGGCAACCAGGGCACCTTCCACTCTGAACAGGCAATTGAATATGGTACCCGCCTGGTTGGTGGTGTTACGCCAGGAAAAGGCGGACAACAACACCTCGGCTTACCCGTATTTAACACTGTTGCTGACGCGGTTGACGAAACCGGTGCTGATGCTACTGTTATCTACGTACCACCACCTTTTGCCGCTGATGCCATTCTCGAAGCAGCTGATGCAGGTATAGAAGTGATTGTGGCCATCACTGAAGGAATTCCTGTACAGGATATGATTCGAGTCAAAGCGGTATTGGATAACAAACCGGATACGTGGCTTATCGGTCCGAACTGTCCGGGCATCATCACTCCAGGTGCCTGCAAGATTGGTATTATGCCTGGGCGTATTCACAGCCCCGGAAAAGTAGGGGTGGTTTCCCGCTCCGGCACATTGACTTATGAAGCCGTATACCAAACTACACAGGCTGGCTTGGGTCAAACCACTGTTATAGGAATTGGAGGTGATCCGATTCAGGGTATGAACTTTATTGATTGCCTGCGTATGTTCCAGGATGACGAACAAACCGAAGGCATTATCATGGTAGGTGAAATCGGTGGTTCTGCCGAGGAAGAAGCTGCCGAATTCATTACTGAATATGTAACCAAGCCAGTGGTGGCCTACATTGCTGGTGTAACGGCCCCCGCGGGCAAGCGCATGGGTCATGCTGGTGCCATTATTGCAGGTGGCAAGGGTACGGCTGAGGCAAAATTTGAGGCACTGGAAGCGGCTGGGGTGACGACCGTTCGTTCACCGGCTGACCTTGGTAATGCGATACAGAAAGAACTTTAACGACCACTTTTTTGACCTGTCTGTACCAACAGGCAGGTTGATTTCTGTTTTATTCTCATGATTCAAATCGCCCTTGCACAACAAGATTTCCCGGTGGGTGATATGACCGGTAACCTGGCTCGGGTGCTGCAAAGTATTTCGACAGCTGCCACCAGGGGTGCTGATCTGATCCTGTTTCCTGAAATGGCTATGAGTGGTTATCCGCCCGAAGATTTGTTGTTGCGTCCCGGATTTATGCACAGCTGTCATGATGTGATGGGGCAGTTGATCAGCAGTGTTCAAGGTATAGATGTTGTCATCGGGCATCCATGGGCAGTGGGTTCTGAAAGATTTAATGCGGTCAGTTGGATACGAGACGGTGTGGTACTTGGGCGTTATTTCAAGCAGATTTTACCCAACTATGCCGTTTTTGATGAGCGACGCTACTTTTCAGCCGGCACGCAACCGCTGGTGGTAAAAATTAAAGGTAGTAGCGTGGGTGTCATTATTTGTGAGGATGCCTGGGTGCCAGGTCCGGCTTCAATGGCAAAAACGGCGGGTGCTGAATTACTGTTGGTACCGAATGCCTCGCCTTTTCGTGACAACAAACTGGCAGCACGTACGGATATACTTCACGATCGGGGACAGGATTGTGGCTTACCTATTGTTTACAGCAACATGGTTGGCGGTCAGGATGAACTGGTTTTTGACGGACGCTCAATGTTGATGAATTCCAACGGTGGCTTCAGCATTTGTCCCAATCCGTGTGAAGAGAGTTTGCAGATAGCTTGTTTTACACCTGAATCGGGTCACCTGTTTTTTAAAGGTAACGAAGGCAATTCGAACCTCGGTGCCAATACCATCTGTCAGGATGAAGACATCACCGCATGTATTTACACGGTGTTGGTGCGTGGCTTGAAAGATTATATTGTTAAAAACGGCTTTACAGACGTTGTGATTGGTTTGTCCGGTGGTATCGACTCCGCATTGACACTGACACTGGCAGTGGATGCATTGGGTGCGGAGCACGTACACACCGTCATGATGCCATCCCGGCACACCACCAACCTGAGTCTGGAACTGGCTTGCCAACAAGCGCAGATACTGGCCGTTGACCACCGTGAGATATCGATAGAACTGGCTTTTGAAGCCCTGCTGGATACGCTGGAGCTGTCATTTGAGGGTTGTCATGCAGATGTTACTGAAGAAAACCTGCAAGCCAGGGTGCGTGGCAATTTATTGATGGCTTTGTCTAACAAGTTCGGCTGGATGGTACTGGCCACAGGCAACAAGAGTGAACTGGCCGTGGGTTACAGCACTATTTATGGCGATATGTGTGGTGGGTTTTCTCCCATTAAAGATTGTCTTAAAACGCGGGTTTACGAATTGAGTGTCTATAGAAATACAATTTCACCTGCAATCCCACAAGCTGTCATAGAGCGCCCACCTTCTGCCGAACTGGCGCCTGGACAACTTGATCAGGACAGCTTGCCGGAATATGAATTACTGGACCAGATTCTGTATCACTATATTGAGCAGGACTGCTCGATTGCTGATATTGTCAGTAATGGTTTTGATGAAGTGACAGTGCGCCGAGTGGCGGCCATGGTTATCAGGAATGAATACAAACGACGCCAGGCTGCGCCTGGGGTGCGCATTACATCAAAGGCATTTGGTCGGGACAGGCGTTACCCGATTACTTCGGGTTGGCACGAAGAAAGTCTCAAAAAATCCTGAGCTATACACCAAAAAATCGGGGGTCAGATTCAAATGCACTTCGCCCAACTGGGGTCAGACTCAAATGCACTTAACCCCCTTCTATTTATGACTTAGTATTTGTTGCATTTAAATCTGACCCCCGATTCATGTGATGTATTTGAATCTGACCCCGGTTCATCTTCAAGCTGTGGTCGTCAGTTAGTTCTTGCCAAATGGCCACAATTTGCGGAAGAACCCACTTTTAGACTCACCCGTCACATAAGGATGGTTGGGGTAATTCAAAACCAGGACTTTCATAGTGTCTTCTGCCAACTCCGGCAGCCCCATTTCAGTGTAACTGATATGTAGAATTTCGAGCGCATTGCCCATTTCAGGCGAGCCAGGAAAGGTTTCAATCGCGTAGCGGGCCCTGTTGGCTGCTGCCACATAGGCTTTTCGGCGCAGATAATAACGTGCAACGTCCAGCTCATAAAAAGACAAGTTGTTGCGCAGGAATACCATGCGTTGTCTTGCATCCGGCCCGTAGCGACTGTCCGGGAAACGTCTGATCAACTGGTTAAAATCCCGCAACGATTCTCTGGCCACTGTCTGATCGCGATCACGTACCCGCGATGGCATCATGCGTTCCATGAAACCCACACGCTGCTCATAATTAGTCAAGCCACGAATGTAAAAGGCATAGTCTACGTTTGGGTGACTGGGATAAGTCCTGATAAAACGATCTGCCGTTGATAATGCAGCTTCCGGGCTGCCACCTTTGTGATAGGAATAGGCGAGTTCCAATTGAGCTTGTTCTGTAAACCGTCCGAACGGATAGCGTGTAGACAATTCCTGGTAAGCCTGGATGGCCCGCCCCCAGTTTTGGGAATTCATATAACGCTTAGCCGACTCATACATTTCTGCGGCGGGCTTACCGTCATCAATTTTTTTATCTTTTTTACAACCCGAAACCGTGATTAACATCAGCGCAATCATCACGCTGATTAACAGTTGGGAATTGATTATGAACTTCAAACGAGGCGAAGTTGAAAACATGATTTGGCCTGACAAAATACAGAAGGCGGAATGATAGCGAAAAAGACTGACTAAAACCATAGAATAGAGCCGTGCAATAATGCTTGGAAGTAGTCGCCGGATAAAAAATAATGCCCAGTAAAATCAGTCTAAGTCAACAAGTTGCTGAAAATTTAACCGGTTTACGGCTGGATCAGGTCGCCGTCGAATTGTTTCCGGGTTACTCCCGTGGTCGTTTGCAGCGGTGGATAAAACAGGGTGAACTGACCGTTGATGGTAAATGTGTCAAGCCCAGCAGCCGTGTTGTGGGTGGTGAAAAACTCCGTATTGAAGCACAGATGATTTTTGAAGGTGAAGTTGAGCCGCAGGACATACCACTGGATATCCTTTTCTCAGACGATCATTTGCTGGTGCTGAATAAACCTGCTGGTTTGGTGGTCCATCCCGCTGCTGGGAACTGGGATGGCACATTGCAGAATGCCCTGTTGAATTATGACTCGGAACTGGACACCCTGCCGCGTTCGGGTATCGTTCATCGACTGGATAAAGATACCAGTGGGGTGATGGTGGTAGCGCGCAGCCTTAAAGCACACGCCAGTCTGGTCAAGCAGTTGCAAACACGCAGTATGAGCCGTATATACGAGGCGGTTGTAAAAGGTGAGATTCCACCGGCCGGTACCATTAGTGCGGCCATCGACCGTAATCCTCGTGATCGTAAAAAGATGGCTGTCATTAAAAGTGGTAGAGCGGCAATCAGCCATTACAAGCTAATGCAGCATTTGCCTGGTACCAGTCATGTCGAGGTCGCGCTGGAATCGGGGAGAACACACCAGATACGTGTTCATATGACACATATTGCTTATCCCATCGTCGGAGATATGATCTATGGTCGAGGACCTATCAAACAAAAAGGTTTGCCTGCATCAGCTATTAAAGTCATCAATGGATTTCCGCGCCAGGCACTGCACGCACGTAAATTAAGGCTGATTCATCCTGAAAGTGGAGACGAATGTGAATATAGTGCACCGCTGGCAGATGACATCAGTGGATTGATTGAGACACTTAAACAGGCGCTGGCTGATGCCTGATCTGCCCAGGTTTGACGTGTCTGAAATCGGTATGGTTCAGCCGGACTGGCCAGCGCCAGGCAATGTCCAGGCTTTTACAACTACCCGCAAGGGTGGTTTTAGCCGGAAACAGTGGAGCAGCCTGAATCTGGGTGATCGTTGTGGTGATGATCCGAGTGACGTTAAACAAAATCGTGAATTGCTACGAAGCTTACTACCTTGTGACCCGCATTGGTTAAAACAGGTGCATGGCAAAAGAGTGGTTGCGTGGGCTGATGGTCTCAACTTTGAACCCGAGGCCGATGCAATGGAGAGCAAAAACGTCAGACAGGTGTGTGCAGTGTTAACTGCGGACTGTCTGCCTGTTCTATTTTGTAACAAGGATGGAACAAAAGTGGCTGCTTCCCATGCGGGATGGCGTGGTCTTGCCGCCGGTGTTCTTGAAGCCACGGTTCTGGCGATGGAAAACGATCCGGCTGAGTTGATGGCCTGGCTGGGACCTGCTATTGGCCCACAGGTGTTTGAAGTGGGTAATGATGTTTATGACTCATTTGTAAATGTGAATGATCATAACTCGAAGGCTTTCAAACCTGATGGTGACCGGTGGCTCGCCGATCTGTATCTACTTGCCAGGCAGGCGCTTTCCAGGGTTGGTGTAAAACAGGTTTCGGGCGGACAGTATTGCACTTATTCAGACCCCGATAAGTTCTTTTCTTACCGGCGCGATGGTGTCGTGGGTAGGATGGCGAGTGTGATCTGGTTGGCAGATTAAAGCACTAGACAATGGGTTCTACTCATAGCAGGCGGAGCCCATGTGACTATGGCATTCCCTCAAATGAATCAATCAAAAAAGAGGTTTCCCGATCAGTGGTTGAATGCCCAAAAACAAAGCGGGCCAGATCATCCCTTCCAGGCCATAGCAGAAACTGGATGTGCTGCGATTTGAGGTGATCAAAACCTTCCTTTGTCCACTTTACAAATACCTCATTAGCTTCAACAGGAAACTCCAGATTAGCCCTGCCATGATTATCTACTGCTGCACCAAACTTCGCAGCCTGCCGGTTAGCATGCCCCGCCATTTTCAACCAGCGGTCATTTTCGATATATGCCAGCAATTGAGCCGAGACATATCTCATCTTGCTCAACAGGTGACCGGAGCGCTTACGCAGGCGTTCTGCGGTTTCGCGCCATTGTGATTGCTTGAAGATGACCAGCGCTTCAGCGGCCATGCAGCCATTCTTGCTGGCACCGAAAGAGAGCATGTCAATGCCTGCTTCGCAGCTGACTTCGGCTGGATGACAGCCGAGACTGGCTATCGCATTGCCAAACCGGGCGCCATCCATATGCGTTTTCATTCCCATGGCATGAGCAGCATCACACAGGGTACTGACCTCATCAATTGAATAAACGGTTCCACCTTCAGTCGCCTGAGTCAGGCTTAGCGCGGATGGTTTATAACTATGCACACCATGTCCCTCAGAGGCGTAAACGGATTGTTCCAAGGTAGCGAGATCCAGCTTTCCCTGCTCGCCATCGACCGCAACCAACCTCAAGCCATTGCCAAAAAATTCTGGTGCACCACACTCATCATTCAGGATATGTGCACCACTGTGGCAGTAAACACTACCCCATGGGGGGGTGATGGTGGCGAGTGCGATGGAATTGGCGACCGTGCCTGTCGAGACAGGTAGCACCATCGCTTCGGTTCGAAAAAGCTCAGAAAAAGCCTGATCCAGTCTGGTCGACCAATCGTCCTCTGCGTAAGCCCACGCGGAGCCATGGTTGGCCTCGAGTATTGCATCCAAGATGGCTGTTGCCACCGGGGTTTCGTTGTCGCTGCGGAAATTGGCAGTCATATGGATTCCGGGAAAAGTTTTATTGAGGTCTGGATTATAAGCAGGCTCCTAGTGGTAGACAATATCAAGCGCTGGGATAATATACCGCCATGGGAAACGATACAAAGCCGTCTAAAGTACTTGATCAGGTCGCAGGCATGCTTGGTGACATCATGCAGTCTGATGCTGCCTGGTGCAGGCAGCGTGTTAAGGCGGCCAGGGGGCGTTTGAAAGCAGGCAGGCCAATCGACGCAATTGTGAAGTCATTAATCGACCATTGCACCCAGTCAGCTCAACAATGCCAAGCCCGGCAACAAAGACTGCCAGAGCCGGTTTATGATCCGGTTCTGCCAATTGTTGAATGGCGTGAAGAAATAATCTCGGCAATAAAAAAGCACCAAGTCGTAGTTATTTCAGGTGAAACCGGCTCCGGTAAAACAACTCAGATACCCAAGATGTGCATGCAGGCTGGCCGTGGTATACGCGGCTTGATTGGCTGTACACAACCCCGTCGAATCGCAGCACAGGCGATGGCAGACCGAGTGGCAGAAGAGTTGGGCTCGCCGATGGGTGATGTGGTGGGCTACCAGGTCCGCTTTCGTGAAAAACTAAGAAAAGACAGCATCATCAAGTTTATGACTGATGGTATCTTGCTGGCCGAGACCACCCATGATCGAGACCTGAATGTCTACGATACGATCATCATAGATGAAGCCCATGAGCGCAGTCTTAATATTGATTTTTTGCTTGGATATCTGAAGCAATTGCTGAGTCGGCGCCCTGATCTGCGTATCATCATTACTTCGGCCACCATTGACACGGAAAAATTTGCAAGTCATTTCAACGATGCGCCGGTGATTGAGGTTTCGGGTCGTAGTTATCCGGTGGATATTGAATACCACCCACTGGATGAGGATGAAGCAGCCACTCAGATTGCGGATCAACCAGCAAGCCGCGACCTTTATGCAAGTATCGCCCGGGCTGTGCATCGATTAAACCGTATCGACGCTCACGCTGATATGCTGGTATTTTTCTCTGGTGAGCGTGAAATTCAGGAAGCTGGAGAATTCCTGCAAAGACAAAATTTTCGTCATACTGAAATTTTGCCCTTGTATGCAAGGCTTCCAGTTGCGGAGCAGCGCCGGGTTTTTCATCCGGGCGTCGCACGCCGTATCATTTTGAGTACCAATGTGGCTGAAACTTCCCTGACTGTGCCGCGGATTCGGTTTGTGATTGACACCGGTTTTGCGCGTATCAGCAGGTACTCGCATCGAAGTCGGGTCCAACGCTTACCGATTGAGGCGATTTCACAAGCCTCTGCAAATCAGCGTAAAGGCCGTTGCGGTCGTCTGGGCCCTGGCACCTGTATCCGCTTGTATAGCGAGGCTGATTTTGATCTACGACCAGAATTTACCGAACCGGAGATTCTACGTACATCACTTGCTTCAGTTATTTTGCGTATGTTGACAACCGATCTCGGGACGGTTGAAGAGTTTCCATTTCTGGACCCACCAGCGCCAAGAATGATTAACGATGCCTATCATTTATTGTTCGAGCTCGGTGCAATAAGTGCTGCTCGTCAACCGGTGAAACTGGGTCGGCAACTTGCACGCTGGCCACTGGATGTGCGCTTGGCGCGAATGCTAATTGAAGGCTCAAAAAAGTCCTGTTTGTATGAACTGATTGTATTGGCCTCTGCCCAAAGCATCCAGGATCCGCGAGAGCGACCGCTGGATGCCAGTGCTGCCGCAGATGAAGCCCATGGCAGGTTTGAGGATGATAATTCCGACTTCATGACATTCTTGAAGCTGTGGCAATACCTGAAACAACAGCGTAAGGAAAAATCTTCCAGCCAGTTTCGCAAACTATGCAAGCGTGAGTTTCTGAACTGGACGCGGGTGAATGAATGGTTTGATCTCTATCGCCAATTGTCTGAACAGGCACTTGAAGAAAAATTGTCGTTCAGTAAAGAACCTGCGACCGATGGGCATATTCACCAGGCTTTACTGGCTGGCTTATTAAGCCACGTTGGCCACAGGCATCCAGAAGATAGCAGTTATATGGGGCCGCGATCGAGGACGTTTCATGTTTTTCCGGGGTCCGGCTTATTCGCCAAACGACCGCAATGGCTAATGGCCGCAGAGATAGTGGAAACCAGTAAAACCTATGCTCGCATCAACGCTGTCATAAAGCCGGAGTGGATAGAAGCCGCTGCTGCACACCTGTTAAAGCACCACTATTTCGACCCCCACTGGTCGCGTAAGCAAGGTCGGGTGCTGGCTTGGGAGCAAGTGGCTTTATTCGGTCTGGTGATTGTTGAAAAACGGCGGGTAAATTACAGTAAATACAATCCATTAGAAGCACGCAAGATATTTATAACCGGTGCATTGGTACGCGGAGAACTGGATACACGAGCTGGGTTTTTAAAAAACAACCAACAGGTCCGTGAAGACATTGAGGAGATGGAACATAAACGCAGAAAGCATGATGTGATGGCTGATGAATCATCCCTGTTCGAATTCTTTGACGCACGTATTCCTGATAGTGTTTTTGACAGTATCAGCTTTGAAAAATGGTTAAAGGAACTGGGCCCCTCAGGTCGGCAACAATTATACATCGGCCACGATGTACTCATGCATGAACAAGCGGGTGATGCACCGGGTGACCTGTATCCAGATGCATTGGTAATTGGTGTGGGAAATCTACCCTTGAATTATCAGTTCATGCCGGGTGATGCAGCGGATGGTGTAACCCTGGTTGTGCCACTGGAACGGCTCAATACATTGGCAAAGGGACAGTTGCAGTGGTTGGTGCCAGGTCTGCTGCGGGACAAGATAATTGCACTGATTAAGAACTTACCGAAGCCGCAACGCAGAATGCTCACGCCGGTGCCCCAGTTTGCGGATGCTGCGCTGGAACGTGTGCGTGATCGGTACCCGAGTCCCTTGTTGCCTGCACTGGTTGGTGCACTGAAGGACATGACGGGTATCGAGATCGATTTGAGCCTGTTTGATGAAAGTCTTTTGCCGGACTACCTGCGTTTTCGGATAGAAGTGATCGATGCAAATGAAAAAAGCATCGCCATTAGCCGAGACCTGCCCGGTTTACAGCGACAATTCGGGCAACAAGCCAAACGTCACTTTATGGATCGTCTTGGCAGTGAAGAGCAATGTGATAATGAGTTGGACTGGGTGTTCGGTGATTTACCCGGGTCAAAACTGACAGAAGATGACGACGGGCAATGCATCGAAGCATGGCCAGCGGTTGTTGACCAGGGTGAAGCCGTTGGTTTACGTATGTTCGATACGGCCGAAGAAGCGGCGGTTGAACACCATCATGGCGTATTGCGCTTACTGGCATTGCAGCTTGGCGGCAAGTTGCGTGACCTGCGCAAACACCATGGTTTGAGTGCTGTAGGTTTGATGGCATGGAGTGTAACTGGCTCAACTGAAAGATTACTTGATGAGTTGGTGGCGAGTAGCCTCTCGTTGGTGGCCGGCGCCCGTCCACTTGCAGTTCGTGACAAAACCTCATTCGAGGCATTGCTAAAGAGTGTGCGGGCTGAACTCGGTTTATCATTTCGCAAACAATCGGATAACCTTGATAAGACACTGAAGTTATGGGCTGAAATTTCAAACATACTGGACGATGGTTTCTTTATCCGACGACCCCATGTGTTCAACGACATGCGCAGCCAACTCGATGACATGGTCTACGAGGGCTTTTTGCACGAGTTATCGCCTGCCAGACTTGAGCATTACCCACGTTACCTGAAAGCCATGTGTATCCGGCTTGCAAGTGTGGAAAAGGATCCGCATCGTGATGCTGCCAGGGTGAAAGAAATAGATCCCTTCTGGCACCAGTATTTACACTTTTTGGAAACAGGCCAGGCATATGATGCTGCTGTAGATGAGTATCGCTGGTTGATGGAGGAGTTCCGGGTATCACTGTTTGCGCAACAACTAGGTACTTGTGCGAAAGTATCGGTTCAGCGATTACGTAAAGCCTGGCAGAAAATTGCTTGAACGCGTGTCATACGGCACTAGTGCTCCTTCCATGTGATAACTACGGATTCAGAGGTACCCAGATGTTTCAGGACAAGATGCAGACAGCAGTGAATGGCCCGGTCCTTCACAAGGGCTACATCGCAGTACTGGAACGTCTGGGTACCTCCCTGCGGGCGAGCTGGGAAGTGGTCGTCCGTAGTGCCGCAACACTTGGCAAGGACCGGGCCATTACTTGCGTGCTGCAACCCTACGGTCAACCACTTCCCAACTCGCTGAACTCGCAGTTATCACATGGAAGGAGCATTAGCTTGCTGCACACACAGCTTGCAATATACGGTGTAAGTACAACATATTCTGATAATGACAAATAACACTGACAATGCACTGACTGCCTGGTTGCAGGCCTACCATGATTCCGTTGGAAGCCCAGCTGATGAGTGTCTGCGCTTGTACGGCAGCGTGTGGCAAGGCAAGTTGGCAAGTGAAAAAAACCTGTCACTCCTTCGGCAATTGTTGGAGGTGATGTCAGGTCTGTCACCTGACCCACGCACGGTTGCTTGTGCGATGTTGTTTGTTGCTACCGAATGTGGTCAAGACCTTGAGTTAATAACCGCTGAAATATCAAGCAAAGTCAGTGATCAACTTGATCAGTTGCTGTACCTGATAAAACTTGAGTCGGAACACTTGCCTGCAAGTACCGGGCATAGTGCTGAAGGTCTGCGCAGGATGTTACTGGCGTTGGTCAAGGATGTGCGCGTAGTGCTGATTGCTTTGGCCTGGCAGCTGGTAAAGCTACGTGGGGCGAAAGATAACCCAGCACAAGCGGTTAGCCTGGCAAGGGAAGTCATATTGATCCACGCGCCGCTGGCCAATCGGCTTGGTGTGTGGCAATTGAAATGGGAACTGGAGGACCTGGCTTTTCGTTTTGATCAGCCGGAGGATTACCGCCGAATCGCCCGGCTCGTGGATGAACGCCGTTCCGACCGTGAAAGCTTTATCCGGTTGTTTATTGAAAAACTCGGAACAGCAATAAGCTCTGCCAACCTCAAGGGTGAAGTCAAAGGCCGCCCTAAACACATATACAGCATCTGGAAAAAAATGCAGCGTAAAGGGCTGGATTTTCACGAGTTGTTTGATGTCAGAGCTGTGCGTGTGTTGGTCGATGACATACCAGCCTGTTACAGCGTATTGGGCTTGGTGCACACACTATGGCAACCCATTCCGGGGGAGTTCGATGATTACATCACCATGCCCAAGGGTAATGATTACCAGTCTTTGCATACGGCTGTTGTTGGACCTCAAGGCAAGGTTGTAGAGGTCCAGATTCGTACTTATGAAATGAACGAACATGCTGAACTCGGTGTGGCCTCACACTGGCGTTACAAGGAAGGGGGTCCGAATGATCCAGCTTTCGATAACAAGATTGCTGTCATGCGGCAACTGCTGGATTCCGGTGAGGACAAGCTGGATGATGAAAGTCTGCTTGAGAGCTTCAAAACGGCAGCTAGCGAGGATCGCGTATACGTGTTAACACCCCAGGGGCAGGTTATCGATCTGGCACTTGGCGCAACCGTTCTGGACTTTGCTTACCATGTCCATACCGAGGTTGGTCATCGCTGTCAGGGGGCAAAGGTCAATGGCCGCATTGTTCCGCTAACCCATCATTTGCAGACGGGCAATCGGGTGGAGATTCTTACCGGCAAACACCCAAGACCCAGCCGGGACTGGCTCAATCCACGGCTCGGGTTTATCCGTGGTGCGCGGGCGAGATCCAAGGTGCGCCAATGGTTTCGGCGTGAAAGTCACGAGGACAACCTGCGCCAGGGAAAGGAAGTGCTGGAGGCAGACCTAAAACGTCTTGGTCTATTGACTTCTGATCTGGAGAGCGTGCCGGAGAGGTTTAATTTCAATTCCGTGGATGATCTGTATGCTGCGGTGGGTAATGGTGATTTAACCGTTGGTCAGGTTGTTCATGCTGTTGAGCGTTACAAAGTCAAGGATGTCGAGCTAACGGCCCAGGACCTGGTTACGAAAACACCCAAACGCCGTCGTACACAAGCTGGCAGAGAGAGCAGTGATGTAACCATTGAAGGCGTGGGTAATTTGATGACTACCATGGCAGGTTGTTGTCAGCCTGTTCCCGGTGATCCGGTTTGCGGATATATCACACGAGGTCGGGGTGTGACCATTCATCGTGATGACTGCCCCAACGTATTGCGCTGGGTGAGAGAGGATAATCCACGTTTGATTCAGGTGCGCTGGAGGAAACAGGTGGATTCAGGCTACCGCGTCAACCTGTTGCTCAGGGCATACAACCGACGAGAATTGATCAAGGATATCTCATCGATGATGGCAACCTCGGATGTGACTGTGACCGATATCAATAGTCATGTTGATGAATTAACCGAAGAGGTCGCTATCCGTTTACAGGTGGCGGTAAAAGATTATCAACAGCTTAGTGATTTATTAAACCGGCTGAACACGATCCCCAATGTGTACGAGGCCCGTAGATTGAGAGAGGTTTAAGAGCGTATAAGGTTTCGTTTGATCTTCTCGCGCTGAAAAAGATCAGGGTCAAATCCAGACCTTGGTCTGAGTCTGGTCCCTGCTCCTGTCCCCGGGACAGCTTATGGGTCTTGCTGGGATAATGAATCGAACAGGGACAGGATGCTGTCACGCGCAGCTTCGATGGAAAAATGTTTTTTGACATTTTTTATCGATGCATCTGAGAGCTTGTTCCACAATGTTTCGTCCTGATAAAGCCTGACAACTTCACGAGCAAACGATTCAGCATCTTCAGCAAGCAGGAACTCTCTTTCATGTTCTGCAAACATGCCTTCTCCAGCAACGGCGGTGGCAACAACCGGTTGACCGTGTGCCATGCTCATGTTGACCTTTCCTTTCACACCGGCGCCATAACGCAAAGGTGCAACTGCCAGACGACAGTCGCTCAGGAATGGTTGCAGGGATTCGACAAAGCCATGAAACACCACACCGTCCCCCTGTAAGGAGCTGACTTGTTCCGGCGCCTTGCTGCCGATCAGGTGGAACCGCATTTCCGGTAGTTGAGCGTGGATCAATGGCCATACATCTTTCACAAACCAACAAGCTGCATCGATGTTGGGTGGGTGTTGATAACCACCGACGAAATAGATATCCTTTCTTTCAGAAAAACACTTGTCCCGCCCCGGAACGTGGTGGATGTTGGAAAGTATATGTACTTTTTCACCAGGTGCATCTTGGGTCAGTACTTCTTGTTCGACCGAGCTTACGACCAATGTCACATCTGCCGCCTTGATAACCGATAATTCAGCACGCTGGGTTTGTGCGGCTGTGCTTCTCAGTGTCTTACTTTTTTCAAGCTCAGCAAGACGTTGTTCACGCAGATAGTGCAGGTCTACGGTGTCAAAAATAAAGCGAGCCTTGGGACAATAGCGCTTAATCAAAGCTACATAATTAGTTGCAATGTAGTGTCGACTGATAAAGACATAGTCGTATTCGTTACCACGTTCGCGGAAGAAATCTGTCAAGGAATCCAGCCATGGATGGTACAGGACCTCAATCCCGACTTTTTGCAGGTCACGTGTATAGCGCCCGGTATAGGCACGATTGTCGGCAAAAAATGTGACGTCGTACCCGAGTTGCTTGCAGATACGTAGTAGATTGGTCAGGCGTACGCTGCCAGAATCCTGATCAGGTTCAGGCGTGGTAGCGTCAACAAACAAAATTTGACCTTTACTCCTGTGGTGGCTCGCTTTTCGGGCAGCCGATCGGTCTTCAGGGTTGGAATTACCTTGCGGTTGAGATTCAAGCTCAGACTGCCATCGCTGCAGGAACTTTTTCTGGTTGATAAGCTGAAATTTCTTGGTGCCGCTGGATGTGTCGGTGCCAGAGGTGATTCCTTCATGGTGGATGATGACTGACAAGGGTTGAACCAGTACCTTGTAACCGGACGCTCGTACCTTGAAAGCCAGGTCGGTGTCTTCGTAATAAGCAGGAGCATAGCGTTCGTCCAAACCGCCTATCTGGTGGAAATAGTCGGTTTTCAGAGCGATACAAGCGCCGGAACAGTAGTCTGCTTCGCGTAGAAAATGGTACTCAGGCCGATCCGCATCATCCCCACGGCCATAGTTCCAGCCTGAACCATCACTGAATATAATGCCGCCAGATTCCTGCAAGCTGCCATCAGGATATACCAGTCGCGAGCCAACCAGACCAGCTTCGGGTTCCCGCTTAAAGGTGTTGATCAATTCATCAAGCCAAGCTTCGGTTACCTGTGTGTCGTTGTTCAGTAATACCAGAAATTCTCCCCGGGCATGTTTCGCGCCGCGGTTACAGCTGCCGACAAAACCAAGGTTCTGATCATTTCTCAGATGTTGTATGCCTTCAATGTGTGTCAATTGTTCAGCAGTTTCGTCACTGGACTGGTCATCAACAACGATTACTTCAAATGAATAGCTACCTCTGGCCTCCAGCAAACTGTGCAGACAGGCGGCTGTGTAATCCCATTTGTTATAAACCGGGATGACAATACTGACATCTGGCTGTTCAAAAACCTGGAAAGAACCTGGTGATCCAGAGCTGTCAACGGGCTTCGGGTCAGTCTTGGATTCCTGCGTTGAAAGGGCCTCAGTACCGTTGTATTGCAATCGTTGCAAAGTGCCTGCAAAACCTTGTGTCGCCAGGTTGCGAACCAAGTTTGAAAACAACCACGGCCAACGCAAGGGGTTCCAACCACGTGCCTGCATAAAATTCTTTATAACACGCCGCATGGCACGAAGTGGTCGGGTAATTTTCCAGGATGTGCTTTGTAATATCAGTGCGCGTTCTGCTGTGATGGTCTGATAGTCTGATTCGAGCTGGCCCAGGCGTGCGCTCTTCTCTCCCAGCTCCGTTTGCACATGCTGCAGTGCTGTGCGAGTGTCTTCCAATACCTCAGCCTGTTGCTCCATATCTGATTGTTTTTCTGTCAACATTTGTTTGAGTTCGCTGATTTCAGCATTGAGTTGTTCAACCCACTTTTCACGTCGTTTTTGTTCCTGTTCCAGGTCTTTGTTGATCTGTTGAGCCCATGCGGTCCTTTCCTTGACATCGATTGCAAGTTGTTTGCCGCGTGATCGCTCCAATTTCAACAAGTCATCGGCCTTTTGTGCCCACTTAGTTCTTTCCTTGACGTCTTTTTCAAGTTGTTTGCCGCGTGATCGTTCCAGTTTCAGTAATTCATCGGCCTTTTGCGCCCACTGGGTCCTTTCCTTGACGTCCTTGGTCAGCTGTTTGCCGCGTGATCGCTCCAGTTTCAATAAGTCATCAACCTTCCGCGCCCACCGGTTTTTTTCCTTGACCTCCTTAGCCAATTGCTTGCCATGTAATCGCTCATGGTTTAGTAAATCATTGGTCTTTAACGCCCACTCGGATCTGAGTTTGACCTCCTGAACCAGTTTATTCTGTTCCGCCTGGGCAAGATGCAGTTCGGTAACTGACATTGATCGCTGATAATCTGCGGCGGCCCGTTGTACCTGTGAAGGTCCGGTATCAAATGGTATGAACGTCTTCACGTCCATAGCTGGTGGACAAAATTTGTTGTACCTGGTGACCATCTGTTGGGGTGTGACCATAGTGCTGGTCGACAGTTTCTGGCGTACCGCTTTGATTTGACTCGGGTTGCGGCATAGTGCGGTCACCTGGCTGATCATAGCATTGGCTTCAGCCTTGATTAACCAACCCGTTGTGCCGTGCGTGATGCGCTCTGGGAAGCTTCCATTACGGGTCGCCATAACGGGTATCTGTAATTGTTGTAACTCTGACAATGTATAGCTGAATGTTTCGGGCACGACAGACAAAAGTGCAGCAAAATCCGGTCCGATGGTGGTCAGTAGGTGGCTCAATGTGTCACGGTCGTATTCAAGTACCACATCGACGCCGGAGATGCCAAAAAACGCTTCACCCGATTTACCGGCGCCTAGCAAGTAGACCTGCACGTGTTCAGCCAGTTTGGGCAGCGCGCGTGACAATAGCTTCTGACCTTTGCCTTCCTGCATGCGCCCCAGGATTACCATGCGCAGGCGTTTGTCTTCACGCGGTTTAGGTAAAACGGGTTTCATCCCTGACATGATCGGAAAACCATGTGGGATAATCTTGCTTTTGAGTCCTGCAAATTTGGGTTCAAGCTTGTTTTGTAAGTCCAGAACCCACTTGCCCGGCGCTGCAATTTTTACATTGAAATCAGTAACAGTTTGCAAATACGCCTTGTGGATAATTGACCAGGCAAGAACATCTTTATCCGGAAAGTTCTGGTTTCTCTTATGCTCTGACAAGGCCTTTTCAAGGTTTGTGCCACCAACGGTATACAGGTATGAGTCCGGGCTCACGTTAAGCAAAGGCCAGATTGGAAAGTGGTCATGCAAAATCTGCAACGTGGGTAAACCGGTGCGCAAAGGGTCGAGGCTGTGGCCGATAAGGGAGGAGATAAATACCCGGCCGATTTCGAATCGATGGCAAATATCTGAAAGTATCTTCTGGTAGTTGGTATCGGTATCGCTTATGGACTCTATGGGCGGTTGCAGCCACCAGCTGGCGATAGGGCAGCGTAGCTCATTTCCAACATATAGTGACAGTTTTTGTCCATGAGCGTGGCCCGATTGCGTGAGTTCTGAGCGCAGTTGATAATGGGTATGGTGGTGGTCAGTTTCTATAAATGACCTTAGCCATTGGCCAACTCCCCCGCCCCAGCTGTGAGTAATGTGCAGGGTAGCGAATTTTTCCAAGCTATGAGTTGTTGGAAGAACTGCAATTTCTGCGTTAAACCAGTCCTGGAGTCTTGCACTCAGCTCACTGAAAGGCGGTGGGCAAGTGGATTCATGTGGTTCTAATGTCAGTGGCTCAAAAACCTGAAAAGCTGAATCATGCAGAAATATATGATCAGGCACCTGGAGTTTTCCACCCGCGGCCAATAATTCTTGCATCAGGGTGCCATGACGGGTTTTGGCAGTCAGGCACTTAACAGCTGCAACTGAAAGAAATACAAAATGGTCGACCCATTCGGTTAATGTATGCAGGTTCCCCGGAGCCAGCAGATTCACAAGGCCCGCAAGATCAATTTCTTTGCCGTGTGAAGGGGGGTGTAAGCCGGCAAAAGGGTTTAATGAGGTATCAGCATTTGAAAGCAGGCTCAGGACCAAAGGTTTATCAGTTTGTTCAAGTAGTTCGGCAAGCTGGTCGAGCAGGGGTTTGCTTGGTTGCAAACCGGCGCGCAGGAAAACAACAGGTCTTGCGGGGAACAGCTTAGCCAACTCAGCCAAAAGCAAACCAGGTTGATCGTAGCCGTTTACAGTTGTTGTCGTACCATCAATCGTGAGCTTGCTGCAAAGTGGTAATCCCAGCTCCAATAAGGTTTGTAACTGGTCCACAGTAATTTGGCCGTGGTCTTTCGCATGTACGTAGATTACGGGCTTGGTTGACAGTTTACTGAGCGTTTTCTTTTCAGTCATTTTAATTTGCCACGTAACTGGATACGAGTGGTATTTGATCCCGGCCCGTGTTTTAAAATCATTTATTAAGTGATTGTCAGATGGATTATACCAAGACAAAGCGCGGCTATTATGGATAATGATTGAATTGATGTCACCCGATATCAAGAAGTATGAGAATAAATGGCAAGCAAGGTAAAAAATACCAAATCGGTCCGACGTAAACCTGCACGCAAAAAAACGGTCAATAAAAAGCCGGGATTGTTGCGGCGCCTGTTTCGTGTGTTATTGCTGTTGCTGGGTTTGGTGATTGGTTTGGGTGTACCTTGGGTCATCTGGCTGGATATACAGGTCCGTGACGAATTTGAAGGTCGTCTGTGGGATGTGCCTAGCCGTGTATATGCACGTCCGCTCAGTATTTATACAGGAAAACCTATTTCAAAAAACTCCCTGTTGCTTGAGTTGAAAGCTGCAGGTTATCGCCAGACAGCACAGGCAGTCGAACCCGGCAGTTATGCTGTTCACGGTAATGATTTTGATATCAATCGCCGCGCCTTCATGTTTGATGACGGCATGCAGCCGACAACCCACTTTCGCCTGCAGTTGAGCAATGATGCTATCGCAACACTAAATAGTGTGCCCGGCTCTGTCGACCTGGGTCTTGTGCGTTTGGACCCGGCTGAAATTGCCTCGATTTACCCTTTGCATGATGAAGACCGTACCCTGGTGGCCTTGCAGGATGTACCTGAGTTGCTGCTTACTGGGTTGCAAGCTGTCGAAGATCGACAGTTCAAACATCATCACGGCGTGGCGCTACGCAGCATTGCGCGCGCATTAGTGGCCAATGTGAAAGCGGGACGGGCGGTGCAGGGTGGAAGCACGCTGACCCAGCAATTAGTCAAAAACTATTTTCTGAGCAGCGAGCGAACACTGGTACGTAAGGCCAATGAAGCTGTCATGGCCGTATTGTTGGAATGGCATTACGATAAGGCGCAAATCCTGGAGGCCTATATCAATGAGATATACCTTGGCCAGCAGGGGAGGCACGCCATTCATGGTTTTGGCCGCGCCAGCGAGTTCTATTTTAACCGCCCATTGCAGGATATTGAACCGCAACAGATTGCTTTGCTGGTTGGTATGGTGCGTGGTGCATCCTTATATAATCCAAGGCGAAATCCGCAACGTGCATTGCAGCGACGTGACCAGGTACTGGATATTTTTGGTAGCACCGGATTGATGACAGGTCATCAAATCAATACTGCAAAATCCTATCCACTCGGAGTTATTAACAAGCCACGTTCCGGTGCCAGTGTCTATCCGGCCTTTCTGGATCTGGTGCGGCGTCAGTTGAAGCGTGATTATCGCGCATCTGATTTGGGCAGTGAGGGGCTGAAGATTTTCACCACGCTCGCACCATCAGAACAGGAATATGCCCAACAGGCAGTGTCCATGGGCCTGGATGATTTACAACAACGTGGTTTACCCGCTGATTTGCAGGCTGCCCTGGTCCTTGCAGACGTCGCCAGTGGTGAGGTTAGGGCTCTTGTGGGTGACCGTGTAGCGGGGCGTAATGGATTCAATCGTGCACTGGACGCGCGCCGACAAATTGGCTCGGTCATCAAACCACTGGTTTACCTCTTGGCACTGGAACACGTTGATGACTATAACCTGATTACACGAATTAAAGATGAGCCTGTGTCGCTGCGGCAAGCGGATGGAAGCTTATGGTCACCAGCGAACTATGATCACAAGTCTCATGGTGAATTACCGCTTATGGATGCCCTGATTCGCTCATATAATCAGGCCACCGTAAAGGTCGGACTCAATGTTGGCGTTGCCAACCTGATCCGTAAGATCAAACAACTGGGTGTTGATGTAGATATTCCGGCGGTACCTGCAACCTTGTTGGGTGCGGTCGAGTTGACACCGGTCGAAGTTACGCAGATTTACCAGTCATTGGCAGCAGGTGGCTACAGTGTACCATTGCGCTCAGTTACGGCTGTACTAACGCCGGAAGGCGACTTGCTAAGCCGTTATCCGCTACGGTTGAGGCCGCTGGAGCACCGGGAAGCAGTTGCATTGCTGAATTTTGCCCTAACCCAGGTGGTTGAGCAGGGCACTGCGAGAAACTTGCACGGTTTACTTGGAAATAACACATTGATTGCGGGAAAGACAGGTACAAGTAATGAACGACGTGACAGCTGGTTTGTCGGATATACACGTGAACGTGTTGCTGTGTCGTGGGTGGGGCGTGACGACAATCGTCCAGCCGCTGTAACCGGGGGTAATGCAGCCATGCGAATTTGGGCAGGCTTATTTCAACACTTACCCTTTGATGCCGTCGATTTACGTATGCCGGATGGTGCTAATTTTGTCTGGGTGGACAAACAACAACAGGCACTGACTGGGCCAACCTGTCCGAGGGCGGTGCAAATACCATTTATAGAAGGCACTGAACCGAAGGCAACCACAAAGTGCTTGGAAAAGCAGCTTGACAAGAACAGAAAATCTTTATGGAGAAAATGGTTTGAAGACAAAGACTAGTGGTTTATGGTTATTGATTCTGCTGCTGGTTGCATGTAGCACTCAATCGCCAGCGCCGGTTGAAGATCGTGAGGTTAATGCTCGTGTCAGGGCCCCTGCCAATGAGGATAGTGCGGGTGTGCAAGTCTATTCACTGCAGAATCCGGCGGTGAAACAACTGACGGCGCTAGCCGGGGGTGCCGAACGTGCGGGTGATCTGGACCAGGCCAGCGACTACCTGGAACGGGCGTTGCGTATACAACCGCGAGACCCGCAATTGTTGCAACACATGGCAGAAATAAAGTTACAAAAAGAAGACTATCAACAAGCACTGAATTTTGCTGTCAGATCCTACGATATCGGCCCCCGGGTTGGTGAAATCTGTAGCAGGAACTGGCGTACGATCAGTGTGGCAAGAGAGCACCTCAAGGATTTTAATGGCTCCAACGATGCCGAGGCTCGTGCGAGCCAATGTATGAACACACGACCAAAGGGGCTCTGAGTAATACCATAGTGTCAGCTACAAAACAGACTAGTGCGCAGCTACTGGATTCAGGTGGGCCGTTTGAATCGGTTTTGTCCGGATTTGCCCCACGCCAGGAGCAATTACAACTGGCCGCCGCCATTGAGAAGACCATTGCAAGCGGTGGCGCGCTGGTGGCTGAAGCTGGAACCGGGATCGGCAAGACACTTGCCTATCTGGTGCCGGTACTCAAGGGTCGGGCACGAACCATCATATCGACCGGGACCAAGACGCTTCAAGACCAGTTGTATTTCCGTGATTTGCCAATGGTCAAAAAAGCACTGGGCAGCACGCTTAAAACAGCTCTCCTCAAAGGACGTGCAAATTACCTGTGTGTGTATCGAATGGAACAGGCCCGAAAAGATGGCAGACTGCCAAGCCGTGATTCGATAGCTGAGCTGGAGGCCATCAGGCAATGGGCACCCGTCAGTACTGACGGTGACCTTTCGATATCGACGGTGATTGCCGAAGACAGTGAGT
The DNA here is from genome assembly GCA_021772935.1 of Gammaproteobacteria bacterium. Classification (GTDB taxonomy): domain Bacteria; phylum Pseudomonadota; class Gammaproteobacteria; order Xanthomonadales; family SZUA-36; genus SZUA-36. Next base: position 163,702 of record JAJFLA010000056.1, read on the forward strand.
TGTGGCCGCTGGTGACTTCCACGAGCGACAATTGTCTCGGCTCTGATTGTCCGGATTTTGAAGCTTGTTTTGTTGCTTCGGCGCGGCGTGAGGCACAGGAGGCTGATGTGGTGGTGGTTAATCACCACCTTTTATTTGCAGATATGGCAATCAAACACGGTGGCTTCGGTGAGGTTTTGCCCGGAGCATCAGTATTTATAGTCGATGAAGCGCACCAGGCACCCGAAACGGCCTCGCAGTTTTTTAGTGCGTCCCTGTCAGTCAAACAAATCTCCGACTTGTGTCGAGACGTGTTGTCTGAAGCAGCAGAAACCAGTGGCGGTATGGCCGCTGTGCGTGATGAAGTGGCCCATTGCCGCCAGATAATCAAGGAATTTCAGCTTGTGTGTAATGACCACCTGGAGGACCGTGGTAGCTGGGATGAGATGTTGAACCATTCAGCGGTCAGAAATGTCTTGCAGGCATTAGACAGTGCAGTTGCTGGTTTAAAGCCGGTCGTCTTGCCATTGCAAGGTGCCAGTCGGGGCATGGATGCCTGTGTACAGCGTCTCGCCGAAGTTCAAGCACATTTTGACCATCTTGACAAACCGGTTCCCGATACAGAAGTGCGTTGGTTTGAGCGTCGTGGACGGGGTGTTTCAATTCATTCCACGCCTTTGGATATCTCGAATTTGTTTTCCAGTTATTGTGAGCAACTGGATGCCGCGTGGATATTTACCTCCGCAACCTTGTCTGTCAATGGTGGTTTTGATCACTTCGTCCAGGCCTTAGGCTTGCAGGACGCCGATACACTGAATCTGGATTCGCCCTTCGACTACGAAAATCAAGCACTGTTGTGGTTGCCGAACTCCTTGCCGGAGCCACGTGAATCATCTTTTGTTCCTGCGCTGCTGGAACAGGTACGACCGGTGCTTAAAGCCAGCCAGGGCCGTGCTTTTATGTTGTTCACATCACACCGGGCTTTAAAACAAGCTGCGGAGTTGCTGGCAGACAGTATTGATCACCCTTTGTTCGTGCAGGGCGACATGCCCCGTAGCATGCTGCTCGATAATTTTCGGAAGTCGGGTGATGGCATTCTGCTGGGGTCTGCCAGCTTTTGGGGTGGCGTGGATGTCATGGGTGACGCCTTGTCCCTGGTAATTATCGATAAATTACCGTTTGCACCACCCAATGACCCGGTCATGGTTGCACGCAGTAATCAGTTGAGACAGCATGGCGGTAACCCATTCATGGAATTATTTTTACCACAGGCAGTCATTGCCCTCAAACAGGGTGCGGGTCGCCTGATACGTGATATCAACGACCGTGGCGTGTTGGTGATTTGTGACCGTAGGTTGAATACCAAGGGTTATGGCAGCGTTTTTCTGGAAAGCCTGCCACCCATGCAACAAACATCGGACCGGGACCGTGTAGTGGAGTTTTTTGAAAATGAATTTGCTCGCAATTGAAACGGCAACAGAGACCTGCTCTGTCGCTTTATCCATTAATGCTGAGGTTATTGAACGATACCAGCACGCGCCAAGACAGCACGCTGAATTGTTGCTGCCCTGGGTTGACTCTGTATTGGCTGAAGCGGGTGTCGGCTTTTCATCACTCGATGCCATCGCATTCAGTCGTGGTCCAGGGAGTTTTACCAGTTTGCGTATTGGCATCGGCGTTGTACAAGGCTTGGCGTGGGCCTCTGATTGCCCGGTCGTACCTGTTTCCAGTCTCGCCGCCACCGCGCAAACCGCGGTCAGTGAAGGAATCAAATCAGCACTGGTCGCGCTGGATGCACGTATGAATGAGGTTTTCACGGCCACCTTTGAAACCAATAGAAATGGAATCATGCTTTTAGTCGATACAGAAAGGGTCTGTAGCCCAGAGAAGGTTGAACGGCCTGTTAATTCTGAAACCTACGGTATTGGCATTGGTTTTGATCGCTACCCGGCCTTGCATACCCTGGCAGGAACTCTTGTGGGTATACAATCTGACATCTGGCCGAAAGCATCCTCTGTACTCAAGCTGGCGGAAGTTTGGCTACAAACCAATGAGGCTCTACCTGCGGAGCTGGCACAACCTGTATACCTCAGGGACAATGTTGCAAAAAAGAATTAGTTTACTAATCCATTGCTTAGCACACGCACTGCCAGTGCGATCAGAATCACGCCAAAAGCTCGCTCGACCCATATGACGTTTTGTTGTAACCGTGCTAACCAACGTGGGTTGGAGAATGACCATACGACAACCATGTACCAGGCCATATCAATGACCATGGCAGTGGATGCATAGGTAAACTTTTCCAACCAGGATGTTTCACTACCAATTACCTGGCTAAACAGGGCGATAAAAAACAGTGCAATCTTTGGGTTTAAAAAAACCACGAGAAAACCGTCACGTGCGGCGCTACCCGTAGTAGGAGGGTCTGCCAGCATGGCTTTGGAAGTAGTAGCTGCCCGCAGCGCGTTGATGCCCATCCACAGCAGGTAACCGGCACCACCCCATTGCAGCGTGGTAAATAACACCTGAGATGCGGTAATCATAACCGCAATACCCGAAATGCATAACAGGGCGTAAAGCCCGACACCCAGCCCATGGCTTATCGCCGCTATAAGCCCTACCTGACGACCGCCACTAAGTGTTTGTTTGAGTACAACAGCCAGAGACGGGCCTGGAGACATGGCACCAAGCAGGCAAATGGAAACTACTGTTAACCATATTGCAATCGTCATAGCTTATGAGTGTGCGGCAATATCAACACAGATGCACCTACGAAGCTTGTGTTGAAAACACCAATCACGCGGCAATATCCAGGGTGCGTCGGTAATACTGATTCGATCAATTAGGATATAATGGTTGAAATCAGTGATAATGCATCAAGCAAACGTAGTTCAATCAACCCTTTTTCGGCTTATAAGCAAGGCTTGCAATGACAAGAGAGATTTATTGATTATGAATGAAGGCCGCCTGCAACGAATACCGCCACATTTGGCGCCCCAAAAAGGGGAGATTCGCTTATTTAAAAACAAATTACTGGAGCGACTCAGCCGGATTTCACCACAAACGGTACTGGCGGTTTACCTTCCGATTATAGTGTTTTCTGTTTGGAAAAGTTTTGCGATAGGTGTAAGTCCTCTGGTTTTCGGAGTTTTATTTTTGTCCGGTGTTATCTTTTGGACCTTGCTTGAGTTTGTCCTGCATCGCTATGCATTTCACTTTTTTCCGGTTGGAGATTTTCAGGTGCGTGTGCAGTTCCTGTTCCATGGAGTACACCACCAATACCCGAATGATAAGGATCGATTGGTGATGCCGGTGACTTTGAGTCTGCTGATCACCGCGTTACTGTTTTTACTATTTAGCGTAATTTTTGGAGAATTTGTTTGGGGTTTCTTTGTTGGGGTCACCTTGGGTTACCTGGCTTATGACATGACACACTACAGTATTCACCATATACGGGCACCGCGGAACGTTTACCTTAAAAGGCTTTGGAAGCACCACATGGACCACCACTACAGAGATACCAATAAAGCTTATGGTGTATCTTCAGCGCTTTGGGATCATGTGTTTGGTACAATGCAAACGCAAAAAAAGTGACAGGGAATAGGTCGTGTGTCAGGTATTTTGTTAGAATCGGGTCTATAACCAAAATTAAACGGTAATTTAATAATGAAGAACTAGCCCAAAAAATACTTGGGTTGGGTATAATTCGACATTATGATGTGAAGCTTGCATTGATCAAACAATTGCTGAGTTTGTTATCAATACGGTACCATTATTTAATAAGGGTGCAGAAAAAAGCAGGATGATTTACATTTAATTAACGATTTTATAAGTTAAATCTGCGAAAATTGGTTTGATAAACGCAGGTGGGGAAGGCTTGGCTTGAATATTTTAATCAGACCTGATGCCATAACTTTAAATTTAGAGGCCTACTTAGTGGTACTTAAATACTCTTTATTGAGTGCAAATTTCACAATGGTGTGTTGATCATGAATCATATGAAACCAACTCCTGCCAACACATCTTTGTCGGTAAAAATTACCCCGTACACCAATCTGGTGGATGCGCTTGAGTATGCGGCACAAGGTGATACCGGGTTTAACTTTTACGATGGCCGAGGTCACTTGTCTGCCGTTTTGCCATACTCGGAACTGCGTGACGAAGCCAAAGTGATTGCGCGCAAGTTACTTAGTCTTGGCTGTGAGCGCGGTGCACGGGTTGGAATTATTGCTGAAACAGAACCCATGTTTCACAGATTCTTTTTCGCCTGTCAGTACGCTGGTTTAATCCCCATTGCTTTACCGGCAGGAATACAACTGGGTGCCCATGGTGCTTATGTAAGTCAGGTTCGGCGCATGTTAAAAAGTTGTAGTGCCTCAATCGTGGTTGCGCCAGAGACACATGCAAACTTTATGACTGAAGCGGTTCAGGGTCTTGATTTGCTCATGGCCGGAACACAACAGGACTACGATGCTTTGCCAGAGGCTGATGTGGAATTTGTGCCTTTGGGTGCAGATGATCCGGCCTATCTGCAATACACATCTGGCAGCACCAGTTTTCCGCGGGGTGTTGAAGTTACGCAAAAAACAGTATTGAACAACCTGATGGAAATCGCCCGTTATGGGCTGAAGCTTGATTCCAATGACCGGTTTGTCTCCTGGTTGCCCTTTTACCATGATATGGGTCTTGTTGGGTTTGTGTTGGTTCCGCTGATTGGCCAGTTATCCGTGGACTATCTTGGTTCACGTACCTTTGCCATGAGGCCGAGATTGTGGCTGAAAATACTTTCAGATAATGGCGGTACAATTTCTTCCGCACCCACATTTGGCTATGCTTTGTGTGCCAAGCGCCTTCGACCTTCCGATGTTGAAAATTATGATCTCAGTAATTGGCGGGCAGCCTGCGTAGGTGCCGAACGTATTAATCCAGAGCCACTAAAGTTATTCGCCGACATACTTAAACCTAGCGGCTTTGATGAACGTGCATTTGTCGCCTGTTATGGTATGGCTGAATGTGTCCTGGCCACCAGTTTCGCGCCCTTGGGCGAGGGTCTGAATGTTGACGTGGTGGACAGAAAGCTGATGGCGATTACGGGTGAGGCCAGACCAACAGACTCAGATTCTGTATCAGCCTCGTCTTATGTTGATTGTGGCAAACTCTTGCCAGGCTTTGAGTTTTCGATCCTGGATGATGACGGCAATGAACTTGAGGATCGTCACTGCGGCCACATACACCTCAAAGGCCCCAGCGTGATGCGTGGGTATTACAAAGATGAAGAATCCACGCGAAAAGTTTTATCGCTGGATGGTTGGTTAAATACAGGTGATATTGGCTATCGGATTGGTCAACATGTGGTCATCACATCACGTAGCAAAGATGTCATTATCATCAAAGGGCGAAATATCTGGCCCTACGATCTCGAAGTACTGGCTGAAAAGACCTGTGGCGTCAAACACGGAGGTGTTGCTGCGTTCTCGGTCACTGATGAGCGTCAGGAGGAACAGGCAGTGATGGTGGTCGAGACCCGTGAAAAAGACACTGATAAACGTCAGCACATTGTTGAAGACATAAGTCGTTCCATCCATGCCTATTTTGGGATCAACGCACTTATTGACCTGACCCCACGGGGAACATTGCCGAGAACCTCTTCCGGCAAACTATCCAGAACCCAGTCCAAGCAGGACTTTCTCGCACGCAAGACCTTGCAGGGTGTAGAAGAATCAATGACGAGGGTTGCAAATAAGCAGCCTGCCTGAGTGCAGACAGACTCATCATCGGTCTTTATTACAGGGGCAACTGGCTTCATTGGTCAGCGATTGGTGTCCTGTCTTCTCGAGCAGGGTCATGCCGTTCGAGCAATGGTTCGTCCTGAAAAAAAAAGTAGTAGCCAGATCCCATTAGCCTGTGAGCAGATTCCGGTTGGCCTGACGGATGTAGACAAGCTGACCGGTATCGTTGCTGAATCCAAAGCGGTCATTTATTGCGCGGGTAGTGTCAGGGGCCGTAACCTGACAGATTTTTCTGTCGCTAACATCCAGGGTATACAGGCGTTGATTGATGCGTCTGAGCGTGCCTCAAACGCTCCGCCATTATTGCTGGTGTCCTCACTGGCGGCAAGCCAGCCACAACTATCCGATTATGCACGAAGCAAAAATGCAGGTGAGCAATTACTACTGGGTAAGCCGTTATTACCGTGGACGATAATCCGCCCACCCGCTGTTTACGGTCCAGGTGACCAGGATATGTTGCGGGTTTTAAAAATGGTACGCCGGGGCTTGCTCCTACATGCCGGTCCACGTGATCAACATGTATCATTGTTACATGTCGATGATCTGGCCAGTGCAGTTGTTGCCTGGTTATTAGCGTCGCAATGTTGTCGTCACAAAACCTATGCCATAGATGATGGAACACCGGGTGGATACACTTGGGATGCCATCGGAGAAGCGGTCAGCAAAAAAAAATTACGGGCCTTGAAATTGCCTCGTCTCTCGATGGACATTGTAGCAACAGCTAACGTGTTGTTTTCAAAGCTGTTAGGATATGCACCCATGTTTTCGCCAGGTAAAGTCCGGGAGCTCATACAACCGGAGTGGTTGTGTGACAACAGTAGTTTTACAGATGCAACCGGTTGGAAGCCACAGTTGGATTTAAAGCAGGGTGCGGAGCGGCTATTCAAACCAGATTAATAGATAGCTTGTCTACCTGATAGTTATGCAAATTTAACGCATGATCATCCATCGTGCGCTACAATCCCCAATTTCTACAGCCATAGTCCGGCGGAGATTTAATTGAATAATTCGACTGACGTAGTGAGCGAAAAGCTTGCCGAAATACTGACTGAATACCTTAAGACAAACTGGGCGAACTCGCCGTCAAGTAACCGTACCGTTACCGCTACCACCAACATGGTGACAGAATTGCAACTAGACTCCTTTCAGGTCATGGAGTTTATGCTGGAAGTGGAGGATCATTACGATGTTGCTATTGATCTTGACAGCCTGTCAAATATTCAGAGTATCACTGATCTTGCGGGTGTTGTTATCACCGCACACCAGGATTAGCCAGGTATGTCACTTCTAGATAAGTTTATAGGTGCCAAACAGCTAAAATCGGGCTTGGAAAACGCTGGTAAGGACCCTACAAATGTAGTGTTTGATTCTATCAACTCAGCTACAGAAGGGGTTGTAGATGGGCGAGTAACCATACTCGCAGGCACCAACAATTATCTTGGTCTGACATTCAACCCGGATTGTGTTGCCGCAGGTGTTTCGGCGCTGAAATCAGATGGTACTGGCACCACGGGTTCACGCATGGCAAATGGCAGTTATGCAACACATGGTGCCCTGGAAGCGGAGTTGGCGGATTTCTTTCAGTGTGATCAGGCCATGGTATTTTCAACCGGTTATGCCGCTAATCTTGGAGTGTTGTCTGCATTACTGGGGAAAGGTGATGCAGTACTGTTGGACTCTGATGCCCACGCCAGCCTCTACGATGGTTGTCGAATGAGCGAGGCCGATGTGTTTCGCTTCAAGCACAACGATATGCAGAGCCTGGAAAAACGACTGACACGTTTGGGTGATCGCGCCAGTCGTTGCCTGATTGTCATTGAAGGCATGTACAGTGTATTGGGAGATTGTGCACCGTTGGCTGAGGTTGTGGCGCTCAAGGAGCGTTTTGGTGCCCATTTGCTGGTCGACGAAGCACATTCCCTCGGTGTTTTTGGTCCACGAGGTTGTGGTGTGGCCGAAGAGCAGGGCGTGTTGGACAAAGTTGACTTTATCGTGGGCACTTTCAGCAAAAGTCTGGGTGCAATGGGTGGGTTCTGTGCCAGCCAACACGATGTGCTGGGGCTGTTCCGCTACGTTTCCAGACCTTTTATGTTTACCGCTTCACCTAGTCCGTCAGTTATTGCAACAACCCGGGAAGCATTACGGCAATTACGCACCCGGCCTGAATTGAAAGAAACGCTGTGGTCAAATGCAAGACAACTTTATACCGGTCTGCAGGATTTGGGTTTTGAGCTTGGACCACAGCTTAGCCCCGTCATTGCTGTTCGTTGTCAGGACAGAGAATCAGCACTTTTCAACTGGAATCAGCTATTGCAGGCTGGTGTGTATGTCAACATGATGCTGCCGCCGGCGACACCGGGTGGTGCCTGCTTTTTGCGTTGTAGCATCGGTGCGGCGCATACCGCTGAACAAATCAGCACTATCATCGAAAAGTTTGCAGAATTGTAGCGTGGGCATGAAGTGCCCGTGTTATTTATTTCGCACCAGCCGCAGCATTAATAGAAGTGTCAATAAAGTGCCTGAGCTGGCGGCAACCCCTGGTCCCAGCAAGCCCATAGACGGTATTAGTACATAGAATAAACTCAGGTAAATCAATACGCTCAGCAGATAGATACGCAGCACCTGAGCTACCTTGCCCATGGCATAGGCGGTAGCGCGCAATGGGGAGCCTGCCAGTTCAAATGTTGCTGCAAGCAGCATCAGGGTCAGGAGTGGTGCTGCTTCACTGTATTCAGGTCCGATAATACCGAGTATCGGACCGGCTGCGGGAATTGAAAGTAAAACCAATAGTAGTCCGGCGGCCCCCGCCACTTTAACCGCACGAAAGGCCAACTCATGGAATCCCTCTGCGTTGCTATGTAATATTCGGGCCAGGTCTGGGAACAATACTTCGTTAAGCATCATAGCCGGTTTACTCAATACACTTGAAAAATCACGCGCCAGTCGGAACATACCGGCGGCGGCCGGCCCCAGCATACTGCCAGCAAGCAGAACAACAAGGTGTTTTGGCACTAAATCGATGTTGGTCTGCCAGTAAACCACTGCGATAAAGTGGCGAAATTCCTTGCTGGTTTTCCGAGTTTCCTGCCAGTTTCCACCTTGCCAGATGTGACTCTTGTGGTGCCGTTTGAATTCTACATGGCCTCGAATCATTAACCAGACGTTATCCAGCACAAAAGCTGCGGCCCAGATGGCAACAAAAACAACCATGCCAGCGTCCACTGCCCAGGCAATGGCGACACCTGTGATGCGAATAGCTGGACCAACTATGTAGAAAACACTAAGCGCATCAAAGCGATCATATAAGCGCAATATGCCATTAGGTGTGTTGCTAGCGGTGCTCAACATGACCAGGCTATACAGACCCGTTAGTGAAATCATCTGTGCATCCCAGTGCAAAAAACCACCCGCCACTGTGGCTGCTGCCATACCTACTAAAGTGGCTGCAATCGACGATGCCACATCGATCAGGGTGGTGGTTCGGAACAGCTGTTTCAGCCCTTTATTTTCACCATTTTCATGTAGTGGAACGCCAAACCGTACGATGGCCTCGTAGGTTCTGAAGTTCAGAAAACCCCGCACCGCCAGCACGTATGTGTGTAACAGGATTACAAGACCAAACTCAGTGACGGGCAAGGCATGGGCCATCAGCGCTGTCGCTGCCAGCGTGAAGACCGCGGCGATACCTCGTCCTCGAAGTACAACCCCAAAATTTTTCAAAACCCGCCCAGAGGTATTTTTTTTCACTAGCGAAATGCACCCTGACGATAAAGTTTCCAAATCAAAGGCCAGGCAAAAATCAGGGGATGTTTAAGTTGCCGTGTGCTTGGTTCGATATAAATTCCGGAGTGCCGTTCAATTTTCCATAATAGGTATTCCATGGGTTCGTTAAACGTGAACGCCGCCTTGAACAAACGCAACATTGATAGCAGCTTGCCTTGCACGCGGCGCAGCCACCAGGTCAATGAAGAGGTTTTTCTGGAAAAACCACTGCTCTGGTTGCAGAACATACCATCGGCTTCTAACTTCAAAAGCGCTGGGTTTTTCTGGGCAAAAGAGTTCGTGACGCTGTCATAATATGCAGGTTCAAACTCATATATTGACTCGCCGCGGTTACTGTTTTCCGTACGCAGTTCACATTGATAGGTTAACGACAAACCACGTGTCCATAATTCCCTGCTGCTGAATTTGTCTTCCATGGCAGGTAGGGCACGTCGTAAAAACGTGGCTGAAGCGCTTTTGAATGCGTTTGTTAAAACGGCCTGTACTGTTTCATCGCGTACATACAGGACTTCACAGGGTTGTGCAAAACGCGCCCAAAAATAGGAATGAAAATCGTGTTGCATTGCGTCGCAAAATCGGCTCAGACTTAATAAGGCATATTTGGCACGCACGGCAAAGCTCTGATCGTCTGCAGCTTCTGTCTTATGGTGAATATGGTAAACGTTGGGTGGCAACAGCCTGCACATCCATCCTTGCCAGGCTGAATCAAGTGTTTGGTAATCATCCACCAGTACATAAAAGTCCAGCATGGTATCGCGCTTACCACGTAGCCAGGAGCCATAGACCAGTATGGCCTGCATTGTGTCACCATGTTTGCGCCTGATTTCCTCAAGTAAAAGCTCAAGACTTACATCTTCCACCGATTCTTGCGGTGGAAATCTACTCTGATGGATATTGGGTGTCACCAGTTTATGCGTTTCATCACTGCCTTCCATAAGCGCCCCGGGTCGCACCAAATATTGAATAAGAGTATGCATTTGGTCCCGTTGCCACATTGGTTTCGCTTAACCAAGAAATCAGCGGGCCTCGTGCCAACCTGGCCATTAATGCCTGGAACAGGCGAACAAGCAGTATGACCGTGGTCAAGGCAGACCAGAAGGTAACGGCAACAAATCCCCATTCCGGCCTGGCAATCAATAAGCTTAAACTCAATAAAATCAAGCAAGGGTTACGTCGTGCTGTGACCAGTCTGAACCACGCGTCAAAAGGGCGCCATGTGAATATGCTGCATTTTCCCAAAAACGGGAACACACCTTCAACAACCCGTCCCACAACATAAGCAGTGATGATGATCGTATACATCTGTTCAAGCCCCTGACCCAATACAAGCTGGAAATTGATCAACGACATGCCCCAGAAAATATACCAGAATGGAGGGTGAAACAGGTCGATAGCATGATCAAACAGGTGGCCAAATTTGCTTGATTGAATAGTGACACGAGCCAGCTTGCCATCGACCGTGTCGAGGAAGGTCATGATCCAGCCAGCCAACAGTCCCCAACCATAGTACCCGTTCAAGAACAGGTAACATGCAGCCAAAACCAGCAGGAGTCCAAAGCTTGTAACCATGTTCGGCGATATGCTCAAATTGGCACATAGGCGCACAAGCTGTTTGGCCGGTTTTGGCCAGACAAACTTAGTAACCAGATCTGTAATTCCCCGGTAGGCATTGCCGTATAAGCGATTCTCAAGTTCGTGTTTACGTGTGGCATTTACTGGCTCGAGCAATGGTACGGTAGATCTGCGCAAATTTTCATCAAAAGCTTCCATATCCTTGGTTTGAACGACCTGCAGGTCTTCGGGCAGGTGTTGGCTGTGATCATGCATGTGAGTCAGCACTTCATTCAGGTAGTCCATATCAATAAAAGCTGCCGCCACAGTATTACCCGTATACTGCAAAACGGAATTTGGCTGTTCTAACACGCCTCTAAGTGTACGTTTTTCAAACAGAAAATAGCCATTGAGCAATAAAACCTGACCTCTGAACGGCGCGTTATCGGCATTTTCCAACCAGTGTATGTGGCTTAAGTCACCAGCGGATTCCTTGCCTATTTCCTCTAGTTGCCGTTGTAGGCGGCGTGTTGAGCTAAGGCCCCAAAGGCGAACGGGTGAGTGTTCAGAAACAAGCGCGTAAATGGTCATGTTATATTTCGTCTCGGATTAAACAGTGACTTTCTATAATGTTCGTCGGCGAATTGCGAATATGGCTATCGCCAGTAAAATGAAAGGTGGGGTCAGGATAACCAGCGATGGGTTCAGACCCAAAATACCCGCCAGGTGACCACTTAACTGTTGCAACAAGTAAAAACCGATGCCAACTAATCCACCCGTCATGGCCCGCTGGCTGGCAGATACTGATCGGACTGAGCCCAACAGAAATGGCAAAGACAACAAAGCCATGGCCAGTAAACCGGGTAGCAGGCTGATCTGCTGCCATAGCACGACTTCATACTGGTGGGTGTCAAGCTCATTTTTGTTCAGGTTTGATATTGTTTCAATCAGGTCATTTGGTGCCAATGCTTCGAGTGGCAAGATCAGTACTGCAGCTTGTTCAGCCGAAAGCAAAGCATTCCACTGCATGTTATCCCGTTTTGTTTCAGTCACCTGTGCATCCTGAAACCTGCTTTCCAAGACGTTAATCAACACCCAGTTTTCCCGCCCGGTATAAAACGCACTGGACGCTTGAATCAATTGTGTCAAGCGGCCTTGCTCATCGGTCGAGTAAATCTCAATACCAGCCAATGTACGGTCAGACTGTACATTGTCAACGCGGATAAAATGCTTGTCATTTCGGGTCCAGAATGCGCGTGATTCGCCTGTACCTGTTTCGGTGTTTTGCAATGCCTGTCCACGTAACCATGCCGCCTCACGTTCGAACCCAGGGACAACTGTGAACTGTAGAATTGTAATAAATATGCCCAGAAAAACAGCCAAACCAGCAACTGTTTGTGCGATGCGTTGTTTGGATATACCACTGGTACGTATAGCGATCAGTTCACGATGATTGGCCATTGCGCCCAGCCCAAATAAACCACCTAAAAGCGTGGTAACCGGTAGCAACTCTACGATTCGTTTGGGTGTGGTCAAAATAACCACTAACATGGCATCAGGCAGGGTAAAGCTACCCTTGCCGACATCTTCCAACTCTTCGGCCAACGCCATGAAGCTGAATAACGCTAATAATAACAGCAGCGCCGGGAATATCCCGGCCAGGAATCGCTGCATGATATAGCGATCAATCTTGAGCACGTCGGTCCTTCCTCAATTTGAGTGTTGCGGGTATGTACAAGCCCGCAACCACCAGCGAGAGTAGGCCGGGGACCCACCATATGTAAGCACTACTGCCTTGTTCAACCCAGCTGCGGCTAACATCCAGCAGGAAGAAATAAACAGAATAAATTACCAGTGCCAACAGCATCTTTGCATAACGCCCCTGCCGGGGACGGCTGCGACTCAGTGGGATGGCTGCCAATGCTAGCAACAAGGCAGAAACAGGTGTTGACAAGCGCCATTGAAATTCTGCCTGGCCAGTTGGGTCGGAGGACTGCCATAGATTTTTTGTGGTAGCGGATTTGACCTTGTAACCCGGTGGTTTTGGAGTTTCAGCCGGCAACCAAAGTGTGAATGTGTCGAATTGTGCCGAAAAGTCCGTGCCATCTTGCACTTTTCTCAAGACACGCGCGTCTGTCAACTGTAAGCGGTGAAGCATGGGCTTGAAAAGATATTCAAAAACCCCTTTGGTGGCAGTAATTACCTGCAGATCACGGTCTTTTCTCGTGCGAACAAAAATACCATCCAGATCACTGCCGTTTTCAGCGATTTTATCTATAAAAACAGTCCGCCTACTGTCACCAAAAGTATAGAACCTCGCTGCCCGTATCCGCCCTGTTTCGGCGCTGGCCTCAGCGTTTGCCTTGACCTGGTACGATTGTGCGTAAGCCCAAGGCCGCGCCCAGGTAGACAGCACGGTCACCACCACGGCCAGTACCAGTGCCAGACGCATGAGTGGGCGCAACAGGCGAGCTTCACTGATGCCACTGGCGCGCATGGCATAGATTTCAGAATCGGTATAGAGACGGCCAAGACCGGTCATAACGGCCAGGAACAAACTGAGTGGCAAAAGAGTGTCCAGTGAAATGATGGATTTGAGTAAAGTTAGTCGTGCGACTTCACTGGCTTGCAAAAGCCCCGCATCCGCATCCACCAGGAAGCGGCTAAGGCTGAAGGTAATGAAAATAACCACAAGCGCTATGAAAATACCCAGCAATGGGTGCAGTACTTCTCTGAGTAGGTAATGATCGATAATGTTTTTTGTGGGCATTTGTGTGGTGATTTGTGTGTGTTAGGGTTTTTCTTTGACATCAAAGTTGCCAGAACTTGCTATGATCAGTTAGCTTGAAGGTCAAATCCAGTAATAAGTATGAAAAAAACAGTTATATGTAGTTTATTGACATTAATAGTCTCCCCTTGTCATGCAACACCATTAGGAGAGGGTGCTTTTGATACCATCAGTATAAGCGCGGATGAGGCCCGTGAGGATGAACTGCCAGGAATTCTTCATTTTCAAGGACATTTTTTGATGCGAAGTGATGACTGGCAATTGACGTCTGCGCGGGCAACGGTTTATGGCAGACCCAACCGACCGGATGAGGTTTACCTGGAAGGTTCACCAGCCCGTTTCCTGATCAGTCAGACACATAATACCCAACAGGGTCCGGTTGAGGCTGTTGCGTCGGTTGTCGAGTATTTGCGTGCTGTTAACAAGTTGAAGTTATCCGGTGGTGCCACATTGACGTTGGATAAAGAGGTTATTCGGAGTACATATATTGAGTACGACATCAATACCAACCGCTATCATGCAGGCGGTATTGATGGTGTTCTGATCGAAGTTCAACCGGACAATATGTTTTAGCTTATCGTGACCATCGCTCGACGACATCCGCCGCAGCTGCAAAATCTGCAGCATCATCGACTTCGCACCAACTCATACCATTTATCGGACAGATTCCAGCGATACCTTCACTGGCAAGCTGGTCGATGGCAGACAGGTACCACAGCTTGAGTGCATCTGACTTGTCCATCATTTCTTCGAGTTTCTGTGTGAATGCATGTGCACCGGTTTCATTAAATACCATCAGACCAATGCTTTCCCCGCTGACGAGGCTGATATCCAATTGCTTGCTGACTTTTAGTAGCCTGTCACCATCGGCAATAATCTTCATATCATCAAGGTCAAAATAGGATTTGGTGTCGGTGGCAAGTGTAATGCCATAACTGTTGTCACAAGCAAGCAAGCGTTGCAGAATGGCGGCTTCGAATAAGGTATCCCCATTCATCAGCACAAACGGCCCATCCATTTCAAAACGTGCTTCCCAACAAGTACCGAGGTTGTCGGTGTGAGCATACATTGGGTTATGTAATGTTCGTACCTTGATGCCGCTAACCTTGTTTACGATCGTATCGACCATTTCACTTGCAAAACCAGACACGACCACGACTTCATCTATGTCGCATTGTGCGATCTGGCCTAATTGCCATTCAAGAATTGAGATTCCATGAAGGGGCAAACAGCACTTGGCCATGTTTGATGTCAATGGCATCAGCCGACGACCCTGGCCTGCGCTAAGTATGATTGCTTTCAAACAGGTTCCTTACGAGAAAAGTGCTGCATTAGAACATGAATTCGTTAATCTGCAAAATGCATTATTGATACAATTAAGTGCACAGCACTTGATAAGTACACAGAGTTTGGAATTTTTGCTGCCTACCCTGTGACAGGAGTCTTAGCAGACAGACGACGGATTAGGAATATGTTAATAGATCTTGAACAGACCACTGATGACATTTTGCTGGGTGCGGAAGTCTGTATTGTTGGTGCAGGAGCAGCGGGTGTTGCGCTTGCACGGGATTTGATGCACGCAGGGCGTGACGTGTGTCTGCTGGAAGGTGGTGGGATGGATTATGAAGAACACACCCAGTCATTATTCGATGGCAATAATATCGGCATGGAATATTATGATCTTGACCATGCCAGGTTACGTTTTTTTGGAGGGACAACTAATATCTGGGGCGGGCGCAGTGTTCCGTTGGACCCGATTGATTTTGAAAAACGTGAATGGGTACCTCATAGCGGATGGCCGATCACACTTGATGACTTGCAGAATTATTACCGCATTGCTCATGATTCATTGGAACTGGGTGAGTTTGAGTATGAGGCCGGAATTTGGGAAAAACTTCAGCTAAGTCCTATCGATTTTGATCCTGAAGAAATAGCCACGCGTTTCTGGCGGTTCGATGACCTTGCAGAACGCTTTAACAGCCGACGAAGTGATGACCTGATTAAATCGGCAAATGTACGCGTTGTACTGCATGCAAACACTGTCGGACTCCAGGCAGTCGAAAACGCATCGGGTATCACACATTTGAATGCAAAATCCCTGTCAGGCAGGAAATTAAAAGTCCAGTCCCATCACTTTGTGCTTGCCTGTGGCGCGATTGAAAATGCTCGCTTGTTATTGGCATCCAATAATGTGGAAGCCAATGGGATTGGTAACCAGCATGATCAGTTGGGTCGCTATTTCATGGAACACCCGCACGGTAGAATTGCCCATATTGATACACAGGATCCCGCAGCTTTCTGGGCGTTGTATCGCAAGCGCTATCCGGTAGCGGGCGTGCCACTCGCCCCGGCGCTGGTGTTGCCGCCCTCTTTGCAGCAGCGATTGGGTATTCTTAATAGCGCAGCTACCTTTAAATTACAGAAAGATCCGAGCAATGGCGCGACCATGAGTAAACGGGTATATCTAAACTTGAAACACAGTTTGTCGCCCTCGAAATCTGGTCGCCGTCTTTGGCAGACCTGGCGAGGCACTCAGGACTGGTTACAGCGGCATGTCTCCATGCCATTATTACGTTTTGGTGTGAAAGTTAACCGAATGGGTCTTTATGTGATTGCCCGCGCTGAGCAGGCCCCAAATCCTGATAGCCGCGTGTGCTTGTCAAAGAAGAAGGATGCATTGGGAAGCCCCAAGGCTGATCTCGATTGGCGTCTCAGCGCACTGGACAAGGAAACCATGCTGCAATTTGGCAAAACGCTGCAACGCGAGTTTGATCGGCTTGGCTTGGGTAAAGTGACAACCTCCCCATGGTTAGAGGACGGTCAACCCGAATGGCCGGTCGATGCGAGCGTAGGCAATCATCCGATTGGTGGTTACCACCATATGGGCACGACCCGTATGAGCGCGTCAGCCAAGAACGGTGTGGTGGACGCCAATTGTACGATACACGGATATCACAACCTACACATCGCTGGAAGTTCTGTATTTACTACCGGGGGGTGGGCCAATCCTACTTTGACCTTGCTGGCGTTGACGCATCGGCTCGGTGATCACTTGAATATCTTGTTGGACAGGCAGTAATAAAAGGCAAAACGAGACTAATTCAGAGGCGCTCCGGGTAAATCACCAGACCAGTTTCCGATGGCCCAGGCCAGCCTCTCGACCAGTTCCTGGTCTCACCTTCTCCGTGTGCTCTATTGCGAAATAGGTGTAACACTGACACGATCGCATCGCACGTCCCTGTGCTCTATTGCGATATACCGTCCGTCCTGGACATAATTTTTTCTGCTAATTGCTGGTCTTCGATGGAATCAACGTCCACGGCAGCCCTGGCAAAATCCAATTGCACATAGCCAATTCGGCAACCTGCAGCCGTTGAAAATGACCGAAGCACCTGTTCAAACGTTACGCGTCTGAACAGGTAACGCAAGAGAGCCATGGGACCGAAGCGACGCGCAATTCGCCAAGGGTGTTTGCGATCAGCTTCTGCCTGACGCCAGAAAACGAGTGCCTTCCGACCTTCTGGGCTGAGAATGGCGCAGAGGTTACTACCACAGAAATGTCCATCTGAAAATTTTAGTACCGTGCGTTTGTTTTCCGGCCAGGCCGCGTGAACCAGCGCGTGTGGGACAAAGCCCATGACAAGATCGTAGTTTGAATCGTTCACGGAAGAGGGGAGGGGACGGGCATCGATCGAGAGGCTGCCAGGGTCTACTGACAGCTGGTCGGGAGGCTGGTCTGGGGTATGCGAAAACGCTTGTGTGCAGAAGTCATCCACGATTTCGCCAGTTAACAAGGCATGGTCACCGGCTGTCAGCAGAGTCGGGTAATGATCCAGTTTCTCCAATGCCGCCAATGCACTATTGGTGGGCCCGAGGTCTGGCGCCAGCCACTCAAAAGCCCGGTGTTGTAGAAGATTTTTTAAACCTGGGTTGTTTGCAACGACATCAGCCGATGGCCCACAAATGATACCGCCACCCACCAAGCGACTATCTGTAATCGCCTGCATCACATGTGCGAGTGCTGGTTTACCAGCAACAGGAACCATCACACTTGCTGTGATATTGAAGGCGTGGCTTAGTGCGCTGCCGCCTGGGCGTTCACCCGCGAGTATGATTGAGCGGTATTTAGCCGATTGCTCGATCATGTCGGAGTAGAAGGTTTAAATGTCTTTGTCATACATTCGGTAACGTTTCGTAACCTCGCCACCGACACTTTCAATGATATTTCTAGTGGCATGGTTATGCTCTAGTACCCAGGACATTTCAACACGCTCAAGACCTTTGGATGTACCGGCGTCCATTGCAGCCTTGATAACCATATAGGCCAGTGCCGGGCCGAAGCGGGTGTTCTGATATTTCTGCCGGACACCCATCAATGCCACCCGGGCTGTTTTGGGGGAAGCAACCTTCAGACGCCAAAACAATTTGGCCCAGCCGAATGGTAGCAGACGGCCATTCAAGTCTGCGATGGCTTCATTGATATTGGGTAGCAGGACAACAAAAGAAGCGGCTTGACCATCGATTTCAGCAATTTGGATAAAATCCTTGGGCAGCAACATCAATAATTCCTTGCCGATCACACTGAATTCTTCACGCGTAAACGGTACATAGTTCCAATTGTTCTGCCAGGCGTCATTGAAAATGTCCCGCATCAATTCAAGCTCATTGGTCTTTTCGTTGCGATCCAGGCAACGGACCTTAACGCGGTTAGCGCTTCTTGTGATGAGTGCCTGCATAACCCTGGGTATGGTGAGCATGTGGTTGTCCAACTCATAGGCCAGCAAATCTTGTGCTGGCTGGTAGCCACAACGCTCAATCGCGGCGCCGTAGTAGTTTGGTGAATGAGCCATCATGACGTAAGGCGGGGTATCAAAACCATCGACCAGGATGCCGAGTTCCTGATTGATGCCGAGGCTGAAAGGGCCTAAGGCCTTTCGCATACCCTTGGCCCGCAACCAATACTCAGCAGTATCAAACAATGCTTTGAAAACAGCATCATCATCTGGGGCTTCAATTAAGCCGAAAAACCCGATCTTGTTATCGTATCGTTGCTGGTGTAAATGATCGATTTGTGCCGAAATGCGCCCGACTGGCTTGCCGTCCCTGTAAGCTGTCCATGCCTGCCAGTCAGCGTGCATGAAATATGGGTGTTTGTGTGAAAAAGCTTCTCTGCGTTCGGCAAGCAGCGGTGGCACCCAGTTTGGATCATCCTGGTAAATGCCCCAGGGTACCCGAATAAACGTATCTAAGGCCTGCTTTCCGGAAACCTCTCTGATTTCAACTGCTGTGTCAGAAAAACTATTCATAAACTAACTTCCAGTGAATGTGGGTTACATTGTCGTGTATCAATTGCAGGCAGGGTATGAAATAAGCCGACAGTCATTTGGGTATCCGCTGTATCGCTGAAAAAATGTTGAGGTAACGGCTGCAAATACTTTTCCAATCCATTTCAGCGGCAAAATCAAGCGCAGCGGCAGATAATTCGTGTCGATATTTTTTTGACTCAGCCAGTTTCATGATTTCATTTGACATGCTCAACCAGTCGTCGGTGATAATGGCTTCGCGACCATTGACGACCGGAATGCCTTCGATTCCTTTAGATGTGCTGATAACGGGTAGTCCGGCGGCAAAACAATCGATGATTTTCATTCGTGTACCGCCACCTTCGCGTAATGGAATGACCGCCAGGTCACAGCCTTTCAGCCAGGGGCTGACTTCATCAACGCTTCCAGTGAAATGAATGTTGGTGTGCATGCTTTCGCTCGGTGGATTACGTCCAATGGCTATGAGATGAAAAGGGTACGGGCAGTTCGCCAGTTGCGGTAATAAAATTTCAGCAAAAACCTGCAATGCATCACAATTAGGTGGATAGGAAAATGTGCCGTGAAATGCTATCAATACCGCATTATCCGGTAGATCAAAATCCTGTCGAATGGAATGCATCGCTGGTCGTTGATGATTGGCGGGCTTAAAACCATGAGGAATGGTATGCAGTAATGCCGGTTTTACACCGTCGCCAAGCAGTTGCTGGCGATCATTATCGGATACACAAATGACGGCATCGGAACGATTGCAAAGGTTGATTTCAATTGCCTGCAGGTTTCGAAATTGCGCTGCAGAAAGTTCTGCTACCTGTGCTTTAAGCCGTGCATATTCGACATTGTGTTCGACCAGCACAACTGGTGTGTTCAAGATTTCGCGGGCTTCGATGCAGGGTTTTGCATACGCTGGAAATTCTGCTTGCAGGATACCGGCATTCAACTGTTTGGCGGCATACAGACAATGCCAGAAAAAACTATTGTCGCTTAATGGCAGGTACAAAAAGCTGTTGCTTTCGGGTATGTCCTTGCTGAAATGCAAAAGTCGGGTTAGTGAACGTGGCAAGCTCAGCAATCGCAACCAGAAAGGTAGACGACAACGCTGTTTGTGACCATTGTCAAATAGCCACCAGTATTTGCGGTCATCACTGACAATGCCTACCCTGCGACCATGTTGTGACAAGCCTCGTGCGGTTTCGACAATTTTGACAGCGGCTCCATGGTCATCTGGAAACAAATCACTGCGGGTAACGATCAGTATATTATTACGTGGTCCGGATTCGGGCCCTGGTTGGAATATTTGGCGAAGACCGAAGCGTCTGAGTAAACGGGCTTGCCTTTTTATTCGTTTGGGCCAAGGCGGCTTGCCAAGAGTTATAGATGTTGTTTGCTGAGGAGCCAAGGGTAGCCGTGCAGCTTTTGCCGGCATTTCAAGCCAGTTCAGTAAGGGTTTGCAGGCTTTGTCAGGGCACAGTTCATCTTCAACCAGGCGGAGCGCATTTTTTGAGCGGCTTTCCCATTCATCTGGGTTGTTCATTATTTGCTGCAATAATTTACTAAGGTCTTGCGGGCCTTGTATGGTCCAGCCGGCTTCATATTGTTTTACCAGTCTGGCTAGCGGCAGATAGTCATTGCAAATTAATGGTAAGCCGTGACGCAGAAATTCCAGAGAACGAAATGACTGACTAAATTTTCTTTCAATATTTGATTGTGCAACTTCCAGGCCGATGTGGGCAGATTCCAGCAAAAAACGACTGAAGTGGCTGTAGGGTACAAGTTCTTGGGTTTGATAGCCGGGTGCCTTGTGGCCCGGGGTCGTCTCTCGATGGGTCCCCGCTGGCCCAGGCCAGTCTTCCGACCGGTTCCCGGTCTGGTCTTCCCTCGCCTCCTGCCAGCGGTATTGTCCGCCAAACAATATCAGGCGTGGTGCTTTGGATTCTTGATCATCCTTTAAGTCTTGAATGGCCTGCCAGTACAGTTCAGATTTTCGCCAGGGCCAGTGGACGCCACCACTGACCAGTGTCCAGCCACTGGTTCGGGGATCAGACTCTGGTCTGCCTGCTGGTTCCGCTGCTAATGGCACTACCAGTACAGGCTCGTTGCTGCGCAGGTCAAATCCTGCTTGCAGCAATGTATACCACAGCAGGTCGCGTTGCTTGTGATTGCCGCATAACAACACGTCACATTTTGACAGCGCACGTTGCAATCGCTGCAACTCCGGGCCTACGAGCGCTGGGTGCTCAAAAAGTTTTTCCAACGGCCTGGGTGCGACAAAATCCACAATTACCGCTTGTGGCAACTCGAAAGGCAGTAATTCCAATAGTTCCCAATAGCTAACCAGGATGACATCCGGGTGTAGCCTCTTAATGGTTGCATGTAATTCATCACGGTTATGAAAAGCATCTGGATGTGAGCTTTTTTGCTTATCCAACCAGGTTTGTAAGATGGTATGTCCGGCACGACGCAATGCACTTTCCAGTTGTGCTGTACGTATGGCATTACCGGTGGCAACTACGTCAGTTGCTAACGGAGACTCCTGCGTGATCAATAATATCTGCATGCGGGATCAGGCTAGTTTGCAAGTAGCAAATAGCTGGCCAGACCGATGAAAGCGAATATGCCAACAACATCGGTAACCGTGGTTAAGACAACACCGCCTGCCAGTGCGGGGTCAATTGACATACGCTTCAAAATGACTGGGATTAATGCTCCGGCCAGTGCTCCGGCCATCAGGTTCACAATGATGGCGATGGCCATCACGAATCCCAGACCGGGGTCACCGTACCAAAAGTAGGCGATTGCTGCGATGACGATGGAAAATAGGATTCCGTTGAGTATGCCAACAGCCAACTCCTTGCGTAAAATTGCCATGGAATTACGTGCGCTGACTTGTCCGGTCGCCATACCCCTGATCATCAATGTAAGTGTTTGGGTACCTGCGATACCACCCATACTCATCACCACGGGGAATAAAACGGCCAGTTCAACCAACTGGTCGAGTGTTGGCTGGAAGGCGTATAAGACAACAGCTGCCAACAAGGCAGTAATCAAGTTCACGCTCAACCATAGCCAACGCCGACGTGCAGATTGCAACACAGGTGCAAACATATCGTCTTCTTCATCCAGACCAGCGGCGGTCAAAACCATGTGTTCACCTTCTTCACGAATAACGTCAACGACATCATCAATGGTGATCCGACCCAGCAGTAAACCATCCTTATCTGTGACCGGGGCTGATACCAGGTCATCGTGTTCAAATTCGATGGCCACCTGTCGGGCAGGCATATCAACTGGGATTGCCTCGGTGGATGTATCAATTAAATCTGTAACCTGGCTGGTGGGTTCTTTGGTCAGTACATCGGCTAGCTTCAGTTGGCCAATATATATACCGGCTCGATCGACAACAAATAACTGGTCAAAGACATCCGGTAACTCGCCCCTGACCCGCAAATAGCGTAAAACCACGTCAAGACTGACATCCGGGCGTACGGTTACGACATCGGGGTTCATCAGGCCACCGGCAGAATCCTCCGGATAGGACATCACTTGTGCCAAGCGCTCGCGATCCTGCCTGTCCATGGCGCGCAGTACTTCCTTGATAACGGCATCCGGCAGATCGTTCAGGATATCTGCAAGGTCATCGATATCCAGGTCACTCATGGCCTGGATCAGGTCATCGGCTGAAGTGTCGCGAATCAGGCCTGCACGTACTTCATCGTTGACTTCGACCAGTACGTCACCATCGAGGTCAACTTTTACAAAATCCCAGACGGCCTGGCGTTTGGTTTGAGGTAAAGACTCGAGTAAATCGCCAATCTCAGCGCCGTTGAGACTGTTGAGTAGTTGTTTGACCTGTGACTGAACACCACTGTCCAGTGCATCGGATAAGCGATCAAGGTGACGGGCTGTTTTTTCTTCGTGCTGGTATTCCCGCATCGTTTTCGCCAACCTTTGGTGGGGTTTATGGAAGACCGTCAAACACGTATTGCCAGTCTGGGTAACCTGTATATTGTACCAAGGAGCCTGTTGGAATTAAGGAAAAAATTGCAATACTGTTGTTGCTATCATTCTCAATCAATCAACAATATTCTGCTTTGATGGTCTTCAAACATTGTTCCATGATGGCATCTCGCGGTGATGCACCAATACATTTTCATGCTTCTTGCTGAGGCAGCCTGCCAGTTTTTCAGCGAGATAGACTGATCGGTGCTTACCACCGGTGCAGCCAATACCGATGGTCACGTAACTGCGTTGTGCATTTTGGAATGCGGGTAGCCAGGTATTCATGAATTCCTGGATATCCTGAGTCATCTTTAACACACGTTCGTCACTTTCAAGCCATAAGCTGACGGCTTCATCTTTACCGGTAAGTGTTTTGAGTTCCTGTTCCCAGTAGGGGTTGGGAAGGATTCGCGCATCAAACATGAAGTCCACGTCCTGTGGCACACCTTGCTTAAACGCGAATGATTGCAGCACGATCGTCAAACCACTGGAACGGCGGTCAACAAAATTCCACACCTGGCGTCTGAGTTGGTGGATGTTGGTATTGCTGGTGTTAATGACCTGGTCCGCCTGGCGATGTAAGGGTTCCAGCAGTTGCTTCTCATTTTCGATCGCATTGGACAGTACTTTGTCGCTACCAGTGAGTGGGTGGCGTCGCCGTGTCTCGCTGAAACGTTTGATGAGAACCGGTTTATCTGCTGTGATAAACAGGAGTTTGCATTTAATGCCGTTTTCCCGTAGCGAAGTCATCCAATCAAGCACGACCTGAAGGTCTGACTCACGGGTGCGGGCATCGATGCCGAGTGCGACTTTTCTGTACAGATCCGGATTGGCGGAAATATGTGGTCCAAAATCTGGCAACATGGCCCCTGGTAGGTTATCAATGCAGTAATACCCAAGATCTTCAAGTGCATTCAGTGCAGTTGACTTGCCGCTGCCCGACATGCCGCTGACAATAACGACATCTTTGCTTGGCTTAGCCATGTAAAATTTCGCTATGATGGGTCAAACCCGGCAGACTCCTATTGTGAGCTTGAAAGCAATTGCCAAATCTCATTGGCATCGGTGGCGTTGCGTAGCTGCTCCAGCAACTGTGGATCACTAAAGCGATCTGCGATGCTCGAAAGTAATTTCGAATGATCTTCAGTGCAATGTTTTGGTACGGCCAAGGCAAAAATCAGGTCAACGGGTTTTCCATCGTCGGCATCGAAAGGCAAAGGTTTGATCAGTTGTAGGAAGAGAGCCTCAACACCCTGGGTTCCTTCGATGCGCCCGTGTGGAATCGCAACACCATTACCCAGCGCTGTGCTGCCAAGGTGTTCCCGGGCACAAAGGCTTTCGAAGATATTTCTTGAGCACAGATCCGTGTTTTTTTTGGCCAGAGTCATACTGATTAACTCGAGCAATCGTTTCTTGCTGTTTATCCGGACACTCGTAAGAATGCGGCCTGGACTTAGTAAATCGCTATCAAGCATGGCGGGTCATCAATATCCAGGGATCTCTATTATTGGTTCAGTACTCGCCGCCCGTCTCTACAGGTTCATGTTTGGCGTGGTGGTGGTCGGTGATGCGATCTTTGTAGCGGCGTACCTGACGATCCAGCTTGTCCACCAATCCGTCGATTGAAGCGTACATGTCCATTGCAGAGTCAGTCGCAAACAATGTGCGTCCACCGGCGTTGACCGTAGCTTCAGCCTGTTGCTGCAGTTTTTCTACACTTAAAATAACATTTATTGAATTCACCTGGTCAAAATGGCGTATAAGTCTCTGCATTTTTTCGGTGACATAAGCACGAAGTGCTGGAGTGACGTTAAGATGATGGCCAGTAATATTAATGTGCATCAACAATCTCCTTTGTGATGGGTTCCCTAAAATTAATGTAAGGCCAATCAGCTCTACATCAATGGGTAGTGGACCTGAACCTAATGGTTACGGGCGTTTGTGGTTCAATTATATTCACTAGCGTTGATTGCTTGTTAGGCATATTGATAGTTTATACATCAGGTGCTGAATTATCTATTGTTTCCATACGCTGTTAGTTAAAATTCAACCGTTCTACGATATGCCCGACGACGCTCACTGGATGACCCGAGTCCTAATGATTCGCGATACTTTGCAACGGTGCGACGGGCTACGAGAATTCCTGTTTGGCGTAAAAGGACCGAGATTTCCTGGTCACTCAAGGGTTGTTTTTGGGGTTCATTTTCGATCAATATCTGAATCCGGGCCTTGGTGGCAGTGGCGCTAATTATGCCGCCACTGGTGGTTCGTACATGACTGGAGAAAAAGTATTTTAGTTCAAAAACCCCTCTTGGTGTCAGCATGTATTTTCGTGTAGTCGCCCTTGAAACCGTTGACTCATGAACACCAACCTGCTCGGCAATATCCTTCAGTATCAGTGGTTTCATGGCAATTTCACCATCTTTCAGAAACCCTTTTTGGGTGTTTACAATGCACTGGGATACCTTCAATAGCGTGCGGTTACGTAGTTCAAGGCTGGAAAGTAGCCAGCGTGCTTCTTGCAAACGTCCACGTAAATAATCAGCGTCCTTCCCACCAGATTTACGCAGCAGAGAAATATAATACTTATTCAGACACAAACTGGGGTTGCTTTCTGGACTAAGTGTCGTCACCCATTCGTCGCCATTGAGACGTACATATACATCAGGTACCAGGTATTCATCACGGCGGTTGTCAAAACGCGCTCCCGGGTGAGGTTCCAGTCCCCGGATCAATTCCAATGCTTGTTTCAGGTTCTCTGGAGTTGCCCCAGTCTCGCGTTGCATGTCCTCATACGCGTTAGCTGCAACCAGGTTCAGAAAATCACGTGTCAGTCGAAGTGCAAGGTCAATGCCGGCAGTCCCTGACGGTTGTGCCCGCAATTGGACCCAGATACATTCCGCTGGATCACGGCTGGCAACCCCAACCGGCTCCAGTCGCTGCACTCGATGTAAAACAGCGATAATCTCGTCGTCTTCCACCTGTATTTCGGGTAACAGACTTTCACGTATGTCAGAGATGTCATCGACAAGGAAGCCGTCATCATCCAGTGCATAAACGATGGCCGCAGCGATGGTTGCGTCCAATTCGCTGAAATGCGCCAGGCGGATTTGTGCCAGTAGATGTTCACGCAAGGAATTAGAGCTGGTATCGGCAATCTGGCGTTCAGAGAAATCATCTGACCAGCTTGCATTGTCTGCCCACCGTTCCGTTTCTGTATCCGCTTGCCACTGATCCGATTCGTAGTTGTCGGTTGAGCTGTCCTGATCATGTTCAGCTTTACGGCTTTCAGCCATTTCAGCATCAAGGGAAACCTGTTCGCGATCTTCGCCTGCCTGTTCTACATTTTGTTCATGGTCCAACAGAGGATTAGCATCAACCAGTTCCTGGATATAGTCACGTAGTTCTATGCGATTGAGCTGTAATAGGCGAATGGCCTGTTGCAATTGCGGTGACAACGCCAGCTTTTGAGTCAGTTGGAGTTGCAGGGATGGATTAGGCATGGGTGAGTATTAAGCCTGAAGGTAATTAGAGGCGGAACTCGCTTCCAAGATAAACCTTTCGCACCTCTTCGTTGGCCAACAGGGAGTCTGCATTCCCTTCTGCCAAGACCTGCCCTTCATTCAAAATATAAGCGTGGTGGCAGATACCCAGCATCTCACGGACATTGTGGTCAGTAATCAAGACACCGATATCCTGGTCTGTCAGTTGTCTGATGATTCCCTGTATTTCCCGAACCGAAAGTGGGTCAACGCCTGCGAAGGGCTCGTCGAGCAGGATAAATCTTGGTCTTGCAGCCAGCGCACGGGCTATCTCTACTCTGCGTCGTTCACCGCCTGACAGCACTTGCCCCATCTGGTTTGCAAGGTGTGCTACGCCCAGCTCTTCCATCAGTGTTTGTTGTGTCTCTTTGCGGCTATCCGCATCAAGGTCACGGCGTAATTCAAGGATAGCCATGATATTGTCACGTACGGAAAGCTTACGGAACACGGAAGCTTCCTGGGGCAGGTAACCGACACCAAGACTGGAACGTACATTTACCGGTTTGTGCGTTATATCTACAGAGTCAACTGTAATACTGCCTTTATCAGTTGGGATCAATCCTACGATCATATAAAAACAGGTGGTCTTGCCAGCCCCGTTGGGGCCAAGTAAACCAACCACCTGGCCGGGTTCCACTTCAATGTTTACGCCACGCACGACTTCTTTTTTGCGGTAGGATTTATGCAGGTTGGTGGCCTTGAGCATGTTAGTTGTTTTCCTTGCTGGAATCACCTGTGTCCGAGTTTTGTTTGTCTGGATCAGTTGCTTCGGGCTCACTCACAGGGTCTTTGTTTTGCTTGTCTGTACTGAGTACTTCAGGATCAAGCCGGATATGCATTCTGTGACTACCGTTTTCATCGCCGCTACCCTGAAAGTGCTGGATGTTAAGGTCGTAAGTTAGCAGTTCGCCATTAATCTGGTACTGGGGGTGCTTTACACTGGCCTTACCAGTCAACGTCACCAGTCCGCTGGCAACCTGGTAATCAATGATCTGGGCAGTGGCTTGAACCAGTCCTTTTTCCTCAATTTCCTGTTCTAGAAACGCGGGCTTGCCACGAAAGGTTACCGATTTAACCCGACCATCGGTTTTGTTGACCTCAGCCTCATCCGCCGTTATATGTAAGGTGCCCTGGCGGATATCGACATTGCCCCATAATGTGGTGAGGCCATCACCGAGTGATCCGTCAGTGTTATCAGCATAGATCTGCAGGGTTTCTTGCCGATCTGTTTCTAATGCCATCAGTGGCAGGCTGAAAAATAATATGCATAGCAATACACAAAATTTGTGCTGCACCCTGGGTGCTCTGTTAGTTAACTGCATAAGTAGCCTTAACACGATGATATAATTGAAACTTCCCATTTTTCATGTCTAAATTCATACCCATGGCGTCCATCCGGTTGAGGCCATCGAACATGCTGACGGACTGGTCGGTGCTGGCGGTTTGTGGTGTGACTTCTATACGAACTTCCCGGGTTTTGAGTTCGGCCCAGATGCCGGATGTCGGTTCACGCCTTTGTACATGTACTCGTCCTGATAACTGAATATGTTCCTTATCTGCCGTCATTATTGCGGCATCTGCTGTGATATCCCACACGGCATCCGGTTGGATTAGCTTGATGACCGGTTGCTCAACGGTACCGCGTTGCAGCTTTGGGTTATTTTTCAATACGGGTGCCTGCATATTTATTGTTGGTTGCCCATTGTCATCAAAAAATTGTAATTCAAAATCACGAAGCGCGTAATCAAGTTTTGGGTCCAGACCGGCGACAGGCCCAGGTAGTTCACCGTCCTGCTCACGACTGACCCAAAAGCTGACAGTTGTAAGTAATACCAGAGCAATCAGTCCATTTCGTGTTTTTCGGGTGATCATGATGCCAGAATTTCATCCAGAATGATCTGATCTTTATCTTGTGCCGCCAGAATCAGGTTACAAATTTCCCTGACGGCGCCGTCACCTCCATTGCGCTTGGTTATCCAGTGGGCTTGATCTTTGACACGATCTTCGGCGTCTGCCACTGACACTGCCAATCCCACCCTTAACAGTACCGGAAGATCAATCCAGTCATCGCCGGCAAAACAAATTTGCTGGGCATCGAGACCGGTCACTTCCAGCAAATGCAGAAAAGCGTCCAGCTTTTTTTGACGGCCTTGATAGACATGCTGGATATCCAACTGAGCCATACGTTGTACAACAGCTTCGGACTCCATGCCTGTTATCACTGCGACTTCAATACCACATCGCTGCAAGACCTTAATGCCCAGCCCGTCCCGGGTATTAAATGCTTTCATTACGTTGCCGGCGTGATCGATATACAACTTTCCATCAGTTAGCACTCCGTCCACATCGAGCACCAGCATACGTATGTTAGAGGCGCGCTGTTTGAGCGCGGCATCCATAACGGTCATTCAGACCACTCCCGCTTGCAATAAATCATTAAAGTTTAAAACACCCTGCAAACGGGAATCATCTCCCACAACCAGCAAGCCCTGTACTTGGTGTTTTTGTAACATTCTAACCGCCTCGACTGCCAGTGCCTGAGCTTGAATGGTTTTGCCATTTCTGGTCATCACCTCACCGACTGTTGTACTGTGTGGGTCGAGTGCTTGTTCCAGCGTTCGTCTAAGGTCGCCGTCGGTGAAGATACCTTGAACCTTCATTTCCTCATT
The DNA here is from genome assembly GCA_021772935.1 of Gammaproteobacteria bacterium. Lineage (GTDB taxonomy): Bacteria > Pseudomonadota > Gammaproteobacteria > Xanthomonadales > SZUA-36 > SZUA-36. The sequence continues at coordinate 193,123 of JAJFLA010000056.1, forward strand.
GGTAATTGCGACCATACCCAATCGTTTTTTTGTCATCTCTACGATCGCTTCTGAGACACTCGCCGCTGCTGCAACGACAGGCATTTCATCACCGCTGTGCATGATGTCCTCGATAAGGATGATCAGGCGCTTACCGAGTTGTCCCGCTGGGTGTGAACGGGCAAAATCTTCTGCTGTGAAACCACGAGCCTCCAGTAATGAAACTGCCAGTGCGTCACCCATGACCAGCGCAGCTGTGGTACTTGAGGTGGGTGCCAAGCCCAATGGGCAAGCCTCGGCACCAACAGCTACATTGATGTGAACATCTGCATGCCTGGCCAGTGAAGAAGCAGGCTTGCCAGTCATGGCAATAATACCGACGCCGAGCCGTTTGAGTAGTGGCACTATCTGTCTGACTTCGTCGGTTTCACCGGAATTTGACAGCACCAGAACTACATCTTCGCTGGTTATCATGCCAAGGTCGCCATGGGAAGCCTCCGCCGGGTGAACGAAAAATGCAGGTGTGCCGGTACTTGCCAACGTGGCGGCAATCTTGCCTGCGATATGTCCTGATTTACCCATGCCCAGTACGATGATACGGCCTGGACAGTCAAGCAAGATTTGGCACGCTGCCACAAACGAGCTATCAATACGGGTCGCCAAGTTGGCAACGGCAGCGGCTTCGGTCTCGATAACGGTCCGGGCCAGCTTTTTCAAAGCGTAACTGTCCATGTGTGTATTCTAACCCTAATTGATTACAGGCAATTGACTATGGTGGTTCTCTGACCTGTTCATGAGCCTGTAAACAGGTCTATGTTAACGGAACTCATCCACACCATGATGAAATAGCCGATAAACATGACCAACAGTATGCCCCCGGCTCTTCTGCCAACGCGGCCTGAGCCGCGGAAATCTGAGGCCATCAGGTATAGGATGCCAGAGATCAGGAACATTGCAGGGAAGTCCCGTGCCAGGATGATAGGCAGCAGATCTATCGGCTGGATGACGGCCGCTATTCCCAGAACACCCAACAGGTTGAAAATATTAGAGCCAATAATATTGCCTATGGCCAGGTCATCTTCTTTGCTTAACACGGCGGTGATTGCAGTTGCAAGTTCTGGCAGACTGGTGCCCAGTGCCACGATGGTCAGGCCGATGACAGTATCAGTAACACCCAAAACCCGGGCTATGGTAATCGCACCATCAACAAGAAATATCGAACTGACGGGCAGGACGGTGAGCCCAACCAAGAGCCAGAAAACGGCGGTTTTGGTAGGTATATCTTTTGGGATCTCAGCATCAAATTCTTCCGCCAACGGATCAGAGAGTGGTCGGTGCATGCCAATACGAATGATCCAGATGACAACAAGCAGCAGGCCAACCAGTAAAATCGAACCTTCAAGTTGACTGTAAACGCCATCCAGTGCCATTAGAAAACAAACCAGCATAATTAGCATCAGCATCGGGTATTCGCGTTTCAGGGCGGTGGATTCCAGGCGTAAAGGATAAATTAATGCTGTCACACCCAGTACCAGCCCCATATTGGCTATGTTTGAACCAATGGCATTGCCAACGGCTAAGCCGGGGTTACCCTTTAACGTGGCGACGGCCGAGACCACCAGTTCGGGAGCCGAGGTACCAAAGCCGATGATAGTTAGGCCGATAATCAATGGTGATACATCCAGGTTTCGTGCGGTTGCTGACGCGCCTGCAACCAACCGGTCTGCGCCCCAAACCAGCAGCAGAAACCCGGCGACCAATTGGATGGTTGCTGTCAGCATTCTTGATGCTCGCCCTGATTGGAGTTTGGTGGGCAGGATGTTTGAGTCTGGAGAATAATTTGCATGTATGGGGAGTTTTTAATGGTAGTGGAATCCATTATTATATTCGTTCCTGAAAGGTCAAGTCCGTTTGCCTCTCGGCCATGCGGTTCTTGTATATTAGATGGTTTCCCGGCCCAATGATTCATTTTTATGAAGCATTACCCGTTAATGAAGGACGATAGTTTATGGATAGCACAACAATAGCGCAAATGATACGCAAAGGTCTTCCGGGTGCAGATGTGACTGTGAGTGGTGATGATGGCGTTCATTTTGAAGCCGTGGTTCGTAGTGTGGCTTTTGTGGGCAAGCCCACCCTGGCGAGACACCGGATGGTATATGCCACACTGGGTGAGTTGATGGGTAATGAGATTCACGCACTTGGCTTGCGTACGGAATTGCCCGAAAAGTAATGGCTTGCATTCAAATCAGTGGTGGTGTGTCACTTAATACAGGACACTACACTAGAATACTGTACTGCATCGTAATTCAGGGGTCAGATTCAAATGCAGCACGCAAACGTTACTTATCATGCACCTTCAATTGCATTTGAGTCTGACCCCTGTCGAAACAACAACAGTCGGATAAAAAAAGGGCTCAGCAGTTCTGCTGAGCCCCATTTGCCTGGTGCATTTTTCTGGTGTGTTTAAATTTTCCGACGCACGGTGGTCATACCCACACCAAGTATCAAACCAAATAGTACCAGCAAGGACCAACTACTCATGGTCGGGATAGCTGTTGGGGTGCAGCCAGTGCTACTGGTCCCAACGCCACTGATCGTCAATGTGTAAGCACCTTGACCACCCAGGAAGGAATCAAGTTGCACAATATGTTGACCCGTAGAATTGGGGACAAAATTCAAAGTCGTGGAGTTGGAACCGCCATCGTCCGAATTTGCGCCAATCGCATTGCTGTGAAAATCAACAGTGTTGATATCGCCAACTTCGGCGTTGTCGTCGAAGATTTTATAAACCCAGAGGTAGTTACCGTTTGAGAATGCAGGGGATTCCATGGTAATGGTCACAGTGCTCGATTCAACAGCGCAAAAGGTATACCAGGGGTGTGGTGACGAGGCGCCATCTAAATGTACGAAGGTGCCATTAAATACGCCATTACCATCACCATTAATACTGGTGATAGTGTTTGCCTCACCATGAGTAGCCAGTGCAAGTGCTGGTGCGATTAATAAAAAAACGAAGGTTGTGTTTCTGAGAAAGTTATACATAGTTTTGACCCCGCCCGAAGTAGCTTTAAGCCTGTCTATTAATGGTCTAAATAATTGTTATTCGCATTTATTATTATATTTATTATTATAAAAAAATACTCACGAGGTCAAGTTGTGTTTAATTTTTTTGCTCATCAAGGCTTGTTTTCACCACGCTGTCAGGGCCTGATCAAAGTTGTGACGCACAGTGCTCTGGTGCTTTATCCTGCACAAAGTAAGGTTACCCGGATTGTCAAACATGGGATGCTTTTTGCTGACACTGCGGTTACTGACCAAGTCTGGTTTAACTGGCCCCGGCTTATTGTTTTTACAGGGTCCAACTGGCTGAACCGGCTGCCCACCAACATCCAACGAGATAATTTTCAGCTTGAAATCATTGCCGTGTTTTTTGGAATGTCGAATCAGGACGGGGATGTAATTGTGGTCATCCGCATACCAGACCAGTGAGGTTCGCTTTAAGTTTTTGCGGATACGCATAACGCGCGTAACCGCCAAACAACCCAATGCTGTATCGATTGATTCTTCGCGGTCCACCTCGTACAGATGTTTCTTGATGTCATCTTCATCTACGATGTTGACGACCATAGGTGATTGATGATTAGCCAGTTGTGAACTGATGTTCAGCGACAACGAGAAGGGATCAATGGCCCCACCCACCAGTGGCATTTGGCTGTCACCTGATTTGCTGGTGGTGGTTACGATACCTGAGGGCCAGTCAAAAACTGCCTGCCAGGTAGTTTTGTAAGCCAACAGGCTGAATGAGAATTTGTAATTATCGGGTATGAACTCGCCATCCAGCCATCTACCCGTTGCGGTCTGTACGCCTTTTACATTTAACCAATCAGCCAGACCTTGCATGTCGTGGGTAAAGCCGTGCAAGGTCCAGATATTATCCTGGTGTGACAGGCGTATGGTTACCTCAGCTACGGCTTTGTCATTGCGTAACACCCGGTATACCGCTGTGTAGTCCTGTGGAATGGCGGGTCCTTCGGCCGCTTGCAGTGAAACCAGTGGGAAGACTGAAAGTATTGTGCACAGGAGAAACGAAGTGATTTTAAAAAAACGAGCCATCATGTTTTAGTTGCAAAGGTTGCTCAAGCGCATGACCCAGATACAAAACCGAGTCTTGTTGGTAGTGGACTTTACGGTTGCAGAATAGTTCGACCGTTGCCACCAGTAGTTTGTGTTCCAGTGGCCCCAGTCTTGTGCTGAGCGAAGCTACATCATCATCGGGCAGGATGGGTATTTTGACTTGAGAAATGACTGGGCCTGAGTCGAGGCCAGCTGTCACAAAATGGATGCTGGCACCGGTTTGTGTGTCACCTGAAAGCAGTGCGCGATTATAAGTGTCCAGACCTTTGTATAAAGGCAATAACGATGGGTGCAGGTTGATCATGCGGCCACAATAATTGTTGGTGAAGTCTTCACTCAGAATACGCATATAACCCGCGAGAATGATCAGTTCTGCCTGGTCTTGTTGTAACACTTTTGTTACCGCTGCGTCGTGCGATTGTCGGTCTGGGAAAGCAGTATGGCTGATAACCTTGACAGGAATGTTGGCCGCCGTCGCGTGTGTTATACCTGCTGCATCTTCACAGTTGGAAACTACCCGTACAATGTTCAGCTCGAGACCAGCGCTCTCAACGGCATTAATCAGTGCTTTCAGATTACTGCCGGTACCGGAAATTAGCACAGCAGCTTTCAAGGTATTTTGCTTCATGAGTGGGTATAGCGAACTCGTGGTCTGGTATCTGAGTGTTTTATTACCCGGCCAAGGCGATGCACGGGTTCGTCTGCTTCGGCAAGTGTCTGGCAAATTCCATCTGCCGCCCCTGCGGTTACCAGAATCACCATGCCAATACCACAATTGAAGGTACGCAACATTTCCTGCTCATCAATTCCACCACGCTTTTGCAGCCACTTGAACACTGCCGGAAACTCCCAGGACGACAGGTCAATTTCCAGTCCCAGGCCGGCCGGTATGACACGAACTATATTTTCACTGATACCACCGCCAGTGATATGCGCGAGACCGTCAAGAGGGTGCTGCTGGATCAAGGGCAGCAGAGATTTTACGTAAATCCTGGTGGGGGCGAGCAATGCGTCGCCTAAAGTATGGTCATCAAGGGGCATGGATGGTTCATCACCGGATATCTCCAGCACTTTTCGAATTAACGAGTAACCGTTGGAGTGTGGTCCGGATGATTCAAGACCCAGTAGCACATGGCCACTTTTGATCCGGCTTCCGTCGATTAATTGCGGTCGATCAACAACGCCTACGGTAAATCCTGCCAGGTCATATTCTTCGACGCTATACATGCCTGGCATTTCTGCGGTCTCTCCACCGATTAATGCACAACCGGCTTGCCGGCAGCCTTCTGCGATGCCTTCAATGACTGCCTGGGCATTGTCAATCTTCAGTTTTCCGGTGGCGTAATAATCGAGAAAAAACAGGGGCTCTGCACCACAGGTCAGGATGTCGTTGACACACATTGCAACCAGGTCAATACCTATGGTGTCATGGCGTTCAAGCTGTCTCGCCAGTAACAACTTGGTGCCGACGCCATCTGTTCCAGACACTAGTAAGGGTTGCTTGTAGCGCTCGATATCAAGCTGGAACAGTCCACCAAAGCCGCCAAGACCAGTGACGACGCCAGGCCGATTGGTAGACTTGACTGCGGGTTTGATGCGCTCCACCAATTCATTGCCGGCGTCGATGTCGACACCGGCATCAAGGTAGCTTAGTCCGGAGGGAATTTGTGTTTTACCAGTCAATATAGAATCCGTTTATTCATGCCAGTTTGTAGTCTCCTATGGTATCTTATTAAAAGCTCGGAATAACCCAATTTTTGCTTGGTTGTGCGGATGAAAAAATTACTGCTAACATTTATCACGCTGAATTTGTCAGTTGCCGAGGCAATCGCAGACGTCCACCTGTATTCAGGTGAGGTCGTTGTAGCCACTCAGGGTGAAGCTGATCGCAGCGAGGCGATTCCAGAAGCACTCATACAGGTTTTGCAGAAACTCAGCGGTCAGCGTGAGATGCCTTTCTCGCCGGCACTGGGTGAAGCTCTCGATAATGCTGACAGGCTGCTGCGCTCATTTCGGTACAAAAATGTTGAACGTGCAAGTCCAGATGGTGCTGTTACCCTGGAATTGCGGCTGGTAGCACAGTTTATGCAATCGGAAGTAGACAAGATCGTACAGCAAATCGGCTTACCTCGTTGGCAACAGGAGCGCCCGGCGGTTCAAATCTGGGTCGTCATTGATAATGGTCGCGAACGGGAGTTGAAACCCTTTGAGTTTGGTTACGCATGGCAGTCTATGGAAGACATTGCGGCTATGCGGGGTTTGCCTGTGAGTTGGCCCGAATTGGATGATGAAGAGGCGCAACTGGTTGATATGCGTCTTGTCTGGGGTGGTTTTACCGATTACCTGGTTGAGCGTGGCGCACCTGCAGATGGTCTGGTTATCATTGCCGCCAGACGCGAAGGGCCCAAGTGGGCGTTACGTTGGAATCTCCTCAGCACTGGACAGAGCTGGAGTTGGCGCAACAGTGATCAGGAATTGATGTTCGCTTTGGCACAAGGCATCCATCAAATGACTGATCAGATTGCGGCTGGCAACACCATTTCTGCCTCGGAACAAGGCCCATGGACAGTAGATGTCACCATTGCTGAATTAAACCGTGCTGAAGACTATGCGACTTGCCTTGAGTATTTAAAGAATCTGAGTCTTGTGACAGCGGTCGAAATATTGGGTGCAGATCCTGGGCGTGTACACTTCCGTCTGCAGCTTAATGCTTCATCGGAGTATTTGTCAGAAGCTTTCAATCGAGGATCTGTGTTGTTGCCTTCACGTGCTGGCAAGGAGTATGAATATGAGTTTTTACGCTGATGACTTCTGATTCCCGTAACTGGCTCGTGTTGACGTTGCTGGTGGGTGGTGGCTGGTTGATCTATTTACTGGCACCGGTGATCACACCGTTCGCTATTTCCGCTGTGCTGGCCTATTTTGGTGACCCTTTGGTTGACCGCTTAGAGAAAATCTCTATTTGGAAATGGAAAGTCGGAAGGACGGTGGCCGTCACCACCGTATTTGTTCTGATGTTGGCTTTGTTGACCCTCGTGCTGTTGGTCATTGTTCCATTGCTGGTTGAGCAAGTCCGCCTACTGATTCAGCGCTTGCCAGAATGGATTGAATGGTTTTCTGGCACTGCGCTTCCGTGGTTGGCCAGCAAAACGGGCATTGAGTCGAAGGATTTCGATCCTGCACGGTTTTCCGAAATGTTGAAGGAGTATTGGAAGGAAATCAGCTCAGCCACTTTCAAGGTCATAGATATCATATCGCGAGGTGGTATGGCGGTAGCGGCTCTGGTGACCCATCTTGTTCTGATTCCGGTCGTCACGTTTTACCTGTTGAGGGATTGGGATTTGCTCATCCGCGGGGTCCATGATTTATTGCCGCGAAAACTGGAAGGCGAAATCAGCCGGTTGGCGGCGGACGTGGATGATGTGCTTGCCGCATTTTTCCGTGGGCAGTTAATGGTGATGATGGCCCTCGGCCTGATATATGCTGTTGGCTTGTCATTGGTTGGAATTGAATTGGCGGTTCTGATCGGAATGGGTGCTGGTCTGCTCAGTATTGTTCCTTATCTGGGTTCTATTGTCGGTGTGTTGGTTGCCGCGGGTACTGCTGTTTTTCAATTCCACGATTGGCCCCACCTGATCATGGTGTTGCTGGTTTTTGGCCTGGGTCAGGCAGCAGAAGGAATGTACCTGACACCGAAACTGGTCGGTGACCGGATCGGCTTACACCCCGTAACGGTTATTTTTGCGGTGCTCGCTGGTGGGCAGTTATTCGGGTTTCTCGGCATATTGCTGGCATTACCTGTTGCCGCTGCGCTCAATGTCCTGGTTCGGCACATGCATCAGCAGTACAGGCGAAGTGAGTTGTATCAACCATCAGTGGACGGAGATAGTTGACACGATATGTTGTTTTCCCCACAAATCCCCTTGCAGTTGACGCCTCGGAGCGACAGTCGCTTTGAAGGTTTTGTTAGCGGGCCTAACGCGGCGGTTGTTGAAGCCCTAAAACATGTGCCAGACGAGCCCGGTTCGCATATTTTTCTGTTTGGTGGCGAAGGCAGTGGTAAAACACATTTATTAAATGCGTTGTGTCACGAGACCCGTGAGCGTCAGGGGCGAGCTTTTTACCTGGCACTGAAACGTTTGCCGGAGAATGCCATTACATCATTACAGGGGCTTGAGAAACTTGATCTTGTCTGTGTAGATGACTTACATGTTATCGCCGGTGACGAGGCTTGGGAAGAAGCCTTGTTTCATTGTTTCAACCGTATCAGGGAGGCTAAGGGGCGATTGCTTATCAGCAGTCGAAAACGATTGTCAGCATTAAATCTTGGCTTGCCCGATTTGGCGTCTCGACTGGCCTGGGGATTGCGCTTACCGCTACTGCCCCTGGAAGACGATGACAAACAAATGGTTCTAAATCTGCACAGTGGCGCCCTGGGGTTTAGCTTGCCTGAAGATGTTCAGCGATATCTGTTAAAACACCATGACCGAAGTATGGCTGCATTAATTAAAACTGTAGAGAATTTACACCGTGTTGCTCTAACCAATAAACGTAAAATAACGGTCCCATTGACACGTGAAGTGCTAAAAGTGACCAAGGAGTAAACCTATGCTGACAAAAGCTCAGATCACCCGTAACTGGCTACCACGTTATACCGGCATGCCGCTGGAGGAATTCGGCGACTATGTGCTGGTAACAAATTTTGGTAACTATGTACGACGCTTTGCAGAGATGTTTGACTGTAAGATTTTTGGTGAAGACCGCGCCATGCAGGCCAGCACCAATGCAGATGGTTTGACCATTATCAATTACGGTATTGGCTCAAGCAATGCAGCGACTATTATGGATTTGTTAACAGCCGTCTCGCCAAAAGGTGTGTTGTTCCTTGGAAAGTGCGGTGGCCTGAAGACGTCGACTGAAATTGGACATTTTATTTTACCGATAGCGGCCATTCGAGGTGAGGGCACCAGCAACGACTATTTTCCACCAGAAGTACCCGCACTGCCTTCATTCAAATTGCACAAATTTGTTTCAGACAAAATACTGGCTCACAATCTGGAATACCGAACAGGTGTGATCTATACCACTAACCGTCGGGTGTGGGAGCATGACGAGGCGTTTCATAAGAGATTACATGATATGACCTGTATTGGCATTGATATGGAAACTGCAACACTGTTCATCGTGGGACATGCCAATGCGATCGCACACGGAGCGTTATTGCTGGTTTCTGATGTGCCGGTGACACCTGATGGCGTGAAAACCGAAGAGTCCGATAAAAAAGTCACCGCCAACTGGGTGGATTTGCACCTGCAGATCGGCATTGAAGCCATGACCGAGCTTGGGCAGAAGGGCGAAAAAATTAAGCACCTGCGTTACTGAAAGCCCAGGTTAGAAAGGGACCGCTGTTGCGGCCCCTTTTGATAGAGCGGGGTTGGTGTATTGCTATTTGAAGCTGATGTTACTGTCTATTACCAGCCCATCGTTGGTGAAACGCATATCTATCCGGGAATGATCAAATATTGATGTGAAAGAAGTATGCGCGGCATCGGATAGTTCATCAGCAAACGATCCTTCTACATCCCTGGCAGGCGTCAGTTTTTGTGAGAGAGCCATCTGCAGTTCAAACTGTCTCGCCATGTCATACGAAACTGAGAGAAATGTTCCGTTTTCATTGGGCTTCTCAGCCATGAATCCCGCAAGGTCGCTGGCATGTTGCTCACCCAAGGCAGCACCAATTGCGTTGTCATTCATCATCGCAAAAACATCAAGATCTTCCATCTGCAGTACTTCTGCCGGAACCCTGACAGCTTCAGACTGATTTGGCAGGTCCAGGTCGCTGAAGCCAGGAATCATCATGCTTGCCATGCCAATGAACATTTCAGGTTTGTCTACATGGAGAGCCAACAGACCTTCACCCTGCGGGACATCTCCGTTGAGTTTGAGATTATCCACTTTGATACGTACCCCTTGCAGGTTGTTGACCATGGGTGGCATGGGAATATTAAGCTGCGCTACCAACTCACCTGCAGTCTGATTTAGTTCCTGCAGCATTTCACATTGATAAGGTGAAGCCATGATGTCGCTGACTTTTTCGAGCACAAAACTGCGTAGTTTCCCAACCTGTACAGCCAGCGATGCTGAGAACAGGTGATCTCCGTCTGTGGCAGCAGGTGTATTGGATACCAGCGTGGCCAAACTGCTTGCCAGTGAGTCATTGATCTCCAGTTCATAACGCATGGCGATTTCGTTGGCACTGAGTCGGGTGGTTCCAATGGTCATCCGTGGTGCTTTGTCTATCATTGACGTTATCTCTGCAACACATACGGCATCAAGAGACATCAATTCAGTAAACTCCGAGCCTAAATATGTGTGCGTTATGCTATTCGGGTTGAGTAATTCATCTGCCAGTTTTTGTAGGTCTAGGTAGCCTGTGCCATAAGCTGTATAACCTTTCTCCGCGTTCATAATAGCTAGCGTATTGGCCGATGCCATGCTTTGTGTTGGCAGTTTTTGACCCAGGAATGCAGCCAGCAAACTGTCTTCAGCATCCACAGGAAACGCACTGATTGCCAGGTGCTGATCGAGGATAGCGACATATAAGCCTAGTTGTTTTCCATCTTCCCCAAAGTGCCAATAGTTAGTTCCGTTGAGTGTTTTTACTGGTAATTCAAACCCCATTTTGACTTCAATACGGTCAATGGCGTCATGCAGCGCCTGAGCATCACTTAAGCCAATTCGCGCGACGGGAAAGACGCCCATTGCATAGAAGGCGTGATCAGCCTGTATGGTAATTCCCAGTTTCTCAAGACTTTCTGAATTGAGGATGCCACCCAGTTCATCCAGTATTGCAACGGCTAGTCCGGCCATCTGATTGTCCTGGTAAATACCAGCAGCATAGTCAGCTTGAAATTGGGTAACCCGTTTGGATATGACGTCCATGATAGGTTGGGAACGCGAAAGATAAATATCGGAAATTTCCTTTGGGATAGCTTCAAGGTCGGCCATGACATAGGCAGTATTCGCCGGAACATAGGCAAGCAACGGGTTGGTGTTTTCACTAACGGTACCTGATGTTTCTTCGGATCCCCCGTTGCAGGCTGTGAGTAACAGGGTGGTGCTGGCAATGAGTGCTAGTGTCCGGATGGGTTTCATGGTCTTAATATCCTGTATATCAATGTATGTATAGGTGTTATACCACACTACAACACTAAAGACAAATTATTATGCACAGGACGTGCGGTATATCGCGATAGAGCACAAGGATGTGCGGCGCGATTGATAAGGTGTTGCACGGCAATAAAGATGTGCGGTATATCGCGATAGAGCACAAGGACAAGGTGAGAGAAGGTGAGACCAGGAACTGGTCGAGAGGCTGGCCTGGGCCATGTGCGGCGCGATTGATAAGGTGTTGCACGGCAACAAAGACGTGCGGTATATCGCGATAGAGCACAGGGATGTGCGGCGCGATTGATGGGGTGTCGCACGGCAATAAAAAAGTGCGGTATATCGCGATAGAGCACAAGGACAAGGTGAGAGAAGGTGAGACCAGGAACTGGTCGAGAGGCTGGTCTGGGCCACCGGGTACCGGTCGAGAGGGTGGCCTGGGCCATGTGCGGCGCGATTGATAAGGTGTTGCACGGCAACAAAGATGTGCGGTATATCGCGATAGAGCACAAGGACAAGGTGAGAGAAGGTGAGACCAGGAACTGGTCGAGAGGCTGGCCTGGGCCACCG
>JAJFLA010000007.1 GCA_021772935.1 Gammaproteobacteria bacterium
GGAACCTTATGCTTATCTGCGTCGTGTCTTTACTGAACTGCCGAAGGCGGAGACGGTTGAAGCTATCGAAGCATTGCTGCCGGGGAATATAGATCAGATCAAGGCCGGTTGAGCAATACTGTCGTTTATTAACCGCTTACACTGCTGGAGCCCCATTATTATTAAGCTGCTAACTCTATTAACCCAGATATATTTTTCACCGAATTATTTGAAACTAAATACCCGATTCCTCTGTGCACGTGCTGCGAAAAAACATAATTCAAATTTGACTGAGTAATTTCCAAGCCCTCGTTTTTGCACCTTTCAACCAATAACCCACGATAAATGCTTGCCATTTTGCCTGCAAATATATCCCAGGAAATATCTAGCTCTTTTTTGTCGCCAACGGAATTAGCGCGAGGAATTGATTCTTCCGCAAGCGAAATACACAACGCCCATCGACAAAGAACATTTCTAGTTTCAATACCTGTTCTTCGCTTTAATGTCCTTAATCTGATGGTTGCTGCTTCATCAAGCCGCAGCGAGTCCAGTTTCATCATTGTTTTCTCTTAACCTGGTTTTGAATGGGTACCCTTTTCTTATGAGACTTGATTGAGTTGCGATGTCAAACTTCAACTCATATTCGGCACCAACAGCCTCCTTTATCAAGGGGAAGTATGTCTCGTTAATCTCCTCATCTGTAGAAAGAACAATTACCTGATTCGCGGCCATAGGTAAATAACTTCCAATAAACATGGCTCGATAATCGCTATCCAATCTGCCAACTGGTGTATCAATTACCACGGGGGCTGCATTCTCAGAAAGCTGGCCTAAAGCCCAGATAATACTGGTAGCTAGCATTTGCCTTTCGCCTGCCGAAAGCCTGTCAACTCCAACTCGCGAGTTCGACTCATCAAATAAGGAGATCTCGAAAGAACCGGGGTCGATTGTCAGCTTTTTAACAAGCTTCTCTTTTTTGAACATTGAAGAAAGGCACTTGAAAACACTATTTTCCATATCTTCGATGGAGTTAAGCAAAAGTGCTTTTTCATAGCCCTTAAAAAACTCAACAAGTTCCGGGAGTTTTTCAAGAACTCTGGCTCCAGCGGCTTCTTTGTCCAACGATTTACTGGCTTTTTTGATGATGTTTTGCTCACCTTGTTCCAACCTTTCCAAGACAGTGCGTCTTTGCGAGGTAATCAGTTCAAGTTTTTCAATTTCTTTCAGAAGGTGGCTTTCCTTCGCTTCGGTAAGTAATAGGTTTTCCTTCATTGTTATAACGTCTTCCTCACCAGGAAGCTCTTGCATCATCCGATCGATATCAGATAAGCGGCTGGATACCTGCTTTGCCTTTGAGACTGCTTCCATTGCTTGTTTATGAACATCAGGCAACAAGTGTGAAAGCACTGATAGGTCGTTAACTAAACTGGGTTCATGAACTGTTTCTAATTCCTTTTCACGAGTAGGAGTATTATTTTGCAGCCAACCATCAATCAGATTGATATCTAATTCGTAACTTTCCAATTTCTCACCAATAAACTCCAAAAACGCCTTGTCTCTCTTTTGAAGGAACTCTGCAATTTCTATATCCCTCGTTTGTCCAACTTCTAACTCAACGGCACGAGACAATTGATTCACACCTTTCTTAAGGATAGCCAAGGGTAATGCGCTACCGGCTAATTCAATCATGCTTCCCTGAAGTGTTATCTGTTCCTGTTCAAGCGCTGCTTTTTCGGCTCTGAGACCAGTTAATTGTCCAACCAGTTCACCTCCGTGAGCAGTGAACTCTTTACCTAATTCATCGCGGTTTTTCATTGCAGTGTCGTGGTTCACTCTTAACGAAGCGAGTTTTCGAACCAAACCAGTGATTTCATCCATTACCTTCTTAATTTCATCCCGGCTCTCTTTCAGCTGTTTTCGATCGGCTTCAGAAACATCCTCTCTGGCAATGATTCTTCGCTCGAGTTCTTTCAAGTCAACAGCCGCTTTACTGACAGGCAAACCACCCAGAAGTAACTTCATTGCTTGCTTCAAGGCAGCACTCGTAGCTTCTGGACTTGCAAGTTCCTTTAAGCGCTCACCATCAAAAAATAATATATTGCTCAAATGTCTTGGCCACAAACTTTCTACTTCAAAAGACCACCTACGGGCCGCAACATGGTCTACTTGGCCGTTGATCGAAACTTGGAGTGACTCTTGGTACTTTACTTTCTTTTTCAGAATATAGCGTGTTACTTCCCAGGTTGTGACCGTCCCATTCTCAACAGAATTGAAATTGAAAGTTACAGCGGCTTCTGAACTGTCCGAATATCGATTTACCATGGAGGCAAGATAAGCGGCGTAGCTATTTTTGCTTCTTTTCTGTGTGGGCGCATTTTTCCCGTGCAAAACAAAAAGAATTGCTTCCAGCAAGGTGGTCTTCCCAGCCCCGTTTTGACCCCCAATCAAAGTGACAGGTTTACCTTTGTCTGGCGGAGCAAAGTCAATTCGGTGTTTGCCCTTATAGGGACCAAAATCCTGCATTTTCAGCCAGTTTAGGTGCAGCATTGTCATTGGATCACCTCTTTGTTCTTGCCCCAATCCAAAGCCTCTGTCTCCGATTCAAAGCTACCGGAAAAAACAATTTTCTCGAGCTCACTGTATATCCCGCTACGTGATAACTTTGTTGAATACTCTGCTTCCAGTGCAATAATGTTTCGAACCAGACTGTACTGTCCTTCATTTCGGCTGAACTTTGCTAAAAGTTCCAGCGCGCTTTGTGGAATTGGTTTTGAATATCGTGTTCCAGAATAAGGCTCGCCCATGACTTCTTCAAAAACATGGGGAAGGCGATCTTCAATCTCCTTTTTACCTTCAACCCAAATTTTCCGTATTTCTTCAAGCTCTTCTGGCGTAATCAAGTGTAGTTCACGCACATATTCAGGTGCACGTTCATCCTCGCGTACAGTCTTCTGGGCCTGCAAAACTTTCCGCAGCCACTCCTCTCTTGACCGTTGTGTATAAGGACCAGGAATCAATCCAACACCATCTTTAGATTCATAAAAATGAAGCTGACCAGACATTCGACGAAAATCCCTTAGGCTCCTATCTCTCAAGCGATTTTCATCACCACGAAAATCCATTTCATTTCTAATATTAAAAAGAGGCTGCATCCAGGCCTTTTGATGGTCGTTTTGTATCATTGCACCCATTGATTTATCTTTATCAACAAGAGTGCATGTCCAACAGCCAAATCGGCTGTTACCACAGCTCGGTGTCGTAGTATCGACAACTACTGGGCACTCATTGTCTTCACTCGCGCCTCGATAGAGAGCAAGTAAGTCTTTGTGACTGTGACCCCATGGGTTTTTGGTCTGCATTAAATAAACCCAAACATCATCGTTAGTCCATTCCTGAATCGGTGTACAGACGGTGGTATTAGGCAGTTCTGGATGGTGTGCTAAATACTTACCGCCTTCTTTGCGTCTCTTAAATGCCTGCTCACGGGTTGCGCTCTCCGTACGTCTTGCACCCAAAAATAAAATAACCTCACCCTGCTCATTTACTACATCACGTATGAAGTCGCTGGACGGGCGAATTTTTAGTCTTTCCGTGCACCAACGAAATTTTGGCCTGGGTGCTGGGTAACCACGACCGATCATGTTGACCCAAAAGGTATTTCCAATTTCCGGATTCAATACACGAGCACTAATAGGCAGGCCTTTTGCTTTAGCATCACTGTTTATTTTTTCTATGGAGCTATTTACCCAAGCCGATACTACTGGGTTTTCAACTAAAGTATCGTTGGTAATAATGAATACCTGTTTGTTGAGCTGTGACTTATCCAGCTTCTCAAGAGCAGACCAGACAACCGCAGTAACGGCAGTGGAATCCTTCCCACCACTGTAGCCAATCACCCATGGAATCTGGTCAGCTAGATATAATGTCTGAATAAAATTTTCAAGCTCCGAGATGGCGGATTTAAGCCCATCTTTTTCAAAAAAGGACTGGCGCGCCTTACTACCAAACTTTGACACTATCTGTTCGCCCTAAATTCTTGTTCAATCTGTTGCTCAGATAGAGTCAATTCCAACCCCAAATGGTTTTTAATTACATTGGTTGTTAACAATAAATTTTGACGAGCCTTGGTTACTCTGCCCCCCGCCATAGCTCGGCCTTCCCATAATTGTGTGTTTTTTCTGGACCAATTGATCTTTTTAAGTCCATCAACTTTTGATGGCCAGCTCTTTGGGTGTTTCATAATCAAGATGCTCCCAGCCAAACCTGTTGCATGTAGTGCTATGCCATGAGAATGTAGAAAATCGGACCTGACTTCACCAGAAGACATTTCGCGTCGGTGGACACTACCCCATTCAGGTATAGCGGCAGCCACGGCAGCCCAAAACTCAGAAGCAATTTCGACTTTTTGTTCTGTGTTTAGATCGCCCCTTCCTTCAAAAAGACAACCAGTAGCTTGGTAAATAGAACTTAGTGTGAAGAGTTTTCTGGAACGGATGGCCAATGAAGTTTTTTCCATTTCTGTTAAATCACTCAAGAGCTCTGACTTAAGCACGACCAGGCGAACTAACTCCGCCAACTCATCCCGCTGGTCATATAAAATTCCAATAGATTTACTTGGTTTAACAGCGTGCCTATTCAAATCAGCAAACATTTGTTGGCAGCGTGACAAGTCCCTGTCCTTGAAAAACACAATGGCAATTGTTTCATCACCCAAACCTGGCTCGGTTTGCATAGCAATCTCAATAGCTGCGCGCCGATGCTGGCCATCATTAATGATAAATTTTGCATCTAGCGATACCTTCAATACTCCAATTTGACTTTCATCGTTGGAGGTCCCAATGGGTTCAAAATGTATATTTCCGTCGATGGATGCAGTAAGTGCAGAAAACACGTAACTTTTTGTATTCTCAGTAATGTACTTCGCTAGCTCAGGGAGACGTTGACGGTTTAAGGTTCTTTGAGCCCGCATTTCTGGTGCTAACTCGGCCTCTTCTTCATCATAATAAAATATTTTTGGAATCAGACGCATAGGACACATAGACGTATAATACTCACGCCCTGCTTGAACACCCCGAATGGCAGGAAATGAGTAACCAAATGAGATATCGGACATAATATCTTAACTCTTTGCGAAAAGCAGTAAAACATGAAAGATAACAAACGTACGTCAAATAATAACATACATAAATGAATCGTCAACCCGTATATTTAGATTGTGCCGCCTCCACACCAATGGAGCCTGAGGTGATTGAATTTATCACATATCACTTCAAAAATACTTGGGGAAACCCCCACAGCAGAACGCATGAATATGGCTCGAATGCGCGTAGGCTAATTGAGATAGCAAGGCAGCAAGTCGCTACTGTTGTTGATACTAAACCGCAAGAGATTTTATTTACAAGTGGTGCTACGGAAGCAAACAATATTGTTATTCAAAGCTTGGTTAGTCGCTTGGTAAATGGTGAAAATGTACATGTTCTGGCCTCTTGTATCGAGCACCCTTCGGTACTCGAACCACTCAAATTTATCCAACAAAAAGGCGCTGTCGTTGAGTTGATTGACGTAGGTAAAACAGGACAAATCGACTTAGAAGACTTTCATAAAAGACTTCGACCGACCACCGATTTGGTTTCAATTATGCAGGTCAATAGTGAGACTGGAATCAAGCAGCCGATTGCGGCAGTTTGTGAAGCATTGGGTAATTACAAAACAATGTTTCACGTTGACGCCGCTCAGGGGTTTGGCAAAGACCTCGAACCTCTGAGGCATCCTAGAATAGATTTTATAAGCTGCAGTAGCCACAAAATATTTGGTCCCAAAGGTGTCGGAGCGTTAATAGCCAAGGACAATAAAAGAGCTACCAAGTTTCTGCAAGCTTTGGTATTTGGTGGAGAACAGGAGCGAAAGATGCGTTCCGGAACAGTGCCAAACCAGTTAATTGGGGGATTTGGACTTGCTTGTAAATTGGCTCTTGATGAGAATGCAAACCGGAAGAAGGCGTGTGAAGAATTTGGAACTGAATTTTATGCGGCGCTTGATTCTGTGGATCATAGAACCATAGGGTCGGACAAGTTTCGCTTACCCTCGACGGCATATGTTGCTTTTCCTGGAATTGATTCTGAATCCTTCATCATCCTGACCAAAAAGATAATTAGTGTTTCTAACGGAACAGCTTGTGCCTCTGGAAAACACATGGAAAGCAGCGTTTTAAGAGCAATGAAATTTTCTCCGAGTCTAATCAACTCTGCAATTAGGTTTTCCTGGAGCCACCTCACACCAACACCTAGTTGGAACTTGGTGATTCAGGCAATAGAAAAACTTACCTAAATAACACTTTGCCCTTTCATCCATAACAAGGAATGAGCCTGTCGTCACTTTGTTTGGCGAATAGGGAAGCTATGAACCACCCCGACTTTATCGGAAGCTCCAAACTTTGAAAGGATGGCGTCCTGACGTAGGCTTCCACGTCAAGTACTTATTAGAATTCGATTTTGCACCAGGCCCCGCCTCTTTCCGGATTTAAATGATCTGTGTTTCGGTAAACCGACTTCTCCTCCTCAGAATCTTCCGGTCACTATATTGCCAGAAAGCCCTAGTTATTACCCGCGCAGCTTTTTAGGGTAGCCTGCGAAGCCATCTGATGTTTTGGCACTCGGTTCAATGTAACAGAACAAAATATGTTGTTATGGAGCTGAAAGTAATTTAAATAAGTAAAACATCCAATCTATTAAAACTCTCTCACACAGATGTTCATCAACTGCCTGACCGCAGATTCGCTAAGCTGGATTGTCTGACTTTGCTTACCTGGATTTTCCCTGCCAGCTGAGCCAAAAGTATTGAGTTGAATGATTTTCTGCCCATTGTCCGATGTAAAAATCGTATAAGTACAGTCTACAGGCCCATGAATCCGGGCTCTATCCGTACTTATCTTCTCTAAATTAGTAATTAGCGCCATTTTATTCTCCTGTTAAATCAACCCCAGTTTGGTGGTGTTTTGTGAATAGCCAAGACACGCCTAATTAAACTACTTTTCAATCTGGGGAGAAAGCTCGAAACTCAATCGATTCGAACTCTTCGAAATAAGGGGCCAGAAACATTTTCGATGTATATTTATGAACGACTGAAAGAAACATTGTATCTGATAATCCTATAGCCGCCTCCTGAGTTAGGTGGTATTTGTTGATGTGCAAACAGAAACAAATCACCTAAACAGGAGACGACAATGACACTTTATTGCGGAATTGACCTTCATGGCAACAACAGCGTAGTAGCGGTGCTGGATGAGAGCGACCAAACGGTTTATGAAAAGCGGTTGGCGAATGACCTGGCGACGATTGTTGGCGTGCTGCGCACCTACCAGGCGGAGCTGGCAGCTTGTGTGGTTGAGTCAACCTATAACTGGTACTGGTTGGTAGATGGTTTGATGGAAGCTGGATTTAAAGTTCAACTGGCACATACCAGTGCGATGCCACAGTATGCCGGGCTGAAGTACAGCAATGACTTTTCCGATGCCCGTCAGCTGGCCCACCTGTTGCGGCTGGGGATACTGCCGACCGGCTATATTTATCCAAAGCAGGAACGTGGACTGCGCGACTTACTGCGTCGGCGCCTGTTACTGGTGAGGCAGAGGACGCTGCATCACCTGAGCCTGCAGAGCTTGATTGCGCGTCATAGCGGTCAGTCCTTGAGTAGCAATCAGATCAAGAAGCTGAAGAGACAGCAGCTCACTGCTTATCTGTCACCACCCATCTTGCTGGCTGGACAGATTACCCATCAGGCTCGCTGTTGGCTGGATAAAGCCATCGACCGGATAGAGAAAGAATTGCAGCAACAGATTACGCCTCGGGAGGATTTTCAGTTACTGCAAAGTGTACCGGGAATCGGCCCGGTATTGGGCACCACCATTGCGTTGGAAATTGGCACCATTGAGCGTTTTGCCAGTCCGGGAAACTACGCTTCATATGCTCGTTGCGTAAAATCCGAGAGAATCAGCAATGGCAAGTACAAAGGCCAGGGTAACAAGAAGAATGGCAACAAGTACCTGGCCTGGGCCTTTATGGAAGCAGCGCATTATGCTGCCATTTGGAATCCACAGATCAAACGTTATTACCAGCGCAAGCAGGCTAAAGCTCATGTGCTGGTGGCCAAGAAGGCGGTGGCTAACAAACTGGCACGGGCGTGTTACCACATGCTCAAACGGCGGGAGGTGTTCGACGTGACACGCGCTTTTCGTTAGAGGGTCTGCCGTGGCGGACAACGGAACAGGGGCTTGGTGAGAATCCTGGTAAATCTGATTGTTGCCGTCACGGCACACATTATGACAGTCTGTTTGAAGCGCCCGACGCATGAGCCCCAATGAGGTTGGCACCCACACGATGGGTAGCCCTGGCTCTGTACTAATCATTTGGCCATGTGTGGGTACTGAGGTTTTTCTGGAGCGGTTTGACCGCTTGGGGCCGGCAATACATCGCCACGCCTAGATCCTGATGGGTGACTGGTGCGCTTCATATAGAAGTAGCACAACGAACGAAAATGCAGGTGCGTCATCAGATAGCTGTTATTTAAGTCAAATGATGTTCTGCATCAGGGATACATTTTGCCACTTGACCGGATACGGCTAATGGGCGGCCCCTTTCATTCTCAGACTGGGCAATCTACTCGCCCGGGGTTCCAGTTATCCGCACAGACGTTGGAACGTCACTGGATACACAGAACCGCTTATGGCCTTGTGCAAATGTGCCGCGAGCACAGTCAAAGTCCCACCCGAGTTGTTGTCAGTCATTTTCACTCTATTGCACCTCGACTATTGCGAATTTCATCGACCCGCATACTTCATGCCATACAATATCGTAGCTACCATGGATAGTTAACGTTTTGTCTTTGCGTCCTGTCGGCTTATTTATGGACCCCGATAATTTCTGACCACCACGGAAAAACCCATATATTCCTGATTGGCTTCCCTCATAGAACAATCGATCCTCTGCAAAAACAACAAAAAATGCTTTGTCAAAACCCGATAATTTAAGTTGCTCTAAAAACACAATATCCTTACAAAAGCTGAACATTTGTTCAGGGTATTGACCATTTCGAGGAAACTTCAACTCAACTGCAGCATCAAGTAGGGCACCTTTTCTATCAAACACAACTATATCGATTTCTCGTTTCTCAAAACCTGGTTTTCTAAACCCAAAGTAAGACACATTTCTCTCAAATTGTACCCGTCGTTCAGGCTGTCTTTTCCGCAAGAGTATCCCGAGTTCATGCTGGAGGCTGAACTCGTTATAGACTTCTGTATCACCCGCAGCAACCTTGTCCGCAAGTTCTCGTACCGCCTTATAAATCACTTCTGATGAGAAAGATCCTTCTTCAAATAAAGGCTCGGCTTCCATTGGTGTCAAAGAAGTAACTTTTACCGTTTCTTTCCTTTTGTTGGGAAGGACAGTATTCCCATTTATCCGGTTCAAGATTTTTGTGACACCACACCTTGGACAAGCATCTTTTCGGCGGGTTAAGGCTGATTGCTGTTCGAGTTTCCGGCACAAGATGTTTATGGTCTGGCGAGGTTTGACCATGGTTGCTGAGGACAGGCAATCGTCACACATGGCCCCGAGCCTTGCCAGGGACGCTTGAATCTTGGCTAGATTAGTCATGTTAGGTTCACCTGATTAGATATATGGAAAATTAATTACATCAGAGAAGTTTTGATTTTGTATATGATGGAAATCATTTCGCAATTAGTACGTTCCGCAGAAACTGTTTAAACAAATTTTCAGAGGATGTCGACTCAGTCCTGAAAGATGCAATCGCGTGTATTGTAACCATTCAAGAGCACAAATCTTTAACCATATCTACCAAATCAGGATGGAAACGATATAAGGAATGTGGAGTTCGTGTTTATGATTCCGCAATGGGTAAGTGGATGCTGGATTAGCATTTTCCAAAGCGAACACGACAACACTTCCAATAAAACATAAACTTGTGACTTCAACCGCGTCAATAAGAGTAAATTGGACAAAGGTGCGAGTAATAAAAATACTCCCTCGATATCTCACAACCGTCCTGCCTGAGTTCTTTGATAAACCTGCAATAACTCTTCCTCCAGATACTTTCAGCCGGATCATTTGCGGCACTCAAGGCCCTTTCAATCTCTAGCGCCTTACCCATTGGGAATTTACATTCAATGGGCGTACCCCTCGGAGGTGAAACAGCACCAAGACGGAGGTTTGGCTTTTTGGCCAGTTTTTTGATTGTGGTTTTTTGTGCTCTGGATGGCGATTGGTTTTGCAGCTTTTTCTGTCTTGGCGGTGGGGTTACTGTTTCAATAACCGATATCCTGCTTGTTGGCGCAGCATTTGCGCAGTCGGGTTGATCTGTAATGGTAATGTGTCCATTAGCATCAATACATTTTTGCGGTATTTTGAGCCGCTTGGGTACCGGGACTTTCCTTGCTTGTTGCCGGGTGACAGGCTTAACGGGAATCTGTTTTGAAGGAAGACGGTGATCGGTGGTTCCTGGTGCAATTGCCGGGGAGGTCACATCGCCAAGATTGTTTTTGTAATGGAAATAGCTAAGCCCACCAGCGATACCTGCCGATATCAATGTGGCTAAGCCAAAGATGATGATAGATTCCTTTCGCATGGCCGCCCCCTTCCGGTCATGTAGACTCTTTTAGCACTCTAACATAGCGCGAGATTCGAATCGATTCTGCTTCCACAACGTGCCGGGTATCGCGACCGGCATCGCTGATAGCCCAGGTTTGCGAGATTACCCATTCAAGGTATCAGCGTATCCCACTAACCACACCACTGAGTTTCACAAGGAACGCCATCACGGTCGCCATCCATTTTCGTGTTCGGGCAGTGCTTAATAAAATACCTGGCTTCGGCACATGAGGTCATATGTGAGCAATGAGTGCGACCATCGCACACAAATGGTGACCTTTGTGCCCCGGGGGTCGATTTTTGTGGGGTCGTATTTGCTTTTGGATAAAGTCTGCTCTGGTTTAGAGGTGCTATTAGGCGGGAATACCCAAACCAGGCTGCATACGCAACGAGCGCGATTGTAATCAGCTTTGTTGTGTTCCCACCTCGGGAATGATTTTTATTGTCAGTGCGTTTGGTTCCCCTGGATGGTTTTTCACCGGCACGCATGACGTCTATGGCGCAAGGTCGGCCCTGTTTGTCTGTTGACAGCGAAAACGAAACTATCTGGTTGAGTTTGGGTGGCTCAGTCCGGTTGCTGAACGCGCGTATGTGCACGAATACCTGCTTGGCACCGGCGGCTGGTGTGATAAAGCCGTAGCCTTTCTGTTCGTTCCAGTGAGTGATTTTGCCCTGAACACGCTTGGCCATTTTATCCCCTTAAAAAATGTCTTTGTTCCAAAATATTTTATTAATACTACCTAAGAAAGGCCGAAGATATTGGGGCAGCGTAAACATTCGAAGATCACAAGAAGGGCGCTCTGACCCCAAAATTTGACAGTCATTTTGCCTGGATCCGTTTCAAGATATCCCACAACGGCACTGCCGTCAGACCACCAATGACACCGGTAACATAGGACGGAAGCATAAAACCGAAAATATAATGCCATGCGAGATCAACCAGAAAACCGACCAGCAGGATCGCTACCAATAGAATCAATAATCGTTGCCAAGTATTTGAAGTGATGAATGTCGTTCGAATTCGAAGATCATAGTTCAAGCAAAGGTGTGGGTGTCTTTAGCACCACCAGCTGAGCAGCGGTGTGTTATGCAGTCAGGCAGCTTTGCTATCAAACACCAATTTCATCTCCAGGTGTGCGCCGATCGCCTTCGCTGCATTTTACAGGGTTTTTAATGTGACAGATTCATTCGAAGGGTCAAGTAGACGATCCAGGGCTGAACGACTGGTATTCATTCGATTGGCCATAAGTTTGGGGTTAAGTTTGGGGTCAGAGTCAACCGAAGCCCACTCTGGCACTTGACTCTGACCCCCCCAAATTTGAGATGGAAAGTGGTTTGATATATCGGTTTATATATCAATAATCGACACGTTAAGCTAACATGTCGATTTATACATCAATATTCGACACGTTAAGTTAATATGTCGATTGAATGAACAGGTACAATAAAAATGTTTATAAAGCCGGGGGAAATCGACAGATGAGCTTCTCAGCGAACAAACCTTATAACGAACTTCCGCTATTACCACCACACAAGGATGTGGAAACAAAAGCTGTTCTGAAGCAATGTATTGCCTCAAGAGCAGCCCTGGCAGAATTAAAACAAGCGGGGGAGCTAATTCCAAACGCCAGCATGCTGGTCAATACACTGCCTTTAATGGAGGCACAGGCCAGCTCTGAAATAGAAAATATCGTCACCACCACAGACCAGCTATTTCAATATGCCAGTATTGGTGAAAATCGCGCAGACCTTGCCACTAAAGAAGCACTACGTTATCGCACAGCACTTAATGAAGGCGTCTCACAACTAAAAGACCGTCCTGTATGCACACAATTGGCCGAGCAACTGTGCACCCGCATTAAACATGTCGAAATGACGGTACGCAAAGTACCTGGCACAGCACTTGCAAACAGTGTAACCAATGAAGTCATTTACACGCCACCCGAAGGCGAAGCGTTGTTGCGAGAAAAACTGGCTAATTGGGAAACCTACCTCCATAACGAAACCGACATTGATCCTTTGGTGCGTATGGCAGTTGCCCACTACCAATTCGAGGCGATACACCCCTTTAAAGATGGCAATGGTCGTACAGGTCGACTGGTTAATATCCTCTTCCTAATTGAGCAAAACCTGCTTACGTTACCAATTCTGTATCTCAGTCGTTACATCATCAGCAACAAGTCTGATTATTACAGATATTTACTGGATGTAACCCGTAGCCACAGCTGGGAAGCATGGGTGATTTACATGCTGAAGGGCGTAGAAGAAACAGCAATATGGACGCGCAAGAAAATAGATACAATTCGGAATCTACTAAGCCACACCAACAGCTATGTTCAGCGACAGTTACCTGATATCTATACACGAGAACTCGTGGAGTTAATATTCAGCCAACCCTATTGTCGAATCGCCAATCTCGTAGAGTGCGGCCTGGCAAAAAGACAGACTGCTTCTGTTTATTTAAAACAACTGGCAAAAATTGGAATACTAGAAGAAATAAGAGTCGGTAGAGACAAATTATTCATCCACCCAAAACTAATCAGTCTGCTTAGGCAGGATACAAATAAATTCAGTGAATATCACTAACGGAAACATCACCACAAAAGGAGCGCGGGTTAATCTGACTTTTTACCCGGAAACGGAATCAATAGCCGGCATCGTATTTGAAGTGATGAATGTCGTTCGAATTCGAAGATCATAGTTCAAGCAAAGGTGCGGCAAAATGGGGCCGGATACATTTTCGAGTGTCTTTCTGAACCACTACAGGAATTATTGTATCCGGCCCCATTTTCACCTACTTGCTGAGCTACTTGGCGATACAACTGAAATAACACATTACCTGGCTATCCTTGCCGGACTTTGGGGAGATGTGGGCCAGGAAGAGATAATCATTGTCCCGTTCCTGGATAAAACATTCGAGAGAGTTTTCCTCATTTATTTTTTTGACATTGATTCCACTCTGATAACAGAACTGGAATAATTGCTCATATTTCTCCTTGGGAATCGATACATTGCAAGCATAGTCGTCCATTGCTCCCTGAAATTTCATGCTGGCCTTCTTTTTTTTGGAATATCGTTCGACCAATGCGCAGCTCTCCTGCGCCATCTCTGGTGATGAGAACATGGCAAACTGGCGCAGACCCCCCCCCATTGAAAGGGTAGGCAGAAATGCGCCCACCAGCATGCTTGCAACCATTGAGAAAGCAATTGGTGTTATTTTTATTTGTCTAGTATTCATGGCATGCCATTGAGCTGGTCTAAAATAAGAAATATTTAGTTCAAAGAATAACCAATTTTTAATATTGGCAGGATTCCGGCAAGGGAGAAAAAAAGAAGCACCAAAAGTCCGATGCATAAAGTTAATGAGGTATGGAATGACAGCCACTCATTACGTTTGTCAGCTGTTTGATTCTTCATCCATCTGCCGTAAAAAAAAGTAAAGACTATCCAGGTCAGTGGAATTGCCGCCGACGGAGAACGAAGCTGGATGGCAAAGTCGGTTAAAATGGGCAGTGCCATCCCTGTCTCTGCATACTGAAAAAACAAGTTGTGTACCGGGGTTATTACGACCTGAGAAAGAAGCCACAACAAAGAAAGAATAAGGATGTTGCAGAACAAGCTGACTTTCCACATGTCGAAACCTCGCTTCTTCTTTTATTGAATAATATGTCCAATCCCAACCATTGGCATCACGGCTCCCAGCATGTGACAGCAAATGGCAAAGACTATCCAGGCCGTATGCGTGGCCATGGGCAGGGCGAGTCCATTGTCGCTGTCGGAATTCCGGGTTCTTTTGTAGCCCCAACCGGTACAGATAATCAGAGACAAAACGGCCAGTAATTGCCAGTGGATCATACCGAACCAGAACGGCAGCGGCAAAGGTGCGATGAAGAGTTTAGTAATAAGCGGCTGTGATTCCACCGGAACTTTCAGAAATACCGAAAAGAGACTGCCAGCGTACCAAACAAGAGAACAATACACCGTGGTCAATGCGACCATTACCGAGTAACCATAGATTAAAAATATACGCATACAGTAATTCCCTCCATATTTGATTTTTCCACGGTTAACCTCTTTTCATAAAAAGGATCGACATCGCCCCATACGCTCATTCGTCGTGCTTTTCATACGTTCTTGCTGTTCTCTCAAATTTTCTGTGCCTTTTTTTTAATGGGAAGACGCACGGCAAACTGACCGGCAAGAAATGAGGCCACAACAACAGGCGTGACGACTCTTAAAAGGGTGTACGAAAAAAATCAAGGTCCGTGTCAAATGTGGCGAATACATCAGGATCTCCAGTCTCTACAAAATAATTGAGCAACGAAATACTATAGTAATCTCCACTTGAAATAAATAATTCAAAAATGGAGAACAGGCAGGGTGGGATGAGGAAGCCCATAAAGGCGGCAAAGAACAATACGCCGAAACTATGGAATGCCCGTTGGGACGAGCGCACCTTTTTTTTATGCATATATAATCCGGCACAGATTCCAACCACAATACCCGCTGGGATAAGTGCGAAAAGCCATAAACGAAATGAGATGAACGAGATGAACCAAATGGTACAGCTCAATGCAAAAACCAGCACTATTGATCCCATTGGAAACTTATTGACTGAGGTTGATCCTCTTTGGGCTTCTCCTGTTTCTTGAGTGGATGCAATTTTATGCCCGCACGAACCGCAAAATGTGGTTCCCTCTTCAAAAACAGCGCCACAATCGCTGCAAGCCATTGGGTTATCATCTTCCTGATGCATATCAACAGGAATGGTTTTTCCACACACACCGCAGAATTTATCGCCAGCCCCGACTTCTGAACCACATTTCTTGCAAATCATAGACATATTTCTTCCTAAAATTTGATCATCCGGTACCAGGCTGGACCATGGTAAAAAGTTGCGGTGGGCTGCCCCGTCTCCATATCGAGGAACTCAATGGTACCGTTTCCCCAGCCAACGATTGCATGTTTCATGTCCTTATCCACGACAAGGGGCACATCGCCGGGAAGGTAGGGAAGCTGGGTCTTTTTTATTCGACGCTTGCTAGCGTAATCCCAAAAGGAAACATAATAATCATTCAGGATTGCCAGGTGTTTACCATCGCTGGAAAAGGCAAATGCCTCGGGTGTCCCAGCCCGTGAGGGTTCCTCTACCAGACTGCCTTCGGCCTGGAGGGTTTTCTGGCCTGACAGTGTTTCCTCCTTAACATGGTAGAGATTGACACGGTCACTTGAGGAAAGCACTACCAGTTTGCGGCAATCCAAACTAAAGGCCGCATGCCTGACATTTAAATTGTAATGGGTGATGGGCTCCATCGTTTCAATCAGGTTATCTATTCTTGGTGTACCCGACCAATTTTTTTTCTGGTTCCAAATCTTCAGTTCTCCGTGGACATTCAAGCCGTAAAGGCTCTCTCCATCCAGACAGAGGCCAAGCCACCCCTCATCTTCAATTGTCAGTACCTTTTTCGCCACGTTTCCTGATATGGCATAGACTGCCATGGTTTTTGAATCAGCAACAACCAACCGGCCACCTTTTTGATCGAATATAAGTTTTTGGATTGCTTGACCTGGTTCGATTTCGAACAGCAAGTCCATTTCCGGCAGCTGCCAGACCATTACTTTGCCATTAGATCCTCCACTGGCAAGAAGACTGCCATCCGGGCTGATGGCGAGAGCCCTAACACTACCGGGATCACCGTTCTCCAGGATGACACCATAGGAAAGAAGAATGATAAATGGGAGAAGAATCACAACCAAAATTCGCAGCAATCGTTTTGATATCTTCGGTTTTGATTGTGTAGGTTTCGTTGTGGGTTCTGTTATTGCAGCCTTGTTGGAGACCGGGCTAGAAACCTCTTCTTTTTGGGGCGGTGCCTCGATTGCAGTACCGCAGTCCCCACAGAAGCGGTCCTCTGGGTTTTGCTCAGCACCACATTGTGGACAATACGTTTTTTCGGAAGTAGTCATTCTCTGCATTTCTCACATAAAAATTCTCAAATTACTGTTCCGCAACCCGTGCAAAATTTGATGCCGGGTTTGAGTTTGTTGCCGCACTTTGTGCAAAACTTTTTTGTCGTACTTTTCGATCTGTCGGCTTGTTTCTCGTCAGCAATATTTGTATCCACTGGCGAACCCAGGAGTGACTCTCGTAGCTTGTTTAACGAGGGATCAAGGAAGGCACGTTCCGGCAGGAATTCAAGAATATCCAATGCCTTGTCTCTTAGCCCAATGGCGGCGAAAGCTTTTGCTGCCAATGCCCGTATAATTGGATCGAAGGCCTGGGGGGTATCCCAAAGCAATCGTTCATACTCCATCGCTGCCGCTTCAGTGTACCCGCTGATCTGTAATGCCAACGCCTGGTGAACCTGGAGCCCCTTGTGTTGGGGGTCAATTCGAAGTCCAATATGCAGGTTTGCCAGCGCTGCCAGAAAATCGCCATTTGTTACGTTGTTGGTAGCACAGATCAATGCCAACTGTGCTGCGTTGGATTCGAATCTCTCGGCCTGCTCTGGATATTCTTTGACAAACTGATCCAGTTCATCAAGCAGTGCATCGAGGGGTACAGACTCCGACTTAAAAATAGAATTCGCTTTTTCTCCGCGGACAGGGAACGGAATCGGATCAAACTCAAGTCGGTTCGATAACTCTTCGGGCAAGGTATAAAAACTGTAATTTGAGCTCGTCATGGCATCAAATCACCGTGGTCATATCTGGCAGAGGCGCTTTTTCCGTAAAGCGTATCCCGCGTCGGAGATGCCCATCGGGCCCCATTTGAAGCACGGTTTCTCCCCCGTCTTTCCAATGATTAGCAGCCAATGTGGCGTGCGTCTCAAGGGCCTTATTGTATTCCGGAGTTCCTGGCTTATGATTTCCGGCAACATCCGAAACCAGATTGCTTTCAACGCCATGCTGTCCGGGCGCGCCACTTTTTTTCCAATAATCCGGCCCCCCTTTTGTCGTATCTCCTCTCCAGGCAGCCTTCAGCTCCTCATACCTTTCTCCTGGAGGAATTATCTTTCCATTTGGCCCGGGTTCTTTAAAATAAACCCCGTCAATGTCTCCAGCGTACGGTTTAAGTTCTGTCGAGCCATCAGCTTTACGAAGGACCGCATGAAGCTTGCCCTCACGTTCAACTACCTTTCCCTCTGTAACAAGCTTGGTGACACTGTCACGGTTTTCAGCGTAATCTTTTAACCGATCATTATATCGCTCGTTAACCTTCTTCCACATATCGGCCGGCACTTTGTTCGGATCAGGTTCTTTTGGCCTGAAATAACCTACCAGTCCCTTGTCTTCTGTTTTAGCTCCCAGATAGGTATCAGCTTCGGAGATGGTTTTTGATTTAATCTCAAGCGGCTTTGGGACTGCATTGCCATCACGAATGTGACGCATGGAATCCACATTGGTGCTGCGCGCGCCAACGACGACTTTCTCCTTTTGGGCAAAGTTGGCCATATCATCGATCTGGTGTCCCGAATATCCGGTACCATTGGCCAGATTCCGATCCACCAGGGCACCTGAGGGAAGCTCACGGACATACCCCTCCGGGTCGGTCGCCATATCTGGAATCCCTTTGCGTCGTGCGGCGGCACCCTCTGGTGTGTTCACAGGGCCCTTACGTTGGTTCGCCAGGCGTTGGCGCATTTCATCAATGGTTTCTCGCCCCGAGCTCTTGGCTGAAGTCACAGACCGTGTACCCTTTGCTGCATCACCTGCTGCGTCTCCTGATTTTGCTAGATCAACGCCATGATCAGCAAGTTTGCTCGCACCTGCCAAATCACCTGCAGTATCGGCAGCCTTTGCACCTTTTGCTGCCTCACTGACCGCCTCGGCTGATTTTGCAAAATCACCAATCCCGTCAGCGCCTTTTGCAGCACCTACCGCCTCAGTCACTCTGCCCGCAGCTTTTGCCGCCTTGGCTGAATCAACTACAGTGTCCAGTCCCTTAGCACCTTTGATGAAATCTCCTGAGGTATCCGCGATCCTGACCAGACCACCAAGTTTACCGGCACCTTTGAGAACGGTGGCGCCTCCACTTGCCAACACACCGCCCGTGTCTATCACTCCCCAGATCGCCCGGGCCATTCTTTCTGTCACCGGTACGTCCGGGTCTATGGCCTTTTCCCAATTATCGGCGCCGAGTACAGCTTTGCTAATCGCTACTGCGGCACCTGGAGGATCTTCCCACGCTTTTTCGCCAAGATGAGCCGCTATCTTGCCAACTGCCAAACCACCGTCACCAACATTCTTTATAACTTTCCAGGTGCGTCCTAAATCCCCGTCCAGCGGAGCATTAATATCTTTAAACGTTTCGCTAACTGTTTCACCGGCAATGCGCCAGTTTTCAGGATCACCCAACAATTTGGCAGCAGCTATCGCCGCTGAGGCAATGGCTCCACCAATGGCCCCCGGTGTTTCGATGATAAGTTCAATTCCATCATTGACAGACCCACCAAGGAAACCCTTTGCCATGTTTATTCCCCAGCCAATAGCTGTATTGTCGATACCCGGGATAGCCTCCACTGCGGCCTCGATGCTTGGCGTTTCATCATTGGATAAACGCTCCTCATCGTTTTGGCGCTGTTTTTCCTTTTGAGCCCTTTCCTGTGCTCGCTCGGCAGCATGTCTTTCTTGGGTATCGCTGCGCCATTTTTCCTGCACCCCATCGGTCTGTTGATCGTGATGCTGGATTTCTCGTTCCCGGTCAGACAACTCTTTCCTGAGCGCGGCCGACGCCTCCCGCGCATCCCGTTCACCCATCCAGCCCCAGTTGCCCTTATCGTCCGGTGCCCAGTATTCTCCCTGGTCATTGCGTTCAAAGGGTTGGCCTTCTTTGTCGTACAGTGGCGGGCCTTTTGGTTCTGGAGATGGCGTCGGCCCCTCATCCGGCGGTAGTGCGGCTGTTTCTTTCAATCCCTTGGCGATGGCCTCATTGATCTCTTCTGCGGTCAACTCCACCCCGGCCTGAACTGCCTGGGCAAGAGCGGCGGCAATGCTGTTGGCAATCTGGATGGCAACACCCGCTGCAATGAGAATGGCAGCTATTGCGGCGGCGGTGGCAGCAGTTGTCGTGGGAGTGGGGAGCTTGGTCTCATCAGAATCTGGTCTGTCGTTTCCGTTAGAAGAGGTTCCATTATTACTATCTGAACCCACTCGTTGGTTACTGTCAGGAAGGTCGGAGCCAATTTTTTCTGCAAGAGTACTTAGTATTTGATAACTGTTGTTGGGATGTTCACTATCAATATTGTTATCGAAACTAAACGCATAGGTTAAAATATATTCATCCTTTACACAGTACATAGTTGCATGGCTATTGTTATACGTTTCTCCTCCAGACAGATTGCTATTACCTCTTATTAAATAATAACACTCATCAAAATTCTGTATGTCGACCTTAGTCATGTCATTTGTATTAAGTCCTGACGCGACCCGAAATGGTCGAGAAAATCTCGTCCGAATATCGATGGTTTTATCTACTTTCCCATTTATGTTCAAATTATAATGTAGGGTTCGGGATGACTCTCTATTGTAGTTGCCGTCAAGTCGCATTCTAAATCTACATTCACTACCACCATATCTAAACGTGGCATCAAATTTAGCTGAATCATTAACGCCTATATCCTTCAGACTATAGCCGTATTTATTAAGGGCATTTAATGCCTGACTATGCAGGGCGCTATTAGTAAGGTTGCATGAATTGGAATTGGAATTGGCAAATGCAGAGGGAGCCGTCAAAAGCCAAATTACTTCTATAAAAACAATCGACAGGATACAAGCAGATCTCAGTTGTCGGGAAAGAGTCTGGCTGAATGCAATCAGGATTGCGGTAAGAAATCCTTTTATCACTTTACTGCCCAAGAACACCAGCTTCGAAATAAAAAAGCTTCCTTGACCGAGTACTTTGAAATGGTATCGAGGTGTATGTGGCTTTTTCACAGAAAACATATCGGTCTATATCCTCACTGTGACATTGATTTCATAAGAGAGGCACGTTTTCTCAGCAGGACAAGAGAGACGACAAGAAGCATGGCCGTGGTAAATGCCCCGGTCAGCAGGCCTGTGGCCACAAGAAAAACGCTCCTGGCCGCGCCACCCAATATCTGGGTGAAACCGAAAGCGAGTACCCAGATAATGAGATATTTTGTCGTCCTTTGTGCAAAGATACCACCATCCTTTTCAAAGACTTCATGGCTTCGGGACCGCCAATAGCCGACCAACAGTCCAGCCCCGGCTGCGCCCAGCAATATCTCTCCGGGAGGCATGGCAGATCCGAACAACACCAGTTGGATAACATAGCTCAAAGACGCGGCAGCGGGTGGCAAAAGGCATGTAAGAATCATCAGTCGCCAGGGCTTGCGGTAGGTCCAGGCCATCATGCCGAAGGATCCGGCAAAGAGCCACAGCATGCCGAGAACCTGTTCCCCCTGCGTAAGGAGGATGATCCCCGGACCCATAACAAGGGCGCTCAGAAGCAGGCTCTTGGCCAGCCCTTTGGTGGCTGCTTTGATTATTAAGCCACGGCGGTTGGTCACCACGCCTGCCGTATCTCCTGGGGCGCTTTGCGCTGTCGATTGTATGGGGGGTGATGCTGCGGATACCTGAGAAGATTGTTGTTTTTTCTTTTTCTCAGGTTTAGTTCCAGGTGCTCTAGCCTTTGCCCCACAGTGGTTGCAAAAGCTGGCGCCGGATCGTAAGGATTTTCCGCATTGCTTGCAATATGCCACAGGTTTTCTCCGATTGTTTAGGTCTTATTCTTTCCCTGCATTAGCTTTCAAAACACAATCTTCAGCCTCGGCTTGGCCTCTTCGTGTAACAATTTCTTAATCGCCTGAAAAACGATTTTTAATCGTACTATTCTTAATATATATTCAAAGTTATCAGTAATTTATCAGGCTGTCAATTATTAGGTATGATGCCCCCTGAATCCCCTCAAAACCATAGTCAGAAGCGCTGTAACAGATCAATTCAATAAAGGGCCGGATACATTTTCGTGTACCTTTCTGAACGACTGAAAGAAATATTGTATCCGGCCCCTTTCGTTCACCGACCGCCTTCACCGCAACGTTGCTGTGAATAACTCTTATTACTTGTAAGATATTCACTTACTTGTAAGATATTCACCTTCCGAGGTGCTTTTCGCTTCAGATAGGCAGGTACAGGCAATGCTAAAATTACTGCGAGCACGGACATCGTAAATGGAAAACGTCTCCCTCTTTGTTGATGTGCAAAATATCTACTACACCACGCGCAGTGCCTTTGGGCGCAATTTCGATTACAACCGATTTTGGGCGAGGGTAACGGCTGGGCGCAATGTCGTAAACGCCTATGCCTATGCGGTAGACAGAGGTGACGAGAAACAGCGTCAGTTTCAGAATATTTTACGAGCGATCGGTTTTCAGGTACGCCTAAAGCCCTATATTCAGCGCGCGGATGGCTCATCAAAAGGTGATTGGGATGTGGGTATTGCGGTCGATATGATGGAGTTAGCAGCGGAGTCCGACGTAATGGTACTGGCCTCTGGCGATGGCGATTTTGACTTTTTGGTTGAAAAAATCAAATCAAAATACGCTACGTCGGTCGAGGTCTATGGGGTTCGTAAGCTCACTGCGGTCAGCTTAATTAACGCTGCATCTTGTTATACACCCATCGAAAGCTCGCTGTTACTTTAGATTTTCAAAGTAATGGAGCCGAGTTGTCGCAGCCATGTGATTGTAAAGTGATAATTGATGAGTGTCTCGTTTCTCCTCTATGGGTAAATGAATGGGTGTCTTGTTTCCTTTGCTCGTCTTGCCGTACCGGTGGGAAATCAACCAATCTCTGCGGCTTAACGGTGTAGCCAAATTGATTTCAGTACCAATCAATTTACGGCATTACTTCTGCGGGGTTTCAGGCACAAAATCTATTTCAAGCCGATAACCGGCAGCGCGTGCATATCGTTCGATGGTCGAAAGTGTCGGCGATACTTTTGAATCTACGTTTTCCAGCCGGGAAATATTACTTTTTTGTGTTTTCAGCGCCCTGGCCATTTGTTCCTGGGTAAAACCTGCCGCAATTCGAATTCCGATAAGTTTTTTACGCAATACATACGCGGGCGCCAGAAAATCGTACTCAGCCTTCACCGCTGGTCGCGAGAGCGCTTCTTTTTTGAATTCTTTAAATGATGGTCTGTTCATTTCAGTACCTCTTTCATCCTTTTTCGCGCCAGTGCCAAAAAACACCCGCCGGGAATGCCAATACCTGCATTTTCACCTTCTTGTTATAGAAGGTTATACGCCAGTTCACTCTAAAAAGTTATCATATATGAGAACATTGAGATTGTACATTTGAATCCCACCCCAAACAGTTCACTAACCTGAAGTCAGTATGAGGTCAATAGATAGCCAGCAGCAGTCGCAAACAACGGTAATGTCTGTAGGACATACATACATCTGGCCCTTTTTCGCAGGGGTCCTGAATTTCCATGAATTTCCCTTCCCAGGAAAAGGCTAAAATGGGAAAGCCCTCAAAAACCCAAAATGAAACGGACAAATAATGAAATACAGCTACTACATTTGTGATGTATTCACAGACAAACGCTTCGGTGGCAATCAGCTCGCCATGTTACCCGATGCCAGGGGGCTTAGTGACAGGCAAATGCAGCAGATTGCCAGGGAGTTCAATTTTTCAGAAAGTACATTTGTTTTCCCGGCGGATGAAGGACATACACGGAGGGTGCAGATATTCACACCTTCCAGGGAGGTGCCTTTCGCAGGACACCCAAATATCGGCACGGCATTTGTGCTGGCAACGGCTGGCGAGTTTGGAGAGATTAGCGAATTCACGGAAGTCGTTTTTGAAGAGAAAGCCGGTTTGGTCCGTATATCCATACGCAAACCTGACCAGGGGGCCATAAACTGTGAGCTGAAGGCCCCCCAGGTATTTTCATTGGGAAAAGAATTACCAGCCGAAATGCTGGCCGAGGCCTTAGGCCTGTCTGCAAGTGAGATCGTCACAGACATTCATTCGCCCATCGTCGCTTCGGTTGGTCTGCCATTTGTGATGGTGGAGCTCCGAGATCTATCAGTACTGCAAAAAGCCAGCATCAACCCGATTGGCTTCGAGCGGATTGCTGAGCAGGGTGTCATGCCGGATATTCATCTTTATGTTCGAAGCGATGATGAATTTGATATTCGGGCGCGCATGTTCGCGCCCCTTGACGGGGTGCCGGAAGACCCGGCTACAGGCAGCGCCAATTGCGCTTTGGCAGGTTTGCTCGCTCATTACCATGAATCAACATCAGGCCATTTCGAATGGCGCATCGCTCAGGGTATCGAGATGGGGCGCCCGAGCCTCTTGCAAGCGCGCGCTGAGAAAAAGGCTGACGAGGTTATTTCTACCTGGATTGGTGGAAGCTGCGTAATGGTGAGCGAAGGGTATATTTACGTAGATTAAAGGTCGGGAGACGAGGCCGGATACATTTATTCGGATACATTTATTCGATTGGCTGATCGCGAGTATCACAAAGTAAATGTATCCGGCCCACAACTGTCCTATTCCCTACTGCCCAGGCGGCGCCTCAACAACATACTTCTGCAACCACTGCTGCTGCTCCCAAAGCAAGTGCAATAAAGATTCACGCGCCCTGTAACCATGTTGCTCGTGTGGCAGCATCACCAGGCGGGTATTGCCACCAAGCCCTTTGATGGCAGCGAACATGCGTTCTGACTGCATCGGGAAGGTGCCGGAGTTGGGGTCTTCTGTGCCGTGAATCATCAACATTGGTTCGTCAATTTTCTCGGCGTGGAAAAAGGGCGACATCGCGGCATAGACATCCTGGCCCTCCCAAAAGCTACGCTCTTCTCCCTGAAAACCGAACGGTGTCAGGCTGCGATTATAGGCACCACTGCGGGCAATGCCGGCTTTAAACAGATTGCTGTGCGCCAACAGGTTGGCAACCATAAAGGCGCCATAAGAATGTCCGGCAATGGCAATTTTGTCCGGGTCGGCAATGCCTCTGCTGACCAATACATTCACCGCAGCGATCGCGCTTTCGACCAACTGTATGCGGAAAGTGTCATTTGGAAGATCATCACCACTGCCGATAATCGGCATTTTCGGGTCATCAAAGATCGCAAAGCCCTGCGCCAGGTGTGGCATGGGGCCCCAGTAACTGACCCGTACAAATTCATACGGGGAGTCGGTTACCTGGCTGGCCACCGCCTTGTCTTTGTATTCCAGCGGGTAGGCCCACATCAATACTGGTATTGGCCCCTGGGATTCGTCATATCCTGGCGGCAAGTACAGCGTACCGGTCAGGTCCACACCATCATTGCGTTTGTACTTGATCAGCTCTTTTTTGATGCCGATGAAAGCTGGCGATGGATGGGGAAAATCTGTGAATTGGGTCAGGCTATTGCCTTTAATATCGCGTATGAAGAAATTGGGCTGCTCGCTCACCGATTCGCGCAGGGTCAGTACCCGGGTGGCATCCTCATTAATCGGTAGCAGTATTTGTTCATAATAAGGGGCTTCTGATTGCCACAAGCGTATTTTTGTTTTGGTACTAAAGTCAAACTCGTCCATGAATGGAATGTTGCCTTCAGATGATGCGCCACGACCCGTCAGCAGAACTTTGTTGTTGTCATCGAAGACCTTGATGACATCCACTCCAAACTCGTTTTGTTCCGTGACAAAATCACCGGGGTCGTTATAACGGTCATTGTAAGAACGTTGCTGGAACAGTGTTTTTTCATCTGAGAGTGATGCCGGTGAGAACCTCCATGAGCGTAATTGCCGATCACTGAATCGCCAATCAGTGACGATTGCAAAGCGGTCGTTGCCCCATTCAACGCCGGCAAACCGGCGTTCGATATTCAGCAGTAGTTCTGGTGTCTGTTTAAAGGGGGCAGCCCATGTATAAACTGAATCGTGATGTTCCGCCTGGGTATTCATGTCACCACCATCCAGGGCCTGCGCCCATACCAGGGTGGCGGCTTCATCCCCACGCCAGGCTATATTTCTGCGGCCGTCAATAACCGAGTCAAAGCCCTTGGGGATGGTTTCTCCGGAAGGCAGGTCAGCAACTTGAGCGACCAGTTCACCTTTTGTCGTCCAGACTTCTGTTAATAAGGGGAAACGATAATAAGGCACCAGGTA
Organism: Gammaproteobacteria bacterium; assembly: GCA_021772935.1. Classification (GTDB taxonomy): domain Bacteria; phylum Pseudomonadota; class Gammaproteobacteria; order Xanthomonadales; family SZUA-36; genus SZUA-36. The sequence goes on from JAJFLA010000007.1 coordinate 25,776, forward strand.
TGAGAAAGGCTTCCTTATTTGCGACACCCGCAGGTATTTGCCATCCGGTGAGGCTGTATATGCTCTGTACATACCCGCTTTGCCCAATAGCTTGATCTTACCGTTTAAGCTGATCTCGGCGATCTGTGAAGTCGATAAAAACTCAAACAGGTTCTCATCATAGGGTGTTTTTAACAGGTTTGAATAGGTTCGAACGGCTGCCTTTTCACCCGTCGTGGTCTGTATGACGGGTTTGATGTCGGCGAGTGCCTGAACCGGTTTTTGATCGGCGGCTTTAACTGTCAAGCGCGTATAAAAACCACTGGAATCATGTTTCCAGTGAAACTTACGGCCACCCAGCGAGGCGTTGATCAGCCGCTTGGCCACCTGCGATGTCTTGCCTGTTTTTAAACGATAGTTCCACAGGGTCAGACCATTTGTGGTTTCGAGAATAAATGCCAGGTTTTTTGAGTCTGGAGAAAATGCGACATCCATGACCTTGCCTTCGGGCAAATCTGAAATATCTATTTTCTCTTCAGTCTCAAGCGACCTGAGCTCGACGCCGGTGTAGCCACTGGATCGACTGGGTGCAAAAACTGCGGGGTTAATACGCAAACCAGCCAGTTTTTCTTCGGGCTGTGCCAGTTCAGCAATACCGGGAGCACCGGGCCGCTGCATAAGTGCCACCCATTGCTTGTCATCTGAAATTGTAGCGCCGGGTCTGCGCGGGGCATCTACCAGGTCCGCCATCATTTTAGGCGGTGTCTGGTAACCGAGTTCTGATTGAGCAAAAACGCTGCCACTTACTAACAGTAATATCAAGATTAAACGTTTCAAGTTTTATACTCCCAGGTCAATTTTTGTTTTTAACAGGTCATGCATCCTACAATTTTCTTACGCCAAAATCTTCACCCTCCAGGGGTCAGATTCAAATGCGAAAACTCCATCACTTTTCCCACCCCTGTCAAAGCATTTGAGTCTGACCCCGACATCATCCCCCACCCCAGGGGTCAAATTCAAATGCGAAACCCCTTCACTTTTCCACCACCCTCAAAGCATTTGAGTCTGACCCCGGCATCATACGACTGGACGCTCTGATTTGCGATGTATAAGCAATTGGGCCAGAATTCAATTGATATCAGAGGATCGAAAATGAATGATTATTCGGTGAAGCTAGCATTTTTAATCATTTTCACTATGGGCTTGGTAACAAATGTTCTGCTGCCACATGCCAGTGCCAGTTCGACCCTGGAATGCTGTCGATTATGCACAACCGGTAAAGCCTGCGGTGATACGTGCATAGATAAGGACCAGGTGTGTCATGTCGGTAGTGGTTGTGCCTGTAACGACTATTCCGGCGATAGCAGTGTGGTCGTTGACCCGAATAAACTGCCCGGTGGAGATTGGGACGATTCCGTACCCGGGCAGGTACCACCGCCGGAACAGGGGAAAGCTGAGTGTATTCGTGTGGTAGACATTGTCGCACAACGCTTCGAAAACAAAGATACGCTACTAAAAGGATTAAGAAACAACGTTCGTTTGGAAGCAATAACGGATCCGCCAGATGCTTCGGGTGCTGCTATAACATGGACCCCTCCATTTGACCCGTCAGGACAGTTCAAACCCAATGGTCGAACAGCCAGTTGGACCCAGCAAAAAGCCTACCAATCGAAACGGCCCGATGAAGTAACAATACTGGCTGCATGTGGGCAGCAGCAAAAACCTGCAAAATTCTTCTTAACAGTTGCCGATTGGGAATTGAAACGCATTCGGGGATTACGGAAACCATTTAGCATATCCAGCAATCGCTTCAAATCCGAGAAAAACCCTCACCAGGACGGTTCGCGAATTTTTGTCGGCACAACGGATAAATGGAAAGGTGGTGCATTGGAAATTGCCGATAAGAACAAGCAACGGGTGCTGGCGATCGCTCGGCTGTGGCCGGTATCAAGCACTTTTAATCCCAAAGAACATATCGCACTGTGGCATGCCTACGATCCGGATGATCCTGCCGATCTAAAGACCGTGGACACAAACGGCCCCAGTGGTAACGACAATACCGGAACCCCCCATGAAGATTCCGATACCTGGTTCGAGGCCCGTGTAGCGGGCACGATGCGTGCCAGGAAAGACAATATTGATCCGAAGGCAAAGTTTATTGGTTCCATCACGACCGAGTTAATAAAAAGCGACAAACCCTACCCTAACTCTGCCTTGTCGCTGGTCTATTTTTTTGCCTCTGACGATGGGGGAGATAATTTTCAGCTTTCGGCTACGCTTGATCCAGCTTCCTATCCTGCGAAACAGGGTAAAAAACTTTTTACTATCCCAAATGGTTGGGATTCGCGAATTGACCGATCAGGCACAATGGAAGTCTGGCGTAAACGATTTCTGAATGTCTACTATATGAAGGGTAAACCAAAATATCGAAAACAGGATAGAGTTAAACCCCATAACGCTAAAGAAAAAACCTTGTTGGACCAACTGGCGAAGGATAAACCGAAGAATTTTTTCCCCTCATCATCGGGGAAAAGAAAACAACTTGAAAAAAGTCTTCATCGCTATTATGCAACTGGCACTGACGATGATTCCAAAGTCTATCTTGATTTTTCAATTAACTATCAAGATAAAACCCCTTACCAGGAAACGGTTGATCTTGTGCGTATGCGGGATTCATTGTTTCACTATGCCAAAGAGCATTTAGCCGCTTTCAGAACTGTCACAGACAAGGGCGACAATACCTTCATAGCCAAAAATTCCGATAATCAAAGTTTCAAATCGATGGGTTACGACCCCTACAATATCAATCTGGTAGGTGTCAACATTATCAATCCAGAAGAGAAAGACCTGGGTTACGCCTATCCCCCAACAGCGGCCGTCAGCCTATGGAAGGCAGCGGACCCTTCTGCCGTGATTCTTCGTCTGAAGTTAAAGGAGCAGCATCGGAAATTTTCGGGCGTATTAAAGAAGAAAGTCGATAATTGGGTAAACGGCACCTGGAAAACGGAGTTAGATAGTACGGTTGCTCATGAGATTGGCCATGTATTAACTGGCTATGGTAAAAAGTGCTGGCATAACGAGCATGGCGGTAGTGGATTCCATCATAACTGTGCCGCATCAAACACGAACCGGCACAATCCTGCGACAACATTTTGTCCCTTCCACACCCGACACTTACGCAATACCTTAGGCAGAATCTGGACACCGAATGAATTTGATGGCAGCAAAAAGCACCGTGTGGAAGAATTTGATAGCGAATCCCATGGGCTCAATGAATGCAGTCTATAGCCTGGTGCTCACCTGTCGGTTCACCCTATGAAAAAGGCGTGACCAACTGATCGCAAAGGTCATTTATTGATGGATTTCGTCGGCACGTTGGAAAACCTGGAGTCGGACTAGTAGACCGTCTGTAAAAAGGCCGACATTGCCTACCAACCCCTGCGTTTTACGCCGCGACTTTTTTCCTGACGATCAGCTCGACCTCACAATTTAATACGTGCAATAAAGCAACCATCTGGTTCATTGATTTACGGGTATTGGTGGTATCGAGCAGACGATAGAGCTGTGGAACAGAGGTCTTTAGCCGCCTGGCGATCTGGCGTCTGCTCAAACCACTGCTTTCAATTCCTCGCCGGGCTTCCAGAGTTAATTTGTAGATCAGTTGCTCTGCCAGGTATTTGGGATCCTGGTTGTAATCAAGGATCTGGTCCATGTGGATCGAGCCCTCTTCACCGGATTCAAGGACATAAGTGATGGCCTCATTGGCCAGTTCTTTATCCACAAATACTTCTTCAACACAATGATTAGCATCCGGAGGTGGTGCACACTTTACAAACGGAAAACTGTAGGTGGTGCCGGAATAAGCAAGTACGATAAATTCTTTGCGGCGGTTATTTAATTTGACGGTACGTATTTTCATAGCCTGCCTTCAACCTCCAGCTCCTCAATGAGCTGGAGAATTCTTTTATTAGCCTTGCCCTTCATGGCTTGTCCGTTATCCAAGTCCCATTTCAACACCAGCCTTGCACCCTGGTACACATGAACGTGGCGAGGAGGGTGGTCGCCGATCCACGATATAAAGACGTAATTCCCTCTACGAATTTTAGCCACGGTTATATGTTACCACTGATGGTATCACTTGTAAGCTTTTGCAGCTTCGTGTCAACTGTTGCGTCATGCATATGAGCATGCTCAAGCAGCACCCGGATTGCTATCGGGGTTTGGCTGCTAGTTGTGTAGTTAATTATGGGTTCTGGGCCACAGCAGGGGTCAGATTCAAATGCGAAAACCCCGTCACTTTTCCCACCACTGTCAAAGCATTTGAGTCTGACCCCGACCCAACCCCGGCCTGACGTGTTTGACAACCACATAATTTAGGGCAATAGTTTACACTCGATATGTTGACCCATTTACCAGGTACAGCCTGGGGCATTCTTCAGGCTGGCAACAAAGCCTGTCTCCGCATGTAAGGAAGAATAAAATGCAGCAGCTTAACAATCGCATAAAACTTTTCACCAGTCTCATGGTGCTCATCGTCTTTGCAAGCCTGAGTGCCTGCGGCGAAAAACAACAGGCTGCAAAGCCGGAAGTCCAAAAAGTAGAGAAACAGACCATTGTCTGGAAGCTTGCCCAGACCTGGGGCACTGGCTTCCCCATCTTTGGTGACGCTGTCATCAAAATGGCCGACATGGTCAAGCTGATGTCCAATGGTGAATTGGAGATCCGGATCGATTCTTCCAACAAGCACAAAGCGGCATTTGGCATCCTCGATATGGTCAATGCCGGCCAGTACGAAATGGGGCACTCGGCCTCTTATTACTGGAAAGGTAAGGACGCAAATACCATGTTCTTCACCACCATGCCCTTCGGCATGATCGCACCCGAGCAATACGCCTGGTTTTACTATGGCGGCGGTATGGAGTTGATGAAAAAAGTCTATGACAAGCACGGTGTCTATTCTTTCCCCGGCGGCAACACTGGCAACCAGATGGGTGGATGGTTTCGTAAAGAAATCAATACGCTGGATGACTTGAGTGGTCTTAAGATGCGGATCCCCGGCTTCGCTGGAGAAGTGCTTTCCAAGCTCGGCGTTGTGGTCACCAACATCGCTCCGGGCGAGCTCTATACGGCACTCGATCGTGGCACCATCGATGCGCTGGAATGGGTTGGCCCATCGCTGGACCTGAGTATGGGCTTTCAGAAAATTGCGCCGTATTACTACACCGGTTGGCATGAACCTGCCACCGAGCTGCAATTCATCGTCAACCAGGCAAAATTTGATGCCCTGCCCAAACACCTGCAGGAGATCCTGACGGTGGCAATGAAATACGCGGCCTATGATATGTACAGCCGCTCTTATCATGAAAGTGCAGTCAACTGGGCTTCGATTGAAAAGGAGTATCCAGACGTCAAAATCCGTACCTTCTCACCGCAAATCATCTCTGCCATGAAGCAGGCTAATGAAGAGCTGCTGGCTGCAAGCGCCGCCAGCGACCCTGGCTTCAAAGAAATCCTCGATTCGCAAAACGCCTATATGAAAATAGCCCGTAAATGGACCGAAATTTCAGACTACGCTTACCTCAAAGACAATATTGATTAATCCTGATTCAGTCCCCGGCCGCCACCGGGGGCGCTTTGCCAAAGGCACGTCATGCTGCTGAAGCTGGAAACATATTTCGACCGCTTCTCTGATGTGATGGGTTGGATTGCCGGTGTGCTTAACCTGGTCATGCTGCTCAACGTGTTTTACGATTCCATCGCGCGTTATTTCTTTAACAGCGGTTCAATCGCCATGCAGGAAATGGAGTGGCACCTGTTTGCCATGGTCTTCCTTTTCGGTATTGCCTACGCCCTCAAGGAGGACGGCCACGTCCGTGTCGATATTCTTTACGATCGCTTCTCGCCGCGCTGGAAAGCTGGAATCAACATCATGGGCACTCTTTTGCTACTGCTGCCCTTAAGCCTATTGGTCATCGAAGGCTCTGTTTGGTACGTGACTGAGGCCTTCACCTCCGGCGAGATCAGCGGTGACCCAGGCGGGCTAAGCCATCGTTGGCTGATCAAGCTGGTAATCCCGGCTTCTTTTGTATTTCTGATTGTCTCGGCCATCGGTTTTGTGCTGCACAACATTAATATTTTCATCGGTCTGAAAGCACCACCGTCTCATCATTACGAGAAGGACATCCTGTAATGGTGCGATTAATTACAGCTCAGCTAATACCCCAGCTCAGGCTTTTTATGAGCCAGGGCACCACAGTCACGGGGCGTTTGCATCACGCTAAACAAGCCAGGACCGGAGCCAACAGAATATGACCGGTCTGCTTATGTTTGGCGTGGCCTTGTTGATGTTGTTGGTTGGTTTTCCAGTGGCGTTCACCTTTGGTGGTGTCGCGGTCTTTTTTGGTCTGCTGGCTGAAGGGCCGCAAATCTTTTCTTTAATGCCGCACCGCATCTGGTCGATCATGAACAATACCATCTTGATGGCCATACCACTTTTCATCTTCATGGGCATTATTTTGCAGAAGTCCAAGCTGGCCGAACGCCTGCTCGAATCGATGGGTTTTCTGTTTGGAGAGATTCGTGGCGGTATCGCTATTTCAACCATACTGGTCGGTGCATTGCTGGCAGCCTCCACCGGTGTAGTTGGTGCCAGCGTGGTCGCCATGGGTGTCATATCCCTACCGGTCATGCTCAAGTATAACTACGATAAACGGCTGGCCACCGGGACCATCTGTGCCGCCGGCACCCTGGGGCAAATCATACCGCCGTCCATTATTCTCATTATTCTGGGTGATGTTTTTCAGGAGCCGGTCGGCGACTTGTTCAAGGCTGCGCTGTGGCCTGGCCTCTCGCTGGTCGCCTGCTACATCGCCTATATCGTGATCGTTACGATCATGCGCAAAGAACTGGCGCCACCGATCAAACTGGAGGAAATGTCGGGATCAAAAAGATATCAGGTTTTCCAGGCACTGAAGGCGATCATCCCACCACTGGTTCTGATCACACTGGTGCTCGGCTCAATTCTTACCGGTGTTGCAACACCCACGGAATCTTCCTCGGTCGGCGGTGTTGGTGCCATCGTGCTGGCAACCCTTTATGGCCGGTTTTCAATCCGCATGGTCTGGGAGAGTTCGCTTGAAACGGTCAAGATCAGTGCCATGGTGTTTGCTATTTTGATTGGTGCCACCGCTTTTTCGATGGTATTCACCTACACCGGTGGTGACTGGATAGTGGAAGAATTCATGCTTGGCTTGCCCGGCGAAAAATGGGGTTTCCTGATTCTTTCCATGCTGATCATCACCGTTCTGGGTTTCTTTATAGATTTCGTCGAAATCTCCTACATCGTGGTGCCGATCCTGGCACCAATTGCCGCCAGTCTTGATATCAATCCGGTGTGGTATGCGATTCTGGTGGCGATGAACCTGCAAACTTCATTTTTAACCCCACCGTTCGGCTTCAGCCTTTTTTACCTGAAGGGTGTTGCACCGCCCGGCATTCGCACCACCGATATCTACTCTGGCGTTATACCGTTTATCGTGTTGCAGATGATGGTGCTCGGTATCCTGATCGTGTTTCCACAGTGGTTCGGGTTTTCAGCGCATTAAGCCACGTGCGACTGCGGTAATCAGCCGGTATCTGGATGAATATCAGGATCAGAGCAGAGCTCTTTGATAGTGAGGGTTGGAATAGCAAACGGTGTTTTTGAGAATTACTCTTGCGCCGGTTCTCCTGTTGGTCTGCTCCCCCCCTTTACTTCCTTTCCAGGGGGAAACTGACCGCTACAGCACTATCCGTCTTGCTGAATTACATCATAACAGAAGCCATTCTCAAAGGTTGAGAAGGCAAGAAAAAAAGGGGCGCCCATTAGCCATGTCTGGTTAACTGCCATACAGCAACCCTAATTCCAACCATAATTTTGTACTAATGACAGTGGCTCTGATTCCTTTTTTTCAGGCCTGCTTTTTACTGGCAGAGTAATAGTCTCTACGAAACTGCATGATAGTGGTTTCATTCTCTGTATCGTCACCATTGACCTTTTCCAGTGCGGCCTGGGCGAGGGCGATGCTCGCCTCTAGGTTTTCGGAAACGGCTAGCCAGGCACCATGTGCGTGCAGGCTTTTACAGCGCTCCAGATCATGCCCGCGTGCCAGTATATCCAGTGCGGGAAATGTTCGTCGCAGGAGCGTGACCAACTGTTCTGTACCTTTGAAGTCATCAATCGTGACCATCACCAGGCTCGAATCGCCTACACCAACACTCTTAAGCACATCAGGTCGACGGGCATCGCCATAGAATACAGACCGACCAGCTTTTCGTTCATGCTTAACGACACTCACATTTTTATCAACGGCCACATAGGGGACATTACGTAGCTCCAGAATTTGACCGACCCGGCGACCCACTCGCCCGAAACCCACAATCACCACCAAGGCTGAAGCTACTTTACCCTTTATCTCTCCGTCTTCCAGGTACTCTTCTTTATCCGAAGTAGCCAGTCGATAGGCCCACTCGGCAAGCGGTGGTGTCAGCAGCATACTCAGAACCACGACCACCAAAAGCTGATTATGTAAAGCCTCATCCAGCAAGGTACTATCAAAGGCTACTGCAAATAGAACCAGAGCAAATTCTCCACTTTGTGCGAGAAGCAATGCTATGGCTGAGGTTAAACCGCCCTTGTGCCCAAACAGCCTGGCTAATAACCACAGCACAACAACCTTGCTTAACATCAATAACAATACAAGGCCTGCGAAAACAAATGGGGTTTCAAACAGGCTCGTCAACTCGAGTGACATACCCATCGTCATAAAGAACAGGCCGAGAAGTAGACCGCGAAACGGCTGTATTTCCGCAACCACCTGGTGACGAAACTCCGAATCAGCTACCAGCAAGCCCGCTACGAACGCGCCCATGGCCATGGATAAGCCGATTTTTGTCATCAGCACGGCGGTACCGAGAACCAACAGCACCACCGAGGCCGTAAAAATTTCCGGCGATCCGAATCGTGCCACCCGCTGAAGAATGGGTTGTAGCAAATATCGACCACCGAGAATGATCAGGGCTAGAATGATCAGCGCCTCAACCAATGCCAGGCTGATATCTTTGTCTATGGTGAGATTTGTGGCTGTTAAAAGGGATGCCAACGCAAGCAAAGGCACAACGGCCAAATCCTGAAACAGCAATACTGATACACACGTCCTACCATAACCGGATGCCAGCATCTTCTGCTCGGTCAGCAATTGCAGCACAAAGGCTGTGGATGAAAGCGCCAGGGCAGGCCCAACCAGTATGGCGGCCCTTAGCTCTACACCGAACACAAAATAACAGGTCGCAGAAATCAAACCACCTGTAACAATAACCTGCAGGCTACCCAGCCCAAAAACCATTCGCCGCATCGCCCACAAACGCGCTGGCTTGAGTTCAATACCAATGACAAACAGGAGCAACACCACACCTAACTCTGCCAGGTGGTAAATCTCGGTACGGTTGTCGATCAAACCCAATACCGAGGGCCCCACCACAATCCCTGCTATGAGAAAACCGGGCACCGTGCCAAGCCCGACAAGGCGGGACAGCGGCACGGCAAAAACTGAGGCGGCTAAGAGAATTATGATGTCTGTAAGATACGCCAGGTTCACGGCGTGAATGCGGCAGCATTCACCCACATATGCGTAACAATGCTAGCTGCATACCCAAGTGCGATAGCCCATGTCCATTTCAGATGGGCTAAGAATGTGTAAATACCGCGAGCCTGCCCCATCACGGCAACACCGGCAGCGGAACCCACAGATAACATCGAACCGCCAACACCTGCAGTCAACGTTACCAACAGCCATTGACCCTGGTTCATTTCCGGATACATCTCCAAAACGGCAAACATGACCGGGATATTGTCGACGATGGCAGAAGCGATACCAACCAGAACGTTGGCCGTCGTGGGCCCGAGATCGCCGTAAATAAGCTCGGAACCAATTGCGAGGTAACCAAAGGCACCCAGCCCACCCACACACATGATGATGCCGTAGAAAAACATCAGGCTGTCCCACTCTGCATGCTGCAAATTGCGGTAAATATCGTAAGTGGGCAACGCGGCTTTTGGTTTGCCTTTGGACTGAGACTCGATGGCCAGGGCCTTGCCCATCAGGCTGGTTTTTTCGATATAGGCAAAGCGTTCATCTCGACGTTGCAGGTAATAACCGAATAGCTTCAGAAACCCGAGACCTGTCATCATGCCGGCCACCGGTGGAAGATGTAGAAGGTTGTGACCAAGTACTGCCATGGTGATGGTCATCAGGAACAAAATGATGACCATCACTGCGCCGTGTTTTAGCTCAGCCCTGCCTTCCAACGGCTCAGGTTGAATCTGCGGAACAGCAAAATGTAGTATCACGCCGACCACCAACCAATTGACCACCGCTGGCAGGAACAAAACAAAAAAACCGCTGAAACCAATAATGTTCTTTTGCCACACCATTAATGTGGTTATATCGCCGAAGGGGCTAAACACACCACCGGCATTAGCTGCAACAACGATATTGATACAGGCGATGGCAATAAACCTGTTGTTACCTCCACCCACTGAAATCACTACTGTGGCCATCAGCAGGGCAGTGGTCAGGTTATCTGCAATCGGTGACAGGCAGAAAGCGATCAAACCCGTAAGCCAGAAAATTTTGCGGAATGAAAACCCTTTCACCACCAACCAGTCGCGCAGGATATCAAACACGCCACGCTCCTCCATCGTGTTGATGTAGGTCATGGCTGCCAGCAGAAACAAAAACAACTCTGCAAACTCCAGCAAATCGTGTTTAAAGGCTGCACCCGCAGCATGTGGTTCACCCTGCTGGATAAAAGCTATGGCTACCAGTACCCAGATAAAACCGGCTGCAACCATAATTGGTTTTGACTTGCGCAGTCGTATTGCTTCTTCACTGATAATCAACACATAGGCAGCGACAAAAATCGCCAGGGCCAGCATGCCCATCCAGGTTCCAGTGAGATCTGCAACGCTACCCTGTCCGGGAGTGACCGCATATACACCAAGCGGGAAGGCGATAGCTGTAATTAATATCAGGGACCAAACAAACGTTGGTATAACCCGGTTCTTTGTAGTGCTCATATAGGCCTGCTATAGGTAATTTATTCGTGGGTTTTCCACAGGTCGGTCAAAGCCGCGCTGAAAAGGGTTCGCAGGGCTACCACCAGTATGGCGCCACCAACAAAAATCATAACGTCCGACATGGCTTCACCGATGAAGGTAAATTGTTTGAGCGCCGAAGCACTCACTTCCAGCGCGATACCGGTAATGAGAAAGTTGTTAGTGTCGACATTCACCATATTCACTAATCCAACGAAAACGCCGAACACGAGTAGTCCCACTGGCAGCCATGGATGTTCAAAGCCAATTCCCGCTATAAAAGCGAAAAGAATTCCAGCAATAAAAAGTATTTGTCCGATTTGTTTCAAGGGTTTCTCCTTAATGTTTTACAATGCGCTTTTTGGCCTATGTATTATAACACTACATACGCTATAGTTGTCGCGTATTTAGTGTCACGATATCTTTAGCAGAGCAAATACAATGAGCAATGATAAAAAGAAAGTAGAAAATTGGACGTTTTTCAGCAACAACGTGCACGTACTCGTCTGCTTGACGCACAAACCACAGCCGACAACACGCGAGATTGCCATTCAGGTGGGCATCACCGAACGCGCGGTACAGAGAATAGTGACCAGGTTGATCTCAGCCGGTGTAGTAACAGTCAGAAAGGTCGGGCGACGAAACGGTTACGAGTTGGATTTGAACCAGCGTCTGCGCCATCCACTTGAGTCTCACAAAACAATTGGTGAGTTTATCCAGCTGATAGACAAAGGATACAAGGCAGCCAAATAAGCCGTTATCGATTTCTATTTTTCAGCAAACACTCAATATAGCCATCCTACAAACATTAACCAGAATCACCTCTTCTGCTTCATTTAATATGGCAGCATGCTTGGTCTGAGCCAGCACAGGTATTTTTTGTCAGGGCTAAAATAGCACCCTGACAGGTTGTCAATTGACAACCTGTCAGGGACCAACTATTCTATTTCAATAAGAGCAAGCAGATGCGAAGAAAAAGACACCCTAAAAAGGCCGTCGAAGCTGCTCTTCGTTATGCTGAAAACCACGGGTGGCGTGTTGAAATTGGCGGTAGTCATGCCTGGGGCAGGCTTTACTGTCCAAACAACAACAAAGAATGTCGTTGCGGGGAGTTTTGCATCACAAGTATATGGGGTACGCCAGTTAACCCATCTAATCATGGCAGGCAAATTCGACGGGTTGTCGATAACTGTAGTTCCGGGAAAGGATGAAATATAGGTTTGCAACATGAAAGCATACACATTTGAATTGAAATTCAGTCTGCCCAAAGCCTCACAAGAGCCTCATTTATTTGTTGAACGACTTGGCCAGGTAGGGTGCACTGATGCATTGGTAGGTATTGGCCAGAGCGGTCGTATTGCTTTCCATTTCATCAGGGGTGCCAACAGTGCTTTTGAAGCAATACTAAGTGCTATCAAAAACATAAAGGAAGCCATCCCGGAGGCAGCTCTTATAGAGGCCTCGCCTGACCTTGTTGGCCTGTCTGATATCGCGGAAATACTGGGGTGCTCGCGTCAGAATATCAGGAAACTCATGATGAACAACCTTGTTTCTTTCCCAACACCCATTCATGAAGGTAAAACCATGCTTTGGCATTTATCCAGCATCCTTAGCTGGGTAAAAGAAAGAAATCGATATCAAATTGATGAGCTTCTTCTGGATGTTGCCAGCACAAATATGCAACTCAACATTGCAAAAGAAACCGTGCACCTTGACCCATCCATGCAGAAACAGTTTTTAGCGCTGGGGTCATGATCGGCTACGGGCTACAGGGGTCGGAGTAAAAGCTCTTGGTGATTGCGGTAACAAGTGGAGATAGTGTTGAAGAGCTTTTACTCCGACCCCGTCACTTCTCAATCCCGTCACCTACTGACTGTTTCAGCATTTCGTCATCAGGTGATTTGGGCAATAATAGGTGGCGGTGTTTAAATGTGTTTTTATTCAACCTTGTATCAACTACTGGAGCAACTGCCATGACGGCCAGCACATTGCCTATCCTTACGCTCAAGCGCGATGGCGTGACAACGTTGACAATGAACCGGCCTGCGCGCCTCAATGGCTGGACCGGGGAGATGATGGATGCGCTCAAAGAAAACTTAAATGTTGCAGCCCGAGACGACCAGACCAAGGTCGTGGTGTTGACTGGTACGGACCCGTATTACTGCGCTGGCGTCAATTTATCGGCAACGCTTCGGCTTGGGCATCCACGTAAACTGCGGGCGATGATCGTGCAGCAAAACCAGGCGCTTTTTGACCTGTTTCTGGATTTCCCCAAGCCCTTGTTAGTGGCTGTTAATGGGCCGGCCATTGGCGCCAGTGTGACCTCTGCAAGTCTGTGTGATGGCATCATTGCCTCAGAAAAAGCCACCTTCTCAACACCTTTTGCAGCGCTGGGGGCAACACCCGAGGGTTGCTCGAGTATTCACTTCGCACGCATCATGGGTGCGGCGAATGCTGAAAGAATGCTGGGCGATGAGGGCTGGAAGCCAACTGCCGAAGAAGCACTGGAGGCGGGCCTGATTCAATGGGCCGTGCCGCATGACACACTCATGAAAGAAGCAGACCGGATCGCTCAACAGTGGATAGCCACCGGCGCCAAGCGTCGCTTTCACGGTGGCAGCGAGCGCGACGAGCTCAAAGCCATCAACGCAAGTGAATCAACTAAACTTGCCGATGCTTTTTTGGCTGCGCCCTTTATTAAGGCTCAATTTTTGTTTCTGTGGCGCAAAAAGAAGTGGGGGCCAGCCACCCTGTTTTTGAGCTTGCTGATTTCACGGCCGCTTTGGTCACGGTTGCTCTAATGGGTGGCCTGGGGTCGTGCTTCCGTTTGAGTTAACGGTACTCGGTGTATTTCTTTGAGCTGCCCCTGACCACATCTGCCGGATACTTGGCTTCATTGGATTTGATCTTTTTCTTGGTGGCATTGATCAAGTCAATACCCAGCTGGTCTGCTATTCTGATCAGGTATACAAAGATATCCGCGAGCTCTTCTTCAACCGCCGCGAGCTTGTCTTCGGCAAGCGCGAAGCTGTCTTTTTGTTTCATCCATTGGAAATGTTCGACCAGTTCTCCGGCCTCAACAATCAGTGCCATTGAAAGGTTTTTGGGCGAGTGGAACTGGTTCCAGTCGCGCTCATCGGCAAAGTCGTTAATACGGATTCTTAATGCTTCCAGTTCGTTCACGATCTGTCCCTTGCTTCTGTATGGTGCGTACATGGGCTACTTTAAATGGCTTGACCTGGACTGTATAGCGATGGATGAGGCCGAACCCCCCGAGGCCTGGGGTCAGAGTAAAGTGCCGGAGTGGTACTCTGGCACTTTACTCTGACCCCGTTCATTCACAGGCGCTACCATTGACCGCTGTTCCGGGTGTAACAGAACTGGTCCGGGTGGCAGAAATCAGGCAACATTCTTGACAGAGTTCTTAACCAGCTTAAAGGCAACTCAGTATGAAAATCTTACGCACACCGGATGATCGGTTTAAGCATTTGCCGGACTATCCCTTCAAGCCTCATTACCTGGTGATTAATGATCGAGCGGAAGCGGTAGACATTCGGGTTCACTATATCGATGAAGGCGACCCCGATGCTCAAACGGTGTTGATGTTGCACGGTGAGCCGTCCTGGAGTTTTCTTTATCGCAAAATGGTTGCACCTTTCGTGCAGGCCGGTTACCGCGTAGTGGTCCCGGACCTGCCCGGTTTTGGCAAATCTGACAAGCTCGGTGAACGAACTGATTACAGTTATGCACGCTATGTTCAGTGGATGCAGGATTGGCTGCGGGCAATGGATTTAAACAACATCATTTTGATTTGCCAGGACTGGGGAGGCTTGATCGGCCTGCGGCTGGTGGCTGCAGAGCCCGAACGTTTTGCACGGGTCGTCACCACTAACACCATGTTACCGACCGGTGATCACCCTGCTGGAGATGCCTTTTTGAAATGGCAACAGTTTTCACAGCAAGTGCCCGTATTTCCAGCCGGCCAGATTGTGGCAAAGGGCGTGGTCACACCGTTAGCTGATGCGGTGATAGCGGCCTATGATGCGCCGTTCCCGGATGAATCATATAAAGAAGCAGCCCGGCAGTTTCCATTGCTGGTACCCATCACGCCCGATAACCCGGAAAGCCAGGCCAATCGTGAGGCATGGAAAGTACTCATGGGGTATGACAAACCGTGGCTGTGCGCCTTTGGTGACAGTGATCCGGTCACTGCAGCGGCTGCACCTGTTATTCAAAAGCTGATACCCGGCTGCCAGGGTCAGCCACACACCACCTTGCGCGGTGGTGGCCATTTCATTCAGGAAGATTGTGGTGAAGAACTGTGCCGGGTGGTGCTGGAGTGGTTAGAGTAGAATCAGGGACGACTCTGAACAAGGCTATAGACTTATTCAGAGACTCCCTGGCCGGTGACGTTGGCAGGACTATTTCTGCAACAACTCCCGCAACGCGAGCACGGTTGCCTCCACACCCAAACGCACCGAGGCTTCAGCTTCTACCTTGAACAGCGGGGAATGATGCGAGGGCACTGGCTCGCCACCGGCGGCTTCAGTATCAAAGGCAGCCTGCGGCGTGCCGCCAACCACAAAATAGGTGCTTGGGATATAAGGTTCGGTGGTAAAAAACGGGAAGTCTTCCGCACCCATGCCTCCACGTTTCTTTTCAAAAAATACGTCGCTGCCCAGGGCTTTTTTCCAAACCCCTCGCAGACGTTGGGTTAATTCAACGTTGTTGAGTGTTGGCGGTACCGATTCCTCCGAGACGATGACTTCCGGCAGCTTGTCGTCGGGCAAACCCGCTACCCGTCCCATGTTCTCCGCCACCCGCTTGATACCATCCAGCAATAGCTGGCGCGTTTCAATGCTTTCGCTACGCACCGTCAGTTGCAGGTGGGCTTGATCAGAAATGATATTGTGCTTGGTACCGGCATGGAACGAACCCACCGTGATCACACCTGGCTCACGTGGCGCCAAATCCCGACTGATCACCGTCTGCAGCGCCATCACGATTTGGGAGCCAAGTACCACCGGGTCTACGCCACGGTGCGGCGCGGCACCGTGAGCACCAACCCCGTGAATAATAATATCGACGCTGTCTGCACCCGAAAAAGGTGAGCCAACAAAGGCTTCCAGTTTTCCCGTTGGTGTTGACGAGCTGACGTGGAATGCCAGCGCATAATCCGGTTGCCCAAAGCGCTGCCAAAGGTTATCGCCCATCATGCTTTTCGCGCCACCAACTTTTTCTTCTGCCGGTTGACCGATCAACATCAAGGTGCCCGACCAGCTTTCCCTGGATGCAGCCATCGCCCGCCCGGTACCGACCAGGCTGGTGATATGCACATCATGACCACAGGCATGCATGACCGAAACCTGCTTGCCATCCCAGTCTGCCTGGGTTGCTTTCGAAGCATAGTCCAGCCCGGATTTTTCCTTTACCGGCAAGCCATCCATATCCGCCCGCATCATCACCAACGGCCCTGGACCGTTTTTCATGGTCGCAACAATCCCGGTGCCACCAACACCTTCGTTCACACCAAAGCCTGCTGCACGTAACTCGGTGGCCAGACGTGCGGCGGTATTGACTTCCATGGCGGATAATTCCGGGTTCCGGTGGAAATACTCAAACAAGGCACCGAGGTGATTCTCATAATCGTTTTTAACCGCTTCCGATAGCTCTTTTGCAGCAATTGGCTGCGCCGTAAACAGGTTGAAAAAAATGACTACAAGTGAAAGTTTCACTACTGAATTTAGCATGTTGATGCCTCGTGGTATTTTTGATTTAGCAAGCAGGCTACCAGAGCCATGCCTGCAGAGGAAGAACCCGGCTCACGCGATGGTCGGGGTTATTGATATCCTGCAGCCTGCAAAGAGAACAAATTAGCGTAGTGGCCGTCCAGCGTCATCAAGTCCTCGTGGGTGCCACGCTCGATCACTTTGCCGTTTTCAATAACCACGATCTGGCTGGCCATACGCACAGTTGAAAACCGGTGTGAGATCAATATGGCGATGCGGTTTTGCGTCAATTTGCGGAAGTGCTCAAAAATGGTCGCCTCAGCGGCAGCATCCATCGCAGCGGTTGGCTCATCCAGCACCAGAATGTCAGCCTCGGTGCGCATAAAGGCGCGTGACAGGGCTATTTTCTGCCACTGTCCACCCGATAGTTCCATGCCGTTTTTGAACCACTTGCCAAGCTGGGTTGCATAACCGGATGGTAGCCCTTCGACAAGACCATCGGCCATACCTTTACCAGCCGCATCTTTCCATCGTTCTTCGTCTTCGAAGTGCCGTACATCACCCACGCCAATGTTTTCGCCCACCAAAAACTGGTAACGTGAAAAATCCTGAAAAATCACACCGATACGCTGGCGCAGGGCGTCCTCGTCCCATTCGTTCAGGTCCAGGCCATCGAGCAGGATACGTCCCTCATCGGGATAATACAGCCGGGTTAACAGTTTGATCAGAGTGGTTTTGCCAGAGCCATTCTCCCCCACTAACGCCAACGACTCTCCGGGATGAATATGCAGGTCGATATGGCTCAGCGCGGGCTGGCTGGCGCCCGGGTAGGTGAAGCTGACGGCTTCGAAACGCACACCGTCGTGGGCCACTGGGCCACTCAACTGACCACTGCCGGTTTGCTTTGCCGGTGTCTCCAGATATTCGTACAGCGTTGACAGATACAGATTGTCTTCGTACATGCCACCGATCGCCGAGAGAATGGCGGAGACCGCAGACTGACCCTGGCGAAACAGCATCAGGTACATGGTCATCTGGCCCAAAGTGATACGACTGGCGACCGCTGCAAAGGCGGTCCAGGCGTAGGCACCGTATAACGCCGCCGTGCCAATCAGACCAAGCACAAAACCCCAGCCATCGCGGCGTATTGCCAGTGCCCGATCGGCCTTGTATAAGCGTCGGAAAATATCCCGGTAACGTTCCAGCAATAACGGGCCAAGACCAAACAGTTTGACTTCCTTGACGTTGTCTTCACGTGCAATAACTGTTTCAAGGTAAATTTGCATCCGGGTTTCAGGTGAGCGCCACCGAAACAAGGTAAACGCATCACTCGAAAACCGGGTTTCTGCGACAAATGCCGGTAGCCCGGCCAACACCAGGATCAGCACTGCCCAAGGTGAGAACTGCACCAGCAAGACACCGTAGCTGATCAGGGAAATCACATTCTGACCCAGACCAAAAGTGCGGTTAACCAATGATAGCGGCCGACTAGAGGCTTCTCGCCGAGCCCGGGTGAGCTTGTCGTAAAACTCGGAATCTTCAAACTGGGCCAGCTCCAGCTTGATCGCTTTTTCAAGGATCATTACGTTCACACGCTGGCCCAGTTGCGCTCGCAACAGCGATTGACACAGGGAAATACCACGTTGCGCACCCGCCAGGGCGGCAACGATCAGCGCTTCGATGGCCACCAGCGTGAACACCCGGCTCATATTGATAAGACCTGTTTCTTTGGCAATTTTTGTCGCCGCCAGCACCGCATCGATAATCAACGCGCCAACATAGGCCATCGCCGCCGGCAGCACACCGGCCACCAGCGTAAGAATCGCCAGCGCCACAGTCAGACGACCGTTTGTAGCCCAAACCAATTCCATCGCACGGCGACTGTAGCGAAAGACACCAAAGAAACCTCGACGGGTGGCATCGGGCGGGGGTCCGAGTGGATTGAAATGGGCCATCGGGGGATTCTACATGATGATGACACATGACCGGACTACGGGGTGAAAATGACAAAAGCACGAGCCATTATTCAATGGACCCAGCAAACCAGGGCATCTTTGTCCTATAATTTAGGCCCAACCAACATTTAGCTCTGGCGGTAACCTCCATGCAAATGACACGTAATTTATTATTTTTACTGTGTGTGCTTGTTTTTTTGAGTTCAGTCGCGGCTGCAGAAGATGAAGCATTTGTCGAAGAACGACGGCTCAAATTGTGGAGCAAACAATTACACAACCCGGACCTCATTCGTTCAACCTATTTGCGTATTAACCATCTGCGTGGTGAAGACCCCGGCTCATGGGTTTATGAGTGGTCACAGATTGCCAACTATTTCACTAACAAAGCGATCGCATATGAAGCCTCTGAGCAACCAGAAAATGCCCGCGATGCCTACCTGGATGCTGCCAAGCTATATGGCGTCGCACGGTTTCCAGCTAAGACCCTGCCCGGACAACTTGAAGCCTACCGTCAACACCTTAAGAGCTATCAAAACGCGGGCCGTTTTTTTGAGCCGCCGTTGCAAGTGCTGCAAATCCCCTTTGATGACGGTCACATAACGGGCTATTTGCACCTGCCAGAGGAAGGCGAAAAGCCACCACTGATATTATGGAACGGTGGTATCGATACCTGGAAGGGAGACAGCTACAGCCATATTCAACCCTACCTGACAGCTGGCTTCGCGGTGTTGAGCTTTGATGTGCTGGGTACCGGCGAAAGCTCTGATTGGGCAGCTCGTTTTGATGCCACCGACCTGCATTCTGCGGTGCTTGAGTACATGCAGAAATCACCGTTGGTGGACGGTACTGCCATAGCCCATGTCGGTTTTAGTTTTTCTGGCTACTACGCCGCGCGCCTGTCGATGACCGAGCCACGACTATTTGCAGTGATTGCAGCCTGCGCACCGGTTGATAAGGCCTGGGATAACATGGTTGTTGGCGCCCCGTGGGAGATCAAGGAAGCCCTGTCTAAGGCGCTGCACCTGAAACCGGATGACGTAACCGGTATGAAAACCACGGTAAAGCAATTTTCATTGGTCAGCCAAGGCTTGCTCGCAGGACCCAATAGCGTCAAAGTACCGCTGCTGGTTGTTGATGGTGACAAAGACAACCTGGTGCCGGTATCTGATTTACATCTGCTGGCCGACGCCGGCCAGGAAACAGATTTGTGGATCATGGGTGGTGACGCCCATTGCTTCGGGCAATATCGTTCTATTGTTATGCCAAAAATGGCCGACTGGCTTAACGAAAAACTGGAACAACGTAAACAACAATAACCGCTTGGCCGGGACGACTCCTGGCCTTTCGCATACACCCGCCAACCGCAGGAAAATCAAATGAACCATCCATTCAAGCTGCCCTTGCTTCACCGCTCAATTTGCGCACTCTGTTTGTTCAGTATCACCCTGCTAACAGCATGTGAAGCTGAGCATAAAGCTCAACCGGCCAGCACACCGCCGCCGGCTCCAACCGCCAACCATACCCCTGCAGGTCATTCGGTGGGTCTGGGTGAAAATGCCATGAACGAAGCCGACTACCGTCGGCACATCGAAATCCTGGCTTCCGACGAGTTTGGCGGACGGGCACCGGCCTCTGCTGGCGAACAATTGACCGTAGATTACCTTAGTCAGGCATTTTCAGGGCTTGGGCTCGAGCCTGCCAATGGCGACAGCTTCACTCAGGATGTACCGCTGGCCTGGGTCAGTGCCAGCAATTCTCCTGACCTGGTCTTCAGTGGCGGCGAGGGTGACGACCTGACACTGGCCTACACCGAAAACCAGGTGATTTGGACTCGGCGACAGGTAAATGACGCTGCCATCGATCATTCTGAGTTGGTTTTTGTTGGTTATGGTATCAATGCGCCTGAGCGAGACTGGAACGACTACGCTGGTGTGGATGTGGAAGGTAAAACCGTCATCATGCTCATCAATGATCCGGGCTTCGCCACCCAGGACCCGGAACTGTTTAATGGCAATGCCATGACCTATTACGGACGCTGGGACTACAAACTGGATGAGGCTGCTCGCCAGGGCGCAGCCGGCGCGATCATGATTCACGACACTCTGCCTGCTGCCTACCCGTGGTCTACGGTAAGCAATAGCTGGACCGGGCCGCAGTTTGACATGGTATTGGCCGATAAAGGTGCAGGGCTGGCTGCCGTGGAGGGTTGGATCAGCTATGCGGCCGCCGAAACCCTGTTCGCCAAGGCCGGGCTCGACCTGGGGGAAATGTACGGCAAGGCACAGCAACATGGCTTTAGCGCCATCCCCTTGGATTTGAATGCCTCTGCTGCACTGGTCAATGAAACCGAGACTGTCAATTCCCGCAATGTGGCCGCTATTTTGAGGGGTAGTGAAGCGCCAGACGAATTCTTCATATACATGGCACACTGGGACCACCTCGGTACTGACCCCACCATGGAAGGCGACAATATTTTTAACGGCGCGCTGGATAATGCTACCGGTACGGCTGCTTTGCTGGAACTGGCCAAGGCCTACGCGAGCTTACCGCAAGCACCGCGCCGTAGCGTACTTTTCCTGTCGGTGACCGCCGAAGAACAAGGCCTGTTAGGCTCCTTGTATTATGCTGCCAACCCACTGGTTCCGCTTGCCCAAACCGTCGGTGGCTTGAATATGGACGGCATGAATAATTTTGGTCCGACACGAGACCTTACGGTGGTGGGCCTGGGGATGAGCGAGCTCGATGATTATCTCATGGTAGCAGCGGCGACCCAGGAACGGGTACTGGAAGCCGACCGTGAAGCGGAAAAAGGTTATTACTACCGTTCCGATCATTTCGAATTAGCCAAACGCGGGGTACCGATGTTGTACCCGGGCGGGGGTTATGACCACCGTGAAAAAGGCGTGGCCTACGGCATGCAGAAAGCAGAGGCTTATATTTCCAATAATTATCATCGCGTGTCGGATGAATACGACCTGAGTTGGGATGTCAGTGGTGCCATCGAAGACATGAAAATATTCTTTCGGACCGGTCTCAGTGTGGTCAACAGCGAAAAATGGCCCAACTGGCACGAAGGAACTGAGTTTAAAGCCACGCGGGATGCCCAACGTACAGGCGAGAAATAAACCGTTGGCTATTTGCTGGCGCTGATGAAATCAAACAATAAGTGTAACAAGGTAAACTATGACAATGGATAAAGCCGAAAAAGCTGTTAGAGACATTCTCGCCATGGCCGAGGTGGGTGTCGATGGAGAACACCCCTGGGATCTGAACGTCACCAGTAAGGAATTTTATCGCCGTCTTTTAGGGCAGGGTGCAATGGCGCTTGGCGAGACCTATATGGATGGCCTGTGGGAGTGTGAGCAGCTCGATGTCTTCATCGACAAGGTGCTACGTGCCGGACTGGAACATAAGATTTCGATGTGGCGTCTGTTGGGACCGGTGATCTGGTCAAAAATGGTTAACCTGCAGAGCCCGCGCCGGGCATTTAATATCGGCAAACATCATTACGACATCGGCAATGAATTATTCAAGCTGATGCTCGATGAAAGCATGACCTATACCTGCGGTTACTGGAAAGATGCCGATAACCTCGCCGACGCACAGGAAGCGAAACTGGATCTGGTGTGTCGCAAAATGGGTCTTCAAGCCGGTATGCGGGTGCTGGATATCGGTTGTGGCTGGGGCAGTTTCGCCCGTTTTGCCGCCCAGCGTTATGGCGTAAAGGTGGTTGGCGTCACCGTATCACAAGAGCAGATTGATCTTGGACGGGAACGTTGTGCAGGTCTTGATGTGGATCTGCGTTACCAGGACTACCGGGATGTTGAAGGCCGCTTCGACCGTGTGGTTTCGATCGGCATGTTCGAGGCTGTCGGGCCTAAAAACTTCCGAACTTACATGGAAATGGTTGCACGTTGTCTTAAAGATGACGGTCTGTTCCTATTACACACTATTGGTACCAACACACCGGACTTACAAGCTGACCCCTGGACCATCAAGTACATATTCCCGGCTGGCTATTTACCGTTGCAAAAGCAGATAGACGCTGCTGCACAGGGTGTCTTCATCATGGAAGACTGGCACAATTTTGGCGCCGATTACGACCCGACCCTGATGGCCTGGATGGCCAAAGTCGATGAGCACCGTGAACAGATTACGCAGCTTGGATATGACGAGCGTTGGTATCGGATGTGGCGCTACTGGCTATTGGCGGCAGCGGGTTCAGCACGGGCGCGACGCAATCAGTTGTGGCAAATGGTGTTTTCAAAGAAGGGTGTGGACAACGGCTATTTGCCAGTACGTTAACAGCTTGCAGGAGGGTCGTGTGATACGCCAAAGCCCTTACCCATGAAAAACCCGGACCTCATTGTCATCGGCGCTGGTGCCGCCGGGCTGATGTGTGCCATCACCGCCGCCAAACGTGGAAGGCGCGTGCTGGTATTGGAACGTTCCAACAAAGTCGGTAAGAAGATCCTGATGTCTGGTGGCGGGCGCTGTAACTTCACCAATTTATACGTGAACCCGGAACGTTATCTGTCAGCCAACCCACATTTTTGTAAATCGGCACTAAGTCGCTTTACTCAATGGGATTTTATCGCCCTGGTGGAGCAGCACGGCATTGAGTACTTTGAGAAGGAAACAGTTAATGGGCTGAGTGGACAACTGTTTTGCCAGCAATCTTCAAAATTAATCGTGGCCATGTTGATAAGCGAGTGCCAACGGGCCGGTGTGGAAATCAAGCTGAATTGCGAGATTGAATCCGTCATACATTCGTCTGCTATGTGGGTGAACAACAAGCAAACGGGTAACAACAGGGTTTCTCCTGGTTCAGGACCGACAAATGACGGCTCAATGACTGGCAGTGGTTTTTGTCTCCGGACTAACCAGGGTAAATTTACTTCCGGGTCGCTGGTGGTGGCCGCTGGTGGGCTCTCGATTCCCCGTCTTGGCGGTTCGACTATCGCTTACGAGCTGGCGGAATGCTTTGGTTTGCGTGTATTGCCCAAGGTGCCGGGACTGGTGCCATTTACCTTCACCGATACCATGCTTGATATGTGTGAACGCCTGGCGGGTATTTCGACCGAAGCTGTCCTGTTTAATGACCGGCAGTCCTTCCGCGAAGACCTGTTGTTCACCCACCGGGGCCTGAGCGGGCCAGCTGCCTTGCAGCTTTCCAGCTACTGGAAACCCGGTGAACCCATCAATGCCCGCCTATTGCCGGACCACGACACGCAGAACTTGTTACTCGACTGGAAACAACAACACCCCAGATCTTTATTACGCACACACCTTGATCACCTGTTACCACGCAAACTGGTGTTGGAACTGGAGCAATTATACTGGCCGAAGCTGGCAGAAACTGCCCTGGCTGAGTGGCCCAATGTGTCATTGGAAGCTGTTGCGCAAAGACTGGAAAGCTGGACACTGAAACCTGCTGGCACAGAAGGTTACCGTACAGCAGAGGTAACTTTAGGTGGTATTGATAGCCGTGACCTGTCATCCCAAAGCATGGAATCTAAGACTCCCGGACTATTTTTTATCGGTGAAGCGGTAGATGTAACCGGTCATCTGGGCGGGTTTAATTTTCAGTGGGCGTGGTCTTCAGGCTTCAGCGCAGGCAGTGCTGTTTAATAAGCACTTAAAGCATACCCGGCTCATTTCTCCAGGCTGATATCTACCATCAGGTCATTGGCGAGTTCCTGAAGCTCGTTTTCAAGCGCAAAAACATCACTGCTTGCAGGCACCAGTAGTTTGGCGCTGGCTTTGAACAGCTCACCGCCACCCATAGATGCACTTTCAACTGCGGTTTCGAGTTCGATCACACTGATTTTGTGACTGGCAAGCACATGGGTAATATCGTGAACAATACCCGGGTGATCATTTCCAACCAGCCGCATGCAAAACTCTTCCACCATTTCTGCCTGTGGCTCTACTTTACAGATACGCACACTGACCTGCAGACCGGCAGATTTAAGTGCCCGCAATTCTGCCACACAAGCGTCTGCTTTATCGCTGGGCACAGATGCCAGCAAAATACCCGCAAACTGCCCGGCCAACGAGCTCATACTGCTCTGGGTCCAGTTGCCATCATGGTTATCCAGGACTTCGGAAACGGTTTCAATAATTCCGGGTTTGTCGTCAGCAATAACCGTCAGTACGATTGCAGTGTTCATGGGCTTGGTGTTCTGCCTTTTCGCCAGTTGAAACCCCTATGATATCGGAAAATTCATTCGATTGGGGTTCTGTGCAAACACTTGAAACCCTCTATGCAGCCTTGCCAAGCCAGTGTTCACAGCAGGGTCTTAACGACAATCTTTCCAGCATCGCGTCAACAATGATGCGTTCTAACTGTGTACCACTCACTTTGTTGATCTGGCGCACGGCTGACGGGCTTGTTATGTTCAGTTCCGTTAAATAGCCACCAATAAAATCAGCACCGGCAAGAAAAATCCCCTGCTTACTCAGGAAAGGTGCGATTGTCCTGATAATGTGTTTTTCCCTGCTGCTGAGAACAGCCGCTTCACTCATTGCGCCCTGGTGAATATTGGCAAGGAAGCTTCCCGGTTTTGGAATCCGGTTGACTACCCCCACTGATCGACCATTGACAAGATAGACCCGCTTGTCACCCTGGCTTACTGCCGATAAGTACTTCTGAGCCACCACAAAACTGGGTTTACCATCTGCCCCTAACAGCGCCCGATCAATCTGTTGACGAAAATTCCCATGTTTATCCCAGATTACTTTTGCGATACCACGTCCGGAACAATCATTGAGCGGCTTCAACACCATGTGTTTGTGTTCCATCGCAAAATCTTCGAGCTGCTCTGCATTCATACTAATCAGCGTTGGTGGGGTAAACTCCGGCCACAGTAGTGGTAACAACTTTTCATTGAAATTCCGCAACGCTTTAACATCATTAAACTGGATAACACCTGGCTCGAGATGATCAAGCAGAAGGGTTAACTGGAGATATTGTGTATCAAACGGCGGATCTTTACGCACTAGCACGGCATCAAACTGATTCAAATTTAACCAAACGGGTCGTTCACGCCGCAGTGGTTCTGTTGCCATGACAGCCATTACACGGCCCATGAGCTGATTGAGCGTCAAAGCCAGGTCTTCGAGTTGCAACCAGTAAACCTGGTGATCCCGTCTGAGCAGCTCCTGCATCAGTAAAAGGGAGGTTTCCGTTTCCAGGTTAAGCGTTTCAGCCGGGTCCATGACAAACAAAAATTTTCTGATTTTTTCAATACCCATAATTTCACCCATCATTTTAAATCACTACAATTCTGGTATATTCGAATTATTAAAAAAAAAGCGCCTTAGCCGTGCATGCACGAGTCTGCCGCACAACAGTTATGCAACAGAAATATCATTAAGGCATCCATATTGGTGAAATCTGCCCTACAAACAAGGCTACGGCTGACCCGGTCTTGCGTAAGCAATCCTGCTTGCACCAGCTTGGCGATATGATGTGAAAGCGTCGATGCGGGTATATCAAGTTTGACCCTGATTTCACCGACTGGACGACCTTGATGACCGGCCTGAATCAATTCACGGTAAATTGCCAAGCGGGTTGGACTGCCTAAAGCTTCGAGTTGTTTTGCTGCTTTTTCGAGTTTCATACCAGGCACTGTACATTGTGTTATTGAAATTATCAACTACTATTCTAGTATTATCGAATAGTTAACAAAAGACAACTTATTCGAATAATGCTTTTGGTGCCCTTTTATGAATACGTTATGATGACAGCACAAACACCTGCCTTCATTAACTTGATTCCAATCCACAGCAAACAACCATCAAACACCTGGAAATACCAAGCATGCAAAACCGTGACTCCCTGACCGACGCCATAGGCAATACACCTTTAATTAGGCTACGCAAAGCTTCAGAGCTGACCGGTTGCACTATTTTGGGTAAGGCGGAATTCATGAACCCGGGCGGCTCGATCAAGGACCGTGCAGCCAAATACATCATCCTGGATGCCGAACAGCGGGGTCAGTTGGAGCCGGGCGGTGTGATCGTGGAAGGCACTGCAGGCAACACCGGTATCGGTCTCGCGCTGGTGGGTAATGCGCGTGGTTACCGTACGGTGATTACCATTCCGGAAACCCAATCAAAAGAAAAACAGGACACACTCAGATTGTTCGGCGCCGAGCTGCACCCGGTAGCGGCGGTACCATTTAAAAACCCTGAAAACTATGTTCACGTTGCCGCCCGCCTGGCCGCGGAACTGGCCACCACCGAAGCCCACGGTGTGTTGTATGCGGATCAATGGGAAAACCTGTCCAATGGCGATGGGCATTACCGCTCGACCGGCCCAGAAATCTGGCAACAAACCAATGGCACCGTGGATGCCTTTTGTTGTGCCATCGGTACCGGTGGCACCATTTCCGGTATCGGTCGTTATTTGAAAGAGCAAAACCAAAACATCGTCATCGCGCTAACCGATCCGATGGGTTCATGTATGTTTAACCATTACAAACACGGTGAGTTAAGTGCGCAGGGCACCTCGGTTACCGAGGGCATCGGCCAGGGTCGTATCACAGCGAATATTGCTGCTGCACCTGTGGATGACGCCTTCCAGGTGCCTGATAAGGAGGCACTGCCAGTGCTTTTTGATTTGCTCTCCGAAGAAGGTCTGTGCCTCGGCGGGTCCACCGCCATCAATGTCGCAGGCGCAATCCAATTGGCCAAAAAGATGGGACCGGGTCATACCATCGTGACAGTGCTGGCCGATTTTGGTACCCGTTACCAGTCAAAACTGTTCAACCCCAAATTTCTTCATGAAAAAAACCTGCCGGTTCCCGCCTGGCTTGATCGCTAACACGATAAACATTGCACAAAAAAGCCCCGGCACGGTGGCCGGGGCTTAACTGGCCCCTTATTTCTAATTCACCCCTTATGAAATAACCTTTACTAGGTTTTTGTAGATATAACCCAGTATAGGACAAATTCTCAGTTTTGCTGGACAAGGTGAAACCGATTGCCAGCCGAAAGGCTGGCCTGGGCCAGCGTGAAACGGTCGAGAGAAGCTGACCAGGGTCAAAGTGTTTTGCTCAAAGCCCTCTCAAGGCCTGTGCGACCGGTTGCCTCGCAGCGCGAATGGCTGGAAACAAACCACCAAGCAAGCCAATGATCATGGCAAAAACAATGCCGTCAACTAGCAGTTTGACATTGACATCAAAAGCAAAAGTGATCGCGCTGAAACTGGCCCAATTGAGTGTCGCTGCGCGATAGCCATCAAAGGCCAGCCAGGCCAGGCCAGCTCCAATCAAACCACCCACAAAAGCCAGTAACAAGGATTCGCAGACCACTGAAATAACCACCGGGCCTGCGCGAAAACCCAATGCCCGCAAAGTGGCGATTTCCCGGTTTCGGCTGGAGACCGCCGTATACATGGTGTTAAGGGCACCAAAAACTGCACCAAGACCCATAATGACTGCAATAATTCTGCCCAGACCCGTGATCATGTTAAAGATCACGCTGGATTGGGAATCATAGTACTCGGACTCAAGCATCGGTTTAACATTCAGGCGTGGGTCACTCGTCAAAGTGTCTTTGAATTCATCAAATGATTCATTGGAATCCAGCTTGATATACACGGCCTGGTAAGAGTTTCCACGTCGAAAAGCCGGCTGCAATACCGCAGCATCCACCCATATCTCAGACTCAGCCATACCCCCACCGGCTTCGAACACACCAACCACCGGCCATTTCTCTTTGCCGACCTCCATGCTTGAACCGATTTCAAGTCCGGAAAATTGCTGGTGTGCACCAACGCCAACGATCACCTCGTTGAGCCCCCATTCAAACATACGGCCCTCTACCAATTTGAAACTATCCCGCACTGTCATGGCTGGCGCTTGCACGCCACGCAAAGGCACGTTTACATCAGTACCTGTAGAACGTGCTGGCAGGTTAACAATGACAAATAATTCCGGTGAGGCCACCGCACCATTAGCATCACGGGCAATACCCGGTGCCTCGGCAATGATGCGGGTATCATCACCACTCAAACCACTCATCATTTCCGAATCGGCACCACTACGCAACACAATCGCATTACTATCACCGACCGAACTCTCCATGGTCTTGAGCACACCCTGGGCGATGGACAACACTCCGACCATCACCGCCACCACGCCAGCAATACCTAGCATAGCTGCAGCCGATGAGCCCTTGCGTTGAGGCAATGAGCGCATACTGAAGCTTGTGACTGCAAAAATTTGAGACACCCAGTTAAACACTGCTCATCTCCTCAAGGCATCTGCTATTTGCAGTTTTTTAGCCTGCAGTGCGGGAATGATGCCTGCCACAAAGGCCATTGCCACGATCAAGACAAAACCGACAAAAAGCTGCCGCGTAGGCAAGTAAAAAACAGGAAAAGAGCCACCCGTCGGATCACCCATAGAGACCAATAACCAGGCCAAACCAAGACCCATGGCCCCACCAACAAAGGTCAAGGCCATTGATTCACTCAGAATCAGACCAAGCACGCCACGATCGGTAAAACCAATGGCTTTGAGCACCGCCAGTTCGTTGGTTCGTTCTCGAACCGTGTAAGCCATAGTGTTGCCAGCCACCAACAGGATGGTGAAAAACACAGCCGACATGATGGACATGATAATGAAACCAATGTTCCCAATCTGGTTGGCAAAGCCCTGTACAAAGGCACCTTCTGCCTCTGACTTGGTTTCCTGCGCAGAGTTGGCAAATTCTGCGTCAATGGCCGCTGCAACCTCGGTAGCCTTGTCCGGATCGGATACTCGCACAGAATACCAGCCAACCTGCCCTGTACCACCTGCTCGGGTTTCATCAAAAAAATCGTAACGGAAAAAGAATTGGCTGGTATCGGTGCCTTTTTCTATGCCTTCATAAATGGCCACCAGGTCAAATTCCCACGTCCGACCACCGTCTTTTTTGCCCCAAATGGTAGCGTTGATGGGTATCCTGTCGCCCAGCTTCCAGCCAAAACGCTCTACCAGACCACGACCCACCAGCACGCCGCTTCGGGTTTCCAACCAGGCGGCCTTGTGCTCATCACTGACTACGTATTCCGGAAACATGTCAAATAACTCTTCCGGCACGATTGCCATTTGTGCGAAAAAATTCCTGGGTTCCTGATAAATCCCACCAAACCAGGTGGAGTGGGTGGCGTTGTCTACGCCATCAATTCTTTCGATTTTCGTCTCATAATTCTGTGGCAGCAACTGGATAAGCGAAACCTTGTGGCGCACGATGAGGCGATCGGCCCCGGCAACTTCAACACCAGCATCAAAAGCCTGCCGGATGGCGGTAAGATAACCAAATAATATGAACGCCACCATGATCGACAATATTGTTAAACCGGTGCGCAGTTTTTTGCGCTTGAGGCCGCTGAATATCAGATATAGATATTTCATTACAGTCGCCTCAGTCAACCGCTTCGGTGCTGAGCTGGCCCTTGTTCAAATACAGTGTTCTGCTCGCACGGGCCGCAGCATGAATATCATGAGTCACCATGATGATGGTTTTACCCTGTTCCTTATTCAGCGCCTGTAACAGATCCAGAATTTCATCCCCGGACTTACGATCCAGATCACCGGTCGGCTCGTCACACAGCAACAGTGTCGGGTCGGTTACGATCGCACGTGCAATACCAGTACGCTGTTGCTCACCACCGGACAGTTGACGCGGATAATGCCCGGCTCGGTGTGACAAGCCAACAATATCCAGCGCAATGGCCGCACGTTTTTTGCGTTCAGCTCTGGAGAGCTTTGTCAGCAACAACGGTAACTCAACATTTTTCTGCGCAGACAACACCGGCATCAGATTATAAAACTGAAACACCAGGCCCACGTGCCGTGCCCGCCAAGCCGCCAGTTTACGCTCTGAAAGCCTGTCGATACGCTTACCTCCAATCTCCAGCGTGCCTTCACTGGGCCGGTCAAGTCCGCCGATCAGGTTCAACAGGGTGGATTTACCGGAGCCCGACGGCCCCATCAGGGCTAGAAACTCACCCTTGGGAATACTTAAGTCCAGGCCACCCAATACGTGAATCACCTCTGAGCCGCGTTTGAAGATCTTGTCCACGCCCCTGACTTTCACCATCATATGATTCATTAGAAACTCTGTCATTGTTTCACTTCCTTCACCCGCTCCCCACCTCGAAGACTGGATGGTGGGTTGTTTATGACTATATCACCACCCGAAACGCCCGAAACGACAAGAACCTCGTTTCCACGTTCACCCGCAGTCGCAACTGCGCGCCGCTCAACCACATCATTAACGAGCAATAATACGTACTGCTTGTTGTTGCTGGTATTTTGTTTTATCGCGGAATGTGGGACCAGAACTCCGGCACGCCCAGCAGCAGGCATCGCCGCCAGACCCGGTGCGGCTTGCTGAAAAGCAACTTTGACCCCCATATCCGGCAGAACTCGAGCATCCAGTTGATCAAAGCCAACTCGCACCTCAACCGTGGCACGCTGTCTATCCGCCGTGGGAATGATCGCAATCACATGGCCGGCAATCGACCAATCCGGATAAGCATCCAGAGTGGCGACAACCTCCTGGCCCGCTTTGACACGATTGATATATGCCTCATTCACGTCAATTTCGATTTCCAGAGAAGACATATCGACAATGGTGCCAATGCCGGTACGGGTGAACCCACCACCAGCAGAGATGGGTGACACCATTTCACCCGGTTGGGCGTTTTTAGCAACTACAACACCTGCAAAGGGTGCGCGGATAATGGTGTCTTCGAGTTGTTGCCGATAGACATCAAGTTGTTTTTCGGCGACCTGCACGTCTGCCTGCTTATGCTCCAATTGAGCCGCAAGCGACTCAGAGCCAGCCCGCGCACGATCCATTTCGGCCTCGCTGGCCAAGCCCCGGGAAACCAGGGTCTGGGTGCGTATAAAACTCGCTCGCGCCTCAGTCAGCAGTACCTGGGTCTCTTTGCGTGAGGTTTCCGAAGATCGCAATTGCGCTTCTGCCAAAGCATAGCTGGTGGCTACATTAGCAGCATCTAACCGTGCCAGTACCTGGTTTTTTTCGACCGTCATGCCCTCTTCTATCAACACTTCCAGAACCTTGCCGGTGAATTTGGATGAAACGGTCGCCTGACGTCTGGCAGTCACATACCCGGATGCGTTCAATACAGTGCTGGCGACCCCATTGGAGATTTCGCGTGCAACCACGGTGCGCACTTCAATTGCTGCATCCGGTTTCAAAAACCACCAGTAAACTGCCGTTAACAGCACCACAGTGATGATTACCAGCACGGGCCAACGGGCCGGTTGCGACTCCCGTTCCGGTTCACGCTCGATTTTCAATTGATCAAGTTTGCTGTTTGTCATCTGCTTTGTCGTGTCGCATCGTAATTATTGGTTTAGGTAGCCGACAATACCCAGCGCGGCCTTACGTGCATCAGCGATTGCGGTAACCACAAGGTCGGCTCCACGCACCATGTCGCCAGCTGCAAACACTTTCGGGTTGCTGGTCTGGAAGGCAAATTCATCCTCAGCACTGGCCTTAACCAAACCCCACTGGTTGGTCTGTATATTAAATGTTTCAAACCAGTTTTCCGGTGAGGCCTGAAACCCATAGGCCACGATCACTGCGTCAGCCTCGATGCGGCGCTCACTGCCGTCTATCGGTTGCGGACGTTGACGACCGGACTCGTCCGCCAGACCAAGAAGCGTTTCGACGACCCTGATCGCCGTCACCTTGCCCTGTTCTTCAATAATTTCCAGTGGCTGAACGTTAAAGTGGAAGCTTACGCCCTCCTCTAAAGCGTTTTCAACCTCCCCTTGTGAGCCAGGCATATTATCCCGGTCACGGCGGTAGAGACAGTGCACTTCACGTGCACCCTGGCGTACAGCGGTACGTACGCAATCCATCGCAGTGTCACCACCACCCAGCACAACCACTCGCCGGTCTTTCAGATCAGTGAACTCGTGATCACCAGCCGGTATATCAAGCAGTGATTTGGTATTGCCTATCAGGTAATCCAGTGCATGATAGACACCGTCGGCCTCTTCTCCAGGCATACCACCTTGCATCGCCGTATACGTACCAAGACCAAGAAACACCGCATCGTGGTTTTCCAACACTTCGTTGAAGGAAATTTCCTGACCAATATTCGCACCCAATACAAACTGAATACCCATGCCTTCAAGTATCCGGCGGCGGGTTTTGATCACCTTGTGTTCCAGTTTAAATTTCGGAATCCCAAAGGACAACAAACCACCGATTTCCGGGTGTTTGTCATATACAATGACCTTGACGCCATTGCGCGCCAACACATCCGCACATGCCAACCCGGCCGGACCAGCACCAATAATGGCCACCTTGTGATCAGTCTGTACCACCCCCGAAAGATCCGGACGCCAGCCTTGAGCAAACGCAGTGTCAGTAATGTGACGCTCAATTGCACCTATGGTCACCGCACCGTAGTCTGTGTTGAGTGTGCAGGCACCTTCGCAAAGACGGTCCTGTGGGCAGATACGGCCGCATATCTCCGGCAGACTGTTGGTCTGGTGTGCCAGTTCGGCAGCTTCAATAATACGGCCTTCACCGGCCAACTTGAGCCAGTCGGGTATATAGTTATGCACCGGGCACTTCCACTGGCAATAAGGATTACCACAAGCGATGCAGCGTTCTGACTGTGCCTCGCCCTCCTGCTGTTGGAAGGGTGCATAGATCTCAAGAAATTCATGCCGCCGTGACTCGCTGGAGCGCTTAGAAGGTTCCTCACGGTCGCGATCAATGAATTCGAATTTAGTGCGTATATTGAGCTTGCTCATCCCACCACCTTCAAGGGTACGAGAATCGCTGTTTTTTCAACATTATCCTGCCGCGGCTCAACCACGCGAAATTTAAACATAAAGTGTTCAAAATTATCCAGAATACGCTGCCCCCAATCACTAGCGGTGTGACGCACATGCGCCTCGATCAACGATTTCAGCAATGCCCTGTCCGTACTGTCCTCAGCGGTATTCAGTTTGCTTACTGTCACCTGGGCGGGGTTACAGCGGCGTTCGAAATTTTCATTCATATCAAGCACAAAGGCCCGGCCACCCGTCATGCCAGCGGCAAAATTGGCACCGGTTCGCCCCAGCACCACGACGCTACCTCCGGTCATGTACTCGCAGCCATGATGTCCCACGGCCTCGACCACTGCCGTGGCACCGGAGTTACGTACCGCAAAACGCTCACCGGCCTGACCGGCAACATATAATTCACCACCGGTGGCGCCATACAGGCAGGTGTTGCCAATGATGGTGCTTCGTTTGGCGACAATGGATGATGCCTGTTGCGGTGAAATAGCGATACGACCACCACTCATACCTTTGCCCACATAGTCATTGGCATCACCATGTAGACGCAGGTGCATTCCCCTGGTGGCCCAGACACCAAAACTCTGTCCGGCGGTACCGGTAAAAGTGAGATCAAATTCCACCTCACCCAAGCCGTCACGACCATAACGCCTGGCTATCTCTCCGGCCAATCCTGCGCCGACCGAACGATCAAAATTGGCAATTTTAAATTCCCGTTCAGCGCATTCAGGTTTCTCTAAGGCTTGTGCAAAGCTGCTTACAATCTTGGCATTGAGTTCGCCACGATCGTGCGGCGTGTTGCGTATACCACGGTAACCGGCACCTGTTGGGCCAGCCACACCAGCGCTGGCAAGCATCGGATTGAGATCAATGCGAGCTTGTTTGTCAGTCAATGGTTTGATCTTCTCCAACAGATCACTGCGACCAATGATGTCTTCAAGTTTTTCGAAACCCAGGTATGCCAAGTGCTCTCGCACCTCATCCGCTATGAAACGGAAATAGTTCATCACCTGTTCAGGTAAGCCATGGAAATGTTCGCGACGTAGTTGTTCATCCTGCGTGGCAATACCGGTGGCACAATTGTTCAGGTGGCAGATGCGCAGATATTTACAACCCAACGCCACCATTGGACCGGTGCCAAAACCAAAACTGTCAGCACCCAGGATGGCACCCTTGACCACGTCCAGACCTGTTTTAAGGCCACCATCAACCTGTAGCCGTACATGGTCACGCAGACCGTTTTCAACCAGCGCGTGGTGTGCTTCGGGCAAACCGGTTTCCCAGGGCGAGCCCGCATACTTCACCGAAGTCAGAGGGCTGGCGCCCGTGCCACCGTCATGCCCGGCGATGGTGATACAGTCGGCATAAGCCTTGGCCACACCGGCAGCGATGGTACCTACACCACGCTCAGCCACCAGCTTGACCGACACCATTGCTTCAGGGTTTACCTGCTTAAGATCAAAAATCAGTTGCGCCAGGTCTTCGATCGAATAAATATCATGGTGGGGCGGTGGTGAAATCAGGGTCACACCCGGTACCGAGTGTCGCAACGCGGCAATATGTGCTGAAACTTTGTGTCCTGGAAGTTGCCCGCCTTCGCCGGGCTTGGCACCTTGCGCAATCTTGATTTGCAGAATATCGGCATTCACCAGGTAGTGCGCGGTCACGCCAAAACGCCCTGAAGCCACTTGTTTGATACGTGAGTTGCGTTTGCTGTTGAAGCGCGCAGGGTCTTCCCCACCCTCACCGGAATTGGAATGCCCACCCAAGGTATTCATCGCCACGGCCAGTGCCTCGTGAGCTTCTGGTGACAAGGCACCAATGGACATTGCGGCTGTATCGAATCGTGGAAACAAATCTTTCGCCGGCTCTACATTTTCGATCAGCACAGGTTCTTCTGCTGGCCGCAACCGCAACAGGTCACGCAGTGCCGCTGGGTGACGTTGATTGATAAGCCGTGCAAAAACTGTGTAGTCTTGTTGCTTACCACTCTGCACCGCTTTTTGCAGCGAAGTGACGACATCCGGGTTATAGGCATGGAATTCACCATCCCATGCGAACTTCAGCAAACCACCCTGCACTATCGGTTGACCAAAGTCCCAGGCAGCGCTGGCCAGCAAACGCTGATCGGCTTCAATCTCACGGAATCCGGCACCTTCAATATGACCCGCAGCACCCGGACAACAAATATCTGTGATTTCGCTGCCCAGCCCGACCGTTTCAAACAACTGCGCACCACGGTAACTGGTGACACAGGAAATACCCATTTTGGACAGAATTTTCAGCAAGCCTTTGCGCACACCTCGCCGATAACGCTTCCGGTGCTGTAACAGATCACCCTTAAGTGCGCCCCTGGCATGCAAATCGTTGATGACCTGAAAAGCAAGATAGGGATAAACAGCAGTCGCGCCAAGACCAATCAGCACCGCAAAATGATGTGCATCGCGCGCGCTGCCGGTCTCGACGATGATATTACAATCGCACCGCAGACCGTCCTTGATCAGACGTTGATGAACTGCACCGGTAGCCAACGCCGCATGCATGGGTATCTTGCCCTGCTTCACGTCACGATCACTCAACACAACCATAACTGTATCTTCAGCCACAGCTGTCGAAACCTGGTCACAAAGCGTCATCAGCGCGGTCTGCAAGTCTTCTGATTCGTCGTAATTTAAACTGAAGGTCTCATTACGGTACCAGCGCTGGTTCAGCTCAAGCAGCTTGCGATACTTGACGACATTCAATACCGGCCATGGCAAAACCACACGGTGTGCATGTGTGCTGGTCTCTTGAAAAATATTGTGCTCCCGACCAAACAATGTCTCCAGTGACATGGATGAGCGTTCACGTAATGAATCAATGGCGGGGTTGGTAACTTGAGCAAATTGTTGACGGAAATAGTCATATACCGGCCGGGGTTGACGCGACAATACGGCAATGGGTGTGTCATCCCCCATCGAACCAGTGGCTTCGACCTCATTCTCTGCCATCACCCGGATCACATGCTCACGTTCTTCATTGCTGATGCCAAATAATTTCTGGAATACCGGCAAATCCTGGGCAGCTTCTTT
Organism: Gammaproteobacteria bacterium; assembly: GCA_021772935.1. GTDB lineage: Bacteria > Pseudomonadota > Gammaproteobacteria > Xanthomonadales > SZUA-36 > SZUA-36. The sequence continues at coordinate 62,475 of JAJFLA010000007.1, forward strand.
CATGTATACAGAGGCCGCCGTTTCTTCTTGTTCATCGTTATTGGAGATGCGGATGATGTTCTCGGACAACCAGTCACCATAGGGGTGGCGTGACTTAAGCGCTTCATCAACTTCAAGAGAACGCCACACTTTACCGCCCTGGGTATCCACAACAAACATCTCACCCGGTCCGACACGACCTTTTTCAACCACATCGGCCTCGTCGTAATCCCACACGCCGACCTCGGATGCCACCGTAACCCAATTGTTTTTGGTGATCACATAACGCGCCGGTCGCAGGCCGTTACGATCAAGATTGCAGGCAGCAACACGCCCATTGGTCATGACGATACCTGCCGGCCCATCCCAGGGTTCCACATGCATTGAATTAAACTCATAAAAAGCCCGCAGTTCTGGTGACATATCCGGTTCTGCCTGCCAGGCAGGCGGTATCAGGATACGCATGGAGCGGAATACATCCATACCACCGGCGAGAAATAGCTCCAGCATATTATCCAACGACGATGAATCTGAGCCCTTCTGATTAACCAGGGGTCGAATTTTTTGCAGGTCCGGTAGTAACGGTGTCTGAAACTTGGGCGTACGTGCTTCCGACCAGCTACGATTACCTTCGATGGTGTTGATCTCACCATTATGCGCGAGGTAACGGAACGGCTGCGCATACCTCCAATCCGGCAAGGTATTGGTTGCAAAGCGTTGGTGAAACAGGCAAATGGTGCTTTTTAAGCGGGGGTCTTCCAGGTCGGGATAAAATTTCGACAGATTCCTGGGCATTACCAGGCCCTTGTATACGGTGGTTAAATTGGAAAACGAAGCCATGTAAAACACTTTATCCGGATGCTCCAGCTTCATGTTCTCTGCTGCAGCCATGCGTCGCGCGACAAAAAGCCGTCGCTCCGCATCAAAAGTATTCCAGCCTGGTGGCACATTGACGAATACCTGCTCAATGCATGGCATCGAATCGAGTGCCATTTGCCCACATACCGATGGGTCCGTCGGAACGGTACGCCAGCCCGCTACACCGAGTGTTTCGTTCTTGATATGTTTTTTGAGAATTTTACGTGAGCGCGTCGCTATTTCAGGATCTGCGTTCAAAAACACCATACCAACAGCGAAGACCCGGCCCAGCCGCATGCCTTCATCGTCAGCCACCTGTCGGAAAAACGATTCCGGGAACTGCATCAGCAGACCACAACCATCCCCGGTTTTACCATCGGCCGCAACGGCGCCACGGTGTGTCATGCGGGTCAGAGCCGTGCAAGCCGTCGTCACCAGTTCATGACTGGCCTCACCGTGCTGATGGGCGATGAGCCCGAAGCCACAGCTTTCCTTTACCTGATCCGGTCGATACAGGCCTTTGATGTGGTCGTGTTGATCCATATTTCGTTTTTTTACAAACCTTTATTTGCACTGGGTGCTTTGCTTATCGTCGCCCCACGGTATTTCGCGTGGAACTCTCTATCCTACACGGTGGTGGCTTTTTGAAAAGCCCTGATTAAGAGCAAAATCAGGGTTTTGCTAGAAAACCTTATGGTTTTCCCATTTTGCCAATATAAATCCCGCAACTCGACATAACATTAGTTGCAAGACAACGTAAACAGCTCTCGCCCCAACGCAGACAGGTATACCCGCTTGGCGTATTGTTTTATAAACCCAGTGAGGAGTACAAAATAATGAACCCATTAATCGTCACTGCCACGCTGGCATTGCTGTTCTCAACATCAGCGCAGGCACAAGAACAGCTTCCCCCGCAGCCGATATCACCCAAACCCGTATGTGAAACGATGAAAGGCTTCAGTGACTTCGATTTTTGGCTGGGTGACTGGAATGTTTATTCCAATGATGAAAAACGAACACTACAAGGCAGCAATTCCATCACCAAGCACCACAAAAACTGTCTGCTCATGGAAAACTGGACCAACACGCAAGGCGATACCGGTAGCAGCATGAATTATTACGATGCGGTTGACGATCAATGGCGTCAATTATGGGTAGCAGGTGGCTATTCGATTGACTATACCGGTGGTTTGAATGAATCTGGCTCGATGCTACTGAGTGGAAAAATCAATTATTACACTAGCGGTAAAAGCAAGGACTTTCGTGGTACCTGGTCGCCGCTGACTGATGGTAGCGTACGACAGTTTTTTGAACAATTTGATCCAAAAACACAAGAATGGAAAGTATGGTTTGATGGGCTTTATATAAGGAGGTAAACAAACCCCTGTGAGCGCAAAACAGACCGGTCCCGCCGCCAGTTTGGGTTCAGGCCTTCCAGCAGCAGATAAAACGCCCTGCCATGATTCATCTCTTCAAGGTGGCACAGCTCATGTGCGATTACCGAGTCAATAATAGGCAAGGGTGCCTTGATCAAATGTGTATTCAGCTTGATCACCCCGATGGATGAGCAGTTACCCCAGGTACGTTTCATTTTTCTCAATTTCAACGGGATTGGCCGGCCGGCCGCCCAACTTGCCCTTTGTGCGATAAGCTGCAGTCGCTCGTTAAATACTTGTTTTGCCCGGTGGCAGTACCAGCCCTGCAATCGCGCCCGAATATCAGTCTCTTTGTTCCGACTGATATTAATACAAATTTCCTGTTGCCCAAAAGCCACTTTGGTTTTCGGTCCCGGAGCAGCATGAATCATCAGGGGGTAACGCTCGCCAAGGTAATAATGTAACTCACCCTGGACATACTGCAGTGGCTTTAATTGCCGTTGGCTGGCGGTGGCGAGAAACCGCTCCACCCGGCGTCTGTTTTGAGACAAAGTCGCGCTGATATGCTTATCTGACCAGTGTTCAGGGGCGACGATCACGAGGCCGCCACGCTCATCCAGTTCCAAATGCAGGCGTTTTCTTACACGCGCACGATGAGTGATGGTGTATTCCAACGGTCCAGCCGGGGTATTAAAAGTTAAAGGTCGCATGCTGTGGTTATTTTATTCGCTAAATTTGATATTAATTGTCGGTTTATCGCATCGAGTGAAAACGTTTTGGTATTTTGATTGTCATAGTTTCCGCAATATGTAGTTTTATGACACTTCCTCCTCTTATTTAGCCGGGCCCAAAAAGCGCCCGGCTTTTTTTTATGTACAGGAGGTACGGTATATCGCGAAAGAGCACAAGGATGTGCGGCGCGATTGATAAGATGTTGCACGGCAATAAAAAGGTACGGTATATCGCGACAGAGCACATGGAGGTGCGACGCGAAGCCTTTCAGGATCGCACAGCATACAAAAAGGTGAGACCGGACACCGGTCGAGAAGGTGGCCTGGGCCATGTGCGGCGCGATCGATAAGATGTTGCACGGCAACAAAAAAGGTGCGGTATATCGCACATGGAGGTGCGGTGCGAAGCCCTTCAGGATCGCACAGCATACAAAAAAGAGAAGCTGACAAAAGCAAACTCATCCACTACATAACGAGAAATGGTAAAGTGTGAGACCACACCGATACCCACTGCCATGGAAAAACAATGATCAAGAAATTCGCATTCGTGTGTTCTGCTTTCATCGTCTCCAGCCTCGCTGCACAGGTGCCACCCTCTGAAGACATGCGTCTCTATGACATTGGAGCGGCCCCTTCGAGCCAGCGTATCGCGCAGGATGTATCCAAATTGGTTGGTTTCGGTACCCGACACAGCCTCTCGGATACCCACTCTGAAACCCAGGGTATTGGGGCCGCGCGGCGCTGGATAAAGGCTGAGTTTGAGGCCATTTCAAAGGACTGCGGTGGCTGCCTGGAAGTTATTACCATCGCAGATACCGCCACGGGCGACCGCATACCGGTCCCACACGAAATCGTCAGCATCATTGCCATCCAACGAGGCCAGCTTGACGCAAATCGCATGGTGTTGATGAGTGGTGATATCGATTCGCGTATTACTGACCCAATGAATTCTACCGACACATCTCCCGGCGCCAATGATAATGCCTCCGGTATGGCAGGTGTGATTGAAGCCGCCCGCGTACTGAGTCGTTACCAGTTTTCCACCAGTATCGTTTATGCCGGACTCGCGGGTGAAGAGCAGGGACTTTACGGCGGCAAGATCGTGGCCGCCCATGCCAAAGAACAGGGCTGGAACATTGATGCTGTGCTCAATAATGACATGATCGGCAACATCGCCGGCATCAACGGCATCATCGACAATCACAGTGCTCGCATCTTTTCAGAAGGGGTTCGTTGGGTAGAAACAGAAGACGAGGCCCGCATGCGCTACTTTACAGGTGGTGAAGTGGACTCCGCCTCGCGCAACCTGGCCCGCTATATCAAACGTGTCGGTGAACAATATGTCCAAAACCTTGATCTGATGATGGTGTACCGACTCGACCGCTTCGGCCGTGGCGGTCACCACCGACCATTCAATGCGGTGGGTTTCCCCGGTGTAAGAATCATGGAGGTCAACGAGCACTACGATCGCCAGCACCAGGATATTCGCAACGAAGAGGGTAGGCACTTCGGCGATACCATTGAGTTTGTCGATTTTGATTTTGCCGCCAAACTGACAGCTTTGAATGCCGTCTCGCTGGCCGCTCTCGCGTGGGCTCCTGCGCCCCCATCGGGTGTAACTATCGAAGGCATCGTACAGGCCAGTACCACGCTCAAATGGAAGATGGGAGAGGATGAGAACCTGGCGGGATATCGCGTTTACTGGCGACTGACTACCGAACCTGAATGGACCCACAGTCGTTGGGTCGGAAAGCTGGATCACTTCAAACTCGAAAACCTTGTTATCGACAACTATTTGTTCGGTGTAGCAAGCGTCGCCAACGATGGGAACGAAAGCCCGGTGGTCTTTCCTGGGCCGGCCGGTGCATTTTGATAAACCCGCATTGCATGCTGCTCGAAACATCAATAATACCGTACCGATACTAGCTTTTTCGAACGCTTTGGAGTATGCTTTAACCAACTATGAGGTTTTGGGAATGGGGTTCTCAGCATTTTGACTTCTATGCTATTGAGTAGCAATAAGTCAGCATTCCGATTATTCTTATTTAACATGAATTCGCCACCCGCTGTGCTCCGGGCGGTTATAAATAAGGCTGTAGAGCTAAGAATAGTTTGCTGATGAAAGCAACAGGTTTTGCAGTATATTTTTGATCAACCGCAGTGGATTAAGTACAGGGTTAAATAAGGCAAACGTTTCACATCGAAACGTTTGCTTTTTTTTGCGGGACAACTCTGGTTCCCTACTTTACAATCTGCCTCAGACCCAAGCACTGGCTACTAAATATAGAAAACCACATGGTGTACGCATCCAAGTCTCAACGCCACATAAACATCACCACGTTACTCACCGCCTGCCATACCTATTACCACGCAGCGGTTGAAACCCAGAGAGCACATAATGACTGATAAAACAGAATTCTCACTGGACATCGCCGTCAACCCTGCCGCCGGTTTCAAACCGTTGCCAGATCAGGTCGCTTTTGACCTTTGCAAGGCCTACCCTGTACCCGATGGCAACCTGCTACTACACAATACACGCAATGGTAAACGCACCATGGTTATGCCCGAGGTTTATGCCTCGCTACTAAGTAGCAGTCAATTCCAAACCCTCGACCAGCACGTTGCCGCTATCATTGAGCGCAATCCCGGTATGCAAGGTCAGCAAGCCGATATCCGCAACGTACTCCAGGGCATGCTTGATAGCGGCATGATGGTATCTGCAAAAATAGTCTGCGACAGACTCAAAACCAAAGCTGCGTCAACAACTGAAGAAAAGCAAACCGACGCACCGGTTGCGGCTATCATTACATGGGAGCGCCCAGAAGCACTGGAGCGCCTGCTCAATTCCGTCATCACCAATTGCGATACCAAAAAACTCCATTGTTTGTATGTAATAGATGACTCTCGTAACGCTGAAAATATCAGCCAAAACCAGGCCTTGGTAAAGAAGCTGGCTGCCGCGGTCGACACACCGCTTCGTTATTTTGGTCAGGATGAACAGCAATGGCTACTGGATGGTCTTGCCAAGCGGCTGCCGCAACATGAAAGCAGCATACGCTTCCTGGCTGAGCAGGCGAAGTGGCGGGATCATTGGACCAGCGGTCTGGCGCGTAATCTGGCGCTATTGCTTTCCTGTGGCCACCGGCTTGTGATGATGGATGACGACACCATCTGTGATGTTTACGACCCGCCTCAACCAAAACCCAACATTACGTTTTCTGATGAGCCACGCGAAGCAGACTTTTTCGAAAACGAACAGGACTGGGCGTCTCAACACAAAGCTATCAACCCAGACCCTATTAACCGTCACATGCAATGTCTGGGCCTGCCTTTTTCGGAGGCACTGGCCGTGCTGGGGCAGCAGCACCTGAAGCCTACAGGTTTTAGTAAGGCAACAGCGTTGCAAATCAGCGAGTTACAGTCTGATTCACCCGTGTTGATGACGGAGTGTGGTTCGTTGGGCTGTCCCGGTACCAGCTCGAACACCTGGCTACCCAATATGGCACCCGCTTCACTCAGACAAATGCTGGCTTCGGCAAAAAAAACCACCCTTTCTTTAACGCGGCGCAAGGTTTGGAGTGGCCGCAACCAACCACATTTTTCACCACGCCCCAATATGTCACCAGCAACCGGTTTGGATAATCACCAGATGTTACCGCCCTATTTGCCCATTGGTCGCGGTGAAGATCATTTGTTTGGATATTTACTCGATTTCATATTCCCAACGGCGGTCACGCTGGACTACCCGTGGGCAATTCCCCACTCGCCACTACCCGAACGTCAATGGCGGAACAGAGATCTCAATTTCACACCCGCTGAATCGTTTCCAATGTTCTTTATTGAAAAAGTGCTTGAATACAAATCATCTTGCCTGTCCGATTCGCCCAGCGCTCGCCTGTCGGCCTTATCCGCCTGGTTTAATGATATGGCCGCCGCGCCAGATAGCACACTAAGCGACATGTACCGCGATAACAGGTTGCGTAGTGATTCAGAACAGCTTCAGCAACTAAGTGCTTTATTATCGATGGCCGAATCAGCTCCTGTCGACTGGCAGAACTACCTACGTAACGGTATCACACAATTGAATGCTGACCTGGAGAAGACCAGCCGCGAGGACTTTCCGCTGAGGGGCTCGCCCGCAGGAATGGAAGGTGCCGAGTTAATCGCTTTCTGGAAAGACGTTTGGACAGGTTTTGCCGCTGCACTAAATGCATGGCCTGAAATTCGGCAGGCAGCCGCTGAAATTATCGGGGCTGAGCCTTCACCTTAGCCCGTCCTGCAAAACACACATTACAGGAAAAACAGGGTTTGCTATTTTTTCAGTAAAAACTCACGTAACAGCTTGAAATCAGCTGGCATCTCGCTACTCAAAATCTCTTTTTCAGACACTTGTTCCAGCGCTGCAGGTAGTGGCACAGATCGCTTCAATGTGTGCTCCAGCGTTTCCCTGAACTTGGCCGGGTGTGCGGTACACAAAAACACACCTGTTTCGCTTTCATCCAGATTGGTGGACAGCGCTTTCCAGGCCAAGGCACTGTGGGGGTCGGCAAGATAGCCCTGCGCATCGAGAGCGCGTATTGCACCACTGGTGTCAGCATCACTGATAGCAAACGACGTCAGCAAATCCCGCAAAGGCAGGCCATGGCGTTGCTCGAGTTCCAGCACCCGGGGGAAATTATTCGGTAAGGAAATATCCATCGCATTGGTCAAGGTCGCCACTGTTGGCCTTGGCGCCCATATGCCTGAATCCAGAAACCTCGGCACCGTATCATTACGGTTGGTGGCTGCTATCATCCGCTTCATTGGCAAACCGATGGCGTGAGCAATCAAACCGGCTGTTACATTGCCAAAGTTGCCGCTGGGCACACTGAATACCGGCTCTGTCCCCTGTGGTAGCCTCGCAACAGCTTCAAAGTAATAACAAACCTGCGCCAACAACCGGGCCACATTAATCGAGTTGGCCGAATTAAGGCCCAGCATTTTAACCAGCGCAAGGTCATCAAACGATCGTTTAACCAGTTGTTGGCAGGCATCAAAATCGTCCTTTATGGCAACGGTACGAATGTTACTGCCCAGTGTACAAAACAGCTTTTCTTGCAGAGGTGTTACTTTACCTTGTGGATACAGTACCACTACGTCGATCCCCGGCTGATCATAAAAGGCGAGCGCCACAGCCGCCCCAGTATCTCCGGAGGTTGCTGTCAGGATGGTGGTTTGTCGCCCAGCATTAAAACCCGCCAGGCATTGCGCCATAAAGCGTGCACCAAAATCCTTGAATGCGAGCGATGGACCATGGAAAAGCTCGAGTGCATGGACCTGCTTTGAAACAGCAACAAGCGGCAGTGGGAAATCAAATGCCTTTTCGACACAACCCTGCAAAACATCTGCTGTCATCGCGTCACCCACCAGGTGCTGTAACAAAATCGTGCTACGGCTGACAAAATCCATTTCGAGCAAAGCCTGTACGCCTTCCAGCGGCACCAGTTGCTCTGGAAAAAATAAACCCTGGCCTTTTCCGAGCCCGGTCACAACGGCCTGCGGAAAAGTCACCTTTTGCTCGGTGTGACTGATGTTGATGTACTGCATGATTTTATGTTCCCTGCCTTGATCTCGCCCGGATCAAACCTCTCTGGCGCCAGCCAGGTCTGCCCGGCAGATGTGTACAAAGCCACTATCATTTTGTACATAGTGCTGTTGCAACCATCGTGCGGCAGCTTCCGCCACCTGACCGTCATCTACGATACAAAAAACCGTCGGGCCGGAACCGGAAATGCCCGTCGCCAGCGCCCCCAATTGCGTCAATTCAACCCGGGCCGTCTCGAACCCCGGCAGCAAGGACTTGCGGTAAGGCTCAGCCAGCAAATCAACCAGGCAGTCCGCTGCAGGCCCCGCCTCACCCTGGTGTAGATGATGCACAAACAGGGCAAATTGCGCACCGTGGGTAACAACTGTTTTGCGATCATAGTTATTCGGTAAAACTTTGCGTGCAGATCGGGTCTCCAGTCGTGTTCCCGGCCAGGCGACGACAGCCTGCCAATGACCTGGCCACGGCAAACCATATTGACGAGCACCACCCGGCAGACACAAACGCAGACCACCGAGCAAACACGGGGCAATATTATCAAGGTGTACCTCACCACTGATACTGCCCTCCATTTCTGCCATTAGTTGTAACAGCGCTGGACGATCAAGCGGGCGACCGAAATAACGGTTAAGGGCAACCAGCGTAGCCACGATAGAGCTGGCGCTTGAGCCAAGACCACTACCAACCGGCAGGCGTTTATTCAGGGTGATGTTCAAGGGGTGGGTATTGACACCCACCTCGCGGGCAGCCTGTTCAAACCGACGGCATGAGGTAATGACAATGTTTTGTTCCTGATCTTGTGGCAGGGCATGAGCGAAGGGGCCATCAATACACAACATCCAGTCTGCCGGGGCGCCCGGCATGATGCTGACACTATCCCCTAACAAGCTGCCATCCACCGGGGTCAAGGCCAGACCAAGGGCATCAAAGCCTACAGAAACGTTACCGGAAGATGCCGGCGCGAAAACAGTTAGTACTTTGTCGTTCATAAATCCAATGGTCTCCAGGCCGTGCGCAACAGGTCGCCAAATACGCCTGCAGCGGTGACATCTGCACCCGCACCATAACCCCGCAACACCAATGGAATGGGCTGGTAATACCGGGTATGCAGCACCAGTGCATTTTCACCATCGCGGATTGAACCCAGTGGCTTATCCTTCGGGACAGCGTCCACCGAGACACTGCACCGTCCATCCTCAATCCGGCCAATGTAACGAAGAACCTTGGCCTCGGCCTTGGCAGCGTCAACACGTGTGGCAAAGGTGTCATCCAAGGCTTTCAATCGGGAAATAAGTTCCGAGCTGTCGGCATCTGCCGCAAAACCGAATTCAATAACCGGCTCAACCTCGATATCCTCTAGCTCAAGCTCCAGGCCTATTTCGCGCGCAATGATCAATAATTTACGAGCCACGTCCATACCTGACAGGTCGTCTCTGGGGTCCGGCTCGGTAAACCCCAGCTGCATGGCTTTGTCAACGGCATCCGAAAATGCGAAACCATCCTCCAGCATGCCAAAAATCATCGACAATGACCCGGACAAAATACCACCAAATGAATTAAGTTCGTCACCAGAACGGATCAATGACTGCAAGGTATCAATAATCGGCAGCCCCGCACCGACGTTAGTTTCGTACATGAACTTACGAAAATGTCTGGCGGCGGTCACTCGCATTTCACGGTAATAGGCCATGCTGGCGGTATTGGCCTTTTTATTGGCTGCCACAACATTAAACCCATTAGCCAGGAAGTTCGTGTACTGGTTTGCCAACCCTTCGTCCGAAGTGCAGTCAATGATCGTCGGGTTCAGTAAGCCCAGTTGCTTACGGATAGCGATAATGTCATCCATAGTCCACGCAGTACCGCGGTCCTCCAGGTCTTGTTGCCAGCTTTCAAGCTCAATCGTGTCATGACCAACCAGTAGTTTTCGGCTGTTGGCAATGGCTCGCACATGCAAGGCCTTGTGACCTGCAGCCAAGGTACTATCCTGGCTTTGAAACTGTTGCAATAAGGTCGCTCCAACATTTCCGCAACCGAGAAGGATGACGTCCATATGGCTGGTGTGGCTGAAAAACGCTGTATGACAAGCTCTCAGCGCAGCATGGGCGGTTCTCTTTTCCACGACCACGGCGATGGCACATTCTGTAGAGCCCTGGGCAATCACCTCAACATTTACGCCAGCAGCAGATATTGCGCTGAGAAAGCGTGCAGCCAGTCCCCGGTAATGCCTCATTCCATCGCCAACCAGCGTGATCACGGAGCGTTGGTCCATCACTGAAATACCACTAATCAAGCCATGCAAGAGCTCGAAATGAAACGTGTCAGCCAGCGCGGCGCGAGCGCGTCCTGCCTCGTCACTACGCACACACAAGGTAATGCTGTATTCCGACGATGATTGCACAATCAACAAAACTGAAATGGACTGGTTGGCGAGCGCCTCCATAACCCGACGCGCGACGCCAACACGGCCACGCATACCACCACCTTGCAAGGTAATACTGGCTACATCATCCAGATGTGACACGCCCCTGACTACGGTTGGCTTCTCGGTACCGGCATGGATCAAGGTGCCTGCTTTGTCTGGGTGATAAGTGTTCTTGATGGAGCAAGGAATACCGGCACTCATCAACGGTGTTAATGCCTTGGCACTAATAACCTTGGCACCAAAAAAGGACAATTCCATGGCCTCTTCATAACTGACTTCGTCCAGGCATTTTGCACTGGCTACAATGCGCGGATCAGCGGTGAAAAAGCCGTCAACGTCTTTCCATATCTCACAACTTCGTGCCTGTAGTGCCGCTGCAGCGCTTGCGGCCGAATAATCTGAACCATTACGACCCAGCAATTGTGGTTTACCGCTAGCATTGCAACCATAAAACCCCGGTAACACCAGAATACTGTGGTCGCCACTCATCGCCTGTTGCAAGCGTGGTGCCGCAGCCTCAATGTCCACCAGGCTGTCCAGATAACTTTCATTCGCTGGAGGCAAAACATCGGTGTTCGACCAACGGGCAGCATGGCCTTGCGCCCGCAATAAATCACTCATCAAACGACTACTAAAGCCTTCACCGGTTGAGAGAATCTCAGCTTGCACTTCCGCCGGGCACTGCTCAAGCAACGTTACACCTTCCAGCCGGGATGCCAGGCGCTGATGTTGAAGCTGTAAAAACTCTGTCGCTACAGGACAATCCCAGCCTGCAGATGCCATTCGCTCCAGCATGCCTTGTTCTTTTTTATTGATGCTATCCAGGACCGTCTTGAAGTCACCCCCTTCAACAGCCGTTTTAATTGCACTTTCCAACAAGTCGGTCACACCAAACATGGCAGACAATACAACCACGACTTTTTCATTGCTCGCAGCATCTGTGATGATGCTGGCAGCAGCAATAAAGCCATCCATATCTGCCAGCGATGAACCACCAAATTTCTGAATCAGCATATGTTGTATCCCCTGACACTCATCTTAGTCTTCATTATTGAACTTTCTTTATTAACAAAATAAAGGTCTCGACCGTGGCTAATTCACAATCCCTAGTGTGGTGTAACGTATAAATGGCACATATCAGCGTGGTGAGAAGCCGTTAGTTGCAAGGCGCGTCTTGCAGGGAATGGCTGGTCCTTTCCAAGAGACGCAACACCGCAGATGACGGCTTCTCGCCGCGCCCGAAGGGAGGCACACAAATGACTCAATCCTGCGTTGCAGCCCTCGTTAATGGAGTAACCATTAAGTTCGAACTGCGCCTTGTCTTGAATCATTTGTGAGCCTCTGATATGTGCCATTTATACGTTACACCACACTAGTTTATAGTGAAGAAATCACCGTGGTTTTCATCCATCAACTCAAGCGCACGACCACCACCTCTGGCCACACAGGTCAACGGATCATCAGCCACAAATACCGGCAGACCGGTTTCTTCGGCAATCATGCGGTCCAGTCCTTTCAGCAGTGCACCACCACCCGTCAGTACAATACCGGTTTCAACGACATCCGAACACAGTTCAGGTGGTGTTTGTTCCAGCGCTGCCTTGACCGCATCAAGAATACTGGTCAGGCTTTCTGTCAGGGCCTCCAACACCTCGTTGCTGTTGATAGTAATTCGCCGGGGCACACCTTCAGCCAGGTTGCGCCCAGACACTGATAACTCTTCAACTTCTTCATTGGGCCAGGCACAGCCAATTTTAATCTTGATCTGCTCTGCCGTAGATTCACCGATCAAAGTGCCGTAATTACGTCGCACATAATTGATGATCGACTCATCAAATTGATCACCGCCAACACGTACCGAGTTGGCATACACCAGCCCGTTAAGCGATATAACCGCCACTTCAGAGGTGCCACCACCAACATCCAGCACCATTGCGCCTCGTGCCTCATGTACCGGAATACCAGCACCAATCGCTGCCGCCATCGGCTCTTCGACCAGGAATACCTCGCGTGCACCGGCACCTTCGGCCGATTCTTTAATCGCCTTACGCTCGACTTGTGTGGAACTGCAGGGTACACAGACCAGAACCCGCGGGCTTGGTCGTAAAAACCGTGATTCGTGTACTTTCTTGATAAAGTGCTGAAGCATCGCTTCGGTCATGTTGAAATCTGCGATCACGCCATCTTTCAGCGGCCTGACTGTACGAATATTGCCAGGTGTTCGACCCAGCATACGTTTGGCTTCGGCGCCCACGGCCGCTACTGACTGTGGCCCACCCGGACCACGATCCATGCGTACCGCCACCACCGACGGTTCATTCAGCACAATGCCCTGGCCACGCACATAAACCAGTGTGTTTGCAGTACCCAAATCAATAGATAAGTCGTTAGAAAAAAGACCGCGGAGACTCTTGAAAATCATGTTGTTTTATTCCGGGAAGAGATGCCAGCTTAAGTGTTGAACAATGTATCAGCCAGCCTGCTTTTCAGCAAGCAGCACGATGCACGCTCAGCATTATTAATGCTGTTTTTAATAAACTTCCAGTCATTGCCGCAAAATCCGTTAAAATGCCGCTTTCCTCAAAACGATTTTCTGAAAAGGTACGGATCAAGTATGTCGGCATTAATCTGTGGTTCCCTGGCCTATGACACCATCATGGTTTTTCCAGAAAGCTTCAAGGACCATATCCTTCCGGACAAGGTACACATGCTTAACGTGTCTTTCCTGGTTCCCGAAATGCGGCGTCAGTTTGGTGGTGTTGCTGGTAATATTGCTTATAACCTGAAATTACTCGGTGGTGAGCCTTACCCAATGGCCACCGTCGGTGATGATTTTGGGCCCTACCAGAGACGTCTTGAGTCGCTCGGCATATCCACTCGTTACGTGCGTCACCTCGAAGGGGAGTTCACACCCCAGGCTTTTATTACCACCGATGTTGATGACAATCAGATCACTGCCTTCCACCCCGGTGCAATGCAGGAAAGTCATTTAAACAATATCGGCGATACTGAAGGCATGACATTGGGGATCGTGGCGCCAGATGGAAGAGAGGCCATGTTGCAGCACAGCCGGGATTTTGAACGTCTTGGTATCCCACATATATTTGATCCGGGCCAGGCCATGACCCTGTTTGATGGCGATGATCTGAAAACATTTATCCGCCAGGCCAACTGGCTGGTCTCCAACGATTACGAATTTCAACTCATTCGTGAGCGCACCGGCCTGAGCAAAGAGGAAGTGGCAGAACAGCTCGAAGCGCTGATCATCACCCGTGGTGGCGATGGCTCGACCTTAATCACCAAGGCGGGTGAAGAAACAATTGAAGCGGTAAAACCTGCCCAGGTGCTGGACCCAACCGGCTGTGGTGATGCCTACCGTTCAGGCTTGATTTATGGCCTGCAAAACGACCTGGACCTGGTAACTTCGTGCCGTATTGGCTCGGTCATGGGAGCATTAAAGGTCGCCGTACAAGGCCCACAAAACCATGCACCCACTCTGGATGAGATTGTCGATTGCTTCCAAAGTGCTTTTGGATACTCTTTTATCAACTGATTTTGCTAAAACCTGCTCTTAATCGGGCATTTAGAGTTGACAAGTGGTCTGTGTAAATGGAAAATTGCCGCCCCGATCGCAATGGTCGGCCCGGTTCCAAAAGGCAACACAAGGTGATGTAGCTCAGCTGGTTAGAGCGCGGCATTCATAATGCTGAGGTCGGTGGTTCAAGTCCACCCATCACCACCATTAAATTCAAGGTGCTTACCGGGCACATAGGTAACAGTTTATTCCGAGGACATGGGTTACAGTATTAGAGCGAATGGGTTATTCCCCACTGGCTCCACCCTGTTCTCGTTTTGATCAAAGAATCCTAAATCATAATTCATGAAGCTGAC
>JAJFLA010000008.1 GCA_021772935.1 Gammaproteobacteria bacterium
TGTCACGCCAGTGGCATTGCCGGGTAGCTATGTTCGGAAGGGATAACCGCTGAAAGCATCTAAGCGGGAAGCCTCTCCCAAGATTAGATCTCTCAACACTTGATGTTGTAAGGACCCTTGTAGACTACGAGGTTGATAGGCAGGGTGTGGAAGCACAGTAATGTGTGAAGCTAACCTGTACTAATTGTCCGAGAGACTTGGTCATATAACACCAAAGTTCTTTTTGGCGTCGTCATTTCCGCGTGAGCGGCACGATGACACTACACCGACTGCGGTCATGTACATAAGTACATTACCTTGTCGGTTCCGTGTCCTCACACCACTCACACAAAAATGACATAGCCAAAATAAATATTCCAATTTTGCAGACACACACGCTTTTGACAGAACTCACTAATTCAGGGCATAGGCTTCGGCTTATTCCCGAGGTTGATTTAGACATCAACCAGCCAGTTTGCCTGGCGGCATTAGAGCATTAGAACCACCTGATTCCATTTCGAACTCAGCAGTGAAATGATGCATCGCCGATGGTAGTGTGGGGTTTCCCATGTGAGAGTAGGTCACTGCCAGGCATCAAACGAAAAAGCCTCGCCCTTCTGGGCGGGGCTTTTTTTTGACACCTCCCAGTGAACTCTCACGCGCCTAAACGTAATTTGGGTTGGTTGAATTTGTTTATCCATGGGGGGTCTGAAACCCTGGTGATCACTCACGCGCATCCATGCGCTGCGTGATCTACGTACATCCTGTACACAACTGCCAGGCATCAAACGAAAAAGCCTCGCCCCCTTTGGGCGGGGCTTTTTTTTGATGCCTCCCAGTGAACTCTCACGCGCCTAAACGTAATTTAAGTTGGTTGAATCTGTTTATCCATGAGGGGCCTGAAACCCTGGTGATCACTCCCGCGCATGCTTGCGCTCCGTGATCTACGTACATCCTGTACGCAACTGCCAGGCATCAAACGAAAAAGCCTCGCCCCCTTTGGGCGGGGCTTTTTTTTTGATGCCTCCATTTTCCTGTGCTAATTTCTTTGCTGAGTGCTTTCGGTTCTTCACGCTTGCCATCTATCAACCGGGAATACCGAATGGTGCCGACATTGAAGTCAACAAAATACCAAGCTTCCACATTGGGGTACTAAGGATTTTCCGTGATTCCTTCCAGAGACCTATTTCGTAATCTGAAGTTCCGCGGAATCGATTGCCATTAACAGATGCAACCGCGCGCCTAAACTGATGACAGGCTTAACCCCTGAAGTTTTTGCTCCCGGTATTGTTTCGGCAAAAGAGTATAGTGAACATTTGACCATTGCTCTATTTTTTATGATGCTATTTGAAGCTGTATTCAAAAACAGAAATATCTTCTTGAAACCAGCGTGCCACAATTTCCCGGCTTTCATCATCATAATATGATTGGTAACTGGCTCGTCGACTGGCATTGAGGTGGGGTAATTCTGCATCGAGACCGATTACATGTTTGATTTGATTGAAATCTGTAATGATTGATTCAAACTTACCAATAAAATCCAGGGTAATTTTACCTTCATTATCCTTAAGCCACTCAACTTGAGGTTGAAAAGCCTTGGGATTGTTGTAATAAAAAGTATTCTTAATATCACCGTAGGTCATTTTTACCCAATCGGAAAACGAAACATTCCGTGAGGCAATCCCCGTTTTATTTCTCCTACGTCGGTATTCGTAGTGGGAAACAACTTTATCCCATGGGTTTCTCACCAGAGTGAACGTATAAGCTGTGTCCCACTTTTCCTGGCCAATCCTTGCAATGACATCCCTCACGGTCAGATGATCCTTTACAGGCAATCCTATGGCTCTACCGATGCTAGTACCGGCTGTTTTATTAATATGAATGAAAACAAACGGACCATTACGTCCCTGTCTGAGAGGTGTAGATTTTTTGCGCAAAAGTCTGTTAATCGTCATTTTTGGGTTTAGCCAGGTACTCATTTAAATATTCTTGTATCGCATTACTTGCGTCGTGGTTGGCAGCATCGCATCATGTAGTAGTCGAAGATAGGGAAGCCATGAGAGTGAGTATAATAATACCATTTGTCTATGTTGGGCTGGGTAGTATGCTTGGCGGCGTTAGCCGTTATGGCATGACACTTGTCACACAGAACTACCTGGTTTTTAGTATTCCATTCGGAACCTTGATTTCAAATATCGCCGGCTGCCTGTTGATTGGTTTGATTGCCGGTATTGGGGCCACTACACAGGTGCTTTCCACGGAGATGCGGCTATTGTTAGCAACGGGTTTCTGTGGTGGTTTCACCACGATGTCGTCATTTGTCTATGAATTGGGGCAATTTATTCAGGATAAGGAATATTTCTACGCCTCGTCCTATTTTGTGGCCACTATGGCCGGTGCCGGAGTGGCATTTATACTGGGCTTGTTGATCAGTGAATGGGTACTGGGGTAATTTATGAAAATTTCTGGTCAAGCTGTACTGTTGAGAGTGTTTGTTGGTGAAAGTGACAAGGTTGGGCATTTGCCCTTATATGAAGCTATTGTTAAACACGCACGTGATGCTGACCTGGCCGGTGCGACGGTACTCAAAGGTGTATTGGGGTTTGGTGCGACTGCACGTATACGTACGCAAAAAATCCTGGACCTGTCATCAGACCTGCCTATGATCATTGAGATTGTAGATGAGGAAGATAAAATTACAGCGTTTCAGAGAGACTTGGCAGTGTTATTTCAGAAGGCAGCTTGTGGTGGTTTGGTAACGTTGGAAAACATTCGCGTTATTCACTATTTGCCTCAACCATAAAAAAGCCGCGCAACTTGCGCGGCTTGATTGAAAAAAAATTAAAGGCTTTATTGATTGGCTTTCAGGATCGCATCCATATCACGTGCTTTCAGTTCGGGCAATTTCTGTTCCAGTGTATCGCGTCGGCGAATTTCACTATCGACATATTTAACCCATTGTTGTGCCGCACGTTTACTGCGCTTGTCTTTGCTCGCTGCCTGGAATGCTTTTCTGGCAAGAGATAATTTCTTTTGGTTGAACAAGGCCATACCGTACATAATGTTAGCGGTATCCTGGCGTTTGAGATCACCGATAGAAAGACCCTTTTTAGCCGATTCAGCAGCTTCTTTCCATTTTTCGAGGTTAATGTATGACTGAGCCAATCGAATATAAAGCTCACCGTCATTTCCTGCAGCAGCTGCCTGCTTCAGGGGTGGAATTGCTTTTTCATCATTCCTGGCTGAGTACCAGGCTTGTGATAAAAGGCGTAAATTTCTGACATCGGATTTTACATTGTCGGCCGCCATTTCCTTTTCCAGGACTTTTGCGGCTTTATATGGCGTGCCATGTAACAAATATAGGTTAGCAAGATTAACGGCGTGTTTTTTAGCGTCAATATAACCCTTCTCATAAAGTGCTTCAGTCAGTGCCAATTGTTTTTTTGAATCCCCAAGTTCACTGTAGACGCCAGCAAGCGTCAGCACATATGAATCTTTAGGGTAAGCTTCGATCAGTTCTTCGAGCACGAGCAACATATTGGGGAAGTCTTTGAGTTCCCAGTAACAAACGCGTAGCAATAACAACCAGTTTTCTCTGGGTACTCTACCTTGCTCCCGGTACATATTAATCGCGGTTTTGATCGGCGCTATTGCTTCTTCAAAGTGGTTCATTGAAAAATGTGCCTGTCCCACCAGCATGTACACATCTGCGGCAGGTTCTGGCACGATAGCTATCAAACGTTTAACTGTATCCAGTGCTAACTGATAGTTTTCTATCGTAAAGTGTAACTGTGCCACTGTTTTTAGCGCAGATTGCTGTAATGCTTCTGGTAGATCAGGCTGTTGCAATACCTTTTCATAGGAGCTTATTGCATTTTTATAATCTTCCTGCACGTAATAGGCATAACCTGACAGGTTCCAAATTTGTGCTGATTCGTAAGGAGAAAGTTTCTTTTTGCTTTGTAATTCCGTGATCTTCTTGTGTGCATTGATGAGATCTTCTAATTCAACCAATTCCTGGATTACCAGCAGTGCTTCATACACTGGTTGACTCATAGCCACCGTCTGCTTGGTTTTCCGCTCTTTTTTCTCCTGCGCCGTAACTGGGGAGCTTATCAACGCAGCGAATAAAATAATAAAGCCTGTAAGCAAGCACAGTTTACGTGTGGAATATGCTGAAGTAGTGCGTTTCATTGGTCGTTTATTCAGTAATTTCATAAGTAAATTTGTTCTGTACGCCAGGAACTTCTACGGCTTCACCGTCCATTATCCTCGGCTTGTATTTAAATTTCAGGGAAGCATTAAGCGATGCACGATGAAAAAGGCTTGAAGTACATTGCGAGTCAATCACAACCGGGTCTTTTGTTGTGCCCTGTCGGGTTACCGTGTATTGAACGACACAGAACCCTTCAATGCCCCGGCTCAAAGCCCTGTTAGGATAGATAGGCGCAACTTTTACGATAGGCAGATAGTCACCTTCACCCACACCCAGACTGAAACCACCAGTCATTTTGATATCTGTTTGAACCGGTACTGCCGAAATAGCAATTTTTTCAGCATTAGGGTTAAGGTTATCCAACTGAGGTGTTGGCGGCTGAGGTGGTGGTGATTCTGGTGGTGGTGGTTTTTTTGGTTTCGATTGCCGGATGTTAACGTTTTCATCACGTTTAATCCTGACAAAATCCACCAGGTTACCAGCACCGTCATCGTTCAGAGAACGATCTGCGGTTTCGATCAGGTATTGCATCAACCAGAACAGGCTCAGTGTAACAGCCATCGCCATAACAAGCCCAATCACCAGTCTGACTACGGTAGCCGACTGGCTTTGAGCTAAACTTTGATTAATTGTTGCTGACATGATCGTTCTTAAGGCTCTTGGGCAGCGATTGAAACATTAAACACACCCGCTTGCCGGGATGCATCCATGACCTGTATCAAGGTATCAGTTTTGGACTCTTTGTCAGCCTGTATGACAACGGACCCTTGTGGGTTTTCAGCATGCAGACGCTCGATGTTTGGGCGTACTGATCGAACATCGATCATACGGTGATCAATCCATATATCGTTATTGGGTCCGATCGCAATCAGGATATTGGCGTTTTCCTTTTTGACTGCGGTTGCTGCATCCGGTCGATTGACGTCAATACCGGCTTCTTTGACAAAAGTGGCCGTGACGATAAAGAAAATTAACATGATGAATACCACATCAAGCATAGGTGTGATATTGATTTCGGATTCTTCTTCGACCTGAGTCTGGTTAAAAAATTGCTTCATTCAAATTCTCCAGCGACGCTTGGTCACTTGTGTCCTATGACCAGGTGATCCGCGAGTAGTTCGCGTTCCCGTCCTGCTTTGCGTTGTAAGTATGTTGCCATTGCCACTCCGGAAAGAGCCGCTACCATTCCAGCCATTGTCGGAATGGTAGCCTTGGAAACACCGGAAGCCATGGAGCGGGGGCTACCCGAACCGGATATGGCCATTACTTCAAAGACTTCAACCATGCCAGTTACAGTTCCCAGCAAACCAAGCAAGGGACACAAGGCAACGCATGTCTGTATCAGCGGAATATTACGTTCCACCTGTGCAGAAACCTGCGATATCAATCGTGTCCGTATCTGGTGAGCATTCCAGGACTTGTGGTCGGTACGGCCTTCCCATAACTGCTGGGCAGCACCGGCCAGACGTTTGTGACCCGTACGGATATAAACCAACCTTTCAACAATGAGAATCCACATGAACAAGGTGAGGTAGCCAATAACAAACAGCACGCCCCCACCGAGTTCCATGAAGTCACGGATGGTTTCTAACGCTGGCAGATAGTAATAAATCAGATCCATGAGATGATTACCTTATGCGGCTGACTGATTACCTTCAGCACGCTCTGCGAGCATGCCTGCGGCTTCTTCCTGCAGAATCTGCGTTAGTCTCCGAGCCCGGCTGGAAACCAGTGTATGCAGGAATACCGTTGGGATGGCAACTACCAAACCAAGAACGGTTGTAACCAACGCGGTAGAAATACCACCAGCCATCAGTTTCGGATCACCGGCACCATACAAGGTAATAGCCTGGAAGGTTACGATCATACCGGTTACCGTTCCCAGCAGTCCCAGCAATGGTGCAACTACAGAGATGATCTTCAACAACGGCAACATGGCATTGAATTTGGGCGTTTCCCTGAGTATAGCTTCACCCAGTTTGAGCTCAATGGTTTCAATGTCAGCAGTCGTACTTTCCTGGGCAATCTTGAGAACACGGCCCAATGGGTTATTGACGTTTGGTTGGCTGATGTTCTTAACCTGCCGGCTAACTTTGGCGCCCACTGCAGATAGTATCAGAACACGCCAGATTGCAATCAACACACCGACGATACCAAGAGCGATGATGACATAACCAACGGTCTTACCCTGTGCAATACGTTCCATGAGACTTGGTGACTGAACCAATAAGCCAAGCAACTGGCCACGTGTCGGATCCACACCCAATGGGAAAAGACCAGATGTGCCCTCGGTCAGGTCATCAATACGGCCGGTATAGCGGCTGGCCGGTTGGCGCTGCAATTCAACCAGACGTTCGGTTTCTGGAACGTACTCCAGGTATTTACCCTCAGATACGACATTAAATGCACCAATGCGGGTGACTTCCTGCTGGTGCTCTTCGCCTGTGGAGTTAACGACACTGGCTGTAAATGTGGTGACTTTGCCGGTTTCGGTCATTTCACGTTGAAGCTCAAACCATAAGCGTTCGATTTCTTCAAGTGAGGCCAGACGATTTGATTGGCCCATTTTCTTGGCGAAGTTGAGCAGGAAATCAGTACGATCAGGAAACTGAACCTGGGTTATTGATGTTTCAAACTGCCCACGGGCATCACCCGATGCCTGTTGCAGTACGCCAAATAGCTCCTTAAGACCGCCGAGACGTGTCTGAAAAGCCTTTTCCAGGTCAATGATGCGGGCATCGTTAACCTCGAACTGTTTTTCCATCCGGGCAGAGGCCTGTTCCTGACGTTTCTGTTCGGCTTTCTCAGCATTCAACAGTCGGCTTTGTTGTGCACGGTTGGCACGGAACTGGTCAAGCCGGGCTTTGGCTTCTACGGCATCGTTAACACGCCCTGTTTTTACCTGTTGCAATAGCTCTTCCAGTGAAATTGCCGTGGCAGCCTGGGCAGACAGGGTGAAAGCCAGTATCAGGCCGCTGGCAAGGCCAATTTTTTTGATCGTGCTAATCATTTCAGCGCCCTCGTTGGTGCGGCAACCGGTACGATGAGCAAATCCGGTGCAACTTGTTTGCGTGCAATCTTAAGTCCATCTAAAACCTGTGCCTGATAGGTTTCAGGTGGGAGTTCGGTAAATGCACCGCTTGTTGAATCCCAAGCACCGGTGTTGGCTCCACCGACTGTCTGGTATAACAATGCAACACGGCCAATACGCAAGAAATCAACTTCCAATTGGTTGCCGTTGATCTCAGTTGATCCTTTATAGGCCTCAATCGTACGTCCGTAGTCATTTTCAATCTGGTAGCCTTCAATAACCAGCCGTAATTTCTCGGCAGCAGTCACATCTGAACGCTCCATCATCTCACGCAGTCGGGCGACACGTCCGGTACGCTCTTTCATCAGGAAAGGCGTATCCAGTTTGATGAATTCTTCAAGGGCATCCACCATTCGGATCATCAGTGGGAAAATCTGCCGTTCAATCAAGGCTACATTGGCGATGGAGTCCGATAAGGCCTGCATTTCCGCCTCTTGGTTGTTGAGCTGAGTTTGCAACAAGGCGTTGTAGACTCTCAGACCATCCACAACCTTGGTCACGGCTCTGTAGTCATTCACGATTTTTTCGGTTTGATCGGCGACCGAATCAACCTGTGTTTGTGCTGTTGCGCCAGCGTCGGCGCGGCTTTCGCCTTCCTGCATGACTTCATTGATGCTCACTGCAAACGCCTGTGTAGACAGACCAGCAACAGCGTAAATGAAAACCGAGGATAGTAGGCAGTTAATCTTTCTATTGTTTAGCATGCTTCGTCTCAATGGCTTTAAAAATTTGTTGATCGAAATTATTTAGTCGGGACACTCTATATATAGAGCAGCTTTCCGTCAATCGATATGGCATTAAACATGTAAATTCGTTGATTGACAGGGCTTTTATCGTACAAATCACTCCTAATATCTAATATTGTCCGGCATGACATCAAGCAGGTGAGAATGTTGATTGGTGCTGTTGCTGTAAATCGGCAAACAGTGCCTTGGCTTCTCTGAACTGCTGAGTTGCACGGTTAAGATAGCTACGAACTTCATCGACGTAGCCATCAGTTGATGCGGACCAGACCCTATTAATATACCGCTCTCCGGCAGCAAATGCACTCATCACATCGGCGTAATTCTGCAAACCGAAGATATGCTTCATGCTTTCACGGGCATTGGCAAAATTATTCAGGTCCTCACGAAGCTGTCGATCAATCTCAAAACGGGCTTCGTAAACCGGTAAATTGACCGAGTCGGCGTTGATCATTTCCAGCTTGGTCAGGATATTTGCAAGACTGGTTTCAAGAGTCCGAAAGTCTCCGCTCAAGCGGTGACTTGATTTGGCTTCACCATGACGGGCCATTCTATATACAAATAAAGCCACCACGCCTAAAGCCAGCACAGGCAGATACCACAACCAGTTGACTTGCCTGGGATCCAGCACGCTAATGAATGCACTGGCCAAAAACGATACCATGATAATTAACATTGCTAGTGTCTTGATATTCATACAGCCCCCAGAATCATGTAAACGGCAAAACCTACGCCAACCAAAGCCTCGCCAACAATAACGCCGGCCGCAATCGGAATACCCGTGCTCTCGGCAAAAGCATCACCCAGCTTCCAGTCTGAAATTACACGCAACAGTGTGCCAATACTGTAAGTCAGCACAATACTGAAAGGCAGGTAGAACCCTAGCCCTACCGTAATGCCGAGACCAGGAGACGCCAGACTCAGCAACGCACCCAGGCCAGCACCGGCAAGGTATTTTTGAGTCGGGACATCACCACCAATAATGCCGTTGATCATGCTGGCCAGTGCCTGTCCTTGTGGCGCAGGCAATTTGTCGCTACCCAGACCGTAAGCTTCGTGCAACACGAAGATCAAGACCATGACCACTATCGGACCTAACCATGCACCGAGAAATTGACCCAGTTGCTGTTGACGGGGTGTGGCCCCCACCAGGTAGCCGGTTTTAAGGTCCAGCATTAGATCAGTGGCCTGTGACATGGCAACGCTGGCTGCAGCACCCACCATGACGGCAGATACAATGGCTGCCTTGGTATCACCAAGTCCGCTGGAAATAAAAATCAGGATAGTTACTGCAATGAGGGTCATCCCGGAGAGCGGTGACCAATTGGTACGACCAATTGCTTCGGACAGTATGACCCCGGCGATCCATATCCACAGAGTGCCTACGACGGCCATGATGATGCCACGGCCCAAGCCCATTTTTTCTGTCGACATCACTGCGATAACTGCCAGCAGGATAGTCGCTCCGCCGATGGCTACATATAGTAGTTTGATAGGCATTTCATCACTGGACATGGCAGCACCTGACTTGGCGGCATTTTGCATGCTGCGAACCGCACTGAGGATCATCGGAAATGCCACGATTACACCTGCCACAGCACCACCGATCAACATACCAATGCCGACCGGTCGGTACAACAGCAAGCGCAGGCTATTGGGATCACTGGTAACCATCTGGGTTTCCGGGTCTACAGGGAACAGACCAAACTGGCTTAATAAAGGCGACAGCACCCAGTAACAGACATAACCACCAATGATAAAAGCAACGCCTCCTTTACCGGCAATGTAGCCGACACCTACGGACAAAAGTGATAGGTACCAAATTGCGTTCATGTATTCGGGCCAGCCGAGAGTGTAGCCGAGGTTCCAATATTCAACGCCACTTGATTGGCTCATATAATGCAAAAAACCACTGGTGATGGCGGCTACAAGAAGAAACATGGCTTTTTGTATACCGGCGCCGGGTGATTTGAGAATTGTCGCTACAGCTACACCGCCCGGATAGGTCAGTCGTTCATAGTCGATCATCTGTTTACGTAGAGGAATAATGAAGCCAATACCAAGGAATGCACCGGCAATGGCACCAAACGTTAGTAATACCGGGTTAAAGTCCGAGCCATAACCAAGAATAAACATCGCCGGAACAGAAAACATCATCCCGCTCGAAGCACCATTGACGCCACTTGCGATGGTCTGCACGATATTATTCTCAATAATGGAGTTACGACGTAGCATGCCGCGCAAAATGGCGAAACCCAGGATAGCAGCCAGTTCCGACCCTTCAATTGAGAACCCCAGGATCAGTGCGGCATAGCCGATACTGACCGCAATCACCACGCCGAGAAAATAACCGACAAGAACAGCAGTGGTGGTTAGCTCAGGATACGGACCGGTACGTACTACGCCGGTTGATGTGGAAGTTGAACTCATAGTTTATTTCCTCACAGGAATATTTTGGTTAAAGACTGTACGCCCAAATTAATACGCCGCTTAAGATTAACCAGGTAATGAGGGTCAACGGTACGCCAACGCGGACAAAATCTCCGAACTTATAACCGCCGGCATTCATGATCAACACATTAGTCTGATAAGCCATGGGTGTTGCAAAACTGAGGTTGGCACCGAACATAACCGCAAGCACGAACGGTTCCAAAGGTAAGCCAAGACGCTGTGCAATACCAATTGCAATGGGTGTGCCGATAACGGCCGCAGCGTTGTTGGAAACCACGTTAGTTAAAATACCCATCATCATCATCAGACTCATTAACACGATTGCTGGTGGTGCGCCGAAAGTGATATACACGAACAGGTTGGCAAGGTAGTCTGCACCGCCCGTTTTGAGCAGGGCCATACCCATGGCCAATGAAGATACGATGAGCAGAATGACCTGTGTGCTCAGCGCATTCATGGCATCTTTCCAATTCAGACAACCGGTCAAAATCAGTACCAGGCAGCCAAGTAGGGCGCTGATTTCGATCGGCATAACTCGCATTGCAGCCAGTGCGACAACGCCAACGATAACAATCAATGCTATGGGTGCTTTACGCGCTCTTGGCAGGTTAATGCTACCGTCTAATATCAGGAAATCTGAGCTTTGTTTGAGTTCAGCCAGGTTTTGTAAGGTAGATTGCACCAACAATACATCGCCACTTCGCAAGCGGGTTTCATCAAGGCCGGGAGATTCCCGCTCTTCCATACCCTCAAAGCGGTTGAATGCCAACAACCTGAGACCGAAGCGGGACATCAGCCCAGCATTGCCGATACGCACACCATTCAGTCGTGAGGCGGGTGTAATGGCCACTTCAGCAATCTGTTGTCCTTCGGCTGAGAGCGGGTGACTGGCGTCGACCGCATGCTCTGCGGTGTAAAGTGTGCCCCCCAGGAGTCGGGCATATTCCCGTAGATTCTGCTGAGTATCGCTGGTTGTAATTCGGTCGCTATCACGTAACTTCACATCGGGCAGAGGATTAATAAACACGCCTTTGCCTCGCTGGATTGTTTCCACCTTGATGGTGTCGCCAGCGCGTGTAATTGCATCTGCGAGTGAACGACCAACTACCGGACTGTGGGCGTTCAATCTGATCTGAGCGGTATAAACCCGTGATACACCACGGTTCATGGGTGGTGCGCGTTGAGGCAGGATTCTGGGTGCGACCAACCACAAGTACAGCGTGGCCACGAAGCCGGCAACCAGTACTGGTCCGACAAAATCAAACATGTTGAAACGGTCCATACCCATGTCAGCAGCAACATTGACGACCAACAGATTTGTCGATGTGCCGATGGTTGTAGCCATACCGCCCACGATGCTGGCAAAGCCCATGGGCATCAGGGAACCAGAGGGCGACATCCCCGTTTTGACAGCCACACCGATCAATATCGGCAACATCAGCACTACGATTGGTGTGTTATTGATGAAGGCGCTGAGAAAAGCGGTCATGAAAAGTGTCAGCAGCAAAGAAATGGCGGGGCTTCGTCGCCATGACCGAGCCAGCACTCGCCCCACTGGTTCCAACGCACCGGTACTTATCAGGCCTTGGCCGACAATCATTAGTGCAGACACAGCAATCAGAGCACGATTGCCAAAACCTAAAAAGAAATCACTTGGTAAAAGAACCTGGCCGTCTGACTCAAAAGGAAAAATCTGGAAGCCGGTTGCCAGTACAACCAGCACAACCAGACTGGTCGTTTCCATCGGAATGTTATCGCGTGTAAACAGAAACAACGCGACCACGATCATAATCATCACAGCCAGTGCGTGCATGTTAGGTAGCGCTAGTTCAAGCATTTTCCATAACCAAAGTTTGTGTGGCTTCCTCAAACGCGTAGCAGTGTACCGCATCCCCGCGCTGCAGTGCTGCAAGGGTGATTTGTTCCGTGCCTGTGACATGGCTTGCCAGCACTCTTGGTCTGTCATATGCTGCCCGCGACCCTCATCACACTCTTGGCAGGGAGTTGTCTTTGCAATCCAATTATCTTTTGATCAATTTCGACCCTGTTGCGGTTGCTATCGGCCCACTGGAGATACACTGGTATGGTGTGATGTATCTGCTTGCATTCCTGGCCTTCTGGGGTATCGGCAATCGTCGGGCCAGCAGGCAAACCTGGTGGGCCTGGAGCCAACAGGATGTAAGCGATATCCTGTTTTACGGTATGCTCGGTGTTGTATTTGGCGGGCGTATCGGCTACATGCTGTTCTACGGTTTTGAGCTATTGATACAGGACCCCTTGTCTTTATTCAAAATATGGGATGGCGGCATGTCATTTCATGGTGGACTGCTCGGCGTGATTGTCGCTATGGCCTGGTTTGGCAGGCGGACAAACAGGTCGTTCTGGCAGGTCGCTGATTTTGTCGCACCGATGGTACCCCTTGGTCTTGCTTTTGGCCGTTTGGGAAATTTTATCGGTGGTGAATTATGGGGCCGTCTGACGGATGTCCCATGGGCCATGATTTTT
Organism: Gammaproteobacteria bacterium; assembly: GCA_021772935.1. Classification (GTDB taxonomy): domain Bacteria; phylum Pseudomonadota; class Gammaproteobacteria; order Xanthomonadales; family SZUA-36; genus SZUA-36. The sequence continues at coordinate 12,986 of JAJFLA010000008.1, forward strand.
GCCAAATCCACCGCTTTCAGACCGGCTGAAACAGCGGCACTCAATGATGCGTGGCGTTCCGGAGCACTCGATCACCTCGCGCGGCATCCAAGTCAATTGTATCAGGCCGGTATGGAAGGTTTGGCTTTGTTTTTAATTTTGATGTGGTACTCCAAAAGGCCAAGACCGCGGGCTGCTGTTTCCGGTTTGTTTTTGCTTGGGTATGGTGTGTTCAGGCTGATTGTCGAGTTTTTTCGCCAACCGGATGAGCACCTCGGGTTTCTGGCAATGCAATGGCTGACGATGGGTATGTTGTTGTCACTACCAATGATTTTGGCAGGCATCATTATCATACTGTTTGCTTATCATAACGACCCGGCACCAGCAAAGGTTAACACCTGATCATGAAAGCCTATCTGCGGTTTTTGCAAGATATTCTGGACAAAGGCTGCCGTAAGGAAGACAGAACCGGTACCGGCACCATCAGCCTGTTTGGTTATCAGATGCGTTTTGAGCTGGCAAAGGGCTTTCCCTGTGTGACGACTAAAAAGCTGCACTTGCGCTCCATCATTCATGAATTGTTGTGGTTCCTGAAAGGTGATACCAATATTGCCTACCTGAATGAGAATGGCGTCTCAATCTGGGATGAATGGGCGGACGAAAATGGCAGTTTAGGACCCGTTTATGGTGCCCAGTGGCGTGATTGGCCTACCCCGGATGGCAGGCACATCGACCAGTTGAAATTGTTGCTGGGTGACTTGCGGAACAAACCACATTCTCGCCGCCATGTTATCTCAGCCTGGAACCCGGCCGTTTTACCCGATGAATCACGTAGCCCACAGGATAACGCTCGCGCGGGCCTGCAGGCTCTACCGCCGTGTCATATGATGTTTCAGTTTCATGTAGCCAATGGCAAGCTGAGCTGCCAGATGTATCAGCGTAGTGCTGATGCATTTCTTGGTGTTCCGTTTAATATTGCATCTTACGCATTACTGACCATGATGATTGCGCAAGTACTGGATCTTGATGTTGGTGATTTCATTCTTTCGCTGGGTGATGCGCATATCTATCTGAATCACCTTGATCAGGTCAAAACACAATTGTCGCGGGATGTGTTCCCACTACCTGTCATGTGTATTAACCCGGCAAGAAAAGACCTGTTTGGATTTGTTTACGAGGATTTCGATTTACAAAACTACCAGTGCCACGCGGGCATCAAGGCACCGATTGCAGTGTAACCTTGCAGTGCATAAGCAAATCACATTGATAGCTGCGATGGGTAAAAACAGGGCCATAGGGCTGGCTGGCCAAATGCCCTGGCACCTGCCAGCCGAGCTACAACATTTCAAACAATCCACCATGGGTAAAACCATTGTGATGGGGCGCAAAACCTGGCAGGCCATAGGTAGACCATTACCCGGGCGACAAAATATTGTTATCAGTCGAAATACTGATTTTGTGGCCGCTGGCGCCGATGTCACCGACTCACTTACAACTGCCGTTGAGATTTCAAAAGCCGATGAAATCATGGTTATCGGAGGTGGCCAGCTATACTCATTGGCGCTACCGGTGGCACGGCGTATGATTCTCACATTGATTGATATAGAACCGGAAGCAGACACCTGGTTTCCCCGCTGGGATACCAGGCAATGGCAACAAACACAAAAACAGTATTTCCTGCGTGATGACGACAATGAACTGGCTTACCAAATTATCAAACTTAGACGCATTGTAACGGGGCTTGCCGAAGCCTATTGATCTGAACGACACCGAACCTGGGAAAGCACATGATCCTCCAGTCTGAGCGCGCTCAGCTTGCCACCCCAAACACAGCCTGAATCCATCGATATATAGCGCTTTTTCACACGTAGCCCTAAGGCTGCCCAATGTCCAAAAGCGATGCGCACATCTTTCGTCAGGCGGTGCTTGTGCTTGAACCAGGGTTTGTAATTTTTGGGCTGACTACCCGGCGGTCCGGATGCGTTATAGCTACCACGGCCTTCTGCATCACAAAAACGTAAACGTGTCAGGATATTGGTAATCAGGCGTAATCGTTTCCAACCGGTTCGTTCTTCGCGCCAACGTCTTGGTCGGTTCCCGTACATATGGCGTAAAAACTCGCTACGCTTGTCAGATTGTAAAATTGTGGATACTTCCTTGCCCGCGCTGACCACCGCCTGCCAGTTCCATTGTGGTATTACGCCCGCGTGAACCCGTAGCAACTGGTGCTGCTCGGACCAGCAGGATAGAGGTTGGGTACATAGCCAATCTATTAACGAATCACAGTCCGGCGCTGTAAACACAGCATCAAATTCCATATTGCCTGATCCTCCATCCGGGTGGAGGTGGTAATTTGCCATCAGGTGCAGGTCATGGTTACCCAGACTGACACTAACTGCTGGCTCAAGACTCTTTAACAGACGCAATACCTGTAGAGACTGGCCGCCACGATTTACAAGGTCACCACAGAACCACAATTTGTCAGTGGCAGGGTCAAACTTGATTTTTTGCAGCAGCCGTTGCAAAGAATCATAACAACCCTGTACGTCACCAATCAGATAGGTCGACATCAGCTGGTCGCACTAAGTCAGTGGAGGAGCGCATCAGGTGTATGTAATGTGAATTCGGGAATTTCTGCGCGAAAGCTGTGACCGTCATCCGTTATAAAGCCGTATGAACCACGCATTGAACCCACTGGTGTAGGAATCAGTGCCCCGCTTGTATAACTATAAGATCTGCCAGGTGCCAGCTCCGGTGTTTCGCCGATCACACCTTCACCAATGACCTCCTCGATCGAGCCGTCCGCATGCGTAATGATCCAGTGACGGTTTTTCAGGGTGATGTTCTGCTCGGAGCGATTAGTGATATAAATGGTATAGGCGAAGGCAAATTTATCCTCGTGCTGGCCGAGGTATTTAGGATGTGTCGCAATGTGAACCGAAATTTTGGTGCTCATCTCTGCTACCTTGCACAAGGTTCGTGGACGCGGGTTTCAGCTTGCATCATACGACAGTGACCGAGCAAGCGCGGCAAATTGCGACAGGCTGAGTTGTTCCGCGCGTTGACCCGGGTCGATACCGCTGGCCAGGATTTGATCTACAGTTAAATGGTCTCTGAGGCTGTTGCGAAGTGTTTTCCGGCGCTGGGAAAATGCGGCGGATACCACGCGCTCAAGATTTTCAAAAGAACCCGCATCGGCTGGAGGCTCCTTTAATGGTTGTAAACGGACAATGCTGGAGCAAACCCTGGGTACGGGTGAGAAACTTTCAGGTTGCACATCAAATAACGGTGTGACGTTACAGCGGAACTGGGTCATCACTGACAAACGCCCGTAGGTACGGCTGCCGGGTGAAGCCGCCATGCGGTCAACAACTTCTTTCTGCAACATGAAGTGCATGTCAACAACCATTTCATGCCATTGTAATACATGGAAAATCAGTGGTGTGGAAATGTTATACGGCAGATTGCCAATGAGCCTGAATGGACGGTTTCCGGTGATCTCGGGCAGGTTGGCCCTAAGTGCATCACAACAATGAATATTGATGTTGCTGTGATCCGAAAGTTGCTTCTGAAGCTGTGAGACCAGGTCACGGTCAATTTCTATGAGGTGCAGTTCAGCACCACTTTTCAACAATGGACGAGTGAGTGCCGCTTGACCGGGACCAATTTCAACCAGCAAGTCCTTAGCTTGAGGTGAGATGCAGGCAACAATCCTATCAATGACTTGCTGGTCATGTAGAAAGTTCTGGCCAAACCGTTTGCGTGCTCGATGTTTCATTGCCAAGGTTACATTAATGACGTTTTGTCGTTAGGTTTTTACAGATGAACATTATCGACACATGTCCTGAGCAGCTTTAGTGGCCGCATACAAGCTGGAGGCACTGGCAATGTTTTTCCCAGCGATATCCAGGGCTGTACCATGGTCTACTGATGTACGGATGAATGGTAAACCAAGCGTAATATTAATGGCCTTGCCAAAGCCAGCATGTTTGAGCACAGGCAAGCCCTGGTCGTGGTACATTGCGATCACGGCATCGCACGAAGAAAGGCGTGAAGGCGTAAACGCGGTGTCAGCGGGTACGGGCCCCAGCGCTTTGATCGCGTTCTTTTTACACTCGTCTATTGCTTTCTGAATGATTTGCACATCTTCGGAGCCCAGGTGACCGCCTTCTCCCGCATGCGGGTTTAGACCTAACACCTGGATCACAGGTTGGTTTATTCCAAAACGTGTGCGCAGTTCATTGTGTGTGATTTGTATGGTGTTGCGGACATTCTCAAATGTGATGGCATCGGGCACGTCGCGTAAAGGCAGGTGGGTGGTCACAAGTGCTACACGGAGGTCGTCAGCAGTCAGCATCATAACTACTTTTTTTAATCCAGCCAGGTTTGCCAACAATTCTGTGTGGCCACTGAAAGCGATGCCACCATTGTTGATCACACCTTTATGAACGGGCCCAGTTACTAGTGCACCGGCATGGCCGGCTCGGATCAGCCTGACGGCCGTCTTAATGGTCTCGACAACGTAGGCTGCGTTGGCGGGATCAGGTTGGCCGGGTCTTACTGCCTGACTCAGGGTGTGTGGAAAGCAGCTCAATTGTCCTGCTGTGACAGTGTCACCGGGTTGCCATACCTTGATAGGGATGTCGAAACCCAGCATATCGGCCGCTGAGGTCAGCAATTGTGGGTCTGCAATTGCCAATAAACGGAATTCCGGGTGTTCATGTGCCAGACGTATAGCGCACTCTGGCCCAATGCCCGCCGGCTCTCCTGGCGTCAGGGCAATCAGGGGAATATCCTTAATCATGATCGGTTAGCATGGTTCTTCGATTCTTCCCCATGACTTACCTGGCATTCAGCTCTCCGGCCTGGCTTCTACAAACGCCTCGTCGCGCATCTGTTGTAAGAAGCGTTCGACTTCAACATCCATTTTTTGCTGTTGCAGGTTAGTTCGTGCGGTATTACGCAGAGAGTCTTCGGTTACATCTTTCTCGCGCATGCCAAGGCGCTCGATGATATGCCAGCCATTCTCAGTCTGAAAAGGTTCGCTGATGTCACCGTCTTGCAACGCTGTCAGGGTTTGTTCCATGCGTTCGCCAAAGGCCTGTGGATTAAACCAGCCCATATCTCCGCCAAGGTTAGCGCTGGATACATCGTCAGAGTTTTCTTTGGCAAGTGTTTCAAAATCCTGCCCGTCCATCAGCTGGTTATGAATTTCCCGGATTTGAGTCATGGCTTGGCGAGGACCAATCAAGTCATTGGTTTCGACCATAATATGTCGGGCGTGGAATTCTGTGGACATAACCTGACTACGGTCGCGATAATCATTGACCATGATGATGTGGAACCCGGCTGGACTGCGAATCGGCACTGTGAATTGACTCGCTCTCAGGTTCTTAATCGCATCAGAAAATGCCGCCGGAACTGAATTGAGGTCCCGCCAGCCAACCAGACCACCTTCCAGGGCTTCCTGGCTACCTGAATAGCTGATTGCGGCGGAGGCGAAATCCAGCCCATCTTGTAACTGCTTGTGAACATCTTTTGCCTTTGATTCCTGCAGGCCTATTTGTTGTGGTGTGGCACCATCAGGCAGGGCAATCAAAATGTGTGAAATATTGTATTCGCCGCCTGAAAAACTTTCAGAGGCGAGCAAAATATCAATCTCGGTCTCGGTAATGGGGTCCATACTGTTAATGACCCGTTGGCGAAGGCGTTCAGTCATCATTTCTTCACCGATATTCTGGCGAAACTCGACGAAGTCTTCCCCGTCGGCTTCAATGACCTGGCGTAATTGCATCAATGTGATCTGGTTCTGTTGGGCGAGCATCTGCATCGCCTGGTCAATGTCGGCATCGGAGATTCGAATACCGGTTTGATGTGCACGTTGCAACTGCAATCGACGGATAATCAGACGTTCCAATACTTGCTTTTCAAGCAGGTGTTTGGGTGGCAGGTCACCACCTTGTTGACGGATTCTGTCGACGATACCTTTAATAGCAAGGTCAAGTTCACTTCGCAGTACGACATCGTCATCTACCAGCGCAACGATTGAGTCGATCTTGCTGGTGGTCTGAGCCTGTGCCGTGTTGCTTGCCAGCCCTAATATCAGGGTTAAACATACAAGCCATACCGCAGGGTGGCTAAAGCTTCTCATAAACGCGTGTCTCCGGGATTCTTCCATTTTGCATTGTTTGGTCTTTGATTGCGGCAAACGAATAAAGTTGCTGCCCTATATACCAAGCTGGTCATTTTACCCTATACCGATGACGAGCGAAGCCCATATGAAAAATCAGGCTTGATTGGCTTGGTCGTAGCTGGCACTCGTTAAGCAATTTGCAGTGTTTCCAGCACTGCTTCCATTCGTTCAAAAACAGTTTGCATTTTTCGGCCAGTGGGCAATGTGGTCAGGCGAAAGTGGTTTCGATAAGGTACATTGAAGCTGCTGCCAGGGGCGATCAGAACATGCTGTTTTTCCAGTAATTCCATTGCAAACCTCTGGTCATCGAAGGCCTCGAATAATGTGTTGTCAATTGCGGGAAATGCGTACATCGCGCCATTGGGTTTGCACAAGGACATAAATTTACTTTTGCTCACTCCATCGATGATGGCCTGGCGTGCCTGGAACAGGCGACCACCGTTTGATGTTAGCTCCCGGATGCTCTGGTACCCACCTAACGCGGTTTGTACGGCCCACTGTCCCGGTACGTTGGCGCACAATCTCAGGGAAGCCAGCAGTTCGACAGCGTGCAGGTACTGTTTGGCATTGACCCTGTCACCGCTGAATGCAATCCAACCAACCCGGTAGCCACAGGCACGGTATACTTTTGAGAGTCCATTGAATGTAGCGCACAGGGTTTCGTGTACAAGGGTGGCCATAGGAATGTGTTTTGCGTCGCCGTAGAGCATCTCATCATAAATTTCATCACTGAATACAACGATTTGACTCTGTTCGGCAATGCGGGCAATTTCTTCAAGTAGTTCCCGGCTGTAAACAGCACCCGTTGGGTTGTTGGGGTTGATCAGGACGATAGCGCGGGTGCGCGGTGTTATCAGGCTGCGAATTTCATCGGGGTCGGGCTGGAAGCCGTTTTCCGGCAGGCAGTTGTAGTAAACGGGTATGCCCTGATTAAGAGCAATCGAAGCGCTCCATAAAGGGTAGTCCGGACTGGGAACAAGAACTTCGTCTTTGTTGTTGAGTAAAGCTCGCAACGCCAGGTCGATGCATTCACTAACACCATTACCCATGAAAACGTCATCGGCGGTGACATCCATTACACCGCGTTGCTGTTGCTGCATGACCACTGCTTCACGTGCCGGAAAAATACCTTTCTGATGACAATAGGCTTCACTTTGACCCAGGTTTTCAATCATGGCCAGACGCATGGTCTCTGGCGTACGGTAGCCAAACAGCCCTGGGTTACCAATATTTAGTGAAATAACCTCGTAACCCTGTCGTTCCAACTCGACGGCACGAGCTGCCAGTTCGCCTCGGATTTCATAACGAACACCCTTGAGAATACGGTTGGTTTTTAACGGTGTTTTAGGCATGTTCTTTAGTTTGCACCATCCAGATATTGCGGGTTAGTCGGCAAGATCATAAAATAATGGTGCGGTTCGGCGGCCAATATTACCCAGTCCCTTGAGCACCAATTGAACGTATATGGCATCACGATGGTCGCCATTGCGGTTTCTAAGGAAGCGTTTAGCGACCACTCGAAGTCCCCAGCAGCAACTGTCGTACTCGAAACCAAGCTGTGCGGACAATAGATCAGAATCCCGTAGTGAATAGTTTACGCGGCCAAAAACGTTCCAGGCCTCGTTAATAGGCTGGTAATAGCGAATGTCGAACTGATCCAGGCTGTCGCGTCTGAAACGGTATTCAGCACCCAAACGGCGGCCACTGGCCTTGGTGTGCGTCAGGCCCAAAACTGCGACGTCAAGTTCGTTGTTTTGCCAATCCCATTGCGCACCGATACGACTACTCAATTGTCGTGTTGGGTGTAGCACAAATTCAGCAATAAAAGGTGAAACATTATCGTCCAATGAGTCGCCGGTGACAGCAGCTACAACCCTTTGGTTTTCAAAGTAGATGATTTGCCCGAAGCTCAGACTCCAAAGCTCACGGCCAGAGACCTGATTAATTGAGCGAGTGGTCAGGGCCAGGGTAAGTTGGTTTGCATCTGATTGTCTGTCTGCACCGGTGAAGCGGTTGAAATGAAACAGTTGGCTGAAGCCGAAGGTAAAGGGTGCGGAATCAAAATCAGGCAAATCTTCCTGGTCTTTGTAAGGCACATATAGATAAAACAATCGAGGCTCCAACGTCTGCACTTTGCCATTGTTGCCGTCACGCTCAAGAAATAATCCAGAGTCAAAACTGAAAATTTCTGTGCCTCGGTCAGGTGACGTATCACCCGCTTCACCGTGTTTGTTCAGATCATAAGAGGTGTAGCGGTATCCGGCACTTGGTCTCATGTATCCCCAATTGGTTTCGATATTCCACTCCATGCGTGGGTAAATATCAAAGCGTGAGCCAGTGGTTCCGACGTCGATATCCCTGTCAAAGTAGACCAGTTCTGAGTCCATCTGCAGACGTAAACCCTGAAGGCCCAGGGGACGGTCAATATCGAAGGCAATACGTGGTACCCGTCTGAAGGGCTCGTTGAGTTCATTGACTGCGTCATCGACCACTTGAAAATCATCGGCGATGACTGATAGCGTCCAATAATGACCGCCGCCATATAGACCCGCTTTGCTGCGCAAATATTGTCTGGATGCACCAGCCAGGGTGTTGCTGAAATCCTGAAAGTACTGATCATCACTAACACGGTCAACCAATACACTCGTGCGCCAGCGGCGACTGATACGGGTATCATGTTTAAAACGATAGTGATAACGGTTATTGCTGGCTTTGCTGTCACTTGGCAAATAATCAAAATTCAGCATACCGCCGGTGCGCCGAGTTATAAATCGATATTCGCCTGTCAGCATTGCACCACGCTCGGTGAAGAAGCGCGGTGTTATCGTAGCATCCTGATTGGGAGCGATGTTCCAGTAGTAGGGACTGCTGAATTCAAAGCCGTTATCATTTGCGGTACTGACAAAAGGATAAAGAAAACCACTTTTGCGTCGGTCGTCAATCGGGAATGATATATAAGGTAAATAAAGAAAAGGAATATCGAGGAATTTGAGTTTGGCAGACTTAGCCGTACCGACCCCTTTGTCAAAGTCCAGCTCAAGCTTTTTTGCAGTCAAAACCCACTGGGGTTTTTCTCCCGGACAGGTCGTGAATTGTAACTGACGCAATATAGAATGATTGTTCGAGTCAATCGTAATCTCTGCCGCGCTTCCTTTCGCGCTGGACCCCATCAGCCCGTAATCGACATCCAGAAATCGGCCGTTCTCATCGCGAAAATTATATTGGGCACTTGCACCATTGAGGTACAAGACCGAATCTTCGTAAGACATCTTGCCCGGCATGGACACGGTTTTGTTATCAGGGTCGTAATACAGTAACTCAGTGCTCAACAGTTGGTCTGCACGGCGTAGTTCTACCTTTTTACTGGCTTCAGCAATGCCTGATTTTCCTGCGTCAAATTGCCCGGTATCCAGGAAAATAGGTGCTGATCTTCGATTCGGTGCTTTTTTAATCATAGGCGCTACGCTGGGGCCGGGGCAGGCAAGCACCGGGGTTTTTGTTTCAGCAGCGAAAGCGGCGCTCCCGAAGGCCCCTGGAATAAGGCATATGGCCGATAACAGGATCGATGTTCTAAAATTTGTTGGGGTCACTAATCGGCGCCGTATTTGAACAGGGTCAGCGTGAGTATTGTACCAAGGGATTCGGACTTCCGGGTCATGATTTTTTCCAATGCCCTTGGGGGCCTCTGGTTTATTTTGGACGAAGCAGCTTACGATTCAAAATATCCAAAATCACCAACTGTAGGCGCCTTTAAGCGAGACGCGAATCGCAGGCAGTAGCGGGCTATTGGTAAGATTTGCACCGCAGAAGCTGGGCATTTTGGATGTAAGATACGAGTTCATGAACAAATCAGAAGTTCCTTAGCGTAATACAACTATGCAATATGTGTATCAAGTTGTCATAGATTGCCTTGAGGTGCAATGCTTACACATTTTTGCTTAAGCCATTTTTCCCGCTGTTTGTATGGAAGTTTGGATTTCTGTTCTGCAAGTCGATGAAACTGCCGCAGATCTCCTTTAGCCTGGTCCAGCAGCCCTTGGAAAGCACAGTTGCTACCTTCATAAGTATCGTAAAGTGCGAGTTTGGCATTGTTGGGTGGGTCTTCAAACCAAGTGGCGTAATAACGTTTATCGTGCCACCTTTCAGTGACTAGTATCTCATAAGAGCTCGCAAGCAAGCGAAAAATTGTGGCTTTTTGTTGCCGTTTAACGGTTTCTGTCTTATTCGTATGATACAGATCATACAATTGCTTACGTATCTCACCGATTAGGTTAGTGAAGTCTTTGCTGACAGTTTGAAGTTGCTGCCAGGTTTGTAATTCATCCTGTCGTTGATTGAATTCCAGCCATACCTGCAGGCCGGCCTGTTCGATGAAACTGGCGTAGCTCTCATTGAATGAGCCGTGATTTTTTATGTACAGACGTTGATGGGCCAGTTCATGAAACACATAGGTGGCGAGGCGGATATCTGAGCCGGAAAACATGGTGCTGAGTAGCGGATCCCGAAACCAACCTAGCGAAGAGTACGCAACTGCAGGTGAAACAACAACGTCCATGCCCCTGTTATGCAAACGTGCGGCAGAAGCCTTGGCTTTTTGTTGCTTGAAGAAGCCTCGATAGGGCACGCAACCCGCAACCAGAAAACACCACTTTTTGGCTTGCAATGAAAACTCCTTGGTTGCGACCACATTCCACACCAATGCATCGCCATCGACTTCAACATAGCTGGAGTAACTGCCGTTGGCCGGCAAATACAGTGTGCTTTGCGCAAAAGATTTGATCTGGCTGGCAGTCTTTAAATTAGCCGCAAGTTCCGGGCTGGTTGCCGGATTATTTAATAATGATTGAATGTCCTGACGTGAGTGTATCAGCTTCCAATGGCCTGATATGGCCTGCTGGTAATAAGCCGGTCCGGAGCAGGCTGTAAGAAAAGTGATCAGTACAAGATAGATAGGAAAACGGTAAGTCATTGAGAATGGGTTTTGTGATCCACAAATTTCAGTGATGCAGAATTGATGCAATAGCGCTGACCGGTCGGTGGTGGCCCATCGTTAAATATATGACCCAGATGAGCATCACATTGTGGACACAATAGTTCAATACGACTCATACCATTGCTGAAATCCGGACGCTGGGTAACTTCCGCAGTATCAAGCTCACCATGAAAACTGGGCCAGCCACAACCTGAGTGATATTTGCTCTGGGAGTTAAATAGGGGATGTGCACAGCAAACACAGTGATAACACCCAGGCTCAGTATGATCACAGTAGCTCCCGCTGAAGGGTGCTTCAGTGCCAGCTTCGCGGGTTACACGGTATTGTTCGCTATCCAGTTGCGCTCGCCACTGTTGCTCATTCCTGGTTATTTTTTTCATAGCACCGAGACCTTCTTCAATGTGATAATCACAAGTTCATTTGGCTTGGCAAGGGGTAGCAGTATTGTAATGTATCCTTTGAGCATATGTTGCTGGGCGATTGTCACTATACGGTTTAATAATATTACGGAGTTATGACGAATGTCTGTTATAAGACCATTTCATCTTGCCGTTTCGGTCCACGACATCGCGCAGGCAAAAGCATTCTATGGTGGTTTAATGGGTTGCAGCGAAGGGCGTAGCTCTTCCCGTTGGGTAGATTTTGATTTCTTCGGACACCAGTTTGTTTGCCACCTTGACGAGAACCACAACTTAGCTGGTCAGTTAGAAAATACAGTAGATGGTGATGCTGTACCCGTACCGCATTTTGGTGTTGTACTGACCATGGCAGATTGGGAAGCACTGAGAGTCAGGCTGACGTCTGCCGGTGTCAGGTTCGTGATTGAACCCCGTATACGTTTTCGAGGTAAGGCAGGTGAACAGGCCACCATGTTTTTTACCGACCCTTCAGGAAATGCACTGGAATTTAAAGCGTTTAACGATGACAGTCGGATTTTCTCCTCGCAGGTATTGGCATCATGATCAAGGTTTTCGAAGACTTCGATATTGCTCTGGTCGGACACTATCAATCAGTATTGGAATCTAATGGCATCGCCACATTTATGAAAAATCAGTTTGGTACCTCGGGTGCAGGGGAATTACCATTTGTTGAAGTGGTTCCACAATTATGGGTGTTGAACGAGGCTGAGCTCGAGCGGGCCAAAGCACTGATCGAGGACCTGCATGGTCCTGACGACCTTAAACAAGCTGAAGCGTGGGTTTGCCCCGGTTGCGGTACATCACAGGAGGCAGCTTTTAGCCATTGCTGGAACTGCTCATCTGCACGTGATTAACGATCCGCACCCCTGAGTTTCCGGATATCGCTCTCCAGACGCTTGGCAGTTAGTTCGTTGGGTGGAATCGGGTGACCTATCCGTAATTCAATCCGAGCCCTCAATTTATAAGGTCTGCGTTTTAGCAATGGATCACGTCGGCTGAACAATGAGCCCCACAAATTACATAGGGCCATTGGCACCACAAGGACAGGTTGTTCGCTAACAATTTTCTCGACGCCCTTTTTGAATGAATTGATTTCCCCATTCGAAGTAATCTCACCTTCTGGGAAAATCCCCAGTACATTTCCCATATCAAGAACATCGTGAATACGTCGATAAGCCTGAGCAAGTATCTCTGGGTCTTCTTTGCGCGTTGATATGGGTATGGCTTTACCGGTTTTGAAAATGAACTTCAGTACGGGTACACGGAAAATCTTGTAGTACATTACAAAATTTACCGGGCGCCGGATAATACCGCCAACAATCAGCGGGTCTACAAAACTGACGTGGTTGCTAGCGACAATAACCGCCCCTTTTTCGGGCATGTTTTCTATGCCTTTGACATCCACACGGTAAATGGTATGTATTAATATCCAGACCAGAAAACGCATCATGAACTCGGGTACAAGACTGAAAATATAGATCGCCACAATCAGGTTAAGGATGGCCGTGACCAGAAACAGTTCAGGGATGGTAAAACCAGCATTACCCAGTAAAAGCATCGCAACGATTGCGGAGACCACCATGAAAAATGCATTCAGGATATTGTTGCCAGCGATCACCCGGGAGCGGTGACCAGGTGCTGTGTGTTGTTGAACGAGCGCGTACAAAGGCACGATATAAAGCCCGCTAAATACCCCGATCATCAAAAGGTCCATGACGATACGCCAATTTGCACCCAATGCGAAAAAGTGGCTCAAACTTACAAAAACAGCTGTCTCACTGGGGCTGGCAAAGTACATATCAATGCCAAACAGGGTCAGGCCCATGGCACCGAATGGCACAAGGCCGATTTCGACCTGTCCCCCGGACAGCCGTTCGCACAGCAGCGAACCGGTGCTGATGCCGATAATGAACATCGCCAGTAATGTGGACATCAACCTTTCATCACCACCCAGTACGGTTTCAGAAAAACTGGGGATTTGCACCAGAAAAGTCGCACCAAAAAACCAGAACCATGAAATACCCAGCACGCTGTTGAGCACAATGCGGTTTTCCTTGATGAAGCGGATATTCCTGACAGTTTCGGTCAGAAAATTCCAGTTGATCTTCAGATCAGGTGCGACCGCCTCAGCCTTGGGGATGCCGCGGCTGGCAAGGTAGCCAACGACAGCTATCAGCAAGGCCGTGCCACTCACCCAGACCGGCCAGTCAGCTTCAATACCCATTAACAACGGACCGGCTATGGTGCCAGCGAGGATAGCGACAAAGGTCCCCATTTCGACCAATGCGTTGCCACCGACCAACTCACGCCGCTCCAATACCTGTGGAAGAATGCCGTACTTGATTGGACCGAACATCGTGGATTGAAAACCCAGTAAAAACAATACGATGAGTAATAGCGGGAGATAATTTAGCCAGAACCCCAGGGTTGCAGCGAGCATGATAAATATTTCGAACAGCTTGATACGTCTGATCTGTATTGACTTTTCGTACTTGTCAGCAAATTGACCAAACAAGGCGGAAAACAGGAAAAATGGCAGGATAAAAGCCAGTGCACTGAGGTTAACGATTTGGTTGGTGTTCAGTCCGGCCAGTTGGCTACTGTGAAAGACCAGCATCGCAGCCAATCCGTTTTTAAAAACATTGTCGTTGAAAGCACCCAACGCCTGGGTAATAAAAAACGGCATAAAACGCCGCTGTTTAAACAGATTAAATTGGGATTGGCTTGCCACGGTGTTTGCCAGCGGCCGGTTTAACCCGCGAGCGAAGTCAAAACACCCGCGATAGTGGCTGTCATCATAGTTGCCAGTGTACCTCCCATCACTGCACGCAAACCCAGACGAGCAATATCGGGACGCCGGCTAGGTGCCAGGCCACCAATGCCACCCAGTTGTATCGCTATGGATGAAAAATTGGCAAAACCGCACAAGGCATAAGTCGAGATGAGTACCGAGTGCTCTGAAAGTGTTTCTTTGATCTCCCCCAGATGCATATAGGCGACAAATTCATTGATGACGATTTTTTCGCCAATTAAACCACCGACCAAATGCGCTTCACTCCAGGGTATGCCAATAATCCACGCCAATGGAGAAAGAACATAGCCCAGGATGATTGACATACTCAGTTGTTCGCCGATCAATGATTCTATGCCTGTCACTTGACCGATCCACGCCAGTGGAAAGTTGATCATGGTGATCAGGGCAAAAAATGCCAATAGCATACCGCCGACGTTGAGTGCGAGTTTGACACCATCTGCCGCACCATTGGCAGCTGCTTCAATCACATTGGTGGCGGTTTTCTCGATCTCCAGGTGGACCGACCCCTTGGTCAAGGATTCGCCGATTTCCGGCTTCAGGAGTTTGGCAATCACGATGGTTGCTGGTGCAGCCATGACACTGGCTGCCAGCAAATGCCGGGCGTAGAACAATCTTTGTGCTTCATCGGTACCGCCCAGCATAGCGATATAGGCGGCCAACACGGCCCCGGCAATGGTGGCCATGCCGCCAACCATCATCGTAAATAGCTCGGATTCTGTCATTTTTGCAATATAGGGCCGCACCACCAGTGGCGCCTCAGTTTGGCCAATAAATACATTGGCTGCGACAGACAGCGACTCTGAGCCACTGACACGCAAAATCTTCAACATCACCCATGCCATGCCTTGCACAATTTTCTGCATCAAACCGATGTGATAGAGCACACCCATCAGGGCAGCAAAGAAAATAATTGTGGGCAGCACCTGAAAGGCGAAAATAAACCCGAATTCAGTGGCTCTGGCCAGGTCACCAAATACGAACTGTGCACCAGTCATGGCGAAATCGATGGTCTTGACAAATACGCGACTTATGGCATTGAAAAACTCTCGCCCACCCGGGACCAGGATCACGATGACCGCAAAAACAATTTGCAAACCGATACCGGCCGAAATCTGTTTCCAGTCGACGGAGCTTTTATTGCTTGAAAACGCATAGGCGACTGAGACCAGAACTGCCAGCCCGAACAAACCAAATGCAATGCTGCCTATCATTCAATTTCACCTTGAAAGATTACCGGATGGGAGGTTACTTACTATTATTAGTGACGCAATGTATCGGCTTTACAGCTGGCTGGCAAATTAAAGCTTGATCCCAGCCCAATGTCTGCCTGACCACTGCT
Source organism: Gammaproteobacteria bacterium (assembly GCA_021772935.1). Lineage (GTDB taxonomy): Bacteria > Pseudomonadota > Gammaproteobacteria > Xanthomonadales > SZUA-36 > SZUA-36. The sequence continues at coordinate 28,724 of JAJFLA010000008.1, forward strand.
GGATACATACGAGGGCCTGACCCACACGGTAAATACCGTTTACAATCCAAACGCCCAACAGACCAAAACCCAATACCGGTCCCACAATAAAGGCAAATGGCAGGAAAAACCCCCACTGCGCGATCACGCTGATCCACATACTGCGCCGGGTATCGCCAGCACCGATCAAGGCGTTCATTAAGACCATGCCAGTGGTGTCAAAGACGACAGCCAGTGCCCACAGAATCATTGGCAAATATGCCAGTTGACGGGTTTCAGGGTTGGTTAAAAACACGCCAAGCAAGGGGTCGGCAAATGGTATTAACACAAAGCTGAGAGTGAGCCCGTATACCAGCGCGATGGCGGCAGCATTCCAGCCCCACAACGCAGCATCTTCTGTGTCACCCCGCCCGAGTGCGTTGCCAACCAGCGTTGTCGCCGCCAGCGCAAGCCCAAAGGCTGGCAGGATCGCGGTGATATGAAAGGTCATCAGCACATTGACGGCGGCGATTTCAGCCGTGCCTATCTGGCTCATGATCCAGATCAGCGTGACCAGTCCGGCAGAGAAAAATAACTGCTGGAGACTGGATGGCAGGGATAATTTAAACTGCTGCCACAAGGTGCTACGACTCGGAATGCGGTGTAGGAAACCCTTGTCGCGAGCGTGGCGGAGTGCAAAGAAGAAATACAAGCCGGTGCCAATGTACAACGATATGGTGGTTGCCAGTCCAGCACCAGTCACACCCATTTCTGGTGCGCCCAGGTTGCCGAATATCAGCACCCAGTTCAGAAAAATATTAAACCCATGCATGATCAGCAGTGTCCGTAGGTACACGCCGGTCATGTGAATCGCGCTCCAGTAACCGCGAAAAGAAAAATTCATACCCACAGCGACCATACTTAGAATCCGGACTTGCAGATAGGGCACACCTTGCTCAATGACTGCAGGGTCATCACTGAGAAAAGTATAGGCAGAGGGTATGGCCAGAAATAAAGTGGCACACAGAGGCACGCCGATGATCAGGGCCAGTATTAAACCACCGTTCAATGGCACTGCAGTCTCAGTATAGCGTTCTTCTCCAAGTCGCCGTGCAGCAAGTGCTTGCACACCGGCTGACAGACCGATAATGAACGAAATTGCCAGGTAGTTTGTGAAACTGCCAATGCCTGTAGCCGCGAGAGCGGTGTCACCCAGGTGGCCGACCATACCGATATCAACCAGGTTTAGCAGGTTCTGTGACATCATCCCACCCATGATGGGTAGGGCAATAGCCCAGATCGATCTACGCCTGTCCCGGTTGGGAAATAAGGCTTGCATCCGGGCAATAGCGGTACTCAAGACTTCACTCTGCGAACAACAGGGTTTCGCGTGTGGCTGCAAATCTGATATCCGGCCAGCGTTCTTCGGTTAATTGCAAGTTGACGCGCGAAGGCGCCAGGTAAACCAGTTGATCAGCGGCATCACGCGCCAGGTTAGCCATCAATTGATGGCTGAAGTCTTTCAGCATTTTTTCATCTTTGCAACTGACCCAACGTGCCGTTTGCACGTTTACGTTCTCAAATATGGAGTCTACTTTGTACTCACTCTTAAGCCGATAGGCTACCACGTCAAATTGTAGTACGCCCACAGCACCCAGAATCAGCTCATTGCTCACTAGCGGCCGGAAAAACTGAGTTGCACCTTCTTCAGACAATTGCAGCAAGCCTTTCTGCAAAGCCTTGAGCTTGAGTGGGTCGCGGAGCTGGGCACGCCGGAAAAGCTCTGGAGCAAAGTTGGGTATGCCGGTGAATTGAAGCTTTTCGCCCTCACTAAAACTGTCACCGATGGTTATGGTGCCATGATTATGAAGACCAATGATGTCACCGGGCCAGGCCTTATCAACATGACCACGGTCCTGTGCCATGAATGTCAGCGCGTTGGGGATCTTGATATCTTTGTTAAGCCGCACATGCCTTAGCTTCATGCCCTGGGTAAAACAGCCTGAGCAAATGCGCATAAAGGCAATTCGGTCGCGATGAGCTGGATCCATGTTGGCCTGTATCTTGAAAACAAAACCGGTCATGGTGGGTTCAGTGCTGTTGACTTTACGTCCGACAGTTGCGCGGGATTCAGGCGCAGGCGCATGTTCAACGAATGATTTGAGAAGCGGGGTGACGCCAAAATTATTAATGGCAGAGCCAAAAAAGACAGGTGTCTGGTCACCATTGAGGTATGCCTGTGGATCAAATTCATGACTGGCACCTTTAACTAGCTCAATTTCGTCTCGCAAGGCCTCACTGTCATATATCCCCAAGCGCTCAACCACTAGTGGGTTGTCAATGCCCTGGATGATTTCTGCCTGCTGGGTAACATAGTTTTTACCCGATTCGTACAGATGCACGGCATCTTCGGGTAGGTGGTAGACGCCTTTCAGGCGTTTACCCATTCCTATAGGCCAGGTGATGGGCGCACACTGGATGCCCAGTACAGCTTCCACTTCATCCAGTAGTTCTATCGGGTCACGGCCTTCACGATCCAGCTTGTTGATAAAGGTGAATATCGGGGTTTGTCGCAAGCGGCAGACCTCCATCAATTTGATCGTCCGTTGCTCCACGCCCTTGGCGCAGTCAATCACCATTAATGCAGAATCAACCGCGGTTAGTGTGCGATAAGTGTCCTCGGAAAAATCTGCGTGACCCGGTGTGTCCAACAGGTTAACGATATATTCCTTATACTTGAACTGCATGACTGAGCTTGTAACCGAAATACCACGTTCCTGTTCCAGTTTCATCCAATCCGAAGTCGCGTGTCGAGCCGCCCTTTTCGACTTGACCGCACCTGCCATCTGGATAGCTCCCCCAAACAACAACAGTTTTTCGGTCAGCGTGGTTTTACCCGCATCTGGATGTGAAATAATGGCGAATGTACGCCTACGGGCGATTTGTTGTTGCAGTTCTGACATGGGTGGGGCTCAGGCCGGTAATTGAGGCGCGAATTTTAACAGAGTCATTCCTCCGAATGTGCCAATAAATACACCGTGCCACACTTGCATCATTTTTTTGGTAGAACGCCTTCTATCTTCATCTGCCCCGCCGGCGTCATGCTACCACCGGTAGGTGTCATGAATCGGAAGGGTAAAGATTCCAGCGACATACCAGCATTCAGCTGGACTACAAAATGCAGGTGCGGGCCGTTGCTGTAACCGGTGTTCCCAGAATTGGCGATCCATTGTCCACGTTTAATTTTTGCTCCCTGTCGAACACGAAGGCTGTTGGCTTGCAAATGTGCATAGACTGCCATGGTGCCATCATCATGCAGAATACGGATTTGGTTGGACCGGGTGAGGTAACGCGCCTGTTGGGCCGCGCCATGGAAATCGTCCTCCATATCCATGACCTGGCCAGCACGGGCGGCCAGAATGGGTGTGCCGATTGGCATTACGATATCCACGGCGTATTGATTGGCTGGTTCATTGTGTGTGACATCGTTATCAAAACCCTGGCTGATCAGAAACTCCAGTCCAAGCGGAAATGGTGGGTAATAGTTGACTTCACTCGGTAACTGCTCAAGCGGCGGGCCTATCATCTGCTGAAAGGCCAGACGAAAGCTGAAACCCTGGCCCGGATCTATTGCTTTAATTTTTAGCAAGCGTTCTTCGCTCTGGCCAGGCAGAACCAAGCGCGCGGGCAATGGCGGTTCAGAACTCACGTTATCGGCATCTTGCAGTGTGAGTTCCAATTCAATCGGACCCCAAATATTATTGATAAATGAGTATTCCGGTTCGTGGTCAGTACCAAGCTTGCGCATGGTGATCATCGGTGCTGGATCAGCTGGCATGGCGATAGTGTCAACCTGTTCCTCCGTTTGCGGAGGTGTAGAGCTGAAATGCCATATGCCGTCCACATCTTGCCATTTGTACATATCACCGGCGGAAGCCGCACACGCGAGTAACATGCCAACAAAGAACACCACATTTGTCTCCGCAGCATTCAACATGCAATGACATTGACGGCCAGACCGCCACGAGAGGTTTCTTTGTAATGCTGTTTCATGTCAGCACCGGTTTCTCGCATGGTTTTGATCACCTTATCCAACGATACTTTGTGTTTGCCCTCGGCTTGCATGGCAAGGCGTTGTGCATTGATGGCTTTGACGGAAGCCATGGCATTACGTTCAATACAGGGAATCTGGACCAAGCCCCCGACCGGGTCGCAGGTTAGTCCGAGATTATGCTCCATACCAATCTCTGCCGCATTTTCAACCTGGGTCATGGTCCCGCCCAAGGCAGCCGTGAGACCGCCCGCAGCCATCGAGCAAGCAACGCCGACCTCACCCTGGCAGCCGACCTCTGCACCTGAAATCGAAGCATTTAGCAGATACAGGACCCCAATAGCGCCAGCTGTCAGCAGGAATTCAATGATGCCATCCTCATTGCTGTCGGTAATGAAATTACAGTAGTAGCTCAGAACCGCGGGAATGATACCGGCGGCACCATTGGTTGGGGCAGTGACGACACGACCGCCCGCCGCGTTTTCCTCGTTGACGGCCAGGGCATACAAATTAACCCAGTCGAGAATTTTCAGCGGGTCTTGTTCCTGGGTCTGGTTCAATTGCACAAGTTCACGATAAAGAGCTGGTGCACGCCGTTGTACCTTCAGACCGCCAGGCAATACGCCCGTGCAGGTATAACCTCGATTGATACAAGCCTGCATGGCATCCCATATGTTTAACAAACTATCCCTGATCTCCTGCTCGCTACGCCAGACCTGTTCGTTGGCCAGCATGAGATCAACAATACGCAGTTTATTGCTGGCACATAACTGTAGTAATTCATCAGCACTGGAAAATGTGAACGGCAGCGATGTTTTGTCTTTGACAATCCGGTCCGACGCCGCATCATCTGGGCTCACTACAAAACCACCGCCTACGGAGTAATAATCACGTTCGAGCAACAGCCTGTTGCTATGATCGAAGGCCGTAAAACGCATGCCGTTTGAATGATAAGGCAATTTTTTACGTTTATTGAATAACAGATCGCTTTTTTCATTGAAGTCAAACTGGAGCTTGTCCAATAGCTCAATGTGCCCGCTGTTTCGAATGGTATTTAATATTCTATCGATACTGTCGGGGTCAATCTGATCAGGCAACTGCCCTGACAAGCCCAGCATTACGGCTTTATCGGTACCATGACCACGACCGGTGAAGGCCAATGAGCCAAATAAGCTAACCTGTATACGTCCAAGCTCGCTGACAAAACCTAAACTATCCAGCCGTTGTACAAAGGTGTGCGCAGCAAGCATAGGGCCAACAGTGTGCGAGCTTGAAGGACCGATTCCAATTTTAAATAATTCAAAAACACTGACAGCCATGTCATGCTTCCCCGAATATATGTGCGGTGATTTTAACCTGATAAAAGGGTACTACGAGGATAAATCCAATGAGTCAGTTGATTTTATATTACACGGAGCACTGCCATTTGTGTGATCAAGCCGAGGCGTTGATGTACGCAGCAGGTTTGCACGAAAGTTATCAGAAAGTGGATATAGTGGATGAACCTGAATTACTTGAGCGTTATGGCATTTATATTCCCGTATTAAGGCGTAATGACAATCAGCAGGAATTGTTCTGGCCGTTTGAGCAACAGGAACTAACAGCGTTTTTGGAGGCGTGCAAATGAGGTTGGTGATGATTGGTTTGGTGGTATTGCTTGCCGCAACGGAGCTTGTTGCGGAGCCGATAAAGACGGAGATATTACCCGAGTTGCAACAACCCATCAGTAATAATGCAGTGACGCTGGTGGCGACAGAACAAGGCGTTTACCTGTACAGTTTTCTGGGTCTTGGCAGTGGTAAAACCTGGCAAGATATCTCATCAGCTGCCGCGGTATTAAACCCCACTGCGAAAACATGGACAGAACTAAAACCAGTACCAGGCACCTTGGGGCGATTGGCTGCTTCCGCAGTGAGTGCCGGTGGTGCGGCCTGGTTATTTGGTGGTTATACGGTAGCCGCCGATGGTAGTGAAAAATCTATTGCTGGTGTCTACCGGGTCCGTCCAGGGGAATCACAGATGCATTGGGTGACAGACATGCCAGTGCCCGTCGAGGATTCGGTTATGCTGGTCTATCAAGACCGTTATATCTACCTGGTTAGTGGCTGGCATGACTTGGGAAATGTAAACCTGGTGCAGGTGCTGGATACCAAAAACCTGTCATGGACACAGGCCACACCCTGGCCAGGTGTGCCAGTGTTCGGGCATTCTGGTGGCATTAGCGAAGGACGGATGCTGGTGTGTGATGGTGTAAGAATTCAATACCCGGCAGATGACAGTCCAAGGGAGTTTTTATCATCAAAGCAATGTTGGTCAGGCAGGATTGATGCAGAAAATTATCGCCGTATACATTGGCGTTCGGTACAGCCTCACCCAGGAGCGGGGCGCTACCGGATGGCGGCAACCGGTGATGCGAACCAACAGGTTGTTTTTGCAGGTGGCTCGGTCAATCCCTATAACTTCAATGGCATTGGTTATAACGGCATGCCTGCTGAAACTGAGAAGTCTGTATTTAGTTACAGTTTTACAACAGGTGAGTGGCAGCAGCACGGTGATTTACCACAAGGTACGATGGACCATCGCGGACTACCCTATGCACACGGTTGGTATTACCTGATCGGTGGCATGCAGGATCAGCAGGAGATCGTTAGTAAGGTATACAGGTTCAGGCTTGAGCTGCCTTAATAGTCCCGACGTGAGGACCTGCCACTACCACAGACACTACCGCACTTCTTACCCACTTTATCTGTGAATTCCTGGAACCAGATGCCCAGGCCTTCAAACAGACTTTTGCTGCGGTGCGAAGTTTCTTCCATGAACAGACCCAAAAGTATATAAACCACGAGTGTGACAAAGCTGTAGAAAACACCCAATACAATGGCCGCCAGCCGGATCAACCAAACCTCCTGATTGAAACGCGCTGCAAGTGTCCTGCAAACCCCTAGCACGATGGGTTGGCCGGGTTCGCCATTCAGGTTTTTCTTGATACTGTCAAAAAAGGTTTCGTCTTGCATGGTTTTCTCCTGTCTAGTACATAGTCTAACGGTGCAGGTTCCGTGCCAAATGTGCCATAAGGCCTGATATGAGTTTGCGGGGCTCTAAGATTCAGTCTGGGAGTAAATCCAGCCAAAACCCGGTATTTTTCGCCAATAACAATGTTGGCAATGAATAAATTCACCCGCTCTGTGAGCAATATGCGTGCTAGAATTTTGAACCGTTACTTAACGTTGGGTTTCAAATTTTGACCAAGGCAATTGCATATATTGATGCGGCTCGCATGGTACGGGGTTTAACCGCTGGTATACGACATCTGTTCCAGCGCCGCGAATACATAGACCGGATTAACGTTTTTCCGGTACCCGATGGTGATACTGGTACCAACATGGCTTTCAGTTTTAAGGTCATTCACGAGGCCGTCCGGGACTTACATGGTGTTTCGATCAAACAATTGATGACCCGGGTGGCCAGTGCTTCCATTGATGGTTCACGGGGAAATTCCGGTGCCATCATGGCGCAGTATTTCCAGGGCTTCAGCGAATCACTTGGCAGCAAAGCATATTTAGGTGCGGCAGAACTGGCGACGGCCAGCAATGCAGGTGCCAGTGCAGCCTGGACCGCCATGTCAGAACCGGTAGTCGGAACACTGCCGACCGTGCTGGAAGATTTTTCAATCGCTCTCAAGCGTAAATCTCAACAGGGTGTCGACGATATCCTCGAGATGTTTGAGTACGGCCTTCAATGCGCCAGGGAATCACTCGCCCACACACCGGATTTGTTGCCGGTTTTGAAACAGGCGGGTGTGGTTGACGCCGGGGGTCAAGGCTTTGTGGACTTGCTGGAAGGCATCTGGTCATTTATAGACAAAGGAGAAACAGACGAGGAACTGATCGACGTCGAAGACATACTAACGGCGAATCGCACGGCATTGGAGATGGACCCGGGGGCGCATCGGTTCTGCACGGAATGCGTGATAGAAGGTCAGGCTCTGGACCGTGGTGCGATCATGAAGCAGTTGGAGCAATTGGATTGCAGTTCGCTGGTTGTGGTCGGTGGCTGTGAGCGTGTACGGGTACATATTCATGTTAACAATCCAGGTGAGGCCTACCTGGCATGCGAGCAGTTCGGTGATCTTCACCAGCAAAAAGCCGATGATATGAGGCGCCAGCACCATTTGATGAACCAGGCCGGACAGGTGGCGATTGTGACGGATTCCGGTGCGGATATCCCACTCGAAGAACAGGAAAGACTGGCCATACACATGGTCTCAGCACGGCTCAATTTCGGTGCAAAAGAGTATATTGACTATATTTCGCTGGCACCGGCAGATTTCTACCGCATGCTTGAAGCCTGCGAAGATATGCCAAAGACGTCGCAACCACCGGCCGGGGATTTCAGTCGTCAATACGATTTGCTCACAGGGCATGGTTACGAGGTCATGTCGGTTGGTTTATCAGAGGCGCTTAGCGGTACGACCCAGGCAGCAAGGAACGCAGCAGCACGTTTTGATGGGCGTGTACGTGTATTTGATACGAAAACTGCAAGTTGTGGTGAGGGCGTGCTGACCGTGATTGCCGCGGAGGCAGCACAGCAAGGCATGTCACTGGATGAAATTGAAGCATTGTTAAAAGAGTTTCAGCCATTGAACCACACCTTTGCGATACCTGCAGATCTTTCATATATCGTGCGTGGTGGACGTTTGCCCGCCTGGGTCAAAAGACTTACAGATTTTCTACGTGTGAGCCCATTGTTAACCGAAAAAAACGGTCACTTCAAACTGGCCGGACTCACACCAGGGATTGGGGCAAAGCCTTCTGCATTGGGAAAGACGGCATTGAGGAAAATGCATAAAGACATAACCTATCGAATTCTAATCGCCCATGGCGCCAATCTTGAGGGCGCTCAAGAGTTACGAAGGTATATACTGGGTCGACACACACGGGTTCATTCCTGTCATATTTCAGAGGCAGGTCCGGCACTGGGTGTACACCTCGGCCCCGGTGGTCTGGTTGTAGGCTTTTTACCGCAACCTGAGCAATTGAACTGAATCGGATAGAACTGAACTGAACTGCAAGGGTATATGGTTGCATTGATCATAAAAGTTGTTTTAGCTTACCTGTTGGGGTCTGTTTCTGGCAGCTTATTGCTGGGCAGACTTAAAAAAATAGATATTCGCAAACAGGGCAGTGGTAATGCGGGTGGTACCAATGCCTTTCGCACCCAGGGTTTGGTATTTGCCATCGGTGTGGTCATCATTGACGTGGGTAAAGGCTTTTTCGCCGCCTGGTGGATTTCAGCATTGGATTTTGGCGGGTCGCCGGAGGTCATTGATTCCGCTTTGCTGGTTATGGCTTGTGGGTTCGCAGCCGTGCTTGGGCATTGTTATCCTCTCTGGCACGGTTTTCGAGGAGGCAAAGGTGCGGCCACCGCAGTTGGAGCCCTCATAGTTATTGAACCCTGGCTGCTGTTACCCTTGGCGATCACCTGGTTGGTGACCCTGCTGATGACGGGTTATGTTGGCTTGTCAACGGTACTGGCTGGATTCAGCCTGGTGCCTGCTAGCTGGGCTATGAACAACCAAATGCTGATGGGTTTTTCAGCAGTTTTAGCCTTGTTTTTACTGTTTACCCATCGCGAGAATATACGCAAGCTGCGCCAGGGAACGGAATACCGCTTTGAACGCATATATCTATTCTCTCGCAATCACTGATCGGGCTTATCCTGTATGAGTAGTGCTGTTGTACAGCGCCTGGCCTGCTATTTATCAGCCACCGAAACACGTTCCGGTGAGGCCATAGGCCATAAACTGGGCTGCAGTCGTGCAGCCGTATGGAAACACGTCGAGGCCTTGCGTCAATTGGGCATAACAATCGATGCGGTTGCTGGTCAGGGTTACTTGCTCAGGGAACCGTTAGAGCTACTGGATAAGGCGTCGATTCTTGCTGGGTTGGATCCACTCATCCGCAAAAAGCTGACCAGCATGATCATTGAAGCTTCTGTGGACTCTACCAGCTCAACTTTGCAACGACTACCCATCACACAACAACACGCTGCAGTTCTTCTTGCGGAGCACCAGTCGCTCGGTCGTGGCAGGCGTGGCAGGCAATGGCACTCGCCCTATGGCAGAAACCTGTATCTATCACTTGGCTGGAAGTTTGAGAAATCTTTATCAGAGCTTGGTTGTCTGCCGCTGGTGGTCGCACTGGCCACAGCACGGGCTTTGCAGCGGGCCGGGTTAAGCGGGCACTGTGTAAAATGGCCGAACGACCTGTTGCTCGAAGGGCGTAAGTTATGCGGTTGCCTGGTAGAAGTGCAGGGTGATTCGCAAGGACCTTGCCACGCGGTACTGGGTGTGGGAATCAATGTTCATATGCCGGCATCCGAAGTGGCAACCGGGATTGATCAACCCTGGACAGATTTACATTCAAAATTGCCAACTTGCTCTCGTAATGACCTGGCCTCGTTGTTGCTGGAAGAATTGATTAAGCAACTGCTGTTATTTGCCCAGCAAGGTTTTGCACCGTTTAGAGATCATTGGCAGCAGATGGATGGCCTGAAAGGACAAATAGTCGAAGTTTTTACTGGAAGCAGTTCCGTGCAAGGAACGGCAAGTGGTATCGATGACCGTGGTGCGCTGATGCTGGATACCGGGAAAGAGGTGTTGAGACTGCATTCTGGTGAGGTCAGTCTGCGAAAAACAAAGATATAATGCAGACATGTTAAGAGTCATAGTCATCAGCCTTGTTTTGGCCAACTTGCTTCTGCTGGGATTCCAGGGTAGCAAGCCAGTGGTGCAATCAGAAACGACTACCAGGCAAGCTGTAACCGAGGGCTCTGACATCCCGACGATTCATCTTTTTGGTGAAATGATGCAGGACGAAGGTTTAATGTCCGACAACCGCCAGTGCTTCAGTCTGGGTCCATTCGAATCAAGTGAGCACAGGGATGAAATACGCCTACGTATACTGCAAGGTTCAAGCACTATCAGCGAGCGCCAAACCCAGGCCCTGGTAGAAAAGGGTTACTGGGTGTTTATGCCGCCTTATGTATCCCTGTTGGAGGCTAACCAGGAACTTCTGTCGTTGCAGGCGCTGGGTCTGGAAGACATCGCGGTTATTTATGAAGGCAACTGGAAAAATGCCATTTCATTGGGCTATTTTTTGCGCCAGAAAAATGCGCTGAGACGCAAGAAAAGCCTGGAAGGCAGGGGCTATACACCTTTAACACGTGTCAAGCGTCAGACTGAGTCCCGCTACTGGCTGGATTACGAACAAAATCCTGGTTCCACTTTAATTACCCTGGATATGCAAAACTTCCCGAATGATTTCATGCAACGCACACTGCCTTGCCCGGCTCAGGGTTCGTTTGATAGCGCTCGAGGGGATTTGAACGAGTCCGCCGATGTCTTGGCACAAGCAGTGATATCTGAAGACAACAATGGCTTGCAGGCAGGCCAGGGAGATGAGCCAGGTACTGAAATGGGTGTGGAAGACACCACCGAGAATACGCCTGACACCAATGTTGAAGCGCTACCTGATCAGAATAATGAGAGCGATGCAGAAATTGTTGCTGAGATTGAGATTGACGGAGGATGAGACCGAGTCTAAAAACATTGCACTGACGGCTTCCAGCACATAAAATCCCATCCCCTGATATACCCTGTGCCGGTATAGCTCAGCTGGTAGAGCAACTGATTTGTAATCAGTAGGTCCCGAGTTCAAATCTTGGTGCCGGCACCATTTCTTTTTTCTCCCGCTTGAAACATTGTTAAACGGTTTTATTACTGACTTTAACCAACAGGTATAGGTGGTATTTCAGTCATTGCCAGCCACAAAATGACAACCTTTGCTAACCGGGTTCAAAGAAGCGGCATGCACGACCAGTAAAGCGGTTTGCACCGCATTTCTGAGTTCAATCAATTCGCGGGTCAGGCGACAGTCGTGGTAAAAAACTTGTATTTCTTCACGTAGTTCGAGCAGCATGCGGCGGGCACGGGTCAGGCGATTATCGGAGCGCACAATACCGGCATAATTCCACATGGTCTGTTGCACCAGGTTCAAATCCTGTTGGATTAGCGTCAGGTCGGCATGACGGCTTGGGCTCTTCCAGTCGTGTGGCATAGGTAGTCGGAATTCCATCTCTTTAATGTCACGAATATCAGCCTTGGCGGTGAATTTAGCGCCGGTCAGGCACTCAAGTAAGGAGGTGCTGGCAAGGCGATTTGCGCCGTGCAAGCCGGTGCAAGCTGTTTCACCGATGGCGTTCAGGTGCTGTACGTTGGTGCGCCCGTTGAGATCGGTATGGACGCCACCACAGGAGTAGTGTGCAGCAGGCACTACAGGTATCGGTTCGCGGGTAATGTCAATACCATGCTCTTTACAGCGTTGGTAAATAAATGGGAAACGCTCGCGGATGAAATCCGGTTTGAGCGCAGCAAGATCGAGATAGGCACAGGGTTCCCCACTGTCGACCATCTGCTGGTGTATGGCACGTGAGACGATATCACGTGGTGCCAGCGAACCCAGTGGATGAAATCGGTCAACGAATTTTTCGCCACGAGCATTAACCAGTACCGCGCCTTCACCACGCAGTGCTTCGGTAATCAGGAAATGTGGGGCGTTTTTAGCATAGAAAACAGTTGGGTGAAATTGTACATATTCCAGATCGATCAGCCGCGCCCCTACCCGGTAAGCCATGGCGATACCATGACCGACAGTACCCTGGCGGTTGGTGCTATGTTGGAAAATCTGGCCCAGGCCGCCGGTCGCCAGTATGGTTTTGCGCGCGACTATCGCCATCGTCTTACCGCTATGCTGGTCGAGTACATAGGCGCCAAAACAGGTCAGTGGCTCGTAGCGATCAGCAGCTTTGTCGGTATTGTGTGATAGTGTCAATAGATCAATCGCGACCGAACCCATCTGTCGAGTTATACCTTGTGTTGCATCAACACTAGCAGCTACTTTTGACAGTATTGCGTGACCGGTGAGGTCTTTTGCATGAATGATTCGACGTTCGCTGTGACCGCCTTCGCGGGTTAATTCAAGTTCACCACTGGCTTCACGATCAAAAGCGATGTCCAGTTCGTCCAGCAACAGTTCACGGACCGCTGTCGGGCCTTCTTTAGCCAATTGTGCAATCGCGGCAGGGTTGGCCATGCCATCACTGGCGGTCATGATATCCTCGGCGAGGGCATCTGGCCGTGTTGATGTGTCAAAGATGATGCCACCCTGGGCCCAGTCGCTGTTGGCCTCAGAGGGGCCGCCCAAAGATAACAATTGCACATCCAGACCGGCCCGCGCCGCGTGCAGTGCATAAGCAGAACCACCCAGACCAGCACCAATAACGAGACAGTCTGTGTGTATCACGTCCATTCAGGGTTACTCACTGGGTTGTTTGGCGATGATCATGCTGAAATCTGCCGCAGGGGCTGAGTGTGTCAATGCGCCAACGCTAATCACATCCACGCCCGGTAAGGCGTAATCGGCAATAGTATCGAGTCTGACACCACCCGAGACCTCTACCATTGCAGCCTTATTGATCACGCTGACCGCCTGCTGGATCTGTGGCGGCAACATATTATCCAGCATGATGATTTCGGCACCGGCCTCCAGAGCCTGTTTGACCTGGTTTAATGATTCAGTCTCGACTTCAATTTTGGCACAATGCGGTGCAAAATCACGCGCCAGTTTCACTGCATTTTTCAGTGAACCAGCTGCGGTGATATGGTTTTCCTTGATCAGTACGTGCTCACTAAGGGAAGACCTGTGATTGAAGCAACCACCACAACGCACAGCATATTTTTCCAGTGACCGCCAACCCGGTGTCGTCTTGCGTGTGTCGACAATGCGCACACCGGTTCCTGTCTTGGCTGCCGCTTTGGCAAACTGCCTTGAAAAAGAAGCGATGCCTGAAAGTCGTTGCAAAAAGTTCAAAGCGATCCGCTCGGCCATCAAAAGAGCAACTGTTGGGCCTTTCGCGCGCAGGACAATACGATCCTGGCTGATCTGGCGGCCATCAGTGGTTTCAAGCTCGATCTTGATAGAAGGATTGACACGTTGAAAAACACGTTGTGCGATCTCAAGACCACAAACAACCATATCTTCACGCGCCATTATCTGTGCTTGAGAGAGGTGATCCGCCGAGAAAATGGATTGGCTGGTAACGTCGCCAAATGCGGCGTCTTCTTCCAGGGCAAGGTCAATCAGAGTGTCTATTTTAGGTAGCAAGTTCAAACATCCTTTCGATACAGTGCGCTGCCCGCTGGCGTAATTCTTCATTCAACGTGATGACCTGTTCGGGCTGTGGGTTTGCCAGCGCGTCACGGATTTTAAGCAGGGTATTCATTTTCATATAGGGACACAGCCGGCAGCCGCCGATGAAGTTTTTTTCCGGGTCCTCAATCGCGAGCCGCCCGACCAGTCCACATTCGGTCAGCATCAGGTAATAAGGCGCATTCGTTGATTTGACGTAATTCATCATTTCACCGGTGCTACCCAGAAAGTCAGACAAGCCGGCCACCTCCGATGTGCACTCCGGGTGGGCGACAATTTTAAGGCCCGGAAAAGTCCTGCGGGCCTCGGCAATTTGTTCGGCTGAAAATTCCTCGTGAACGAGGCAAGTTCCATCAGATGAGATGATTTCCTTATCGACGCCGCGCTTGGTCATTTCCTTACGAATGTTGTCGGCCATCAGTCGGTCCGGCACGAAAAGAATACGTCTTTCAGGCAGGCCAGCGACAATGTCATATACGTTGCTCGAAGTTACACAGACATCAGATTCAGCTTTAACCTCTGCAGTGCAATTAATGTAACAAACAACGGCGGCATCCGGGTACAGGGCTTTCATGTTGCGAACATCTTCGCCATTAATTGAATCTGCAAGGCTGCAGCCGGAATCCCGATCTGGCACAACAACCAGGGTTTCGGGTGACAGTATTTTGGCGGTTTCCGCCATAAATACAACACCAGCAAATACAATCACATCTGCCTTTGCCTGCCTTGCCTTGTCAGCAAGATAGTAAGAATCACCCTTAAAATCACCAACTCCGTAGATGACTTCTGGTTCGACATAGGAATGGGTCAAAATGACGGCATTTTTTTCCTGCTTCAACTGGTTGATTTCCAGGGTCAGGGGGGCAATTTCCCGGCAAGTTTCGATGTTCCACTTACGGTCAGCACTGCACTCAACATGCATCAAGGAGCGTAACAGACGAAGCGCCTCGGCTTCTATCGGGTCATTTGCTTTTTGTGCAAATGGTTTCATTGGCTTTTATCACCTCAATACTTGTCAAAACCGCTCAAATGAATCGGGATTTATACCGCATTGAGACCTGGCAATAGATATTTGGTTTAATCTTGATCTTACAAGTCCTTCAGGACTAATCAATGTGATTTTATCGCTGCGAGATGCGATTAGTTTTCAAGCTGACTTTTGCCGTACAAACGTGACGAATCGTTCCACCCACGGGTTTGTCACTGTGTTGCGGTGGTGTGCAAAACCTGCCAGTAGATTGTTGACGAGCAGGCCATCATGACGCCCGTTGATACCCATGCCACGCAAAACCCGGTGAGTGAAAACCGAGTTTTGATTGAGGTTTTCCAGCTGGGCATAGTGAAACTCGTGAACAGAGATCTCAACTGGCCTGGATGGCTCTTCAGATATAGCTGGCCACGGATGTTGAGCCATTTCTTCAACCACCATATAACCGCGGCCCTGGGGGCGTTTACCCACCACCACATCGGCCGACACAGCCCCTACCATGTTGCGGCTTTCAGCTTGCCATTGAATACTGCGTGCGAGGTACATCAGGCCGCCACACTCAGCGTATGCAGGCATGCCTGCCGCCAGTGCTTGTCGGATTTCTTTGATCAAACTCCGGTTTCTTGATAACGCATCTAAATGTGTTTCAGGAAAGCCGCCGCCTATGAACAAACCGTCTGCTTTTGGAAGGCGTGCATCTTTGAGTGTGTCGAATGGTATGAGTTCAGCACCTGCGTCTGCAAATGCTTCGAGGTCATCCGGGTAATAGAAGCCAAAAGCAGCGTCTCGTGCGATGGCGATCCGCACCCTGGGCCTGGCCTTTGACGATTTGCATTGGGACGCAGCAATATCCGCAGTCATTCCTGCTGGCAATTTGGCAGCACTCGCGATTTTGATGACGCGATCAAGATCAACGCCAGCTTCCACGGCATTGGTCAGACGTGAGATCATGATATCGGCCTTTGCGGGGCCACTTGCTTCGTTGGCAGGTATCAACCCAAGATGTCGTTCGGGGATTTCAAGCAGCGTATCACGGCCAATTGCCCCCAGTACTTCGGTATCGGTATAGCGTTCAAGTGCTCGCCTTAGTTTGGCCTCATGACGTGTACCACCCACTTTGTTAAGAATCACACCGCAAATGTTAACGTCTGGGTCAAAACTCAGGTAGCCATGAATCAGTGGGGCAATACCCCTGGTCATACCAATGGTATCGATCACCAGTACAACCGGAGCGGCCAATAGGGTCGCAACAGCGGCATTGCTGTCGGTACCTTCGACGTCAACGCCATCAAACAAACCCTTGTTACCTTCTATCAGGCCGATACGGGCCTCATCCAGATTGGCGGCAAAGGTGGAAATGATTTCCTTACGCGTCTGGGTGAAGAAATCAAGGTTATAACAGGGTCTGCCGGCGGCCTGCGCCAACCACAAGGGGTCAATATAGTCAGGTCCTTTCTTAAAGGGTTGTACGCTTAAACCGCGTTTTACCAGGGCGGCGGTCAGACCCACCGCTACGCAAGTCTTGCCTGAGGACTTATGTGCGGCAGCGATGTATAGATGGGCCACTATGGCCTGTTGGTAGTTGTTGTGTGATGTGGATCAATCGCCGCATTGGCCAGCGAGGTTGGCAGGAATCGCAGCAGCTTGATGCCGAACAGGACAACCAGGCCTGCTAGCGCCACACCACCAAGGCCCAGACCAATTTCCGGCAGGCTGGGTATATAACTGGCAATCGCACCATCGAAGAAACTGGAGGATACTTCCATGCCGGGAAACATGTTAAGTGGATATGCCTGGCCACCAATCACCAGCACATAGAGCTGGGAAAAAGCACCCATGATGACGAGCATTGAAGCGATAGCCACTGTGCGTCCAGTGAGCTGCAAGCCCTGCCGGGAAGACCCAAATACCAGCACCAATGGTAATAAAGCGCCCACAAAAACCTGCCCACCCCAAAACAGAAGTGTATAAACACCGCCATCTCTCAGGATGAAGCGCTCAACTCCGCTATGTTCGGCCGCATAAAGGTTGGTCAGGTGTTGCACAGCAGTGAAATAGAGTACCACCGCGACGAAGATTCCCAGAAGACGACCCAAACGCCGCAACAGCACGTCACCGATTTCTCGGCCACTGCCCTTGCAGGCGGCGAGAAGCACAAGGTTGTAGACGGCAAGGCCAAAGGAAAAAGACATCGCGATAAACAGCGGCGCCATGATAGCTGAGTCATACGCTTCACGAGCCACGAGCACACCGTAAATGGAGCCACTGCCGGTGGTAAGCGCCAGCCGCCAGAGAAATGCGACCATGCCGGCTACGGGAACAAAGCGGTTCATCCTGCGTTCCATCTGCAGCCATAAATAAGTAACAACGATCGCAATGAAGCCTGTGTATAGGTATAAATTCCACGCAAAGATCGATTTGAAATTACGGTTGAGCATAGCAACAATCACGCGATCAGAGCGGCCAAGGTCGAGTACCAGAATCATTAGACCGCCCAGCAGCAGCGCAACTGCCAACAGGCATGAAAGTCGCTCCAGTGGTTTGTACAGTGTTTTGCGGAAGACCGAACTGATGATCGCCACGTTGAGTGCGCCGGATGCCGCAACGATCAGGAACATCGCGAACACATCCGGAATACCCCAAACTACCTGGTTGCTGCCACCTGTAACGTAGTGACCGACATGTTCAGTGTAAACCACGGCGGCCAATCCGGCGAAAAAAAACAAGCCGAGAAGCGCTGCAAGACCATTGAACCCTGCGCTGCGACCATCGATTTCGCTAAATACGATCCGTTTCATCACCCTCTCACAGATTCCGGTAGCGTACGCCCGGATCCAATCCAAGATCAGGGCGAATTTGTTGCGTTGCGTAGCGAGCCACGCGCTTTGATATTTCACTATCCGGGTCTTTCAGATCACCGAACAGCATCGCCCCGCCGCCGCTCTTGCCGCAAGCATCAACACAGGCAGGCTGCCTGCCTGCATCGACGCGATGAACGCACAGGGTACAACTTTCCACAGTGCCTTTACCTCGTGGTGTGTGGCTTTTTTGATCTTCAACTTCCTCGTGGACGAACGACCTCGCCTTGTAAGGACAAGCCATCATGCAATAACGACAGCCAATACACCTGTGCCGGTCCACCAGGACAATGCCATCGGCACGTTTGAATGATGCACCTGTCGGGCAGACATCAACACAGGGCGGATCAGCGCAGTGCTGGCACATTACCGGTAGCGAGCGGTTCTCACCGGTAAGGGGATTATGAATTTCGACTTTTCTGATCCACTGGACATCGGTGGCGGGTCTTCCATGACCTTGCAAGCCATTTTCTTCAACACAGGCAGACACGCATTCATCGCAACCTTTGTTGCAGCGATTGACATCGATCAGCATTCCCCAACGCATATTGTCCGAGGCGGCGATACCGGCTTCTCGCGCCTTAGCCTGGGGTGATTTCGCAATGCCATACAAAACGATTCCTGGTGCCAACGTCACGCCGGCAGCAGCAGCGATGGCGCTTAGGAATTTTCGTCTGACAGGATCAAAGCCATTTGTTTTCATATTCACTCGATGCCTTGTTCAGGTCGCGATGAATGGCATTGGAAGCAGTCAATGGTCACTGCCGCATAATCATGACACGAGCGGCAAAAGTGTTTCGGGCTGACGATGCCCACCGGCTTTGCATCCGCTCCCTCCACAGCATGACAGGCTATGCATTTTTTAAGGCTATATTGCTGGCCGCGGATGCCTTCGCGCATGGTCTCAACGCGTTGATGCTTGAGCATGGTCATATGATTGCGTCGCATAAACTCAGTGTCACCAACGCAGTTGTCGCCCTGGCCCCTGGAAATGACAGGTGTTGGCACACTATTATCCGCGCCCACGCTTTCTATCGTCCCCAACAGCAGGAGAATCAGGCTAACCGCCACCATCATGATGGAACTGCGGCCCAGGAGCCTGTCGGGTTTGACCGATCGTAACGAAGGCGAGGTGAATTGATGCGCAGCATCGAGAGAAGGTGCCCTGGGGTAAAAGTCGATTTGAGTCAGATTTTTCGGTCTTTTAAGGAGAATAGCACCGCTATTTGACGCAAAAGAGCGGAGAATCTGGCCAAATTCGGGTTTTCTGCACGACTGCAAGGATGCAGGAGGTAGAGCAACGCAGGAGCTGTTTGCCGAGTAGATCATGTTAAATCTGACAGGCTCCTGCTGGCATGGCTTACTCCCCCAGCCCCATGCGGATATACCCCGATGGGCAGACGTCTTCACAAATGTGACAACCAATACATTTTGCGTAATCGGTGTCAACATAGCGGCCCATGGTGGATTCTGATTTCTTGACCCGGAATATTGCGTCTTGTGGACAATATATAACGCAGTTATCACATTCGAAACACATACCACAACTCATACAGCGGTCGGCTTCGGCCCGCGCCTCATCCTCTGAAAGGCCCTCTATCCGTTCACCAAAAAAGCCCAACACAGAGTCGGCTGTGATGGTGCTTTCCGAGCGCTTATGCCTTGCATCATATGGAAAATGAGCAAGAAACAGCTGGTCTGACGGCACGATTTCAGCAAATGAACGGTCTTCGTAGTTGTGAATTGCGAAATTGGCTTTGTCTGTTCCCGACGTCTGTATATGTTGATATTCACTTGGTGCATGGTCTGTTTCGCGTAACTTTTCCAGCAGGCTGAAGTGGTGCACATCAACCTTGGGTCGCCGTGACGGGTCTGCACCAGAGATGTATCGGTCAATGCCTTGTGCGGCGATTGAGCCATGGCCAATTGCGGTCGTCAAAAGGTGCGGTTTTACGATGTCTCCTCCAACAAACAGATTAGTGTGATCCTTGACCCGATAGAGCCCATCGGCGTCGATCAGCCCCCAGCCGTTATCCAGGCTCTCCAGACCAACAAGGTCGCCAGCCTGGCCGACCGCCGCAACGATCAGGTCGCACTCAATGTCTATTTCAGACCCTTCTTTGACCACCATCTTGCCGGTGCTCCAGTCGGCCTCGATCACACGTAGGGCCGTTGCGCGACCATCGTCACCGAGCACGACCTCCACAGGGGCCAGCGAGTCGCGGATTAGCACGCCTTCCTGGGTCACATGCTCAATTTCCATTTTGGTAGCCGGCATTTTTTCCACAGGACGCCGGTAAACGATGGTCACTTCGGCGCCCTGGCGGTGGGCGACGGTGGCCACATCGTGTTCCACATACCCAAGAACAACGTTTTCTGGTCTGTCATGTTCGCGGTGGTGCTTGATGTGCCCCAGGCGCCGCGCAACAGCGGCAACATCCATCGCTGTATCGCCACCACCGATGACCAGCACACGTTCGGCGGAATGCTGCAAGCGTCCGTCATTGAATGCTTCCAGGAAGGAAATGCCGCTAATGCAGTTTGGTGCATCCCCACCTGGCACAGGCAGGGCTGAGCCCGACTGGGCACCAAGGCCAACAAATACCCCATCAAATTTCTTGTGCAGGTCTTCGAGTGAAATATCGACCCCGATCTTGGTGTTGGTACAAACTTCGACGCCGAGATCAAGAATGCGCTGGATCTCGCCGTCAAGAGCTTCGCGCGGAACACGGTATCCGGGAATGCCGTAGCGCAACATACCACCTAATTCATCGTGAGCTTCAAAAACAGTGCAAGCGTGCCCCATGCGTCGCAGTTGATAGGCGCAGGTCAAGCCAGCGACTCCGCTGCCAATGATCGCGACCTTTTTTCCCGTATCTTCCCCTGCCGGGTGAAGCTTCAGTTTATGTTCCAGAGCATAGTCACCGATGAATTGCTCAACCGAATTGATACCGACATGATCCTCGACTTCGTTGCGGTTGCAGCCGTCTTCACACGGTGCCGGGCAAACTCTACCCATGATAGCCGGGAAAGGATTTGAATCTGCCACACGGCTAAACGCGTATTCCTGCCAGGGCATATCTCCGGGGGGCTTTTCAATGCCGCGTGCGATATTCAGCCAACCTCGAATATCTTCACCCGCAGGACAGCTACCCTGGCAAGGGGGTGTACGGTGAACATAGGTCGGACATTTGTGCGACGTATCGGCGACGAATATCTCTTCCTGCCAAGCCAGAGGTGTATGGTCGCCGTCCTTGTAACGACGTTTGGTGAGAAGTTTTTCGTTCATCGGACTATCTTCCTTTGCATGTCACTGCACCTGGCCATCAAGAATAATTGCGTTTGAGATCAGTTGGTGCACGCTGACGACGCTGTCCATATCGAAACCGTAAGACGGCATGACCTTGGCAAACTGCGACTTGCAGATGGCACAAATCGCTGCCATATGCGTAACACCATGTTCATCAACGACGTCCTTCAAAGCCTGCATACGGGGTGACGCCCCCTTGGTTCTGATTTCCATCAGATCATCTGTCAGAAGTCCGCCACCGCCGCCGCAACAGAAGGTGGTTTCACCAATAGTATCGGCGGCCATATCAACAAAATTGTTGCAGCAGGCCTTGATGATCGCTCGAGGAATCTTGAACTGTCCACCGGGGCTGTCACCCATACGTGAACCACGTGCAACGTTGCAAGAGTCGTGAAAGGTTAGCGTCATGTGATCGTTTTTAGATTTATCCAGATTTAATTCACCTTTCTGGATCAAATCCCAGGTAAATTCACAAATATGTTGTGGCACCGGGTAATCGGAGTCGAGGAAATCGAACGGTCCGGCCAGGGTGTTCAGGAAGCTATAGGCGACCCGCCACGCATGTCCGCACTCACCGAAAATGATGCGTTTTACACCCAGTTCCTCGGCCGCTTTTCTGATGCGCTCCGCGACCAGCTTCATCTGCTCGTATGAGCCGATGAACATGGCAAAATTTGCAGCCTCTGAGGCATATGAACTGAGGGTCCAACTGACACCCGCCTGGTGGAACACCTTGGCGTAACCGATTAGTCCGTCAACATGCGGTTCAGCGAAAAAATCCGCACTGGGCGTTACCAGCAATATATCCGCACCCTTTTTGTTGACCGGTATCCGTACCTTCACGCCGGTTTCTTCTTCGATGTCTTCTTCAAGGTCTGCCAGTGTGTGAATCAGCGCTTTTTCGGGCAGACCCAGGTTGTTACCGATCTGGTGAACCTTACCGAGAATTTCGTTGCAGTATTTCTGACCCTTACCGATGTGGTCCATGATCTCGCGTGCTGCCATGGATATTTCGGCGGTATCGATACCATAGGGGCAATAGACAGAACAACGACGGCACTGGGAGCATTGGTGGAAATAGCTGTACCAGTCGTCCAGTACTTCTTTGGTCAAATCTTCGGCGCCCACAAGTTTTGGAAAGTACTTGCCTGCAAAAGTGAAATAGCGACGATAAATTTTACGTAGCAGATCCTGACGCGCGACCGGCATGTTTTTGGGGTCACCCGTGCCGAGGAAATAATGGCATTTGTCGGTGCATGCGCCGCATTTGACACAGCTGTCCATATAAACCTGTAGTGCGCGTGATTTCTTGAGTAACTCGCCCAACTTTTCGATCGCCCTGGCTTGCCAGTCGTCAACCAGTTCACCCGGGAACCCGAGTGCTTCCTGGTGCAACGGGGCGGCGACGAAGGGCGAAGAGTTTTTCATTGCCCCAGGGTTTAGGGCAGGGATCTCAAACAGTGTATTGATTGGAATTGTTTCGTAATCAGCCATCAGCTATTTGCCTTTAGCTTTAGGTTGGTTTGTATCCAGTGCATCTGCCCAGGGCGCCACGTGTCTTTTCTCACGAGGGTTGTCAACCTGGTTGCGACCCGGGCTAAAGAAAACCCCTGGCGCGTGCAGTAGTTTTGAAACCGGGAAAATGAATATCAACACCAGCACCAGACCCAAATGGATCAACAACACCGGGTCAGCAGGTAAAGTTTGCCAGTCAAAATAGATCAAGCCAAGCGCAAAAGCCTTCAATGAAACGATGTCCGTGTGCGCCATAAACTTCATTATCAGACCGCTTGCAGCAATCCCGATCAGCAGCATTAGCATTAAGTGATCGGATGGCCCGGAAATATAGCGGACACGCTCAACCAGAAATCGTCGTCCCCATAACGCGCTCAGTCCGGCAAGCATTGCAAATCCGGCATATTTCCCGAAGGGTTGAACTAAAGTCACCCAGAACCAGACGGGTTCGGTGAAATACCTTAGATGCCGCAAAATAACCAATAACAAGGCTACGTGGAACACCCAGCCAAAAAGCCAGGTCCACTTATTGGCCTTGAACAGGCTTTCGAAGAAAACCACTTCTTTAAACATCCGCACCACCACGCCCGATGTTGTAACAGGAGCGGGTGTAGTGGGGATCTTTAAGGGTGCGGGAGTGCGCGCGTAGAGCTGGATTCTATACACCAGACCAACGACAAAAACTGCCGTCGCCAAGTAGAATAATACAGCAAAGATCGTGCTAAGCACCGGTGCTCCTTGTTAGTGGGTCCGAAGCTCTGTGCGAACCCGCAAGCTTACTTAAATACAACCCGTTGGTTTTGGTAAACCGGCAATTTTGCAGGCTTGTTTGGCCGGGCCATACGGGAATAATTCGTAGAGATATTTGCTGTTACCTTTATCGGCCCCCAAGGTTTTCTTGATCACTTTGGTCAGGACCCGGACTGCAGGGGCAATCTGATACTCCTCGTAATAATCGCGCAAAAAATTCACAACTTCCCAGTGATCATCGCCCATCTCAATATTCTCGCCTACAGCAATCAGAGCTGCCAACTCGGGATTCCACAGGCTGATATCAGTGAGATAGCCTTCTTCGTCGGCTTCGACAGTTGTACCATTACATTCATAAGCCATGGCTTACCTCTTAATTAATAAAAACTATAACCAGGATTGTGTGACATCAGTTTCAGTCACCAAATCCACAAACCCTTCGTAATCGACAACGTGAACGTCTTCGATCAAAGGAACATCGTTAAGACCCCGCGCAGTGATGTCGGGACCCAAAGCATAAAAAGATAAATCATTCATACTGCCAATAATTGTTTTCGCGAAGTCAGCGTTGGCCAGTGCCGCATATACCCCATCTTCTATCATCAGAACTGAATCCCCTGGTTTCGCCATACGAAGACATGTATCAAACCCGTTTCTTTCGGTCGGAGACTTATTCACCAGATGTAATATGTGGCTCATGAGCTGATCACCACGTCTTGCTTGTCGATAATTTCACGCAACTCTTCGCTAGACAACACCTCAACCGGGATGATGAGATCATCGGCTGTCAGGCCGCGCGCTTCGAGAGATTCTTTTTCAACATAGATTCTCTCGACGTCGTAATCATCGAGGGCACGGTAGGTTTTTGAAAAGTTTTTCATTCCGATATCTGAGCTATCCTGGTTTTTCTTAAGCTGAAATACACCATCATCCATAAAGATCAGGCTCTCTTCCTGATCAAATGCGGCTGTAATCAGGGCGACCTCAAGACATTCCAGCGCATATATTGTGCCGTATGGAGCCCTGCGATTGACGTACAAGAATTTCTTGACTATCTCGGGGCCTTCTTCTTCCCATTCTTCCACTTTTGCTATTGCTCCTTCAGTCGCCGAAAACTATCGTGCGATCAGCCTGAATGCCGGCTTCTACCAGTTGACCCAGCCCGGAAATACGAAATCCTTCTGCTAAGATTTCGTCCTTGATGCCACGGCGCAGTGCTGCGGCTACGCAAACCACCAGATCGATGTTGTGATCTGCGGCAAGCTTTGACCATAGGGAAACCAGATCGCGATCATCTGTTTGTGGTTCTGATAGCTTGTTTGAATTGTATACACCATCGTTGTAGAAAAACACACGGTAGATTTCGTGTCCCTTGGCAAGCGCGGCCACGGTAAAAAGATAGGCGGTATCAGAGGCCTGGTGGGTGAATGGGCCTTGTTTAATCAGGATTCCAAGTTTCATATAGTTACTTCATCAGAAATGTAAGTGCGTTGACGCGTTCAGGCTACTACGGCCGCCGCGCCAGTCATCAATCTGGTGCTTGGTAAAGGCCAGACCGGTCATCTCGAAGAAACGCGGCCATCCAATACGATCAATCCACTCACCCATTCGCTCCCAGGCTCGGGCATCGTCCTTGTAGGCGTAAAGGATCGTTTTTACGATCGCTGCGACTTCCGGCCAACGCGGTGGATTGTTTGGCAGGTTGGCGGCCACCAGCTTATGAAAGGTCGGTTTTGAACGTGCATTAGAGTGTTTACCACCCACCCAGATCGCCAACTTGGTTGATTCTGGTCCATTGATCTGCATTGGTGGACAGGGTGGATAACATGCGCCGCAACACATGCATTTTTTTTCGTCAATTTCAAGTGAGGGTTTGCCATTGACCATAGCCGGGCGGATCGCAGCCACCGGGCAGCGCGCCACAACTGCTGGGCGCTCGCAGACATTGGCGACAAGGTCGTGGTTGATTTTGGGTGGTTTTGTGTATTGCACATTGATTGCAATATCGCCCTGACCACCACAATTGATCTGACAACATGATGTGGTCATACGTACGCGATTTGGCATTTCTTCGTGGGTGAACTCGTGGTGCAACTCATCCATCAACGCCTTGACGACGCCGGATGCATCAGTACCTGGAATATCGCAATGCAGCCAACCCTGGGTATGGGAAATCATTGACAAGGAATTACCTGTTCCCCCGACAGGAAACCCCGCTTCGTTCAGGCTTTCGATCAGCGGACCGGTCTTGTCCTCTGAAGTGACCATGAACTCGGCGTTGCTACGGGTTGTAAAGCGAATATGACCATCGGCAAACTTGTCCGCAAGTTCACATAATTTGCGGATCGTAAAAACATCCATCTGGCGTTGTGTGCCGGCCCGTACCGTCCATACTTCGTCACCGCTCTTGGCGACGTGATGTAAAACGCCGGGGCGTGGCCGATCATGCCAATCCCAATTCCCGTAGTTTTGTTTCAGCAAGGGATGCATATACGGAAAAGGGTCCGGAACTCCATGTTCATCCGCTCTGCGAGGCAGTGCCGCGTTTGTCATCGCTTGCTCCTGATAATTACTGTGCTTTGCTTGTATTGCATGTTGGTGTTTTGTCCCTATTCCCCGGCAGACTGTGTGGCTTTGGCATTCTTCCGCTCAAACCACTTTTCAGCTTCCTCATCCCAGTCGTCGGTCCGAACATAAGAACTGGTGCGTGGGTGGTTGACCATGTTGGGATCGACATTGACGCCGACACCTTCAAGGAAATTGGCCAGACCAATGCGGTCAATGGTCTCGCCGACACGTTCGTGTTCAAGCGCATTTTCTGCAAAGAAGTCTACGACCGTTTCTGCCAGTTCGTTCAATTGCTCGAAATCTTCGTCTGTCTCAAGCCGCATGAAGGGAACAATGACCGAGCCCATCTGATCACCGATTTTCAGAGAGCGCTTACCGCCCATCAAGATGGTTACGCCACGATCCTTACCGGGCGACAGTGCTTTGGTCATGACGTTGATGCAATGCATGCAGCGCACACAACTGCTATTGTCGATGTCCAGCGTATCGTCGTCGTTCAGGCTGAGCGCGCGCGTCGGGCAGTTGGTAATCACCGAATCAATCATCTGTTTGCGGCCCACTCGGGCTACGTGTTCTTTGACCTTCTCCTGATCGACCTGGATATCATCACGCCATGTACCGATGACTGCAAAATCAGAACGGTGGATAGAGTTTACGCAGTCATTTGGACAGCCGGAGAACTTGAATTTGAATTTGTAGGGCAGAGCCGGCCGGTGCATTTCGTCGAGCAGGCCGTTGATGATCATGCGATGTGCGCGCACTTCGTCATAACAGGACTGTTCACAACGGGCATGGCCAACACAGCTCATGGATGTTCTCAGAGCGGGTCCTGCGCCGCCCATATCCAGGCCAATTTTATTCAAGTCGTCGAAAGCTTTTTGTACATTTTCCGTGGTGCAGCCCTGAAACATGATATCTCCGGACTGACCATGCAAAGCAATCAGACCTGAACCGTGCTGTTCCCAGATATTGCACATATCGCGTAATAATTTGGTTGAATAATGCAGGCCCGCCGGTGGCTGTACACGCAAGGTGTGGAATTCTGATGAGTCGGGATAGTCCTCTGCTACTTCAGAGAAGCGCGGAATGACGCCGCCTCCATAACCAAAAACACTGACGGTTCCACCTTTCCAGTAACCGGTGCGGGTTTCGTAGGAGTGCTCTAGCTGACCCAGCAAATCTTTCATCATATTTGCACTTGGCTTGTCGCCGTCGTTTGCAAGTCGCTCAAGTCCTTCGACAAAACTCGGCCACGGACCGCCTTTCAATTCATCCAGTAACGGGGTGGGATGTGCTTTTTTTGTCATGGTGGTTCCACTAAGTCTGTTGAATCAAATACGTTAACTGCTAGTTTTATCAACAGCATTGTTGATAACAGGGCATAGTTAAGTATAGCCGCGGAAGCAAAAAGGGCCTGTTAAACAGGCCAGTAAATCCTATGAAGTTTTGGCCGGTAAACTTCGAATGTTTGGCTATATTAGAATTTCATGATATAAGAAATTCAAGCTTAATTCCAGCAGGATACTTTTACTATGGGAATCTCAACTCAAAGTGGTGGATGTTTAGTGGACCAAATCAGTTATCAGGCATGGAAGAAATCCAAGCTCCAGTCCTACCCGCAAAGTGTGGAAGAGCTGCGCGTGGAAATTGGTGGTCTGGTCAATTTGAGTGACACGGAAAAAGCAGCAATCATGGTGGTTTGCAAACGTTCCAACATGGCCATTTACAGCTGTCGAGATGATTTTGTTGATCGGGCGGCAATCCGCACATTTGCTGCAAACTTTGGATTGGTGACCATCGACCATCACCTGTGTGCGAACGCCGATGGTGTTTCAGAATTGATGGTGGCATCGGAAGGCGCCCGCACGGGGTATGTGCCGTACTCGAGTCGTGGTCTGAGTTGGCATACTGACGGTTACTACAACGAAAAGACAAGACAGATCAAGGCGGTGGTGTTGCATTGTGCTCACGATGCTGTCACTGGCGGTCAGAATGCTTTGCTTGACCCGGAGATAGCTTACATTTGTTTACGTGATGAGGATCCTCGTTTTATCACCGCATTTGAGCATCCCGAATGTATGACGATCCCGGCTAACATTGGTGTCGAAGGTGAAATTCGACCTGAGGTTTCTGGGCCGGTGTTCTCGTATCATACTGATGGTCGAATACACATGCGTTACAGCGCTCGCAAGAAGAACATACAATGGCGTGATGATGACTTGACCAGGGCCGCTCGGAGTTTTTTGTCAGAAATCCTTGACGACGATAATGGTCCTGCTTTCCTTTTCCGTCTGCAACCGGGTGAGGGTCTGATTTCCAACAATGTCTTGCATAATCGGACCGCTTTTGAGGATGGGCCGGGACATCAACGCCTGTTGTACCGAGCTCGCTTTTTTGATCTTATCAGGGCAAGTGTTAACAGGCCCTGAGACAAGCTAAACTGCACATTGCAACAGCTCCGGCTGAGGACTATAACGATGAAGGCCATAGAAGTTAAGATCAGCGATATCATTATTCAGCACCCTGAAATCAATTCATTTCCAGAGTTACTCAATGCGGTTCGCGGGATGACTTCCGATCATATGCTTTATCTGAATTTTGACGTCAAGCCCGACTATAGGGATACACCACGCAACTGGCAGTGGCGTCTTGAAACAGCATTTAGTGAGGGAGGCTCATGAGCGAAGAAATCATTGTGGTACTGGATGAATTCGAAGCCCCTTACGGGCGTAAAATCAAGCTGGAGGCTGTTGAGCACGAGAGTGGCATGTGTATGCTGCGATTACGCATTCGTGAGGGCAACCGCTTTACAATACTGGATATTGACGAAAATACAGCCAGGCATTGGGGCGCAACCATGTGCTCATGGGCAGATAAAGTGTCTGCTGCAGGGTGAAAAACTGATGACAACAAAGGATTAAGAAATGGATCATCTGCCCATCTTCCTCGATGTAAATGGAAAGCGAACCCTGGTTGTTGGCAGCGGCGTAATAGCTGCACGTAAAGCCGATCTCTTGTTACGCGCTGGCTCCGACCTGACCATTGTTGCACCGGAACTTGGTGAAGAGCTATCCAGGCTGGCGGAAAGCTATGACTTCAGTCACAAGACCGGTAGTCTGAGCGCAAAGGACCTTGCAGCTTGTATCATCGCTTTTGGTTGTTCGCAGGATGACTCGATTAACCAGGTATTGTGCGAATTGGCCGAGGCCGCGGGCGTAATGGTCAATGTTAGCGACAAGACTGAAAGCTGTGACTTCATCATGCCAGCAGTTGTTGATCGCACCCCGTTATTGATCGCAATATCAAGTGGTGGAACCTCTCCTTTGTTGGTCAGGATGCTGAAGGCTCGCTTCGAAACAACCATCCCGGCAGCATACGGCAGGCTGGCTGAATTCGCCGGGAGTTATCGTGACAAAATAAAAGCACTCATTCCGAATTTGACGCGGCGGCGGCGATTTTGGGAAGCGGTGGTTTCCGGACCTGTAGCCGAACACCTTTTTTCCAGCCAGCTTGAACAGGCCGAATTGCTAATAGACAGCCAGCTCCAGGCAGCAGCAGTTGCCGGTGACAAGCCGCCGGTTGGTGAGGTCTACCTGGTCGGCACAGGCCCCGGCGATCCGGATTTGTTAACGTTCCGTGCGCTCCGCCTGATGCAACAAGCCGACGTGGTGTTATATGACCGGCTTATCGGTGAAGGGATACTCAATCTTGTTCGCAGGGATGCTGAGCGTATCTATGTTGGAAAACTCAAGAATAACCATGCCGTGTCACAGGAAGAGATTGGTCATATGTTGATCCGACTGGCACAAGATGGGAAGCGGGTGTTGCGACTGAAAGGCGGTGACCCATTTGTCTTTGGGCGTGGCGGGGAAGAAATTGAAGCTTTATCGGAGAACGACATCGCATTTCAGGTTATTCCAGGCGTGACCGCAGCTGTTGGTTGTGCGTCTTATGCGGGAATACCGTTAACCCACCGCGATCATGCACAGGCTTGTGTGTTTGTAACCGGGCACGAAAAAGATGGCAAACTGAACTTGAACTGGAAGAGCCTGATCCAGCCACGTCAGACGGTCGTAATATATATGGGGCTATCTTCTTTGGAAGCGATCACCGATGGTTTCATTGCCAATGGGGCAAATCCAGCCACACCAGCAGCCATCATCGAGAACGGAACCCGCGCAGGGCAGCGCGTTATCACCGGAACCCTGGAGTCACTTCCGGATAAAACTCTGGATGCCGGGGTCAAGAGTCCGGCACTGGTTATTGTCGGTAGTGTGGTAACGCTGCGTGACAAACTATCCTGGTTTGCCGACAAGTCGTAGATAATCATGTTAGTTAACAATATGGTCGTAGCCACACAATTGTGGGCAAGGATTAACCCTCGCTACGGTGCTGACAATCCGTGGCAGGAACTCATAATACGGGAGCAAATCAACAATGAGTGATGCGTTAAGCTACCTGATCAAAGCCCGTCCGGAGGCTATGAAGGCCTATTTCACTTTTTTGAAGGATACAGGTAAACACCTCGATCCCAAGACCCGTTCATTAATATCCGTTATCACCAAGATACACAGCCAAACGGAGCGTGGTTTGCGGCAATATCTACCCAGAGCTATCCGTGATGGTGCGAGTCCTCATGAAATCCTGGATGCCATCCTCATGGCCTTCCCGACCCTGGGTCTTGCCAAGATTATTTGGGCTATTGACATACTGCTCGATATGGATATTCCCGAGTTTCGTACTGAATTCCTCGATGCCGAGCCTTGCTGGCACGATCTGATCGACTGGAATGACGTCAAAGACGGTGATGTAAGCTATGTGGATGACTGTGATGGAAGAAACATCTTTATCTACCGTTCCGGTGAGAACTGCAATGTGTACGATAGTCGTTGTCCGCATCAGGTAACAGACATTCCACAGCTGGCATTGTCAGGCCGGCAACTCACCTGTCCAAAACACCATTGGAGCTTCGATGTCTCTACCGGCGAGTGTGTAGCCAAGGGTACACGCCCGCTGAGGCAGTTTGACTGTCGAGTCAGGGAAGGGCGGCTGGAAGCGATCTGGTAGCCTTACCGCTCCAGATGATTTTGTTCGACCAGTTCACCCAGAAGGTCTGGTCTGCAAGCAATGGGCTTCCTTAAGCGAGCTCTGCCATCAAACGGATCTACTTGACCTGTTTGATAGTGTTTGACATGCTCGTATCAGAGGCCCTTGTTCCAGCTCAAAATAACAGAGTGTCTCTTGACAAAAAGGAGCTATATAACTGACGCCGTGTAGATTCAGGAGAGAAGTTATGAATACCAGCATTATTCGAGTATTACGTCCTGCTTTGTTAACCCTTGTTTTAGCCGCATCCCTGGCATTTTCAGCAGACCCGCTACAGACTCAGATGAGTATGGAAGGCGACCTTGAAGTTGATCTGATCAGGGTGGCTATAGACGATAGTGTGCTCACTACCGTGTTCGCTTACCGTAATAATGGGAGTGAAGAAGCAGGTATCAAGTACAGCGTATCCGATGTCTATTATCTGGATAAATCCGAAGGCAAAAAATATCATGTCCTTGCTGACTCGCAGGGCGATTGGATTGCAGCACCCGTTGCAAGAGGCAGTATTGCAATTGAAACCGGGATGAGTGCGAGACCTGTACCAATTCCAGCCGGTGGAAAAAAATTGGTGTGGTTTAAATTCCCGGCTCCACCAACAAGCAGTACAGAAATCAACATCGTTTTGCCAGATGCTTTACCATTTGAAAAAATTGCTTTAGAGCAATGAGTAATCGCCGCTGGGCCATCAGGGTCTTGCTCTGCATGTTGATAGTTGTTTCGACGTCTCTATTTGGCTGGGAGCTCGATTCGGTCGACAAAGCCGAAACTCACGCTGCGGCGTTAAATGCCCTTTCTTCTGTACCGCCACCTTTAGTGATAGTGACCGATGTCAGGGATGTGCCTGCAATGGCAAATACAGTCGAATCCAAAGGGCTGGCTCTTCAGGCTAATATCGAGAATCTTGAGAGCGCCATGGTTGATCTGGGTGCGCAGGTTCTGGAGCAGGAGATTCGGGTATCTCTTGCTGCCGATGTGTTGTTTGACTTTGACCAGCACGATCTCAGATCGGAAGCCGAAACCGAGCTGGAGGGCTTGGCGCTGATTGTGCGGGAAAAAGCCAGTGGTAGTGTGCGTATCGAAGGCCATACAGATGCCAAGGGTAGTCATGGGTATAACCAGGCCTTGTCTGAGCGTCGTGCAAATTCAGTCAAAAAGTGGCTGCTTGATCAGGGTGACCTGGGTCCTGGGTTGAGGTTTGAAACAACAGGTTGGGGAGAAACTAAACCTGTTGCTCCAAACCTAAGCCAGGATGGAGGTGATTATCCTGAAGGGCGAGCTTTGAACCGTCGTGTGGAGGTTTTTATCGAGACCACTGAATCATTTAAGTGACGGTATCCCGCTTACAATACAGTTGTCTCCGCCTTCTTTTGTGTGCCCCCCGGCAGCTTGCTGCGGATACGTTTTTTAAGTCCGCGGGAAAAATCACCGATGTCCAGGCCAATGCCATACAGCGAAGGCACCATTAACAAAGTCACAAAGAAGGCAAAAAATACACCGAATGCCAGTGCTACTACCACAGGCTGCAGAAACGCTGCTTGTATTGAGCGTTCCAGCATCATCGGCATGAGTCCGACTATGGTTGTGACAGACGTCAGCAGGATAGGTCTGAAGCGCACTACACCCGCTTCAATGATAGCTTCCCTGGCATCCATTCCCTTGTCGATAAGCTTGTTGCAGTAATCCATTAATACGAGGTTGTCGTTGACAACAACACCCGCTGCCGCAGCAATACCAAAGTAGCTGAAAATGGCCATGGTCAGGCCCAGCACACTGTGACCGACAATGGCTCCGACAAAGGCGTAAGGCATAGCGATGAGAATCAATATCGGCTGCCAGTAACTTCTAAATGCCACCGCCAGCATGGTGTACATGGCGAAAAATGCCATCAGGTACAGGCCCATCACTTCTTTAATAAAGCGTTGCTCACCTTCAGCCTGGCCAACGGCACCACGGATGATACCGGGATAACGTTTTTCCCATTCCGGAAAAAAGTTTTCATCCAGGTCTTTCATAATATCGTCACGTACTTCTTCTTTCAGATCGGCACTGACACGTGCCGCCCTGTTGCCGTTCCAGCGTGCGATACGCGTGATGCCGGGGGCGTATTCAAGATCAGCAACGGCTAGCAGTGGTAATTCACGCCCATCGTTGGTGCGGACGCGGAAATTCTTCAGACTTTCAATCGATTGTCTGGATTCCAGTGGGTAGCGTACTTTCACCCGCACATCCTGACCATCGCGTGGCAGGCGTTGAACCTCTTCACCGAAATAGGCTTGGCGCACCTGGCGGTTAACATCAGCCAGTGTCAGCCCCAACTTGGCCGTACCGGGTTTCATGGTCAAGCGGATTTCTTCTGACGCGCCTTCCAGGTTATTACGAACATCGTATATGGTTTCGTAGGTTCGCAGCTGGGTTTCAATGTCTGCGGTCGCGGCACGTAATACGTCGAGGTCCGGGTGCCTGATAGACAGCTCAAAACCGGGATCATTATTGCCCTGTGTGTATTGAACGGAAACCTCCCGAGCATCGGGTACGTCTCCCATCAGTTCGCGTAATCTGACAGAAGCGTCCTTAGCGGTCATATCGCGGACTTCCGGAGGTGCCAGTTTGACGATGGCCAATACGCTGTCGCGACGTGAGCGGGTATACCAGTTTTCTATCAGCACACCTTCGCCATCGGTACGTTGGTTAACCTCTTCTTCCAGTGCCAGCTCGGCGGCCTGCAACTGGGCCAGAATTTCCAGGGCACGACTGTAAGGAGCACCTTCAGGCATTACCACGTTGACGATGATTTCGTCCGATTCGATATCTGGCATGAAGCTCTTCTTGACCCAGCCTGTGGCGAATAGTCCAAAGCCAATGACAAGCACAGCGATAAAAATACTGGTGGTCAGGTAGCGATGATTTAGTGACCAACCTCCAATCCTGCGGTAATGATTGTGTGCAAAGTGAATAATACTATCGGCAATTCGTTTTTGAAATTTCCCAAAGCCATGCAGATTTTGCCGGGGCTTCATGTTTGCAAGATGCGATGGCAGTATCAGCAGTGATTCAACCAGTGAAAAACCCAGCGCGAGGATTACGACCCAAGTAATGTGTCGTGTGAATTCGGAGGTTGAGCCACTCACAAAAATCCATGGAAGGAACGCCATTATTGTAGTGAGTACACCAAAGACGACGGGCTTGGCCACCAGCTGGGCGCCGGCAATTGATGCATTGACACCACCACCAATGCGGTGAGCTTCACTGTGTATGCCCTCTCCAACCACGATTGCATCATCAACAACGATACCCAGCACCAGCAGGAAAGCGAAGGTGGATAGCATATTTAATGAGACACCCACTGGTCCCAGCAAAACAAACGCACCGGCGTAGGCAGTCGCAATACCAACGGCTACCCAAAAAGCAACAATGGGCCTAAGGGTCAACAGCAATACCAGCATGACCAAGGCCAGGCCCATGGCCGCAGAACTGCCTATGGTCTTCATTCGACCTTTAAAATCCTCCGCCTGATCGGTCCACAGCGTCAGGCTGACACCCTCTGGCAGGCTTTCCTGTCGGTTTTTGATCCATTCACGGACAGAGTCCGAGGCTGTAACGATGTCCATGACTTCGGTCGACATGATTTGTATGAGTACGGCGGGTTCGCCGTTAAGGGTTGCCAATATCGGGTTGTCTTCAAAACCATCCACGACGGTGGCGACATCGCCCACACGAATGATGCCGCCATCCGCGGTCTCACGGATGATGATATTGTTGAACTCAGGTTCCGTATCTGCCTGGCTACGGACTTTTAGCTGGTAGGTTCCTACTTCGGTACGTACCTGGCCGGCGGACTGGTTGATAGACGTATTGCGGATAGCGGTTGCAACCTCTGAGAAGCTCAGATTGTAGCGTCTCAAAGCCTCTTCACTGATCTCAATGGAAACTTCTTCCTGGCGTATTCCAAACAACTGAACAACGGTAACCGCTTCTAATTGTGCAGCCTCACGCCGAAGTGTTTCTGCCAGGCGTTTGAGCTCGCGTTCGCCGAGATCGCCATGTACTGCAACCCGCATAAACTCCTGACGATTGACCCATTGCTGGACCTGTGGTGGCTCAATATCGCCTGGGAAAGAAGAAATCGAATCGAGGCGGATTTTCACATCATTCATAAACTGTGTGAAATCAACCTGTTGTTCCGCAAGGATGTAAACCTCACCGCGACCTTCACTTGCAAAGGAGCGGACCCACTCAATGGCGTCCAGATCGCTCACAGACTCTTCAATGCGGGCAACGATCTGTTCTTCAACTTCCTGTGGGGCAGCGCCTGGCCATGAAATGATGATTTGCAGACCAGGGAAGCGGACCTGCGGATCCATCTCACGTTCCATTTGTGAAAAACCAATGAAACCGGCAACAAATATACCGACCATGACCAGATTGGCGGCTACAGAATTACGTGCCCACCAGGCAATAAGACCATTCATGTTTAGTACTCCTATTTTGAAATAACTGAACCGATAGTTATTACAAAGAAGGAGCACTAGCTCCCTCTTGGGTGTTATTTAGCTTTGTTGTTCTCGTGTAATCGCGCGGACTTCCATGCCATCAACAGCTGCTGGAATCGTGGAGGTCACGACCTTGTCGCCAACTTCGAGGCCGGCACTGACCAAAACAGAGTCTTCCGAAGTTGAAATGACTTCAACGGTACGAATTTCAAGACGATTTTCATCATTGATCACATAGACTTTATTGGCACTACGTAAGGCCAGACGAGGCAGCACCAATGCTGTTTGGCTGTTGACACCGGCTATATCCGCATGGACAAACATGCCCACTGCGATGGGTGTACCGTTATCAGCACCCAGACCGTAAGGATCTTCGACTTCAGCGATGGCATATATAAGACGTGTTTGTTGATCAACCGATGCATGGGTGCGAACAATGCGCCCGCTCCAGGTATGTTCATGGTTTCCAACATGGGCACTGAACTGCACCACGGGTGCGTTGAACGCGTCCGCCATAAAGCCCATCGGTAGGTTCAGCTCCGCCAGTTGTGCATCGGTCAATGGCAAGCGGATTTCAACAGTATCGGTAGAAAATACGCGACCAAGGTGCGTGCCTGCGCTGACATACTGACCAATACCAACACTTTTTTCTCGTACTCGACCCAGGAATGGTAAGTTGATCTCGGTGTGGGCTACGTTTAATTCAGCCTCTTTAAGATCAGCTTCAGCCGCGAGCAATGCTGCTTCCGCTTCCATGACCTGCGGTTTGTTGAGTGCATATGCAGTAGGCTCACCATCGTTGCGCTTGTCAAGCCAGTGATCTTTTTTAATCTTGGCATTTGCGAGTTCGCGTTGAACGGCCACCTGTGCTGTTGCTACACGGGCTCGTGCCCGAATCACGGCAAGTTTGTAATTGGTGTCATCGATCTTGATCAGAGTCTCCCCTGGGCCAAACTCGCCACCTTCTGCGAAGGATGCTGAAACTGCTACTATGCGACCAGAAACCTGAGGTATCAGGTCAATCTCAGTTTTAGCTCGGACTTCTCCCTGAGTTTGAACCGAAATCGTCACCTCGTCCGACCTCACTTCATCAACATAAAGCGAAACCAACCGTTGTGATTCTTCCTTTTTTTCCGGTGTGGGTTTTGCAGCACTAAGAGCCTGCACAACGCCAATACTCACTGCAATTACCAGAACCGGGGTGATAACTTTCAGAAACTTTTTCACGGTAAACCTCTCTAGTGTGTTTCAGATCGTGATAACAACTATTTCCAATGACGCACATAAAAATAGGCGGATGTTTTTGTATCGACACATGCATGCCTATAAAAACACCAGCCCTCTGTAGCAATAATTATATTCTGTAAGACGAGTTGTTCTTGTTAATAGTTACTTTTATTTTTCAATTCACTGTTGAATGACCAGTTCTTCAGAGACGTACATATAAGAACACGGACCAGCGCTTAATACATGGGCCAAAAGTAAGTAGGCAATAAGTCAGTGTTAAGAGGGTTGGTTCATTACGTTCGCTGATAGCCGAGTATTGCTGAATTCATACCTGGGTAGCGGTTTCTTCAGGTTTTGCAATGGCATGGTAATATGCGCGGTCTTATTGACCGATCAGATAACAGGGATAAACAATGAACAAATTCACTCGCAGACTACTGACCGTTTTCTTGATGGTGTTTTCGGTTGTGGTAATGGCCGGGGAAAGCCGTGAAGACATCCATGCCAGTGCCGACTTGGTACAGCCGCTTCTTGCCGGCATGAAGGCACCGGATTTCACCGTGAGGGATGTTGATAATCAAGTGTTTAAGTTTGTTGCACAAGCCCAGGATAAGCCC
Organism: Gammaproteobacteria bacterium; assembly: GCA_021772935.1. Taxonomy (GTDB): domain Bacteria; phylum Pseudomonadota; class Gammaproteobacteria; order Xanthomonadales; family SZUA-36; genus SZUA-36. The sequence goes on from JAJFLA010000008.1 coordinate 66,430, forward strand.
GTCGTATTAACGTTTTTTCGTGGTGGATGGTGCCCCTACTGTAATCTGCATTTAGCAGAACTGCGACTGGCGGAGCAGCAACTTAAGGAAATGGGATTCAATATCTGGTTTATCAGCATCGATAAACCCGAATTGTTATTGGAAAGTCTGGACGATCCCAATAATGGTTATACAGTTTATTCAGATTCTTCTCTGGACGCGACACGGGCTTTTGGATTGGCTTTTCATATTGACGATGAGATGAACAAGCGCTATTTGAGCTTCAATATTGATTTGGAAAAAGCTTCAGGTGAAAACCACCACGTTCTTCCAGCGCCCGCGACATATATCATCGGCACGGATGGGATCATTAATTTCGCCTACATCAACCCGGATTACAAAATACGTTTGCATCCGGATGTGTTGCTGGCAGCCGCAAAGGCCTACAACGAGGATGCGGATAAACGCCTGGCTCGATCACGCAAGCAGGCGATGAAAAAATGACTCACGAGCAGGGCGCACCTTTTGCTGTGACCTGTCGTCAGGCTGCGCAAGTATAAACACGACAGCCTGCTGCGGTTTGTGATAGTTATAAATGCCATAATATTTTTTGTTTATGTCTGAAATCCCTATGTCATCTGTGGCTGTGTTTTCACCTCAAAATCGAGACTGGAAATCCGTTGTTTCCGAGTCCTTTCGTGACCTTGATGCTCTGCTTGAATTTTGTGAAATCGACGGTTTGCGCACTGAGATTCAAGCTAATCAGGAGTTCACCTTCAGGGTGACAAGGTATTTTGCTTCGCTGATAGAAAAGGGTAATGCCCTGGACCCATTGTTGCTTCAGGTGTTACCGGATGCATATGAGCTTCAGATGGTGGATGGATACAGTGAGGATGCCGTTGGTGATCGGTTGTCCATGCCGCTGCCGGGTTTGATCCATAAATATCACGGCCGCGTACTGTTAACCTTGACTGGTGCTTGCGCTATTCATTGTCGCTATTGCTTTCGACGTCACTATCCTTACAGCGAAAGCAACACTGATTATTGTGTTAATAGTGAGGTGGTGAAGTATTTGTCGCGGCATACGGAAGTTAATGAAGTGATTCTTTCTGGCGGTGACCCGCTGATGCTAAGTGATCAAAAACTGGCAAACCTGGTCACCAGCCTTAATCAAGTCCCTCATATCCGCTCACTACGCATTCACAGCCGCGTATTATCAGTCTTGCCAGAACGGGTTACCCAGGGCCTGATTAACACTTTGCACCAGTTCAGGGGGCGGGTTGTATTTGTCACACATATCAATCATCCCAAAGAAATATCAGAGCCAAACCAGACAGCATTTCACTTGTTGTCTCAACAGGGTTACAGGCTTTTTAATCAGTCTGTATTACTCAAACGAGTCAATGATAGTCCGCAAACACTGGCTGAACTGTCAAACAAACTATTTGAAAGTCATATCATTCCTTATTATCTGCATCGTTTGGATAAAGTACAGGGTGCGGCACACTTTGATCTGACAGCGGAAGAATCGTGCAGAATATACAAACAATTGCGTAACCGGCTGCCAGGCTACCTGTTGCCTGCAATGGTGGAAGAGCTTCCGGGCAGGGCATCCAAAACGCCAGTGTTGTGCGACTGATTTACGCAGTTAATGCGATCAGTAATCAGCTGCAGGGGTTTGACGTCTACGTGGCGGATCAAAAAACACGCCTGAGACAACCACAGCCCTGGCCATCACCCGGCTCCATTTCAACTCTTTCTGATAATAGATCTCTACCAGTAATTCTTCGCCAGGGCGGCCAAATGGCGCTTCCAGTGTCGCCAGCGCGATACTCGCCTTGGCTGAAGGTGACCAGGTCGCTGATGTCACCGTGCCAACCAGCTTTTTGTTTTTTGTAAACACGTATGAATCGCAGGCAGATTTGTTGCCTTCAATATCCAGCTTGACCAGGTTGTAGCGGTGGCCATGTTCTTTTTCTGCCAGCAAGGCTTTACGACCATTGAAGTTTGGTTTTTTGAAGTCAACCAGCCAGCCGAGTCCAAGCTCATACGGTGAGCGTGTGTGACTGACACGGACGGTCTGGTGGGCGGGCATGAAATCATGACCTGCCTGGATAAAGCCGGCTTCAACCCGGAGCATAGCCAGCGCTTCGTCACCCATGGCTTGAATGCCATGCAAATGGCCCGCTTCAAACAACCGATCCCACAATACTTCAGCATGATCCGGGTCTATCCATAATTCATAACCCAGATCACCGGTAAAACCGGTTCGAGATACCATTAGCTGTGTATTCTCAAAAGAGAAATACCTGATACCGAATGGTTTTAAGTTTTCGACACCTTCCAGCCCCATTTGCTTGAGTGTTGCACAACTGGTCGGACCTTGTAGTGCGAGCGCAGCAACTTCGTGGGTCTCCTCTGTTAATGAGACGTCAAAGCCGATGGTGTTGGTCAGTAGCCAATCCAGATGACGTTCCTGCGAACACATTCGATACTCGTTTTCACTTAGATGGAAGATGGTCCCATCGTCGATGACCCGGCCTTCATCGGTGCACCATACACAATAACCGACTCGACCAGGCTTTATTTTGCTGACATCGCGCGTCACCAGGCGATTCAAGTAGGCCAGGGCATCTTTGCCGCTGATGTGGTACTTGGTCATTGGTGTTAAATCAAATACCGAGCAAGCATTACGGCAGGCAAAATATTCCATGGAAGCGCAGGAGTAAGCATGTGGTGACAGGTAGTCTGACCAACGACCCCATTCTTTCAACTGGTTCATCGGCTCCTGACGGGAGTAGAACGGGCTGTGAAAGGCCTTGGTCCGATAGTGTGTTTTGTTCGAATAATCGATTGCTTTCATTTTGACATTTCCGGAATAGATCAGAGGTTCCTTAAAGCCGTTGGCTAGCCAGGATTGCGTTTGCGGCATTGCGACCGGCGCTGCCCATCACACCACCACCCGGGTGACTGCCTGCTCCACATAAGAAAAGACCGTTGACCGGACTTGCATACTGCGCACAATGTGGCACTGGCCGTAACATCAGGAACTGGTCTATGGCCAGTTCACCGTGATGCCAGTGACCGCCAGAGATGCGAAATTCCCGTTCAATATCGACCGGCGTTAATAATTCCTTATGAATGATTTGGGAGTGAATTCCCGGGGCATATTTTGCCAGCAAATCGATGATTTGGTCTGTAAAAGTTGCTTTCTCTGCTGGCCAGCCAGCTTTCAGTTGATAAGGTGCATATTGCACTATCGCAGAGAGTACATGCTTGCCTGGGGCTGCAAGGCTGTCATCGTGAAGGCTGGGGATGGTGATTTCTGCCACTGGCTTGCTTGAGCGTTCACCATATTTTGCATGGTTAAAGGCACGTTCTACGTATTCCATATCCGGTGCGATTAGCAGTCGGTCACCAAGCTGGGTTTGCTCAAGGCCGTTGAATTCTGGCAGACCATCCAGTGCCAGGTGTAGTTTGGCGGTGTTGCCACGCATGCGAATATTACTAATTTTACGTGTAAACCCGGCTTCCATATGACGGGCACCTAAAAGCCCGAGGAAAGTTGTTTTGGGGTCCGCACTGGATACGACCGTGACGGCTGGTATTTTTTCGCCATCCTGTAATTCCACGCCGGACACGCGATCACCCTCCATCAGGATGCGGGAGACTGTTGCAGATGTCCTGATGGTTACACCTTTATTCGTCGCTACATTTGCCAATGCCTTGCTAACCGAACCCATGCCGCCTCTGGGTACAGACATGCCCTGCATGCCGCTGAAGCGGTGTAAGGCACAAAACATACTATTGTTTGAGCGGGGGCCCAGGTTGGTGCCGAGCACACCATCCAGGCTCAATGCGCCTTTGAGTAGGGGGCTCTCAAAGTTTTCTTGCAAGACATCATAGATATTGATGCCTGCGATGCGCAGGAACTCACGCATGTCATTCTTACCGAGTAAGCGGACCTGAAGCGCTGTTTTTGCCAGGCTTAGCAGGTCATGACGGTTTTTGCTCCCGATCCTGGGTGGTGTGCGGTTATTCAGGCGGTTGAAAATTCCCGCGAAGCGTTTCATGAAACGCTGGTACTCCTTCATGGCCACCTGATCGTTGTTACTTATATCTGCACCCTGTAGTGAATCACCAGCTATCAACAGATGGTTACCGTCTTCTGCCAATGCTGTTGTACTCATGTCCTGTTGCGAAAACGACAGACCTGCGGAATCAAGGCGTAGCTCTTTGCGTATGTTCTTATCAAGCATAAAGAGCAGGTGTGCGCCTGCCGACACATTGAAACCCGGTGCAAACTCCTGCGTAACTGCCAGTCCACCGACCTGTTCAGCAGCCTCCAGCACTGTCACCTGTTTACCGGCTTTGGCGAGGTATGCAGCGCAGACCAAACCGTTGTGGCCACCACCGATGATAACGATATGATTATTCGCCCTAGTCATCGATCCAGCCCTCCGGCACACTTTTGGGTTTGCGCATATCCCTGAGAATTTCACGTGCCGCGTTGGCGCCAGGGGCAGCCATAACACCTCCCCCGGGGTGATTTGAAGAGCCGCACATATACAGACCTTTTGCAGGTCCACGGTATTGGGCATAACCGGGTATCGGTCGGTTGAACAACAATTGATCCATGGTCAATTCGCCCTGAAAAATATTGCCTTGGGTTAGGCCAACGTCATCTTCGAGATCACGTGGTGTGCGAATCTCTACATGCAGGATCAGGTCTTTGAAACCAGGCGCATACGATTCGATTTTATCGATGACGGTTTGACCAAACTGGTCGCGGTGATCGCTGGTCCAGTCTTCACCGTTTACTTTGGGTGGCACATATTGCACGAACACGGACATAAAATGTTTGCCCGGTGGTGCCATGGTTGGGTCTGTCAGTGTCGGAATGAGCATGTCAACATACGGGTCTTTCGACCAACTGCCATTTTTCCAGTCATCATAAGCCAGCTCCAGGCGTTCAACGGTATCCACCAGGTGTAAATCCCCTTTAATGAGCTCAGGGTTGTCTTCCAGTGCAGTAAACTTTGGCAGGCCATCCAGTGCGAAGTTGAGCTTGCCGGATGAGCCACGAATTTTGAAGTTCTTCACCTTGCGGATAAAGTCTGGTTCAAGATCATTTTGGTCCATGCACTCGAGGAAGGTGCGTGGCAGGGTCATATTGGAAACAACGACATCGGCTTGATATTCATTACCGTTTTCCAACGCAACACCGGTAACTTTGCCGCCGCGTACGGTGATTTGTTCAACACCGGAACCACTTAGTAATTCGCCGCCATGGTCTTCAAAACAGTCTGCCATTGCCTGGGCGATGGCGCCCATGCCGCCACGCGCAAAGCCCCAGGCACCCATAGTGCCGTCAACATCGCCCATGGCATGGTGTAGCAGCACATATGCCGTGCCGGGTGACATAACACCCATGGCTGAACCGATAATTCCACTACCTGCCTTTGCTGCTTTGATCAACGGGTGCTCAAAATACTCATCCAGGTATTCTGAAATGCTCATCGTGTAAAGACGCATCATGTCGTAAATAACGTCCTCACCCAGATTCAGCAACTGTTTACCCATGTAAAACATTTCCATCAGATCACGGGGTTTGAATGAAGTGGGGTCTGGGGCGGTACGCAACAGGAATTGCCGGATAAATCGGCATTGGCGCATGATATCCCGGTCAAAACGAACCTTCGCATCGGCATCACGCGGGCTGAGACGGGCCATTTCCCGGCGTGATACATCAGGGTCTACATATGAACCCAGGTAATCACCGTTTTGAGAAATGGTCGCACTACCACCGTAAGGTACGACCTGTAGTCCGTATTTCGCCAGATTCAGACTGCGGTACACCTCCGGTCGCAACAGGCTGCAGACATAGGAGCAGTTGGAATATACCCAATCCTTGTGCTTTTTAAGACTGACCGTCGCGCCGCCGATGTAGTCGTTTTTTTCAACTAACAGGACATCAAGCCCTGCTTTGGCCAGAAAGGCCGCATTGGTCAGGCCGTTATGGCCTGCACCAACAACGATGGCATCATATTTTTTCACGCGGTTAGGCTCCCGATAGATCTGTACCTGGATGATGTCTCTAGCTTGCTTTCTCGTCATAGGTTCGCATACCTGACATCTTCTGTCCATATTAATGAATGATTATTCATTCATTGTAAATCCTGTTCGCAGGAATTATGCTGAAACGGTAAGTTTGCTGTTTTAGGTGGTTTTTGTGAAGGAGGGTCTATTTTGAGTCAAGCTGCGACAAAGCCGGGCACAAAGCGACGCACTGCATCAAAGGTGGAGCGTCAGACACAGCTTATCAAAGCGACCATACGGTCGATAGCAAAGCATGGTTTGTCGGTGACTACCATGGCGACCGTTGCTAAAGAAGCCGGGCTCAGCCAGGGTATTATCAACCTGCATTTTCAGAGTAAGGAACGGTTACTGGAAGAAACACTGCACTATGTTGTGGATGAATATCGTGCTGCCTGGTACAAAGCCCTGCACAACAGTGGTGATTCTGCAGTCGAAAAGCTGAGCGGGCTGGTAGCGGTGGATTATGAAAAACGGATTTGCCAGCGCAACAAGTTAGCGGTCTGGTTTGCCTTCTGGGGCGAAAGTCGTTCACGACTTACGTATCGCAGAATTTGTACAGATAGTAGCCGGGAGTACAAGCAGGTGTTGACCGGGCTATGCAAAAACATCATTGAGGACGGTGCTTATCAAGTGCAGGCTCAACATGTGGCCGCCGGCCTGTTGGCTATCAGTGAAGGGCTGTGGCTGGATTTACTGCTGGATCCGACAGAAATGACCTCGGAGCAGGCACACGAGATAAGTATGTCGTACTTACGCGCTGTGTTCCCCAGGCATTTTTCTGCCTGACTCAGGCACAACCGGGTCCCTTACTAAAACACGTGAACAGGAAACCATGGACAAGCAAGCCATAACAGCGCTAATTGACGCACAACCCGCCAACACTTCACTGGATCAGGCCTTTTATGCTGACGCCGATATTTATCAGAGAGATGTTGAAGAGGTCTACCTCAAGAGCTGGTTGTATGCGGGACACCTGAGTGAAATCCCGGGAGTTGGTGATTGGTTCCTGTTTGAGCTGGCGGGTGAGTCACTCATTGTCGTGCGTAGCGATGATGATGATGTCAGCGCTGTGCTCAATGTATGTCGTCACCGGGGCTCTAGAATATGTCTGGATAAGACTGGCTGTTCTAAAAGGCTGGTCTGTCGCTACCATGGTTGGAGTTATGAACTGGATGGCCAGCTGCATTCCGCAGCTCATATGCCTGCTGACTTCGACAAGTCTGCAATTAAGTTAAAAAAGATACACACAGAAGTGCTGGAAGGCATGATTTACGTCAATTTTTCCGAAAAGCCTGCGTCATTTGAACCGATTCGTGAAGGTTTGAGCAGGTGTTTGCGCCCGTACCGGCTTGATAAGGCCAAAGTCGCCCACCGGCAAAGCTACTCCATCAATGCCAACTGGAAGCTATCGGTAGAAAACTATACCGAGTGTTATCACTGTGCTCCTTCACATCCTGAATATACACGCGGGCATAGTCTGGCTAAACCAGGGGCCCGTTCCACAGTAATGATGGATGAAGTTATGGCGCGGGCTGGGACCTGTGGGTTAAGTGAAGAATCTGTCAATTGTGTTTATCTTGATGAACCGGGCTTTGGCAGCGGCTATGCGTTTGAGCGTTACCCAATGTGGCGCGGACACCTTACTGGCAGTGAGGATGGCCAAGCGGTTGCCCCGCTACTTGGAGATGTCAAAAACTATGACGGTGGTACTACTGATTTCCAGGTCGGGCCAGTCTCTTTTGCATTGGCCTATTGCGACTATGTTGTGATCTATCGGTTTACGCCACTTGCATTGGGCAGGTCTGAATGTGATATTACCTGGCTGGTCAACGGTGGTGCCGAGGAAGGTAAAGACTATGACAAAACTCGTCTTACCTGGTTATGGGATGTCACCACTTTGGCCGACAAGCGCATCATTGAATATAATGCAGAAGGCGTGAAATCACGTTATTACGAACCTGGGCCATACTCGAATATGGAAGAATTTACCTGGAAATTCATGTCCTGGTATCTGCAGGCGATCAGGCCCTGAATGGTGTGGCTGGCACGAAGATTGTATAAACTCCTGAGGTATGGATAAAGCGCTGCAACTAGCTCGTATGAAGCGGATACCGTTGCTGTTGTTGTTGTTGATGGCATTGCTGTTCCTTTTGACTTTGCATCAGCCAGCACCGTGGGCAAATTGGGTACACGCGTTTGCCGAAGCCGGCATGGTTGGTGCCCTGGCTGACTGGTTTGCAGTGGTTGCCCTTTTCCGCCACCCACTGGGTATACCTATTCCACATACCGCCATTATTCAAAATCGAAAAAATGATCTCGGTGAAAGCATGTCAACATTTGTTGCTGATCATTTTCTTGAGCCCGATGTGGTACGTACCAAATTGCAAAACACCGACCTCGCGGCATTCGTGGTTAACTGGCTTAAGAGTGAAAAAGGTCGCCGCAGTTTGCAAAATTTCTCAGCATCGGTGCTGCGGTGGGCCCTGGGAGCCTTGCATGAAGAAAGGGTACGTCGTTTTCTTTCACGGCTTTCCAGCAAGCAGTTAGCCAAAGTCAGCCTTGCGCCACTACTTGGCAACACCCTGGCGTGGCTGGTCAGAGGGGATCGACACCAACAGATACTGACACAGATCCTGCGTTACACCATCGTTCTTGTGCATGACAATCGTGATGCAATCCGGGCCAGGGTACAACAGGAAAGCCCCTGGTGGGTGCCGGGTTTTGTAGATGACCGCATTATGAAAAAAATGCTTGAGCGGATCGAACATCAGCTATTTGAAATGGCACTGGACCCGGATCACCACTTGCGTGGTCAGTTTAGTAGCTGGGTAACCAGGCTGTCACATGATTTGAAGCACTCCACCGAGCACAAGCGCATGGGGGACGACCTCAAACAACAGTTGTTTGATAACGATGAATTGCAGGATTATCTATACGGTTTGTGGCGTGAGCTCGCAAATAGTATCGAAGAAGATATCGACAAACCCGAGTCAGTCATCAAACAAAACGTTGGATATTGGCTGGATAATGTTGCTGCGGAACTGAATGGAGACCCGGACATGCAAGCCTGGTTAAACAGCTGGCTTGTAGACGCTATAACAATGATAGTTGCACGTAACAGCAGCCAGATCGCAAGCCTGATCAGCGACACCGTGAGGTCCTGGGATGGTGCGGACACCAGTCGCCGGGTTGAGTTGGCGATTGGCCGCGACCTGCAGTTTATTCGTATCAACGGGACCATCGTGGGTGGCTTGGTTGGTTTGTTGATTCACGCTGTAAAAGTTTATATCTGATCCCGTTTATCGTTATGTTTTTCCATTACGGAACAGGGGTTTAATCCGGTGTTGTTGCGGCCTCAAAGCGGTTTTTCCCGCGGTTTTTCCGCACTTCTTTTGGATCCCAGATACAGCCGTTCATCGCTATCCATGCACCGTTTGGCAGGGCTTGCACAGCACCTACGGCACAGCCAATATTAAATACTGCGTCGGAATCACGGAATCTCGCCGGGTTCAGGGCCCCAGTTAGCACCATGGTTTTGTCAGGAATATCAGCCAGCATCAACGCTGTTTTAACCATGGTATCAGTACCATGGGTGATCAGAACATGTGTTGCCTCACTGGTCATGATTGCGGTGTGAATTGCCAGCCTGTCTTCTTTAGTGACATGCAAACTGTCTTTTCGCATCATGGCCTTGACTTCAAACTCAAAACCTACCTGTAGATGTTCAAGAATCTGCCCGATTTGCGGTTCACCTATCTGGTAATCGCTCATATCATCAAAATAGATTTTGTCGATGGTGCCACCAGTGGTAACAATTAATAGTTTATTCATTATCTCTGTCCGACTGAAGTCATTGCCGCTGTTATATTGCAGCGAGTAGTATAGCTTGCAAGCGTCACGGATAAATAAAGATGAATATTCAGGCTGAGCAAGGTCGCGCAGACAAAAAGGCCTCGCGGGGCAGACTATCCCGTAGCTTATGGCAGTTACTGTGTCTGCTGTTTTTATCAACGCCCTTTGGCCTGTTGGCACAGCTTGACCAGCAGAACCAGGAACAAACACCGGTGGTCGAGGAGAAACCGGCAACAGAGCTTGTGGAGGTGACAGTTTCCCTGCCGGACAGCCATCAAATGGCGATGGCCCTGGCAACACCGGAGTTGCGCGAAAAGGCACTGCTTGATCTGGCTGTCGCTGCGAATGTGGTGAACCGGGCTGCAAGCGAGCCTGAAATGGATCACATTGCACAGGCGCAAGGTTTTCTGGATGATCGTGCCTGGTTGCAAATGCTGGTCGATCGTTATGGCTGGGTACAGCCCCGTAGTTCGGTACTCGATCCAGCGGCTTGGCTGGTGCTTGCCGAGTTGCAGCAACATGATCTTGAAGATGTGGCCTTGGTATTTCCGGGCCGCATTACTCAAGCGGCTTTGATTCACCAGGTTTTTCAGCGGGCCGGGCAACGGCTTGCCGTATCCAATCTACCCGTTCTGTTGCTTGAGGTTGAGGCAGATGCTATCACCCTCTGGGATAAATTTTTACAATTGACAGGAGCTCAAGGTTCACAGGATACGGCGTGGAAGGCGGTAGAAGCTGCCTGGTTTACAGACCACCAGGTGCCGATACAACAGTCGCTGGATATGGGCACACAAAGTAAGGACCTGATGCTTGAAAATATCCCACAAGCCATGTCGCAACTGGTTTTGAGTGCGGTTGATACACGACCACCAGATAGCAGAGGGTTGATGCGGCTTCGGTATTCAATACTAAATAACATATCGGAACTGTTTGGAATGGAAAACGCCCAGGCTCGCGACCAGCTCAGGGATTTGTTATTGATAGTCAGCCTCGTGGATGGCCTGCATGAAGGTCATTACTTTAAATTTAACCATGGTTTGCTATCGATTACGTCCAGACTGCTTGAGCGTCCTGTAATTGCAGAAGAAACTTCCTCATTGGTCACCTGGCTGGTGACGGAATTGCCTGCCATATCGGCACACTATGCGGTGGACTTTGCCAAGGTAGACCCATGGTTGAATGCAACGATGGCTGCGGTGTATGAAGTGCTATTGAAGATTGCCAACTCCGATGAGGGTGATGCTGCTAACTACGATGTTGCTGTCAAAGCTTCTCGAGCTGTTCTGGCTGATGCTGTCGCACAACTGACACTATTGATTCCGGATATGGGTTACTACTTTGATACGCCGGTCCGGGCAAAGATTGTCGAGGAAATTAATATCTGTATCAGTATTGCCGCCAGTTTGGAAGACAGTGGTGATTCATCCATGACGCGCGGCCAGTTTGATGCCTGTATGGGAACCTTGTTGGAACTGGCAGAGCGTGAAACCCGACTGGCTGAACTGTCAGGAGATATGAATGGTCCGTTTACGCTCGATACCTTACGACGTGAATTGAGCGTTACCCCTTGGCAAAGAATCAACTATGGCATCGGTTATCTACATGAACGCTACTCCACCGCTTGCAAGCCGCCAGCCAATGCGTTGCCAAATCCGCTGGAATGGGCTGTTCTTGCGACCACAATGACCTGGTTTGCCGAACATTCCCCTGGGTTTTTTAATACACCAGAGAACGAAACCAGGCTCACAAAAATGCGTAGCATCGGCGAACAGCTGATCCTGGTGCTGGCGGAACAAGCAGATTGTTTTGCGGGTGCCGGTACTGGAGTCAATGATCCAGTCAGTCGTGGTTTGACAGACTATGAGCTTGCCCTGCGTGAGCTGGAGTCGGGTATAGAAAACGCAGAGAAAGTTTTTCGTGCACAACGGCTCAGCCCTGGAGCTGATGTTTCGCTTGAGCAGAACGCTTTGCAGAAAACCAGTTACCGGCCTGACGACCTTGTTATTCAACCCTGTAATATGCAGTCGGTATGTGATATGTCCGGTGATCTCAGCACTACACGGGCACTAATAGGGCTGTTTCCTGACGAATACCTCATCGCCGAGCAAACAGGAATGGGACAGATAGAAATCTGTTACCAACAGATGGAATGGGTGCAGCGTCGTTCAGAGTTGGTGCGAGCGGATGACCAGAATGTTGCCAATTATTATGGACACCTGGGTTTTGATCTGGTGGGGCGTTATATCGAAAACGGTCGTACCAGTGATATTTTCAGTTTTCGTTTCACCAGCCCGGAGGAGCACCACTACTTATTTGCCCAAACATCTGAGGATGTGTTGAACGACAGTTGTCCGGTCGAGTGGGTGGGTACTCGTGTGGTCACCCCGTTACGCGAGAACCGGGGCGGCATTGTGCCAAATCGCCTGACCTACCTTGCCGCGTCAAGAAAGCTGCCTTCACGTCTGCTGCAAAATAATTGGGCCCAGGGAGCAGAATGGCGTGACTGGTTTGTTACTGGTATTGGGGTTACACCCTTGGAAGTACCAGAGACGCCGGAAATTATGACCCGGTTAAACCAGCACCTTCAATCTTTATATCAGGCTGAGCAGACAGAAATATATCAGCGCGTATTGCTGCCAAATGCACGAAATTCAGAAGGTGATGACGTCTCGCTTTTCGAAGAGATGTTACAGGTTTCGATTGCCAAGGCATTGATACGCATGCAAATGCTGTTGTTTTATCCAGAATCACTGTTTAACTCGGATCCGATTCGTATGGCAATTGCGGGTGATGTGGGGCTGCTGGAGGGGCGTACTTTGCGCCGTTTCCGGGAAGACAATGTAACACTGACAACGGTCAACGAGATCGCCGAACAACGTTTGAAAAAACTCCGGGAGGTCTGGTCAAAACAACCGGAGGCTGTGCGCAGGCAGGGTTCGGTACCAGCCAGCCTGATGCATGCACTGACCCGCATAAACGTCCTCTATCGGCAGTATTTTACATCCCGCCCAGAGCCGTTGCAGGTTGTCGAAGTCGAAACACAAGCACAGGACTAGCCCGCATATTTCAACAAGGATCCGGAGTTTGCGCTGTAGCTGGCGAAACAGTTTGGTAAAGCGTTCGAAAAATCATAGCAACAGCTATGGTTTGAGAAGGGTTTGTCGAAATGTGAAGCCAGATGCTGTGCAAAACCGGATAGGACAAACCGTAACTTTAGTAAATCGCACAAATACCCTATAAAACTTTGAATTAAAAAATAATAAAGTCATTTTAATGCCCGCCTTGGTGAAATATACGGGTTAGCGCAAAGGGCTCAGGTTCATTTTTGAATGATGAATGCCTCGAATGAGTAAAAGAGATACCCAAAGAATGAACCTGGCGCCCCGGTCAGGGTGTGCTCTGATTACGTTTTCTGAAAGCAAACAGGTAAAAAATAGCCAGTGCGACCTGTACCAGCGCGGGCAGTCTCTGTGGCGGATTGCTCCAGGCTTCCATGATGCCTATGGCGAAGTACAGCAAAAGCAACAAACCTGCCCAGATCATACTGTTGTAATTCATACGGACCAGACCGGTTACCGGAATCAATAACGGTATACATGCAATCAGTGTTAACCAGGCATTACCGGCACCCAAGGGTGGCGGCAACAGCCCATGCCAGATTATTTGCCAGACCAGCGTAGCAAAATAGGCAGCCAGCATAAGCTGTGTCCAGCGTTTCAAGTGTCTGGCGCTCAGAGGATCTCCAATACTGATTCGGGCGGACGGCCAATAGCGGCTTTATCATTTGCGAGCACGATCGGCCGTTCTATCAGGATGGGTACCTTTAACATGGCAGCGATCAATTGTTCATCATTAAGTTGCTCGTTATCCAGACCCATTTCTTTATATTCTGGCTGACCCTTGCGCATCAGTTCCCTGGGTTTCATCCCGAGTTTTTTAAGGATTAAAGTCAGCTGGTCTCCATTGGGTGGCGTATCCTGATACAAAATGATTTCAGGTTCGATGCCGTTATCCTTAAGTATCTGGAGCGTGGCACGGGACTTGGAACAACGGGGATTATGCAGTATTTGAACTTTCAAACTGGTAACCTTCTGTCTGTGTGTGAATGGGCTGGTCATTATACAGCTATGACAAAAGGGTTCAGGTTCGTTTTTTGAAAAATGATTCCGCTAAATTCACTAAAAGGTAGACTCAAAAATGAACCCGACCGCAGTTGTATATAAGCCCGAGGGTAGTGTGCTGGTTTATGAACGTACTTGAGTCTTTCAGTAGTATTCCACGCGTCAAGCGATTGGCCACTCATGTCTGGCGTCATTTCAGCGAAGACAGGTTGTTTGATGAGGCTGCGTCTTTGAGCTACACCAGCCTGCTTTCCATGGTGCCGTTGCTGGCTGTGGTGTTCGGCGTGGCGTCTGCATTCCCGGTGTTTCAGCAATTGAGTGAACAACTGCAAACATTTGTGTTCACCAATTTCGTACCTACTTCAGGGGATCAGGTACAGGCTTACCTCGCCGGTTTTCTCGCGAGTGTGAGTAAACTAACGTTACCGGGTACGCTGTTTCTGATTCTGACCGCACTGTTGCTCATGGTTAGAATTGAACGGGCATTCAATCTGATCTGGCGGGTGCCGACAGCCCGTAGTATTCGCAATCGGGTGGTCATGTACTGGGCGGTGCTAACACTTGGCCCATTGGCATTGGGTGGTGCTATTGCCCTCAGTGCGCAGCCGATATTTGAGCAGGTGGCGATGGGTGTATCAACGCAATCAAACTGGCGTGCTGTCGGTATATTTTCCTTGTCATGGATTGCTTTTACATTAATGTTTTTACTGGTACCGAATCGCCGTATCCCCTTTACACACGCTCTTGTTGGTGCATTGGTGTCTGCTGTTCTTTTTGGCTTGGCCAAAAAAGCGTTTATCGCCTTTGTCGCAAACGCCAGTTTCAATGTTATCTATGGTGCCCTGGCAACCATCCCCATCTTTCTGTTCTGGCTGTATCTCGTATGGATAGTGATATTGCTGGGTGCGTCGCTGGCGGCATCCCTGACAACTTTCGATGACAGAAAGGTTGAGTGGGGCTGGCCGAGTAAGTGGGAATTCCCGCTTGCCTACCGTTTGGTGGGGTATCTTTGGAAGGCTCAAACCGAAGGCATTGTAGTGCCTGTGGAAACGTTATTGGAATCACTGGAAGGTGTAACCGAACCCGAATTGACAGGCCAGCTTGGTCTGTTGCTCGATGCGGGTATCGTCACTCGCAGTGAAACCGGAAACTGGCTTCTTTGCCGTGACCTCAGTACGGTCAGCTTGCTCGACCTATATCGTGTCGGTGAGTATTATCTGCCACTTAGTGAGGTTCTGGAAATCCCAAGTAAAAGTGAATGGGATGTAGCCTTTTTCAGGTCTGTTACGCTGGATGAACTGAGTATGCAGCAATCGCTGAAGGATATGTACACTCAGACTGAACCCTGACGAAAATCAGGGTCAGAGTAAGGGATTAGCGTCATTTTCTAATTTTGGCTCTCCAGATTTACTGTTGGCAGGGCTAAAGAATGACTCTAATCCCCTTTATATGGCTGGTTTAAAATGACCCTAAACCTTTTTCGCCCGAAATTAATGATTACAGGACTACAGAATGACCCTGACCCCCCTATTGACAAGATTATTTATTGCCATTTTGATGCTCGTCATGATGAGTACGCCGGATCAATTGGTCGCGTATGAAACTGAACAAGTAGTTGATTTTACGCTACCACGTCTTCATGGCGATGAGGTCAGGCTAAGCGAGTTCCGAGGAAAGTGGGTAGTGCTTAACTACTGGGCAACCTGGTGTGCGCCTTGTCGAAAGGAAATCCCCGATTTGTCCGCCCTGAATGATGCACGTGATGACATTATCGTACTGGGATTGGCTTTCGAAGACACCGACGTGGAAAACTTTGATGCATTTCTTGCGGAATTCAAACCAAGCTACCCACTTTTGCTGGTTGATGTGTATGCACCGCCAGAACCATTTGGAGCACCCAGGGTGCTGCCGACAACCATCATTTTGAACCCGGAGGGATACCCGGTTAAAACCTTTCTGGGTCCGATAACCAAGGAAGATGTCGAATCATTTATCGATATAAAGTAAGTGCAAAAGGGGGTCAGGTTGAAGCTGCTTTTTACAGCGTGCGCATGGGGTCAGGTTCAATTTAAATTTGCTTTATTACATTTCCTGCAGCCTTATTCATAAATTGAACCTGACCCCAGTTTTGCCGATTCATAAATTGAACCTGACCCCGGTTTTGTTGCTCTGCGCACTGGCGCAAAAGATTTTCGATGAATGGGACAGGGCCCGAGTTGCTTAAGGCGATCCAGGTGAAGAGCGGTAGGGTAGCCCTTATGCCGGTCGAAGCCATATTCAGGATATAAATGGTGCATCGACAGCATGAGGCGGTCGCGGTAAACCTTTGCCAGTATCGAAGCGGCTGAAATGGACGCAATCAGCCGATCGCCACCGATGATAGTTTTAACCTCACAGGACAAGCACGGTGCGCGATTTCCATCAATCATGGCCCGGTGAGGGGCAGGGTCAAGATTTTCTATGGCCCTTTGCATGCCATTCAATGTTGCCTGCAGAATATTGACCCGGTCGATTTCCTCCACTTCAACAAACTCAACGGCAAAGGCGAGGGCCTGAGCCTCAATTTGAGGTACCAGTCGCTCTCGCCTCATGGCAGTCAGGCGTTTTGAGTCGTCCAGCGAGTCAAGTTCATAGGTTGCCGGCAGGATAACCGCTGCGACCGCCACCGGCCCTGCTAACGGACCGCGTCCGGCTTCATCCACGCCAGCTTCTAAAAATGGGTTCATTTCAACTGGGCTTATCAAAAGGGGTCAGGTTTAATTTTTGGTGTTTGTTGTGAGGGCTCCCGAGTGTGAGAGTCAGCAATGTGTTGTAAGACTATACTGGCTGCGGTGACAGCAGCACCCATTTTCAGTTGTTTGTGTAGCAGGTCAAAGCGTTGCTTCAGGTCAATACTGAGTTCAGGTTTATCCAGCCACCGGAGAACCTCCTGCGCGATACGTTGGCCGTTTACATTGTCCTGTAGTAATTCTGGTACAAGTGCTTCCGAGGTCAGGATGTTGGGCAGGGAAAAGAAATCGATTTTCACCAGCTTGAACCATTTCGCCAGTCGGTATGTCATGCCAGCCAAGCGATAGCAAACCACCATCGGTCGTTTTACCAGCATCGCTTCGAGTGTTGCGGTGCCTGATGCGCATATCACAATGTCTGCCGCGGCCATAACGTCTCTGCTGTGGTTGCTGAAAACCCGGCAGTTTACATCAGGATATCTGAGTAATTCTGCTTCAAAATAGTTACGAATACGTTCTGTCGCAGCTGGTACCAGAAAGCACATATGCGGATTACGTCGGGTCAGAATATCGGCCGCCTCGAGCATGGCAGTTGTAAGTTTCTCAACTTCACTCAATCGGCTACCGGGAAGCAGGGCAATCCACGGACCTTTGTTGTCGACACCGAGTTTGGTGCGTGCAGAAACAGCGTTGACCTGAAGTGGAATTTCATCTGCCATGGGGTGACCGGTATAGTTTGCGGCCACGTTGTGTTGCCGGTAATAGTCTGGTTCAAACGGAAAAAGACACATGACACGGTCAGTTGATTGTGAAATGGTTTTGATTCTACCGGACCGCCAGGCCCAGATGGTGGGGCTAACATAATGGATTACCGGGATAGCACTGGCTTTGAGTTTTTTTTCTACACCAAGATTAAAATCCGGCGCATCGATGCCGATAAAAATATCCGGCTGGAGCTTCAGTAACCGTTCGATCAACTGGCGTCGTAAGCTGATCAAACGAGGTAGGTGAGAGATGACTTCAACAAGACCCATTACTGACAATTGCTCAGTGTCCCACCAGCACTCCAAACCTGCCGCTTTCATCAATGGGCCACCAATGCCGGTAAAGCGGGTGTCTGGATCAGTTAATCGAATGGCCTCGATCAATGCTGCACCCAGTTGATCGCCAGATGTTTCTCCAGCTACCAGGGCCATAATCTTAGCCCGCATATTTCACCAAGGATGGCCCAGGCCAGCCTCTCGACCGGTTCCCACTTTCGCCTGAGGACTCTAAGATCATCAACGAATGATGCCGTGCTCAACTGAATTAAGGAAATCCACCAGGGGTTGTATTTCAGGTGAATCACCAGCCATTTCAGTCAAGCGTGCAGTCGCATCTTCCAGTGAAAGATTTTCACGGTAGAGCGCTTTGTAGGCGCGTCGTACCTGGTTGATTTGTTCGGATGTAAAACCACGTCGCTTGAGACCTTCCGAGTTGATGCCTTTGACCTTGGCTTTTTCACCGGAGACTGTCACATAAGGCGGAATACTCTGGTTTACGTGACTGGCGAAGGAGGTAAAGCTGTGTTCACCAACAGAACAAAACTGGTGAATCAGTGAGTAGCCAGACAATATTGCGTGGTCGCCAATGGTCACATGCCCGGCCAGTGATGCGTTATTGGCCATGATGATGTTGTCCCCAAGGGTGCAGTCGTGGGCAATATGCACACAGGCCATAATCCAGTTATTGCTGCCAATTCGAGTAACGCCACCACCTTGAGCAGATCCACGACTGAAGGTACACAGTTCACGAATGGTGTTGTTGTCACCGATAATGAGTTCGGTATCTTCACCGGCATACTTCTTGTCTTGTGGTTGCTCTCCAATCGATGTGAATTGAAAAATGTGGTTGTTCTTGCCGATGCTTGTGCGCCCCGTCAAAACTGCATGCGGTCCGACGGTAGTGCCGCTATCTATACGTACTTTTGCTTCTATGATTGAGAATGCACCGACCTTGACGTCATCGGCGAGTTCGGCTTTTGGGTCGATCAAAGCGGTTGGATGGATCATGACTGATATTGTACTCTTTCAAGGCGATATTGAGGTGTTCAGTAAAACAGGGAATGCCTGTTTATGGCGCTGACTTTGATATTCAACCTTCGGAACACAGTATTTCACAGCTGGCTGTGCGTTGCCCATTAACGGTCACTCGGGCCTCATATTTGCCCATACCGCGCATCAATCTTGTTTGTTTGACTTCAATTAAGAGTTGGTCGCCGGGTAAGACCTTCCGGTTGAATTTAGCATTGTCTATTTTGACCAGATAATAAATACCACCTGTTTCCAGTGATGTTGCCAGCGCCACGTGCGCCAGAACGCCACAAGCCTGGGCCATGGATTCAAGTATTAGTACCCCCGGCATCACCGGAGTCTCAGGAAAGTGCCCCTGAAAAAATGGCTCGTTGATGGTCACATTTTTGATCGCGGTGAGGGTTTTTTCCGGCTCCAGTGTGTATGAAAGTACCCGGTCGATCAGCAAAAAAGGATAGCGATGTGGCAGTATTTTTCTTATGTCGTTTATTTCTATCGGTGTTTCAATCATATTTTCAGTCATTTTCTGGTGGTTTTCCGGATTGTTTTTCTAGTTTCAGTACACGCCGAGCCAGTTTCTCCAGCTTGCGCAAATGGGCAACAGAGCGGTTCCACTCACGCAGTGGCTGAGCCGGTAAAGCTGCACTCCAGACTGTTCCGGGTTGTGTGATGGATTTGCTTACCACGCTGCAAAAGTTCACCGTTGTTCGGTCGGCAATCCGGATGTGCCCAACTGCGCCGGAAGCACCCGCAAACAGACAATATTTTCCAATCTGTGTGCTACCGGATATTCCGACCCGGCCAGCCATGGCGGTATGAGCGCCAATGCGTACATTGTGACCAATCTGAATCTGGTTATCGAGTCTTACATCGTTTTCAACAATAGTATCGCCGATTGCACCACGGTCAATAGTGGTGTTCGCACCAATTTCACAGTCATCTCCAATCTGAACACTGCCAAGTTGCGGTATTTTAACCCAGTGGTCCTGGTCAAAAGCCAGACCAAAGCCATCTGCACCAATGACAGCACCGGGATGGATGATGGTTCGCTGGCCGATACTTACGCCTTCACACACCGTTACATTCGCAACCAGGCGGCTACCACTACCGAGCTTGCAGTCTGCAAGCAATACACAACCCGGTCCGATAGATACAGAGTTTTTGATGACGCATCCAGGGCCGATAATGGCGTTGGCGCCAACATGCACATCGGTCCCAAGTGTGGCCGTAGGGTCAATGTTGGCGGAGGCATGGAGTCCAGGGTTTTGTGGCCGTCGTGGATCGAAACACTCGGCAATTTTTGCATAGCTAACGTACGGGTTATCGGCCACGAGGGAATTGACCGGACAGTTTGCAACATCATCCGCTGAAACGATAACAGCGGCTGCACGGGTGGTCATCAGTTGCTCGCGATAGGCCGGATTGGAGAGAAAGCTGATCTGTGTGCTGGTGGCGTTGGACAGGGTCCCCACACCTTCAATCAATGTGTCACCGTCACCCTCGTAGTCCAGCTTGAACTGTTCAGCTAAGTCGGAAAGCTTGAGACTGCGGTTATGATTTTGCATATGAGGAACCACTTATCTCTTCGTGGCGCAGACAATTCGCGTTAGTGAAGCGATTGTTCCCGTTTATCCGCTTCATACTCCAGTCTGAGCTGATTCAGGATAAGTTGAGTTATGTCCAACGATGGGTCCGCGTACACCACGGGGCTCGAAAGTATCAGGTCGTAACCATTGTTGCGTGCGATCTCACTAACGGCCTGGTTGATCTGGTCTTCCAGCTTTTGGACTTCTTCGGTGCGCCGGAAGGATAATTCATCACGGAGGTCTTCTTTTTGCCGGTTAACATTGCGTCGCATTTCACGCAACTCGCGGTCCAAACGTATTCTTGCGTCTTCCGTCAGATCACCAATTTGCAAACGGTCATCCATGGCTTGAGTCTGTCGTTCCTGAAATTCGATTGTTTCGTTACGGGGTCGGAATTCAAGGTCCAGCTTTTCCCGGCCCGCCAAAACCTGTGGTGCGTTATCGAGCACCTGTTTCATATCCACGTAACCCACACGTAACTGCTGGGCCGTTGCCGAGGTGGCAACAAGCATCAATAGCATCAACAATATGGGTAAATAGCGCTTCATAAGCTCAAATTGTACTCTTTTTGAGCTTATGAATTAAGCCTTAAGCGTTTTGAAGCTCAGAATGTCGACCCAAATGAGAATTGCAGGCTCTCAGTTCGATCAGATTCGAAGCTCTTGATCGGAAAAGCGTAATTCATGATGATCGGTCCGATGGGTGCCTGCCAACTCACTGAGATACCCGCCGAGGCCCTCAACAAGCCAGTATCAAATGCACTAATGTTCTGATACGCGTTGCCTACGTCGAAGAATAAAGCAATACGGGACCCACCACCTTTTGTAAACGGGGTTGGGATGGCGATTTCAATGCCGCCTGAGAGCTTTAGATCACCGCCGACTGCCCGGCAGTTGGTATCTTTGGGGCCCAGTGTATTGTCTTCAAAACCACGTATGTCACGTACACCACCACCATAAAAATGCTCAAAAAACGGCAGGCCGTTGTCCAGAGATATCACCTCTTCATCCAGACACGCCCGTTCAACGCCATCAGGCAGATCGATATCAACCGGTATTGCCTGAGAAGTACTGTCATAGTTGTCATAAGCATCACCGTAACCAAGGTCACCGTGGTAAGAAAACACCAGGCCGGCCCAGATAGGGATGAACTTGGAATAGCGGTAGTTAAGCTTGTAAAACTCCCGACTACTGCCTGGCAAGGAAGCTTCAAGGCTCAGACGTTGTGATGAGCCACGTGTCGGGTTCAGAAAATGGTTACGTGTATCCCTGCCCCAGGACAGGTTGAAATCGTAGGTCCTGAAATCACGTTCGTTATCATCAATGATGCTATCGCCATTGTGATCGAGTGATTGTGACAGTGGGTCGGACAGGATGGGGGCGAAGAATGTTTCAGGGCAAATGTCGTTCTGGTTAATATCATTACAAATGGTGTTATCCGGATCATCAGGGTCTATAAATTCTATTTCCCGGACAAATTGACCAATATTCAAATCGGTTTGCCTTATGCCCAGTCCAGCACGGATAAAGTCTACTTCAGTCAGGGGCCAACCAAAGTTCACCCCAGCCCCGGCTTCGGTGCTGGTAAAAGTCGAAATATTTGCGCCAGCCTGATCAAACTCTGAGTAACGTACGAAAAACCCACGACTGACACCATCTTCGGTCCAATAGGGGTTGTCATAGCTCACCGAAAAGCTGTTGACAATGCTACTGTGAGACAGGGCTAAACCAACACGTTTGCCACTGCCGAGAAAGTTATCCTGTTGCACACTCAACGAAGCAATCAGTCCCTGAATCTGTGAAAAGCCAAGGCCGACAGAGAAGCTGCCTGCGGCACGCTCTTCAACGGTAACAACAACGTCGATTTGGTCGTCTGTTCCGGCCACGGCAGGAGTTTCAATGTTGACCGATTCAAAGTAGGTCAAGCGCTGTAAGCGGATCTTGGAGCGATCAATGGAGGCCTGTGAGAACCAGCCGCCCTCAAATTGGCGCATTTCTCGTCGTAAAACCTCATCCTTGGTGCCGGCGTTACCGACAAATGTGATTTGCCGAACATAGACCCGTTTGCCAGGGTCTATAAAGTAGTTGATGGTCACCAGGCGGTTTTCCCGATCGATCTGTGGGATCGGGTTAACATTGGCAAACGCATAGCCGATGTTTGCGAGTATTGCCGTAATGTTTTCCACGCTTCTTTCCATTTTTTTGCGTGAAAAAATGTCATTTTCCTGGGTCATGATCAGACGTCTGAAGGTCGATTCCGCGATCACAAGATCACCCGTCACCTGGGTTTTTTCAACCGTGTACTGCTCGCCTTCCAGGATGTTTGCGGTAATGTAGATATCTTTTTTGTCGGTGCTGATAGAGACTTGTGTAGATTCAACATTGGCATCGATGTAACCACGGTCCTGATAATAAGAACGAATTTTTTCGAGATCCCCGGAGAGTTTTTCTCGTGAATATTGGTCATCTTTTGACCAAATCTTCCACTTTGGTGGAATCTTGGATTCGAATTCATCCTTGATTTCTTTATCGGTAAACAGCGTATTGCCAACGATATTAATGTGTTTGATTTCTGCGGTATCACCTTCTTTAACATTGATGGAGATACGTACCCGGTTACGATCCAATTCAACGACACGACTTTCTACTGAAACCGCATAACGTCCCTGACTAAAATATTGCCTGACCAATTCTTGTTTGATGCGGTCCAGTGACTGAGGTTGGAAAACCTCACCTTGAGCGAGACCGATATCAGCGAGCACAGGAAACATATCTTCGTCTTTAATAGCCTTGTTGCCCGATAGCGTGATTGACGCAATGGCAGGTCGTTCTACAACGTTGATAACCAGGATATCACCTTCCCGTTCAAGGTCGACGGAGCTGAAGAACCCTGTCCTGAACAGGGAGCGGATTGCCTGACGTGCTCGAGCTGCTGTTAATAACTCGGTGGCTTCCACTGGCATGTAGTTGAATACTGTACCTTCTGAAATACGCTGTAATCCCTCAATCCTGATATCAGAGATAATAAAAGGATCAAGTGCCAGAGCTGACTTTATTGAAAACAGGCTACATAGCAGGATTACAATGATTCTTCTCATGTATTAAGATCCGTAAGGGTTTCTGTTTTTGAGGCAGGAAGTCTATCCGACCAGTCGTAAAATATCGTTAAAAAATGCAATACCCATTAAGCCAAACAATGCCATCAGGCCAATATATTGACCTTTTGCCTGCATATGTTCAGACACAGGGCTGCCCTTGACCAATTCTATCAGGTAATAGAGCAAATGCCCCCCATCCAGGACAGGAATTGGCAGCAAATTAAGAATACCAAGGCTGAGACTGATTGCGCCCAGGAAAAACAAAAAGCTGGATAGACCCGCATTGGCCGAGCTATTGGCAAACTGTGCAATGCTGATAGGGCCAGAAAGGTTTTTGACTGATGCTGTACCGGTCAGCATGCGACCAAGCAAACCCAGCGTAGAGCGGGTCAGGCGCCACATTTCGGATGCAGCCGCCTTGAAACCACCAACGAGGCCGTATTGATGCAGAAAATAGGCGCGATCAAGCTGGGCTTGCAGGTCTGTACTTGCTGCTTGGTTGCTAATACCAAGAATCAGGCGGTTCGAAAAGACGCCGGTACTGGTCTTGGCTGGTGTGACGCTTAATTCCAGCGTGCCGCCGGAGCGTTCAACAACCACCGTTAACGGTTCATTCGCTGACCCGTGTTTTTGAACCAATGCACCTACCCATGCCCAATCTGGAACATTTTCACCGGCAACACTGATGATGAGATCTCCCGCTTTGAAGCCAGCATGATAGGCGGGACTATCCGCGCTAATGGCACCTACAGTTGCTGGAAGTTTTGCTCGCCAGGGAGTGATTCCGATGGCTTGCAGTGTTTTCTCTTCCTTGAAATCACTGCCAAGCTGACCCAGGTCCAGCAATACTTCCGATACTCGTCCGTTTGCCTGCTCCAGTTCCAGCGTGACCTGTTCGCGATCCAGCGCGGGTGTAATCAAGCCAAGAATGGCGTGGGACCAGGTATCCGTTGTTTCACCATCCAATGAAACAATCCGGTCACCGGGTCGGATGCCAGCGCTTGCCGCAATACCGCTGACCTCCCCGATGACCGGTCTGGATTCAGGCATACCGACCAGAAACATCAGCCAAAAGGCCAATAAGGTAAAAATCAGGTTGAATGCCGGGCCTGCTATGACGATGGCGATACGGGCCCACACCGATTTGCGATTGAACGTTAACTCCAAATCGCGTTCATCGACCTCACCTTCGTTTTCGTCCAGCATTTTGACGTAACCGCCGAGAGGAATGGCTGCAATGATATATTCAGTGCCATCGCGACCTTTTCGTGACCACAATTTCTTACCGAATCCAACAGAAAATTTGAGTACATGAACCCCCATTCGCCGCGCCACCCAGAAGTGGCCGAACTCATGAAAGGTGATCAGCAGACCCAATGCAACCAGCAACCACCAGATTGAACCAAGAATTTCAGACATTTTAAGTTTTCAGTTACCTATTGAAGTAAATTGACAGCCTTGCAGGCTGTATTTCGTGCCAAACGATCATATTCCAGTACCTCGTCCAGCCTGTCTATTTTACCCGTCTCGCAACCATCCAGTGTGGCAGAAACGACAGATGGAATCTGCAAAAAGCTTATGCGTTCCTGCAAAAATGCTTCGACAGCAACCTCATTAGCAGCATTAAATATCACCGGTGCGTTGTGACCGGTTTCCAACACCTGGTAAGCGAGCGCAAGGCCTGGGAAACTATCCAGCTTGGGTGGGTAAAATTCAAGCTTGTTTAATGCTGTCAGATTGAGGCGCTTTACACCGGCTTCAATACGATCGGGCCAGGCCAATGCGTGTGCGATGGGCGTGCGCATATCGGGCATACCTAGTTGAGCCAACACAGAGCCATCACGGTAGGCCACCATGGAATGCACGATACTTTGCGGATGTACGATGACGTCAATCTGGTCTGTGCGCGCATTGAAAAGCCAGCGTGCTTCTATGATTTCCAAACCCTTGTTGATCAGGGTCGCTGAATCGACGGATATTTTTCGGCCCATGTCCCAATTGGGGTGGTTACATGCCTCTTCCGGTGTAATATTCTGTAAGCTGTCTCGGCTTCTGTGCAGAAAAGGTCCGCCAGAGGCTGTCAGGATCAATCGTTCCACACCCACACTTTCGAGCCCGTTAGCAAAGTTTTCCGGCAAAACCTGGAACAATGCATTGTGTTCAGAGTCCACGGGAATGATGGTTGCATCGTATTCGACGGCAGCTTTGCGGAACAATTCACCGGCGATGACCATGGCTTCCTTATTGGCCAATAACAAACGTTTTCCAGCCTGGACTGCGTGCAAGGTAGGTTCGAGCCCGGCTGCACCGACAATTGCAGCCATGACAACGTCGGTTTCATGCATGCGCGCGATGGTACTTAACGCATCCCGGCCCGCCAGGACTTCCGCTTTGCATTGCAGTTGATCAAGTGCGGACTGCAACTCAATGGCCCTGGTCGGGTTGCTGATGACGGCATAACGGGCATGGTGTTGCAGGCATTGTTCTGCCAGTCGGGTAACATTACTGTGCGCGCTTAGGGCCACAACATGAAAGCGGTCTGGGTGGCGTGCCAGGACATCGAGTGTGTTTGTGCCAATCGAGCCGGTGGAGCCCAGTACGGTTATACCCTGGCTAAGCAAAACTTATCTCCTCAGAAACCTGAAACCAGCAGACCCAGCGCAAAAAATGGTGCGGCAGCCAAGAGGCTATCCAGTCGGTCCAAAACACCACCGTGGCCGGGCAATAAGCTACCGGAGTCTTTGAAACCGCTGGTGCGTTTGTGTAGGGAAATCATTAAATCACCACCCACAGATACCAGAGCAACGATCAGGCTCAGAAGGATAAGTCGGGTGGGTTCAATACTGGTTATCGGCATTAACTTTGCTGCCAGCAGTGCTGTCAGCGGGGCAGTGATCAATCCGCCCAACAGACCAGCTTGTGTTTTGCCGGGACTTATATGTGCTGCCAGTTTTCTTTTACCGAATGATTTGCCAGCAAAGTAGGCGCCAGTATCCGCTGCCCAAACAATTAGCAGCAGTAACAATATTAACCATGACCCTTCAGGCTGCATTCGTATCCAGCTAACTGCGAACCAGCCCGTTGTAATGGAAACAATGGCGGTGACGAAGGAAACTGTACGGTAGGCAAGGTCGGGTTTTGAGTCAGCACGGTATAGGGGTAAACGAATAAACATTAATAGCCAGGCGCCACAACTTGCGGACAAGTAGATCAATATATCGTTGTCCCAATTATCTCTGTACTCAAGAAGGGCCACCAATAGTGCTGCTTGTAATATGAGCAATGAGACACCTGCAGCGTTGTTGGAAAACCCCGCCAGACGTTTGTATTCAGCAGTTCCTTTCATCAACACGATGATCAGCAAAACCAGAAACCATGGTGCCGGCAATACAAAAATTGCAATCAGGACCAGTGGTATTAATACCAAGGCAGTTAGTACACGTTGTTTAAGCACCGGTGAAGCCCTTCACCTGATCACTTGTTCGTCCATAGCGGCGCTCGCGTGAATGAAAAGCTGTGATGGCCTGATCAAGCACCTGCTTGTCAAAATCAGGCCAAAGCGTAGGTGTGAAGTAAAATTCTGTGTAGGCCGATTGCCACAGCAGAAAGTTGCTGATGCGCATTTCACCACCTGTTCGTATAAACAGGTCTGGGTCTGGCGATTCCGCCAGCGCGAGGAATTTTGCAAACTGAAATTCATCAACGTCGTCAGGTGATAAGCGACCTTCAGCAGCGGCTTTGGCAATTTGTGTGGCCGCCTGGGTAATGTCCCAACGTCCGCCATAATTGACGGCAATATTGGCGACCAGTCGATTGTTGTTTATTGTCAGAGCTTCAACTTCCGACATTTTTTTCTCAATGGCAGGTTTGAAGGCAGTTTTGTCACCGATAAACCTCAGGCATATACCGTTTGCATGCAACTCATTGGCCTCTTTGTCCAATGCCCGTAAAAAAATTTCCATGAGACGGGATATTTCGCTGGCTGGGCGACTCCAGTTTTCGCTGGAGAACGCAAAAACAGTCAGTGTTTCTACACCCAGGTGTACGCAGTGTTCGATAGTTGCGCGTAAGGCTTTAAGCCCGGCCTGGTGGCCCATGTTGCGTGGGCGTTTTCTTTTTTTTGCCCAGCGGCCATTCCCATCCATTACGATGGCGATGTGAGCAGGCATCAAAACTCCAGCAGCTCCTGTTCTTTTTTCGCTACAATTTCATCTGCTTGTGTAACATGTTGATCTGTGATCCGTTGAATATCCTGCTCAGCTCGGTGATCGTCGTCTTCAGAGATATCCTTGTTCTTTAACAGTTCCTTGATGTGATGATTTGCATCCCGGCGGATATTACGGATGGCGATTTTGGCATTTTCACCTTCATTGTGAACGACCTTACCTAACGATTTTCTTCGTTCTTCAGTCAACGGCGGAAGAGGAATCCGGATAATGGTGCCGGCGGTAACCGGGTTTAGGCCCAGATCGGACTTCATGATGGCTTTTTCGAGTGCTTGCACCATGGTTTTGTCCCAAGCTGTAACCGCAAGTGTACGCGCATCTTCGATTGAAACGTTGGCAGCCTGGCTGATTGGAACAAGGCTGCCGTAATAATCTACGTGAACATGTTCCAGCAAACTCGGATGTGCACGTCCGGTGCGGATTTTGGCCAGTTCGGTGCTTAGTGAAACCAGGGTTTTACCCATACGGATTTGTGCATCTTTCTTAATCTCCTGAATCATTATTATCTCCCGTCTGCCAGCGTTGGGTAAGTGTATACCGGTGTTATTTTGCCATGCTTAAGAGCATCGTTCACGCTGCTTTTACAAAGTGAACAACCAATTTTAACAGCAAAATGGGAAGAAGTTAGCTGTGTGGTCTCAATGCAGGGAGGGTGACTCAGCAAACGATCGTACCGACCTTTCTTCCTTTTACAATTTGCATCAGGTTGCCGCTACCGAAAACATTGAAAACCCGGATTGGCATTCCCTGGTCGCGGCACAAGACGATTGCATTGGCGTCCATGACACCTAGCTTGCCTTCAATGACCGCGTCGTAACTCAGGGATTCGTACAACTGTGCATTTTTATTAATATGAGGGTCTGCGGAAAACACCCCATCAACTTTAGTGGCCTTTAGCACAATATCTGCACCGATTTCTATCGCACGTAAAGCGGCGGCGGTATCCGTGGTAAAAAACGGGTTACCTGTACCTCCGGCAATAATAACAACACGTCCTTTCTCAAGGTGTCGGGTAGCACGACGGCGAATGTAGTCTTCACTGACCGCGTGTACGGAAATTGCGGACATCACCCGTGCGTCGACACCGACTTTTTCCATCGAATCCTGTAGTGCAAGTGAATTCATTAGCGTAGCCAGCATGCCCATGTGATCACCGGTCACGCGATCTATACCGGATTCAGCAAGACCCGCTCCTCTGAATATATTACCACCACCAATGACGATGGCTATTTGCACGCCAGTATCACGAACTTCCAGTATTTCATTGGCGATCCGACCGATGATAGCCGGATCAATGCCGTAGTCTTCATCGCCCAGCAGCGCTTCTCCACTGAGCTTCAGAAGGATACGTTGATAAACGGGTTTAATCACCCTTCACCTGTTGCATGACCTCGTCTGCAAAGTTCTCTGATTTTTTCTCGATGCCTTCGCCAACAGCCAGACGGGTAAAGCCTTTCACACTGGCGCCGTTTTGTTGAAGTAGTTTTGCAACGGTCATATCACCATCTTTGACAAAATCCTGACCAAGCAGGGTAATTGCTGCCAAGTGTTTACGCATACGTCCGGTAACCATTTTCTCTATGATATCAGCCGGTTTTCCACTATCTGCAGCCTGCGAGATAAGGAATTGCTTTTCTTTTTCAAGAACATCAGCTGGAACGTCATCAACGTCTATATAGGCTGGGTCCAATGCAGCAATATGCATTGCAATATCCCTGGCCAGTTCTTTCTCACCACCTTCGACTTCGACCAGTGCACCGATACGGCCACCATGAACGTAGGCACCAATGTTGCCACTGCTAGTCATTCGGCTGATTCGGCGAACCTGGACATTCTCACCGATTTTCGACACCAGTGCCTGACGTGCCACTTCAAGACTTACACCATCAAAGTCTGTTGTCATCAGTGTTTCTACATCGCTGGATGCCATGGTAAGGGCATTGCCAGCAACAGCGGTGGCAAACGCCAGGAAATTTACATCTTTGGCGACAAAATCAGTTTCACAATTGATTTCCACCATGATGGCTTCGCTATTGTCAGCATTAGAAGCCAGAATGATCTGGCCGTCCGCTGCTACCCGCGAGGCTTTTTTATCGGCCTGTGCAAGTCCGGATTTCCGCAGATGATCCAACGCGGCTTCCAGGTCACCATTGGTTTCAACCAATGCTTTTTTGCACTCCATCATGCCAGCACCAGTGCGCTCGCGAAGTTCTTTAACCATTGAGGCAGTTACTGCCATCTTTCTATTCCTTCTTCTGTTCAGCTTAAACGGCCCGGCGCTAGCGCCGGGTCGGCGTCCCGCCACCAGACGGGGTATTAGGTCTCAGTCTGCGCTTGCTTTTTTAGCAACTTTTTTCTTGGTAACTTTCTTTTTGGCTACCTTTTTGGCCGCAGTCTTTTTCTTTACGGCTACTTTTTTAGCAGGCTTAGTTGCACCTTCAGCTTTTGCCGGTGCAGCTTCAGGTTCCTTGGTTTTAGCGGTTTTGGCCGGTGCAGCTTCAGGTTCCTTGGTTTCGGCGGTTTTGACCGGTACAGCTTCAGGCTTTTTAGTTTCAGCTGGTGTCGCTTTTTCTTCAGTGGTTTCAGCTGGTGCTGTTTTAGAGGGAGCAGACTTAACTGCTGCTGCGTCATCGTCTACTTTCGGCGCTTTTCTTGCCACAACTTTCTTGGCAACTTTTTTCTTCGCTGGTTTGTCAGCTTTGGTGGCGCGTTTGACGGGGTTTCCGTGTTCGTCCAGTTCTACGAACTCATCACCTTCCTCAATGTGAGGAACTGATGCACGGCCTTCCAGTACAGCATCAGCGACCAGTTGTGTGTAAAGGCGAATGGAACGAATGGCGTCGTCATTACCGGGGATAACATAATCGATATCATTCGGTGAGCAATTTGTGTCGACCACGGCGATAACTGGAATCCCCAGTTTACGTGCCTCTTTTACTGCGATGTCTTCATGGCCTACATCAACAACGAACATGGCGTCAGGTAGACCTTTCATGTCCTTGATACCGCCAAGGCTCTTTTCCAGCTTGTCCTGTTCGCGTGTCAGTTGCAGAACTTCTTTCTTGACCAGACGTGCAAAACTGCCGTCTTCTTCCATCTTTTCAATTTGGCGCAGGCGCTTGATAGATTGTTTGATGGTGCGGAAATTGGTCAGCATGCCACCCAACCAGCGGTGGGAGACGTAAGGCATGCCACAACGTTGTGCTTCTTCGGCGATTGACTTGGAAGCAGCACGTTTAGTGCCAACAAAAATTACACTGCCACGCTTGGAGGCGATGTTGCCAACGAAATTTAATGAATCCACCAACATCGGCAATGATTTTTCAAGGTTGATAATGTGGATTTTTCCACGTGCCCCAAAGATGTACGGTGCCATTTTGGGATCCCAGTAACGAGTCTGGTGACCGAAGTGCACGCCAGCCTCAAGCATTTGGCGCATGGTAATATTAGGCATTGGTTAAATCCTTTATATAGCAGAAATCCAGCGGCCAATGATTTAGAAATCTGGCGTCACTGACTTTCCGGGTTAATCCTCCACATACCCTGTTCGGAAACCCTGATTTTCAGGGCACCCAACCGAAC
This sequence comes from Gammaproteobacteria bacterium, assembly GCA_021772935.1. GTDB lineage: Bacteria > Pseudomonadota > Gammaproteobacteria > Xanthomonadales > SZUA-36 > SZUA-36. The sequence goes on from JAJFLA010000008.1 coordinate 97,773, forward strand.
GGTTGCGGTATGTGTGCGTATTTGATGCCGTTTAATTTTTAGGAAAACACTCTAAATTTGGCATCTCGATTTCTGGTCATGACGAGCATGTTCCAGAGAGCAGGGCTTTATACCAGAAATGGGTTGGTGGGGCAATACCTGAGGGCCACTTATCCAGCGCCTGTTGTGGCTTTGTCTGTTGCTTTTTGATAGTCAGGGCTTGGCCAATTCGCTTTTAATGGCTTCCAGCCAGGTTTTCTGGCTTTTACGGAAATGTGGGGGAGCCAGTTTTGCATCATTCAGTATGGATTCAAACTCTGTTCGCGCGGCGGGTGTTTTTCCTGCAGTTTCAAGACACAGTGCCAGTCGGTACCTGGCCTCGACACCCGGGAAATAGCCAGAAACAGCTGAGTACTGCCGGATAGCATTATCAATCTGCCCTTCAGCTTCAAGTGCTCGCGCGTAGAGTAAATGCCCCACAGCCGAACGAAAGTCGGGGTTGTGTTCTTGTAAGGACTCGAGAGTCTGCACGACTTCATTGTTGCGTTCCTGTTCAAACTGAACTCGGGCTTTGAGCAATAACAAGGTAGGTTCTGTGACGAACAGGCCCTTAAGTGACAGATTTATGGTGTTTTCGGCGGCAACAGTATCTCCGGAATCAAAAAGGGCTTGTGCGTACCGGCGGCCATTATCAACATTCGGTGACTGGTTCCATGCTGCTTCGTGCTGTCGTAGATCGGCATCTGGATTCAGGCTTTGTTTGACACTTCTGACGGCCCGTTGACCGGTAATGCTCCCGGAAAACTCAGGCAGAAGTTCAATAACAAGGTAGGCAATGCCACCAATCAATGGCATGAATAACAAAATCATGATCCAAATACGGTTGCGATCAGTCTTGAGCACATGAATGATCAGCGTTATTTGGACCAGCCAGGTTAGAATGTAAATTATCGACATATTGTTATTACTCATGGAAAATATTGATATTTTATAAAAATGTTTTTGCTATTTTATTATAGTTTGATATACTGATCTTCCGCCCAAGGAAAGTGTTAGTTTGTATTGGCGCGAGTTAGTTGCATTTTTTTGGGTGTTTTTTAAAGATTCTGGCAGTTTATACAGTAGATAGTTAATAGGTTTTGCTGCATATTTACCAGTAGGAAAGTCAGACCGAGAGACACTATAGTAATTGGCAGGATGCTGGTTCAAGTTTAAACAGGGATTGTCCTTCCAAATTTAGGGCCCCGGAATTTGACACCAAGTTTGTGCAAGGCTGCACGAACGGCGTATTCGACACCTCGTTATTTGTAGGTGTTCTGCCAAAGCTGATGAAACAAGGAGGTTTCTAATGCGTGGGTTAAGTCACGCCAGTAACGGGATACAGCGATCCGCCACAGGATTTGGCAAAAGTGCACGGCGGGCGTTTGTAACACTATTTTGTTGGGTGCTTGTGATCGGCACCGGACACGCCGCAACCCTGGGAATGGTTGCCGATAATGCATCGGACGAATTGCGCCTGTTCGACATTGAGTCGGGTGAAGTTATTGCCAGTATGCAAGGCGCAAAAAGTCTCTTAAGTGGTGATTGCGCGATCAGCCAGGACGAATCCGTCGGTTTTTCAAGTCATGCGAACCAACAAATCTCCGTTTATCAACTCGCACAATTTGGTGCGGGTAAAAGCATTGATGTTTCCAGTATTGAGATCAGCAACGCCGGTGTAGATATGTCGCTCAGCCCGGATGGTCGGGTGCTGGTCAGTACAGGCGCTGGCGTGGCTTATGAACCGTTGTCGTTTATAGATACAAAACTAGGAACTGAAGTTGCCGTCGCTGCACCATTTCTGGATCATACATCGGCTGAATTTTGTGACGATGGTACCCTGTTGGTAACAACCACTTACGGCCATTCATTTGCCATGCCGTACGATAATGCTTTGTATGACGCTCGCTTGGGTCCAGATGCTGAATTTCAACTCGGCGGTAATCGCCTGAGTAGTGGGGCACAGCCAAATAACGGTAGTTGTGCGCCCGGTTCGAGAGCTGGAGTGCTGCTCGACCGTGAGGCTGGCCTGACCTCCTTCACGTTGCCCGGATTGGAAAAGGCCGACTTTGCTTCATTGCATGGCGCAACGGCGGTGGCGGCAATATTCAACCACTCCGGTGATCGTCTGTATGTACGGACCACCGAAAGTGTTGAAGCATTTGACTTCAATCCACTCATCGGCACTTTGCAGGCAGACTGGGTACAGACGGTGCCAAATTCTTCGGAATATTACGGTATTGATCAGATCGCCATCGACCCACAGACAGGGAAACTCTATGTTGATGGTGGTCAGTCGTTGTTGATCCTGGAGCCAGAAAACGGCCGACAGATTGGAGCTATCCAAACAGGTGATGCAACAGGTGTCTGTTTTGCCCAACGTCAACGACATTCACCAATACTTGATGTTGCACTTAATACACCCTGATTAACCGCAATGGACTTGGTTTTAGTCGGGTAAGCTCGACTTTGTTGGTCATCGCTTTAAACGATGAATAGCCTTTTCCTTGTGCAGAGATTCACGCCCCAACCAGAAATCCCTTACAATCAATCAGAATTTTCTGAATTGAATTATCTGAAACGTACGGGGTGCTTTTAAGCCATGAAACTCGCTTCTTTAAAAACCGGTGGCCGCGACGGCAGCCTGATTGTGGTCAGTCGCAATCTCGAACACTATGTGTCAGCTGCCGACATATCACTTACGCTGCAACAGGCGCTTGATGACTGGCAACAGTCGGCTCCAAGACTGAACGCGCGCTATGTCGAATTGAATCAGGGCGTTTGCCCTGGTATTCAGGATCTGGATGTTGCAGTACTTGCTGCGCCTTTGCCGAGGGCCTTTGAATTCGTTGATGGCAGCGCATATTTGCCACACGTAGAACGTGTACGCAAGGCACGTGGCGCAGAGGTTCCGGACTCCTTTTATGTCGATCCCTTAATGTACCAGGCAACCTCAGCTGGTTTTCTTGGTCCGCGTGATCCAGTACCTGTTGTCAGCGAAGAGTACGGTATTGATTTCGAATCCGAAATCATTGTCATTACAGATGATGTGCCAATGGCAGTGACACCGGAAAAGGCAGAATCCCACATTCAGTTGATCGGGTTGATTAACGATGTAAGTTTGAGGAATCTTATTCCGGCCGAACTGGCAAAAGGTTTTGGTTTTTTGCAGTCCAAGCCTCGTTCAACACTTTCACCGGTGCTGGTGACTCCGGATGAATTGGGAGAACACTGGCAGGACAGCAAGTTATCACTGGCATTACACAGTACGCTCAATGGCACTTTTTTTGGTAAGCCTGAAGCAGGCGTGGATATGCAGTTTGATTTTTCCCAGTTAGTGGCCCACGCGGCCAAGACCAGGCCGCTAACTGCCGGCACCATCGTAGGCTCCGGCACCATTGCAAATGAAGATACAGGCAAAGGTGCCTCCTGCCTGGCGGAAATTCGTATGTTGGAAATCATTGCGGGCGGTAAACCATCCACCCCGTTCATGAAATTCGGTGACACGATTCGGGTCGAGATGTTCGATTCCCGAGGGGAGTCGATTTTTGGTGCCATTGAGCAAAAAATTGTGCGGAATGAAAACTGACGAAACCGATCACCTGACGCTGTACAGCTATTGGCGTAGCTCGGCTGCTTACCGGGTACGTATAGCCCTAAATCTGAAAGGGCTTTCTTTTCGGTCAAAACCTGTACACCTGGTAAGACAGGGTGGAGAGCAATTAAGTGAAGCGTACCGTGTCATGAATCCGCAAGGTCTGGTGCCGGTTTTGTTGCACAATGGTCATGTGTTGACGCAATCCTTGGCAATTTGTGAATATCTGGATGAATGTTTCGAGCAGCACCCCTTATTGCCACCTGATCCACTGGAGCGTGCACGGGTTCGATCTTTGGCCTTGCAGATCGCCTGTGAAATTCACCCGATCAATAATCTGCGTGTGCAAAAATACTTGAAGGATCAATGTGGCGATACGTTAGATACGGTTGAATGGATGTCGCACTGGATGAAACAAGGGTTTGCCGCAATTGAGCAACAGCTTAATGATAGAAGTGACAATCATTTAGCTTGCTACAGTGAGCGACCTGGTTTGTTTGAATGCTTCTTGGTGCCACAGGTATATAACGCGGAGCGATTTGGTATGGATATGTCAGCATTTCCATTGATTTATCAAACTGTCACGCAATGCAGGGGTCTGAAGGCTTTTGAGCATGCGGCACCGGAAAACCAGGCTGATGCGGGTCTGGTTTGAGTGCTATGTCGTAGTTTACTCATTAAAGAGTTCAACCTTGGCTGTTGTTCGGTCATAATTAGCCAATATTTTGTAGGTATTCGTTCCATGAAACCCATCTTGATTTCAATTATTTGTTTGGTATTGGCTGCTTGTACTACGGTCCACCCAGGTCCCGATGTATTTGAAGTGGCAGAAAAAATTATCCAGGCTGCTGAGGCTGCTGGCGGTGATGAATTTGCACCGGTAGAAATGCGATTTGCGAGGGAAAAGCTGGCAAGTGCTCGCCTTGGCATGGAAATGCAGAAATATTCAGTGGTTGTGTATCTGGTGGAAGAGGCAGAGATTAATGCGGAGCTGGCGATTGAGAAATCCCGCACAGCCAGATCAAGACGGCTTGTCAATGAGCTACGCAGGAGCAACGAAGAGCTTGACGCAAGTCTGCGAGCGACTTTTGAGGGTGAGTTCGAATGAGACACGCGCTGACAAGATTTTCATTGGTATTGATGCTCGTACTACTTTCTGCCTGCGTTGCGGCACCCAAAAAGGATCTTGCACTTGAACGGGTTCGCGATGAGCTGGACAACTTAAAATCAAATTCTGAGTTGGCAGGGTACGCTCCACTTGCACTGGGGGAGGCGGAACGTGCTTTACGTAGCGCCGAGTTAGCATCGGGAGATGTGCTTTACCGTTCCTATCTGGTTTACATGGCCGACCGCCGCATCCAGATTGCCCGTACCATGGCGGAGCGGGAACAGCACGAGCAAATGCTAGATAAGCTTGAAGATGAGCGCAGTGCGATGTTGATCAAGGCCAGCCAGTTGGAAACAGAGCAAGCGCGTAGTGAGGCCGAACGTGCGAGACTGCTGGTCGCAACCACCTCAGAAGATGCACAGCGGGCGAGAGAAGAAAAAGAAGATGCATTGCAGAAGGAGGCTGAATCAGCACGTGCAGCCCAGTTGGCTGTCGAAGAGGCTGGCCAAGCGCGTCGTTTGGCCGACTCCAGCGCTTCAGAGGCAGAGTTCGCCCGTCGTGAGGCTGATCTGGCCAGCCAGCAAATTTCGTCGCTGACACAACAATTGGAAAACTTACAGTTACGCCAGACCGAAAGTGGCGTGGTGGTCACTTTAGGTGATGTTTTGTTTGCTTCAGGTAAGGCGCAATTGGTTGAGGGGGGGCGATCCAGCCTTGAAGAGGTCGTGGACCTGTTACAAACCGAACCAGACAAGAAAATTCGCGTGGAAGGACATACGGATTCTCTCGGTGATGCTGACGCGAATCTACAATTGTCGGAACAACGTGCGCAAGCCGTACGAGAGGCCCTGGTAAGTCTGGGTGTGGCCAGTGACCGGGTTACAGCTTTGGGTATGGGTGAAAATTTCCCAATTTCCAGTAACGAGGATGAAGCCGGACGGGCACGTAATCGGCGTGTGGATGTTATTCTTTTAGATAATTAACATGTTGAAGGGGCGCTATATAAAGACTGTATCTTAAAGATTATTAATGCCTCAATAATATTACATGTGACCTGAGTGAATTTTAGAATTTGCAACTTGCCAGCGACGGCGCTTTGCGCTAATGTTAACGCATTGCTATGGTGATTTTAGTATTTACAATCGGAATTTCCGACTAATGGCAGCGAGGATAACAAGCCACTCGCTGTACCTTTCTGATATTTGTTACACCCTGACTCGTAACCCCTCAATTTCAATACCACTCGCTACCGGGCAGTTTGTTTGCGTCCGTGCTTTGCGTGTGACTCATCCCGTATAGGAGTAAAATTATGTTTGAACACCGTCAGAATAAAATGGACGAACTGATAAAAGAAAATGAAGACTTTCGTCGGATTTATGACCGTCACCAGGAACTGGATAAGCGCGTTACCGCCGCTGAATTGGGCACGGCTCCGATGGAAGACCTGGCGTTGAATCAGTTGAAGAAAGAAAAATTGTGGGCAAAAGACAGATTGGCAATGTTTATGGATGCAGTTCAAGCCTGAAATATTTTTCAAAATGGAATAAAGTACGGTCGGGAATTTTCCCGGCCGTTTTTTTTACCCGGAGTAAATATCGTCATGCAAGTTTATGACTCTGTGCTTCACTTAATCGGAAACACACCGATCGTGCGTATCAACCACCTGGACACAGGTCCCTGTACTCTTTACATCAAGCTGGAAAGCCAGAATCCGGGGGGGTCTGTCAAAGACCGGATTGGCCTGAAAATGATTGAAGATGCCGAAAAGGCCGGTTTAATCAGTCCGGGCGCAACATTGGTGGAAGGTACTGCAGGCAATACTGGTTTGGGTCTTGCGCTTGTTGCGGCGCAAAAGGGATATCAATTGACACTGGTTATTCCAGATAAGATGAGCCGTGAAAAGATTTCAAACCTGAAAGCCATGGGTGCTAATGTTGTTCTGACGCGCTCGGATGTGGCAAAGGGCCATCCCGAATATTACCAGGATTTGGCACAGTCGATGGCCAATGAAATTGATGGTGCATTTTTTATCAACCAATTCGGTAACCCATCAAATCCGAGAACGCATGAAGAAGTCACCGGCCCTGAAATCTGGGAGCAGATGGGGCCTGACCTGGATGCCATCGTTTTGGGTGTCGGGTCCAGTGGCACTGCGACCGGACTCTCACACTTTTTTGAGAAGACGGCACCTGCTCTTGAACTTGTGCTGGCTGATCCCGTCGGTTCAATTCTGGCCCAATACATCAATGATGGCGTGCTATCTGAAAAAAGCGCCAGTTGGCTGGTGGAGGGTATTGGTGAGGATTTTCTACCGACCATCAGTGATTTCACCCACATTTCCAAGGCCTATTCCATTAACGATCGAGAGAGTATGCTAACTGGCAGGGAGCTGTTGAACAAAGAAGGTATTCTGGCAGGTTCCTCGACAGGCACGCTGGTGGCGGCTGCATTAAAATACTGTCAGGAACAGACTGAACATAAGAATGTGCTCACCCTGGCAGCTGATACGGGTAACCGTTATCTTTCTAAAATGTACAACGATTTCTGGATGCGAGACCAGGGGTTTATAGAGGCTGAACAGCACGGTGATTTGCGTGACTTGATTGCGAGGCCGTTTGAATCCAATGACACCATTACCGTAGGACCAGACGAACCGCTGGCCAATGCTTACAGTCGCATGAAGCTGTATGACGTGTCACAACTACCGGTCATAGAAAACCGAAACATTGTCGGGTTTATCGATGAGTCAGATATATTGCTGGCCGTGGCGCAATCCGACGATAGTTTTGACAAGCCTGTTAGCACCGCCATGGTGACGGAATTAGCAGTGGTGGATGTGAATGATTCAGTTGATGACCTGATCCCGATATTCAGCAAGGATTTTGTCGCCATTGTGAAAGATGGTGGGCACTTTCTGGGTCTGATCACGCGTGTGGATTTACTCAATTACCTGCGCCGAAAAGCAGACCATTAAATGCTGAATCCATGATCTACTTATTACCTGTTTTATTCGCCGGAACTGTTGGAATACATCAATGAAAGACCACTCAAAGCATCAGCTGGCAACCCGTGCCATACATGCCGGGCAGCAGCCAGATCCTTCCACTGGCGCGATTATGACGCCTATCTATGCAACCTCAACCTACGTGCAAAGCAGTCCTGGCGATCACCAGGGCTGGGAATATTCTCGCAGTCACAACCCGACCCGCAGTGCCTATGAGCAATGCATAGCGGATCTGGAAGGCGGCAGCCGGGGTTTCGCGTTTGCATCTGGGATGGCCGCAACTGCGACGGTTCTGGAATTGTTGGACTCTGGTGATCACGTGATTGCCATGGATGATTTATATGGTGGTAGTTTCAGGCTGTTCCACAATGTGCGGGAACGCTCAGCAGGGTTGAAGTTCAGCTTCACTGCGCTTGAGAATATCGCAGCTCTGAAGGCGGCCATCCGTCCCGAAACCCGCATGATCTGGGTTGAGACGCCGACCAACCCGATGCTGAAAATCGTTGATATCGCTGCAGTGGTTGAGCTTGCCCGTCAACACGAGATACTGGTGGTTGTTGACAACACGTTTGCCTCACCCATGTTGCAAAGACCGTTGGAGTTGGGTGCAGATATTGTGGTGCACTCTGCCACCAAGTTTCTCAATGGTCATTCGGATATGGTGGGTGGTGTTGCCGTGGTGGGAGACAATGACGACTTGTCTGAACGGCTTTGGTATCTGCTTAATTCTATCGGTGGGATACAGGGTCCGTTCGATAGCTTTCTGGCTTTGCGTGGGCTGAAAACCCTTGCTTTGAGGATGAAGGCACATTGTGAGAACGCATCGCAGATCGCACAGTGGCTGGAAAGACATCCAGCGGTCTCCAACACCCTTTACCCAGGTCTGGAATCACATCCGCAACATGAGCTTGCCATGCGTCAGATGAATGGTCTGGGTGGCGGCATCATCAGTATTGATTTGAAAGGTGGGCTCGAAGCGGCCAGGAAAATGCTGGAAGGTTGTCAATTGTTTTCACTGGCCGAAAGCCTGGGTGGTGTAGAAAGTCTGATTAATCATCCAGCCATTATGACGCATGCATCCGTCCCGGTTGAGAAGCGAGCGGAACTGGGCATCACGGATTCGCTGGTGCGATTGTCGGTTGGGGTTGAAGATATAGGGGATCTGATCACTGAGCTTGATGAGGTTCTCAGTTAGACTCAAAACAACAGCCATGCCGGATACGCATATTTACTTTACGATTGCAGTTCTGGCAAGTCCTTATAGAAATCCAAGGCTTCCGGGTTCGCCAACGCGTCCATGTTCTTGACAGCTTTGCCGTGAACCACGTTACGCACAGCCAGTTCGACAATTTTTCCACTTACAGTACGTGGAATATCACTTACCTGGACAATGCGCGCGGGAACGTGCCGGGGTGTGGTATTTTCACGCACAACTTTGCGGATACGGTTTTGCAGGTTTTCGTCAAGCGCCAGGCCTTTCCGCAGCACTACGAATAAAACTACGCGCACATCATCATCCCAATCCTGGCCAACACAAATACTCTCTATGATTTCATCCAGACGCTCAACCTGACGATAAATTTCAGCCGTGCCAATGCGCACGCCACCGGGATTGAGAGTGGCATCTGAACGCCCAGAGATGACCATGCCATTGTTTTCTGTGATCTTTACATAATCACCATGTGCCCAGATACCGGGGTATTGTTCAAAGTAGGCCGCATGGTACTTGCTGCCGTCTTCGTCACCCCAGAAATATACCGGCATGGAAGGGAAGGCCTTTACACAGCACAGTTCACCAGTCTCATCAACATTAGCGAAGCTGCCATCATTGCGACAAACCTGGATGGCCATGCCAAGACCCAGACATTGAATTTCGCCTCGATATACTGGCAATACCGGACAGCCAAGGACGAAGCAGGAAACGATGTCGGTGCCACCAGCAATGGAAGACAGACACACATCCTTTTTGATATCGGTATAAACGTAATCAAAACTCTCTGGTGCGAGCGGTGAACCGGTGGACAAGATGGTTCTTAGAGAGGCCATGGAATGGGTTTCACGGGGTACCACACCGGCCTTCTGCCAGGCCGATATGGCTTTGGCACCGGTACCAAAAACCGAAATCTTTTGCTCATCTATCAGGTCAAACATGGCTGCTGGGCCAGGATAAAAAGGTGAGCCTTCGTATAACACCACGGTCGCACCGACCGCCAGGCCACTCACCAGCCAATTCCACATCATCCAGCCACAGGTCGTGTAATAACAAAACCTGTCCTCACGTTTCAGATCGGTATGCAGCACCAGTTCTTTCAAATGCTGGAGTAATGTGCCACCTGAACCATGGGTAATGCATTTGGGTTCACCGGTGGTGCCCGATGAATAAAGAATGTAAACCGGGTGATCGAAGGGCAAACGGGTGAATTCGATTTCGGTAGCATCGTCATCGTTGAAAGACGCCAGCAACTCAGCGTTACGCAAACAATCCAGTTCTGGTTCTGCATCCACGTAGGGTGTTACCACGATCTTTTGGATACTGTCGATACGTTGCTGAATCTCCCTGACCTTGGCCAGGCAATCATGTTGTTTGCCGTTATAGGTATAGGCGGCAGCACAAAACAGTAGTTTGGGTTTGATTTGACCAAGCCGGTCGACGCCGCCGTTGATACCAAAATCAGGAGAGCAAGATGACCAGATGGCACCGATGCTGGTAGCAGCCAGCATGGCGATGATTGTTTCCGGCAAGTTTGGCATATAAGCTGCGACGCGATCGCCCGGTTCGATACCAAACTCACGCAGGGCGGATGCGACACCCGCTACTCGATGATACAACTGCCGATAGCTCAGGGAACCGCCGAGACCGATTTCTGTTTGCCATACCAGCGCCTCTCGATCATCGCGGTAACGCAGCAGGTTTTCGGCAAAATTCAGGCTTGCGTCTGGAAACCATTTTGCGCCGGGCATGCGTTCGAAATGTTCAACGGTGCTATCGCCTACGAAACCAACGACACCACCGAATTCCCAGATTGCACGCCAAAAGGCTTTTGGTGAATTGATCGAAAAGCGATACAGGCTTGCATAGTCTTTGACGCCAGGGTCACATTCCTGCCTGACAAGTTGCAGGAAGCGACTAATATTGGCCTCCTGTACGCGCCGGTTACTGGGTGACCAGAGGGGTTTAGTCATGTCTTCACTCTTGTGTACCCGCGCCTGAAGTTGTTCAAGCCAGTAGTTGTTTCATTTCCGGGATGACACTGAACAGGTCAGCCGCCAGACCAATGTCTGCAACCTCAAAAATTGGTGCATCCGCATCCTTGTTAACGGCAACAATAGTGCCTGCATCCTTGATTCCCGTTATATGCTGGATGGCACCTGAAATACCGAAAGCAATATATAGATCCGGAGCGATAATTTTACCGGTTTGACCCACTTGCATATCGTTTGGGCAATATCCAGCATCTACCGCTGCGCGGGAGGCACCAGCACCCGCACCAATTAAGTCAGCCAGGCTGTAAATCAGATCAAAGTTGTCCTTGCTAGCCAATGCGCGTCCGCCGGAAATTACCCGGTTTGCTATTTGCAGATCCGGGCGTTCACCACCCCCTGACTGCAGGTCGACGTAGCGTGTGTGCGAACTTGCTGAAGCGGCAGCGGAACGCTCTTCAATCGTCGCACTTCCGGTGCTTTCCAGTGCTTTCCACGAGGCAACACGGACGGTTGCAACCATCTTGACACTTTCCGGTGCCTGTATATCCACGATGGCATTGCCTGCGTAGATTGGACGTTTGAAGTGATGTGGGCCTTCAACGGCTGAGATATCACTAACCTGGTTTACACCCAGTAACGCCGCAATGCGTGGCATCAGGTCTCTGCCATAGGTGGTGGATGGGCCAAGGATATGACTGTAGCCATCTGCCATGGTGACCACTTCTGCTGCGTGACTGACAGCCAGTGGCTTCGACAACTGTTCAGCATCTATGGCAATAACGGCACCTGCGCCATCAATGGCAGCGGCCTGTTTGGCAATGTCAGCAACAGCTGAGCCCATGACGACTATGTCGTATTCCTGACCAATTGCGCTTGCACAGCTGGCACACTTTGCGGTGCTTGGATTAAGGTCCTGTCCATCGTGTTCTGCAATGATTAATGTTCTGCTCATAATAATCCCCTCACACCAGTCCACGGTTTCTAAGTTCTGCGACCAGTTGCGCCGCGTCTTCGACCATTATGCCTTTTTCACGCTTGGGTGGCGGCGCGTAATGCGAGACCTTCAGGTCGTTCTCTGCAGTTACGCCCAGGTCATCCATACTGATGACATCCAGTGGTTTGCGTTTGGCCTTCATAATATCCGGCAGCTTCACGAAGCGGGGTTCATTAAGACGTAAATCTACTGACACAACAGCTGGCAAATCTACCTCAATAGTTTCCAGGCCGGCGTCTACTTCCCTGACAACGGTCGCGGTATTGCCCGACAGACTCAATCCTGAAGCAAAGGTGGCCTGCGGACGGTCCCAAAGCGCCGCCAGCATCTGACCGGTTTGTGAGTTGTCGCCGTCAATGGCCTGTTTGCCCATTAAAACCAGGCCGGGTTGTTCCTTTTCCACGATCTTAAAAAAAGCGCGTGCAATGGTCAGTGGTTGCAGGTCTGCATCGGTGTCAATTTGAATCGCCCGGTCTGCCCCCATGGCGAGCCCGGTACGTAATTGTTGCTGGCATTCATTACCACCCAGAGAAACAACAATGACCTCTTCGGCCAAGCCGGCTTCACGGATTCTCAACGCTTCTTCCAGTGCAATCTCATCGAAAGGGTTGATGCTCATCTTGACGCCGTCAGTATCAATGCCGCTTCCATCTGATCTGACTCGGATGCGGACGTTGTAGTCCACAACACGTTTTATGCCAACCAATATTTTCATGGGTGTTCCTTAGTAATTTTTAAAATTCCGGGTTTGCTCTTCAGCTAGAGGTTCTGGTAATTGGGTCCGCTGCCACCCTCGGGTGTGACCCAGTTGATGATTTGGTACGGATCCTTAATATCGCAGGTTTTACAATGCACGCAATTCGCCGCATTGATCTGAAGATGTTGATTCGCTGTAGACCCACCTTCTTCGGTCATTTGATCTGTAACCATTTCATATACATTAGCCGGGCAGAAGCGTGTGCAAGGATGACCATATTCCTCACCACAACGTGTGATACAGACATCTGGTTCGAGAATCTGCAGGTGCACCAGTTGATCTTCATCGTGATCGGTCGCGGCAAAATACACGGATGCCAACCGGTCACGCGGTGCGAGGCTACGTTTCACCCATGGTCGGTCAACCGGTTCCATATCCTGTAGTTTTGTTAATGAAGAGTAATCTGCATGATTATGTAGTGTGCGGGGCAATTTTCCGACAGTGACGGTTTCAATAGCTGCCGTTATCAGTCCACGCCACAGGCCCTTATTGAAGCCGGGTCGAATGTTGCGTACCTTATGCAACTCTTTCATGATTGGGGAAGCTCTCAACGTTTCGTCAAAGCCTTCAGCAGTACTACCCTCGGCAATATGGCTGGCGGCTAACATGCCGGACCTGATTGCCTGGTGTGTGCCTTTGATCTTGGGCAGATTGAGTAAACCGGCTGCATCACCGATCAACAGGGCACCGGGCATTTCTACCTTTGGCAAGGATTGGGCGCCGCCTTCGATGATGGTGCGTGCACCACCTGACAGAATTTCTCCACCTTCAAACAGGGGTTTGACGCTGGGATGATGTTTGAATTGCTGGAATGCTTCAAATGGAGAGAACTCAGGGTCGGAATAGTCCAAGGCACAGACAAACCCAACCGCAACGCGATCTTTGTCCATATGGTAAATAAAGCTGCCGCCATAGGTCTTGGTATCCAGTGGCCAGCCGATACTATGTTGCACCAATCCCGGTTTACATTTACCAGGTGCCACCTGCCACAATTCCTTGATGCCGATGCCGTAAGCTTGTGGGTCCGAATCAGCATCCAGCTTGAATTTTGTTATCAACTGTTTACTCAGGTGTCCACGGCAGCCTTCAGCCATAACCGTTAACGGGGCATGAATTTCAATGCCCTGCATGTAAGTGTCTTTAGGGTTTCCCTGCCGGTCAACACCCATATCTCCGATGATGACACCACCGACCGCGCCATTTTGTAAGTAGTGAACACCGGCAGCGGCATAGCCGGGAAATATATCCACTCCCAGCGCTTCGGCCTGGGGGGCCATCCAGGCGCACAGGGCGCCCAGAGAAACTATGAAATTACCGTGGTTTTTCTGTTGGGGTGGGGTCGGAAGTTTACGTTTGGAGGTGGCGGTCAATAGAGCGATTTCATCACGTTCAACCGGAATACATATGGGTGGTGGGCTCTCCCGCCAGGCAGGCAACAGTTCATCCAGTGCGGCAGGTTCGATGACTGCGCCGGAGAGAATATGCGCACCGATCTCTGCACTCTTTTCGATCACGGCGACCATCAGGTCCGGTTTGAGCTGTTTAAGGCGAATGGCGCAGGCCAGACCCGCGGGCCCCGCACCAACGATGATCACGTCATATTCCATGATCTCACGTTCCGTCGCTGTTTCGCTCATCTGGATTCCTGAAAACCTTGGTGTTGACAAATGATTATATCGGCAAAACCGGCTGCATTAAATACGTATGCTTGTTTTTAATCAGATTAACTACAAAAAGTCCTGAAAAGAGCAGAAAGCGTGGCTTTGGGCCTAACGTAGCAACAGCCAGCCAACACCGAAATTCACGCTAAATAGCAGCGCAACAGCCAACAGCCACTTGAGCAAATTCAAACCAGGTTGGTCTGAAGGTTTTTGCAGAGGAGTCTTGAAGCTGTGCCAACCGAGTCCGCCGGGGTGGATTTTTGAAACGAAAGATTGTAAACGCTCAATACTGACCGGCGCAGTCAAAAAAGTAACTGGTATCCAGATGGCAGCAGTTGTAAAAGTAGTGACCAGTAGCTTTTGGGAATACAGCCAATCACCGTGAACCTGGCTGATCCAGGTGGCAATGATGCCGGAGGCTATCATGGCTGAAAATTCCGACCAGGCATTGATACGCCACCAGTACCAGCGAATGATCCATACTGGTCCGGCGCCAGCGGCAAAAGTTAGCAGAAATTTCCAGGCTTCAGCAACCGAATCCATGTTCATTGCTAACAGGGCGCTGATGGCGAGTAGCAATACCATGGCCAGGCGTGACATCAACACGTAGTGTTTTTCACTGGCGTCGCTTACAAGGAAACGCCGGTAGATATCATTGATCACATAAGACGCACCCAGGTTGAGGTGAGTATCAATCGTGGACATGAAAGCCCCAAGCAGGCTGGCCAGGACCAGACCGAGTAAGCCGGCTGGCAAAACCCGCGCCATAGTCATGGCATATGCCTGTTCAGGGTCCTCTAATTGCCCGAACAAAACCAGGCTGGCCAGTGCAGTCAGTATCCATGGCCAGACCTGGATGGTGTAATTGATAAATGCGTAAAATAGGGTGGCGGCAAAAGCATGGTTTTCGTTTTTTGCAGCCAACATTCGTTGAATGTGTTTACCACCGCCATCTGCATATTTATGCGCCCACCATTGCACCAATACGTAGGTGAAAAATATGGATACAGGGCCGAGGTTTTCTGTGCTGATATCGGGTATGAATTGTAGTTTTTCTGCCATGCCCTGTTGTTCAAGCCCGTCGACCAGCGCCTTCAATCCACCGACTTCGAGCACAGCGTATACCGCCAGTGTGATTGAACCCGCAAAGGCAATAAAGTACTGGATAAAGTCCGTGATCACGACGCCGTAAAAACCGGAAGCCAATGTGTATATCAGCACCAGGGTCGTGGATACCATCAGGATAGTGCCAACATCCATATCAGTCAGTCCGCCGATCACCTTGATCACGGCAAGAAAGACCCAGCCCATGATAAAAGTATTGAACAGCACGCCAAAATAAAAACCCTTGAACAGACGTAATGCAGCAGCGGGTTTGCCACCATAACGTAGTTCAATGATCTCGGCATCGGTCATGACACCGGAGCGACGCCACAAACGGCTGAACAGGAATGCCACCAATAATGCGGATATGGCACTGGCCCAGAAAAACCACACGCCCTGAATGCCTTCGGTGGTTACAAACCGGGTTAGGGAAATGGGTGTATCAATGGAGAAATTAGTGGCAGCCATTGAAATGCCAATCAGCCACCAGGGCATGTGACGCCCACCGATAAAAAAATCGTCGACGGAGCGACCGGCACGTCGTGTCAACCAGATTCCAGCGATAAAAATCAGTAGTAAATAGGCTATAACGACGAGCAGGTCGATTTGACTAAGTTGACGCATCATGCGTGCAGGATACTATTTTGTGGCATTATCTGGCGGCCCTGATTGTTTGGATAGTACATATGACTGGGGAAATGAATCCGATAGACTCTGAATATCGCCAGCATTAATTAAAGGAAAAATATAGTGAAAATGAAACTCCATTGGCAAATCATGATTGGCCTTGCTGCCGGTACGGCATTCGGCATTTTCGCCGCACTTAATCAACTCGGTGATTTTACGAATGATTGGGTTACACCGTTTGGGACCTTGTTCGTCAATCTATTGAAATTGATCGCTATGCCACTGGTGTTCGCATCGTTGGTAACAGGTATAGCTTCTCTGGCTGACGTTAGCAAGCTGTCACGCATGGGCGGCAGAACCATTGCCGTTTATCTGATGACCACCGTGATCTCCATCACGATAGGTCTGGTGGTGGTTAATCTGTTAGAGCCCGGTAAATCCATACCGCCCGAGGTCAGCGCCGACTTACAGGCTTCGTACGTAAGTCAGATCGAAGGGCGTGCTGACATTATTGAACAAGTGAAATCGCGCGGTCCCTTGCAACCATTGGTCGATATTGTGCCGCAAAACATCGTTGCCGCACTCAGTCAGAATATTCGTATGCTTCAGGTGGTGTTTTTTGCCTTATTTTTTGGTGTTTGCCTGATCCTTGCACCCAATGAAAATACCCGCACCGTCAAGTCATTTATCCAGGGTATGAATGACATCATCATCAAGATGGTGGACCTGATCATGTACATTGCCCCGGTCGGTGTGTTCGCACTGATAGCTGGCACCATAACTGCTGTCGCCGGCGATAATATTGAGACGGTACTGAGTCTGCTGGGTTCATTGGGTTTTTATACACTGGTCGTCATTTTTGGCCTGTTTTTGCACGTGCTATTGGTTTACAGCTCCTTCGTTCACTTTTTTACCCGTTTCAGCCTCAAGGAATTCTTCACCGGTATCGCACCGGCTCAGTTATTGGCCTTTTCTACCAGTTCCAGTGCTGCAACCCTACCGGTCACCATGGAATGTGTGGAAGATAACCTGGGTGTTAAAAATGAAGTTGCATCATTTGTGTTGCCACTCGGTGCCACCATCAATCTTGATGGAACCGCACTTTATCAGGCCGTGGCCACGGTATTTATTGCTCAGGCGTTGGGAATGGAACTGGATATCGTCGCGCAACTGACCATCGTACTGACAGCCTTGTTAGCTTCGATCGGTACCGCGCCGGTGCCAGCTGCCGGCATCATCATGCTGGTAATTGTGCTCGAATCTGTCGGTGTTCCGTCCTCAGGTATAGCCCTGATCCTGGGCGTAGACCGGATTTTGGATATGGTACGCACCGCAACTAATGTGACCGGTGATGCCGCGGTCACCGTACTGATAGATTCCGCCGAGAAGAAGTGGGCGGCCAAAGAAGTCTTATTGCAAGGTGATAGCGGACCGGGTTGATGTCAACAAAAGTTTTTTATCGAGACCCACTGCGTGATTATCCGCTGGTCGTGCGTGGTGAAGGTGTATATCTATACGATGCACAAGGCAAGCAATACCTGGATGGCAGTGGTGGGGCGGCTATTTCCTGTCTTGGACACGGCCATCGTGTGGTCATTGACGCGATTAAGACCCAGGCTGAAAAGCTGGCATTTGCACATACGATGTTTTTTACCAATCAACCACAGGAAGATTTGGCTGAAAAGCTGGTCGGGCGTTTTGGCCAGGATGATGCCCGTGTATATTTTTTATCCGGTGGTTCGGAGGCCAGTGAAACAGCGATCAAGCTGGCGCGTCAATACTGGTTATCACGAGGCAAGGATCGCAAACACCTGATCATCAGCCGCCAACAGAGTTACCACGGCAACACCCTCGGAGCCTTGTCAGCTTCGGGTAGCCCGGCAAGACGCAAGGTCTACGCACCATTACTGCATGACTGGCCAAAAATAGATGTCTGCTATCAATATCGACACCAACGGGAGGGTGAATCTGAGCGTGAATATGGCGAAAGAGCAGCCCGCTCTCTGGAGGATGCGATTTTGTCTGCTGGTGCGGAAAATGTTGCGGCTTTTATAGTTGAGCCCATCGTTGGTGCCACGCTGGGTGCTGTGCCTGCGGTTGAAGGTTATTTTCAAACCATCCGTGATATCTGTAATCGCTACGAAGTGTTATTGATTATGGATGAAGTGATGGCGGGTTGTGGTCGCTCAGGCAGCTATTTTGCGTTTGAACAGGAAGGTGTAACGCCGGATATCCTCACCCTGGCGAAGGGTCTTGGTGGTGGCTATCAACCCATTGGTGCAGTCATAACACAAGGATTTATCCACCAGGGCATTGTCGAGATATACGGTGCATTTGCACATGGTCACTCCTATGTTGGGCATGCCACGGTCGCAGCTGCTGGTCTTGCGGTTATGCAAGTAGTGGAGGATGAAAACCTGCTGGATAGAGTGAAGCATACGGGTGCTTTAGTGAGAAGTCAGTTACAGGAAGTATTCGCACAGCACCCCCATGTTGGCGATATTCGCGGTCGTGGTCTTTTGATTGGAATCGAGTTAGTCGAGGACCGCGAAAGTAAGACGGGCGTGCGTAAAGAACTGGGCGTACCGGCAGCTATACGTATTGCCACGATGGAAAACGGCTTGATCTGTTACCCGGGCGGCGGCAGCGTGGATGGTATCAATGGTGCGCATATTTTACTGGCACCACCGTTTATCTATCAGCCGGATCATGTTGATGAGTTGGTGTCCAAACTGGAACTGTCATTGAAGCAGGTGAGCTTCGTTTAAAGTCTTTTCCAGGGAACCCGGTTTGGATGAAGGCTAGTGCTTCTTCAATGTGATAATTACGGATGCAGTTGGTTTGTCAGTGTTCATGGCAAGACGCAGCTCGCAGGTAATGGCCATAGTCCTTGGCAAGAGGTGCAACGCCGTCCATGGGCACTGACAAGTCAACCCGCAGGGCGCTCCTGTGGGATTCCGCCGCTGCGTTGCAGCGCTTGTAAAGGACCAGCCATTCACTGCACACTGCGCCTCGCCTAAGGGCGCCTACTCTCGGTGCTGCGAAACCCCAGAGGAGCGCTGCATCCGCAATTATCACATTGAAGGAGCACTAGTGCAGTTTAAACGGCCTGTTTCCTGGGGTGCTTAAAATGTTTGCGGACTGGTTCCGTTATAACACAATTGGAACCTGCCTTAAGCGTCTTCCATCGGTAAGTCATAGGTTTTGATGATCAATGCCAGTGTAATGTACATGCCCACTGTTACCGTAATATCGAGTTGTTGTTGAGTGTTGAAGTGTCGGTTTATGGCCTTCAGCGTTTTTTTTGTGATGCAATAACCGTTGTGGCAGTCATCTGCCGCCGATAGCAGCGCGGCCTCTTGAGCCTGCCAACCCTTGGCCCCCGGACCCAGTTTGACACGTTCAATTTCGCTTGATTTAAGACCGGCCTGCAAGCCTCGTTCTACATGGTGTTTCCACTCGTATTCAGCCTGGCAATTACAGGCCGTGCGTAGAATGAGTAATTCTCGCTGTCTTGGCGATAGACTGCTGTTGCCAACCACGTGATTGCGGAAGGG
This sequence comes from Gammaproteobacteria bacterium, assembly GCA_021772935.1. GTDB lineage: Bacteria > Pseudomonadota > Gammaproteobacteria > Xanthomonadales > SZUA-36 > SZUA-36. The sequence continues at coordinate 117,402 of JAJFLA010000008.1, forward strand.
TGACCAGGCTTTCATCAGCTCAGGGTGGTGGGCCATGATGTTGTGAATATTCAACGGTTTTCCCAGAAAACTCCGAATCTCAGCCAACTCTTGCGGCCAATGGTCAGGTGGCAATGGTTTCATTCTGCTGGGTTCCTGGTGCGTGCAAACTTCGTGAAAATACTACTATGACGTCTATTGCTTATGTTTTTATTGGCAATTTTTTTTTACTTTATGCTATGCTGCGAACAACAAAATTTTAACATAATAAAATTCATAGCGTTTTTCATAGCGTATTTTTACTGACAACCAGTACTCAAGGGGTTGGTGATTGAGAGTAGCCAATCCACGTACGGTTTGTTAATTAATGGTACAGGTTATTGACCAGGTAGGAGGAGAGTAAAGCAGTGAAGATTAATAGAAAAGTATTGACGGGTATATATGTTGTGGCGTTGGCACTGGTGTTTTCTGCACCGGGACTGGCTGCAGATACAACAGATTCCAATGATGTTGCCGAAGTAAAAAATGTACAGGCTACTGAGCAGGGTAGGGTTACCCGGCTGGCCCAGACCGATGATAACGAAGGTGTACTTGAAGAAGTTATTACAACAGGTACGCGTAGCTCAAGACCTCGTACAGCATCTGATTCGACGGTACCAATTGATGTCCTTTCAGGCGATGACTTCAACGCCTACGGCGGTACGGCCGATCTTACCGATAACCTGAAAGCTTTGGTTCCATCGTATACAGCGTCACCGGCTACCGGAGACGGAAGTGCATTTGTACGTCCAACCTCATTACGTGGCACTGCCCCGGATCAGGTATTAATTCTTGTCAATGGTAAACGGCGACACCGTTCTGCCCTCGTGCAGTTTTTTGCGCCTGCCGCCGGTAACGGTGCACATGGTGTTGATATCGGTATGATTCCCGGCATTGCATTAAAGCAGGTGGAAGTTTTGCGTGATGGTGCGGCTGCACAATATGGTTCAGACGCAATCGCCGGTGTGATCAATTTCATTATGAAAGACGCTTCTGAAGGTGGTGAATTCAAGCTTCAATATGGTGAGCATTATGATGGTGAACAGAGCAAAAAATTCTCTGCAAACGCCGGCTTCGCCATTGGTGAAAGTGGGTTTGTCAATGTTAGTGTGGAGGCGATCGATAATGAGGCGCTCTCACGTGGCATTCAACGCCCGGACGCGCAGGCATTAATTGATTCCGGTGTGACAGAAGTTGGACAGGATGCACCGTTTGGTGACGCACCGCTTGTTCAGACCTGGGGTCGGCCAGAAACCGAGGGTGTCCGGTTCTTCCTGAACTCTGGCTTTGCCATCAGTGACACTGCTGAGTTGTATGCACGTTTTGGTTTTGCCGATACAGATGGTCGGTACCGGTTTTTCTATCGCGGACCTAATCACTCAACTCTGGCAGCATTACGTCCACTGGGCTTTACCGGTTTGCCCGGTGGCTTCACACCATTTCTCGATGGTGCGCAGGAAGATACGAGTTTTGTATTGGGTATCGACGGCGAGTATCAAAGCGGGATGTCATATGACTTCAGTTTTGGTTATGGCAAGAACACACTGGATTACTTCCTCAACAATACGGTTAACCAAAGTCTGGGTCTGAATGCCAGTTTGCAGATACCGCAGATGGATTTTGATGTAGGTGGTTATGAACAAGAAGAAGTTAATCTGAATGCTGATTTTTCATTACCGATTAGTGACCAGGTTAACCTGGCATTTGGTGCAGAGTTCCGAGAAGAAACCTATACAGTAGTAGCTGGCGAACCCAACGCTTCAATAGGTGCAGGCTCCAGTGGATTTAAGGGCATCACCAAAGCAGATGCTGGTGAGTTTGATCGTAGTAATATTGGTGTATATGCAGATGTAGAGCACGATGTCAGTGATGAATTACTGCTTCAATATGCAGTGCGTTACGAGAACTTCTCTGATTTCGGTAGCACCATAAACGGTAAGCTGGCAGCACGCTACAGAGTATCGGATGCAGTGGCACTTCGTGGTGCAATCTCAACCGGGTTTCATGGTCCGACACCAGGTCAGGCCAATGTACGTACAACCATTACCACTTTCGATGGTGTGACCGGTCTGCAGGTTGAAGAAGGTTTGGTGCCGTCGACTGATCCGCGTGTAGCCGCTGTGGGTGGAACCGAACTTACAGAAGAAACCTCACTCAACTTCAGTGCTGGTTTTACCGCTGATATTGGCGAGAGCACCAACCTGACGGTTGATATTTACCAGATTCAAGTAGATGACCGTATTTACCGGACTGGTGATATTGCGGTTCCTGGCACTACCAACACCATATCGTTTTATACCAACGCGCTGGATGTTGAACATGAAGGTGTTGATGTTGTACTGACATCGGCATTTGATTGGTCTGGGAATGCCACCACTGATGCGACTTTCGCCTATAGCTATAACAAGATCAATGTGACCGGTCAGAAACTGATCAATGGTGTTCAGCCTGTGAGTGATGGTCTGGTTGAAGACATTGAAAATAACTATCCGAATCATCGTTTTGTGGCAACAGCCAATACCCTTTTTGGAGACAAGTTGAACCTGATGGTACGGGCGAACTTCTATGGCTCACATTTTGATGAGCGTGGTCGGATCGGTACTGCTAGCGGTTCGAGTGCTAAGATTGGTTCTACCATCTACTTTGATGCAGAGCTTGGTTTCCAGGTCAATGATCACGTCCACTTGGCACTGGGTGCCATCAACATATTCGATGAATTCATTGATGAAGTTGGGCCTCCAGACGCGAACAGGCTGAGTGTTGGCTTACAGTATCCACGTCGAAGCGCCGCGAACTATGAAGGTGGAGCGTGGTATCTGAAAGGTACTTATAGCTGGTAAATTTCAGTACATAGGTGTTAAACGAAAAAGGCGCGATCATTTGATCGCGCCTTTTTCATATGTTGAACCCGCATAACCATTAATCAGTTCAAAGGAGAGCTTATTCTTGACACTTCTACACCCTAATGGCAGACGTTATTTGACAAGCCCATCGTGAAGGCGCCCGCACCGTTTCTGGTGGCCGGGAAATACCTTATCGCCTGGTTTTCCAGATCCACCATGGCAACCTTTGCGAGGTTGGAAAAGGCGACATAGGCGGTGCGTCCATCCGCCGAACCCCTGATGGTCAGTGGCTGGCCTTCAAAAGTCCCAGCGCCCACTCGCGCGTTATTGAGGTTGTCATAAAAATAGTATTTTTGGTTGCGCGTGCTCATGAACAGGTTGTAGCGATCAAAGCGCCCAACCGCAACCGCGTCGATGCCGGCTTCGAGTTGAATATCTGCTGAGCTCTCAAACGTGCCCTGCTCGATTGTCACCAGGCGCCCGCTGACGTCATCCATCAGGTATAGAAATGCGCCTTGCGGGGTGGTGTACGGTCGCGCCGGTGATTTACCGGTATTGAATGACTTGAATATCACTTTGGAAAAAGAATTGATGTTGTAGACCTCGCCATCGGTCTTGTTGGCAACGTAGATTTGCCGCCCATCGAGACTCCTGCTGGGCGCAGAAAGCTGTTGATCCGGCGCGTCTGTCAATACGATTTCTGCGTGTCGCCGGGTGTTCATGTTTAACACACCAAGTGCACCCGTCGCTGGATTTGTGTAGTAGATATCCACGTCATTGGGGTCGAACAGGACATCGGCGGTCGCCGGAAAGTCTTCAAGGGAAAACAACAGCTGCCGGGTCGACATGGAGAATAAGGTGAAGCCGCCTCTGAGTATATCAGTGGCCCCGGCCTTGAGCCCAGTCGTATCCATCACCAAATGACGGGGTGTCACAGGCAGTTCAACCCTGGAAACCATCTGTTTATTCACGAGGTCGTAAAAAACCACGGTTTTTAATTCTGCGTTGGCGTACAACAGCGTTGGTGCATATGGAGAAACAACCAGTTCATCCACCCTGAATTCGGTTTCAATGCTAAATATAACCTTGCCTTTTTTGAGGTCGATAACATCGATTAGTTTATCCTTTCTGTCTGCGACAAAAGCCAGATTGAGTGGATTGTCGATGCCTACGGCCAGTGTCTCCACTTGCCACAGTGAAATAACAGCAAGCATCAGCAGATTTAATACTAATTTTGGCATGGGCAAATTACGGATATTAGTTCAATCTGAGGAAGGGGTAAATGAAGTCGCTGACGACGTGGAAGTTGTCGGTTACCAGGATCAATCCAAAAATGATGATCAAGACCATGCTGATGAGACTGGTCAGACGGGCTTTTTCTGCCAAGAACTGCACAAAACTGTCTGATTTAGAGATGAACCAGGCAGACAACAAAAATGGAATAGCGACGCCTATCGCGAAAGTCAGCATAATGCCCGCACCGACCCACGCGCTACCGATGGCACCCACGTAGATGATCAGTGTCGCAACAATGGCACCACCAAAACACGCGGTGCAGCCCAGTGCGTAACCCATCGATACAAAAATTGCGCTGGCCATATCGCGCCGACTCTCCAATGCCATGGCAGAGCGGTTCGGTATCTTGCATTGCATGTCCCGTGTACCACGTACGCCGACCCAGATACCCATCGCAATGACGACGATACCGGAGGTAATAGCGACATTGCGGCTGTGTTCTGCAAACAGCAACTGAGAGCTATGGCCCACGGCACCGATGACCGCCCCCGCGAGTGTGTACAAAACCGTAAAGCCGATAACAAAAGCCAATGCAATCCACATCACCTTTCTGCGTATCAATGGTGTAACTTCGAGGTCGGTCGAACCCTTGCCGCCGGGTACTGTTGCGAAAGCCCCAATGATAGAACCAAAAATAACCACCAGCTGTAACAGGCACGGTGTTAGCACCGACGATAACAAGCCAGCGCCCAGGGCCAGCATCGCTATTGGCCCGATACCGGCGCTGGATTTTAGCGTCTCGGGCAATTCATAGGGAGCGTCCCAAGTGCCCACAAAGGTCAGGTTTTTTGCGCTGCCCATCCACTTGCCAGATACATACAAACGTACGTTCTGATATTCATCCAGCTTGATTTCTGAGCCGTCCAAGCGTCTTTTTGTAAAGCTGTAGACCGTGATGCGGTGGTGTTCTGCAAGGCTCGGACCTATCGATACCTGTGGCTCAAAGGCCTCGTCATCCAGCCGTAATGAGATCTTCGGTAGCACTGAATCAAGTTGTCCCTCATGGATATTTTCACTGACAAAAAATATAAAATTCCGGTCGGGACGCAGATTGCCAATGGTCGTGGCACGGTCGACATACTGGAAAAATTCGTCAGTAGCAAAGGTCGCGCTCAACTCAAGTTGTGGGTGCTCAACCAGGTAGCGAGTCAGGTACAGTGAAACCTGGCCACCCTTAGTCATTCGCGCCTGCGCACCGGCGCCCTTGAGCAGGTCCTTGCCCTGGATGAAATAAGGGAAAACCAGCCACGAAGAGGCAATAAGAATGCTGACCAGTGCAACCATTGAAAGCTTGAAGTAACGCTTTGGAGCCGTGAATGTTGCCATTCGTCTGCTCAATCAGCCGCTGGCGTCATGGCCTTTGCCATGGCTTTGGGTGAAGCATTCAATGCAAAGATATCCACAACATCACCGTGGGGGTCGAGCAGGAAAATATCAGAAGTGTGTTCGACTGTGTAGGCCTTCTGGCTTTTGGTGACCACATAACTGACTTTGAAGTTATTTGCGGCCTGCCGGATTTGTGCATAACTCCCGCCCAGACCGACCATCGATTTGCTATACGAGGAAGCATAAACGTGCGTTACCGCTGGAGAATCCCGCTCCGTGTCCACGCTAACAAATACGCCCTGGGCAGTTGACGGGCCGATCTTCAGTGCAAGTGCCATGTTGGCAGCCATCATCGGGCAGATATGCAGGCAATGCGTAAAACCGAATGCCACCAGGGTGTAGTGGCCCTGAAAATCCTGTTCGGTTACCAGCTTGCCGTCGGCGTTGACCAGCTCAAACCGGGCGCTAATGTCTGTAAACCGATCCGTGGTATTCGCATCACTGATTGGGGCTTGTATAAACAGCATCAATATGCCGGTTATCAACTGCGGTAATTTTCTCATAATCATAAAGAACGGCTCATTTACCAGGTGCTTTCATCATTTTCCAAGCACTTCGATTGTAGTTGTTCAGCGAGCGGACCGGAAGCTCTCCGGGTGGATGTTCGTGGAGTGATTTCGAACCCACCCCGGATTGGTGGTTCCGCCAAGCCCGATCTTGAATGAAAACCCTACACTTGCCTTTCCTTTATGATTAGTACCACAACTTAACCACCAATGCAGGCGTCCTTATGAGCGAATTCAGAATGCTTCAGAGAACTTTTTTCTTCCCCGTGTTACTACTGGCGGCCGCCATCCTGGCGTCAATAACCGCGACCGTAAACGCGGCCACCGAGTCATCCAGCACGCACGGTATAGCCTGGAAGGACTGGACCATTGCAGCGTTTGATCTGGCCAAAACGCAGGACAAGATTATCCTTGTTAACGTGGGCATGGAGGGTTGCGCGGCTTGCGAGCGGATGGAACGACTGACCTATGCTGACCCCGCTGTTATCCAGTTGATCAACGAACACTTTATCCCCATCGCGGTGGACTCAGAAGCGCGCCCGGACATTGGTGAGCGCTACTCTGACTGGGCCTGGCCAGCGACGATATTTCTGGCCCCGGATACGACCCAGGTGCTGGCGGTGCGGGGTAACCGCGTACCGCGCAACTTTATTCCAATTCTCGAAGACCTGATTAAGAAACAGGTGGCCGGTGCCTTGGAGCCCGACCCGAAATCGCCCTATTCAGCACCACCTCAGCCACAGGAAACAGAGCTGACGCTGATACGGGATTCCGTGCGAAAGCAGCTTGACCGGAGCTTAAATAAGCATTACGGCGGCTGGTCCTCCAACGGCATTGGTGGCGAGCAAAGCGGCTCCCGCCTGCGGCACCTCTACCTACGCGCACATATGTACAACGACAATGATCTGTTGGCGACAGCCCTTAAGAGTTCTGCCGGGTACATAGCGAATCTCGACCCGGTCTGGGGTGGGGTTTACAGCCATAGTTTTCCAGCTGGCCTTGAGAACATCCCTGCCAAATTCGCCCGTATTCGGGCCATTCCTGAAAAACGCATCTCGGCCCAGTCTAACGCCATCGTAGGGTTTGCTATCGCGTACCAGCTGAACGGTGATGAGCGCTATGTGCAGGCTATGCGTCAGATGCACACGTTCATGACAGATTGGTTCATGGCACCCGATGGGACATTTTATACCAACCAGCGGGCTGAGCCGCCAAATTTACCCGAAGGTATGGAAAGCGGCGATTATTGGGCTCTCGCGACAGACCATGAACGGAGAAAATACGGTACACCGCCAATTGATCAAGCAGTCTATACGGACAAAAATGGCGAGGCTATTGCTGCTTATGTGCGAGCCTGGGAGGCTTTTGGGGATGATGTGTATTTACAAGTTGCCGTCCGAGCTGCGAACACTCTCTTGCAAAAACGCAGCGATGCTGCTGGCTGGATTGTGCAGGCAGCGGCTACCAGGGATATGAATGGTTATCAGCGTTTGCGGCCACTTGATGACAAGCCGCGACCATTTCTGAATGCACAGGCCTGGTTTGGACGCGGTCTGTTAGCCTTGTACCGCGCGACCGGTGACGCGCAGTGGTTGCAACAAGCAATTTCCGTAGGGGACGCCACCTTGCTGGCGTTGGAAGACAAGAAGCTGGGCGGTTTTTACGCCACCTCGGTAGATGAGACAGCGAGCATCATTGCCCCCCGCAAGTCTCTGGAAGCCAATGGTGCCGCTGCACAGTTTTTTTATGATTTGTGGGTTTACAGCAAACAAGACCGTTTTGCCGCGGTGCCGGAACGCACTCTAAGGGCGGTGGCTCAACCTTCCATTATTCGGCGCGAAGGCAAAATCACCGGTGAATTGGCCATGGCGCTTGAAAAAGTAACAGCATCGTATGTCGAGTTTTCTGTCGTTGGTGAGTCGACCTTACCTGCCGCACAGGCTTTGTACAAAGCGGGACAACAGGCCTATCACCCGCGCAAACTACTGCACTTTGAAGAGCCAGGCCGTTATCCTGCACGGAAAAACCCGGCAATGTATATCTGTAACCCCGACATGTGTTCGGTGCCCATTGAAGACCCGGCACAGGTCAACACACAAGCTGCGGCATTCAGAGGCCCGGCACAAGGGTAAAAAAGTGAATGTGACATGATGTCGCGGGCGGTCGCACAGGGTATTTGACGCTGGCTAAGTCATTTCAAAGCTGCCCGTCACTCGCCGTTTTGTTAATTTCAGCCATCAGTGTCGAATCGTCATAGCGTTCAGGGTGAAAATACGGAGCGTAAGTGGGCAGTTCACCACCCATTATGCAATCTGCGCATAACTCACCTGCGCTACAGGCCGCCATGGTGCCATAACCCGACAAGGCAGATACGGTAAACAATCCCTCTTTTTGTAGTGGACCGATCAACGGTAAATTCTCAGGTGTACGCGTGTAATAGCCCGAGAACTGCACAATCGGGGTCGGTGGCTCATCAACATAGGGTTTCAGTGCTGGTATAAATCGGCTCGCACCACGCAAGGTAATATTGGGGAAGTCAAAATCATCCGTTGTTTCCCACCGGGGTTTTTCCGGTTTACGGTTATAGGCCCAACCCAGTTTGATGTTGCCGCTGCCCTCGGGTTTGATATGCAAACCGGCAGGGAATTCATCCAGTAACCAGCCATACTCCGGGTTGTCTTTGATCAGCGTTGTTTCTTCATCACTCCACTGTAAAAATTGTGGGTCTGCAAAAATAGTAAAAGGCATATTGCGTGGAATAATTTTGCATGGGTCGGGGATGATAAATTTGCGTTGTAGTATGGATTCTACTGGCAAGCTGATTCCAAGCATAGCGGCCATCTCGTCGATGAATGGCCCGGGAGTCAGTACCAGGTTTTTTGTGTCCAGAGAGCGATGATCTGCATTCCCGGAAAGACCCAGTCTAAAGCCAGTAGATTGGTTTTCAATCGCATCTACACTGGCCTGGAGAACCTGGACGCCAGCCTTTTTAGCTTTCGAGATCAACAAGGAACCGAGCGCATGAACATCAATCGCGCCCGCCTGGCTGATGTGCACCAGTTGTTGAATCGATTCATCAAGATAGGGTTGGGTAGAGCGTAATTGTTCACGATCTACTATACGACTCAGGCTCTCGGCATGGTCAGGACCGGCAAGATGGTCTGAAGGAAAGATATCCCGGTCAACGGACGCGCTGACAAAGTCATAACCCGAATAGTGCATTTCGAACACATTGTCGTTGTTATCAGCCAGGGTCTTCATCAAATCCAGACTGTGACGTGTTAATGCTGTCATACACGGTTGCGGCCAGTAGTCGCGAAAATTTTCGCCTGATTTGCTGGTGGTCAGTGACATGGGCAGGTTTTTGTCAATCAGGACGATGTCTTGTTGACGATATTTGATTGCGAGGTAGTAGGCCGTAGCGATACCGGCAATACCGGCGCCGCAAATTGCGATATGCACGTTTTTCATGACGCAATAATGCAACGATGGCATGTCATATAAAAGGTTTTATTAGTCCAGACGCTTACTGAAACGTACGACGGCCAGAAACATCAGCACAACACTGAAGCCACTCAATATCAGCAACTCACCGGAAAGCTCCTGCAGGCTCGCTCCTCGCAACATGACACCACGGATCAGACGCATGAAATGGGTTAATGGCAATACCTCTGCAATGACTTGAGCCGTTCGTGGCATACCTGCGAACGGAAACATGAACCCAGACATCAGGATGGATGGTAATAAAATAAAGAAGGTCAACTGCATGGCCTGGAACTGTGTGCTGACCAGGGTCGATATCACCAGCCCCAGTGCCAGGTTGGCAACAATGAAGGCCAGTGTAACGGTGTAAGTATTGAGCAGACTGCCAACCATCGGCACCTGAAATAAAAAATGACCGAGTAGTAATACCAGGCTGACTTGCACCAGTCCGATCAAAACATAAGGTAATATTTTCGCCAACATCAATTCCGGTGTTTTTAGCGGTGTTGTAATCAGCATCTCCAGGTTGCCACGCTCGCGCTCCCTGACTATCGCTATCGCGGTGAACAGAATCATGGTGATGGTCAGAATGACACCGATCAAACCGGGTACCGTATTAACCGGTGAACGCCGTTCCGGGTTGAAATAAGTCCTTAGTTCCATCACCGGAGGGCGGTCATTATAGGGTGAGGTTCTGGCCTGCTGTGCCACCAATGCGAGTTGCGCCGCAGCGCTTTGCACCACGGTGTCAGAGCCATCCACTAATAGCTGCATTGCCGCGCGGTCAGCTTGTTGTAAACGACGATCAAAATCTGCTGGAATGAAGATTCCCACGCTGATCTTTCCCTGCCGAAGAAGCCTTTCCAATTCCCCGGCACCACTGACCTGTGCAATCACATTAACGATTTGGGTTTGTGATATATCCATTACGATCTGACGCGATGCAGAGGTTCCTGATAGGTCAGCAACGGCCGCGTCCAGATTGCGTACATCCATGTTGATGGCGTAGCCAAACATCAATAACTGGATAACGGGAATACCAACGATCATGCCAAAGGTCAGGCGATCACGACGTAACTGCCTGATCTCTTTTTTGACAATAGCAAAGATTCGTTGGAATGATTTCATCCTGGTTTTTTCCTCGAGCGTGTTGCTGCGACAAATACATCCTCCAATCCTGGCTTGGTGATAGTACATTCCTTCAAGTTCAGCCCTTCACGGGCAATCACATCACGGATGGCCTTTTCGGGTGAGCCTTGATCATGTGCGACCATCACCCGCAGCACGTTGCCCACCTGAGCGGAGCTATGCACAAAATCCTGTTGTTCAAGCATTTTCCCAACCTGACGGGGGTGCTCAGATTCAACAATGACAATATGGGCGTCGATGGCCTGTTGTAATTCTTCAGGGCTGCCTTCAGCCATCAATGTGCCTTTATCCAGTATCGCCAGGGCATGGCAGCGTTCTGCTTCATCCATGTAATGGGTAGACACAAGGATGGTGGTGCCTTCATCAACCAGGTCAAATAATGACTCCCAGAAAGAACGTCGGTTCTCCGGGTCAACTGCAGAGGTTGGTTCGTCCAGAAAAAGTAACTCCGGCTGATGTAAGGTGGAAGCAGCCAAGGCAAGGCGTTGCTTCTGACCTCCGCTGAGTGTGCCTGCTCTTTGCTTGAGCAAGCGGTTCAGCCCATAGCGCTCAATCGCAAGTCCGATCCTTTGCTGTTTAGTTTTTCGCTCAAGAGTGTAGATATCGGCCATGAATTGCAGGTTCTCGGATACTGTTAGGTCTTCAAACAAGGAGAATTTTTGCGTCATATATCCCACTTTCAGACGTAATGCCTCAGCTTCATCTGGAATGGAATAACCGAGTACATTGATATCACCAGCGGTGGGCGTGAGCAGTCCGCATAACATACGTATGGCAGTGGTTTTTCCCGATCCATTCGGCCCCAGAAAACCATAAATTTGGGAACGTGGGACTTCCAGATTCAGACCACATACCGCTCTGACTTTGCCAAAGGTCTTATCAAGCTGTCGTGCCTGTATCGCCAGTTCAGTCATTGGCTGTAACTGAAGCAGGGAAATCCACTTCAAGTGGTACACCTGCGGGTAATGAAGCGGCAGCCGGAAGATCGACCTCTGCCAGGTAGCTCAGCCTTGAGCGGTCGTGCTCGGTCAATGCAAAAAAGGGTGTGAAGCTGGCATCCGTGGATACCCACCGTACCGTACCTGTGATCGAATGATTGTTGCCGTCAACACGTACGACGAGCTTCGCACCTGGCAGCACTGAAGATCTTAACGGCTCAGGTACGTAAATACGTGCAAACGTTCTTGCGGAGTCGAGCATCACGCCGACAGTCGCACCGGCTTGCGGTCGTTCGCCTAATTGATAAAGACGTTTATCCAGCATGCCATCGACAGGTGCATAAATTTTCAGACGTGCGATATCCAGTTGTATCCGACTGACACCTGCTTGTGCTACGCCAAGTGCTGCGATTGCTTGCTGTAGTTCTTCAACGGTTGTGCCGTTGCTTAGTCTGTCTAATGACTCACTCGCGGCCTGTTCAGCGGCCGTGGCGGTTTGCCAGCGTGTTTTCGCCAAATCCAGTGTCGACTGGTCAGAGAGGTCGCGTGCAAACACTTCTTCCGCGCGCACAAGGTTGGCTGCGGTGTTTTTAGCGGTAGCCTGGGTAGATGTTAATTGAGCACGGGCTTCCCGAATGAGTTCGGCTCGCGGACCGCGTTGCAACTCCGCCAGACGTGCGGCAACCTGGTCCCTGAGCGCAAGCTGTTGCGCGAGCACCTGTTCCAGTCTGGCAGGATCCTGTTCAAGAATCAGGTCACCTGTTTTAAGCATCTGACCATCCTGGGCATGAATTGCAATGATGGCCTCATTACTCTCCACACTGATTTCAATTCGGTCACGCTCAAGTGTACCCACCATAAAGGTGTTATCGACTTTGTCGCAAGCGCTCAGCATTACCAAGAAGATAAATATCAACCAGGTTTCGTATTTCATAATATCATTCCTCGCTTAAGCAACTCGGCGATCTGCTGTTTGAGTATCTCGATCCCGTCATCATCAAAATTGACGCCAAGCACGGGCTCGGCCAGCGTGCGCGCAATAAATGGAAAAACACACATGCCGAGTATTAATAATGCTGAAATGGCTGGATCGGAACTCTTTCGTAAACGACCTGCTGATTGCTCCCTGCTGAGTAAAGCGGGTAGGGCACCACCAAGGTGCGGTGCTATGTTTTCGGTAAAGTATTGTTGCATTTCACCACCCGGTAACAATACCTCGCGGGTTAGCAGGTGAGGTATGTTGGGATGTCTCGCAGCCATCGAAAGCAGTAGCTCGGCAATCACCTCCGGTGATGCTTCACGGCCATTTTTCATGGTGGCAATGGCTTGTACCATTGGCTGCAACGAACGCTCCATCACAGTTTGTAGCAATACTTTTTTATTTCCAAAGTAATAATGTACCAATGCAGGGTTGACGCCCACCTGTTCGGCAATTCGCCGTATGGAGGTGGCGGCATAACCGTTGTCGGCGAAGAACCCTTCCGCTGTATCGAGTATTGCGGTCTTCAGATCCTGCTGATCGGCATCAACCGGCCGGCCTCGCGGGCGTTCTTTGGTCTGGGTATTTTGGTTCATATTCGAATATTAATTAAACGGTTAATTAATTACAAGTCTAAACTCCATTAAGCTGTGATTTTTGAACTGAATTTGTAAAACTAGCACTTATGCAAAAGGCCAAGAAAAATGGGCTGAAGCGAACCTTGTGCGCTGCCCCGAGGATGGACTGGACCGACGGTCATTTTTCGTTAATACCTGATCTTCTAAAACCAGGAGCTTGCTTCAGGCGGTATTCAATTCAGGCTTGGAAATTCGCTTCGGTTCAATGCCTCATAGCGGCTTAAATCGCTCATGCTATCAACTTCAAACCAACGATCTTTAATCGCAACCACCTTTATGAGTGCACTTTGTTGAAGCATTAGCCTCAGTAACCCAGTCATATCAAGCTGTCTTTGTGCTGGAATCGATAATGCGGACATAAAACCAGTTATTTGATGCCAACCCATGGGTGTGATTTTCAATAAACCCATATATTGACCTTCTACACTTTCTACTGAGTGAGCAGGTGCCCCTATTTCCAGTAAGCGGCCATTGCTGGCTCGAAACGTTTCAGCATCATCCAGTGGGTGCTCAAATCTTAGTTGCCATAGTTCGAACCAGTTTGGATCGTAACTGATCACAATATCGCCGGTGGTTGCTCGCAGTGACCGAACCACGTCAGCGGAGTAAACGATATCGCTGTAGCTGACAACACAGGTTTCCTTTTCAAGCCACGATGATGCTGCCAACAAGGACGTCACCATGTTGCTATGTGCCCAGTCTGGATTAAAAAAATAGGTCAGATCATGCTTAAAACAATGGGACAGGAATCCGGTAACAATTGCAATGTCATCAATACCTGCTGCTCGTAATGCATGCAATTGCCATTGAATCAGAGGTGCCCCGTGCAGAATTGTGAAACATTTTGGTTGGTTTTCGGTGAGTTGGCCTAAGCGTTTGCCGCGGCCTGCGGCCAGAATGATACCTTTCATATAAAGCCCTCAAAAATAAACATCAGGGTTTCAATATGCTTGCTTCGCATTCTTTCCTCTCGTTCCGGGTGCCACATGACGCCATAAATGGGTAAAACATCATGCTGAATGGCCATAATCACATTATCCGTAGACTTCGCGATTGTTTCGAGAGGTGGTCGACTCAAGTAGCTGCCTAGTTGATGAAAAACCTGCACTGGTTTCAGGCTGCGGAAGAAATTGGTTATTTGCGCATCCCCAACGACCTTCAATTGTTTTTTCACGCCAATATGGTCTGGTACGAGCTCAAGTGGTTGTTGAAAGTAATGTTGGATTAACTGCATGCCTCTACATACACCCAGAACAGGTTTTTGATGTTTGATAGCCCACTCAAGCATATAGCGCTCGACATCATCGCGTGCCGAACTGTCGCCACCAAATGCCACTAATGAATTTCCCCCTGTCAGCAACAAGCCATCGAAATGATCGTGTTCTAATAACGACTTTACACAGTGGAGATTATTACTGACCAGAATCGGTAGCAATTTGGCAGCCAGCATGAGGTCTACCCAACGTTGATCCAGGGCGTCTCGCTGCTCAAGATGGCTAGAAATAAAATCAACACGCTGAGTAGTCAGTATTTTTTTCATTGTAATCGGTAAACGATTTTCTGTTCACAGTCGAGCGTTAACAATTTCGCTTTTGAACATTGATGAAATAAGGCCTCTCCAATGCCGATCACAGCAGGTAAACCTAACTCAGCGGCACGGATAGCCATATGAGAATTACAACCACCATAAAGGGTTATTAAACCCACAATGCGATGGGTGAATAACCAGTCATGCCCTGGATCAGCGTACGCCACGATTACTATTTTCCCCGCTAATTGACCGGATAGCGCTCTTGAGTCCGGCAATAAATGCATAACCTGTGCTGTGACCCGTTTAAGTGTGATGAAATTAGGTTGTTGTGGTTGGATTTCGAAGCAATCAATATCGCTTGCCTGGGTGATAAGTGGCGGCAGAATGAGGGAGCGGGTTACGGTAAATTGATGTTGGGCTTTTGCCACTAGATCCAATGCTGCGTCTGCGCTGGATAATCGGAGCATCTGATTGATTTTTAGAAACGCCGTGTCTTGCCTTTCAAGTTGATACTGTTGACCCAGTTTTTGACACAACAGAAGAATTTCACTTAAAGTCTGGCTGAATATAAATTTTGCTTTTTCCCGCCACTCAATTGCTTGCCTGATAAAACTTATGAACTCACTTGCTGTGAATTCGTACTCATGTTGCTTTAACAACACCTCTATTTGGGTTTCCTGTTTTTTGTTTAAAACAAACAAAGAACCCTTTTTACAATGAGGAATAGAATTCCAGCAAAAATAGTCATCTGGGATTTCGTCGTAACGCGGAGACAATAAATCATAGGTACCGGGGCGCATATGCCCATATTTTTGCAGAAAGTGGTTTCGGCTGCTTGTCTTGATAGCATGTATTAAGTCGCTACTCACTGTAGACAAAGACCGCATAAATAGAACTTGATTTTCAGCGGATAAAACGCCTCGGTTTACCAGAGATTGTAAAAAGTGCACGGCCAGAAAAGCGGTTCTGGCAAGACCCGCAAACGGACGGGTTCCATATTCCCGACATAGTGTGAGCAGGCTCCTGAGTTTATTTTTTTCATCAAGCTGGCTGCTCATGATTTGCTTGTGAAGCACTGGAAGTTGCTGCACTTTTTGAATTTCGTGCAACCATAAACCCTGGTTTTTATCAATAATTTTGCGTGTCAAATCAACCAGTGAGTTTTGCAGCAAATTACAATCATTTTTGGAAAAGCCATATTTTAATAAAGTCTGTAATGCCTGGTTCAGGCTAAAGTGATCCGAGGCCAGCACAACTTTGAACTCAACCTTATCATGCCATTGTGGATTGTTTTTTAATCGATGGAGATAAAACGTTACCAACCGAGTAGCCAGGTCATCGGGCAATTGCTTCGGAATAAAAGAGTTAAAGCTGGCCCTGATGTCAATATACGGCATACCGCAAACATCTAGCATCAAGGGAATACCACGTACATCACGATAACCATAATCGAAACGTTGTTGTGCCCAGACTGTATCCGTCACCAACTGTTGATACAGCGAGTACGCTAGCGGTTTCGGCCGTAGCCCTATGATTTCAGCAGGGTTCCAATCCGGCATAACACCCCACAAATTGTCTTGACCCAGGCACTGATGGCTTTTCTGACAGGCCTGCTTGAATCGTTGCTTCAATTGTGTGAGTTCATGCTTTTGTTTAATAATGGTTACCGGCCTCTCTGCTGGTAATACCAATGGCCTCACCTGCAATAAAATAAGTTCATCATCAGAGGTGACGATGAACTCCACATCGATAGCATCATTTTCAAACAGGTCTTCAAGTTCTTTGAGTAGGCTTAGCAGTTGTTTCTTCCAGCCACTCAAATCCGGCTCTGCTGATTTGGCGATATAGGTCAATTTCAGTCGTTGACCAAGACCTTGAGTCACAAAGTGACCAGAATTTGATTCATCATCATAATTAATGACGTAATAAGGGCTTGTTTGACCAGGTTCGTAACTGAATGCAACACCACTGAGCCGGATATGTCTAACCATGGGCTGTATCAAAACTTGATGGTCTGGATCGTCATCACCGTATGATTTGATCAGCAATCGGACTGCCGCTTCGATCGCTTCAATTCCTTGCACATCTGCTATCGACAAAAATTGACCGGCCATTGAGTGTTGATGGTGATCTTCAGTCCGGGCGCTGCTACGCACAATGACGCTCTGGGAAAGCCATTCTGCTTGCAGTCCCAAATTCTCCCATTGCCCGTCTGCGTCAAACCAGGCTTTCAAATTGAAATGAAGTTGCGGTAACACCTTGGCAGAAAGCAATGTGCCTTGTAGCCTTTGTAGAGTTTCGGCTTTTCCTGAGAATTGAAGCTTAGCCATGAAAGGTTTTAACTTCGAAACCGAGCTACCCATGCTCGGCTTGTGTAAGGTGTTTCAATGGTTTTTGTCGGTTGACCATGAAGAATTTTGGCTATGTTCTGAGTGATATCAGCCAACTTTCCACCCGCCTGTCGTTGTAGGGTGGCATGTGAGTACCAGGCACCCAGTACGTCATCAATAGCTTGTGTTACCAGCATTGAGCTTTCGAAGTACTCTATCTGGGAAAACAAGCCACTTTGCTCTATAAACGCTCGCTGGTCCTGCCTTCTGAGACCATAATCATAGCTTGGGAGGTTTTCCTTAATACAGGCTTCAATACTTTGTTGTAATGGATTGTCCAGATCCCGATGATTCCAGATCGCCATAAACCAACCATTAGGTTTACAGATGCGCAGTGACTCTATCAAGGCAGTTGTACGGTCAACGACATTAAAAGAAGAACCAAAACTGACCATGTCAAAGGTATTGCCAGGTAATAGGGAGTTCTCTGCAGTTGTATTTACCCAAGTGATATTTTGATTATTAAGGGTACGTTGCAGACCAAGCTGATGCATGGCCAGGTTCGGTTCCAGCGCTTGTACACGTAAATGCCTCCTGGCTAATAAAATTGTTAGATTGGCCGTACCCGCTCCCATATCACATACACGGTCATTTGATTGCAGGCCCGTGAAATCGATAATCTTGTCAATGATTGCTTGTGGATAGTTTGGTCTTTTGTGATAGGAGCTTGCCAGTTGTGTGTAATCCCACACCATTGAGTCTTTCATAGCGTCTTCAACAAAAGTTGTACTAATTCTTCAACTGACTTGTCTCCGTTATTGGATAAGACAATGTCAGGCTTCTTAGGAAGCTCTGGATTCAAGTCACACCCAACTACATTTTTTATACGGTTATGTGCATAATCGCTATACAAGTTATTTTGATCCCTTTTTTGTAATACTGAAAAAGAGACTTCAAGGTAAATCTCAATATAATTTGTGACATGTTTGCGATTCCATGCTCTCACGTCATCAAACATGGATATTGTTGCGCAGATAACATCGACGTTTTGGCTCGTGAGCAAATGACATAGCCGTGCATATTGCATCGCAAGTTGATGACGGTCATTCATTTGGTATTGCTCACCCGCGGCAAAAACTTTCCGCAAGGAACTACCATCCAGATAAACGAGACCAGGGGTATGAGGTTTAAGGGTCTCAAAAAGTAGATGTGCCAGACTGCTTTTCCCGGCGCCTGCAAGTCCGGTTATCCAGTAGAGCCGCCCCATTAATCTAGCGAACCTCGAATGTAATGTCGACAGGAGTCCAGTTGTTGAAAAAACCTATCTTGTTTTTGTTGCTCCATGCTGTTTTGATCCTTTTCTGGATCAATAGCACTGATCAAATCGCTGATACGTTTGTCGCTGACTTGAGTTGGACTGGATTGTTCTCGCGCGTCAGCATAATTGGTGTAGCCCAACCATTGATAAATGGGATCAAAATCTGAGCCAATACAATCATGCATCATGGGCGTATAACGTTGTTGATACTCAAAAGCCGTGCCGGTGTAGTTAAATCTTCTTTCCAATAGCCCGCGCTTTTCCAGCCGATCTTCAATGTTCTTGAGGACAGAAAAATCCGAATGGGCAAGTGCTCGATTAATCTGGTCCTCTCCAGCCTCAACGCTTATGAAATCGAGAACTTTTTTCAATGTTTGTTTGGCATCAGCTTTATAGTCTTCAAAACGAATAACTAAATGATCATAATTGGAAAGATAATTTTTCCAGAGTTGGAGAAAAAGAAGTTGGTATTCACGGAAACTAACAGGGTAATGAAAATAACGCGAATGTACAAAAGCCTCGAATGTTAAATTAAAAGCCGGATCATTGTGTTTGGCTCTACGCCAGTGTGAGTAAAGCGCATCTCGTGGATCACGCACAAATAATATCAATTGGCGTTTGTTCTCATAAGCTAGCGGCCATTGATGACGAAAACAAGCCGCGTGCTTAGGATTGAATTGATATTCATGCAGGTATTGCAAAGCAGGTAGTGTTTGTTTCCATGGTAGCTGTCTGGCTGTGTATTGGTAATGGAATGGTGCCAGGCGCTGCCACTCATTTTTGGTTTCAATATCCCAGGGTTTCCAAACTGGAATATTCAACTCCAAAAAACAGTTTGCCAGCCATGCGACACCACAAGGTAGCTCCGGGGAGATAACATCAAAGGTAAAATCGGGGTAATCTATTGCACAGGCCGTTGGCATTGGTACCATAATTTATTGAACCTTTCCTATCCATAGAAGTTAATGGTCGATGCAACAAACAGACTATCATAAAGATGACAAACTGAACTGAATCTGAACGATCATGGTGATTGCTCAGAATAGGTCGAAAACGACATATTGAAATTGATCAAAAAACCCTTAAAAACAACTGGCAATGTGGATAAATATCGAGACGTCTTAAGCAGGAAGTTGAGCGTTGCCCCGATGATGGACTGGACCGACCGACATTGTCGTTATTTCCATCGTTTGCTGGCACCGTCGGCCTTGTTATATACAGAAATGGTGACTACCGGTGCCATCATCCACGGCGATGCAGATCGTTTTCTTGCCTACAACCCGGAAGAACAACCGCTGGCCTTGCAACTGGGTGGTAGCGATCCCGAAGATCTGGCTGCTTGTGCCCGGATTGCTCAGCAACGTGGTTTTGCTGAAATAAATTTGAATGTTGGCTGCCCGTCGGACCGCGTTCAACGTGGTCGTTTTGGGGCTTGTCTGATGCTCGAACCAGAACTGGTCAGGGACTGCATGTTGGCCATGCTGGAGGCCGTCGATATTCCGGTGACGATCAAGACTCGCCTGGGTGTGGATGATCATTATAGTTACCAATATATGTCAGATTTTGTCGGTCGGGTGGCGGAGTCAGGTTGTTCGGTCTTTATCATGCATGCCCGCAAGGCGATGCTTGCTGGGCTAAGTCCGAAACAGAATCGTGATGTGCCACCGTTAAATCATGACTGGGTGTACCGCTTGAAACAGGCGTCGCCAGAGTTGGAGATTGTCATCAATGGAGGTATTGATTCGATTGAAGCAGTGAATAAGCACCTCGAACAGGTAGATGGTGTCATGCTGGGCCGAGCGGCCTATCATACGCCTTGGTTGCTAGCTGAGTGTCAGCAACAGCTTTTTGAGAAATCTGCCCCCAACCGACGCCAGGATATCATCGAGCTAATGAGTGTTTACCTCGAACGCCAGGTTAGAAAGGGCACAGCAGTGAAGCATGTCAGTCGGCATTTACTTGGTCTGTTTCAGGGTTTGCCGGGTGCAAAGGCCTGGCGTCGCTACCTGAGTGAAAATGCATTCAAAGATGACAACAATATACAATTACTGCACCAGGGCGTGGCGGCAATGCAGGTCGTCGGTGGTGAAGCCGTCCAGGACCCTTAATTAAGAGGAACGCGATAGTGATCGTAAGTTGTGCCGAAGATTTCCTCGATGAACTCAACAATGGAGAGTTCCCAGCCGAAGGCCCAGCCTGCGCAAAGGCTGTTTTGATGGTGGAGCCGATGGAATTCACCATTAGCACAGAGTCGGCCAGCGATAACTATTATATGAATCTCGTAGATAAAGCAGATGCGCAGCGTGCCTTACTGCAAGCACGGGGCCTCGCTGATCTGATTACCGGGCAGGGCGTTGAAGTCGTTGTGTTCCCCGGTGATCCGGATACGCCTGATGCCATATTCCCCAACAATGTATTCGCCACGACAAGTGATCACTTTATCATCGGCCACATGCTTCACCCGAGTCGGCAAAAAGAGGCAGGCCGGCAAGATATACAGAGTTATTTTCAAACGCGACCTTATACCAGGATTGACCTCAGCCAACGTGAGTGTATTGCAGAGTTGACCGGTACTCTCATTATCGATTCGGCACGGCACATTGGGTTTTGTGGCATGAGTGGGCGTGTAGACCCCGCCGGTCTGGAGGCCATGCACGATGCCTTCGGTCTGAAATTGGTGTTCTGTTTCGAACTGCAGCCTATCGAATACCACACTAATGTCATCATGATGGTGCTTGCCAGCCGTGCCTGTGTGATTTTTCCGGGTGCCTTTATTGATCCGGCGGTGCCTGACGCTATTGCAAAAGCATTTCCTGGTCGTACCCTTTTATTGAATGAAACGGAAAAGAATGCCTTTGCGGGAAATTGTATCGCCTTGACTGATAAGGATCTGTTTATGAGCCAGACCGGGGTTGATGCCTTGAGAGTGTCCAGTCGTGCGGCTTTGGAGGCTTGGGGTTTCGTCATTCATAGCACTCAACTGGACGAAATTGAAAAAGCTGGCGGTAGTTTACGCTGCATGGTGGCTGAAATTTTTTGATCTAATAGTGTTGTTCAGGTGGAATTCATCTAATTGCGTTAGAATTACTTATAAATTTACTGATGAAACGGGAAAAACCCGGGATAGAAATGGGACGAAAACGATTACAAAATATATGCTTAACGCTATTGATATGGTTGTTGCCGATCACTGCTTTTGCAGTCAGCCTGGATCAAGCTGCGAAACAGGCAGCAAGGCGAAATAATGCCAAGGTATTGTCAGCAAAAACGGTTCAGCGTGGCAATGCTCGAGTACACCATATCAAATTATTGACCAAAAAGGGTGTGGTTAAGACCGTCAGAGTTGCAGACAAAAGCAAGACTAAAAAGCGCAAATAAGAGGTCTGAATGCGGATATTATTAGTTGAAGATGATATCGGATTACAAACTTCACTTTCAGAAATTCTACGTGAGGCTGGGTATGCTGTTGATGTAACCGGCGATGGCGTAGAAGGTCTGTTTTTCGGTGAAGAGTATCCACTTGACCTGGCTATTATCGACCTGGGGCTGCCTGGGATGCCAGGGTTGGAACTGATCCGTAAACTACGTCAGCAGGAACGCCAGTTCCCGATCCTGATTCTGACCGCACGCTCTGAATGGCAGGATAAAGTTGAAGGTCTTGAGTCAGGTGCGGATGACTACCTGACCAAACCCTTTCACCCGGAAGAGCTCAAAGCCCGTGTTGGAGCCTTGTTACGACGTTCAGCCGGTCATGCGCAACCGTTGATCGAGCTGGGCTCATTGACAATTGATCTGGTCAGTCAGCGGGTCCTTAACGGCGACCAGGAAATTGACCTGACAACCTACGAATACAAGGTGTTTGAATACCTGTTAATGCACCCGGATGAAGTGGTAACCAAAACAGTGTTATCTGAGCATATTTATGAGGAAGATGCTGACCGCGACAGCAATGTGATAGAGGTGTTTGTTGGTCGTCTGCGCCGGAAAATTGATCCAAAAGGAGTGATGAACCCCATCGAAACACTACGTGGCAGGGGCTATCGTTTGAACAAACCGTCACCATCAGCCTGAAAACCGACAGGCTGTAAACCAGTACTGTGAGCATCAAGGGTAACCTGCGAAAACCACTCTCCCTGCAATTGCGAATGGTTGTGCTGGCGGTCGTATTGTTGACTATATCACTCGGTCTTGTGGGTTTTGCCTTAGATGCTGCTTTTCACAAGAGCAGTGAGGCTGGCCTGCATGCACGTATGGAATCCCTCGTCTACCTGGTGTTGGCGGCGACTGAAGTGGCTGCTGACGGTTCCGTTGTGGTTGACGATAATCCGGGGGACCCACGCCTGGATCAACCGGGTTCAGGGGTTTATGCCAGCGTGCACACCCATGAGTATCGTTGGACCTCACCCTCATCACTGGGAGTTAACCTGCCACCACCACTTCAAGCCAAGGCAGGTGAAAGCAGTTTTATGATCCCGTCTGATGAGGTTGACTTTTATACCTTTCGATACGGTGTTAGTTGGGAGTTGCCGGAAGGTGAGTTGTTACCGGTCACTGTTACTATCTGCGTAGACCCAAAAG
Source organism: Gammaproteobacteria bacterium (assembly GCA_021772935.1). GTDB lineage: Bacteria > Pseudomonadota > Gammaproteobacteria > Xanthomonadales > SZUA-36 > SZUA-36. Next base: position 140,395 of record JAJFLA010000008.1, read on the forward strand.
AATTAGAGCCAGAACAGAAGGCTTTCCGCACCGGCTTGTGGAGAAGTCTGGGTGCGACTGGTTTTATCCTGGTACTTGCACAAATGGTGTTGTTGACCCTTGGTTTGAGACCATTAATGTCCATTACTCAGGATATTTTTGGAATTGAATCCGGTAAACTTGAGCGCTTGGAAGGCAATTATCCAAAGGAACTGGAACCACTCAAACGCAATCTCAATCATCTTCTGGACACTGAAAAAGCCAATCAGACCCGCTATCGGAATGCGTTGGATTCACTCGCACACAGCCTCAAAACGCCGCTTTCAGTTATCCGCTCCAGCCTGCCTGCAGATGCATCCCCCAAAACGGTTGTAATACAAAATGCAGTCACCGATATGCAACGATTGATCGCGACACGCTTGCAACGTGCTGCCGCCTCCACACGTCGTACAATGGCGCAGGCGGTGGATGTTAAAAGCCAGGTTGAGCGGCTGGTTCTGTCTTTGAAACGTGTGTATTCTCAGAAATTGATAAGCATCAATGTCATGATTGAACCTGACTTGGTATTTTATGGTGAGCAACGTGATCTGTTGGAGTTGGCGGGTAACCTGCTCGACAACGCTTGCAAGTACGGTGGTCAACAGATTCGATTGTCTGCACAGACGCTGGATAACGAAGATCCACGTGCCGGTGTTAATTTATGTGTAGAGGATAACGGCCCCGGTATTGCAGAACATGAGCGCGAGCAATTGCTCAAGCGTGGCGTGCGTGGTGATGAACGTGTCGAGGGCCATGGCCTAGGTCTGGCCATCGTGCTGGAAATTGTAAGTGCGTACAATGGTGAGATAACCATTAAACAAAGTGATCTGGGTGGCGCTCGTGTAAGTGTCTCTCTCAAGACACGTTAGAGCCTGTTTACAGGCCTCAGGAGTCTTAATGCAACAACTGCTCGAAATTATGCAACGCTTACGTGACCCTGAAAATGGCTGCCCATGGGATGTCGAGCAGGATTTTTCCAGCATTGCGCCGTATACCATCGAAGAAGCCTACGAAGTGGCCGATGCTATCGCCCGGGGTAACATGGCAGACTTGAAAGACGAGCTGGGTGATCTGTTATTCCAGGTAGTTTTTCATGCACAGATGGCCAGCGAGCAGGGCAGTTTTAATTTTAAAGAAGTACATCAGGCCGTGTGTGAAAAAATGTTACGGCGTCATCCACATGTATTTGCAAACCTGAAAATTAAAGATGCAGCACATCAAAAACAGGTTTGGGAGGATTACAAAGCGGAAGAAAGGAAACACAAAGGCGAACACAGTTTGATGGATGGTATCCCGGCTGGAATGGCAGAGTTACAACGATCCGTAAAACTGCAAAAACGTGCCGCTAAAGTTGGTTTTGACTGGCCTTGCGCTGGACCAGTGATGGAGAAGTTTGACGAGGAACTGGCGGAAATGCGTATGGCGATAGCCTCAGGTGATAAGGATGCGATGGAAGATGAGCTGGGAGACCTGTTTTTTGTTGCTACCAACCTGGCGCGGCAACTGGACATTGATCCAGGCACTGCACTCCGGCGCGGAAATGCCAAGTTTGAACGTCGATTTCGGGCCATGGAAGATGCTGTAGGTGGTCAGGATGGCCTGGAGTGTATGGGGCTCGAAGCAATGGAAGCATTGTGGCAGAAAATCAAACAAACAACAGATCAGGTAGACGCTAATAAGGCGTTCCAACAGGGATTGGTAAAGCATGAATGAATGGCTGGCACAATTGGATATTAACAGTGTAGTTATTGGATTGATTACAGGGCTGATGGTTGGTGTTGTCGCCGTTGTTGTTGCGGCGAGAGCGTCCATACGAAAAGCTGTCGAGGCAGAAACGCAACGTTTACAACCCCTCAACGATACACTTGAGTCTGACTTAAATGCCCGTGAAGAAGAATTGGCTGAAACCCAGCGTGCACTGGCTATCAGTGAAACCCGTCTTGAGGAACAACAACAACATCACCAGAAAGAAAAAGCCTCGCTCGAAACGGCTGAGAAACGACTCAGTGAATCATTTGAACGACTGGCCGGTAAGGTTTTTGACGAACGTTCACAGCGCTTCACCGAACTGAGTGAAAAACAGCTATCGGGTTTATTGAAACCACTGACAAAGGATCTCGAAACATTTCGCACGACGGTGGACAAAAACAGCCGGGAGGATATTCGCCAGCATGCTGCATTGCAGGAAAAGCTGAAGCAAATGGAAGGCCTCAACGAGCGTCTGCATAAGGAAGCCCAAAGCCTGACCAAGGCTTTGACGAGTGACGTCAAAGCCCAGGGTAACTGGGGCGAACAGCAACTTGAACGCCTGATGGAGCTGGCCGGGCTGGTTAAGGGTGAACACTACTACACGCAGGTCTCTACCATCGGCAATAGCGGCGAACGTCTGCAACCGGATTTTGTACTGAAGCTGCCTGAAAACCGCAGTATTATTCTCGACTCCAAAGTGTCGCTGACGGCCTGGACACGCTTCCAGTCAGAGAGCGACGAGGCAGGTCGCGATGCACTATTGGCAGAACATGTAGGCTCGATTAAAACCCATATATCAGGTCTTGGTAAGAAGAATTACCCGGATGTTGAAGAGCTCAATGCACTGGACTTTGTGCTCATGTTTGTACCGATCGAGTCTGCTCTGATTGCCGCGCTGCAAAGTGATCCAGGCTTGCCGGAGTACGCTCTGAAACATCGTGTTGCATTATTGTCACCTGCCAACTTTCTCGCCACGGTACGCACCGTGGCCTCTGTGTGGCGGGTGCACAAACAAAATACCAACGCCCAGGATATCGCCCGGCGTGCCGGTTTGCTTTACGACAAATTCGTTGGTTTTACCGAGAACATGAAAAGCGTTGGAATGCGTCTGGACCAGGCCCAAAAATCGTTTGATGATGCTTACAATCAACTCACCACCGGTGCCGGTAACCTCGTCGGCCAAACCGATAAGCTCAGCAAGCTGGGCGCCCGGCATGCCAAGCAGCTGGATGCGGGTCTGGTGGAAAAAGCTGTGGGCGAAACCTTAGAAGATGATAGTCACCTGCGACTGGTTAAAGAGGACGATAAGGATTAACTGGTAAAACATAGTAAGTACACCAGTTCAATATAGAGGTGAGGTTTGTCGAAGGCGGCGCGATTAGCTCGCAGGTGGTTGAGTTTTTGTAGTGTTCTCAGCTTTTTTAACCCTGAGCTTACAGCCATCCACTACTTTTCCATTCAGTGATTTCATTGCTGCCTTAGCCTCACCAGGTTTGGGCATCTCAACAAAGCCAAAGCCCTTGGAGCCACCGGTGTTTTTATCCAGCACCAGGTGACAGGCCTGCACTCTGCCAAAAGCCTGGAACAGGACTTGAAGTTCAGGCTCGGTGGTTGTGCGTGCCAGGTTACGAATCAATAGTTTCATAGGTGTCCATCTATAATCACAGTTGTTTGACCAGGCAGTTAATCAGTATCAGGGATTTCAACGCTGTGCTCGGTAGGTTGCGGTGTAATGGTCATCACTTTTACCCCATCCGGGGATTCAAACCGGTGCCAAACCCCTTGGGGGATAACCAGTAATTGACCAGTGGCTAAGGTATTGTACTGCTCTTTGTCACCAGTAAGCAGAATCAATCGGGTGCTGCCTTCTAATACTTGCACAAACTCATCACCTCGTGGATGCCTTTCCCATTCGCTATTGCCTGAATAATGCGCAATGTATATTCCACCATCCCTGTAATCTGATAATAAGGCAAAAGCATCTTTTGCCTGCTCATCTGTTGTTTCTGGTGTTCTGTTATGCAGGCATTTAACTTTGGAAAATGCATCTTCAATCGTAATTGCTAGTGATTTTGACAATTTGGAAGTCCTTGGGGCTGTCTGAAATTTCTGCTTATCGGTCAATTTAAGCGTAATACGGCTTTGTTTTGGTGCTTTGATTTATGCGTCGATATTCAAGCTTCAATCTCGTTTTGGAGCTGTTCCAGTTGATCCAGAACACGGATGAATTTAGTGCCAAATTGCGTCACCTGATATTCAACCCTTGGTGGCACCTCGTTATACGAAACCCGTTTCAGGATGCCAAATTTTGTATTTTTGCGCAGACACTCGTTGAGTACCTTGGTGGTCAGGCCTTCAACCTTGCGCACCATTTGCCCGGGTCGATTGATCCCATTCGTCAGCAACTGGTAGACGGTGAGTGACCATTTACAGCCATAAATGGTCTCAACCATTCGTGCACTCCTTTCCGGTGCTGATTTTCTTGAAAATATTTTTTCCTGAGTTTTCATTAATTTATACCAATAAGTACCTACCGCACCGAATTGTGCTTACTTTTCAAAAGGCTACATAGTTATATAAGCTACGTCCACTGTTAAATAACCCGGTAGCCTCTTTATGAACTCATGCGTAGACCAGAGGCCCCCTAATTGTGGAGATAATCAGATGGAAAACAAGACTCAAGGCCTGGCCCTTATAGTAGGCGGCTCCAGTGGAATCGGCCTGGCGACAGCCAAGCGCCTGACCAGTCGCGGTATTGACACTGTCATCATTGGTAATTCTGCAGCCAAGCTGGAGGCTGCGAAGAATGATCTGGCCGAAACTGGGCATATTGAAACGCTTCAAGCCAACCTGTATCTGGCCAAAGATGTTGAACGTGTCATTGAATTTGCGGCGGATCACAGTCGACAAATCAAATATATGGTCAATGCAGCGGGTTATTTTAAGCCAACGCCATTTCTTGATCATTCTGACGAAGATTACGATATCTACGCGGACCTGAGCCGGGCGGGATTTTTTATATCCCAGGCAGTGGCCAGAAACATGGCGGCAAATGCTGGTGGTTCAATTGTACATATTGGCTCAATGTGGGCAAAACAGGCAGTGAAAGCCACGCCATCATCAGCTTATTCAATGGCTAAAGCTGGTTTGCATGCGTTAACACAACATATGGCAATGGAACTGGCCGACAATAATATTCGGGTTAATGCAGTATCACCTGCGGTTGTAAAAACCCCTATATACGAGTCCTTTATCAATCCAGATGAAATCGATGCAACACTAGCGACATTTGATGGGTTTCACCCCATTGGACGGATTGGCACTCCGGATGATGTTGCCAGCACTATTGACTTTCTGTTGAGCGATGAAGCCAGTTGGGTAACCGGGGCTGTCTGGGATGTGGACGGTGGTGTTATCGCTGGTCGTAACTAGCCCGCATATTTCAGGCCCCGCGGAGAGTCGTTATCCGTTAAGCTTTTTCACCTATTGTGACTCGTTCATGGCCTTGCAGGTCATGTAGGGTTTCAACATTGATAAAGCTGGCAGTGTGTAATATTTCACGGCAAGCGGGGCCTTGTTGCCAGCCGTGCTCAAACATCAGCCAACCACCTTCAAGCAGCATGGAAGGGGCTAGTTGGCTGATTTTTTTAATGGCACACAGGCCGTCACGCCCGGGGGTGAGTGCCGAGTGGGGTTCGAAGCGCAGGTCTCCCTGATTTAAGTGAGGGTCCTCGGCGTCGACATAAGGCGGGTTGCTGACCAGCAGATGGAATTTACCGCTCAATGGTTCATTCCATGAGCCCCAGTGGAAGCGGACCCGGCCGAGATCCAGCCGGTCGGCATTTTCCCGTGCAATCTCTATTGCAGCCTCGCTGATATCGGTGGCATGGATGTCACATTTTTTGCGTTCTGTTGCCAGTGCAAGCGCAACCGCCCCACTACCGGTACCCAGATCCGCGATACGCCAGTCTGCTTCAGACGGGATTTTCTTAAGCGCTGCCTCTACCAGTAATTCTGTGTCTGACCTGGGAATCAGAACAGCAGGACTGACTTTCAGCCGTAATGACCAGAATTCACTTGATTCAGTCAGGTAAGCAATGGGTTGTCCTAGTGCGCGTTGCTTAATTAGTTTCTTGAAAGTTTCTGCGCGTTTGTGGGGCAATTCCAGTTCCGGGTTTGCGTATAGGAATGAGCGACTGGATTCCAGCACATGTGTCATTAAAATTTCTGCATCAAACCGTGCAGAAGAACTATCAGCCAGCTTCTGACGTGCAGTTGTTAACAGGTTTTTTATGCTGTGTGCCACCGTTTGTCCGGTCAAATATCTTTTGTTCGTTGTGTAAGGTCCTGTCTTCTGTCTATTTCAAACTGCCTACCACTTTTGAAGCGTTGTGGCATCATATGTTGCCATGCTTCCGCCCACCATTTTTGGAAGTCATTGAGTATCAGGTAAAGAGCAGGGATGAGGAATAAGGTGATGACCGTTGCAAACAGAATACCGAATGCCAGAGACGCGGCCATTGGTACAACCAGTTGTGCCTGCAAACTGGTTTCGAAAATTGCAATAGGTACCAAGCCAAGAAAAGTAGTCAACGAGGTCAGCAATATGGCGCGAAAACGGGATCTAGCCGCATTTTTTACGGCTTGATCAATCGGTATGCCGGCAGCGCGCCCCCGATTGACGAAATCAACCAGGATCAGACTGTCGTTTACGACCACACCGGCAAGCGCGATGATGCCAAAGTAGCTTGTCATGCTGACCGGTATACCCAATATCAGGTGACCAACAAGTGCGCCGATGGTACCAAACGGAATCACTGACATGATAATCAGTGGCTGAGAGTAGGATTTAAGCGGTATGGCCATCAGTGCATAAATGAGAAATACGGCGAAGAGTCCACCTCGTATCAGGTCCTGCTGAATCTCGACTTGTTGTTGGCTTGCACCACTAAGTTTGGAGCGGACACCGGGGAAATGCGCCAGTACCTGCGGCAGTTCCTTGTTCATGATGTCATCCTGGATTTTTTTAGGCTCGTATTTTTCCTTGTCCACTTCGGCCGATACGCGTACCGCCCGTTCCCGGTCAAAGCGGCGGATAAAGGCTGGGCTCTCTGTCATCTCGACCTCGGCGACCGAATGAAAGGGTACCCGCCCGCCATTGGGTGTGCGGATTTTCATATTGTGGAGGTAGCCGACAGAGTCTCGCTCATCGCGTGGAAAACGCACCATCACTTTGACTTCATCCTGACCGCGCTGAATACGTTGCACCTCGGTGCCGTAGAAACCTGCTCGGACCTGGCTGGCAAGTTCCTGTAGCGTAATACCCAAAGCTTCGGCTTCCGCTTTCAGGTTCAGTTTGATTTCCGGTCTGCCGCGTTCATAGGTGTTGCGGATGTCGTAGAGCCCTTCATAGGTCTTCATTCTGCGGGTCAGTTCCTGCGATGCCCGCCCAACCTGTTCAATACTGGCGCCAATCAGCTGGATAGAGATTGCTGCACCACCACCGGGGCCGGTTGCGCCCGAAAACCCCAGTTGTTTAACACCCGGAAGTTCACCGACGTTTTCGCGCCAGCGACGCAGCACTTCCGTTCCGGTAATGACAGCACGATCTTCTTTGACCAGTTCGGTGATGATCTGGCCACTGATATCGCCCTGGGCAAAAGAAAGCACGCTGGAAACCACCGCGCTTGATTCCACACCTTGTTCTTTACTGATTTCAGCATCCAGTTTCCACAAGCCATCCTGCACACGTTGTATGGCCTCGTGAGTGCGTGCTGCTGGGGTGCCCTCGTTCATCAGAATATCGACCTGGAGAAAATCGGCCATGATGTCGGGGAAAAACACCTGGCGCAAAATGCCGCCAGCCAGCAGTCCGATGGACAGAATCAGCAAGGAGATAAATACAGACAGTGTTAAATAACGGCGTTTCAGACAGTTGCTCAGGAATGGAGCGTAGTGATTGTCAACAAAGGTATGCAGTCCTTCGCTGAAAAATCGTTGAAAGCGAATAAACCTGTTATGCGTATCTTCAGCGTAATGCTTAACCTTCATATGCGCCAGGTGGGCAGGCAGGATCAGCTTGGATTCAACGATTGAAAATACCAAGCACAGTGTTACGACCCAGCCAATTGAGGCAAAAAACTTACCCATGATGCCGCTGATCATCAATATCGGTATAAACGCGGCAATGGTTGTCAGTACGCCAAAGGTTGCGGGCATCGCCACTTTGAGTACGCCTTCAAGGATATTATCCACAGAATGACCCTTTGAACGCATATTGGTATATGCACTTTCACCGATGACGATGGCATCATCAACGACGATGCCCAACACCAGGATGAAACCAAACAGACTGATCAGATTGACGGTGATATCGAAGGCTGGCATTAGAAAGAATGTACCTAAAAATGCCACGGGTAAACCCACCATTACCCAGAACGCCAGTTTGATTCGCAGAAACAATGCCAATGACAGGAATACCAGTATGGCACCAATGACCAGGTTTTTGACCATCATATCGAGACGGCCCTTAAGGTAATAAGTCACATCGGCCCAGGCGGAAAGACCAACACCCGATGGAATGGTCGCCTGCTTGTCCGCAACATAATCACGTACGGTTTGGGAAATCTCCAGTTCACTCTGATCGCCCACCGACAACACCTGGATAGTAAATGCTGGTTTGCCATTAAATTCAGAGAAACGGCCAGTATCCGCAAAGTCGTCTTTTATACTCGCGATGTCTTTAAGCAATACCCGTGATCCGTCAGCGTTGGTGCGTACCAGGATGTCCTCGAAGTCCAGCCCGGTATAAGCCTGTCCCTTGGTACGCACCTGGATATCACCGGCTTCTGAGCGAATCGAGCCGGCAGGTAAATCGAGCGAGCCGCGGCGAATGGCCAGCGCCACTTCTGCCAGCGTCATGCTGTATTGTTCGAGTGTAAATTCGCTGACTTCAATACTGATTTCATATGGCCGGGAGCCGAAGAGCTCTGCACGGGTGATGCCGGGCAGGGCGACAATCTCATTTCTGACCTGTTTTGTGTACTCTTTTAGCGTGCGTTCGTCTACATCGCCATATACTGATACCAGCGTAACCTGCTGTTGGAAGCGGGTACGCGAAACGATCGGTTTTTCGGTGTTATCCGGAAAGGTTGAAATAGAGTCAACCCGGTTCTTGATCTCGTTCATGACATCCGGTACGTCATAACCGGCGCTGACTTCAATCTGGACCGAACCACTACCCCTGCGTCCGCTGGAAACAATCTCCTGGATACCTTCGATGTCCTGGATAGACTCCTCAATTTTTACCAGGATACCCTCTTCTACATCTTCCGGGCTGGCCCCTAAAAATGGCATGACGACGGTGATAAAGTTGGTTTCAATGGGCGGTTGGGATTCTTTCTTGATGGTGGCGACTGAATAGAGTCCGCCCGCTAGTAAAATAATCATTAACAGGTTGGCCGCAACCGCGTTTCTGGCAAACCACTCGATAATGCCGTGGTACCAGCCGAGATGGGTGTTCATGGTTCGTTCTTATCCATGACCGTTGTCGAGCTGGTGTTTTCACGGCCCCTAATGGCCAGTTTGGTACCTGGCACCGGCGCATCCAGTGTTGTAATGACCACCAGCATGCCAGCGGCGATACCCTGGCTAAGGTAGACCTGCCTGGGCTCTGCCCGTGCTACGGTCACTGGCAGAATTTCAAGCTCATCGTCGGCGTTTGCAATCAGAACCGTATTGTCAGGACGCAAAACAAAACGTGGCAGCACCACCACATTATCGGCAGGCAAGCCCTGGATTTCAGCATTTACGAAAGTCCCTATCTTGAGTTCCTGCTGGTGGCTTTGCCCCAGCATGCCGTAGGGGTCAATAATTTGCGCAACGGCAAAAACAACCCGGCTGGTTTCATCGACCACACCCTCAGTGCGGATAATACGAGCCTGCCACTGCTTGTTTCCACCCGCTTTTTCCGAGCTCAGGGTAACGGCTGGGAAGGATTTGTCTTTATTTTTTGCCTCGGTTTCAGATGGCAATTCCAGGTAGTTCAAATCGTTGTAAGTCAGCGGTAAACGAACCTCGGCCGTATCAATGGCAAAAGTCACACCGAGGCGAGTACCGGGCGTGACATATTGGCCGATATCCGCTGCTTTTTGCCTGACCAGGCCATCGTAGGGAACCGTAATTCGGGTTCGTTCCAGGTCACGGCGGGCCTTTTGCACATCGGCCTCGGCAGCGCTGACATTGGCCCTGGCATCCGCCATCTGTGGTTTGCGTAAACCAAGATCAGAAGGTTGACCCTTTTTGCCCATATTCTTCCAGTCTTTCAACGCTTGTTCTGAGCGTGCGGTTTCATCTGCCAGTTTCGCCTTTCTCGAAGCCAGCGCAGCTTCAGCGCGTTTCAAGCCAGCCTGATAGTCACTGGGGTCGATTTGCAGCAGCACCTCACCCTGGTGGAAAAAGCCACCGGCGACAAATTCCGGTGCGACCGACACGATTTTTCCAGATACTTCAGAAACCAGCGTGGTTTCGGTGCGTGGTCTGACGGTGCCTTGTGAAGTAACAAGGAAGTTCAGCGAAGTGACCTCGGCTTTGATGGTGTCTACCAGTATCGCTTTTTCGGTCTCAGGTTTGCGTTCGGCATCTTTAGACTTTTGATACACCACCAATGTGACAACCACCAGGGTTGACATGATGATCAGAATCAACGGAAGCATAAACTTGAAAAACTTCTTCATTCCGGAAAAAACTCCTTGTGACCCGTTAATCGGGCAGGCTATCAGAACATGACCGCCAATTATCCTCGTTGATCATGGTCAAGTCATGGGGCATTAGTTGGGATTTTGTCGTCAAAGACAACTATATTTCGATGGATAACAACCACAACGACTGTTTCAGAATGTACAATGTGACCCGCTTCTTCGACCGCAAACAATCTTTGTCGGGAGAATTAAATTTATAGTGGAACAAAATAAATGGGAATAGTGTTAAAAACACCTGAAGAAATCGAAGCCATGCGGGTTGCGGGCCAACTGGCGGGAGAGGTCCTGAGAATGATCCGTGAACACGTACGTGTTGGTGTGACGACCGGCGAGCTGGATGCGATCTGTCATGCCTATATCACCGAAGAACAACAGGCCATTCCGGCACCATTGAATTACCGGGGCTATCCAAAATCAATTTGTACATCCATCAACCAGGTGGTTTGCCATGGTATTCCGGGTGACAAAAAGCTTAAGAATGGTGACATTCTCAATATTGATATTACCGTGATTAAAGACGGCTGGCATGGTGATACTTCAAAAATGTTCCTGCTTGGTGAGCCCAGCGTACGTGCGCGCCAACTATGTGAGATAGCACGTCAGGCGATGGTTACCGGTATCGAAAAGGTCAAACCGGGTTTACGTCTGGGTGATGTCGGCCACGCCATCCAGCGCTATGCCGAGGGGCAGGGTTGCTCAGTCGTACGTGATTACTGTGGACACGGTATTGGCAAGGTATTCCATGAAGACCCGCAAGTGTTGCATTATGGCCGCCCAGGTGTGGGTGAGGTGTTAATACCCGGTATGGTGTTTACTATCGAACCCATGATCAATGTCGGTAGAAAGGAAACTCGTCTGCTGGGTGATGGCTGGACCGTACACACCAAAGACCGCAGCCTGTCAGCACAGTGGGAACACACACTGGCCGTGACTGAAGACGGTTACGACGTATTGACGCAATTGCCGGGCGATGAACTTTAAGCCCATATTTATGAACTTTAAACCCATATGAAAGTACGGCTACGGGGCCGCCTGTCCAGACCAGCAGCTGCTGAGGGTTGTCTGGACCCGAATACACTTGCCAGCCATACAGGTGTCCAGACTCAGGAACAACTCATCCAGTCACTCAAGATTGCTTTAGTAGAAGCGGATGAGTGTTTGGCAGAAAAATTCCGCAAAAAAGAAGATGTAAACCAATTGGTCAAGGCCCGTGCCTGGGTGGTTGATCAATTGGTTCTGCATGCATGGGATAGCCTGATCCCTGTCGATGAAAACCTCTCACTGGTGGCCGTAGGCGGTTTTGGTCGTGGAGAACTGCACCCACACTCAGATGTAGACCTGCTGATTCTGTTGGCGGAACCAGCCCTGGGAGAGGCGTCACGTACCGCAATAGAAGCCTTTGTCACACTGCTTTGGGATGCCGGTTTTTATCTGGGACACAGTGTGCGGACCGTGGCGGCCTGTGTTGCGGAAGCAAAAAAGAATATCGCCACGGCCACCAGCCTGATGGAAAGTCGTTTACTCAGTGGCCAGACACAGATGCTGGCAGAGATGCTGGATGCTACCGCTGCTGATCAGGTTTGGTCAGCGGCAGAATTTTTTGATGCCAAGTTTGAAGAACAAATCAAGCGGCACGAGCAATATCACGGTACTGCTTATAACCTTGAGCCCAATATCAAAGAAAGTCCGGGTGGTTTACGCGATATTCAAATGATCGGCTGGGTTGCAAAAAGGCACTTTAATACACAGTCTTTGCATACACTTGTTGAGCGTGGATTTCTGACCGAGTCCGAACTTCAGGATTTAAAAGACGGCAGGACGTTCCTTTGGGAAATCCGTTTTGCCCTACACCTGTTTGCTGGCCGTGGTGAAGATCGTTTGTTATTTGAGTTTCAACGACAAATTGCCGAGCATTTTTTAGGGCTTGAAAAACAGCAGCAATCCAATGCTGGTGTTGAGCAATTCATGCAGCGATATTACCGCACTGTGATGCAAATCGAACGTCTCAATGAGATGTTGCTGCAATTATTTAGTGAAGAGTTGCTACCACATCAATCAGAGCCTTCTCAAGACATGGGAGCGGACTTTCGTGTGACCCACGGTTTTCTTGAGGTCTCCGATGACGGCTTGTTTGAGCGTCGACCGGTTGCAATGATGGAGCTATTTGTTTTACTGGCAGAACATGAACAGTTACTGGGAGTGCGGGCATCCACCATCCGCTTAATCCGTGATAGCTTGCACCTCATTGATGAAACATTTCGAGCTGATCAAAAGGCCATGCAATACTTTTTTGAGTTATTTTGCCAGACCAGTGGTGTATATACACAGTTACAACGCATGAATCGTTACGGAATTCTGGCGGCTTTTATCCCGGCATTTGCCAATATCGTTGGCCGCATGCAATTTGATCTTTTCCATGTCTATACCGTGGATCAGCACATTCTGTTTATGGTCAGAAACCTGCGCAGGTTTGCCCATGGAAAATACCATTCAGAATTTGCACATGCCGCAGATATTTTCCAGCAAATTGATCACCCTGAAATTTTATACCTGGCGGCTTTATTCCACGATATAGCCAAGGGCAGACAAGGTGATCATTCCACGCTGGGCGCGGAGGACGCGCTGGCCTTTTGCAAGCAGTTGCCAATGCGTAATGAACACCGGCAGCGTGTGGCCTGGCTGGTGGAGCAACATCTGGTGATGTCACAGACCGCCCAGCGGCGAGATATTGCTGATCCAGAAACCATCCACAGGTTTTGCGAAGTTGTTGGTAACCAGACACGCCTGGATTACCTCTACCTGGTTACGATTGCTGATATTGCTGCCACTAGTTCCAAATTGTGGAACAACTGGAAAGACAGTTTGTTGTGGGAGCTGTATTCCATTACATCCACCGCACTGGCCGAAGGTAGCTCAAATATATTTGACCGCAGGCAGCGGATTGAAGAATCCAGATCCGAAGTAGGTAAATCATTGCTGCAGAAAGGTTTAGACCTTGAAGCCATCAATGCTTTGTGTGACAGCCTGCCGCAAAACATATTCCTGAGCTTTTCCAATGATCAGCTGGAATGGGCGGTATCGATGCTACTAAAAATGAGGTCAACCAGCTTAGTACTGGTAGCTATACGTGAGGTCGAAGATACGGGTGTCAGCGAATTGCTGGTTCATGTACCGGATTACGATGGCCTGTTCTCTGCAGTTACAACGGTCATTGATGAAATTGGACTGGATGTGTTGTCAGCGCGTGTCGGTGCGACTGTCTCGGGAAAGAGTATTGACCTGTTTCAATTGATGGACCAGCATGCGCGGCCGTTGAACGCCGTCGATAGTGAGCGACTGGAAGTTCGCTTGCGTGAGGTACTGGAAAAAGCCAATGTACCGGGGCCGGTAGTGCGCAGATTGCCGCGTCGATTACGCCCGTTCAAGAGCAGTGCACGGATTCGATTCTCGGCTGCACACGGTGGTGAGAAGACCTTAATGGACCTGGAGTGTTCTGACCGGCCGGGACTGTTATCTAATATTTCTGCCGCCATATTGGCTTGTGGCGTTCGCATACATGATGCAAGAATTGCTACGATGGGTGACCGTGTAGAGGATGCCTTTATTCTCAGCGACACGCAAAATGCCCCGTTAAGCCGTCAGTTAAGAACTGAATTATTACAATCCTTAAATGAAACTTTAGAGACCAGTCAAGTTTAACCATGGCCAACTGCTGTTGCTTCAGGCCGGGGTCAGACTCGATGCCGGGGTTACGCTCAGACCTGGGTCACGCTCAGGCCGGGGTCAGACTCAAATGCGTTGATGGTGGTCGGAAAGGTGATGGGGTCTGTCGCATTTGAATCTGACCCCTGATGGTTTCTGCAATCAACATGTCCTTCTAGCCTGGGCTAGGGTTGAAGTCCTTTAAAAAGGGCCGTTCATACCGGTGCTCAAACACCTGCTGATTGACGCGTGATTCGATACCGGGCGAAGGCATATGTGGCAAATAGTGAAACCGGCAGGGCAACCAGGCTTAGAGCACCGAGGCGGGTTATCATGTCGGGTGCAACCACGCTGGGGTCGCTCTGCAGGGGAAATCGGATCAAATCGATACCCACACCAGCAAACAAGTGTCCTGCTGCCGAACCCAGTTTTCTGGAAAACGAAACCGCAGCAAATAGAAGACCCTGTTGGTTTCGACCGGTGCGCTGAAAATGATCAGCGGCGACGTCGGCCATCATTGAGCCCGACGAAGCAAAAGCGACGCCAGCCACCAAGCCGAAACAAAGCAGCAGTGTCAAGATGATTCCGAATAGCAATGGAACCCCGTTCTCTGGCATCAGCCCCATCATTCGCGCTACAACCCCAACGCTACCCAGTGCGCTCGCGATCAAGGCAGAAGCAACCAGGCTGGGCCGCTTATCCACACGGATATGAAGAAAGCCGGAGATTGCCACGCCAATGACAAAACCCAGGCCCAGGGGCACCAGCAGGTACGATATCTGCTCGCTCGTGAAAGCCCAGAAGAAAACGTTGACGTGGGTGCCGAGAGTGCTGGTAATCGAAAGGGCAATAGAGAAAAGTGAAAATCCGACCACCAGGGAGCGAAAGGACGGGTTCTGCCAGGCCGTGACAAACGACTGATAAGTGGTGGCGAGCGACAAGGGTTCGGGGTGTTCCGGTGGCGCGGGCAGGCGAGGGATCTCCTTTCGTGTGCCCCAGGCCGAGTACCAGATTGTCAGGCACATGAAGAGGGCGCTGAACACCGCGAAGGATGGGTAACCGGCAGGGTTCAAGAGGCCGTTGGAGTAGCTATCACTGGCTGGAAAGAAATAATAGACACCAAAACCAATCACGCCCAGAGAGCCAACCATCCCCGCCAGGGTTCTCCACTGCACCACTGATGTGCGTTCATCGTAGTCGTCACTGAGCTCGGCACCCAGGGCCATATGGGGAACGTGATAGAGGGTCAACGCCGCGCGTACGAGTACCGCGAAGATCAACAGCCAGAGAAAAAGCCCTGTCTGGCCGAGTCCTTGCGGTGGGAAAAAGAGCATTAGCCACGCAATACCCAAGGGCAGGGCTGAGGCATACATAAATGGGTGCCGACGGCCAAGACGGGACCTCCAGTTGTCTGACAGGTGACCAATGACCGGGTCTGTTATTGCATCAAAGACCAGTGCAACAGCGATGGCGGCGCCCGCAAGTGATCCCTGCAGACCCAATACCTGGGTAAAGTAGAAGAATACGATGATGTCAAAGCCACGCGACTTGATGCCCTCGGCAACCTGGCCGACACCGTAGGCAAATTTGGTCGATATGCTAAGGATCTTCACGGGGTGGGTTTCCGGGTGGCACTTTTGCGGACCGTTGGAGCCGACCCTCATTTGCCAGAAAAGTGGTAATCGCATCGGCTGCCCGAACCGAAGAGGGTGTGTCGGTTAGGTCAAACGCCTCCGCGAAGGCGCGTTCCTGTTCTGGCCGGTAGCGCTGGGGATCCGACCGAATCCTGGCGAGGGCGGCGGGCAGGTCGTTGACCGACTCCAACACTTCGCCAGTAGACCAGAAGCAAAAGTTATCATTATTCCGCCAATTTGCCTTACTGGGATTGAAGAAAACGCATGGTCTGGGTTCAATGAGAAACTCGTAAACCAGGCTGCTGACATCACCAAGATAGATATCGGCAGCACGCGTATAGGTCATATCTATTGAGGCAATGCTACCAGGGTCAACCAGGATGTTGGGTGCGTGCCGGAGCGCATCAGGAATAGGTGGGGTGCGCCGTGGCAGGCTACCTTCGGTGCAGACGTGCCAGCTGCGCCGGTACATAAGTACGTGTGGCGCGAAAATAAGGTTGTAGTCGGGGTTGTTTACAAAATAGTCCAGGATAGCCCCTCCCCAGCCATACCATGACGAGAACTTTGGATTAAAATGAGGGGCGTAAAGCACCGTAGGCCGGTCATTGGAGAACACTCTTGGTCGAGGTGTGTTACGGATACAGTCGAACTTTACATATCCGGCGATAGCGTACCGATCAGGATCGACCATTCCCTCAGACAACATACGTGCCTCATACTTGCGGCCGGGCAGGAGGTGGAAATCAAATCCGGCGACACCCTGATAGCCACCAGCCCGGTCACCGGCGCCATGAAACGTGTTGATCATCAGAGGGCACCTGGCACCGAGAAAGCGCTTGAGTATGAGGCTGGGTTTATCAGGGACCACCAGTACGTCCAGTGAACGAAACAGGGCGCGGTGGCGCCACAAAACTCCGAGCCGTTTGACGAGTAGTGCATGACCGGTCAGTTTGTCGAACAAACTGGCGCTGGCGGGTGGTTCTGCCAGCCTGATTTCACAGGATGCATCAGGGTAATCTGCGGCAATTCCTGCAATTGCATCTGCCTCCACTGTGGTGGTGCTGATGATAACAACAGAGAGTTCGGGGTTCCGGCGTGCCAGTTCAAATGCGATAGGGACACAGTGCATGACTTGATGAGCGGCGTCGTGGTTTAGCAAAAAGCCAATGCGGACCATGGTGTTTTATCCCGGGTAGAAAAAATCGAGCACACAGTGCAGATGCCGGTTTCATTATCAGGCAAACATCACTGTTTTGGTACAGTAATGATACAACGGGCGACTGGTGCAAGGGCCGGGGTTAGACTCAAATGTGTTGATGGTGGTCGGAAAAGTGATGGGGTCTGTCGCATTTGAATCTGACCCCTGATGGTTCAGGTATCAACTTCAAAGCATCACTTGGCGCTTATATTATGTTTGCAAACGGTGAAATACATGCAAAAATTGATGAAAACTATGCCCCATAGGTTTTTATGGGAGAACGCTAGGCTGGCATTGATGAATCTAAGAACAAGGGCTGGGGTCAGACTCAAATGCGTAGAGGTGGTTGGAAAGGTGATGGGGTTTGTCGCATTTGAATCTGACCCCTGATGATTAAAAGATTAACTTCAACACTAACAATTTGTCAGGACGTAGGTGCGCAATGAAGCAAACAAGTAACAACCAAGACCACCGCAGGCTTATCGAGGCAGCGTTTGAAGAACGTAAAACCATTACCCCGGAGTCTGCTGGAGCGGCGTTGGTTGTGGCCATTGAAGCTTCGATTTCTGGTCTGGAGCAGGGTGCTTTACGGGTTGCTGAAGTGGGTAAGCATGGATGGCAAGTTAATGAATGGCTAAAAAAAGCGGTGCTATTATATTTTCGCATCCGTCACAATGAGGTTATCGATGGTTCGGCGTCCCGGTACTTTGACAAGGTTCCATTGCGTTGGACGCCAGCTTCAACTGAGGACATCAGTGCCTGCGGCGCTCGAATCGTTCCGCCAGCGACAGTCCGGCGAGGTGCCTTTATCGGACATGACGCGGTGCTGATGCCGTCTTATGTCAATATCGGGGCATATGTAGGTGAGGGCAGTATGGTTGATACCTGGGCAACGGTGGGCTCCTGTGCACAAATCGGTGCGCATGTTCATCTGTCCGGTGGTGTGGGTATCGGTGGTGTGCTCGAGCCACTACAGGCGACACCGACTATTATCGAGGACGGCTGTTTTATCGGCGCACGTTCAGAAGTCGTCGAAGGTGTGATCATTGGCAAGGGCAGTGTGCTGTCGATGGGCGTATATATTGGCAAGAGCACACGCATATACGACCGTGAAAGTGGTGAGATCATGTATGGACGAGTTCCGGCTGGCTCAGTTGTCGTGCCCGGCAGCCTGCCAGCTAAAGACGGTAGTTACGCATTGTACGCAGCCATCATCGTTAAGCGTGTTGATGAAAAAACACGCTCAAAAACCAGTGTCAATGAACTGCTAAGAGCGAGCATCGACGCCTGATATGTTGACGGTATACGGAATTAAACAGTGTGACACCTGCCGTAAGGCACTTAAGTGGTTGTTAGCGCAAGGCATTGAACATCAATTTCATGATTTTCGAAACGATGGTCTGCCCACAGGCCTGTTGCAAAGCTGGCTGGACTCAGCATTTGCTGGCAGGCTGGTCAACCGTCGCAGTACCACTTGGCGACAACTGACTGATGAGCAACGTCAACTTGAAGGTGATGCACTGCTGGAATTGCTGCAACAGCACCCGACACTGATAAAACGTCCGGTGTTTGTCAGCGATGACATCATCGCTGTTGGTTTCAAGCCAGAAGAGCTCACGGGGCTATAGTTTATGAGTGCTACGCTGGAATTGACCTGTGCTTTGATCGAACGGGCTTCGTTGACCCCCGATGATGCCGGTTGCCAGCGTTTGCTGGCCGAGAGGCTCGAAGTGCAGGGTTTTGAAGTCGAATGGTTCCAGTTTGGTGAAGTCAGCAACGTCATTTTTACCCATGGCCAGGCCCATAACCAGGCTGAGCCTTCGTTGTGGTTTTTGGGTCATACCGATGTGGTTCCACCCGGACCACTGGAGGACTGGACTTCAGCACCATTCAAAGCCGAAGTCAGGAATAGCATTTTGTATGGTCGTGGCGCTGCTGATATGAAGGGTGCAGTGGCAGCCATGGTGACCGCAGCTGAATCATTTGTTCACGAGCAACCCGACCATAACGGACAAGTTGGTATCTTGCTGACCAGCGATGAAGAAGGCGTCGCCGTTGATGGTGTCAGGCGGGTTGCACAAATACTCGGACAGAGAAACGGCGCACCCCAATACTGCCTGGTGGGTGAACCCAGTAGCCGGGAGCAATTAGGCGACACGGTGCGCATCGGTCGGCGCGGTTCAATCCAGGCCCGTTTAAAAGTTCATGGTGTCCAGGGTCACAGTGCTTTTCCGGATGCCCTGGATAATCCAATTCACCATCTCGCTACCTTTATCAGTGCATTGACCGTTCTACAGTGGGACCAGGGTGATGAGAGTTTTCCACCAACACATTGCCAGGTGACCAATATTCATGCTGGCACGGGTGCTGAAAATGTGACACCTGGTCATGCCGAAGCCTGGTTCAATATCCGCAATGCACCGGCTTCACCTGCAGAAGTCATCAAGTCCAGTCTCGAAGACCTTCTGAAGCAAAATGGTATTCTGCGATATGAGTTGGGCTGGCGGGTCTCCGGTGAACCTTTTCGCTCAGAGGCTGGTGACTTACGTATTGCGGTGGTTGAAGCTGTTCAGGCTGAGTTGGGTATCGAGCCCGAATTAAACACCGGTGGTGGGACATCTGATGGTCGGTTTATCGCTCCGCTTGGAACAGAAGTACTTGAATTCGGACTGCTCAATGAGAGTATCCATAAGGTGGACGAACACACTCCCACGGATGATTTGGAGGCCTTGTCCCGGGTTTACAAACGGCTCATGGCCGATCTTTTAACAAGCTGATGCCAAAAAAAACACTCTCAATTAAAACCCTCTTACGAGCTGTCATGATTACCAGCAGCCAGTCAGGCTGCCGGTATATGTTCTTTGGCCCGTCTGAGTTAAAGTCATGGTCCCGCAACCATCTTCATCCTGACGCGCTGTCGGTGTAGCCCGTATGGTATAAGTCGTAGCAGTGACAGTAGCCGGAAAAGTGTAGGTATAGAAATCCGTGTCAGCTGGCAAGGCAGCGGTAACATAACTATTTGGATTTGACTGCGTATAAATGCGTTCCGCGCTTCCCGCAAATTCAATTAAATCTGCCTGGGCATCGGCGCGCCTGGTTTTCCGGATACTATCTTGATAGCTCGGTAAAGCAAGCACGACGAGCACCGTCATAATCACGATAACAATCAAAAGCTCAATAAGAGTAAAGCCAAAATTTTTCATCATATTACTTCAACATATTAATTAGTTAAGCATGTCTCGCCAGGATTGACGACCAGAAGTACCGGTTGACAGTTCTTCTTCAGGTGAACCTGTATTCGGATCGATAGAGCCAGCGTGACCACCATCACTTGAGGAAATAATTGTAGTAATTTCTGTTCCATCTCTGAATCGTTGGTGTATGGTCTTTGTGCCATCCTCATTTTCGGTTTCAGTTTTAATATATTCTGAACCATCACTATACGTTGTGGTGGTGGTGGTGACAGAACCATCGACGGTGACAACGACACTGATAATCGCCAGCCCAGCTCCAAAAATACCATCTTTAGGGTCAGCTGAACCCGGCGCAGCTACTTCAGCAGAATCTTTGGATTCAAAATCTTCCGGTGCGTCTGCTACCCAGCCGTTATCGCCATAGCAGAAATCATTTGGATGGTGCCAGAAGCTGGTGTACTCAACCAGAACGAAGGTAGTGAAGTCAGCCTGTTTGACTCGCCAGCCATAAGTTACATCAGGTCCGTTAAGCTCTAATGCTGAGCTTGGTGTAGTGGGTTTAATAATTTGTATTGTTAAAGCGCCATCAAACCGCTCACCATTTGGCCCTATCAAACCTTTCGATTTATCATTCACCATTGTGCCGTCGGCATTTACTTTATTAACACAGCCGGTCTGAGTTGGTATCAGGCCAGCACGAAGTGAGCCGCCATCCCCCCACCAGTCCTTGGATTTGAATGCATCTATCGGTAAATTATAAATAAGGGTGCCAATAGTGTTCCGGCTATAAATGGGTAAGCTGTTTAACAGTGTTACAGCGTTGGTTTCACTTGCCAGGTTGCCATATTCCTTCACATTTACATAATCTACTCCACCAACAGACAGTTTGGCTGCCGGATTCAGGTACTGATTCATCACTAAAATTTTGAACTCTGTTGTCGGGTCGCCAATAGCATTGGACAGGTTAAAATCAGGAACACTTGCATTGAGCATGTTCACGCCAGTTACATCATATTTGTCATCATATTCATGCTCGTGTTTAACCTTGGCGTAATCACCCGCAATACCCAGTGAGAAGGTGCTACAAGTGATATCGAAATAATTTAATTTTTTCCCACAAGAACTGTTTTCAGTATAATCCGTCATTAGCTCATAACCTTCATCAAAGCCATTACTGGCGGTGCAGTAATTAGGCGATAACTCATCCAGTTCCTTTTCAACATCCTTCTTTTTGGCGCAGATATTTGAGCGAGTTTGGTCATCACCTGTAGATACTGGTTCACGATCATAGTAGTAGATGTCAAAATCAAAATGACCACCCGATACGCCAGGGTCTTCAGGTTCGACAGCAACACCATCGCTTACCGGTAAATCAGGATGAAAAGCATACAGAGTAGTGGTTAGCCCGAAGGCGTTGACCAGGCGTGGTTGAGAAAAAACACCGTTTCCCAGGAATTTGGCAACAGGGATATTATTATTGGCTGCCAAATCTGAATCATTAAAAAAGCCATCTTCATTTAAGTCAAATATAGGTCCCAGCGGCGAGCCACCGGTATTAAATACCAGTTCATGAAGCCAATTCTCACCCGTACTAGTGGTCGGATTTGTAGCTAAAAAATAGAAACGACCATTATTGAAAAATGGCTTTTCACCCACAACACGCTCTCCCGGCCTTAGGCTCACTTTCCAGCCTTTGTGGTGCCCAGCACCTGCCGACCAATCGATCAAATTGTTCGTTACTGTACGAACACCAATGAGCCCAAAATTGGATGTGGTTAGTGTTTGAGTTAGAAGTTGATTATTTGCAGCTGGCGCCCCATCCCAGATCCCATATACATGATGGTTGCTGGTGTCACCCTTATCGCCTGATGTGAGTATACGGCCTGTGGCAAAAGCGATCATTTGGCCACCAAGGGGATGTGGTCGCACGACTGGCGCAGTGGTTATTGCCTGCGCGGGGGATGTGACCAGAAGCAGGCTGGATGTGTTGCTGCTCAGATCAAATTTCCAGAAATTTCCATCAATATCGCCCGCATAGGCGTAATCAGGTTTTGCATCGCCATCAGTGTCAAACAGCGCGGGCGATGATAAACCGTTGGGGCTAGCTACAGAGCCCGACCCAGTATCGATGGCACTTATGAGTGCGCCCGTTATGGCATTGATTACATATAAAACAGCATGTCCATTACCAGAATTCACGTAACCGTTACCGATGATAACTGCGGCAGTACCATTGGCAAGCTTTGTTAAAAGAGGCGTGCCATAGGTGTGACCCAAATTACTAAAGGAGCCTGTTGCAGTTATTTCCCACAATACCTTGCTTGCTACTGCTGACTCATTTGCGGCCGTAGGTGTTGTAATATCAAGTGCGAACAAGCCCGTTCCTCCTGCCCCCAAACCACCGATCAGAACGGTTTTCTGGTTACCAGAAATATCCATATTGGCGATACTTATCGGCCCATCAACAAAATGCGTGTGGACGTAAGGTTTGTCTGCAAGTCTGCTTAGCTTTGGTATAAGCATTGAGGGGATGTAAGCGAAGTTCTCTACGCCGGTATTGGCATTAAAGGAATGCAACATTCCATCATTGGAACCAACATACAGGGTTTGATTTGTACCATCATCCCAATAATGTATGGTCGAGTGCAAAATGTCTGCGAGGACTGACTCCCGCTTGCGTAATGACATCGCATTGGGTTCTTCATTACTTCGGTCTCCCCTTACAAAGTTCATGATTGCTTCAGAGCCGAGGGCCGTTTTTTCTGCGTCAGTTAAGCTCGCCCAGCGGAAAGCTCCACCGGTGGTGGCAATTTTCCGGTCTGTACTAAAATTCATGCTATCCAGTAATGAAGCAGCAGTAGTGAGTGTCGGGTCTGCGTTGTCCCAGGGCCCGGTGGTCTGAATTCTTGCAGTACTATTTACATCGTTGGCAAGTACGTTGCCGGCCCATGTGTCTTTACGATAGTCAAGCTGATAGAAAGCTTCCGTACCTGAGGCAACATCAAAAAAAGTGATGACAGGCCGTGATACCCAGCCCGTTGGCTGTGAGCCAGGTGTGAATATAGGAGCTGCTAAAGTCAAATTTGCTGTAAGCAATAACAAGCCACCAATGAGTAGGTTTTGTTTAGTAGTGCTTTGCATGATTCTAATCCCCTAGATGTTTTACAAATCTCGTATTGGTCAGTGCGAAAACGATAAGGCGTGCAGCCGATAAGTCGATTGCAGTTGAACAAGGCTGTTACTATCTCCGCCCCAGGCACGGGCAGTAATACGAAATGTGGCGTAAAGCCTGCTTGAATCTACACTTGGATCAGTGCGAATTAATTCGATAATATATTCTGGTTCACGGGTTATGGTACTGATACCTGTGCCAGCGAGTATCGCTGTGCCGCTTACAGATGGGAATATCTCTGACTGTAGTGGGCTGGTATCGCTGCATAAACCATATACACAAACAGGTGTGTCCGTACTTCGAAATGGTGCGCCAGATAGCTTTAATGGATGAAATGGGTTGTCATCAAGTACGCCATTACCACCCAAATCAATCGTATCAGTGTCAATTCGAATGAATGCTTCGGCCTGCCGTAAAGCGCTTTCAGCCGCTTGAAAGGCGATATTACTATTTTGCAGGTTACCCGCCATTCTTTCTTCCAATGCCGTTACCTGTAGCGCACTTATCATAATAATGGTCAGGAGTAATAACATGATGAGGCCAACGATCAATACGACGCCAGATTGCTGTTTGTTATACCGCGTCATAGTCATGCTCCCATTCGTCTTAAGGTAGCCGGTTTCGTAATGTGATCGTTGAGGTGAAGCTTCGAGTGATTCTTCCCCCACCCGCCGTCAGGTTTGTCTCCAGGGTGCGGGCGACCAATGTAAATCTAATGCTGATAGCCTGCGCCATATCAGTGATGCTTGCCGCGTCAACGTAATAGTTTGGAACATTATCGTCATCAGTGTCTTCGCCAAATAAAACTTGCAAGTTTTCAATGCCTTCAACCAGTTCCTGGCTTACGCCATCGACACTTCTGAAAAGAGCTGGGCTTCCGGTAGAGCCGGTCTGAATCGAATATATGGTTGTCACATTTACAACTGCGGCATCGCAGGCATTGGATTGCCACAAGATGGTGAAGGTATCAGAGGCGTTTAGTCCGCTATTGTTTACAGCAGACACTGCGTCATCGAGTCCGGGCGCGGTTACACAAGTGTGATAATCCGCCATTCGCATATCCCTTGATATAAATGACACGGCAAACCTGGCATTCTCTTGCATTCGCGACATGTTTTCGTTCATGCGGAAACTTTGTTTTGAGTTGACAAACAGACTTATCATGGCCGCAGCAATAAAAATGCCGAGTGCGATAGCAATCATTAACTCGATAAGAGATAAGCCTTTCTGCGATTTCGATGCACGGCTGATCATGGCTGAAAGCTCAATTGGAAATTGGGATCGGCACTATCGACACTGCCATCCCGGTTTTCATCCCAGCTTAGGTCAATAGTATAAATATCGCCCAAAACCACTATCGTGCCGGTCGTATTTGGCATGGCGATTGTCAGGGCTGCATTCCATTCAAATAAATCATTCTGTGCCATTTGAGCTGGTGTGCATCCACTTGTGTTTTTGCATCCTGCCGATGCGCCCGCGACTTTGGCTTGCGCGAGGGTCATGAAGCTGCTTAGGTAGTTATTGATAGCACTGGTGTTGGCACGCATTCTATCTGCGATATCATAGGCCAGTACCGTCGCTTGACTACGATGGTAAGCAGCTTGATTGTTTCTCAGTCCTGCCGCCTGCATGCTTGCCAAGCCTAATAACCCAACTGTCGTCATAGCAACAGTGATCAAGATCTCTATCAGGCTAAACCCTGATTGCCGGGTAGTTTGGGAGTCGATGTTATGGTGTCTGATCATGATGGGCATACCAGGTCTGGATCACCGTCTACGCCAAGTCGGGGGCGACCTGACGGTCCAATTACAAGCGACTTGGCACTTGCAGCTCCCCTGAGGTCACAGAGTGTGAAAACTCCGTTTAAACCACTGATCGCAATACCATTATTGGCATAAATAACACGTGTTTGGTTGAATGTCAGAGTGTTACTTCCAGCTATGACGCCTTGTACACGTAAAATTTCCTCGCCATCAACAGCACCATCAAAGTTGCTATCAACGAAAACGATCCAACCATTCTGCCAGTTGCCTGTACAGCTGGAACCATTACTGCTCTGGCATATTGTTATATTGTTATTGCGTTTTACTGCTTCACTTCGGGCAAGACTGAGTGAGGTTTGTAGCGTGTTAATTTGTGTTGCCATCCTGGTGTTTTGTATGGCTACCGTGAAACTTGGTACTGAGACCGCAATCAGAATGCCAGCAATAGATATCGTCACGATCAGCTCGATAAGTGTTAATCCACTGGTTCGTATGTGAGTCTTAGTCATTTTTCAGCACTCTATTATTATTCACTTCTAACGATATACACCCCCACTGGTATAGCCAGGATAAGAACCCTGATAGTGGGTGCCGAAGCGAATTGTGTTGTGTGAGTTGGTGTTTCGAGGGTGAATGAGAGCGTATGACTGGTCCGTAGGGACCCTGATCGACGATGCCAAATCCCTTTGGGAGATCCAAATTGTATCTCTGTAATTCTGTTGAATTACGAATGTCCATATATGATACCTGGTGCTCACAATAACTGCTTTTCGTTGAAGCTTCGGATTTCCTATCCTCAGCATTCCAACCATGTATCTCTGACCACTGTGAGCTTACCAGAAAAACGCGTGAATAGAAGGGGTTACAATACCGTTTGTCGGAAATAGTCTACCGTTCACAGAGGTTTTGGTTCAAAATTCAATTTTTAATGAATATCCAGGAAAGGTGCAGGGCTGATATGAAACTTACACAAGGCTATTTCGCGTACCGAGCTACTTTTATATGTCACCGATAGAGCTAATGAAACTGGTGAGCTTCTGGGAATATTGCCTTTGTCCCTCAATAGGCTATAGACTTGATTAACAAAAATTTCAAAGTGATGGGGTAAATAATGGCGCAAGACATACACGTATTGTTTCCTGAAATCTACGAAGACTTAAAGCGCCTAGCCCGTGTTCAGAGGAGCCGTATTTACGGCAAGAAAAATTTGGGCACCAAAAGTATTGTGCATGAAGCCTATTTGAATTTAATAAAAAACAATACTGAAGTGAAAAGCAAAAATGAATTGTTCTATCTCACTTCTGTGGTTATGCGTAACATCATCATAGACAACGCAAGGGCCTGGAACGCAAAAAAAAGAGGTTCATTTAGCAATGAAATATCACTGGACCAGATCGACTTGATCTCTGCCACCAGGAGCTCTGAAATTTTAGCGCTGGACGAAGCCCTGACCGACCTCGGAAAAGATGACAAGAGACTGGCAGACAATGTCACCTGTCGTTTTTTTGGTGGCTTGACCCTGAAAGAAACATCAAAGGCTCTTAACCTTTCACTGGCGACTGTTAAGCGGGACTGGATACTGGCCAGATCCATACTGGTTCAAAAATTGGCAATATGACTCCAGAACGGCAAAAAAAGGGACAGAAAATATTTCTTCAAGCCATTGAAAAGAAGAAACAACAAAGACCTGACTATATTCAGAAAACCTGTCTTGATGATCCGCAACTACTTGCCTATGTTCAGGATCTGTTGGCAGCAAAAAAAAAATCAGGTGTTTATTTTTCAAATCTGAAAGATTCAGTTTTCCCCTTGAATGAAATAGAAGAGCATTGCTTCCGCGATTTTCAGGTAGGCCAATATCAGATTTCAAATCTGCTCAAACAAGGTGGTATGGGCAGTATCTTTCTGGCACACCGGGCCGACGGTGAGTTTGAAAGAGAAGTCATCATAAAGATGATACCTATCGATTTGGATTTTGATCAAAATCAAGTCAGATTTGCCCATGAAAAGGAAATACTCGCCGGTTTGATCCACCCGAATATCGTCCAGCTATACGACTCAGGTGTAACCGCAGAAGGACAGTCTTATTTTGTTATGGAGTTGATTAAAGGTAACAATATAATACAGTATTGTAACCAACAAAAACTCACTATTAAACAAAGACTTAAATTGTTTGTAGTGATACTTGGCGCAGTACAGTATGCCCATCAGCATTTGGTGATTCACGGCGATATCAAACCTTCAAATATCATGGTTACTGTAGATGGTCAGGTTAAGTTGCTGGATTTCGGAATCGCAACGCTGGTTCACCAGGAAGGCCAAAAACCTGAAGCGTATTCAATTGAATATCAGACACCGGAACATGCAAATAAAAGAAGGATCATAACGACCACTGACATTCATCAACTGGGCCAGTTATTGTTTGAAATGATATCTGGCACTGAGCCCAGACTGGCAAGGCAAAAGGATTTCAGCTTTCCTCTGCTGCCTGGGCAATTAGCATCGATCCAACAAAACTCACCGGAAAGTTTCAATGCTTTACTTAAAAACACAAGCAGCAATAAAACACAATTAAAGTGGTGTTTTAATTCTGCCCTTTACCACATTATCCATAAGGCATTGAGCCCGGAACCGGGAGATCGTTACGACACGGCCCAGGCTTTTGCCGATGATCTTATAAAATTTGAAAATGGCTATTGTGTTGAGGCACATCCAGGTAGTCGCGCTTATCGGTTTCAGAGATACCTATACCGGCACCGACTCATGGTTTTTTTAGTCAGTACACTCACCGCCGTATTGGCTGGCTTTACCCTGATGACAGCATTACACAACACCGAGTTATCAATCGAAAGAGACAAAGCTGTAACCATTAAAAATTTGCTGGTAGATGTCTTTAGTGTGGCAGATCCCAACAAGACACCCGGTCAGGAGCTTACCGCCACTGAAGTGTTGGATACCGGGCTGCAGAGAATCAGGGAAAGGTTCAATGAGCCGACAGAAATTGAAGCTGACCTGTTGGAAGAAATTGCTCACACCTACCAAAATTTGGGGAACTACACTCAAGCAGCCACGATATTGGAAGATGCCTATCAAATAAGACAATCAATTCAGTCGGACGAACAGTTTGTGCTTGCAGGAAGCATGATGCTGTTGGGTGAGAATGAACGGTTGTTGGCTCACTTTGACGATGCAGAGTCATGGCTTGATCAATCACTGGATATTTTCGAGCAGGAAAGCGCCACATATTTGGCAGAGATCGCAACGGTTAAAGGCAAGTTAAGCCGGGTTAAAGTCTCAAAAGGTGAATTGGCTGATGCTGAAAAGATGGCATTAGACGCTACCGAAACACAAAAAGTACTCTATGGCGAAGACCACATTAAGTATGCGCAAAGCCTGAATGATTTGAGTGCTGTTTATTTCAGGCAGGGAAAATATAAGCAAGTTGCAGATATTTTATTAATAACAAAAAACGTCAGGGAAAAATTGTGGCAGGAAAAGCCATTACCGATTCTCGATAAAGATTATGCCACTAATATCAACAACATTGGTTTGGCCTATTATTTGCAGGGAAACCTGACTGACGGTGAGCGCTATTTCCGTCAGGCTATTGACCTCAGGGAGCAGATTTTTGCTAAGCCGCATCCAGAGCAGGCGCAGTCGTTAACCAACCTGGGCTTGTTGTTAAACGACGCCGGAAGTCCTGATCATGCATTACCATATTTAGAACAGGCTTTGACAGTAAGACAGCTCACACTGGAAACGGGACACCCCAGAATCAACGATGCCTGGAATAACCTGGCCATGATCTATCATGAGAATTCAGAGTTTTCCAAGGCTGCCGAAATATATCAATCAATCCTTGGCAGTGTCATACAGACGCGGGGAGAAGCGCATCCGCAAACAGCATCTTTGTACACCAATATGGCCAATACTCTATTGGAGTTAAATGAATTTCAGAAAGCTTATGACTATTTAAAAAAATCACTCGATTCCCGGCTCAAAACACTACCCGAAGACCATTTATATTTATCTTACAGTTACATTGGACTCGGTCGTGCCCAGGTGGCTTTGGGCGATATTCCACACGGCAAAGACCTGATCTTAAAAGGACTATCTATACGTGAACAGAAATTGCCGGCTGACCATTGGTTGATAGGAGAGGCATACTATGCCCACGCAATGGTTGCTTTTATCCAGGGTCAAGCTGATTTGGAAATGACACAGAATGCCTGTGCCATCCTCAAAGAGAAAAAGGGGGAGTCCAATTACCTGACCCAAAAGTGCTTAGCACTACTGGATCAGATAACTGACAAGCCATTATAAAACCATATAAAGCCGTAATTATTCTGGTGCGGTTATCGTCCACACATGATTGCTTGAACCACTGAATCCACGTGAGTACTCCCCATCGTTGATGTCCATGGTAAGCGCGGTGTTTTTACCCATTTTTCGAATTAGTCTAAGTTCAATGACGTTAGCACCGCCCTTCAGCGTGGCATTGTGGCAGGTGGAACCACCCTCCGGGTTGGTTATGCTGCCGATAGCGGTGCCGTTGACCAACAGACTGAAGTGGTCGTCCAGTATGCTGTTTGAATCGGTCACACATATTGCAACATTGCGACTGGAGACATGACCCGTGCCTTCTTCTTCGGTTTCAACATCGGTCAAATCACCGCCATCAGATTCATCGGGACCGGCAACCGTTGTATTTGATTCACAGGCGGTGTCGGCAGAGTTCGGACTAAATCCATCTTTACATTTACAGGCCGCCAAACCGGTAGATATATCTAAATAAGCTTCACCTCCAAGACCCATTGAACTGCAATCATGATCTGCGACTGCCGCAGCCTCAGAGCTCATACAACTACCTTTGCTTGTTGATATGGTCAAGCCGGAATCGATGCACTTACACACCACACCACCAATAAAGTCATCGTATATGGCAGTGGTGCCCTTTAACGCCGAGCAATCCGTTGAAGCCACCGCTTCATCTTCACTGTAGGCACAGGTTTTGAGCGTAGACGACCATTTTTTGCTACCCACACATTCACAGCCCCAGCTGTTTTTTTCACTATCGAAATGGGGGGCGCTGCCTGGATAGGACGTACAATCCACATCACTTGAAGACAAGCCAGCAAGGCTGATACATCGTTTCTGAGTATCTGACCATTCAAGTGCTCCGGGGCATTCACACTGCTTATTCACATAGGTTGTGCCTGGATAATCAGCACACTCTGCGCTTACCAGCGCAGCTTTGCATTGATTATGCTCGTCAAATTCATAACCGCTGATGCACTCACACATTGCTTTGCCAGTCGCACCATCCCATACAGCTTTTGCTTTCCCATAGGCTGAACAATTGGCGTTGGCTAGCGCATCTTCTCGCTCACTGGCACAGCGTTTTAATGTATCGGACCAATCAGTATCGCCTTCGCAGACACAACCTGCTGATAGCGTTTCTTCACTCCATACCGCCTTGGTACCCGGATAAGCGCTACAGTCGGCAGTTGAAACATCACCGCTGCTACTAGGTGCTAAACAGGCATCTCCCATCCAGTGCTCATCGCTATTTTTCTGGTCTGGATTGTAATCATCCGGGCAATTATCTTCGACATTGAGTTTGCCATCATTATCAATATCGGTATCACAGACATTACCAATACCATCTGAATCCTTATCCAATTGATCAGAATTTTTTATTATTTCACAGTTGTCTGTGGCATTCTCAATACCATCACCATCTTTATCAGTATCACAGGCATCTCCAATACCATCCTTGTCGAGATCATCCTGTGATGGGTTGGAAAGGAGTGGGCAGTTATCCTCTATGTCAACAAAACTATCACTGTCGCTGTTGTTATCACAGGCATCCCCTTTACCATCGCCGTCAATATCTTCCTGCTCATAATTTTTCACCGTCGGGCAATTGTCCTGAAAATCAAGGATCAGATCATTGTCATAATCTGTATCACAAACGTCTCCAATCTTGTCCTTATCAGTATCCAGTTGATTTTTATTGGCGACCGCAGGGCAGTTATCTGTGGCATCCGGAATAGAGTCGTTATCACTGTCCTGCATACCGCTGTCTTCATCTGAACCAAAATGATTGCAGCCATATAGGTTGCCTTTATAAGGGCTTAAAACATAGGCTCTCAATTGAGCCTCACCCCAGGTCATACCCGAGCCCACCAACTCATATTTAGGTTTTCCAGCATATTTGGTGCTATCACACTCAGCCGTTAATATATTGAAGCATTCTGGTGGGTCACCAAATGATTTGTAGCGCCAAACACAATATGGACCTCCCGAACCAGCTTCCACTACTGCTGGCGGTCTTATACCTGAGCCCGAACTGGCATCCAGACCCGGTGGTAATATCGAAATAGTGACTGGGATTTTGACTCTTTCCCCGGCATGCTTAACTATGATCGTCATAATTGTCAGGGTTTCGGGCACTGGAATTCTGGTTCTAATTATTAATAAAAACTCGTTGTAGGGAGATTTGGGTGATTCGGTCTGGTGATCAAAGGTTACATCCAATAGTTCTTTATCGTATTCAACTTTTAATTCAACCTTCTCATGCTCTACATATGCATTATGTACCCGCACATAACAGGTTTCCGGGTACAGTACATCGTTCGGCGACAGCTCAAATGAATCACCGCAGGTAAATTCAACACTAAAATCAGCTAAAACTTCCGGTATTTCATTATCTGGTACGTCACAATGCTCTTTCCATTCCTTACTGTTTTTATCTAATTCTGCGCATTTTTTCCTGGCTATAATTTCGTCATAAACAGGTGGCTTTTTTTCATCCTTTTTTGTTTCTTTCTTGCCGGGTAATGGCGGTTTTGTTTCTTTCTCTTTTTTATCGTCACCTGAAAAATTAAATGCAATTGATTCGGATTTATGGTTTCTGGGTAAAGCACTGTCTTCCAGTTTGAAAACTACCAGGCCTGCATCTGCGGCTTTATCAAAACTAAAGTTAATTCGATGTATTCCTGTTGAATTTATTTTTACATCAACCAACTTGCCCTTACTATTTCTATATTGAAGATTAAACGGCGGCTTGCCTTTTCTTATTGATAATTCCACTGTTTCTGTCGAACCAGCGCTGACCCAGCGAGTTAGGTTACCTAATATGTAAAAATCTATTGGCACTGCAAGGTCTTTAGCGAGTTCAAGCTGTAATTCGCGTAGCAATTTTGTCAGTCGCTTACGTTCTGCTATCAAACTATCCTGTTGTGCTTGCAAACCCTTTAAAACACCATCCTTGCCAGTCAGCACCCTGTGTCGGTAATGCCCTTGATCATCAATATATTGACTCCATATCTTTGATTTTTCTTCACCAATATCCAGATTTGTTCGCCGCTCCAGGCCTAGCCTTCGCCAATCACTTCTACTATTTGGATAACCGAGGCTTTCTTTTCTCCATTTCTGATAGGCTTCTTCCTTCTTCAGATCAACTTTTGCCAAATCTTCATTCAATTGCTGATGTCGACCCAGGATTTTAAATAGCCCTATCAGTTGTCGATCTGCTACGTTTGTTACTTTTTTCTTTAGATGCGTATCAATTTTGCCACCGAGTTTCCATAAATCACTTTTATTCTTTTGCAGCGCTTGCAGGACGATATCAATCCTTGCTTCCAGCGAAGCATCTGCGTGCACTATTGGTATATAAAATGCCAAACAAAGCCAGTTTAAAATTATGCAACTCAGTAAATATTTTTTCATAAGAAAAACCTGAAAATTTAGCCTTTAGGGGGAAGAACCCGTTTTTTCTTTCTTACCGGAGCCTTGGGGTCGGGGTTGCCAGGTAATTGGTTGATGTTCCCGGAGACTTTGCTGAAAGGTCTGGACAGTACCTTGGGTAATAACTGGTCTGCTATTTCATAGCCCGCATCAGCATGGAATAACAGCACGGTTTGCTGCTTCTCGTAACCATTACTACCCGCCACCCATTTCTCATCAATTTTGTAGTATTCGGAACCTTGTCCAGTGTGTTGGGACAGGGTCTCAAATGTGTCCATACGGGTGACGTTAACCTGTACTTTATCGACCTTGGTACCCAGTACATCAACAAAACCTGCATCGATTATTTCTATCAGGATATCTACATTTGCGAGGACTGCATCGGCCTCCACTTCACGTAAATCTGTGCTTCTGTCGATGTTGCCGGACAGCTCATTCTTTCTCTGTGCCTGACGTAAGATGGAATCATAATTAAGCATCCCGATGTTTGCGGCCTGCAGGTAATCACTAAAGCCCTTATAAAATGCCTCCATGCCAGGGCTTATATTGATATTGATCGCTTTTCGGTCTTCAGTCATACGATATGTGTCGCGTGTATCTTTAGCCTGATTTCGGCCTTGATAAGCACGATTCATGGTACTTATCGTGTCCCTTGTATCAGCCTGCCATTCAGAAAGATCATTACCCAGGCTGCGACCGAGCAAAATTAGAATTCTCGGACTACCTGCCTGCTGGTATTGCCTGTTGATACTTGTACTCACTGGTTGGGGGTACTGATTACTGACAGCTTGCCGGGCTGACAGACTATCTTCAGCCGGGGTTTCTTCGATCACTTCCGGCATATCATTACGATACTGTGCCTGAGCGAGAGAAGTGCATAACATCAACACTACAACTACAAATTTCATAACTGCTCTCTTAGTTCGATCAAAAAGGAATCTGGCATAGGCTGAAGGATAGAAGATTCCTGATAGTTACCGATTGAACGGGCTGACAGGTGCATTCTTTTCCATTGTGTCACCGGTTCTGCCAACACTTGGTTGCGGTCAAGGTATTGGGTTCTCGCCTGTAAAATAATGGGGTAATCAGTGCAGTTAACGATACGAGCGTACACATTTAACTGCTCACTCTGAGTGCGCATGGCTTTTACATCCTGCACTACAACACGGCGTAATAAAGCTGTATCGGTAATACTGACTGTCGATAAGGCGATGGGGTGCATGCTACCGATAATGGCGGGTACCAACTGACCATACCCTCGCGGGGCTGAACCATAGGGTGCATTCTTGAAATCACAGGAAACAAAGGTCACAGGAGGCGCCTGTTGGCTTGCACATGCTGATATTGAAATAATAATGATTAAGATGATGAGATTTTTCATGTTGTATCCACCTTTTATTGATTGATGTGTCTTAATGCCAGTGGTTGATATTTGTCATTCATAACAACAAGGTCGCAGGAGCGGTTGGGATCAAGGCTGTTTTCAACTCTGTTAAGAAGTTGAGAGGTTTGATTTCTTGGGTTTTGCTGGAGGAAATCAGTAAATTGAAATTTTGCAGATTTAGAACCTAAGTTGGTTTTATCAACTGTAGCGGTATAAATGAAGGCCGGTAGATTATCCCAATAGCGGATATCGGCCTCTGCTCTTGTCGCTTTGGAAATACCTTTTGAAACCAGTCCAAAAACAGCCATTACCGCACCAGCTTTACCCAGGTTTTGGTTGTTACTGGCTTGAGCAGCATTCATCAAACCACTGCCGGTAGAAGTTAATGCATTTCCCAGTGCATCAGTATTTTCCTTGAATTGAGCCTTGCCGTTATTAATCACATCAATGGTTCTGCCACCCCTCGTGGCCGCCTGCCAATGCAGGTTTTCAGCGATTACAAAGTGCACTTCTTTTCGATTGAGCTTCAAGCGTGGTTTGGTGATGTTTCTGACTGATTCAATTGCTGAACTATCGAAAGCCAGTAGCTCATTGTTTTCACCTAATCTGAATTTTAACGGGCTACTACCGGAAGTGACTAGAACCAACACATTCTCCTTGCTTTGG
This sequence comes from Gammaproteobacteria bacterium, assembly GCA_021772935.1. Classification (GTDB taxonomy): domain Bacteria; phylum Pseudomonadota; class Gammaproteobacteria; order Xanthomonadales; family SZUA-36; genus SZUA-36. The sequence goes on from JAJFLA010000008.1 coordinate 175,386, forward strand.
GGCTTGCTTAAAGTGTCATTCAGCTTTATTGCCTCGCGAAAATAATCTTCTGCCTGAGACGCATTGCCATTACATCTAGAGGCCCACCCGGCAATATAAAAATGACTGGCAAAATCCTGTTCGTAGGTCTCATGCTCGGCCAGTGAATCCTGCAATAAACCACCCAGCATGCTGGCTCTGGCATTCTCGTAATCGTCTTGCTGAAGATAGATCAAACCACGATAGAAATAGGCCATGGCGCGTTCATAGGGTTCACCCTTAAAATCTTTGGTGGATTCCTGTTTGAATTTGGAACGTGCTTTTTCAGCAGTTTTGTTATTGGCATAAATGGTTTCAATTTTTCCAATGGCACGGTCAAACAGCCAGCCAGAAAGTTCGAAATCACCATTCTCAAACGCGTATAAGCCGATACGCATTTCATTCAATACAGAGTTTCTTTGTCCCTGCTTCAAATATACGTCGAAATAGGGTCTGTAAGCAGCCGGTTTGCCTTGCATAAACCGGTCCAGTTCAGTGGTTTTGACCTTGCCTTCATTGGCGTGTTTTGGTGCTGAACCACAGGCAACCAATAATCCAATCATGCCCATTAAAATAATTAATTTCATGTTCTTTACCCCACACATTATCGGTAGACCGCGTCATCTTGGGCGAATTTTGAAAACTCAAAATCATCCGCCCAAACGATGGTTCCATACTCCAGATCCACTAATTCAAAAGTGATCTGTGAATAACGTTGAATGGCGCCGGTGTTACGATCTCTGGCGTCGAGCGATTTGATGTTGCCGGTCAAACGATAGTCACCGCCTGCAGTCGCCTTGGTTAAGCCGGAAGTACCCTGGTCAACAACCCCACCCCGTTTCAGTTGCCTTTCCTGGTCAATCATTCCAATCGATTGGCGGGCGACAAACATCATTCGGCCTTGCGATGCGCGTATTAAACCTGTTCTTAAACGATCAACTATCAGGTTCTTATTGATGGCCTGAGAGCTTTGGTTCTCAAAATATTTCGCATCCATGATGATTCTCGGTGGCTTGCTTTTGTTGTTCAAAATGCCACTGGAAATAATGCTGCGCATCATCTGTTCAGTCATCGACATGATGTCCTGTGATTCAACACCTACACCACTGACGATCCCTCGGGAGCCCGGATCAACATAGGTTGTTGGTCTGCCAGCGACGTTATCAATGGGTCGATAGTTGCCACCACCACCACAGCCTGAGACAATGCCGAGAAGGAAAATGGAAACAATAATTCTGCTGATTCGCACCGTTATTCTCCGAATTTATTAGTTTGAAACTATAAATTCGTATTTCGCCCTCAAAAAGGCTCATGAAGTTTGAGTTTATTCAACAAATTGATAAAACATGTTTCAAAAGGCGAGCCTTAATACGGTAAAAATGCCCGGGAAATATCTTTTGCTATGCAAACAAATGAGACGGACGACTTTAAATCAGTTGTCCGCTAATATGCTGTAAACAAAAAGAAATAACTTATATTGGGGTGGTCTGGGTCAATTCCAAACCCTTGTTTTTTGTCAACGTCGACCGCAAATGTTCTCTATCTGAGTCCGTCTTTGTGCGGCACCAATTTATTCAGAGGTAGCAACGATGCGAATGGACAAACTAACCAGTAAGTTCCAGTTGGCACTGGCAGATGCGCAGAGTCTTGCAGTCGGGCTGGATCATCAATTAATCGAGCCGGATCATGTCATGGTTGCGTTACTGGACCAGGAAGGGGGCTCTATTCGTCACCTGTTGACCAAGGCTGGCATCAAGGTCAATGCACTGCGTTCACAACTTGGCGAACGGCTGGATGCTTTACCCAGGGTTTCCGGTGCAGCGGGGGAGGTCAATCTTTCCAATGACACCATCAAAATATTGACTATCACCGATAAACTGGCGCAAAAGCGCGATGACCAATACATCGCCAGTGAACTGTTTGTACTCGCCGCCATGGACCTTAAAGGCCCACTTGCCGATATATTGAAACAGGCTGGAGCCAACCGTGAGGCGATAGAAAAAGCCGTCGATGAGATACGTGGTGGAGAACAGGTTAATGACCCCAATGCCGAGGAATCCCGACAGGCGTTAGAGAAATACACCATCGACCTGACCGAAAGAGCTGAGCAATCAAAACTGGACCCGGTCATCGGCAGGGACGAAGAAATCCGTCGCTGCATCCAGGTGTTGCAGCGCAGGACCAAGAATAATCCGGTTTTGATGGGTGAGCCTGGTGTTGGTAAAACTGCCATCGTTGAAGGCATGGCGCAACGGATAGTTAACGGCGAAGTACCCGAAGGGCTGAAAAACAAGCGTGTGCTGTCACTGGATATGGGTGCGTTGATCGCCGGTGCAAAATTCAGAGGTGAGTTTGAAGAACGTCTGAAGGCCTTATTAAATGACCTCAGTAAACAGGAAGGCAATGTGATCCTGTTCATCGATGAAATTCACACCATCGTCGGTGCTGGTAAAGCCGAAGGCTCCATGGATGCTGGCAATATGCTTAAGCCTGCATTGGCGCGTGGTGAACTGCACTGTATTGGTGCGACCACATTGGACGAATATCGCCAGTACATGGAAAAAGATGCTGCGTTGGAGCGCAGGTTCCAGAAAGTGTTTGTTGGCGAACCTTCAGTGGAAGACACCATTGCCATCTTGCGTGGTTTGCAGGAACGTTATGAAGTTCACCACGGTGTTGATATCTCTGATCCAGCACTGGTTGCAGCAGCTACTTTATCGCATCGTTATATCAGCGACCGGCAACTGCCGGACAAAGCCATTGACCTGATGGATGAAGCGGCCTCACGTATCCGCATGGAGATCGATTCCAAACCGGAGAAACTGGATCGTCTTGAACGACGTCTGATTCAACAGAAAATTCAGCGTGAAGCACTGAAAAAAGAAAAGGATAGTGCCTCCATTCAGCGTCTGGCCGATCTGGAAGAGACCATCGAGGTTCTGGAGCGTGAGTTTTCTGATCTCGAAGAAATATGGAAATCAGAAAAGGCGGCCGTGCAGGGCACAACCCATATCAAGGAAGAACTGGAGCGTAGCCGTGCGGAGCTGGAAACAGCTCATCGGGCTGGCGACCTGGCACGCATGTCAGAATTACAATACGGGCGTATTCCAGAACTGGAAGCAGCGTTAAAGCAAGCTGAGATAGGAGAACAATCAGAATTCACCTTGCTGCGAACCAGTGTCACCGAGGATGAAATTGCAGAAGTGGTGTCACGCTGGACCGGTATTCCAGTGTCACGCATGCTCCAAGGTGAGCGGGACAAACTACTGCACATGGAATCGGCATTACATCGGCGGGTCATTGGTCAGGAAGAAGCGGTTAAAGCGGTTGCCGATGCCATACGCCGTTCACGCGCGGGTTTGTCGGATGCCAATCGTCCAATCGGTTCATTTCTGTTTCTTGGCCCAACCGGTGTTGGTAAAACCGAGCTTTGCAAAGCTTTGGCAGAGTTCATGTTTGACACCGAAGAGGCCATGGTGCGTATCGACATGTCAGAATTCATGGAAAAGCATTCCGTGGCCCGCTTGATCGGCGCACCACCGGGCTATGTTGGTTATGAAGAGGGTGGTTATCTGACCGAGGCCGTTCGACGCAGACCATACGCTGTGATCCTGCTGGATGAAGTAGAAAAAGCTCACCCGGACGTGTTCAATATTTTATTGCAGGTGTTGGATGACGGTCGTTTGACCGATGGCCATGGTCGCACGGTAGATTTCCGCAATAGCGTGATTGTGATGACATCCAATCTGGGTTCTGGTCGGATTCAGAATCTGGCAAGTGAAGATTATGAAGTCATGAAGTCAGCGGTTATGGAGGTTGTCGGCCAGCATTTCCGACCTGAGTTTATCAATCGTGTGGATGACCTGGTGGTATTCCATCCGCTTGATCAGGCACAAATACGTTTGATTGCCGGTATACAGCTGGGCATGTTGAGACAACGTCTCGAAAGTACTGGTCTGGAAATGGAGGTCAGCGACGAAGCTTTGGATATTCTGGCCGTGGCTGGTTTCGACCCGGTCTATGGTGCAAGGCCTCTAAAGCGGGCTATTCAGCAGAAAATCGAGAACCCGTTGGCGCAGAAAATCCTGGCCGGTGATTTTTCATCCGGTGAAACGGTGAATATCGATGTTGAGGATGGAGCATTCCGTTTTACCTAATAAGGAGTGTTCTGTTACACCCGGATTTGCCCCGATCCTCGAACGACCCATTTATAGCTGGTCAATTCAGGCAAAGCCATCGGGCCGCGGGCGTGCAGTTTCTGGGTACTAATTCCGATTTCTGCACCCATACCGAACTGGCCGCCGTCAGTGAAGGCGGTAGAGGTATTGGCATAGACCGCGGCAGCATCAACCTTGTTGAGAAACTGTTCGATGACCTGAGGGTCCTCAGCGACGATCGCTTCGGAATGTTTCGAGCCAAAATTATGAATGTGCTCAAGGGCATCAGGCAGACCTGAAACCGTCTTGATAGACATTCTCAACGACAGAAACTCTGTGCCGAAATGCTCTGTTTTTGCCGGAAACAGCTTGCCAGCATAACAACCATTAAGCACCTCGAAAGCGGCTTCATCGGCAAATACTTCGACCTCGTGTTGCTCTCCAAGTGTTCGCATCAATTCCAGCAATTCCGGTAATAGATCACGATGTATGATTAGTGTATCGAGTGCATTGCATACACTGGGACGACGAACTTTGGCGTTGGTGATGATGGATTTTGCCTTTGCCACATCGGCACTGGTGTCAACGTAGGTATGAACGATACCTGCACCGGTCTCGATCACTGGCACGCGCGCATTTTCACGGACGAAATCAATCAGTCCTTTGGACCCGCGTGGGATGGCGAGATCTATACTTTCGGTCGCTTGCAGAATTCTGCTCAGGTAATCACGCTGTGGTGGCGCGAGGAATACGACAGCGGGATCGATATCGTGTTCACGTAAAACCTGGTGCATCATGTTGACCACCACCTGGTTGGTGTCGTCTGCGTCACTGCTACCTTTCAGCACACAGGCATTGAGGGTTTTGAGGCATAGCGCAAAGACATCAAAAGTCACATTTGGCCTTGATTCGAAAATAACTGCGACAACACCCATTGGTACGCGGACCTTGCTCAGCTCAAGACCATTATCCAATTGCTTTTTTTCAAGGACTTCACCCACGGGCGATGGCAAGGCAGCGACACAACGCAAGTCGTGTGCAATGTCTGCAAGTCGTTGTGGGTTGAGTAGCAGACGGTCGTATTTAGGATCTGATTCCGGCATCCGGGAAAGATCGCTCCGGTTTGCTTGCAAGATTTCCTTTTGTGTCGCAATCGTACGATCAGCCAACGATACGAGTACGCTCCGGATTACCTGGTCGTCACAATGAGCCAGCTCACGTGCAGCCAGGCGTGTCTGTATCAGGCCGTGTTCCAAGTAGTGTAATTGCTCGCTCATATTTTTAGCCTAACAGGTAAAGGTAATCATAGTGCACCAGGGGTTTTTGACCGCGCAGACCGATCAATCGGGATGCTTCTTTGTGATCATAGCGCGCTTGCCCGCAACCCAATACCTTGCCGGAGTGGTTGAGGATCAGGATGACATCACCGCGATCGAAATGGCCAGCCACGGCTTCGATTCCGACGGGTAGCAAGCTGGCCAGGTGATTGCAGTCCAGCAGGGCATCTTCTGCGCCCTTGTTGACCGTGACCGAACCGGTTGCGTGATCATCCGCACTTGCGAGCCATCTCTTGGCTGGTGATACGTCACCAATCGCCGGGAAGTGTGTACCTACTTGATGATCACCAATAATTTTTTTTATTATCTGTGAATCGGTTCCGTCGGCAATGACCACTTCGGTGCCGAGCCTGGCCACTTTGCGTGCAATCGCCAGTTTGTTGTGCATGCCGCCGCGGCCCAATGCGGAGGCGCCGCGCAAGACGATATCTTCAAGCTGATAACGATCATCGTCCCAGACCTTTATACATTGTGTTGCGGCATCATCCGGGTCACCGTCATAAACACCGGCTACCGTACTCAGCAAACACAGAAGTTCTGCGTTGACCATTCCAGCCAGCAAGCCTGCAAGTTCATCATTATCGGTAAACATCAATTCGGTGACCGAAACCACGTCATTTTCATTAACGATGGGAATGATACCGGCGGTCAGTAAGGCCTCGATACAACCGCGCATATTCAGATAGTGTCGACGTGTCTGGAAGTCACTCTTGGTGGCCAGCACCTGTGCGACCGTCAAGCTGTGTTGTTCAAACAGTTCGCGATAGGTTTCCATCAAACGAACCTGACCGGTCGCTGCCATGACCTGTTTTCGTGCGACCGGACTGCTAATCCGTTGCAGGCACTCATCGGCAAGACCACTGCCTGCCGCGACCGCACCGGATGAAACCAACAACACCTGCCAGCCTTCGGTATGCAGGCTACTGAGCTGCTTGACCAGGTTCGACAGTATCTCCTGGTTCAGTGCGCCATACGGGTCACAAAGAACCTGACTGCCTATTTTTACGACGATTCGTTTAGCCATGGAAATCAGCCGGTGGCCTGATTACAGACCGAGCACTTCCTTGCCTTGCTGGTACACGATATCAACTGGAATACTGAGCGCATCCAGTCGGTTCAGGTCGGTTTGCAGCTGTGCGCTGACATTGCCCATTTGTGCAACAAAGGCAGCGACCTTGTCGTAATCACCATTGCCCTGCAAAACCAGCAGGTCGTTGCTCAAAGCTTTAACGGCGAATTCAAAGTCGGCCACATTGACACGGTATTTACCGCTTATCGGGTCACGTGAAAAGGCTCCCGCTTCGCTGAAATAGTTAAACCGAATCATGTTGGCGCGGCCATGTGCACTACTGGCACCAAAACGAACTGAACGGAAGATTCCAGCGAGGAAAGTAACATAATTATCCATCAGTTCGCCTTCGCTGATTTCGCCCATTTCCCGCAGCTTTTGCACCATGTACAAACCAAGGATATCCGCCTTGCCTTCTTCAAGCGCTGATGCATGTTCTTTCAGTGCCTGACGCACTGTACCGGTCCCATCCAGCGTGGTTTTAACACCGAGACCATGGGCTACTTCATGGAACATGGTGTTGCCAAAAAAGGCATCAAAGGTGATGTGCTGGCGCTGGTCTTCGGCAATCAATTCAGTGGAAAGCGGCATCAGGATCTGGTTGAACTTGGCCAGCATGGAGTTTTTGATCTGCAGTCGGCGTGTACCCTTCGCCATTTGCACTTCTTCATCATTGGGCAGGTTGATAGCAATAGTTTTTGCGCCAGAATTACAATCACCTGCACAATAGACGAGGTCGTAGGCATTCAAATCGGCATCCGAGCCAGGCATTTCCGCCTTGTAGGCGTCATCCACTGGTAATCCACGTTGCAACTCAGGCATGTATTTGGCAAAACGTGCCAACCGTTCGCTCCAGCTCTGGTCCTTGATAAGAACGAATGTTTCAAATGCGGCACGGTATCCATACAGGGCGTCCTGATAGGTTTCGATGGGACCGATGACCAATTCAATTGGGTTGTTTTTCATTTCCATCCAGGCCATGTCAGAGGCCTGGTAGTCGTCAGTTTTCAAGGCCTCGGCGCGCATCTTCAGGTAAGCGGCAAACTCCTGATCTTCTGCTAACGCCGAAGCCCGTATGAGTAGTTCAGCTATGTCGTTGATCTGTGATTTGAAAGCGATCCTGTAAGGTATCAATATCAGCCCACCATCCAAGCCCCTTGCCACCACTGAGTATTGTTCGTCTTTGCCTTCCTGAGGCCAGGCTTCAAATTCTGCCTTACTCATATCCTGAGGGTAAAAGCGCGCACCAGGTGGGCGTGGGCCATGACTTTCAATGAAGGGTTGATCAGCGGCCAGGCGATCCCACGGCCCGTAATTGTAAAAAGCGAAACGCCTGACCTTGGGATCAGCAATGGTATTTAGTAATCCGTCTTTGTCACCCCAAACTTGTTGCCAGAAAATATCGTCGGTGATTTTTCCCGCATCAATTAACAGGCTGATCATCTGTTTCTGTTTATCGTTTAAGTGATTGAGGTCGGCTGTCAGGCCAACTTCAGCGTAAATATCAAGCCGCGATGGTTTTTCAGTGTCAGTCGAGGTCGTCACCGGCGTGTCCGCGGGTGCTTCTTTGGCGGCTGTAACAACCGTCACTTGATGGTCTTTCTCACATGCTGAAAGCAGGATTACCAGCAGGATTGCAGAAACAAATAACTTGGTTTTCATGAGTGTTTCTTTCTGTATTGAAGTCGGGTAAGCACTATACCAAACAGCGATGACTTTTTGGGCTATCAGGATCAATTTACACAGAAAGGTAGAAGCAGTCGCCATGGCTGTGATTTGTCGCTGCAAGCTGTAAAAAGGACTTAACCATCCCCATCTTATGCCCTCAAGAGTCGTCAGCGTTTATAATTGCGAGCCCTGTACTTGTCTGCAGGTTGTGTGAAGAATGGAGGTAATGCTAGTGCCGATTTATGAATACCGTTGCGAATCATGTGCGCATGAGTTGGAAAAACTACAAAAAATGAATGAAAGCATGCTGCTTGATTGCCCGGAATGTGATCAACCGGCACTGAAGCGACTGGTTTCTGCTGCTGCTTTTCGTTTAAAAGGCAGTGGTTGGTATGAGACCGATTTCAAAAAGGACAACAAGCGGAATTTGGCGGAGGTTTCCGGCAAAGATGCTTCTGAGAAAAAGTCTTCAGGTGACAATGGCAAGGAAACCAAGAAACCGTCTTCCGAAACCAGCAAAAAAAACCCAGAGGCAAAACCTACAGCGAAACCAGCCGCCAAGGAATCAAAACATGCGTAGTCATTTATGTGGTGAAATCAATGAAACACTGGCTGGACAGTCCGTCACACTGTGTGGCTGGGTTGATCGTCGACGTGATCTTGGTGGTTTGATATTTATCGGTCTGAGGGACACTGCCGGCATTGTCCAGATCGTAGTCGAACCCGACTCTGCGGCTTTTGCTGATGCTGAGCGTCTTCGCAATGAATATTGCGTACGTATCAAAGGCAGCGTGCGTATGCGGCCTGAAAGCCAGTGGAACGAATCAATGACCACCGGCAAAGTTGAGCTGGTTGCAGATGAAGTTGAACTACTCAATGCGTCGGCGCCTATTCCTTTATTGATGACCGATGAAGACGGTGAAGAGGTGCGTTTACGCTACCGCTACCTGGATTTGCGCAGACCCCGTATGCAACACAATATGCGTATACGCGCGAAGCTTAACCAGTCCATCCACAAACATTTGGATGGCCATGGGTTTTCAGAGTTTGAGACACCCATTCTGACCAAGGCAACGCCAGAAGGAGCCCGCGATTACCTGGTGGCCAGTCGGGTGCAGGCAGGACAGTTTTATGCCTTGCCGCAGTCACCCCAGCTTTTCAAGCAATTATTGATGATGGCCGGTATGGATCGTTACTACCAGATTGCCCGTTGCTTCCGTGATGAAGATTTGCGGGCTGATCGCCAACCCGAGTTTACCCAGCTGGACATGGAAATGTCTTTTGTGGATGAAGCCGGTGTACAGGCGGCTGCTGAGGATCTCGTACGTGCCGTTTTCAATGATGTTCTGGATGTTGAATTGCCAGCGCCTTTCCCGCGAATGACATGGTCTGAGGCAATGGAAAAATTTGGCTCTGATAAGCCGGATCTGCGCTACCCGATGTGTCTGCATAATGTCGACGAGCATGTCAGCCATATTGATTTTCGCGTTTTTGCGGGACCGGCTAATAATGAGGAGCAACGGGTTGCGGCACTGAGAGTGCCGGGTGGCGCAAAATTCTCGCGTAAGCAGATCGATGAATATACAGCCTTTGTGGCGCGTTATGGCGCCAGGGGCCTGGCCTGGATCAAGGTTAATGACGTGGAGGCCGGTCTGGAAGGGCTGCAATCACCGGTTGCCAAATTCCTGGACGACAAGGCCTGGAAGGGTATCGCTACACAAACCGGTGTCGAAACTGGCGATTTGCTCTTTTTTGGTGCGGGCGACTGGCTGCAAACCAGTACCTTTATGGGTCATTTGCTGATCCGCTGCGGTGAAGACCTGGCGTTGGCAAATGACGGCTGGGCACCCTTATGGGTGACGGATTTCCCGATGTTTGAATGGGATGAAGAAAGTGGTCGACATACGGCCATGCATCACCCATTTACAGCTCCGCAGTCTGATTCCGCAGATGAACTGCAAGCAAATCCAATGCATGCCTTGTCCAGGGGTTATGACATTGTACTCAATGGCGCCGAAATCGGAGGCGGTTCAATCCGTATTCACAAATCTGAAATGCAACAGGCAGTTTTCAACTTGCTGGGCATCAGTAAGGATGAGGCACAGGCTAAATTTGGCTTCCTGCTTGAAGCACTCAAGTACGGTTGCCCACCGCATGGTGGTATTGCATTTGGGCTGGATCGAGTCGCTGCACTGATGGCAGGGGAGGCATCCATCCGTGATGTGATCGCCTTCCCGAAAACCACGACTGCCCAGTGCCCATTGACCGAAGCGCCGTCGGCCATTGCTCAGAGTCAGCTGGATGAATTGCATATCGGTGTCATCAAAAAAACTGAATGACGGCTTTGCAAGAACAAAAGCTGGACCGCACGGGTATTATCGCGGCGCTGTCCGCTTTTTCATTCTGGGGATTGGTGCCTGTTTATTACAAAGGCTTGCAGTCTGTAGATGCGTGGGAGGTGCTCGCGCACAGGGTACTCTGGTCGGTTCCGCTTTTATTAATATTTCTGGCAGTACGTGACGGTAAGGTTTTCTGGAAAAAGCTGCGGTTACCAAAGGCCAGTATTGCCTGGCTGGTCTTATCGGGTTTGACAATCTCGCTCAACTGGCTGGTTTTTGTATGGGCGGTTGCACAAAACCATGTACTGGATACCAGCCTGGGTTATTTTGGAACGCCTGTGGTCAATGTTTTACTGGGTTACCTGTTCCTGAAAGAACGATTGCCTAAGCTGCAGGTGTTTGCAGTGGTGGTGGCCGCTGCAGGAACATTTTACCTCGCCTGGTACCTCGGCAGACCCCCCTGGATTGCGATCACACTGGCAGTATCTTTTGGTTTCTATGGTTTGCTGCGTAAACGTCTGAGTGTGGGCCCCATGCTGGGTTTACTGTGGGAAACCGGGCTGATGCTGGTGCCCGCGCTGGTATATTTATTGTGGTTGTCTCTACAGCCCTTGAAAGCAGGTCAGCAATTTTTAAACGTCTCCATCAGCATTGATCTGTTGTTGGTGGGCTCGGCACTTACCACTGTGTTGCCTTTGATCTGGTTCAACATGGCAGCTCAGAAACTACCGCTCAGCATCCTGGGGTTTTTTCAGTACCTCGCGCCGAGCATCAGTTTCATGTTGGCGGTTTTTCTGTATGGCGAGCAATTTACTACCGGTCACGCGGTGGCGTTTGCTTGTATCTGGGTCGCATTGGCATTGGTTTCAATCGAACCTTTCCGTCGCGCAAGGAGACGTTTGCGTGCTTAACCGGCACAAAAGGTAATGCGAACCGGTCCGGATACTGCCCGCTCCAGTATTGTACTGGTGCATGGCTTGTGGAACCGTGGTTGGTCGATGGCTGCTATGGCCAGGCGTCTACGAGCCCGGGGTCACCATGTTGTGGTTTTTAGTTATCCCACCCGGAATGATTGCCTGGATGGTCATGCGGATGGGCTACATGCCTTGATCAAGGACACCAGGGCTGAAGTACTACATCTGGTTGGCCACAGTATGGGTGGCCTGGTTATCCTCAATATGCTCAGCAGGTTTGATGATTTGCCACCCGGGCGGATTGTCCTGATGGGGACACCCATCAAAGGCAGTGGTGCTGTCAAAAGACTGGAAAAGTTGCCGGGCCAGAAACTACTGTTTGGAAAAGCCAGGGATAACCTGATGCAAGGGTTCCAGCACACGCCCACCGAGCATGAAACCGGCATGATTCGTGGCACACGCGCACTGGGGCTCGGTCGTATCACCGGCCGACATAGCGAACCCGGTGACGGCAGCGTCAGTGTTAGTGAGACAGAGCTTGATGGCCTGAAAGACAGTGTTAATCTGGTGGTATCGCATTCAGAAATGTTGGTCTCGGCGCAAGTCGTGGACCAGGTCGAGCAGTTTCTGATGCACGGTATGTTCAAAAAGGATAGTTGAAAGCCTGTCGGGTTTGCTTGCTCCGCGCCTAAAAGCCCCTTTTTTGCCCCCGGATTGGCAGGGTTTCGTGATAAAATTCTCAAAATTCCATTTCTGATTAATAAGGTACGGTCTTTATGGCAGGTCATTCAAAGTGGGCGAATATCCAGCACCGCAAAAAAGCGGTTGACGCCAAACGTGGCAAGATATTCACGCAAATCAACAGAGTGCTAACCGTAGCAGCGCGCGAGGGTGGCGGTGATCCCGATTCCAACCCGGCATTGCGTCTCGCAATTGAGAAGGCGAATGCGGTCAATATGCCGAAAGATAATATTGAGCGGGCAATCAAAAAGGCCACCGGTGATCTCGATGGCGTGACTTACGAAGAGCTTAAATATGAAGGCTACGCCCCGGGCGGTGTTGCGGTCATGGTGGAATGCCTGACCGATAACCGTAACCGGACGGTGGCTGAAGTGCGCCACGCATTCACCAAGTATGGTGGCAATCTGGGAACGGATGGCTCAGTGGCTTACCTTTTCTCAAAAGTTGGCGTGCTGAATTTTGCCCCCGGAACATCTGAGGATGAGGTCATGGAGGTGGCGCTGGAAGCCGGTGCGGATGATATCGTCAGTGAAGATGATGGCTCCATTGAGGTTATTACCACACCCGAAGCATACAGCGATGTAAAGCAGGCCATGGAAGTGGTCGGTCTGAACCCTGAAAACTCGGAAATCACCATGCGTGCCAGCCTCGAAATTGAGTTGGATGTTGAAAGCGGTGAAAAAGTACTGCGCTTTCTGGATGCACTGGAAGACCTGGATGATACGCAAGAGGTGTACTCCAATGCAGATATTCCCGAAGAGGCATACCACTGAAAAACTTACGCATACTCGGTGTTGATCCTGGTTCCCGCATGACCGGTGTGGGTATCATTGAAGTTAACGGTGATCGTGTGACACCGGTTTATTTTGACGCCATCAAGGCGGGTAGCGGAGAGTTCACCGAGCGCCTGGGGATCATATTCTCCGAGCTGCAGCAATTGATCAAAGAGTACCGGCCGGATCAGGCCGCGATTGAAACCGTCTTTGTTGCTCACAACGCTGCTTCGGCCATCAAGCTGGGACAGGCCCGTGGTGCTGCCGTATGTGCGGCGATTTCATGTGATGTGCCGGTATCGGAGTACAGCCCACGCTCTGTTAAGCAAGCCATTGTAGGTCGGGGTGGGGCGGACAAAACACAGGTTCAGCACATGGTGGGTCTGTTACTTGGCATCAAGGGACCGATCCAGAACGATGCTGCAGATGCGCTGGCCGTAGCCCTGTGTCACCAACACACATCGCATACGCTGGCTCGTATGGCGATGATGCAGGGGTAATGAAATGATTGCACGATTATCAGGCACGCTACTGAGCAAGAGCCCACCCTATCTGGTGGTCGATGTTAATGGTGTTGGTTTTGAGGTCGAAGTACCGCTGGGTGTGTTTTCTGATTTGCCGGAAAATGGTCAGCAGGTGGCTATTTTGATCCATCACCATTTTTCCCAGGATTCGCAAACTTTGTATGGCTTCGCATCGCTGACTGATCGGGAGTTGTTTCGCAAGCTACTTAAAATCAGTGGTATCGGGGCTAAAATGGCATTGAATATACTGTCGGGTGCCAGTGGTGATGAATTGGCCCGTTATGTTTCTACCGCTGATGTGGCTGCATTGACGAGGCTACCCGGCATTGGTAAGAAAACCGCAGAACGTATCATCATGGAGTTGCGTGACAAGCTGGAAGCCATTGCCTTGGGTATAGGTGGTGTTTCGGTTGCGGGCGACTCGCCAGTGAGCACCGATCCGGTTGCTGAAGCCAGTCATGCATTGGCTTCGCTGGGTTACAAACCGACCGAGGTCAGTCGTATGGTCAGAGCGGTGGCAGAAGCTGGTATGGATGCTGAGGAAATAATCCGCAAAGCACTACAAACCCGGATTAAGACCAGTGAGTGATTCATCTGATCGCATCGTAACCCCCATGAACACGCCTTCTGATCAGGTCATAGAAGTCAGTTTGCGACCAAAAACGATGGACGAATATATCGGTCAGCCAGTGATGCGTGAAAAAATGAATATTTTTCTGGAGGCAGCCCGCCGCCGCCAGGAAGCTCTGGATCATGTACTGATTTTCGGTCCACCGGGATTGGGTAAGACCACACTGGCCCATGTGATTGCCAACGAGATGGGTGTCAGCTTACGCCAGACTTCGGGGCCGGTGCTGGAGCGTGCCGGTGATTTGGCTGCGTTGTTAACCAACCTGCAGCCCGGTGATGTTTTATTCGTAGACGAGATCCACCGTTTGTCGCCAGTGGTCGAAGAGGTGTTGTACCCGGCACTGGAAGATTTTCAGATCGATATCATGATCGGTGAGGGGCCGGCAGCACGCTCGATCAAGCTCGAGTTGCCACGCTTTACACTGGTGGGCGCCACCACCCGTGCCGGTTTGCTGACCTCACCATTACGTGACCGTTTTGGCATTGTCGAGCGTCTTGAGTTTTATAGCCCGCAGGAATTGCACCAAATAGTGACACGCTCAGCTGGCATCTTGAATATTCCTTGCGATGATGAAGGGGCCATGGGCATAGCCAGCCGAGCGCGCGGCACACCCCGCATAGCCAACCGCTTGTTGCGGCGGGTCAGGGATTTCGCCGAGGTCAAAGGTGATGGTTTGATCAACGCCAGTATTGCGGCGGGTGCGATGGATATGTTGAAGGTGGACGCAAGCGGTTTCGATACCATGGACCGGCGACTATTGAGATTAATTATAGATAACTTTGCAGGTGGCCCCGTTGGTATCGAGAGCATTGCGGCGGCATTGTCTGAAGAGCGTGGTACGGTGGAAGACGTGCTCGAGCCTTTTTTGATTCAACAGGGTTATATCACACGCACCTCAAGAGGACGGATGGTGACCTCCAAGGCATACCAACATTTTGGGCTTGAACCGCCAAGCGCCGGTAATGGTGATGTGGGTTTGTTTGCAGGCAAGTAACCCCATTTTGAATTGTGTAACGTATTAATCAGAGTCCTTGATGAATTATTCGGACCTACAAGAACCAAATATGAATCCCTTTGTCTGCAATGTAAGCGTTTACCGGGAAGATACCCATGTTGGCAGGGTGGCATACCACCCGCAGCATCTAAGTCTTTTCGAGCGAGCTTGTAAAACAGACAGCTTCAAACCAAACCGTATGCCCGAATGGATCAGGGCGGAGATAAACAATGCAAAATGACTTACAAGTCTGGCAGCTGATACTTGCAGCGAGTTGGATGGTGAAAATGGTGATGTTGATTCTGTTGGCAGCATCCGTCACATCCTGGATGATGATTTTCCGTAAACGCCAGATGTTGGCGAAAGCAGAAAAGGGTGCTGATGCATTTGAAGAACGATTTTGGTCTGGCACTGATCTGACTCATTTGTATGAAAAGGTGAGCCGTAACAAGGCCGGTGATGGCTTAGAACAGATTTTTGAGTCTGGCTTTAAAGAGTTTTCGCGTATGCGCGAACAGGGGCGAATGACGCCAGGTGTGTTGGTCGAAGCCGCTCAACGCGGTATGCGTATTGCCCTGGTCAGGGAAACTGACCGCCTTGAGACCCACCTCAGCTACCTGGCTACGGTGGGTTCGACCAGCCCGTATATCGGTCTGTTTGGAACGGTTTGGGGCATTATGACGTCATTTCATCAACTGGCCAATGTCAATCAGGCCACCATCGCGATGGTGGCCCCGGGTATTTCCGAAGCGCTGATTGCCACCGCGATGGGTTTGTTTGCAGCCATACCGGCGGTGATTGCCTATAACCGTTTCTCCAACAAAGTGGAGCGACTCGAGACACGCTATGACAATTTCACCGAAGAACTCTCCAGCATTTTACAACGCCAGGCACATGCGCTGGTTGAGCACTAATGCTTCTTCAATGTGATAATTGCGGATTCAGCGCTCCTGTGGGGTTTTGCCGTAAGGCGCAGTGTGCAGTGAATGGCTGGTCCTTTACAAGCGCTGCAACGCGACGGCAAAACCCCACAGGAGCGCCCCGTGGGTTGACTTGTCAGTGCCCATGGACGTCGTTGCATCTCTTGCCAAGGACTAAGCCATTACCTGCGAGATGCACCTTGCCATGAACACTGACAAGCCAACTGCATCCGTAATTATCACATTGAAGAAGCACTAGGGGGTAAAGCTGGGAATGCAGACAAAGCGTAAAAAACTCCGGCCGATGGCCGAGATCAATGTGGTTCCATATATCGATGTAATGTTGGTATTGCTTGTCATTTTTATGATCACTGCACCGTTATTGAACCTCGGTGTTGAGGTTGATCTGCCAAAAGCTGATGCCGAACCGTTGGAAAGCCAGCAAAATGAAGAGCCGATGGTGGTAACCGTGCTGAAAAATGGTGATCTGTATCTGAATGCAGGTGGTGAGGCCGATGGTGTTAACAGCGGCCTGATTGACGCAGAGACCCTGGTGACAACGGTGTCAGCTATCGTGCGTCGTAACCCGGAAATCCAGGTTCTGGTGGGGGGGGATGAAGCTGTGGGTTATGGGCACATATATGGTGCCATGGTGTTGTTGCAAAAGGCCGGTGTGACAAAAGTGGGATTGATGAGCGACCCACTTGACTCCATCGAGGATCAGAGCGGAGGCTGATCGCGGTATGCGCGAATTCTTTTCAATTACCTGGGCCTTTATTCTTGCCCTGGCTGTGCATGTATTGATGGTAGCAGCGGTGTTGTTGGGAACAATAGACTGGAAACCTTTCAAGCCACCCGCATTGACCGGTATGACCATTGAGGCTGTGATGGTGGATACCACGGTGATCAAAAATCGTCGGGAGCAGGCAAGACAGGAAGCGGAGCGGGCGTTGGCACGCAAGGCGGAAGAGGCGCGGCGAAGACAGGAGCTTGAGGCCCGTAAAGAACGCCTGGAACGCGAACAGGACGCAGCAGAACAAAAGCGCCTGCAAGACCTGGCAACGAAAAAGCGGGAAGAAGATTTACGCCTTCAGCAAATGCGTAAAAACCAGGCTGAGGCCCGCAAAGCACGTTTGAAGAAACAGCAGGACGAGTTGGACCATGTTCGTAGGCAACGTGATGAAGCAACCCGCCTGCGTATCATTGAAGAAGAACGGCTTAAACAGCTGGACGCACGCAGACAAGCCGACGCAGATGCTCAACGTCAGGCAAGAGCCGAGGCAGATATGCGAAAGCAAATGGCCAGCGAACAGGCCGAGTTCAAGGCGGGTCAGCTTGCGAGTAAAGGTGAGGAGTACTACGCGGCAATCCAGTCACAGGTGACCAATAACTGGTTACGTCCGCCCACCGCTCGTCCAGGCTTGAGGTGCAGGCTGAAAATTGTGCAAATACCCGGGGGTGAAGTGATTTCAGCTGCCATTGCCGGGAGTTGCAATGCCGATGAAGCCACTCGCCGTTCTTTGGTGGCTGCGGTGGAACGCGCCGGATCTCTGCCTTACCGTGGTTTTGAGAAAGTATTTCAACGTGAGATTGATTTTTTATTCAGTTATGACTGAAGCATGGCCCTGTTTCAAGGTAGTATTCAATGTTCAGAAATAAGCAGATGACCCAGGACAAGGCACCGTTCGCAAACGTTAGCCTGGTCCTTGTTGAGAGCGAGCAATAATGATGCAAAAAATAGTTTACAGCCTGATCTTGTTATTGGTTTCGCAAATGGCACATGCCAAGCTCGAAATTGAGATCATCCAGGGCAACGCCAGTGCGTTGCCGATCGCGATCATACCTTTACAGTGGCATTCTTCGATGCCCCAGCCTCAGATCGGTGTTGCAGATGTTGTGTCAGCTGATTTATACCGTTCCGGCTTGTTTGAGCCGCTCGATGAAGAAGATATGGTTGACCGCCCGATTGATGCGGAATCCATACGTTATGGTACCTGGCGTCTATTGAAGGTTGATTATCTGGTGATTGGTCAAGTTAATGATGCAGCCGATGGCAATGGTTATGACATCGTTTACCAATTGTATGATGTGCATACACAAGAAAGACTGATATCGCGCATCTTCACCGTCGGTCTCGGAGATCTGCGTTTTGGTGCACATCGTGTTGCGGATGGGATTTATCAACAACTGACCGGGGTACCCGGTGCGTTTGCTACTCGTATTGCTTATATTTCTGCAACCGGCGAGGGCAATCATCAGAATTACCAGTTGTTCGTGGCCGATGCGGATGGCTTCAACCCGCAAGCTGTTGTAGGTTCACCGGAGCCATTGCTATCACCCAGTTGGTCACCCGATGGTCAGCGTTTGGCGTATGTGTCTTTTGAAAAGGGCAATTCGGCTATTTATGTTCAAAATGTTGCCACCGGCCAAAGAGACCTGGTGTCAAACGGCAAGGGTATTAATGGTGCGCCCGCATTCTCCCCGGACGGGCGGTTTTTAGCCATGACTTTATCTTATTCGGGTAACCCGGAAATTTATGTCCGGGATTTGACCACCGGTCAGAAACGTCAGTTAACCCAGCACTGGGCTATCGATACCGAGCCGGCCTGGTCACCGGACAGCCAATGGGTATATTTCACTTCCGATCGGGGTGGGAAACCACAAATTTATCGTGTTGCGGCAGCTGGCGGAAAGCCAAGTCGAATCACACGCGAAGGCGATTACAACGCACGAGCAAGTATTTCTCCCGATGGGAACAGAATTGCTGTAGCACATGGGCGGGGAAACGAGTATCGTATAGCTGTTCTGGATACAGAAACTGGGCGGATGCGCATCCTGACTCCGGGTGTGCTTGATGAATCACCCAGCTTTGCACCGAATGGCAGTATGATTCTTTATGCTACTCGCGAAGGTCACAGGGGTGTGCTTTCCGCGGTGTCCGTTGACGGTAATGTTCGTCAGCGATTAATTTTGAATGAAGGTGACGTTAGAGAACCCGCGTGGTCTCCCGTTATCAGGTAAACTTGGCATAGAAACCGCTTTGCGGTTTATTTTTGAAAAATCTGGAGAAAAAAATGAATACTACCTGGCGCTTTTTGCTTGCCCTTGTCATCGCTGTGGCGATGTCGGCCTGTAAAACAACTGAACCTGCACCTGAACCTGTTACAGACCCGGAACCTGCGCCTGTAGTGGAAGTGGTAGAAGCAATCACTGTAGCCGCACCCGATGCACGTGACTACACCGACGCAAGAAATTTTGACAATAGCGAAAGCCTGTTGTCCAAGCGTGTCATTTATTTTGATTTTGACAAATCAGAAGTTAAATCAGAGTACCGTGACATTGTTGCTGCTCACGCGTCTTATGTAGCATCTCACGGTAGTGCCCGTGTGACCCTTGAAGGTCATGCAGACGAGCGTGGTACACGCGAATACAACCTTGGTCTTGGCGAACGCCGTAGTAACGCGATTTCCAGTCTGCTTGCAGCCGTCGGTGCCATGGGTAGCCAGCTTGATTCTGTCAGCTATGGTGAAGAACGTCCCGTGTGCCGGGTCAGTGATGAAGATTGCTGGGCACAGAATCGTCGTGTGGAGATCGTTTACACCGCGAGATGATAATGCGAACTCAACGATTGACAATTGGTTTGATGGCCAGCTTCATGCTGGCCATCTTCGTTTCGGCACCTGCGGTTGCGCAAACGGATAACAATCAGGCAATGGTGAATCTGGTGAT
The DNA here is from genome assembly GCA_021772935.1 of Gammaproteobacteria bacterium. Taxonomy (GTDB): domain Bacteria; phylum Pseudomonadota; class Gammaproteobacteria; order Xanthomonadales; family SZUA-36; genus SZUA-36. The sequence continues at coordinate 195,200 of JAJFLA010000008.1, forward strand.
ACAGATTCAGCAGTTACAAGATGAAGTCCGGATGTTAAGAGGGATGCTGGAAGACCAGGGTATGGAGCTGGAAAACCTGAATAGCCGGCAAAGAGACCAGTACCTGGATATTGATCAACGTATTAACGAGTTACGCAGTGCGTCATCGGGGCCTGCCATATCCACCGGGGTGGTTACTGCCCCCAGTACTTACAATGCCGCCACTCAGGGTGTGCCCGAAATCCGGAATGATGTACCCGACGTGCGACCTGCATTGGATACAACATCCTCGGTGAGCACAATTGCAACACCAGACACCCAGGTACGCGAAATTACCGTATCACCGGAAGCTGAAAAAGCAGCTTATGATCGTGCCTTCCAGTCTTTGAAAGATCTGAAATATGCCGATGCAGCAGAATACTTTCTCACCTTCCTTTCGCTATACCCCAACAGCGAATACGCAGATAACGCCCAATATTGGTTAGGTGAGTCTTATTACGTAACCCGCAATTACGATATTGCACTGGAGGCCTTCCAGGGCTTGCTCAGCATTTATCCCAGTAGCCCTAAAATTGCCGATGGTTTACTCAAAATCGGCTATACCCACTATGAGCTAAAGCAATGGGACCAGGCACGAGCCGCGTTGACCCAGGTGCAGGAACAATATCCAGATACGACCTTGGCGAGGCTCGCGGGTAGTCGCTTAAGAAGCATGAAGCTCGAAGGTCATTATTAATTTAAAAGATGTCACCCCGGCACAGGCTGGGAACTCCTAAGGTTTACCAGAATAACAAATACAAGTGCGCCTAAGGCGGGCACTTGTATTTGTAATAAAGGTAGCGATCCCGTAGTAAAATACACACATGCCACAGCAAGATACCCAATCACGAGAAGACAGACTCAAAATTACAGAGATCTTCTACTCCCTGCAGGGTGAAGCTCGTGATGCCGGTAAGCCAACCGTATTTATTCGCCTGACAGGTTGTCCATTACGCTGTGTCTATTGCGATAGCGAATATGCCTTTCATGGTGGCGAATGGATGTATATAGACCAGATCATGGAAAAAGCAGCGGCTTACGACACGCCATATATCTGTGTGACGGGCGGTGAGCCACTGGCACAGAAACGTTGCCAGCAACTGTTGCACAAGTTATGTGACGCTGGTTACCAGGTTTCACTGGAAACCAGCGGTGCGCTTGATGTCAGCCAGGTGGATAAACGGGTTAGCCGTGTGGTGGATATCAAAACGCCGGCTTCTGGAGAAGCCGAGCGTAACCTGTGGTCAAATCTGGAGATACTCACAGCCCACGACCAGGTGAAATTCGTGATTTGCTCTCGTGCTGATTACGATTGGGCCGTTGCCGAGATACGCACAAGGGCGCTGGAACAGAAACTGGAGATACTGTTATCGCCTGCATGGGGCCAGCTTGATGCCAGCCAGCTTGCGGGCTGGGTGTTGCAGGACCAATTGAATGTAAGAGTACAGATGCAGCTTCACAAGATTTTATGGGGCGACGTGCCCGGAAAATAAAGTAGAGATAATTATGAACGAAGCAACCGGCAAAGCTGCCGTGGTATTGCTGTCAGGTGGCCTGGATTCAGCCACCGTGCTGGCGATGGCGACTGATCGTGGTTTTCGCTGCCACGCGTTATCTGTCAATTACGGGCAACGGCACAGCTCTGAATTGCGCGCTGCTGAAAATGTGTCACGTACATTCTCTGCAAAGCTAAAAACCATCAAATTGGACTTGCGTACGTTTGGTGGTTCAGCGCTGACCGACGATATAGAAGTACCCGAAGAAGAAGTTGAGGGCATACCCATCACCTACGTACCGGCCCGCAATACCATCATGCTGTCATTGGCATTGGCCTGGGCCGAGGTGCTTGGTGCCGACGATATATTTATCGGTGTGAACGCTGTGGATTATTCGGGCTACCCTGATTGTCGGCCCGAATTCATCAATGCCTATGAAGAAATGGCCAATCTTGCGACCAAGGCCGGTGTTGTGGGTCACCGATTGACCATACATACACCCTTGATAGATCTCAGCAAAGCAGAAATCATTCGGCAGGGAACAGAACTCGGAGTGGACTACGCCACAACGGTTTCCTGCTACCAGGCAGATGAAGCGGGCAGGGCGTGTGGGGTCTGTGATTCCTGCAGGTTACGCACCGCAGGATTTGAAGCAGCGGGTATTAATGACCCAACCCGCTATCAATCTGCATGATTAACCCAATTTACCTTGAGTGCAGCGACGTTTTCAAATAAAATGCCGCGCTCCTCGTAGTACTCTCTGAGGGCCGTTAGCTCAGTTGGTAGAGCACTGGACTTTTAATCCATTGGTCGTAGGTTCGAATCCTACACGGCCCACCATTTTTCAAAAGGTGCTTACCGGGCACATAGGTAACAGTTTATTCCGAGGACATGGGTTACAGTATTAGAGCGAATGGGTTATTCCCCACTGGCTCCACCCTGTTCTCGTTTTGATCAAAGAATCCTAAATCATAATTCATGAAGCTGA
>JAJFLA010000009.1 GCA_021772935.1 Gammaproteobacteria bacterium
GTTCCTTCTGAGCCCCGAAATATCCCGCCGACCAAGTCACCCCAACCGAAACCAATCCCGATCAAACGTGTTCACAGGGCACCTGGTACAGCCTGGTGAGGTAACTGAAGGAGAATATCGAGTTATCACACACCCTCGGCCGGTTCCGGATATACACAATGCCAGACGTTGATGTTGTGCTTATACCCCCCGAAAGCGGCCATTCAAGTGGTACACAAATTTGGCACACTCAGCCATAAAGGTGAGTCAGGGTTAGTCGTAATTCATTGATTAAATAGTGCCGGTGTTTGAATCGAACCAACGACCAACGGATTGTTAGCAGGCGGCCAAAAACGTAAGTAATGTCACGCACTTAGGCTCGCCACTAACCAATGTCAGTTAAAACCCGCTTCAAGTCACGAGCTAGCCAGTCAACGAGGGCCCGAACCCGCGCAGCCATAAGACGTGTGTGTGGGAAAACAAGACTCAGCGGCAGTGCGTCAGGTTCAAAGTTGTTTAAAACAATTTCCAGTTCACCACTTTTTACCCACGGCATCACTTGATAGTTAAAAAACACACCGAAGCCCAAGCCAGCGATACAGGCATCGACAGAGGGCTTTACCTGGTTACACAAAAACGTGCTTTTAACCTGTACGTCCAGGCGATTGCCATCTTCGTTAAAATGCCAAAGTGGGCTAGATGAAATACTGGTGCTACGTACACAGGGTAAATCGGAAAGCTGATGCGGGTGTTGCGGCGGCCCGCCTAAGCTGGTCAGTAAAGACGGACTGGCAACAGTCACCTGGCGAATCTCACCCACATGTTTGACGATTAAAGAAGAATCCTCAAGATGTGCAATGCGTACCGCCATATCGATCCCTTCATCCAGTAAGTTAACAATACGGTCGTGTAATAAGAGCTTAACCTGAACGCGAGGATACTGTTCGAGGAAACGCGTTACGGAAGGTGCGACGTATAATTCTCCAAAGCGAATCGGTGTGGTTAGAGTCATGATGCCGTGTGGTTCTATCTGGTTCTGGCTGAGCGCCAGCTCAGACTCCTCAATCTCGGCAAGAATCTTATTGCAACGCTCCAGGTACATGCGCCCTTCTTCGGTTAGTGCGATGCGCCGGGTGGTGCGGTTAAAAAGTCGAACATGCAAATTGTTTTCGAGAGCGGCCAGCATCCTGACCACAGCCGGCAATGATTTTCCCAGGCTATTCGCTGCCGCGGTGAGACTACCTTTTTCAGCAATTTTCACAAATACCGACATGGCCTGTAGTTTATCCATACCTCAGATTACTCCATAAAACGCAATAGTTAAATAACAAATAAGGCATTTAATCCATTTATCGGATTAACTAAGCTGTGCCCCAATGAGAGCATTAACGAGGTAAAAATATGTTATCCCAATACAAAACAACACTGTCACTCAGAACTATAGATGATGCTGAGCCCGAGGCGAAAACTTTGCTTGAGGGTGCACATAAAAAGATGGGTTTTGTTCCAAATATGTATAAGGCCATGGCCAATTCTTCTGGTCTGCTGAGTGCTTATATGCAGGGCTATGATTCCTTTCGTTCGAATTCAGGTTTTAGTCCAGCTGAACAGGAAGTCATCTTTCTCACTATCAGCCGGATAAACGGTTGTGAATACTGTATGGCCGCACACAGTTTTCTGGCCGGGGCCATGTCTGGTGTTCCAGCTGAGGTGACAGCTGCAATTCGGGACGGAAGCTCGGTGCCGGAGGCAAAACTGAGTAGATTAAGCCACTTTGTGGAGGTAATGGTGCACACGCGTGGTCTGCCCGATTCCGTTGATGTCGAAACATTTTTGTCGGCTGGATATGAAGAAAAAGACATTCTTGAAATTATTCTCGCGATTGCTGTTAAAACCATCAGTAACTACACCAACCATATTTTCCATACAGATGTTGACGCAGCATTTTCAAAACATACGTGGATTGATCAACGTTTAGATTAAGGAGTGTCTAGTGAATTCGAATAATCGAACTATCCTGGTTATCGGGGCTACGGGCCGGCAAGGTGGAGCTGTTGCCAGGCAATTGCTTGCAGAAGGGTGGAAGGTTCGGGCTCTCACCCGCCAACCGAATAGTGCTGCTGCGGCTGAAATTGAAAATCTGGGTGCAAGCCTGTTTCAGGGTGATTTGTCCGATCTTTCGTCGCTTGCGTTGGCGATGGATGGTGCTTACGGTGTTTTCGGAATGACCGAATTTTGGGAGCATGGTTATAGACAGGAAATTGAGCACGGTCTAAACATGATCAAGACAGCACAAGCTGCTGGCGTCGAGCATTTTGTGTTTAGCTCAGTTGGTGGTATCGACCGAACCGAGGGCTTAGGTATTCGCCATTTCGATTCGAAGCGTGAGATTGAACAATACCTGCAGAACACTGGTATTCGGTACAGCATTCTCCGTCCAGTTACATTCTTTGAGAATTTTGTATCGAATAGATACCGAAAGGCAGTGTGTAGTGGCAGTTTCAAATTTGCGATAAAACCACACAAACCTTTTCAAATGCTTGCAATGCATGATCTCGCAATATTCGCAGCACAAGCATTTGCCGGTAGTGAGTACTTTGAGAATCAAGCGGTGGAGTTGGCTAGTCAACGCCTGACCATGGAAGAGTTCTCGGCCGTGTTAGGCAGAGCAATAGGTATGCCTGTGCGTTATAGATTGCTCTCACGTCCGCTGCTTTGGCTACTTTCAGGATACGTAGAAATCACTCGCCAGGGCGGACACTATAAAACAGGCTGGGCATTGCTACGCATGTTTAACTGGATGAACGAATCCGAAACTGGTGGTTGGAATGCCGACTTGTCAGCCCTGCGTCGCCAACATCCAGAATTGATGTCAGCAGAGACCTGGGCGGCAACGATAAACTGGTAATGATTAGCAAGTTAACTCACCAATTCGAAATATATTTCTTAAACGTGTTTGCCAGTGCCAGGAGCCTGCTGAAAGAAAATGATTTGGGCATAGCCGATGTGGGGTTTTGTTCCGCAAGCTGCCGTGGAATAGTTGAGAGCCCGGTTAAAGCTCTCGAATCAGTGGTGTGACAGAGTCTGATAAATTTGTAAGGAAAAGGAGTAAGCATGCATACAACACTGGCATTTGATATCTACGGTACATTGATAGATCCGTACGCGATCGCGACGACACTCGAAAAGCACGTCGGAGGGAACGCAGCATTGTTCGCCCAGGTTTGGCGAGACAAGCAACTCGAGTATTCCTTCCGACGTGGGCTGATGGGTGTGTACAAGAATTTCTCAGTCTGCACCCGGCATGCTTTGGATTACACATGCCAACACATTGGTGTGGTGATCCCGGCGCTGTCGAAACAGGAGCTGATGGACCAATACCGTTTGTTGCCGGCCTATCCTGATGTGCAGAGTGCCTTAGAGAAGCTAAAGTTGGCGGGTCTGCGAATGTATGCATTCTCAAACGGATTACCAGACGATTTGGAACATTTGCTTGGGCAAGCGTGTGTGAACACCTACCTCATGGACATAGTCAGTGTGCACGATGTTCAAAGCTTCAAACCGGACCCTGCGGTCTATGCTTATTTTCTTGAGCAGGCTAAAGCCTCCGAAGCCGACACATGGTTAGTGTCCAGCAACCCTTTCGATATCATTGGCGCCGGTGCCGCCGGATGGAATACCGCGTGGTTGCAACGTGATCAGAAAACTGTATTCGATCCCTGGGAATTCAAACCAACTGTGATAGTTAAGGATTTGAGCGAATTACCCAACATCGTATTAGCATAAAAACTCATAGCTAAGGCTTGTGAGCTACGGGCTGTCATATAACGTGGAGGTACTCAATATGTGTCACTATTGGTGACAACAGGTACTTGAAAAGAGCTCACCAGCGGAATTAAGCATTACAATCGTGTTGTGTACGGAGTACTTGAGCAGGGGTAACAGGAGGCCGCATGGCATGATTGAAGTCAAGGGTTTGCAAAAATTATATGGCGATCTGGTGGCGGTGGATCAGGTCAGTTTTTCTGCCAGGCCAGGGTCAGTTTTTGGACTGTTGGGGCCTAACGGTGCCGGCAAATCAACCACCATCAGTTGCCTGTCGGGATTGCTCAGGCCCACCGCCGGTTCTGTCACGGTAGCTGGCTTTGAGGTGACGGGGGATGCGGTAAAAGCTAAAGCTTCGCTGGGTATCGTGCCACAGGAATTGGCTATTTATGAAGACCTGTCAGCCCGGCACAATCTCTCATATTGGGGCGCAGCCTATGGCTTGAAGGGAGCCGGATTGAAGCAACGTGTTGAGCATGTGCTCAATCGCATTGGCCTGTCAGACCGTGCTGATGATTTGCCCAAGCAATATTCTGGTGGTATGAAACGCAGGCTGAACTTTGGCTGTGGCCTGGTGCACGAACCCAAAATTCTGCTGCTTGATGAACCTACAGTTGGTGTCGACCCTCAATCCAGAGAGCATCTATTTGATTTGGTGCGTGAGGAAAAAGCCAAAGGTACTTGTGTTCTCTATACCACCCACTACATGGAAGAGGCTGAAAAGCTGTGTGATGATCTGGCCATCATCGATCATGGCAAGATCATTGCCAGTGGCACACTTAAAGAGCTGCGAGCAGAATTCGGTGGCAACGATATTATTCAGTTATCTGGCTCTTTCAATCCCTCGAAAGTTGAAGCGGTGGTTGCGGGCCTGGAGGCTGAAGTGCTTTCATTGAGTACTGAGACCCTGATGATCACACTCAGGGATGGTGCCCGCAATTTGCCAGCAGTGTTGCAGGGGATAAGTGCTACCGGTGCCGAAATCCATGACACGCGCTTGTCCGAACCTAATCTCGAAAGCCTGTTTCTGAAACTAACCGGCAAGGAGCTACGGGCTTGATGCGTTTTGTCTTCGTAACTGTTGCCAAGGAGCTGAGACGACGTTTTAACGATCCGGGCGGATTGTTATCTTCCATCATGATCCCGTTTGTCATCGGTTTTCTAATGGCGTCGGTAATGGGTGGTAGCGGGGGACCGTCAATAAAGGCTCAGCTGCTGGTTACTGATCTGGACGATAGTTTTGTCAGCCAGGGTATATTGAGTGCATTGGGGCAAGACCAGGTCGCAGAAATGGTTTTGCTTGAGAAAGTACCTCAGGATGAAGGTCACCGACGCATCAATGAAGGCGATGGCAGTGGACACCTGGTGATTCCGCAAGGGTTTGGTAAAGCCTGGTTGGATGGTGAAGAGATCGCGCTGCAACTGACGCTAAACCCTTCGCAGAGTATTTCACCACGATTGATCCGGCAAATGCTGGAATCGTTGCTTGATCTTGGTGATTATCTGCACAAGGTATTTGGGGAGGAGTTGAAAATTATATCGCAAAGCCTGGAAAGTGATGCGCTGGTGGGTATCTCGAGTGCAGCATTTTCAGACAATATTACGGACAAGGTAAGCGGCATAGCTGAATTAATATTCCCACCTGTGATGCTGGTCGAAGATGTGACGCCCAAACCGGAGACTACAACGGTCAGTATGGCTTTATTATTGTTTCCGGGGATTCTGGTGATGGCAGCATTTTTTGCTGCCAATGGTCAATCTGCCAACTTTTGGACAGAAAAAGAAAAAGGAACACTCGGCCGCTGGGTAGCCAGTCCAAATGCCTTTTATACCTTCTGGATTGCTCAATGGTTTACTGCCATGGCGTTGACCACAGTGGTTGCCGCTCCCATTATGTTGGCGGGATTTTTTTACCTCGACATCAGTTTTGAAAAATACTTCACATCATTGGCGTGGCTGGCTTTGACCGGTCCGGTTTTATTCGCCCTGCTGTCGGTTATTCAGGTGCTGGCACCGTCGAAAAAAGTGGGTGGCATGATGTCGACATTAATCATGTTTCCCTTACTGATGGCCGGAGGTAGTTTCTTTCCAACCGAGACGATGCCAAAATTTATCGCCGCGATCGCTCAATATACCCCCAATGGTCGAGTCATTGAGCCGATAAAGGGCTATCTGCTTGGCGAGTATGGTGCTTCCGGTCTGTTTTCCAATGCCTGGCTTATCATGACGGTCGCCTTGCTACTGGTTCTGTTAGCAGGTTTGTTATCGGCCAGGAAGACACTGCAATGAGGGCGCCGTGGTGAGTTATTTCAATGCCATTGCACTGCTGGCTGGTACTGACTTGAAACTGGCTTTGAAGGACCGTTCCACCTTCATGTGGTTGTTTATCATGCCAGCGATATTTTTCTACTTTATCGGTACGGTTACTCAAGGCGGCATGAGTATTGGCGAAAATAAGGTCAGATTGCTGGTGGAAAACAACGATGGTGGTTTCCTCTCCCGGCATTTCGAGACCCGTTTGGAGGAAAATCTTTTTGATATCATTCGCCCTGAAGACATACCGCCAACAGGGGCAGGTGAAGAACCGGCCGTGTATCGCAGACTCACTATTCCTCCAGACTTTACCGCGCAGCTCAAGGCAGATCAGCAGGTAAACATCTCTTTTGTTGGTTTGCGTAATGGTCTTGGCAATCAATACGATTTTTTTCGGGTCCAGAAAGCGGCATTTTCTGTGCTCGGTGATTTGATTGTGGTGAAATCGGATGGTGCTGTTGCTTCACCCGAAACGCTGCTGCAGGCCACTATAAAGCCACGACCGGTACAACTGCATGTGACCCCGGCGGGTCGTCAGATGCAGATTCCATCCGGCTTTCAACAGGCAATTCCGGGCACACTGGTCATGTTTGTCCTGTTGGTTTTACTCACATCCGGCGCAGCCGCACTTGTAGATGACCGTGAAAAACAGTTATTGAGACGTCTCGCCTCGGCACCTTTGACACGTGCTCAGGTGGTGGCTGGCAAATGGGTTGGCCGGATGGCACTGGCGACGATACAGATAGGCGTCGCCATTGGAGTTTCATTGACACCTTTATTCGATATGCAGTGGGGAGCAGCATTGCCGATGGTTGTGGTGATTCTGCTGGCCTGGGGTGCGCTCTGCACCTCTCTGGCTTTACTACTTGGCAGTCTGTCCACAACTGACAATCAGGCAGCGAATCTCGGCGCTTTCGCAACCATGACTCTGGCGGCCCTGGGTGGTTGCTGGTGGCCCATAGAGGTGGCGCCGGCATGGATGCAGCAGCTACAGATGTTCACACCAACCGGCTGGACCATGGACGCACTACATCAACTGATCAGTTTTGAAATGCCCTGGCAAAGTGCCTTGCCACACATGGCCACACTAATGGTTGCGGCCCTCCTTACTGCCTGGGCTGCATCCAAACGATTTCGTTTTGTGTGAGTTTTAATGCGTTTGGCTTACTCAACAGAAGCGTTATTCAGGTAGCTGTGAGCCACTTTGCGCACTTGGAAACAAATTTAATCAGCCACCCTGTGATTGCTAACCAGCGCAATTTGTTTACTTTCCAGGTGGACCGCCAGACGGCTGATGTGATTTACACCATTGCTTCTAAGATCTGCCGTGAGTTGCCACCTGCTATCACCGGGTGAGCGTTTATAAAGCTTACTGCCATTACCGGTCCAATAGTCACCCTTTGCGTCTACGGTGAAATCCTCGCTGTTCGGGAATAGTGGCATTATCGCTCTGATGGCCATAGTTTCATGATTAAAGGCGGCGATCTGCCATGGCTCGCTGTTCTTGTCTACAAACAGCACTTCGCTGGAGACAGGATGTTGACGTATGCTGCGCCCGATATTGTCAGCGACCACGCGACTGCCACTGGTACGCAAGCTGGCGGTCTGCAAGGTGAAGCTCTCGCCAAGGATAAACATGGCAACTTCCTGATCATTGATCCAGGCATGGTAGCCAACCGGTTCCACATCCGCTAACAGCAAATCCATATTACCGTTAAGCATGTCGATGGCCCAAAGACGTTGTTTCTCGTCTGCTTCAACCTGGATGACCGACAAGGCCTTACGGCCGGGAATCGGGGTGGGTGAATATTCGCTCTCAGTGGTGTGATTCAGTATGGCAGTGGTCGCGGTTTCTACATCGAAAGCAGCTATGTCTGTCTGTACGACGGCTTTATTTTCTGTGTCTTCGCGGGTGTAGTAAATGACCGAACCATTCTCGGAAAAGTGCGGCTGATTGTTGTAGCCAGCCCCTGTGCTGATCTTGACTGGTCCACCTGGCAGCCCATTTTCTATCTTGAGCAGCCAGATGTCAGTTGCAGGCAAGGCCTGGGCGAAGCTGTTGTCTGCACAGCTCAGCGAAAGCAAGAGCAAACTGCAGCAGAGGAATCTGATCATGAGAATTCATCCTTCAGTGCCAGCAACTCGCTGCTGATGATATTTTTTCTCCAGCCCTGGAATCGTTCAGGTAATGGTTCACTGTCTGTTGCAAGGATCAGGCTTTCCAAATCACGTTTGGATGCGAGCAGGGCAGGTTCGACAGATAGTTCGATTGCTTTTTCCCGCACTACCTTTTGCATGTTGTTTAGCAACTTGCGATATTTCGTTTGCAGGTTTTCGGTGGCCTCGGCTGTTAAACCCGCTTGAAGGACTTCATCAATGTGTGTGATCAGGTCTGGTCCGTAACGCTGTATTGCTTTTGGGTGCCAGATATCTAAGCCGGATAAGGCGGACAAACTAGCTGGCTTTTGTGTGGCAATGGTCAGCAAATCATTGTCCTTGATGACAAAACCCCGGGCGAGGTTACGTCGTTCAGCTTCTTCGTCGCGCCAGTTGGCGAGTTTTTGCAGGATTGCCAGTGCGCTGCCGTCGAGTCGACCATAACCATTGATTCTTTTCCAGGCTTGCGCGGGATCTGCCGGTGTTTTCGCCTTATTCAGTAACCGTTCACAGTCTTCTATCAGCCATCCATCTCTGCCGAGTGCTTGCAGACGCGTACTTAACTGCCGCTGCATCATCGGTAACAGGCAAACGTCCAGCGCTGCATAATGTAATTGGGCTGGACGTAATGGCCGTTTACACCAATTTGAGCGGGTCTCACCCTTATCTACGGTAATATTAAGCAGCCAATCGACTGTTTTGTGATACCCCATTTGCAAAGACTGACCTAGCATGGTGCATGCAGTTTGTGTATCAAACATAGGTGTCGGCACTGTACCTGTGTGGTACAACAAGACATCAAGATCTTCGGATGGTGCATGCAGAATCTTAATGATGGATCGATCTTCAAGTAATGTAGATAGCGGTTGAAGTGGGCCCGTTTGCAATGGGTCGAGCAACCATACGCTTTTGCCATCTGATAGTTGTATCAGCCCAAGATCGGCACGCCAGGTTCTTTCACGGACAAATTCCGTGTCAATACCAATAACTTTACACTTGCGCCAGTTCTTAACAGCTTGTTGAAACTGTGAGGCAGACTCAATCATGATGGGTTGGTCGGCGGCGGCGAGCGCTTTATTAATTTCGCTTTGAGTGATCATTCGGAGTCTGATAATTCTCTTTTTAAACCGATGGTTATTGGTTGTTTGTTCAGGATTTTATTGTGTTTTCTTGTACTTGTCGTTACCGGGCTTCTGGGTTAAGGTTGCAGGCTGCGCAAGGGTACGGTGATTGTGTTGAAGAGACCTTAAACATGACGGAGGCTTCAGGCAAGAGAAATTATATGTTTGCCGATAGAAATACTTTCAAAGCCCCATATTGGCTGATTTTGTTCAGTGCATTTGTGTGCATGTCACATTCATCAGCTCAGCAGCAAGCGAAGACAATAGAGTCGTCCAGATCAGCCTCGACTGAATCAAGCGAAAGCCCGGATAAGCGTCGTATTGAACGTTTGGGTGAAGTTACTACGGATGAATGGCAGATGGATCTGGCTTTGCCCAGGGCGGCGCCGGTGATCTCGCCGGATAATGGTGGGTTCGTACTGCTGGATGAGGATCAAAATCAGAGACTACGGCAACTGTTATCTACGCTGGCAACAAATCCGGGGGATACTGAAATATTGGCACAGTTGAATGCTCTTTTGACTGATGTTCTGGCTCAGGCAAACAGCATGATGGACGCTGGTTTTATTGAGCAGGCCAGACAGTTGTTGCCACTGATTCAGTCAATTAATCCTGGTCTTGATGGCTTAAGTAGCGCGAATGCTCGTCTTCAAATCATCAATGAAGTCAGTGAATTGCTGATGGCGGGAAACACAGCGCTGGAACACCAGCGCATTGTGCAACCAGAAAACAGTAATGCACTTTATTATTTTAACCAGGCTTTCGACAAAGACCCGCAAAACCGGTTGGTTCAACAGGCGTTGGCAAGGGTGCAGGACGTTCTAATCGAATCGGCACTGGAATCTGCCCGGGAGCTTGATTTTGAAACCGCGACTGCCTGGTTGTCGCAGGCAGCGGTTGTTCGCGAAGACCAGAAACGGGTTGAAGAAGCACGTAATGAGGTGGCTAAAATCGAACAGGAACATGCCGCTGAACTGGAGCAGAAAGCCATTGTCGCTATGGATTCAGGGGATTTCATCCTGGCTGACTTTAATATTATCGACCTGATTGCGCTTGGCGGCCAGCAAGCCCGGGTCGAGTTTTTACGGGCACGGCTTAAGGAGGCACGGTTCTATGGTGGCTTTGAGCCGGGTCAAATCATCAGTGACAAGTTAGTGCGAATAGGCGGCAAAGCACCAGAAATAGTGATTATTGCAGCAGGCAGCTTTTTGATGGGTTCTGATGATGGTTATGATAATGAAAAACCTCAGCATAGGGTGACGATTGAGAAAGGGTTCGGTCTGGGTGTCAGGGAGGTGACGGTTGCTGAGTTTCGATTGTTTATCGAACATACAGGCTACCAGACTGCAGCAGAGCAAAGTGGCCGCTCAAGCATCTACGACGAAGCTGCTGGACGACTCAACAACCGTGAAGGCGTTAACTGGGAATATGACTACAAGGGTAAAAAAGCTAACCCCGACAAACCTGTTTTGCATGTCAATGTACATGATGCGCTGGCTTATGTTCAGTGGTTGGCACGTGAAACCGGCAAGGGTTACCGGCTACCTTCCGAGGCTGAATATGAATACGTGGCCAGCGCAGGTGGAAAGGGTGCTTACTGGTGGGGTGACGGCTCGCCATCTGAAGTGGTAGAAAACCTGACGGGCGACCGTGATAATTCACCCAATAAGCGTCAATGGACCACGGGCTTCAAAAAATATGGTGATGGCCATTGGGGCCCGGCACCTGCCGGCTCTATCGTTAATGATAAAAAGGTTCATCCAATGGGTGTTTATGATATTACGGGTAATGTCAGCGAATGGACGGAGGACTGCTGGCACCACAATTACATCAAAGCACCGGTCGATGGCTCGGCCTGGATTAACCCTGGTTGCGAGCGCCGGGTTGCGCGGGGTGGCTATTGGGCCAGTTCACCCAGGCAGACTCGAGCAGCGTTCCGCATTTCTGCCAAAGCTGAAACCTATGGCCCGGTAGTTGGCATTCGCATTGCACGCGATCTCTGACATTTTGGGTATAGACCTGTTTTACAGGTGGTTTTAATTCCCGTTTGACAACTCTGAATTGATGATCAAAGCAAGACGGGAAGCTGCCAAACGTATTCTTTGTTGCACCAGTTCCCAGCTTTGTTTTTCATAAGCTTCAGTGATATTGATGTTGGCAGGGTAGAGCGACTGCCTGGTCAACGTATGCGATTCATTGGTCCAGTTATTGACCATTTCTTCTGACCAATCCAAACCTGTCGGCCCAGGCTTAGGTTTACTCAACAGCCTGACCAGCTTTCGATGGCTGCGTGTATGTTGTCTGATCAGCACAGAATCCCAAAACCCGTGCAGGTTCATGGCCTCACCGTCGAAAACAATATCAAAGTTATTGCCGCCGCGATCATCGGCATAGCCGGCGTGAAGTGGTTGATGCAGATCACCCACCAGGTGGCAAAGCCAGGCAAAGGCCTGCCAGCGTTGCTGTTTGGCGGCCTGACGATCAGCCAGCTCGGCAGCATAGCGTTTGATTGCTTGTGTTGTGCATTGTTGCTGTGGGCAATCGCGTGACTGCTGGTAAACAAAATCACCACGCGGGATATTGATGTAGTGGAAGGGGGCACTCCAATCCCATTCTTCGGTCTCGCGCACGGCATCGGGCCAATTGCATGCCTTGACCATGGCTTTTGCATTCAGCGGGCCGAATACACTTTCCAGCTCATGCCGGGCATCTGGCTGGAGTTGCTTGACTGCCAGAATACCGATCGTACTATGCCCGTCCGGCCCCCAGGCCAGGGACGTATTGCTAAATCCAAACAGGGCATAGCTGGTCAATATTATTGAAAGGATGCGGTTAACAAGTACGAGCGGACTATTTTGCATTAAGAAATTTCCGATTGTGTTGGTTCCAGCATGGACCTATTTACCATCAAACCCAATAAAATGATCGTGATATTGCTAGCAAAAAGATATTTTTCATAATGTTTATGCTGCTTTGGGTGTATGGTTTTGTGCTACATCATACTCCTGATTGAACCCGCTAAGCAGCACTTCAAGCTAAGGTTTCTGGCCCACAGTCTAAGCTCAGCCACACTGATGTGTGGTTTGTTATCAAAGAAATGGTGCCAAAGGTCACTTCCATATTCAGCATATAGCCATATGAATTAATCGGTATTAAGACATACACGTCGGATGTATGTGTTTTCGGTCGAACCCAATCACGAGCATCGTTGGGATCTATTACTAATACAATTACTCCATCCATTTCGTTTCCGCTTTCGTTTGGTAGCTGCCGGAAACATGTTCACCAATAAGTTGCTTCACATTCCAGACCGCCGTAGTTTGAGGCAAAGTGCGTTGGCATCGCTGGATTCAACCGAATTCGAGAAAGACCATATCCGGGAACACTTAAAAGTTATGATGAGAACGATGGCGTTCTCAATCTTTTTTGTCTCCATGCTGCCAACCACACTTTAATCACACAGGTATTACTAGCAAAAGCAAACGCCCACATTGCAGCTGATATCGAATTCCTTCAAGACACTTCATGACAAGGATGAACTCATTGAAGCGGCCCGAATAATCCGGGAAGCACAGCTATCGAAAGAGAATGGTTAAATGATCTGGTGGTGTTCAGCCACGGTTCAGACATTGGGCTATATGCTGTCTGATATTCTGGTTGGATTGACGGTTGATCCTAGACCTGACCAAATAGATGGCAGTTACCTGGGGAGAACCAATGCACAGCTTGCCAACAAGTAATAAATCCAGTCGCCGCCCCATGTTTTTCCAGTTCGCTGGCGCGCTGCTTTTAATGTTGGGAACCATGTGGTCAGCGTCTCCTTTATATGCTGACACGATAAACGTGCCGGCGGGAGACTCTGGTGCTTTACTGGATGCAATCAGGCTTGCAAATCAATCGTCGGAAGTTACGATCATACACTTGGATAGTCATGCTGATTACAAGCTTAATCTGTCAAGCAGTGCTCCAGAACCTATTTCAGCCCATATCATCATTCAGGGAGAGGGAGCACATCTTGTAGGTGAAGGTGATCAAAGCTTTGGTCCCCTTTTTGTTGTATTGGAGCAAGGGTCTTTAGAACTCTCAGATATAGTAGTCCGGGATTTCGACAGCGGAGAAGACGATTCAGTAGATAGCGGCGATGGTTTGATTACCGTTCGTGGTGGAGGTTTGCTGAAAGCGCGCGATTTACGCTTCGAACGCATTCACGCGCGATCAACTGTTCCGATCTTGGGCGGCATTTTTTCAAATTGGGGTCGACTTGATCTCGACCGCGTACGAATTATTGATGTATCAATTAGTGTTAATTCGGAAGGAATTGGTCTAAGTTCTATCGCGATTCATAATTCTGGTATAGCTCGACTGCAGAATCTGTTGATTGTTGATGGAAAGGGTTATGACGCAATATCAGTCAGCCCTGAAGGTCCCTATATCAGAAACTTTGCAATCGGGAAGCTGGAATTGCGTTTCTCAACGTTGATTTTGGAATCCGAACCCACAGGGAGTTTGTCACGTGTTCGAGCCTTGGCGGCGGAGATTTTTGGCATTGGGGGACTTACACCTGAAACAAGAATAGCTGGGTCCATGATCGTTGATATGGAATGCCCCTTGGTAGCCAGTCCGATCATAAGTGAGGGATTCAATCTTTTCACTGATGATGCCTGTACAGGTGGACCAACCGGACCGAGCACGAACGATCTAGTTGGGGTTTCACCCGGCGCGTTAAAGTTTCGTTTAGCTTCGGATGGCGGGGTTAAGGTTATATTGCCGCGAGGCAGTCCTGCATTGGATGGTGTAAAAGACCCTACATTTAGCTGTCCCGGGAAGGATGCAGTTAGCTCAACTCGTCCTCAGGGTGCCAATCAAGATGGCTTAGCTTTATGTGATATTGGCGCCTTTGAAGCCTCAGGAGGGCAACCGCTGTTTGCAGGTGGCGCAAACGGCGTATTTTACTCGGTGAATTCGGATGGTCACTACGTCACGATTCAAGAAGTGAGTCCAAACGTGTATGTTGTCTTCTGGAACACATTTGACCTGGATGGTAATCAGGCATGGATTTGGGCCATGGGTAATCGAGAGAGTGATGTGATCACCGCAGAGGCATACATCCTGCCGGTAGGAATACTTATTCCAGGTAGTGGGGCGGATGTGGATACAGAGACGCTACATAGCTGGGGAACTGTGAGTGTTCAGTTACTAGGCTGCCTGGGTGGGCAGTTTACTTATGAGTCTGGTCTTGTCAGGTTTGGTTCCGGGTCGTTTCATCTTGACCGTCTGGCAGTGGTAGAGGGCCTTGGTTGTCAAGACTAAACCGCAAGATAGTGTTGCATAGCCTATGGTTTATAACCATAGGCTATGCATAATTTGAAGAGGTCCTACGGGAAGCCATAAGCCAAGAAACTGAGCCACTAATTCCACCCCCGCCACTGGTTGATTTGCCTCTAACGATCTTGCCTTCCGCCAAGTGCAAGTGTTTGCCTGCAACATTCTTTGGCTTGTACGGCGCCTGTGGAAATGAGAAGGGTGACTATTAAAGCGAGTAAGAATTTCATTGTAATTCCCTTGTTTCGGCTTACAAGAACAGCGTAAATCGAGCGTGTTTTTTTAAAATGACTACGCCGTCACTACGCCACGTGTTTTGTAAGCATGTTGAAAACCGGGAAATTATGGTGCCGGAGGTTGGACTCGAACCGACACTTTGTTACCAAAACTGGATTTTGAAATAAGTGCGTGTAGAAAACTGATTTAACATCAGTGGGTTGTAGGTGTGAATCCGGGCTTTGCAAGATATTTGCAAGTTTACTCATCGCATCCAGCTGATTGAGCGGGTGATTGGCAAGTATTCACAGGATTTTTTTCAGGTGGCGAATGTATTTCCACAAAACGGCCTTTGGGATGTCCATCGCCATGGCTTCCATGCAGCGCTCCAGCCAACCGCTGCGTTCTTCCACCCGGTCAATGGCTTTGGCCAGGTCCTGCAGGATCGCGTTGCCGTAGGCTCCCTGCGCCTTGCACACAGCAACCTCAAGCATTTCCCTGTTCGAATTCATCATCGCCAGGTCAATTAAGTCCCTGCTAAATGCTCCGTCATCG
The DNA here is from genome assembly GCA_021772935.1 of Gammaproteobacteria bacterium. GTDB lineage: Bacteria > Pseudomonadota > Gammaproteobacteria > Xanthomonadales > SZUA-36 > SZUA-36. The sequence continues at coordinate 15,489 of JAJFLA010000009.1, forward strand.
TACCAGCGGTCGGAGTTGGCAAGCAGCTTGCTGGTGGCCATGTCCAGAGGGGGCAGGGTGGAAACCCCACAGACCATGTCATCCAGCCCGGGTGTTTCCAGTTCTATCCGGCCTTCCCGAACTATTTCAAACTTGATGTCCCGGCCCACTACTTTTAGCATGGACCGGATGCCGTATTGGTCAGTCCGTACTTCCCGAAGTGGCGCAAAGGGCAAATTACTGTCCCTGAACAGTGGCCCCAGCCCGGCGCCCGCCAACTGGCGTAGTTCACGATAGCCTGTTGCCGACGACACCAGGAAGTCGATGTCTACCGATTCCCGGTATTCACCATAGCGCATGGCAATCACAGTTCCGCCCCCGAACAGGCAGTCATGCTTTCTGAGCAGATCAGCATCCAGGGCATGCAGTACCTGGGCAATGGCCTGGTGGTGGAGACGTTTAAACATGGTGCTACTTTGCTTTTCCAGGAAGGCCGAACGCGATGCGTAAGGCATCGAGTAACTGTGCCTCTTCAGGAGTCATGGTGTCCTCGTCGAGGTGGCGTTGATTACGCTCGTAAATATCCATGGCTTCGCGGGCACTCAGAACGTCTGTACCGTGTACGTGCCAAGCGAGTTTTTGCAGTTCGGGGTAATCCGCCAGGCGAATGCGGGCCGGAATCCAGTCGCACCTGTCCGTTCCTGCGATATCGGTTTCCGGAATGTCCAGGGTCAGGCCCAACACCGTCGCGGCATTGAACCAGGCGCCCATCGTTACTGTCGGCTCACCTTTCTCAATCCGGTACCAAGTGATGCGCGACATGCCTGCAGCCTCGGCCGCCACGGTGGCATTGAGTTTCAGGTTTTTCCGCCGCGCGCGGATGCGCTCGCCCAGGACGTTCAGTCGGTGGGCGACTTCTCTTGTTATTTTGGGGTTTTTGGCTGGCATAGTGTTTCTCATTATATATAAAAAGTTGAAAAAATCAATAATGAGAAACACAAAATCTGCCGAACAAGTAAGTCCGAATGGTAGTAGACCAAAATAAATGGATCAACTAACCGTTTAAAATATGGGGGTCAATTGAATGGTGCCGGAGGTCGGACTCGAACCGACACTTTGTTACCAAAACTGGATTTTGAATCCAGCGCGTCTACCAATTTCGCCACTCCGGCAGGATTTGCGAGGCGCAAAGTATATATTTGCATGAACCTTGAAGCCAGTGTTTCAGATCGTTTTCTTAAATTTTTATTGTTTCAATTTGCTTTAGC
>JAJFLA010000010.1 GCA_021772935.1 Gammaproteobacteria bacterium
GTCTGCCTGCGGGTTTGACCGCATCGGGTCTTCCGGTGGGTATGGAAATCGATGGGCCGGAGCAGACGGATCGCCACCTGCTTGGCGTGGCCAAGACACTGGAGAGCATCATTGCTTTCCAGGGCAGGCCGCCGCACTAAATCACTCTACGCGGAAGCGACCGGGTTCCAACTGTCCTCTTTTGTGTGGACATCGGGGTCGTTATCAATTCATTAGTATTACAAACTCAAGAAATTATACTTTTATATTGTATCGCTTTACTGTAAACCAATAATTTATGTGTCCATTGCCAACGCTCTGACGACTTTTAAAAAAATAAAACTTCTCCGGCAGTTGTAAAGCGAAATAGTTTAGGTATAAAGTAATATTACAGTGGTCTTGTCTAGTCATGAACGATCTACTTTTGAGGACATTATTAATGAGCACAAAAAATAGAGTTTTGAAATGGGGTCTGGGTCTTCTAATGGGTAGTGCCATCGTAGGTACAGCAATTGCCCAGGAACTTGAAGAGGTTATTGTTACCGCCCAACACAGAGAACAGAATATTCAGGATGTGCCAATAGCGATTACGGCACTTGGTTCGGCTCAACTGGAAGCCGCTGGAATTTTTGATGGAACAACCATTGCGCTGAATGTCCCCGGCATGGCTTATGCAGAGTTTGCACCAGGTCAGGTACTCATTTCGATTCGCGGTATCACTTCCGCGGATGATGGTGCCGGACTTGATAATTCGGTCGCGCTGTTTCTCGACGGTGTCTATATCGGGCGACAGGCGGGCATCAATTTTGATATGTTTGACTTGGAGCGCGTCGAAGTACTGAAAGGCCCTCAGGGCACTTTGTTTGGGCGTAATGCGATCGCCGGTGCCATAAACGTCGTGACTTCAAAACCGGCAGATGAGTTTGGTGCAAAAGTTGCGTTGACGGTAGGTAACGAAGGTATCCTGAGGTACCAGGGTCTTGTTACTGGCCCACTAAGCGAAAACCTGGCCGGCAAGCTGGTGTTTAATCATCGCGAACATGATGGCTTCGTCCGCAATACGCTTTTGAATAAAGATGTTCAGGATGAGGATTATTCATCTGTGAGGGGGCAGTTGCAGCTGAGCCTGGATACATCAAAATGGCTGTTATCCGCAGATTACATGGATGACGATAGAGATGCCATGGGGCGTGCACCCATTGCAAACGGAAATTTCGATTATGTTGGGACAGCTATTGCTCTGGGTGCTGGTCAGCCCGGAACGAACGCATCGCCAATCGATGGGTTCTCAAGGCGTGAAAGTTCAGGCATCAGCTTACAGGGCGACATAGAGTTCGATAAAGGTGTCCTGACGACTATCACGGGTTTGCGCGACACCGAATCCAACTTTAATATGGAATCGATCGGTGCACCTGCCGGCGGTGGCTTTGATTTGGCTGCCGGGGTTTATGGTGTCGATGTCAATGACGCTATTGACGAAGCAATCGATACCGTCTCCCAGGAATTACGTTGGAGCTCTGATACTGGCGGAAACTTCGATTACGTGGCTGGTTTGTATTACTTCACGGAAGATACAGATCGTGTAGAAGAATTCAAACTCGATAGAAATACGGTAGCGACCGGGCAAGTCACGGTCGGTAACGAATACACTCGTACTCAGAATGAGACCACAAGTTATGCAGCTTATGGACAGGCCAATTGGCACCTGAATGATCGTTGGACACTGACAGGTGGTGGGCGTTTTACGAAGGATGAACGTGATTATATCGCCACTGCTGTCAACTGTGGCCTGAGCGAAGAGGTAAAGGCAGCCGCTGGATTCCCTAACTTCGCGCCTTGTGGGGGTGTGGGTTCGAGCTTGAGAATTATCGCAGAGGTGTTTGAGTTACCCGCCTCAGATTCCTGGACAGACTTTTCACCGATGCTATCAGCGCAATTCCGGGCGAATGATGACCTGACATATTTTGCTACAATATCAACGGGTTATAAATCGGGTGGATTCGCCGGGTCACAGGGCGTTGCATCCGCTGCGACCAACCCGGTTAATCCCGAAGATGTAGTCAATTATGAACTGGGGTTCAAAGGTGATTTCGCAAACAAAACTCTGCGCATTAATGCCTCAGTTTTCTTTATGGATTACACGGATCTGCAGGTTGTTCGGTTTGGCCCCGTTCCCGGTTCAGCTTTTGGCACCTTCCAGACGACCAATGTTGGCAGTGCGGACATTTTCGGTGTGGAAGTTGATTATCTTTGGAGGGCAACCGAAAACTTCTCAATTTCCGGATACTACGCTTACCTCGATACAGAAATTGATGGGCTGACGCTAAATACAGCAACCGGTCCCCAGGATTTTTCCGGGTTGCCTTTACGTCAGTCACCGAAGAACTCCTATAGTGTGGTTCTGGATTATAGTATGGCAACCGGTTCCGGCGAGGTTGATTTTAGGGCTCAATACGCCTTTGTTGATGATCAGTTCAATGATTATCCAACGCTCACCGAGACGATCATCGAACAAGCCAAGTTGCTTGACGCGAGTGTTACCTGGACATCCTCAGAGGGCAGGTACCAACTGGTCTTGTGGGGTAAGAACCTGACCGATGAGCGCTATATTACTCATTCCTATCGAATCGGTCCCGGCTCGATTGGTGTCTGGAGTGATCCGATCACATTTGGTATCTCTGCGACCATGGTATATTAGAATGTGATGGCAGAAATTAGCGTCATCGCGATAGTTCTGGTGAACACTGACCTTATGTTTCAAGGTTGACCGTACACCGGGTTATGAGCAATACATAAGAAGGGCGCCAATGTGCGCCCTTTTTTTGAGGTGCGGTATGCATAAATTATTCGTCGCCATGTTGGCAATGTTGCTATCGGCCTGTGTGGTTGATCCACCGAGGAATCTGTCACAGGTTCACGTTGTCAGAGACAATTTTGGTGTCCCTCATATATATGCCAATGATATTTATGGGCTGTATTTTGGGTATGGCTATTCTGTTGCCCAGGACCGCTTGTTCCAGATGGAAATGACCCGCCGCAGCACACAGGGTACGGTTGCCGAAGTGCTGGGTACGCAGTACCTGGACTACGATAAGGAAGCCCGTAAGATATTTGAACCCGCCTCTATTCACCGGCAAATGGGGGCACTTACTGAAAAGGACAGGGATATTTTTGTCGGTTTTGCCGCCGGTATGAATGCCTGGCTTGAAGCAGTTCGTGCCAGGCCCGGTAAACGGATGCCAAAACAGTTTATCGACAACGGCTTTGAACCCGGTGAATGGTCAGCGTATGACGTTGCAATGATTTTTATCGGCACCATGGCGAACCGCTATGGTGATTTCAACACGGAACTGGATAATCTTAAGATATACCAGTCGCTTGTCGCCCAGCACGGCGAGGACCAGGCCAGGCAACTATTCGATCTGCTGAATCCCCGTTTCACAGATAATGCACCGACGACCATTGCCCGCGCAGACTGGTCGGCGCCGGTACCGGATAATCTTGCTGTGATACCTCAGGCACGGGCTGCCACGGTCAATCATGTAGCGAATCAGCTGGCGTTTTCGGCACCGGCAAGCACCGGCTTCAGTAATGTGTATGTGCTTGGCAAAGACAAGGTGGAGGGCGCTAGCTCCATCCTTGTTAATGGACCGCAGTTTGGCTGGTTCAACCCGGCTTATGTGTACTCTGTCGGTATGCATGGAGCCGGCATTGATGCCGTTGGCAATACACCTTTTGCTTATCCGATGATTATGTTTGGTCATAATCAATCGATTACCTGGGGTAGCACCTGGGCCGGTGGTGACATTGTTGACATCTATGCCGAGCAGCTTAATCCAGAGAATTCAAAGCAGTATTTTTATCGGGGTGAATACCGGGATTTTCAGCATCGTGTTGAAGTCATCCATATTCGTGGTGCCGAATCCATTGAGCTGGATGTATATCGATCCGTCCATGGCCCCATCCTGCAAGACGATGTTAAAAACGGTGTTGCTTATGCAAAACACAGGGCCTGGGATGGTGGTGAACTTGATACCTTGTTGGCGTGGGTCGCAGCCACACGGGCAGATGACTTTGAAACGTGGAAAGTTGAGGCTGCGAAGTCGGCGATTAACGTCAATATGTATTTTGCGGATGTCCACGGGAATATTGGTTACTTCTTTGGTGGACAATATCCACAAAGGGCTGCCGGTCATGATAATCGTTTTCCGGTAACCGGGGATGGCAGCATGGACTGGGGTGGCCGTATGCCGGTTGAACTGGCAAACCCGCATGTAAAAAACCCACAGTCCGACTTTGTAGCCAACTGGAACAACAAACCGGGACAGGGTGTCATGAATCCGGATTTCTTTTTTTACAGTTGGTCGGAGGCCGACCGAATCGATATCTTGCATGATGCGCTTGTCGGTCGCGACACATTTACGGATAACGAAGCCTGGGCTCTGTTAACGAAGAGCTCCTATGCTGATGTTCACGCAGCCTATTTGTTACCAATGATTAATAGCGCCGTGCTGGAACACAAAGATGAAGCCTTGCGTGAGCTGAATGGGATACTGCAAAACTGGAACCGGCAATCGCTGGATAAAAACAATGACGGATACTACGACGGCGCTGCGACCGCAATTTTCCGCACTTTTACAGGTGTGTTGCTCAAAAACGTGCTTGCTGATGATCTTGGAGAAGTTTTTGGGCTGTTTTCGAGTGTTGGTTATCCGACTGTGGATAAACCAAGCAGTGCCGGTACCAACATCCAGGCTGGTATGAAAGCGGTGATCGAATCGCTCTCCGGCAGGGGCGACTACGATCTTCTCAACGGTATGCCGGTGTCTGCCGTGATCATTCAGGCACTTTACCAAACAATTGATCAGTTGGTGGCGGAGCAGGGCAATGCAATAACAGCCTATCGCCTGCCGGTGGCGACAAGACCATTTTCCAACAAGAACTTTCTCGGTATCCCCCAGGCAGGCAGTGATGAACTCAAGGTCGCGGCTATCGAACAAAACCGTGGTACGGAAAACAACATGATTGTCATGAAGGAAAATTCGATTGAGGGCTGGGAGGTAACACCGCCGGGACAAAATGGATTTATCGGACCTGACGGTGAAAGGGGCCCGCACTATGATGACCAATTCGATATGTACCAGGATTTTGGCAGGAAACGCATGTGGTTTTTATGCCGAGGATGTCCAGGCTAACAAAGTTTCAGAGGAGATTATTAGCTATGTGCGGAAGCAGTGATGGATATCATGTTGGATAGTGAGGATTCTCTTGCCCGAATACGGGCGCGTTGTGAAAAAGAACCTTACCCTAAATTGTTGGGGATTGAAGTACTTGAAATAAATCCCGGTTACGCCAGGGTATCAATGCAATTTACACCTGAAATGCAGAATATCTTCGGCATGCTGCATGGTGGCGCAGTATTTTCGCTTCTGGATGAAGCCTTCCAGCTTGCCTGTAATGCCCGTGGTGAAGTCGCGGTGGCCCAGCAGGTCAGTGTCTATTTTCTAGCGGCAGCAAAACCCGGTGCAAATCTGATCGCAGAGGCGAAAGAGGTGAACGCGACGCGTAAAACCGCGCTTTATGAAGTCCTGGTTTTCGAGTTGGAAGCCGATGGTCAGTCCGGTCGCAGGCTGGCCACGGCACAGGCCATGGCCTACCGAAAGGGTGGTGAGTTGCCGTTTAATGAGAATGGTGAACTGAATCTATAGTGGGTCTGGCCTGATCGCCACCATATTCTGCTGGCCAGGTTTGCGTCATGTTTTAAACCATGCAATAAAGATGGTGCCCTGCGGATAGGGAATGTTCGTTTACGCTCTATAATGGCGGTATTAAATACAAGGAAAAACCATGGCAGGAGTCGAAGGCAGGGTTGCGTTGGTAACAGGTGCTGGCCGCGGGATCGGGCGTGAAACCGCGAAACTGCTGACATCAAGAGGTGCCCGGGTGATGTGTGTTGCCCGTAGTGAAAAAGAGTTGGCCAAAACCGGCATGGAATACACCGCGGCCGACCTGGGAACGGTTGAGGGCTGCAGATTGGTGGTTTCGGAGACTGAGCAACGGCTTGGGCCCATCGACATTTTTATTTGCAATCACGGCATTGGTTCTGCCCATGAGCGTGTAATTTGGGAGCAGGATAGACGAACCTGGGAAGAGACCATGCGGATCAACCTGGATGGCCCGTTTCACTTGTCGCAATTGGTGGTGAGGGGGATGGTAGAGCGCGGCTATGGGCGTGTGGTGTATACCAGTTCTACGGCTGCTCAAACTGCTGAACACGCCGGGTGTGCGTATAACAGCTCCAAAAGTGGTCTCTTGGGTTTGATGCGCTCGGTATCCCAGGATGGTGGTGGATTTGGTGTGACTTCAAATGCTGTTTTACCGGGTTGGGTGCGTACCGAGATGGCCGAACGTTCGGCCAGGTCAGAGGCCGAACAGCGCCGTATCACGGCTGAAGAAGTATGGCAGGAGCGTGCTGCCCTGTATCCGCCAGGCAGGGTTGCTACACCGCTTGAGGTGGCCGAGATGATCGCCTTTCTGGCCTCAGAGGAATCGAGTGGTGTCAGTGGGCAATCGATTACAGTTGCGCTCGGTGGTAGCTTGTAGGTCTGGGTAAGGACATATCACCGCAATGAAACAGGACACCTGGATCGACCACTTCTCGAAGCTAACTGCCAACAAGCCTGCCATTATTTTTGGTGGTCGTGAGCAAAGTTATGCGCAACTTGCCGATGGAATCGCCAGGCTTGCCATGGTCTTGAAACAGCAATTCGGGATTAAGAAAGGTGACCGGATTGCCTGGCTCGGTAACAACAGCCCGAAGATTATCGAAGCCTTGTTTGCATGTGCTAAAACAGGTGCCATCCTGGTACCACTTAACTGGCGCTTGGCTGTGCCGGAACTGGTGCAGATCCTGGCCGATGCAGAGGTATCTCTGCTCATTGTCGGTGATGACCAGGTGGAGACGGCTGTTGCTATTGCTACTCAGCTGAAAAACTGCCCGCTGGTCCATGCATACGGGCTTCCACAAGCTGACACACAATCCGGTTCATGGCCGGTTTTACAGACATTGCAGGACCAGCTCAAAGATATGCTTCCCATACATACCGACCGACCCGAAAACCCGGTTTTAATCCTTTATACCTCTGGAACAAGCGGCAAACCCAAAGGTGTCGTGTTAACCCAGGATGCGCTCATGTGGAGTGCCCGGAACAGCGTTCTTATGCACGGTATGACTGCATCCGACCATATCCTGATGGTTCTGCCAATGTTTCATGCGGGCGGAATTAACATACAGACACTGCCAGCTCTTTCAGTGGGCGCGACTATCAGCTTACACGAGGTATTTGAACCCGGTCGGGTGTTGGCTCAAATCACAAGTGGCCGACCGACACTCACGGCTCTGGTGCCGACGCAGATCAGTGCATTGACCACACACCCGGACTGGAACAAGACGGACGTCAATCAGCTACGTAGCGTCACTACCGGATCCACGCTTGTTCCGGATTTCTGTGTTGAAGCCTGGGCTCAGCGCGGTGTAACCGCGTTACAGGTTTATGGTACGACTGAAACTTGTGCGGTTGCTATCCACCAGACCTGTGAGAATGTTGAATCGACTTCGGGTTCTATGGGCAGACCTGCAGCGCATTGTAAGATCCGTGTGGTCGATGATGATGGTGTGGAGATTCCGGTTGGTGAGCACGGTGAAATCCTGATCAAGGGGCCTGGCGTTTTCAAGGAGTACTGGCGTGACCCGGCAGCCACTGAGCAGGCCTTGACCGATGGCTGGTTCCACAGTAGTGATATCGGTTTTCAACGTGCTGACGGCACCTATGTGATCTCAGACCGGAAAGCTGATCTCATCATCTCTGGTGGGGAAAACATATACCCTGCGGAGTTGGAGGCGATCCTGAATGGGCACCCTGAAATCATTGAAGCAGCGGTGATTGCACAGGCAGATGAACGATGGGGTGAAGTACCTGTTGCTTTGGTTGTAACCACTGCTGACAGTGGCCTGGACAAGGAAGGCGTGAAAGCCTTGTTCAATGACAGGCTGGCCCGTTTCAAGCACCCGCGGCAGGTCCAACTTGTCGCACAATTGCCACGTAATGCCATGGGTAAAATTGAAAAATTTAAATTGCGTAGGTGGTTTGTAACTGAGCAGGAGTTCTGAATGCGTAAACCGGAAAAAAACAAATTTCACCCCGACCCCGAACAACTGTCATTGATGCCTGATCAATCCGGTAATGATATCAACGGCCTCGGCGAGACCGGGTTTCGCCGTCCTACCAGAATTTACTGGCACAACCCCAATGAAATTCCACATGGTGGAATTCAAAAATGGATGGTGGAGCGCTTCAACCGAGTCCCGGATTTCAAAACAGTCTACGCCGAAGGCGACCGAGGACCGCAGACACTCAACCCGGTTGCTGGCAGCGTGGCAACCGACAGCCCGCAAAACTGGTCAGCCAGGGTTAAGAACTTTGCACTCGGACACGAGGCAGATCTGGTCGGTATTGCAAAAATGGATCCGAAATGGTCCTACGATGATTGTGGTGGCGACACCGAGCCGTGGATTATTGTTCTGGGTGTTGAAATGGATCACGCAAGACTCGCAAAAGCACCTTCCTCGGACACCGATACGGCCTCCGCGCATGAAGTCTCGGTTCAGTACAACCGTGGTGCCCGCGCTGCTGCTCAACTTGCCAATTGGGTACGTGGCCAAGGGTATCATTCAGTGTCACATGCAGGCCCCTGGGCCGGTCCTTTGACACTGACCCCGGCTGCATTGGCCTGTGGTTTTGGGGAGTTGGGTAAACATGGCAATATCATCAACCGGCAATATGGTTCATCTTTTCGCTTATCGGCGGTGGTGACAGACCTGCCATTGCTTGCCGATACTGCAGATGAGTTTGGTGCAGATGGTTTTTGTACACGCTGTCAGGTATGCATTAACGGTTGTCCAGTGGATGCCATATCGGATCAGAAACAGTTAGTGCGGGGTATTGAAAAGTGGTATGTCGATTTTGACAAGTGCATTCCATACTTTAATGAAACTCATGGTTGCGGTGTCTGTATAGCGGTGTGTCCCTGGAGTCGTCCTGGTGCAGCCGCGCGTCTGGCCGAGAAAATGTTGCATCGACGAAAGCGGCTTAAAAGCACTTAAGCATGCAAAGACATATGCGGTAATAGGCGGGCTAACGAATTTGCCTGTGCCAGTTGCTGACCAGTTGCTCCACATCAATTTCGTCACCACCCTTGGACCATTTTTCCCCAAAGTCGACATCTCTCGAATTGGGTGGCGGATTGGGCAGGTTCATGTGAAAACGCACCGGCATGGGCACGGCGGCCCCCATGGCTACCACCTCTCCACGGCCCAGTGAAGTGAGCGCAGAAAAAGTACCGCGCGCCGTATCTGGCACCATTGCGCGTAAATACTCCTGATCATCGGGATTAGAAATACGCATGCATAAGAAGGTGCCACACTGTGCCAGTACGGTTTCAGAAACCTCGTGGGGTCGCTGGCTCACTATACACAGGCCAACGCCGTATTTGCGCCCGGCTTTGGAGATATGCTCCATGGTGCGACGGGCTTCCTTGTAACGTGTATGACTCTCGCGAGGGATGTATTCTTGTGCCTCTTCGCAGACCAACCAGATAGGGAACTCCAGGCATTTTGGGTTCCAGAAGTTGAATTCAAAGGCCAGACGGCCAATCAATGCTGTAACCATAGGTGCGACATCATAGGGTACTGCGCTCAGATTTAGCACCGTTACATTGGCCTTCGGGTTGCCCAGACCGACAAAGTCGCGCATCAGGTCCACCAGGGTTGCGGTGGAGGTGCGTAGCTTTGGTTTGAGCATGAAATCATAACGAGCGTCATTCATCAGGCTGTGCATTCGCACCAGAAGCTGGTCAAACTTACCGTACAGTGGGCCCTTGGTACGGCCAAAATCCATGGTTTCCTGGTTGGCATGAATAAATTTTTCACACAGATCATCGAGTGAGAAATAGACGGGTGAATCAACCGTAATATGACCCAGTTCATTGCTTTTGTTGGATTCGATCCTCAACTCGTTCAGCGTCGCACGTAAAAATGCAAGCTGTACCGAAGCATTTTCATCGTCAGGGCTTATAAATACTTCGGCCAGGTCCGCGTAGGTCAATAACCAGTAGGGCATTTCCAGTTCGAGCGCGTCCAGGCAGCGGACCTTGTTTTTTGGAAAAGGTGAAGTCACCAAAGCGTCGAGTCGTTTGTCGCCATATTCACCATGCAAATCCATGATGATAATGTGTGCGTTGGGCATATAGCGTAGCGCGGACTGGATCAGGCTGGTCACGGTCCAGGATTTGCCGGAACCGGTCTGGCCAAGGATTGCAGCATGACGACCGAAAAAATTGGAAGCATCGAGGTAGACATCAATTGATTCAAAAGAACTCAGTTTGCCAACCTTGTAGTACACCTCACTATGATCGGAGAATATTCTTTCAAGGTTCCAGTTGGAAACGACGTGAAGTTTCGCGCCGACTGTTGGGAAATGTTTAATGCCACGATCGAAGTTCCCACTGCTATTGAATTCACCGAGTGGTGTGAGACGAACTTTATGCACCTCCTGATCATGTGAGGTGGTTTCTGTCCACATGCTTTCGACCATGCACAGGATTTTGGTATCTGACTGCTTGACGATTAAATATGACCCAACCTGACCAATACGAATCTTGTCCATACCGATCATTCTGTCGGCAGAAAGGCCTTCGATATCTGATTTTAATTTAGCTATAAAATATTCGGCAGTAACTTCGATCAGGTGTCCAAGTTCGCTGCTTTTTTCATGTTTCATAGGGGCAGTCTCCTGCAAGAGAAGTCCAATACCCACGGACCGGTCTCCTGGGTGCTTTGTTATTCTGGTTATGTATCAAATAACGACCATAACAAGGATTCAAGATAAAAGGGTACGCATAAGCAGGGTATAGCGCAAGCTGGCCGGGACTGCATTATGCGCTCTGGGGTCAGACTCAAATGCACTTGGGCTTGTGTAATTGATTGATTGCTGTTTGTTGCATTTGAATCTGACCCCTGAACGGGGACGGAGCTGGGGTCAGACTCAAATGCGCTTGGCTTGGTGTGGTTTATTGACTGCTGTTTGTTGCATTTGAATCTGACCCGCCCTCTGGCGACTGCAGGCTGATCAGTCTTTGTGCGACTTCACGCAACGTATCCTTGTGCTTGGCGAAACAGAAACGAATGACGTGCTGATCCGGTGGCTGTTTGTAAAACACCGAGATCGGGATCGCAGCCACCTTGTATTCCCGCGTCAGCCGGGCGGCGAATTTTGTGTCAATTTCATCACTGATCGCGCTGTAATCAGCGAGTTGGAAGTAGGTTCCGCCAGAAGGGATCAGGCTGAACTGTGATGAGGCCATCAGTGCACAGAACAGGTCCCGTTTTTCCTGATAAAAATTGCCCAACTCATAGTGGTGTTGTGGGCAATCATGCAGGAAATCCGCGAGGGCGTATTGCATCGGTGTATTGGTACTGAAGTTGATGAATTGGTGTATGCGCAGAAATTCTTCCATCATAGGCACCGGTGCAATGCAATAACCGACTCGCCAGCCTGTTGCATGATAGGTTTTGCCGAAGGATGAAATTACAAAGGATCTCGCCGCCAGGTCCGGGTAACGCAACAAGCTCAGGTGTTGCTTGGTATCGAAAACAATGTGTTCATACACCTCGTCGGAGAGCAAATGAATGTCCCGGCCTGCAATCACCTCGCGTAATTGTTGAATGTCATTGTCACTCCATACGGTTCCAGTCGGGTTATGGGGGTTGTTAAGTATAAGCAAACGGGTACGCTCGTTGATGCTATCACGCACCTGTTGCCAGTCTATGCTGAAGTCGGGGTAGTGCAGGGCAATATGTTTTGTCACGCCACCGTTGAGTGTGACACTGGGCTCGTAGGTATCGTAGGCCGGGTCAAACACAATGACCTCATCCCCGGCATGAACGACCGTAGTGATCGCACAGAATATCGCCTCGGTCGCACCGGGTGTAACGGCCACCTCGTTATCCGGGTTTATCTTACATCCATAAAGATCCAGCACCTTAGTGGCAATCTGTTCACGTAATTGAGGAACGCCAGCCAGTGGTGCATATTGGTTATGTCCGTGACCCATGTGATAAGCAACCCGTTCACGTAAAGCCGGTGGTCCATCGAAATCAGGAAACCCCTGTGACAGGTTGATGGCGCCATGGTCCTGAGCCATCTGGGACATGACTGAGAATATGGTGGTGCCCTTACCGGGTAGTTTGTTACGTAGCATGTCTGTTTTACCGCTGAAATCAGATTCTAATGCGGTCAATTCTAGAGTGGGTTGGGGTCAGACTCAAATGCGCGAGTGCACCAAAAAATTCGGGGTCAGACTCAAATGCACTTGGCTTGGTCTGGTTCATTGATTGCTGTTTGTTGCATTTGAATCTGGCCCCTGAGCGGGTGTGTGACCCCCCGTTGTTGATCAACCACGTGCCTGGTGGGCAATACGTTTCCGCAGTTCCCGGACATCATCGCCACGTAGTTCACGCAGAGCGTGATTCACAAAAGACGGCACCATTTTCTTCCTCCAGATGGGTGTGAGGTCCGTGTTGCCACGTGGTTTGGCAAGTTTAGCCATAATATGCCCGGTTTCTTCGATGACGTCATCGTCCAGTTTTTTACCAACCAGAAATTCTGTTGCCTCTGTTGATAACAAGGGCAGGGAAGAAACCGCACCCAGTACAATTCGTGCGTCCTCAATCGTTCCACCGCCATCGGTTTGTACGGCAGCAGCGACAGATAAAATGGGGAAATCAAAGGAGCCGCGTCTGCGCAGCTTCCAATAGGTACTGCGCCAGCCAACCAGGGGTTCAAGGATGACCTCAGTAAGCACTTCGTTAGAGTGACGTTGCAGGTAGTTGGCACCATCATCCTGGTATAGGTCTTTCATTTCGACGATGCGCTCAGCATCGGCCGATACCAGACGCACCCTGGCACCGAGGGATATTAGCGCCGGTGCGGTATCGGTTGACGAGACAGCGCGGCAGGTTTTGCTGGTTGTGGCTACCCAGCAGGTATCACCATCCTTTTTAAGGCAGTTATTGATTGCTTTGCGCCAGTCTTCGTTCTGGTTGTAGTAACTGCAACGGGTGTCCAGACAAATGTTGCCACCGATGGTAGCGGTGTTCCTGAGCAACGGTGTTGCCACCACCCCAGCGGCCTGCCACAGACCTGTGTGGCTATCGCGGATCGAGTCGTTTTCCAACAGTGAGCCCAGTGTTAAGCCGGCACCCAATGTCAGACCTGAACTATTAGAAACATCATGTAATGATTTGATATTACTTAAAGAAATTAGTATTTCCGGTGTCTGTTGTCCACGCTTCATGTTGGCTAGCAAATCTGTCCCGCCCGCGACCAACATGGCACACGGTCCTTCTTCTTTAAGAATTTTTGCGGCCTCGGAAACCGATGTCGGTGCGATATAACGGAAAGGGGGTAGTCTCATCATGTTTGTTCAGAGGCTCCTTTGACTTTATCCATAGTGTGCATCTTTGCAGCACGTTTACGCTCGGGTCTGTTGCTGGCTTTGCCATCACCACCTTCCCAGGGTGGCAACACAAACATTGCTTGCGGCCACTCAATATTCGGGAATGCTTTTGGTCCCACGCGTGCATCATGCCCTGCAGCCTGCATCTCAAGTGCTTTCAGTACCTTCACCGGTGTGATGGGTACCTCGTCTACACGCACACCAACGGCATCAAAAATTGCATTGGCGATGGCCGGCATAATGGGTAGTAATGGTCCCTGGCCGACCTCCTTGGCGCCGAAGGGGCCGTTAGGATCGGGGTTTTCGATGATATCTACGCATACTTCTGGCATATCGTGCATCGTCAACGTTTTGTACTCGAGCATCGAGGGGTTGTCGTGTACCAATGCATCGGAAAGTTTTGGCGGCAGGCGACGTGAGCCGCTTTCTTCCATCAATGCCTCTCCGACTCCCATGTAGACACCGCCAATTACCTGTCCTTCTACCTGTACCGGGTTAAGTGACCGACCGATATCGTGTGCAATATAGATTCGAGTAACTTCGACAACACCGCTTGCTTCGTCGACTTCAACTTCGGCCACTGCCGCGGTATAGGAGTAGGTGGGAGAAGGTCCCACACCACCGCCCGGAAAACGCGCGGCACTTTTGGGTGGCGCATAAGAACCAGTTGTGGCCATGGTTCCATGTTTTTCCTCGGCACAGATGACAGCTTGCTGGAAAGTCATGTTGCGATTGGGGTCCTCTACATCGAAAACCAGACGTTCAGCAAAGCCGATATGGTCAACCGCTATCTCCAGCTTTTCAGCCACGGCGCTGGCGATCAAATCACGTGCTCGTTCTGCAGCCTCGATGGCCGCATTACCCATCATCAGAGTGACACGACTGGAGTAGGAGCCGAGATCAACAGGTGTCAGGTCGGTATCGCCGGTGACACATTTGACATCAATGGTCTCGATACCAAGGACTTCTGTGACCAAGCTGACGAGTACATCATCAGAGCCCTGGCCGACATCTGTTGCGCCACAATAAACGGTGACTGCACCACTGCGGTCGAGCTTGATCTGAACGCCGGAATGCGGCATTTTATTCCAGTAAATCGCGGTTCCAGCGCCACTCATATAGGCGCCGCAGGCCAGACCTACACCACGGCCCCTGGGCAGTTTTTTATGTTTGTCCTTCCAGCCTGATCTGCTCACTACGCGGTCAATACATTCTGCTAATCCTATGGTGCCAACTTTGAGGAAATTGCAGGTCAGTGAGTTGGCTGGTGCGATCATTCCCAGTCTTAGTTTAGCCGGGTCTATCTGCAGTTTTTCGGCGATCTTGTCCAGTTGGACCTCTTGGCCGAAACGTGGCTGCGGGGTGCCATGGCCCCGTTTGGGGCCACTGGGTGGTTTGTTGGTGAACACCCGGCAGGCTTCCCAGCTATAACGTGGTAATTGATAGGTTACCGGTTGTAACGCTGTAGTGTAGAAAGTACTTGCAATGCCATAGGAACCGTAGGCGCCGCCATCGAGTAAAGTTTGCAGGTGCATCCCTGTCAGCTTGCCGTCATTGTTTACACCGGTACGGAATTTCATCGTGACCTGGTGACGACCACGATGGCAATAAAACACTTCTTGCCGTGTCAGGCATATTTTTACCGGTCGGCCCAGCAGCATGGAGGCCTTGGTAACCACGATTTCATGGTTAAATGGGTCGGTTTTACCACCGAAGCCACCACCGTTAGGACAAGCAATCACACGAATATGTGCAGCAGGCATCTCCAGCGCCTTGGCCAGAGCGCGATGCACGTAATGGGGACACTGGGTGCTCGACCACAGCGTAACCCTGCCATCAGGGTCGGTGGCCGCCACCGATGCATGCTGTTCCATCGCCATGTGGGTATTGCCTTCATACAAGAAAGTATCTTCAAAAACATGATCGGCTTGGGCCAGTGCTTCATCGACGTCACCGAAAGAATAAGCCAGTCGACGATGAATATTGTGTTCTTCAGCATAATTCTGTAACGGTGCCTCGGTGGCCTGAAGTGCTTCGGCTACTGTCGCAATGGTAGGCAGGGGCTGGTAGCTAACATCAATCAAGGATAGAGCTTCGCAGGCTGTTTGTTCATCGCATGCAATCACAGCGGCGACCGGGTCACCCACAAAGCGAACTTTATCGCGGCACAAAGGGCGCTCATCCTGGCTGACAGGCAGAATCCCATACTCAACCGGGAAATCCTCACCGGTTAGCACCAGCTGTACACCGGGGTGAGCACTGGCGCGTGAAACATCAACTGTTTCGATTAGGGCGTGTGGCAATGACGAGCGTAATAGCTTGCAATGCAGCATACGCGGTAAGCTGATGTCATCGGCAAAAAGCGTTTGACCGGTAACCTTTGACAAGGCGTCGATACGCACTCGGGGCTTACCGATGATCCTGAATGTATCGCTGGAATACTCGCGATGGCTCACGATTTAACCCCAGCGGCACTATTTTCTGTCTCTTCAATGGTGATGGCGGCTTCTTCGACCGATTCAATGACTTGTTGGTAACCGGTGCAGCGACACAGATTTCCCGATAATGCTTCGCGGATTTGTGCTCGTGTTGGTCTGGCTTCATTCTCAAGCAGCGCCTTGGCTGTCATTAGCATACCCGGTGTGCAGTAACCGCACTGCAAACCACCATGTTGTGCAAATGCCAATTGCAGTGGATGTAGCTGGTCTTTATCGGCCAGACCTTCAATGGTTTCGATTTGAGCGTCTTCGCACTCAAGTGCCAATAACAAACATGACAGGACTGGTTTACCGTCTTTAAGTACTGTGCAGGCACCACATTCGCCCAATTCACAGCCGTGTTTTGTGCCGGTCAGGGTCAGGTCTTCACGTAGTACTTCGAGCAGTGTTTTGGAAGATTCAACTAATACGTGCATATCTTCGTTGTTAACATTGAGATGCAGCTGGACTTTTTTTGACCCACTCATGGCTGATGCTACCTATAGAATGTCAGGGGTCAGATTCAAATGTAGATACATTTGAATCTGACCTTGTTCAGTGTGAGCCCGGTCATTTTGACTGGTGTGGGTGTTTATCCTACAGAGCATTACAGGATGTTCTCCAATAGTGTGCGCATATCATCTGGCAGCGCCAGCACGCTGTTACTGTCCAAGTCCATGAAGACTTTTGTAATATGTGCAGAGAAACACAGCTCGGCGTCTTTTTTACGTCGAATTTCATATTTGAAAGTGACGGATGAGCGGCCAATCTTCTCAATGGCCAGTTTTACCAATACGATATCGCCATAACGCAACGGTGCCATAAACTCCGAATTGATGGCCACGGTCGGAAAGCCCCGACGCAGGTCATTAATCAAACTGGGGTAGGAGACACTGGAGGCATCGTCAAAGAAATCTTCAAATGCTTTGTGACACAAATGGAAGAACTGGGGATAATAAACGATGCCTGCACCGTCAACGTCATCAAAGCGTATTTTCAGGATACTTGTGAATGCCATCGTAGTTTTATCCGGGTCAAGTGTCAGGCAGGGGTCAGATTCAAATGCGTCATACAGACTTCAGTAATCATACAGCGTCATGCGCATTTGAGTCTGACCCCGGTCTGCGGTGTTCGGTCCTTGTAAGGGGTTAGATTCGAATGCACCACACAATTTTCAGTAATTATACGGCGTTAGGTGCATTTGAGTCTGACCCCGGTCAGGAGTTGCCGGTTTTTAAGCCAACGCACAGGACAGGGCGAGACGCTGTGACGGTTCAAAACCACAACTCTCAAGAAACCCCAACAGGCCAAAATTATTCCACTCAACTTCGGACCGGACTGACTCCACCTGCAAAGTAGCCAGGTTACCTTGCAATTGAGCGAGCAGGGCGTGTCCAACATGTTGCGATCGAAAAGCCTTTGTTACACCGAGCGTGTCAATCACAGCTTCTGAGGCCGTGCGACCGAATTCACCAAAATCCACCCGTGCCATCATGAAACCAACAACCATACCATCAATTTCTGCGATCAGTGACAGTCTTACGCCGGATTCAAACAATACTTCCTGAAATTTACGCTGAAAAAAATCATGTCGGGTATGTCCGGTGATTTTTGCGTCAATGCGCACCACATGGTCGATATCCTCAGGGGCTAGCGAACGCACCAATATCTTGTCGTGTGATAGATCATCGAGTTCCGTACGGGTTGGGTCAGTATAATCGGGTGTGCTACGTTCGAGGATCAAGTTGTTAGCTAGTTTGAACCCGGTTGCAGAGAAAAAATCGAGCAGGCCAGGTTGGTCCCAACCGGCCTGGGTGTGTAGTTCTTTGCCGCCACGATCGCGAATCATGGTCATCAGTTGCGACATCAGTTCGTGTCCCACGCCATGGCCCTGGCTTTCAGGTTTGACCGACATCGCATCCAGTACCGCAATCAATTCGTCACTGCCAAATTCACCTTTCAGCATGTGACAACAGACAAAACCAACCATTTCTCCGGCCTCGGTGGCCCCTATCGAAATAAATGCCAGTGGGTGATTTTGCTGCGCTTCGAAACGCTTGATAAAAAAACCACGCCGTTGGTTACCGTTGGTAGCGGTGTCCAGCGCGACCACCGTGTCGAGGGATTCGGTTCCGATTGAGTCTATATCAGTCATGTAACATCTCGTATTTCATTTGCAATTCTTCTTTGCTTTCCTGGAAATCCGGGTTGGCTACGATGCAGTCGTCAACCGGACAGACCAATTCGCATTGTGGTTCTTCATGTTCACCAACACATTCGGTACAGCGCAATGCATCAATCACATAAGGATCGCCTTCTTCAATGGCTTCGTTGGGGCATTCAAGAACACATGCATCACACACTTCGCAGTTGTCTTTAATTAGTAGTGCCATTTTTGTTTCTCCTGTAGGACTTTAAGATGCTTTTGCCAAGGCTTCCATTCGCTGGAGCTTTTCATACCTGAACGCACCCCATAATGCGGCACCGATGGCACCGGCATAGATGGAATCCGGGTGGCTCCGGGCCTCCACTTTTATTTTCTGACTAAGTAGGGATTCGTTCAATGCTGCCATCAGACCGTCATCGAGTGCCAGTCCACCGGTTGCCAGGGCCACGCCTTCTTTGACCTTGATCACACGCAACAGTTTTGCCAGTCGTCCAGCCATGGAAAGATGAATCCCCTTGAGAATGTTGGAGGCTGAAATACCGCGTGAAACCATGTTAATGACATCGGTTTCTGCCAGCACTGCGCAGATACTGGAAACTACTTCGGGGTCATCGGCCTGTTTTGACAGGCTTCCAATCTCATCCTGGGCAATTCCGAGGTAACGTGAAATGTTCTCCAGAAATTGACCTGAACCTGATGCACATTGGCTGGTCATGCGATAGTCGAGCACTTTCCCGTGATCATCCATTCTAACCGCGCGGCCATGCAGCGCACCGATGTCAAGAACCGAGCGAGCCTCAGGTTCCAGGTAGATGGCACCCCGGGCATGGGTGGTCATCGAATAAAAATGACCGGTGCGAAACGGAATGGTTTCGCCGTCACCAGTGGTTGCGACATACTGAACATCATCGCGGCTCAGACCGGCTTGTTGCAATACCGAGTCATAACCTTTTTCAGCCAGTTCAAACGGGTCACGCTGTCGAATCCGGTCAGCACGTCGTGCCAGCCACTCGATATTGTCATCTTCAACTCTGAACAGGGCAAATTTAATTGTGCCGGTTCCAAGATCAACTCCAGCTGTGATTGTCATCTCAAGCCTCCACGGCACGGCGTGCAAACTCTGCAGCACCCAGTGCACCTGTATAAATTGAATCGGGATCGATGTTAATGGTTACATCGCCGTAGTTTTCTTTGATTAACTGTCTTAGTTCCCTTACGGCAGCCTCGTTTTTGGCGACGCCACCGGTGAAGGTGAATTCGCTGGTTACACCACCGGAACGGGAGATAATGGAAATGGCCCTTAATACAATAGCGCGATGTAGACCGGCCAGAATATCGGAACGTTTCTCGCCCATCGCCAGCCGGTCACGCAGCTCTGCACCGGCAAATACGGTGCAGGTTGAATTGATACGCACCGCCTTGGTGGACTCCATTGCGATCGGGCCCAATTCGTGCAGACCGATATTCATTTCGTCTGCAATATAACCCAGGTAACGACCACAACCGGCAGCACAACGATCATTCATCTGGAAATTGACCACGATACCCTGATCATCGATCTGGATGCCCTTGGTGTCCTGGCCGCCAATATCCAGTACGGTACGGGTATTGGGATACATCAGGTGTGCACCGAGCCCATGGCACAAGATCTCAGAGCGGATGTGTTCTTTCGGGAAAGGCAGACGCACACGACCATAACCGGTACCAACAACATAAGTCTCTTCAAGCTCGATTTCGAGATTTTCTTTGACCAGGTCGCGGATCAATTGTGATTCAACCGGCAGATTGTCCTGCTCGTCCATGACACGTTCCAGTGCCCGTGCAAATGTGGACACCAGATCCTCAGCCGGTGGTCGGTTCTCTGTTTCGATAATGGACTTGTCATAAATATTGATTAATACATCGAATGGCAGCTTGGCTTCCTCCGCAACTTCTTCTGACACATTCATATAAACTGAGCCCGCCAGATCGCGAAAAAAATCGGATTTCCTTTCCACGCCCGAGGCAAACAGTTTGGACAACTGGGTTTTCATGCGTTCGAAAGTCTCATTCAGTGCAGTTGCCAACTGATCACTAATCTCGGCGTGACGTAAATCTGCTGCGTTGTGAAGACAAGTCTCCTTCAGGTCCTCGAGCATATTGAGGAAAAGCTCAAGACGAAAGTTACGCTCCAGTGCTGCCAACAGATCATCGACCATGTCATGCATGGCTGGCACAGCGCTGAGTGCACGGTGGCAAAGCTCCAGACGCGCACTGACCACAGCCTCCAGTTTTGAGACCTGGCTAGCGGTATCATAATTTGAGCGCGAGTTGGTGATTCCACGACCCAGAATTTCGCCGTCCGAATCCATCATGACCGCTTTGGTGGTGGTTGATCCGAGATCAATTCCAATAAAACATTTCATTTTTTGTTCCTCATTTTATTGGGCCTCATGCGGCCGAGCGTACGCCCTGACGTTTTTGTTCGATCATCTGGAAGTAGCTCTCCAGCCGGTTCTTGACGTTGGCCGCCGAGAAATAACGTGGATCCACCAGGTCGGTTTCGATAAATGCACCGGGTTTGCCAGTTCGTTTCTCGACTTCCTGCATCATTAACAACTGGCCAGCAGAGAAGCTGTTGCAGCTTTTGATCGAGTTGATCAACAAGCCGTCTGCCTGGTATTCATTGACGTATTTCTCCAGCATGTCGACACGCTGGGACAGGTTGCGGTTGGTGTAGCAGCCCAGACAGTAATCCGCCAGAGTTTCAATCGGGTTGGTAGGATCATGGCGGAAGCCGAGATCATAAACACCACCCACCTTGGTGTAGGTGCTGGCAACCACCACGGCGCCGTCTTCATAAAACATTTTCCAGAACTCACGGAAATTGGTCCAGTTAGGCGGACCTTCGACGACCAGTCGATAACGCTCATCTTTCATATCGCCTTCAGGTGTGATCGGGCCTTTGCCTTCGGCGATGCGTTGTTCAATTTCTTTGCGCAGCAACTGGTAATAATCAACCGCTTTATCAGTACCGCGAAACGCGGTGAAAATAGGACCGATATAGTACACGCCACCGAAATAGGCATCGATGGGGGAAGGTTTGTTTTTGGCGCTTTCCAGCACCCAGACAAAATCATCTTCAGCCTTGGCTGAGTTGGTCAGGTTTTCACGTAGGCGATCGATATCGAATTTGACACCGCTGACTCTCTCCAGTGCAGGAATCACGACTTCCTTGATTTGTTTGACCACGTAATCGCGCATGTTTTGCGTGATGATACCGTCGCCCTCATAGGGGACATGCAGCATGGCGGTTTCACATCCATACTCATGACGCAGCAATTCAAACCATTTCATGAAGGTGAAACAACCGGTGTAAGACAGCAGTAACAGGTCCGGTGATGGCATGGGTTTGCCATTCGGTGCAATATTACCCCTGGACATTGAGCCAATATCCGCTTTTACATAGGTGCAGACATCTTCGGAGTGACCATGTTTTTCCGCCTGCATGACCATCGCGCCACTTTTCTTGCGCATACCATTGTTGATGGCATTGATTTCAGGCAGGTTATTGAGCATGTCAAAACACATCACCAGTTCATTAAGGTTGCCTGGCACAAAAGTCGACGAGATTTTCTTGCCGGTTTCCTGTGTATTGGTCAATTCATCGTAGTTGTCCGCAATCATTGATTTCTGCAGCAGCATTGACGAGTCTTTAATTACTTCTGTTTGGTTAGGTATGGCCATATTAAATCACCTTGTTAGTAGCACTAGCTCCAGAGTTTGATTGAGTCAGCAAAAGTACCGGCCTGTTCACGGATGGGTTGCATCTGGCCGGAGTTTTCTGCGTATTTGAATGAAATATGGGGCACGCTGTGTTCATCCATGCGGTCCTGCAGCATCGGGCGTTCCAGCAATGCCGGGTCACAGAAGCTCGGCGCGGTGAAAATCACGCCTTCGGCACCGGTCTTTTTCACGGTTGAAAGCAGGTACTGGCCCACATCTTCGGCCCGGTCACAATACTTGGCGGCCGAGTCCGCAGAAAAATGCAGAAAGGCATCGGACAGGTTGGTGAGCGGATCACCTTGTAGCGTGACATCCTCCAGCAACCATCGGTTGATCAGCATATAGTCGTCATCGACGATGTAACAACCGGCCATCTCGATCGAACGGATCAGGTTTAATGGTGGTTGTTCGCAGAATGCACCATTGATCACAATCCGGCAGTTGTCACGGACCGGCCGCTCTTCAACAACGGCGGCTTCGAGATAATCAGTTAAGACCTGATTGTGTTCCTCTACGGGCAGAACCATACCGGCACGCATGAGCAGGTAAACCTCAACCGAAGGTGCCTTTGAGGGTTGTTTTGCCCGGAAATCATAAACCGCATTGATCAGGCGACGATTCTCATTGTAAATCGCAGTCGATGCGCGCAAGGCTTCATCGGTAATGGTGGTGCCACCCAGTTTCTCAAGACCTGATTTGAGCTCTCTGAGTTCTTCGGTGTAATACTCACCGCCGATGCTGTCCTGGTAGTTTTGTGGTACATCGAAGTAACGCACGTAAGTGCCTGGGAACATCAATTGCCACATGCCTGAAAGGTTACGTATTACGTCACAGATGCTTGGAAACAGCATACCGTCGACGAAATCCAGTTTTTTGGTCAGACCCAGCTCAATGGTTGAGCGTGGTATACGGCAAATATAACTCTGGTAATAAGCGTCACCATGAATGACTTCCATCTGGTCACCGCCACCTAAAATTCCGAGCGGCAGCATACCGGCTGCGTGGATAATTTCCCGGGGTACGTAAACCGGCATATAGCCGATGACTTTGCGTTTGGGGTCCGCATTCTTCCACTCACGTGCGCTGGTAAAATCCAGATCATCGTAAAGGCTTTTACAGCGGGCGATAATTTCAGCGGTAGACATTAATGGTTCTCCCAGTTTGCACTACGTTTTTCCACGAATGCCGTCAATCCTTCCAGGGCGTCATGGGTTTTCATCAATTGCTCGATATAGAGCTTTTCTACTAATTCTATTTTCAGTTTGATCCGGTCCAGGTTTTGCAAACGTGCAGCCTGTACAGCGTATCGTAATGAGCTTGCACTCAGCTTGGCCAGATGCTGGTCAAACCATTCAAGTGCAGATTGTTCCGGGTTTTCGCTCACGTTTTGAACCAGACCCATGCGAAAAGCCTCTTGGGCCGCGATACTACGGCCCGAAAACAACAGGTCTTCAGCATTGGCCTGACCGATACGTTCCGGTAACAGGCAGGATGCTGCTGGTGCAAAAACAGCCAGCTTGATTTCTGGTTGACCAAATTTTGCATCCTTGCCTGCAAATACCTGGCTGGCACCACAGACCACTTCCAGACCGCCACCAAGACACTGTCCCTGAACGGCAACCATGATTGGCAATGGGTATTCCAGCATTTGTATAATCAGGCGGTGCAGGCTGCTGAGCATGTCGGCACATTCTTCGGGCAGGTGTTCCTCAACGCTTGCACCGAAGCTGAAATGTGGACCTTCTGCATCCAATAACACACAAGAGATGTCGGGGTTGAGTGCGTGTTCAGACAAGGCGTTGTGTAAGGCTGAGATCATGGTGGCATCGACCAGATTGGCCTTGGGTTTTGCCAACCGTAGTCTCAGCAGACTGCCATCACGATCAAGCCAGACTTTAAGCGGAGAATCCGTCACGTTTAGCCCTCCCGGCTCATTGCTTTTTGCCGGGCATCAGGCTATCGGTAACATCCCGAGTCCAGGGTGTGCCCTTGGCAAGTGCCTGGCGTAGTTCAACAAAGTCAATTTCGCGACCGCTTTCCCGTGTACCTTCATTAAAGGCACGAAACCCGGCGCGGGCCTCGGTCATCATATTCAATGCCAGCCAGGCACGAGAGTCTTCATGGTTACGGTTCCAGGCTTCCAGTTTGGGTTTGCGTAATTCTTCAAGGCTCTTGGTCATGCAGTCGGGGAAGGTCAGCAGTAACTTGGCACACATCGCGTCAACCGCCTCGTCCAGCAGTTTGAGGTCAACCTGTCCTTGCTTGAAAATGGTCTTACCAGCGCCAAAAGCCGCACCGGTTTTGAACTCGCCGTGCACGATGCGTCCGTATTCATCGAGGAACTGGTCGGTAATAACCATGGGATTGGCGACGAACTCGTCATTGATTTTCAGAGCGGGTACGAGACCTGAAGCAATGCCAAGGCGGTAGGCTTTGTGAGCAGAAAAAGGCTCACACAAGGTGCCGGATACCATCGCTTGTTCGGCACCGACCATTAATGGCAGAAAATCTGTAGCACCACCGATGGCCGCGGAACCGTGTTTGGGGCCCGCCTGGCCGAAATTGGCCAGATCGTGGGCAATGGTGAAGTCACAAGCCATACCGATTTCCTGCCCACCACCGATGCGCATGCCGTTAACCCGGCAAATCACGGGCTTGTCACAGGTCAGTATGCTCGAGACCATGTCGTTGAATAAACGCATGTACTGCCGGTATTCCTGCGGGTTGCCGGCGTAATACTCGGCATATTCCTTGGTGTTACCACCGGTACAAAACGCACGGTCACCGACACCGGTGAAGACGACGCAGGCAACATCACGTGCGTTTGATGCGGCCCTAAAAGCCAGGATGACACTTTTGACCATATTGGTGGTGTAGGAGTTGAATTGGCTTGGGTTGTTGAGTGTGATCCAGGCATTGAACAGCCCTGGCACCTCATTGCCATCCGGTGTCTTAGCAGGCTTCTTTTCAAACAACACGCCTGCATCCATGGGTGCTTCGGTGAGGTTGTGATCGACCAGTGTTTCCGGGATTGTTTGAGCCGAAATTTCAGCGGTAGTGGCCATTTTTTACGTTTCCTGCGTTGTATTTAAGTGAACAAAGAAGGTTAGCTGGATGTACTATACTGCGCTTTATGATAAAAAACTAGTGATTTATATCTTATAAGTGGTAATATAATGCATATTCAGGGAGAGGTGCTGAAATGAGTCGACGGAATTTATCTATCGCACTAACCGGCAGTGGCGGATCAGGTGTCATGACCACCGGCAATATGTTGCTGGAAGCGGCTGCAGAGGCTGGTTGGTATGGCTTTATGGGTCGTTCCGCCGGACCCCAGATCAGGGGTGGGGAGGCCGCTGCACTGATCCGCGTATCGAGTCAGCCGATCGAATCGCCTGACGACAATTTTGATCTGGTGTTGGCCATAGATCCAGGCAGTATGGGCCGGTTTGTTGCTGAAATACCGTTGCGCACAGACAGTCTCATCATCAGCGATTCAGAAGGTGGACGCAGAAGCAGCTCTCTTCCCGACACACCTGCTCAATTGCTTGACCTGCCAATGAAGAAGCTGGCAAAAACCGTAAAAGGCGGTCGCCCGAATATGATTGCCCTGGGCGCCATCGCGAAAGTGATCGGGCTGGCCGAGGCTTCAATATATTCAATACTTGAGAACATGCTGAAATCGAAAGGACCGGATGCACTTAAAGCCAGTTGGGCCTGTGTGCAGGCTGGTTTTGCCGCCGCACAAGACTTGCCTACTTTGAAGGGGCCACCCATTACTACCGGATCAAGCCGGGAACGCTGGAGTTTTACCGGTAACGAGGCTGCTGGGCTCGGTGCAGTAAGGGGTGGTATTCGTTTTGTTGCTGCCTATCCCATCACACCGGCCACGGAAGTGCTGGAGTGGCTGGCGGGTTCATTGCCAAAAGTGGGCGGGGTGTTGGTGCAAGCCGAGGACGAACTCGCTTCAATCAACCAGATTATTGGTGCTTCGTTTGGTGGCAAGCCTGCATTGACTGCAACCTCAGGCCCTGGTCTTGCTTTAATGACGGAATCAATCGGACTAGCCGTATGTTCGGAAGTGCCGGTCGTTGTATTAGATGTAATGCGTTGTGGCCCATCTACCGGGATCGCAACCAAGAGTGAGCAATCGGATCTTAGTATTGCTCTAAATGGTTTGCACGGTGATGCCCCCCACCTGGTACTTGCGCCGACGTCAGTCACGGATTGTGTGTTGACGACCCAGTGGGCGGTGCATCTTGCTGAAACATTACAGACTGCCGCCATCGTCTTATCAGACCAGTCACTGGGTCAGACGCGAGCTATCGTGAATCGACCAGCGGATATCGCTTTTATGGCAAAACGCCTGGTGCCAGAACAGTTTGATGAGGTTTACAACCGTTATGCCGTTGGGGTGACCGGTGTCTCACCGATGTCGGTGCCTGGGCAGGCCGGTGGTCAATACACCGCCGATGGATTGGAGCACACCGTGGCGGGCGCACCATCGAGTCTACCTGGTGATCACCTTGCCCAACTTGAGAAACGTGAGCGCAAGATTACGGCATTCGAATACGGGCAACACTGGGCAGAGCTGGAGGGTAGGGGGTCTACAGCGGTTATTACCTGGGGCTCAACCACGGGACCGGTCAGGGAAGCACTAATGCGTTTGCGTGAGACGGGTGAACATGTGCGCCTGATTGCCATGCGTCTGTTGGCGCCTGAAAGACCCGAAGAAATGGCCGCGGCACTTGACGGTGTTGAACAACTCCTGGTGGTGGAGCAGAGTCACTCAAAACAGTTTTATCGCTATCTCCGGGCAGCCTATGACTTACCTGCCGACACCCGGGTTTTTAATCGCCCCGGACCGCTACCGTTTCGCCCTTACGAGATTATTGAGCAGTTGGCTGAATGGAGTGCACAATCATGACGGCCCCTAGTGCATGTGCGCTGATACAACCCAAGGAATATAAATCCGGGGTGAAACCGGTCTGGTGTCCGGGTTGTGGTGATTTTGGTGTGCTTGGCTCTATTACCAAGGCGCTTTCCGGTTTGCAGATTCGGCCTGAAAATGCCGCCATCATTTCCGGCATCGGTTGTTCTTCGAGAATGCCGACCTACCTGAGTACCTATGGCTTCCATGGTGTGCACGGTCGTGCCCTGGCGCTGGCCACCGGGCTCAAGGTGGCTCGCCCGGATCTGACCGTGATTGCAACCGGCGGCGATGGCGACGGATTCTCCATTGGTGGCAACCATTTTATGCATACTTGTCGACGCAATCCCGACATGACCTATATCGTGATGGATAACCAGGTCTATGGCATGACCAAAGGTCAGGCGTCGCCGACGACCGAACCGAATTGGGAAAAAGGCAAGCTCACCCCGGGTGGAACGGGTATCAATCCATTCCAGCCATTGGTGATTGCGCTGGCATCCGGCGCCAACTTTATCGCGCGCTGTTCCAGTGCCGATTCAAATGGTACCGCCAGAGTTATTATGGAAGCGATCAGGCATCCTGGTTTCTCCTTGGTGCAGATACTCAGCCCCTGTGTGACCTTTCGACCGGAACAACGTGAGTGGAAAAATATGCTGATACCTGCGCCTGTTGTTGCAACCTCTGACCCGGCCCAGGCGGCACGTCGCTTGTTGACGGATGAAGGACTTTTTACCGGGATACTTTATGTGGGCAATCGGCCCGCTTACCAGCCAACACTTGAAGCGAGTATCGATGATGTTGCCAAGCTAGATGAGGAGTTCCAGTTATGAGTGACAGTATTAACAATCCAGCGCGTACTATTGGCAGCACCGAGGAGTTGCTGGCCTATTCGCTTGCACTTGAAACAGAAGCAGTTGAGCGTTTTAACGATCTTGCAGACCAGATGGAAACGCACCACAACTATGAGGTTGCTGATTTATTCCGAAAACTTGCAAAAATTGAGGGTTTACATATAGAAAATGTCAACCAGGCTGCCACGGGTAAACAATTACCCAGTCTGTTGGCCTGGGAATTTGAGTGGGATGATGGTGAGTCTCCGGAAGGCGGAGCGATGCAGGACGCACATTACCTGATGCAGCCCTGGCATGCGATTGAACTGGCGATGCAGGGAGAAAAACGTGCGGTCGCTTTTTTTCGTCATGTGGCCGAAACCACGAGTGACGACAAGGTGCTGAAAATGGCACTGGAGCTCGTCGAAGAGGAGGAAGAACACGTGGCGTTGTTGCAGCAATGGCAAGAACGCTTCCCCAAACCGGACGACGGCTGGGATGAAGATCTCGATCCACCCGCCATGTTGGAGTAAAAACAATGAGTTATAAGATTAAGCGTTGGGAGATGAGATCGGCTGGTGAGCCGTTGACAGAAACCGAGATCAGCCTGGATAGCCCAGGTGAGGGTCAGGTCCTGGTAGAGGTAGCGGGTTGTGGTGTTTGCCATACCGACCTGGGCTTTTATTATGATGGCGTACGTACCCGGCATCCATTGCCGTTGACCCTGGGTCATGAAATCTCCGGCCGTGTTATTGCCACCGGTGTGGGTGCCGAGTCGTGGCAGGACAAAGCAGTGATCATTCCCGCGGTCATGCCTTGTGGTGAGTGCGATGTGTGTCAGCGCGGACTGGGCAATATCTGTAGTAAGCAACTGATGCCGGGCAACGACATGCACGGTGGTTTCGCCAGTCACATCGAGGTTCCTGCACACGGACTTTGTCCGGTTGATGAGCAGCGTTTGTCAGCGGTTGGTCTTAACCTGGCCGATGTTTCGGTGCTGGCAGACGCCGTCACGACACCTTACCAGTCTGCGGCGCAACTTGATATTCAGCCCGGTGATCTGGCCATCGTGGTCGGTGTCGGCGGTGTCGGCGGTTACGCAGTACAGATTGCCAGTGCAATGGGTGCAAAAGTTGTGGCGATTGATGTGGTGCAGGATAAACTTGAAAGTCTTGTTGATTATGGTGCTGACCTGATCCTGAACACACGGGATATCAGCGGTCGGGAATTAAAAAAAGCGGTGAAAACGTTTGCCAAAGAAAACGGCTTACGCCAGACAGAATGGAAGATACTTGAATGCTCTGGTACCGGAGCCGGGCAAAAAACTGCCTATGGTCTGCTGACATTCGGTGCCAGATTGGCAGTTGTCGGTTTTACCATGGACAAAGTAGAAGTTCGATTATCCAATTTGATGGCATTTCATGCCCAGGCAGTCGGAAACTGGGGCTGTCTGCCCGAGTTTTACCCACCAGCGCTGGAGTTGGTGTTGGATGGAAAAATTTCTATGAAACCATTTATCCGCCAGTTCCCTCTGGCGCAAATCAACGACGTGTTCACGGCATCGCACGCGCATGAGATAGATCAGCGGCCGGTGTTGGTGCCCTAACAAGGATCGGATTCAAATGCGGCACACAGTTATCAAGTATCATACGGCGCCAAGCGAATTGGAGTCCGACCCCGATTAGGTCAACATGACAAAAACTGAAACAGACACCGTTGAAGAATTGCTGCAAGAGCTTGGCTGCAAAGTCAGGGCACTTCGCGCAGGTCGTGGCATGACACGTAAAATGCTTGCGGCAGATTCAGCTGTTTCAGAGCGTTACCTTGCACAATTGGAGCAGGGTAAGGGCAATATATCGATTGGTTTATTGCAACGCGTAGCGAAAGCCTTGCGCGCTGATCTTGGTGAGTTGCTGCGTAGTGGTAATGAGGTTACCGCGGAGCAGGTTCTGATCAATGAACTGATTCAGCGTCTGGATAGCGACGATCAGCATCGTGCCCTGCAATTGTTATATCAAAATTTCTCCGCCCGCCAGGATTGCAGTCGAATCGCATTGGTTGGCATGCGGGGTGCAGGTAAAACCAGCCTCGGCAGCCGCCTGGCACAACACCTTGATGTACCCTTTGTGCAACTGGTGACGGAAATCGAGACACTGGGTGGTATGCCGGTTGCAGAAATTCTGTCCCTGTCGGGGCAGGATGGCTATCGTCGTCTGGAAGAGAAAGCCTTATTCGATGTGTTGGCACGCCTGGACGAATGCATTATTGAAACCGGCGGCAGTATCGTTTCCGAAACTGGCTTGTTCAACGTGCTGCTGACCACCTGTCACGTCGTCTGGATCAAGACCTCACCTGAAGAACATATGCAAAGGGTCATCGATCAAGGTGATCTGAGACCAATGGACAGCAACGTTGATGCGATGGCTGATCTGCGTCGCATCCTTGATGCCCGCGAACCTTTTTATGCCCAGTCACATGCCACTATAGACACCTCGGGCAGCAGGTTGGAAGAGAGTTATAGGCAACTGGTCGCCAGTGTTCAGGGGAATGATCAGGGGTCAGATTCAAATACGGCCAACAGCAACCAGCAACCAGACAGTGCCAAACGCATTTGAGTCTGACCCCGGTCCGGTGCGGAGACTCAGAGCACATGTTTTCTGGACTTACCGTAGTTGCGCAGGGTATCTTTTTTTGCTCGGGCCACTAAAGCTGGAAGTAACCTATGAAAATGATTTGGAATAAGCTAATAAGAAAGCACTTGAGTGCTTTGATACTGGCTACCACAATGATAAGCCTGTTCGCTACACCACTGGCTGCAACCACTATAGGCATTGACGACCTGTCTACTGACGAGCAGTTATCCGAAGACATTCTGCGTGAATTGGTGGGGTTTGAAAGCACTGTCGAGCGTCCGGGAGAGATCAGCAAGGCGCTGCAAGCCATGGCGAAGCGTTTGTCTGAGGCCGGTTTTCCAGACGAAGATATCCAACTGGTCGAACCAGCTGACGACCGTTACGGAATGGTGGTTCGTTACCGTGGAATCGCCACAAAACGACCACTACTGCTGCTCGCGCACATTGACGTTGTTACCGCCACACCGGACGCTTGGGCTTTCCCGCCCTTCAGTCTTGGGAAAAAGGATAACTACTATGTCGGCCGGGGCACGGAAGACAACAAGGCTGGTGTTACTCAAATCATTAGTAATTTTATCCGCCTGAGACAAGAGGGCTGGGTACCCAACCGTGATTTAGTTGCGGCTATTTCCGGTGATGAAGAAACGACGGGTATCGTGGCGAAGTGGTTCGCCAATGAAGGGCGGAATCTGATTGATGCTGAATACGCCATCAATTCGGATGCTGGCGGCGGTGAATATGACGAAGCAGGTCAGCGTAAGGCTTTCTGGATACAGACCAGTGAGAAGCTCTACCAGACCTATGAATTGACTGCCACCAATGAGGGCGGCCACAGCTCGCTTCCGCGACCGGACAATGCGATTCAGAATCTGGCTGTTGCCATTACGCGATTAGCAAAGCACCAATTTCCGGTGATCCTGAACGACAGTACCAGAATGCAGTTGCGGCGTTCAGCTTCATTGTATCCCGACAAGATTGCGCGCGATATGTTGACGCTGGCAGAGGATGAAAACGACCATGCCGCCGCGCAACGATTGTCGAGTGCCGAGCCTGCTTTTAACGCAATGCTGCACACCACTTGCACCCCCACCATGCTCAGTGGTGGTCATGCAGAGAACGCGTTGCCACGTGACGCCAGCGTAACAATTAACTGTCGAATTTTACCTGGCACGAAAGCGATTGAAATTGAACAGGTTATTTCCCGTTTGAGCAATGATCTGGATATTGGCATTAATATCATTTATCAGGGATTGGCCAGCGGACCTTCTGATTTACCGGCTGCTTTTCTTGAGGGCATCGAATCGCTGGTTGAGGAACGCTGGGGAGATGTTGCCGTGATTCCAAAAATGTCCACGGGTGCTACTGATGGTTTGTTTTACCGTAATGCCGGAATACCTGTTTATGGTGTTGGTACGCTCTTTAGTAAGCCCAGTGATTGGCGTGCCCATGGGCTTGATGAAAGAATTGGCATTCGTGACTTCCACGAATCCGTGGCGTTCTGGTACCAATTACTCAAAACCATGGCGCATTGAATATGGTCAGGGCTTGGCAGATTGGCTTATCATGTTCCGTCTAACGCAAGCTAGCAGGTAATTTACATGCCAATATTCAATCAATTATCTTTAAAAGTATCAGCAGTTCTCGTGGTTTCTTTGTTGTCAGTTGGCACATCCGGTGCGGATGATCTGTTATACGTGCGAGCAGGTACATTGATTGATGTTCAAACGGACCAGCTACGCCGTGACCAGGTCATCACCATTCGAGGCGAACGTATTGAGCGCGTTGATGATGCCAAGGACATCAATATTGAACCCAATGCGAGGCTGATTGACCTCGGAGACGCATATGTCATGCCGGGCTTGATTGAGTTGCACACCCATCTGACCGGTGATCATCGATATCATGGTTATGAAGGGTTGCAGTTTTCGGTGCCAAGGGAAACCCTGTTTGGCGTCACCAATGCGCTGAAAACTTTGAATGCTGGATTCACGACGGTACGAAATGTAGGGGCAGCGGGCTATTCGGATGTTGCTTTACGTGACGCGATCAACGCCGGTGAGATCGATGGACCGCGCTTGCGTGTATCGGGACCGGCTCTCGGTATGACTGGCGGTCATTGTGACAATAACCTGTTACCGGTCGAGTATGGTGTTCGTGCAGGTGGTATAGCAGACGGACCCTGGGCAATTCGTGCCAAAGTGCGTGAAATCGTTAAGTACGGAGCCGATTTGATCAAGTTTTGTGCCACCGGTGGCGTGTTATCAAAAGGTGACAGCGTTGGTGGTCAGCAATACACCTTTGAAGAAATGAAAGCACTTGTTGATGAAGCACACATGCATGAACGTAAAGTTGCGGCGCATGCTCATGGTGCTGAGGGCATCAAAACTGCAATCAGGGCAGGTGTCGATTCCATCGAACATGCCAGTCTGATCGATGACGAGGGCATCAAGCTTGCCCGAAAAAACGGAACTTACCTGGTGATGGATATTTACAACGATACTTTTATTCTGGAGCACGGCGCATCAGTAGGTATGCTGCCGGAGTCGTTGGAAAAAGAACGCATGATTGGTCAACTGCAACGAGACAATCATAAAAAGGCATTTGAGGCGGGTGTCAAAATGGCCTTTGGCAGCGATGGTGCAGTTTACCCGCACGGTGATAATGGCAAGCAGTTTTTTTATATGGTCAAATATGGCATGACACCAATGCAGGCTCTGCAGGCGGCGACCATTCATGCCGCAGACTTGCTCGGTTGGTCCAATGATGTAGGTACAATAACCCCTGGTTTTTATGCCGATATTGTTGCGGTTAAACGGAATCCACTGGACGATATTACTGTGATGGAGAACGTCAGTTTTGTCATGAAAGGGGGCAAGGTCTACAAGCAATAAATCAGTCAGGGGTCAGATTCAAATGCGGCATGCAGTAGCTGGAAATCACACAGCATCAAACGCATTTGAGTCCGACCCCGGATCAAATGTCTATGGAGTAGCGTTGTCGGATTTCTGGTCCCAAAGCTTCTTTGAGTGGATCGAGGTGCGCTTCAAAATTACGCCATTGCTCCAGACCGTCTTTGTAGATTGGTTTGCGGACCTGCTCTGAGCTGGGTGTTCGTACAGCCCGGTCAGTTTCGTAAAATCGCAGGCATTGTTCTTCAAAATCGAGTCGGCAGTAGTCCAGCAGTATACGGATTTGTGTGTCCGTGTCGGCTACCATTTCCTCGTATTGCACACGGTGTACCCGACCGGGCAAGACCTCATCCCAGTGGTCCATCAACTTGATGTAGTCCCGATAGTACTTGCCGATATCTTCGAGTCCGTAGGTAAAGGTCTGGCCGTTGGCAAAAAGCTGTTTGAACCCCGAAAAACAACCGCCGAGGGGATGGCGTCGTGCGTCAATGATCTTGCTGTTTGGCAGTATCAGATGAATCAATCCGATGTGGCGGAAATTATTAGGCATCTTGTCGATAAAAATTGGTGTATCGCTGCGTTGAATGCGAGTGGTCTCCAGGTAACGCTCACCCAGTTCACGGAATTGCTCCGTTGTCATTTCAGCAAGGTGCTCGGGGTACTTGCCCGATGGGTTTTCGCGGGATTTGCCTGCAAGTTTTCGGGAAATAGCGATGATATCCTGCAGCTCCGAAGTTCCCTCAACCTGTGAGTGACTTGCGAGTATTTGTTCGAGTAATGTTGAACCGGCGCGTGGCAGACCCACAATAAATATTGGATCCGGCGCCTGACAACCCCAACCCTTGCGTTGTTCAAAAAAAGCTTTGTTCAGCGTTCTGACCTGTCGTAACGACTCCAGGACATTTATTTTTTGATTATGCTGGTGTTCAATCCGGCGGATGGCATTGCCGCGCTGGTAAAACTTGAAGGACTCGTCATATTCAGCGTGATCTTCCAGTGCTTTGCCAAGGGCAAAAGCCAAATGTGATTGATCGTCAGCATCCCCGCCTTCGGCAGTGACTTGATTGCGCATGTTTTTGATATCATCATCGCCGAAACGAAAGGTTTTCAGATTGGCCAGGCTCCAGTAGGCTTCACCTACTTCCGGGCTTAGACGGATGCATTGTCTGTAGGCGTCGATGGATTCATCCAGTCTTCCCACTGTTTTCAAAGTGTGACCATAACTCATCTGGGCGCGAGCCTGATTGGGATAGTTTTTCAGCACTTTTTCATAAATCTCAAGCGCTTGTTGGTGGTCACCGATCCGAACCAGAATAGAGGCTTTGAGGGTAAGGAAATTTGGATTATTAGGTTCATGGCTCAATAATAATTCAGCCTCGTGTAATGCAGCTTCCGGTTTCTGTCCACGCACCAGAACTCTCGCGTAGCTATGTCTTGCTGCATGAAAGTCAGGTGCCAGCTCCAGGCATCGCTGCAGAAGATTGCTGGCGTCTTTGACCTGTCCGAGTTCAATGCCGATATCGGCGAGAACCCGGATAGCGGATACATCAACCGGGTATTTTTTAAGCAGTTCGCGCACAAGACGTTCCGCCTTGCCCAGCTTGCCATCGCGCATCAGCCTGACGGCTTCGACAAGCTCCGGATGACGGGTTGAAAGTTCAAAATGTCGTTCAAAAGCGTGCTGGCTACCCTTCTTGTCGCCTGCCACTTCCAATTGATGGCCGAGGCTTTGCCAGGAAGCGGCATGTTTCGGGGATATCGTGACGGCTTTGCGGAGTGTGCTGATCGCTTCATCACCGCGACCTACTGCGCCAAGGCAGAGTCCAATTTCATGTAGAAAGTCAGGAGAATCGCTGTGTTCGGCAAACAGTGGCGTCAATACATCGAGCCCTTTTTGTGGCATTTTTTGTAGGCGATAAGCAGAGGCCAGTATCCGTTTTGCCTTGGCTGTATCGGGATACACCTGCAAAATCTCATGCGCCTGCTTTTCCGCGAGCTGTGGATCGTGAGCGAGCAGACCTATCGCATTCCTGAGTGCGGATTGCAGGTCACCGCTGTCGCTTTTAGAGGACATGGGCATGATTGTTATTATCCACAATTATTGGTTGAATAGGTGTATTTTCAGATGATGTTTCATGCGTTGTCATGTCACTCATTACTTGGCTTAATTGAGTATTCATAAGTCATGGGAGTTTTTGTTAAGAAACTGTTAGTATACCGTTAGCTAACATATTTAAATAACAAGAAAACAAAACAACATAATTAGAAAAACAATACGGGCTTGAGCCTGAGGGAAAATAATCAGAAATCCAAAGCAGGAGATCCAGATGAGAAAGTTCGACCGAAATCAATTGACCAAATCAATTTCAATGGCCTTGGTGGGCTCTGCCGTCGCCGCTACAGTGGTGATGCCAGTACAGGCCCAGGAGGATGGTTCAGCAGTACTCGAAGAGGTTCTTGTCACGGCACAAAAACGTGAACAGAATCTTCAGGACGTCGCTGTTTCAGTTCAGGTACTGGGTAACGAGCAACTGGAAAATCTGGGTGTCCGGTCATTTGAAGATTTTATTAACTTCCTGCCGACAGTTTCTTACGCAACTGGTGGTGCAACCGGCGGCCCTGGCTTTGGCCAGGTATACATGCGCGGTATTGCCAGTGGTGGTGACGGCAATCACTCCGCTTCCATGCCCAGTGTCGGTTATTATCTGGACGAGCAACCAGTGACCACGATCAACCAGGTCCTGGACATTCACATGTACGACATCGCCCGTGTTGAAACCTTGTCCGGTCCGCAAGGCACCCTGTATGGACAGGGCAGTCAGTCGGGCACCATCCGCATCATCACCAATAAGCCTGAGATGGGTGTATCCAAAGGTGGCTTTGACCTGGAGGCCAACTCGATCAAGAGTGGCGATGTTGGTTATAACCTGAACGGTTTTTGGAATTTTCCACTGGGTGACCGCGCAGCGATCAGACTGGTTGCCTGGCACAAAGACGTGGGTGGCTATATTGATCAAGTTCCAACCACCATGCATTTTCCTGGTCCACAGGCTCACACAATTGATAATTCTGCTTTTGTCAGGGAGGATGCCAACACGCTGGAAACCACAGGTTTGCGCGCGTTGCTGAAAATTGACCTGAACGATAATTGGTCAGTGACACCGGGGATCGTGGCCCAGAAATCGGATAACGAGGGCTATTGGGAGCACAACCCAGACTTCTTTGGTGATCTGGAAACCGGCAGGCTTTGGCCTGCCAGTGGCGAAGATGATTGGTATCAGGCTTCGTTAACGCTGAATGGCAATGTCGCAGATGTCGATGTCGTTTATGCAGGCGCCTATCTGGATCGGCAACAGAACTACGAATACGACTACAGTGATTATACCGAGTATTGGGCCTACTATCTTACCAACCCTGAATACTATGACGCGCCAGGTTACTGTGTTTATTACAACGACGCTGGCGAGTGCGCGATTGGAACGCAATACGTAGATGCGCAAAATGATTTTACGCGCCAGAGTCATGAGCTGCGCTTCCAGTCTTCTGCGGACAAACGTGTGCGTTGGTTGGGTGGGCTGTTCTATCAAAAACAGGAGCATAAGTTCAACTTACAGTGGATTGTGCCTGATTCGGCTACTGCGACCTCGGTGGTCCAGGGTGGTCACACGGTTTGGCAGACGTATCAGGTTCGTGAAGATCAGGACCGGGCTCTTTTTGGGGAAGTGGCTTTTGATTTCAATGAGAAAGTAACCGCTACAGTTGGCGCCAGATACTTCGAGTACGAGAATTCCCTGTACGGTTTTAATGGTTTTCTCCGGCATTGTACCGGGCAATTTATTGATGGTAAATTTGTCGAAATCCCGGCAGCCGAAGGTGGTGTACCTCAGTTTCCCTGTTTCGATACACGAGTTCTCGATGATGTAGCCGAAGGCGATGACGTAGCCTTCAAAGGCAATCTCGAATACCGCCTTGATGATGACAAAATGTTCTATATCACATGGTCCGAAGGCTTCCGGGCTGGTGGCGTAAACCGTGCGCGTGTTGAAGATATCCCTAAATACGATCCTGACTTTGTCACTAACTACGAATTTGGCTGGAAGATGAGCCTGGCTGGTGGCGCAATTCGATTTAACGGTGCTGTTTATGTCATTGATTGGGATAATTTCCAGTTTGGCTTCCTGGACTTCACTGTTTCCAACCTGACCATTGTACAGAATGTTGGTAACTCCCAGACCAAGGGTGTGGAATGGGATCTGGGCTGGGCCATGAATGAGAACAACACGCTGACATTTGCCGGCTCTTACAACAAGGCTGAGTTACAAACCAATTTCTGGCGTACGAAGGATCTCGAAGAAGCAGGTGAACCAGCAAATGCGCCGGCAGGCACACCCATGCCTTATGTGCCGAAGATACAATTGAGCGGCATCTGGCGGAGTAATTTTAAGGTTGCTTCAATGCCTGGCTTTTTCCAGACTGCGGTAGCCTACACTGGAAAACGCTGGAACGATCTGGACACGCTTAATGTTCCCGCCCGACGACAAATGGCTGCTTATACCCTGGTGAACCTCTCTGCGGGTATCGAGCAAGACAACTGGACGCTCAGTCTTTATGTCAACAACCTGTTCGATAAGCGAGCAGAGATTGATTTTGCTGACCCGGGCTATGGTGGATTGCCAAATCTCCAACGGCCACCGGGACATGTCTGGACTACCCAGACCACTCGACCACGGTCGATTGGTATTCGATTCGGTCAGAGGTTCTGATCCCATCATGGAAGACCGCGACTGGCTTCAGCCAGTCGCGGTTTTTTTATATGGGGTATACGTCAACGGAGCTGTTTGATTGAAACTGACCCGGAATTATTGATAGGACTCGAATAACGCGACCATAAAGTCCCAAACCTTACCGATGGATTCGATCTCGATCTTCTCGTCAGGCGAATGGGGGTTTTTGATCGTAGGGCCAAATGAGATCATATCCATACCATCATATTTGGCGCCGATGATGCCGCACTCTAATCCAGCGTGAATGGCTTCAACCACAGGTTTTTTGCCAAAGCGGTTTTCGTATACTTCTAGACAACGGGCGAGCAATTTGGAATCCATGTTGGGTTGCCAGGACGTATAACCACCACTGGTCTCGCCTGTGGCGCCCGCCAGACGGGCCACCGACATCACGCGGTCACATAACTGCGCCAAACTGTTCATGTCGGAACTACGCTGGTTTGACAGGATAACCAGCTTGTCATTTTCCACCTTGATCGTGGCCAGGTTGTTGGAGGTTTCCACTAGCCCGGTGATGTCACTGGACATTTCCACCACACCGTGGGGGTAGGCGAAAACCGTATCGATTGCACGCCGTGTGGTCTCTGCGCTTGCGGCCTTGTGATCACCACTCTCGCTTACCAGGCTTAGCCTCAGGCTGGGGTCTGTTTTTCGATATTTGTGTCTCAGCTTGTTGTGTAACTGAGCGATGATGCTGTGTGCTATCTCCAAATCGGCTGACGGCATAAGAAGAACGGCCTCAGCATCCCGGGGGATGGCGTTGCGTGCTGAGCCACCGTTGACCGCGGAAATACGTACATCGATTTGTTGGCAAAGCCGGTGTATGCCGTCAAAAATCACCTTTATTGCGTTGGCGCGCTGCTCAACGATATCGATTCCGGAGTGACCGCCGGACATACCACCCGCCATCAGTTTGAAAGCACTGTGATCAGACAGGCTCTCATTTGCAGAAAAAGGTAGCGACAAGCGTGCATCTTCACCACCGGAGCAACCGACCGTGAAGACACCTTCATCTTCGGAGTCGATATTCAGCAGTTGTTTATCCTTAATGAAACCAGGCTGAAGTGATGTAGCCCCCGTCAGACCGGTTTCTTCATCGGTGGTGAAGAGCAACTCCAAAGGTGGATGGCCGATTAAGTCGTCTGTAGCTGCCACCATTGCCATGGCGATCGCGATACCGTTGTCAGCGCCGAGCGTAGTCTGGTTGGCGGTGAGCCAGCCGTCGTCGGTGTAGATGAGTTCAATGGGGTCATGGTCGAAATCGTGCTCAAAGCCCTTCGCCTTTTCGCAAACCATATCCATATGGCCTTGTAGGACCAGGGTTTGCGAGTTTTCGTAACCGCTCGATGGAGGTACCTTGATGAGAACGTTCAGTGCCTCATCAGTTTTTGCTTCCAGACCATTTTCAATCGCCCAGTTCATAAGCCATGCAACGATCTTTTGTTCTTTTTTGGACGGGCGCGGAATTTGGCTTATTTGTTCAAACGCGCTTAGGATTTTTCGAGTATATGCGTGGTCCGTATTCACCCTTGACTCCCTTTAGTTAGATGTATTATGACTGATCAACCCCGTCCGGTATTTTACTTGAGCCTTTGGCGGCGGGCAATGCTGGGGAGGCTTAGGAGTTATATAGGGTCACCCATTAGCCGTCTCCGGTCAACTGGCACAAAGCAACCCTGATGCCAGCCATCATTTTATACTACTGGTAGTGATCTGATTGCGCACCTGGATTTTCAGTCATTGTGCTGCTTCGGACGGAAGCGCATCAGTCACCCATC